>NZ_WOAC01000014.1 GCF_009749525.1 Mesorhizobium xinjiangense | reverse complement strand
CATCGCAAGGATCACGTAAAGACACGCCAGAAAACGCCCATCAAAGAAATGCCGGCAAAATTGGCGGCTTCTTCAGCAACCTGCTAGCGCGCATTTGCTTCAAACGGAAACGTTTGAAGCAAAGATATGCGCGCCAGATCAATATGTTGGAGCATGTACCTTTCGCTCAAACGTCACCGTTTGAGCGGGGCATGCGCTAGAGCAATTCCAGGAGAAGTGGAAACCGGTTCTCCGTTCGGAATTGCGTCGAATCAAAAGGTTAGATCGGCGAACCGATTCCGTGAAAAGGTGAGCCGATCTAGGCAAAACGCGGCCGGCAAACAAGCTGTGTCTGACTCGACGCGGGTGTCAGGCCGCCCGGTCGCGCGCCTTCAGCTCCAGCCGGCGCGCATGCAGCACCGGCTCGGTGTAGCCGTTCGGCTGCTCGCGGCCCTTGAAGACAAGGTCGCAGGCGGCCTGGAAGGCGATCGAGGCCTCGAAATCCGGCGCCATCGGACGGTAGAGCGGGTCGCCCGCATTCTGCCGGTCGACGACCGCCGCCATCTCCTTCATCACCGCCATCACCTGGTCCTCGCTGACGACGCCGTGATGCAGCCAGTTGGCCATGTGCTGGGACGAGATGCGCAGCGTGGCGCGGTCTTCCATGAGGCCGATATCGTTGATGTCCGGCACCTTGGAGCACCCCACCCCCTGGTCGATCCAGCGCACGACATAGCCGAGAATGCCCTGCGCATTGTTGCGCAATTCCTGCAGCTTTTCTTCTTCGCTCCAATTGGGCCGCGTGACCACCGGCACGGACAGGATGTCGTCCAGGCTGGCGCGCGGCCGGTCTTTCAGTTCCTCCTGCACGGCGGCGACATTGACCCTGTGGTAATGCGTGGCGTGCAGGATGGCCGCCGTCGGCGAGGGCACCCATGCCGTATTGGCGCCCGCCTTGGGGTGGCCGATCTTCTGCTCCAGCATCGCCGCCATCATGTCGGGCATGGCCCACATGCCCTTGCCGATCTGCGCGTGCCCGTCGAGATGGCATTCGAGCCCGATATCGACGTTCCAGTCCTCATAGGCCTTGATCCAGCTCGACTGTTTCATGTCGCCCTTGCGGATCATCGCTCCGGCCTCCATGGAGGTGTGGATCTCGTCGCCGGTGCGGTCGAGGAAGCCGGTATTGATGAAGAAGACGCGCTCGGCCGCGGCGCGGATCGCCTCCTTCAGGTTCACCGTCGTGCGCCGTTCCTCGTCCATGATGCCCATCTTCAGCGTGTTCTTGGCCATGCCGAGCGCGTCTTCGACGCGGGCGAAGAGGTCTGTCGCGAAGGCGACCTCTTCGGGCCCATGCATCTTTGGCTTCACGATATAGACCGAGCCTGCGCGTGAATTGGCGTGGCGGCCTTCGGGGCCGATATCGTGCAATGCGATCATGCTCGTGACCATGGCATCGAGAATGCCTTCCGGCACCTCGTTGCCGTCGCGGTCGAGAACCGCCGGATTGGTCATCAGGTGGCCGACATTCCTCACCAGCAGCAGCGAACGGCCGGGCAGCGTCACCGTGCCCCCGTCGGGCGTCGTATAGGAGCGGTCCTCGTCGAGTGCGCGGGTGAACGTCTTGCCGCCCTTCGACACCTCCTCGCTCAGATCGCCCTTCATCAGGCCGAGCCAGTTGCGGTAGACCAGCGTCTTGTCCTGCGCGTCGACGGCGGCAACCGAATCCTCGCAATCGACGATGGTGGTGACCGCCGCCTCCAGGATCACGTCGGCCACGCTCGCCCGGTCGGTCTTGCCGATCGGGTGCTCGTCGTCGATGACGATTTCGACATGCAGCCCGTTCTTGCGCAGGAGAATCGCCGTCGGCGCGGCGGGCGTGCCGCGATAGCCGACGAACTGCGCCGCGTCGGCGAGCGTGCAGGCGCTGCCTTCGGTGCGCACGGCAAGGCCGCCTCCGGCGATGGCGAAGCCGGTCGCATCGGCCCAGGAACCGGTCGCCAGCGGCGCGCTGCGGTCGAGGAAATCGCGCGCCCAGGCGATCACCCTGGCACCGCGCACGGGATTGTAGCTCTCGCCCTTTTCAGCACCGTGGCTCTCGGGGATCGCATCGGTCCCGTAAAGCGCGTCGTAGAGCGAGCCCCAGCGGGCATTGGCGGCGTTGAGCGCATAGCGGGCGTTGGTCACCGGCACAACGAGCTGCGGGCCGGCGACGGTTGCGATCTCGGTGTCGACATGGGCCGTGGATATGGCGAAATCCTCGCCCTCCGGCAGCAGATAGCCGATCTCCTTCAGGAAGTCCCTGTAGGCCTCCAGGTCGCCCGGCGCGCCATTGTCGCGATGCCACTGGTCGATGCGGGCCTGCAATTCATCCCGCCTTTCGAGCAGTACACGGTTTTTCGGCGCCAGATCATGCACGATCTCCGAAAGCGAAGACCAGAAGCCGGTGGCCTCGATGCCGGTGCCGGGCAGGGCCTCCTCGACGACGAAATCGTGCAGTTCGCGGGCGATCTTCAGGCCGTCGATCTCGATGCGATCGTTCATTGCGCAGCTCCTGTTGCCGGGCGCATCGGCCCGACAATCGAAATCGATCCCGGAAAGCACGATGCGAAAATTCCAAGTGCAGAGCGACCCTTGTGCAATCCGAATGGACGCACGGCGCTCTGCCAGTTTGCGGTCAATTCGCGCGCCCTTCAACACGCGCGCGCGATTGCCGTCAATTCGTCAAAGGTATCAAGCACTTTTTCCGTTGGGGAAAAGGTGGGTTGCAATCGGCTTGCGGACCGGGTGGTCTCAAAGGAGTTTCCACCACTCGCGTGCGCCATGAATGACACGCACGATTTCCGCTCCCTCTTCGGTTTCGCGATAGAGCAGCAGATAGTTGCCGACCGGCAGCATGCGAAGTTGTGGCCTGATGTCGAAGCGCGCGACGCCCGTGCCCGGCATGTCGCCCAGCTGCCGGCATGCTGATAGTATCTTGTCGTACCGGCGCAAGGTTGCAGGCGGACTGTCCGCAGCAATGTGGCGCGCAATCGTTTCGATGTCTGCCTCGGCCTGAGGACGAAGTGTGAACCCCATCAGGAGTCGGATGGCGGAGCGGCTTCGAGCCGTTGCTTGATGGCCGAGAATCGTTCTTCCCCGTCCCGGGCAGGGCCGCTTGCGATGCCTTCGTCCCAAAGCCGGCCGATTTCGGTCATCGCCTGGGCACGTTCGGCACGGCGCAGCTTCCAACCCCTCAATGCGTCGCGCATCACTTCGCTGGCGCTCGCATATTCGCCGGACTCGACCACATCGCGGACCGTGGCCGCCATTTCAGCGGTAATCGCGACGCTGACTTTCTCTACTTTACCCATGGGTCATCAACTCCTGATGGAGACAACGGTAGGCAAGTTTACTACCAACGGCAAGCACGGCTGTCGTTCAGCCAAGAGAAATGCCTTCTCGCAGCCGGGCCGGCCGGGTGTTTTCAGCGCGGATTGTCGGCGGCCGGCCGGCCATTCGGGCGCGCCGGCCAGGCCGTGTACGGATCGCGGGAGGCGGCTGTAACCGGCGATAAAGTCCGGTCGATCGTAAATGTTCTGTACCATCGCACCGTCCCTTGTGCGCGATCATCTCGAAAACGGAATGTGCCGCCGCTCAATTCGGTGCAAGAAACGCCTTCTCGAAGGCAAGCCGGCCGGGCGGCGTGAAACGCACGACCCGGCTGCCGGGGTCGCGGCGGGCCCATTTTTCGCTCAGGATACGATCGAGGATCGCAGCGCCCAGCGCGCCGGCCAGATGCGAGCGGCGCACGCTCCAGTCAAGACAACTGCGGCAGACGGGACGGCGTCTTGCCGCCATGGCGGCGGTGTCGATACCGTGTTCGGCGAAAAAGGCCGCGCCCCGCGCCCCGAGCTTCAGTGCATCGTCATCCCCGATCAGCACGCCGCGCGAGACGAAGCTTTCCAGCATCTCGACGGCCTGCGCACCGGCCAGATGGTCGTAGCACACGCGTGCCTGGCGCAGGGCCTCTTCGCGCGGGCCGGGTCGGGTGCGTTTCGGGCCGACGGCGGCGGCGACGCCGGTGATCGATTCCAGCATGGCAGCCACCTCGCCTCCTGCGAGGCTGAAATAGCGGTGCCGACCCTGGCTGGCGAGCTTCAACAGCCCGCCATCCATCATCTTCGACAGATGCGAGCTTGCCGTCGAAAGGGACACGCCGGCCTCCAGAGCCAGTTCGCTCGCCGTCAGTGCGCCGCCGTCCATCAGCGCCATCAGCATGTTGGCGCGGGCCGGGTCGCCGACCAGGCTGGCAATGCGGGCTATATCGGGTCCGTCGCGCATGGTTTGATCTTAGTCGAAGCATTGTTGTCATGCAACGGTTATGATCGGAGCGGCCAAAGGGAGATGACCATGACCGTCAAAAGCCTGCCATTTGCCGTCCATCGGCCGCGCTCCGATACGATGCGCCGGTTTCGTCGCGCCTGCATCGCCGTCGCTTCGGCCTATGACCGTTGGCTGCAGCGCCAGGCGCTGGCCGAACTCGATGACCGGCTGCTCGACGATATCGGGCTCACGCGGCGCGACGTCGAGCGCGAATGCGCCAAGATCGTCTGGTCCACCAAGGCATGATCCTTTGACCATCGTACCAGTAATTGCAACGCCATGTTTCGCCCTGCGCCAAAGTATGGCTGACCGCCAACCCGGAGAACCGATATGAGCATGACTTGTTTCATTCGCTACGAGATCGACCCCTTCAAGCGCGAAGCCTTCGAACAGTATGCGCGCAATTGGGGCCAGGCCATCCCGCGCTGCGGCGCCGACCTGATCGGCTATTTCGCCCCGCATGAAGGCTCCGCCACGACCGCCTACGGAGTCTATACGATCGACAGCCTGGCCGCCTATGAAGCCTATCGCGCCCGGCTTGCCTCCGACCCGCTCGGCAGGGAGAATTACGAATTCGCGCGCAAGGAGCGCTTCATCCTCAAGGAAGACCGCATCTTCCTGAAGCTTGCTTCCGCCCCGCATGCACAAGGAGGAACGTGATGATCGCCGTAATCTTCGAAGTCGAGCCGGCCAAGGGACGCCGCGAGGCCTATCTGGATATCGCGGCCGACCTGCGGCCCCTGCTCGAGGGGATCGACGGCTTCATCTCGATCGAGCGCTTCCAGAGCCTCAACGATCCGGGCCGCATCCTGTCGCTGTCCTTCTGGCGCGACGAGGAGGCAGTCAAGGCCTGGCGCAACACCGACGAGCATCGCGAGGCCCAGAAGGCAGGACGCGGCGGGATTTTTGCCGGCTACCGGCTGCGGATCGCGCATGTGGTTCGAGACTATGGGATCGATGAACGCGCAGAGGCGCCGGACGACAGCCGGACCGTTCACGACGAGGCCTGACGGGCTGTCCGGCCGGCATCGATTGTCACCGTGACATGAATTTGCTGGCCAGGTCGGCGCGGTTGCGCACAATGCCGACTGCTAGCGCGCGTTCGCTTGCTCTAGCGCACAGGAGAAGAGAGGGTCCGGCCATGACGGTGCATCAGGCGTCCGCGCCAAGCGTTGCGGATATTGAAAAGGCGGCCGACCGCCTGGCGGGTCTTGCCGTCCGGACGCCGCTGATCGAATCGCCGGCCCTCAATGACCGTTTCAATGCCCGCATCCTGTTCAAGCCGGAGGTGCTGCAGCGCACCGGGTCGTTCAAGTTTCGAGGGGCCTATAATCGGATATCGCAACTGTCTCCTGACGAGCGCGGGCGTGGCGTGGTCGCCTTTTCCTCCGGCAATCATGCCCAGGGCGTTGCGGCCGCGGCCGGAATGTTCGACGTCGATGCGGTGATCGCGATGCCCTCGGACACGCCGCAGGTGAAGGTCGCCAATGTCGAGGCGATGGGCGCAAGCGTCATCCGCTTCGACCGTTTCGCCGACGACCGCATGGCCGTCGTGAAGCCCTATATGGATGCAGGCCGCATCCTCGTGCCGCCTTTCGACGATCCGGCGATCATTGCCGGACAGGGCACGCTCGGCCTCGAGATCCTGGCGGACATGGAGCGCTTGGGCGCCGCGCTGGATATCGTCGTCGCGCCGTGCGGCGGCGGCGGGCTGATTGCCGGCCTGTCGCTTGCCGTCAAGGCGCGCTTGACCGAAACCGCGGTCTGGGCGGTGGAGCCGGAAGGTTTCGACGACACACGCCGTTCGCTGGCGGCAGACCGGCGCGTGGCGAACGAGCCCGGGCACACATCGATCTGCGATGCGATCCTGACCCCGTCGCCGGGCGAAATCACCTTCGAGATCAACCGGCGCCATCTGGCAGGCGCCATCGCCGTTTCAGATGCGGCAACGGCGCAGGCCATGCGCGATGCCGCGCTTCATCTCAAGCTGGTCGTCGAGCCCGGCGGTGCCGTCGGGCTGGCCGCGCTTTCATCGGGCGAGATCGACATCGAGGGCAAATGCGTCGTGGTGGTGCTGTCCGGCGGCAATGTCGATCCCGTCGCCTATGCCAGGCTGATTGCGGCTTGAATTTGACCCTGTCGTCCCGGCCGGCAATCTCGCAGGCCAACCCTTCCCATCAAGGGGAATGGCAATCGCATATGGATCGTTGTACCCCCTCCACCGCCTTCGGCGGTCCCCCTCCCCCGCTTCGCAGGGGAGGAGCCGGTGGCGCCGCCGCGGATCCTCCTCCATTCATGGTGGAGGGGGCAAATGCGATTGCTCTGCCCTTGAAGGGGAGGAAGCAATTTCCCTCCCTCTCACGCATTGCCGATCAGCACCCCGGCGCCGAAGACCAGCGCCCCGCCCAGCACCACCTGGAGCGTGGCGCGCCAGAATGGTGTCTCCATGTAGCGGTTCTGGATGAAGGCGATGGCCCACAACTCGAAGAAGACCACGATGACCGCGACCGTCGTCGCGGTGCGGAAATCGGGGATGAGATAGGGCAGGGCATGGCCGAGCCCGCCGAGCGCCGTCATGATGCCGGTCGTCAGCCCGCGCTTGATCGGCGAGCCGCGCCCGGAGATCCTGCCGTCGTCGGAAGCGACCTCGGTGAAGCCCATCGAAATGCCCGCGCCGATCGAGGCGGCGAGCCCGACCAGAAAGGTGTTCCACGTATCGTGCGTGGCGAAGGCGGCGGCAAAAATCGGCGCCAGTGTCGAGACCGAGCCGTCCATCAGGCCGGCCAGGCCTGGTTGCACATAGGTAAGGATGAACTGCCGCCGCTCGGCCGTCGTCTCCTCCGTCCGCACCTTCTTGGGCACGTGCTTTTCCTGCAGACGCTGCGCTAGGCTCTCGTGCTCGATCTCGGCGGCTGCAAGATCGCCCAAAAGCTTGCGCGTCGAAGCGTCGGTGGTGCGCTTGGCCGCCTCGTCGTAAAAGCGCTGCGACTGGCGTTCCATGGCTTCGGCCTGGCGGCGCACGTGATCGATTCCCAGCGGGCGCACCAGCCAGTCGGGCTTGCGTTCGTAAAACCCCTTCACATGGTCGCGGCGAATGAGCGGAATGCGCTCGCCGAACCGCTTGCGATGGAGCTCGATCAGGGCGGCGCGATGGCTATCTTCTTCCTCCGCCATCGCCTCGAAGACGGCCGCCGAATGGGGAAACTCTTCGCTCAGCGCATCGGCATAGGCACGGTATATCCGCCCGTCATCTTCTTCCGACGCGATGGCGAGAGCGAGGATTTCCTGCTCGGACAAAGAGGCGAAGGTGCGGCGGCCGAAGCCGAAGACACGGGACAACATGGGTTCATCGTTCCTGTTTAGAATAATTCTAAACTACGGTATCGAAGTTGCGATTGCAATGCGCTTAGAACATGTCCCGCTCCAACGGAATCGTTTGAAGCAAAGATATGCGCGCCAGACGGCATGCCTGGCATCGCCACCTCCCGGTTGTGTTAACGCTAAATTCATCGCCAGGCCGTAGCCGTGTTTTGTCGCAAATTCTAATCGAATTGCCGATGGTCCCATAAGAACAAGAGCGCGCGCGGTGATCAGCGCGGGCAACCGGGCCATGGTCGGCAGTCTCCCGTTATCCAGTCAGCGCAGTCCGTCTCAGGCAACGCGGGACGGAGCTTGCTCCAATGTGAATCGCGAGGTCTGTCTTGTCTCTCAACAACGTCAAAATATCGGCCAAGCTGGCCGGGGCCTTCGTGGCGGTCGTCGCCATCATCGTGGCCATGAGCTCCGCGGCGCTATGGAACCTGTCACGCATCGACCGGGCCCAGGCCACGGCCGAAATCTCGAAGGAAGCCGCCGGAGCGGCGCTGAATGCGCGGATGGGACTGGCCCGGGTGGAGAACTCCTATCGCGGCTACCTGCTCTCGCAGGACCCCTACTATCTCGAGCGGATCGAGCATCACGAGGCCACGATGCGCAACAGCCTGGCCGAATTGCGCGGCCTTTTGGCGGTCAATCCGCAGCGTCAGGCGGATGTCGAGCGCATCGTTGCCGACTATGACATCTACCGCGCCGAGGTCATCGACGCCGGCATGAAGCTTGCCGCCGATCCCATCTCCCGCTTCAAGGCGGTGGAGATGGTCGGGCCGAGCGGCAGCGCGGATTCATTGATCGCCCCCATCGAAGACGGCATCGATGCCATCTCGAGCTCCGAGGTCAAGGAGAACGCCGTGCAGGCGTCCGCGCTCGCAGGCGCCGTTTCGCAGGCCGCCGTCGCGCTCTATGCCGGCCTCGTTCTGTCGGTGCTTCTGGCCGCTGCGCTCGGCTTCATGCTTGCCCGCATGATTGCCGCGCCGGTGAGCGCCCTGACGGCGGCCATGGGGCGCCTTGCCTCGGGCGACAACGAAGTCGAGGTTCCGGCGACGGGCCGCGGCGACGAGATCGGCGAAATGGCGCAGGCCGTCCAGGTGTTCAAGGACGCGGCGATCGAGAAGCTGCGCGTCGAGGCGCATGCGGTGGAATTGCGCGAGGGGGCGGAAGCCGACCGGGAGCGCACCGAGGCCGACAAGGCCAAGGCGGCCAGGGAGGACCAGGTCGCGGTGACCGCTCTGGCCGAAGGGCTTGCGGCGCTCGCCAAGGGGGATCTCTCCTACCGCATCGCGGCGGAGTTCGCGCCCAAGACGGCGCAGCTCAAGGCCGACTTCAACAGCGCCATGGGCCAGCTCGAAGAGACGATGGCCACGGTTTCCGGTGCGATCGGCGCCATGCGCACCGGCACCGGGGAGATCAGCCAGGCGGCCGACGACCTATCGCGGCGCACCGAGCAGCAGGCGGCGAGCCTGGAGGAGACGGCGGCCGCGCTCGACCAGATCACCTCGACGGTGAAGAAGACGGCGACCGGCGCCCGCGAGGCCGAGCAGGTTGCCGGTGCTGCGCGCGGCGGGGCGGAGAAGTCCGGCGCCGTGGTGCGCGAGGCGGTCGACGCCATGGCCAAGATCGAGAAGTCGTCGGAGGAGATCGGCCAGATCATCGGCGTCATCGACGAGATCGCCTTCCAGACCAACCTTCTGGCGCTCAATGCCGGCGTCGAGGCGGCGCGCGCCGGCGAGGCGGGCAAGGGCTTTGCAGTCGTGGCCCAGGAGGTGCGCGCGCTCGCCCAGCGCTCGGCCGAAGCGGCCAAGGAGATCAAGGCGCTGATCTCGACCTCGACGGAGCAGGTCAACCAGGGCGTCGGCCTTGTCGGTCAGACGGGCGAGGTGCTCGACCAGATCGTCACCCAGGTGACCGAGATGTCGGATCTGGTGACCGCGATCGCGTCTTCGGCGCAGGATCAGTCGACGGCGCTCGGCGAAGTCAATGTGGCGGTCAACCAGATGGACCAGGTGACGCAGCAGAACGCGGCAATGGTCGAGCAGTCGACGGCGGCGAGCCATTCGCTGGCCCGCGAGGCCGAGCAACTGGCCACGCTGATCGCCCGCTTCAGGCTGAACGCGTCGGCCGACCAGCACGCCGCGTCGGCCCGCATGACGGCGCCGGTGGCAAGGGCGAGCGCGCCCGTCGCCCAGCTCAAGACGGTCGGCGGGCGCGGCCAGTCCGCCGTCGAAAGGACGCAGGTCGACGAAGACGGCTGGGAGGAATTCTGACCTCCGCCCCCACGTCTTCGATGACTGTAGAAGAACCGCGCTCTTCCCGGGGCGCGGTTCTTCTTTTGTCGCAAGGCTCCCCCCTGTCCATTTGCATCAAAAAACGCTAAGTGGACGGCCATGACGAACATGCAGGATGCAGGCGTGATCGACGCCGCTGAAAACACGGTGTCGGGCGAACGGCAAAAGAAGGTCTTCGTGAAGACCTATGGCTGCCAGATGAACGTCTACGATTCGCAGCGCATGGCCGATGCGCTTGCGGCCGACGGCTATGCCGCGACGGACGAGATCGAGAATGCCGATCTGGTGCTGCTCAACACCTGTCACATCCGCGAGAAGGCGGCCGAAAAGGTCTATTCCGAACTCGGCCGCATTCGCCAGCTCAAGGCCGAACGCGCCAAATCGGGCCGCGAGACGGTGATCGGCGTGGCCGGCTGCGTCGCCCAGGCCGAGGGTGAGGAGATCATGCGCCGCGCGCCGGTGGTCGACATCGTCATCGGCCCGCAGACCTATCACCGGCTGCCCGACGCGGTGCGCAAGGCGCGTGCCGGCGGCAGGGTGCTGGAGACGGACTACGCGATCGAGGACAAGTTCGAGCACCTTCCGCGGCCCAGGCCGGCGGCGGTGCGCGGGCGCGGCGTGACGGCCTTTCTCACCGTCCAGGAAGGCTGCGACAAGTTCTGCACCTTCTGTGTCGTGCCCTATACGCGCGGCTCGGAAGTCTCGCGCCCGGTGGCGCAGGTCGTTGCCGAGGCCGAGCGCCTGGCCGAATCCGGCGTGCGCGAGATCACGCTTCTGGGCCAGAACGTCAATGCCTGGCACGGCGAAGGACCGGACGGACGGCAATGGGGCCTCGGCGAGCTTCTCTTCCGGCTGGCCGAAATCCCCGGCATTGCGCGTCTGCGCTACACCACCAGCCATCCGCGCGACATGGACGACGCGCTGATTGCGGCGCATCGCGATCTCGACATCCTCATGCCCTATCTGCATCTGCCCGTGCAGGCCGGCTCCGACCGCATCCTGAAGGCGATGAACCGCCGCCACACCGCCGCCGACTATTTGCGCCTTGTCGAGCGCATCCGCGCGGCGCGGCCCGATATCGCGCTGTCGGGCGATTTCATCGTCGGCTTTCCCGGCGAGACGGAGGCGGATTTCGAGGCGACGATGCAGATCGTGCGCGATGTCACATTCGTGCAGGCATTCTCGTTCAAATATTCACCGAGGCCCGGCACGCCGGGCGCCGAGATGGACGGCCATGTCGACGAGGATGCCAAGGGTGAACGGTTGCAGCGCCTCCAGGCTCTCCTGACCGAGCAGCAGCAGGCCTTCGCCCGCGGGCTCGTCGGGCGCAAGAGCGATGTGCTGATCGAGAAGCCGGGCCGCGCGCCCGGCCAGTGGGTCGGCCGCTCGCCTTGGCTCATGCCGGTGATTCTTGATGAAAAGGCCGGCGAAATAGGCGACATTGTAGATGTTCGAATCACGCGAACAGGGGCAAACAGCCTCTTTGCCGAAGCGATGTAGGCAAGGGCAGGGGTATCGCAGGAGAATCGGTTGACCGCTGCAGCACAGCTCAAGACTACCCCCACCGGGGCCTCCGACATGGCCCACATCGTGCTCACCTTCGACAACAACAAGCATGCCGGCGTTCTCTACGGCCAGTTCGACGAGAACCTGGCCAGGCTCGAGCAGCAACTGGGTGTCGACATTCGCTCCAAGGGCAACCAGCTTTCCATCAAGGGAAGCGCGGTGACGGCCGAACAGGCCCGGCGCGCCCTCGACCATCTCTATGCGATGGCGCAGCAGGGCGCGGAGCTCTCGCCGTCGGATGTCGACGGCGCCATCCGCATGGCGATTGCCGCCGACGATCAGCTGACGCTGCCGACACTGGAAAAGAAGGGCAAGATGGCCGCTGCCCAGATCGCCACCCGCAAGCGCACCATCTATGCGCGCACGCCCAACCAGGACGCCTATATGCGCGCGCTCGAGCGTGCCGACCTGGTGTTCGGCATCGGCCCGGCCGGTACCGGCAAGACCTACCTGGCCGTCGCCTATGCGGCGATGATGCTCGAACGCGGGCTGGTGGAGCGGGTGATCCTGTCGCGCCCGGCCGTGGAGGCGGGCGAACGGCTGGGCTTCCTGCCCGGCGACATGAAGGAGAAGGTCGATCCCTACCTGCGCCCGCTCTACGATGCGCTTTACGACATGATGCCGGCCGACAAGGTCGAACGGGCGCTTGCCGCAGGCGTCATCGAGATCGCGCCGCTTGCCTTCATGCGCGGCCGCACGCTGGCCCATGCCGTCGTCATCCTGGACGAGGCGCAGAACACATCCTCCATGCAGATGAAGATGTTCCTGACCCGGCTCGGCGAAAATGCACGCATGATCGTCACCGGCGATCCGAGCCAGATCGACCTGCCGGCCAACACGCGTTCCGGCCTTGTCGAGGCGCTGCACGTGCTGGACGGCGTGCCCGGCATCGTCACGGTGCGCTTCGAGGATCAGGATGTCGTGCGTCACCCGCTGGTTGCGGCGATCGTGCGGGCCTATGATCGCGTAGGCATGGCCGGCAAGGGCGAGGAATCCGTTTGAACCAAGGCGCAGAGCGGCCGGCATCCGCGGCCGGCGTGGAAATCGACATTGCGGTCGAGGCGGGCGACTGGCCGGACGAGACGACATTGCGCGGCCTGACCGAGACGGCCGTGGCGGCGGCGATATCGGTCCTCGGGCTGAAGATCGATCGGCCGGTCGAACTCGGCGTACTGTTTGCCGACGATGCACAAATCCGTGCCCTCAATGCCGAATGGCGCGGCAAGGACAAGGCGACGAACGTCCTGTCGTTTCCCGCCTTTCCAAGCACCGGGCAGGGCGAGGTGCCGCCCATGCTTGGCGACATCGTGTTGGCAAGCGAGACCGTCCGCAACGAGGCCGATCTGGAAGGAAAGCCCCTCGATCACCATCTGACACATCTGATCGTCCACGGATTTCTTCATCTTGTGGGCTATGATCACGAAAATGACGCGGAGGCGGAGACAATGGAGGAGGCTGAGCGATCCATACTGGCAGCGCTTGCCATTGCCGACCCTTATGCGGTAACTGACGAGAACAATTGACCGGACGACGATGAACGACAATGCGCAATCCGCCGCTGCGCCCGAAACCGGCGGCGAGGCCCCGGCTTCCGGGCAGACGGAAGACGGGCAGAGTACCGAGGGACCGCAGCGCAATGGCGGGCCGTCCCTCTTCCAGCGAATTGCCAATCTTTTCAGAACGCGCAACGGTTCGAGCCTGCGCGAGGACCTGGCCGATGCTCTTGCCGAGAGCGAAGAAGACAGTGCCAGCTTCTCGCCCGGCGAGCGCGCCATGCTGCACAACATTCTCAGGCTGCGCGAGGTGCGGGTCGAGGACGTCATGGTGCCGCGCGCCGACATCGAGGCGGTCGATCTGTCGACCACGCTGGGTGAACTGCTGAAACTGTTCGAGCAGTCGGGCCATTCGCGCATGCCCGTCTATTCGGAAACCCTGGATGACCCGCGCGGCATGGTGCATATCCGCGACGTGGTGGCCAATATCACCAAGACCGCACACATCAAGCGCGCCCGCAGCACCAGGCGGAGCGCCGACAAGGCCCCGCAAAAGGCTGCCGGCAAGACGGTCGACAAGGCAACGCAAAAGGCTTCGGGCAAAAGCCAGGAGAAGGTTGGCGAGCTCAACCTGGCCAATGTCGATCTGGGCCGCACGATCGGCGAGCTGAACCTGACGCGCAACGTGCTCTTCGTGCCGCCCTCAATGCTCGCCTCCGACCTCATGAACCGCATGCGCGCCGCGCGCATCCAGATGGCCCTGGTAATCGACGAATATGGCGGTACCGACGGCCTGGCGTCGCTCGAGGATATTGTCGAGGTCGTGGTGGGCGACATCGAAGACGAGCATGACGACGATGATCAGCCCCGCATCGTCCAGACCGGCGACGGGGTCTTCGTGGTCGACGCAAAGGCGGAGATCGACGACGTGGCCCAGGAGATCGGCAAGGCCTTTGCCGCGGATGAGCATGCCGAGGACGTCGACACGATTGGCGGCATGATCTTCAATGCGCTGGGCCGCGTGCCCTCGCGCGGCGAGGTCGTCCAGCCGATTCCGGGATTCGAGTTCCACGTGCTCGATGCGGATCCGCGCCGTGTCAAACGCGTGCGCATCGTGCAGACGCGCACGGGCGACCGGCGTCGCAGGGCAAGCAAGGAGCCTGCGGACGGATAGTTCCGTACACCTTGTCGCCGACCGTGCGGCCGCTCTTGGGCGGCCTTTTTCCTATACCTTTCGCTCAAAAGATTCCGTTTGAGCGAAAGGTACGTGTTCTATGCGCCCGTGCCGTATTCCAGCTTCGGATACCAGTTCGTGCCGCGGCCCTCGGGCGTGATGTCGAGAAGCAACCACAGCGGATCCAGTTCCGGCGCGCCGCGCGGATCCTGCCCCGGATCGGCCATGTCGCCGCCGATCTCGCCGCTCCAGAAATGACGAATCGCACCGTCGCGCCGGGTGAAGACGGCGAGGGCGGGAACATCCGCATCCTCGGCGCTGACATAATCGCGGGTATAGCCGCCCTCGGTGTCGGAATAGACCTTGAGCTGTGTCCAGCCGCGCGCCTTCTTCGCTTCGACGAGGCGCTCGATCGGCGAGCGGGCGACCATGGCCAGCGCCACGCGCTGCTCGATGTCGGGCACCTTGCCCTCGAACGATCCCATCAGCGAGGTGCACATGGGACACAGAGCCCCACGCTGCGGGCCGAACATGTAGCTGTAGATGATCAACGCATCCTTGTCGCCGAAGAGGTCGGCCAGGGTGCGGGGACCGTCTTCGCCATGAAATCGGTACGTCTTGGTTATTTCACCGCCCGGCGGCAGCCGGCGGCGCATTTCGGCTACACGCTCTATATGCCGCCGCAACTCGATCTCCTCGGCCAGCAGCGCGTTGCGCGCCCGCCGGTATTCATCGCTTTCATTGGGAAACCGCGTCTGGTTTCCTTCGGCCAACGTTTCTGCCGGGATCAGATCAGTCATCGTCGTCATCGTGACACCTCCCGTTGTCCAAATATCTCGTCGCCCTCGACCGTGGTATGTTGGTATCAACGTAAAATGTCGGTGTCAAAACGCTATCGCCATTCTCGCGATCCATACTGAAGGCTCCTGACGGCATCGAGCTGGTGTCCGGGACCTATACAATGCCGGCTGTGCGGCTTCGTGGCTCGATCGCCGACTTATTGACGCCATCTTTGCTGCCGTTGGTTTGGCAGCGTTGCGGCGTGCTGGTACATCTTGAATAGTGATTCGCTGTCTGGACGGGGCATGGAGAGACTCGCGGGGAATATCGTCCTGATGTGGGGATGGCGGCGCACACTCGTGGCGCTCCTGTCGGGTTCGGCATTGGTGCTTGCGCAGGCGCCCTACGATTTCTTTCCGGTCGGATTCGTCTGCTTCCCCCTCATCGTCTGGCTGATCGACGGCGCGACGGGCGAGCCGCGCGACACGGTCTTTGGGCGGCTGCGGGCGGCATTCGGCATCGGCTGGTGGTTCGGTCTCGGCTATTTCGGCTTCGGCTTGTGGTGGGTCGGCAAGGCCCTGATGGTCGACGCCGAAAGCCACGCCTGGGCACTGCCTTTCGCCGTTCTCGGGATCCCGGCCCTGCTGGCGATCTTCTACGGCCTGGCGACGGCGATCGCGCGCCTTTTCTGGTCCGACGGCATCGGCCGCATCGCCGCGCTCGCTTTCGGCTTTGGTGTGGCAGAGTGGCTGCGCGCCACGCTGTTCACCGGTTTTCCCTGGCTGTCGATGGGCTATGCGGCCATGCCCCTGCCGCTCCTCATGCAGTCGGTCCATCTGGTGGGCCTGTTTGGCATGAACGCCCTGGCCGTGTTCGTCTTCGCCATGCCGGCCCTGCTGGCCGATGGGAAACATCTGCGTGCCGGCCTGGCAGCGGCCGCACTGCTTGCCGTGGCGCATGTCGGCTATGGCGCCGCGCGGCTGACGGCGCCGCCTGACGAGACCGACGCCACGCTGTCGGTGCGCATCGTGCAGCCGTCGATCGCGCAGGACGGCAAATGGGATCCGGCACAGCGCGAGGCAATTCTGAAACGGCTGATCGACCTTTCGATCGCCCCCGATGAAACCCAGGCCTCGGTGGACGTGGTCGTGTGGCCGGAAACGGCGCTGCCCTACCTGCTCGCCGAACGGGCGCAGATGCTCGTGGACATCGGCGAAATGCTGGCCGACGGCCAGGAATTGCTGGTCGGTGCCGTGCGCTCCGAGGCTGCGGTCACGCCCGGTGCGGCGGCGCGCTATTACAATGCCGTCGCCGCCATCAACGATCGCGGCGAGATCGTCGACGCCGTCGACAAGGTGCATCTCGTTCCCTTCGGCGAATATCTTCCGCTCAAGCCCCTGTTCGACGCATTCGGCATAGGCGCCATCGCCGATACGTTCGGCGGGTTCTTTCCGGGTTCGGTCCGCCATGCCATCGCCGTGGGCGATGGTGCGCGGCTGCTGCCGATGATCTGCTACGAGATCATCTTTCCTCAACTGATGCGCCCGGCCGAGGTCGGAGCGAACGTGATCGTCAATCTGACGAACGACGCCTGGTTCGGCGACACGCCTGGACCCTATCAGCATTTCCGTCAGGCCCAGGTACGCGCGGTGGAAGCCGGTCTGCCCATGATCCGCGCCGCCAACAATGGCCTGTCGGCCGTCGTGGACGAGAAAGGCCGGATTGTCGACGCTTTCGGGCTCGATGCGGTCGGTGCGCTCGATGCGACGGTGGCGTATCGGACGCGCCCGCCGGCCGACACAATTCCGCGCCGAAGTATCTCTCTTGCAACAATATTGTTCTTCGCAACCCTCGCTTGTGGTATGAGTGTAGGTCTAAGGCTACGCTTATAGCATTCCGTGAGGGGTAACTATGGAGCACCCTCACGGTTGTGTCCGTTGAGCGGAGCCGCAAGACTGGGGCAGTGGTAGACGTTCGGCGGGGAGCATAGTGGAGCCAACGAGCCCGTGTGAAACGGCGAGGAAAAAATGCCAGAAAACAAAAAGAAACCGAATCCGATCGACGTCCATGTTGGAAGCCGTGTACGTCTTCGTCGGAACATGCTTGGAATGAGCCAGGAGAAGCTTGGTGAAAGTCTTGGAATAACATTCCAGCAGATTCAGAAATATGAGAAGGGGACGAACAGGGTCGGGGCAAGCCGTTTGCAGGCCATTGCGACCGTGCTGAAGGTTCCTGTATCGTTCTTCTTCGAAGATGCACCCGAGCACAACGTCAATTCCACACCGGGATTCGCCGAGGACAAATCGGCGAATTATGTGGTTGATTTTCTGAACAGTTCCGAAGGTTTGCAACTCAATCGCGCCTTTGTGAAAATCTCGGATCCGCGGGTGCGTCGGAAGGTCATCGACCTCGTCAGGGTGCTCGCGTCCGAGGAGGCCGGCTGAAGGGATCGCACGGATGGCCCGGAGGGCACCGATGCGTGAACGAATAGAGCAGCGAACAGACAGTTCCATCGATTTTGTTTCAATGGAATGTCGGTCTGCAAGGGACCGCGCTGCGTCCGTGTCAGAGGCGGTCTGCCGCACCATGCGGGACCGCCGTTCGCTGAAATCCGAGCCGCGTTGCGGGACGTTCGTGTCGTCCATGCGGCTTGACGTGGCCGACGCGCTTTCGCTAACAGATATCAACGCGAAACGGCAATCCCGCCGTTTCGCGTCATTCATGAGGGGACACCCGTGGCACGTATGAACTATCTCTTTACCAGCGAATCCGTATCTGAAGGCCATCCCGACAAGGTGTGTGACCGCATCTCCGACGAAATCGTGGACCTCGTCTATCGCGAGGCGAAGAAGGCGGGAATGGACCCGTGGAAGGTCCGTGTCGCCTGCGAAGTCCTGACAACGACCAACCGGGTCGTTATCGCCGGCGAAGTGCGCGTGCCAGAAACGCTGCTGAAAAAGGACAAGGCGACGGGCGAGGTTCTCACCGACTCTTCCGGCAATCCCGTCATCAACCCGTCCAAGTTCCGCTCGGCTGCGCGCAAGGCCATCCGCTCGATCGGCTACGAGCAGGACGGCTTCCACTGGAAGACGGCCAAGATCGACGTGTTGCTGCATGGCCAGTCGGCCCATATCGCCCAGGGCGTCGACAACTCGTCCGACCAGCAGGGCGAGGAAGGTGCCGGCGATCAGGGCATCATGTTCGGCTATGCCTGCACCGAGACGCCCGATCTCATGCCGGCGCCGATCTATTACAGCCACAAGATTCTCGAACTCCTGGCAGAGGCGCGCAGGAACGGCGAAGGCGAGGCGGCCAGGCTCGGCCCCGACGCCAAGAGCCAGGTCACGGTGCGCTATGTCGGCGGCAAGCCGAAGGAAGTGACCCAGATCGTCCTGTCGACCCAGCATCTTGACGAAAGCTGGGACAACAAGAAGGTCCGCCAGGTCGTCGAGCCCTATATCCGCGAGGCGCTGTCGATGGGCGACATCGGCATTTCCGAGGACTGCAACTGGTACGTGAACCCGACCGGCAAATTCGTCATCGGCGGCCCTGACGGCGATGCCGGCCTGACCGGCCGCAAGATCATCGTCGACACCTATGGCGGTGCGGCGCCGCATGGCGGCGGCGCGTTCTCCGGCAAGGACACGACCAAGGTCGACCGCTCGGCGGCCTATGCCGCGCGCTATCTGGCCAAGAACGTCGTCGCGGCCAAGCTGGCCGAGCGCTGCACGATCCAGCTCGCCTACGCCATCGGCGTGGCCCAGCCGCTGTCGGTCTATGTCGACCTGCACGGAACCGGCAAGGTTTCGGAAGAAGCGGTCGAGCAGGCCGTCCGCCAGGTCATGGACCTGTCGCCGGGCGGCATCCGCCGTCACCTGGACCTCAACAAGCCCATTTACGCCAAGACCACGGCCTATGGCCATTTCGGCCGCAAGCCGGGCCGTGACGGCTCCTTCAGCTGGGAAAAGACCGATCTCGTCAAGGCGCTCAAGGAAGCTGTGACGGCCAAGGAATCCGTCGCGGCCTGAGCACTGCCGGCAGAGGCTTTCGTCATGGCAGAGCAACGTCGTTCCCGCTCGACGGAAGCCTTCTTCGGCCGGCGCCGCGGCAAGGCCTTGCGCGTCCGGGCGCGTGAGATTCACGCCCGGCGCCTGCCCGAGCTGGCGCTCGATCTGGACAGGCCCGCGCCGCCCAACCTGAAAAGCCTGTTTGCTGCCGCTGTCGCCGAGGTCCGCCTGGAGATCGGCTTTGGCGGCGGCGAGCATCTGCATCACGAGGCAAGCCGGTTTCCCGAAACCGGTTTCATCGGCGTCGAGCCGTTCATCAACGGCATGGCCAAATTCCTGCAGGCTTACGACGCTGCGCCCCTGCCCAACATCCGCCTGCACGATGACGACGCGACCGTGCTGCTCGACTGGCTGCCAGAGGGCACCATCGACGGGATCGATCTTCTCTATCCCGATCCGTGGCCGAAGAAGAAGCACTGGAAAAGGCGTTTCGTCAGCCCGGTCAATCTCCACCGTTTCGCCCGCGTGCTGAAACCGGGCGGCCGCTTTCGCTTCGCCTCCGACATCGACACCTATGTCAACTGGACGCTCGCCCACTGCGGCGCTCATCCGGCCTTCGAATGGCAGGCTTCTTCAGCCGACGACTGGCGCACGCCCTATGAGGGCTGGCCCGGCACGCGCTACGAGGCCAAGGCGATCCGCGAAGGCCGCACGCCAGCCTATCTGACATTTTTCAGGGTGTAGGGAGGCGGGATGCGGCCCGGCTTTGATGCCGCCCCTATAACCGCGCCCTTGTCGAGCGCGGCGTCGCCAGCAACAGGCTCGTCTCGCTGCCGGTGATGCCGGGAATGAGCCTTATGCGCCGCAGGACGGCGTCGAACGCGCTCAATGAATCGGTACCGAGCTCTACCACGAGGTCCCAGCGGCCGTTGGTCGTGTGAATGGTCGACACTTCGGAAAATCCCCCAAGTGCCTTGATGACGCGGTCGGCGGCGTGCCCCTCGATCTCGATCAGCATGATGCCGCGCACCGTCTGGTCGACGGCGTCGGCGCGCAGGATCACCGTATAGCCGAGGATCTCGCCGCTCCGCTCGAGCCGCTCCATGCGTGCCCGCACCGTTGCGCGCGATACGCCGAGATCGATGGCGAGATCGGAAATGCTGCGCCGCCCGTCATGGCGCAGCAGGGTGACAAGCCTTGTGTTGAGTTCGTCCATGACATGCCATTTTGGATAGATATGCTGATCGAAATGATAATTCAGCCTGTATTAATTGCCAATATTTGATATTCAGATTGCCGGCTCAATCGGGTTCGATCGTACCTGCAGACAAAGCAGGGAGTGATCGTTCATGCATTGCCGGATCGTCGGTGCGCCGGTTCAAGACGGTGCGGGCCGCATGGGCTGCGAGATGGGGCCGAGCGCGCTGCGCACGGCCGGCCTGGTCGCGGCCATTACCGAACTCGGCCACACCGTCACCGACATGGGCACGCTCGCCGCCCCGCTACCGAGGCCGGTGACGCATGGCAACGCCGCGCTCAAGGCGCTGCCGGAAGTCGCGGCCTGGACCGCCTTGCTGAGCGATGCCGCCTTCGAGGCGTCGTCCGACGCCATGCCGATCTTCCTTGGCGGCGATCATTCGATTTCGGCCGGGACGCTTTCGGGGGTGGCGCGCCGGGCGGCGGCCGCGGGTAGGCCCTTGTCCGTTCTGTGGCTTGATGCCCATCCCGATTTCCACACGCTCGACACCACCGCGAGCGGCAACCTGCACGGCGTGCCGCTTGCCTATGCCAGCGGCCAAACGGGCTTTGCGGGCAGTTTCCCGGACCTGGAGGCCAGCGTCGATCCGGCGCACATATGCGTCTTCGGCGTGCGCAGCGTCGACCCGGCCGAGCGCCGGGCGCTGAAGGCGGCCGGCGTCACTGTTCACGATATGCGCGCCGTCGACGAGCATGGCGTCGCACCATTGTTGCGAGAGTTTCTGGCCCGCGTGAAGGCCGAGAACGGCCTGCTCCATGTCAGCTTCGATGTCGATTTTCTCGACCCCGGCATTGCGCCGGCCGTCGGCACCACGGTGCCGGGCGGCGCGACTTTTCGCGAGGCGCATCTGACCATGGAGATGCTGTGCGACAGCGGCCTCGTCTCGAGCCTCGATCTGGTCGAGCTCAATCCCTTCCTCGACGAGCGCGGCCGCACCGCTACCCTGATCGTCGACCTCGTGGCGAGCCTGATGGGCCGCCGCATCATGGACCGCCCGACACGGAGCTTTTGATCATGGGATATGCCCCTTCCGCCCTCGCGCTGGTGCCCTTCGTCAGCGTGGAAAACATGATGCGCATCGTCCACGCCGTCGGCATCGAGCGCTTCCTGGCCGCACTCGCCGGCTATATCGAGGAGGACTTCCGCCGCTGGGAACTATTCGACAAGACGCCGCGCGTCGCCACGCATTCGCGTGAGGGCGTGATCGAACTGATGCCGACCAGCGACGGCGAGTCATATGGCTTCAAATATGTCAACGGCCACCCCAAGAACACGAAGGAAGGGCGCCAGACCGTGACCGCTTTCGGCGTCATGGCCGAGGTGGATACGGGCTATCCCGTGCTGATTACGGAAATGACCATCCTGACGGCGCTGCGCACGGCGGCCATGTCGGCGCTTGCCGCGAAATTTCTGGCGCCTGAGGGTGCGCGCTCGATGGCGATAATCGGAAATGGCGCTCAGTCGGAATTCCAGGCCGTCGCCTTCAGGTCGTTGGTCGGCATCGACCGGCTGTCGCTCTACGACATCGACCGCACGGCCAGCGAACGCTGCGCGAAGAACCTCGCCGGACGCGGCTTCGACATTGCCGTCTGCGCCTCGCCCGAGGCGGCGGTCGAGGGTGCCGACATCGTCACCACCGTCACCGCCGACAAGCAATATGCGACCATCCTGACCGACAACATGGTCGGGCCCGGCATCCACATCAACGCCGCCGGGGGCGACTGTCCGGGCAAGACCGAGCTTCACCGCGACATTCTCCTGCGATCCTCGATCTTCGTCGAATACCCGCCGCAGACGCGCGTCGAGGGCGAGATCCAGCAGCTCGAAAAGGACCATGAGGTGACGGAGCTGTGGCAGGTGATCACCGGCAAGGCGGCCGGCCGCGCGGGCCGCGACCAGATCACGCTGTTCGATTCGGTGGGCTTTGCGGTGGAGGATTTCTCGGCCCTGCGCTACATGCGCGACCTCATCCGCACGACGCCGTATTTCGACGAGCTCGACCTGCTCGCCGATCCCGACGATCCGCGCGACCTGTTCGGCATGCTCATGCGGGCGGCCGCGTTGCCGGCCTGAGCTTGCGCGTCCGCGCGGGAACGGGGTCATCGGCGTCCCGGCCCTTGCAAATGGCCTCGATCGGCGCTATATGCGCATCAAATTCTTGGTCGCTTTGAACAAGAGTGGGTCCACCCGGTCCCGCTCTTTTTTGTTTCCTGCGGCCCGAGCGGAGACCATATGTCCGACGAAAGCACCAACCAGACTGCGAACGACGATCGCCTTATCCGCGAGACAGGGCTCGAAGCGCGCATAGCGCTGCTTATCCTGCCGCTGTTGCGGTCGATGGAGTTTCGCCTGGTGCGGGTGCGGCTATCCGGTCAGAACGGCCTGACGCTGCAGATCATGGCCGAGCGCGAGGACGGCACGATGACGGTCGCCGACTGCGAGGAGGTGAGCCGTGCGGTTTCGCCGCTGCTCGACGTTGAGGACCTGATCGATAAGGCTTATCATCTGGAAGTGTCGTCTCCGGGCATCGATCGCCCGCTGGTGCGCAAAAGCGATTTCGCGCAATGGGCCGGGCATCTGGCGAAGATCGAGACCTCGACGCTCATCGCCGATCGCAAGCGGTTTCGCGGCCGGATCGCCGAAGCCGGTTCCGATGACGTGCTGATCGAGCGCGACGCTGCGAGCTATGGCGACGAACCGGCTGTGCGGGTGCCCTATGAGGCGATTGCCGAGGCGCGGCTGATCCTGACCGACGATCTTGTCGAGGACGCGCTGAAAATGGACAAGAAGGCGCGCCAGGAACAAAAGAAGCGCCGCGGCATCGAGGCCGGCGGCGAAGAAGACGAACACGAAACGGACGAATGATTTCGCGGTCCGCGCGAGCATGCGGACCGATGCAAGGGAGACCATAATGGCAGTCAGTGCAAACCGTCTGGAGCTTCTGCAGATCGCAGATGCGGTGGCGCGGGAAAAGTCGATCGACAAGCAGATCGTCCTGTCCGCCATGGCCGACGCGATCCAGAAGGCGGCCCGCTCGCGCTACGGCCAGGAAACCAACATCCGCGCCGACATCAACTCGCAGACGGGTGAGATGAAGCTGCAGCGCTTGATGGAAGTCGTCGAAGCCGTCGAGGAGCCGATGCGCGAGGTCTTGCTCGATGAGGCCCGCCACCGCAATCCCGACGCCCAGGTCGGCGATTTCATCGCCGAGCAGCTGCCGCCGATGGATTTCGGCCGCATCGCCGCCCAGTCGGCCAAGCAGGTCATCGTGCAGAAGGTGCGCGAGGCCGAGCGCGACCGGCAGTATGACGAGTACAAGGACCGCATCGGCGAGATCGTCAACGGCTCGGTCAAGCGCGTCGAATACGGCAATGTGATCGTCGATCTCGGCCGTGGCGAGGCCATCATCCGCCGTGACGAGTTGATCCCGCGCGAGAATTTCAAATATGGCGATCGCGTGCGCGCCTATGTCTATGACGTGCGGCGCGAGCAGCGCGGCCCGCAGATCTTTTTGTCGCGCACCCATCCGCAGTTCATGGCGAAGCTGTTCACCATGGAAGTGCCGGAGATCTATGACGGCATTATCGAGATCAAGTCGGTTGCTCGCGATCCCGGTTCGCGCGCCAAGATCGCAGTGATTTCGCGCGACAGCTCGATCGATCCGGTCGGCGCCTGCGTGGGCATGCGCGGCAGCCGCGTCCAGGCGGTCGTGGGCGAGCTGCAGGGCGAGAAGATCGACATCATTCCCTGGTCGGAAGATGCCGCCGCCTTCATCGTCAATGCGCTGCAGCCGGCCGAGGTGGCCAAGGTCGTTCTCGACGAGGAGGCCGAGCGCATCGAGGTCGTGGTGCCCGACGATCAGCTTTCGCTGGCGATCGGCCGGCGCGGCCAGAATGTGCGGCTGGCCTCGCAGCTCACCGGCTGGGACATCGACATTCTCACCGAGCAGGAAGAGAGCGAGCGGCGTCAGAAGGAGTTCGTCGAACGTTCGAATCTCTTCATGGAGGCCCTCAACGTCGACGAGATGGTTGGCCAGGTCCTTGCATCCGAAGGCTTCACCTCGGTCGAGGAAGTGGCTTACGTCGAACTGGACGAGATCGCCTCGATCGACGGCTTCGACGAGGACGTGGCGAGCGAGGTCCAGCAGCGTGCGCGCGAATATCTCGAGCGCATCGAGGCAGAGCACGACGCCAAGCGCAAGGAGTTGGGTGTTTCCGACGAACTGCGTGACATCCCGGGCATCACCACTGCGATGTTGGTCGCCCTTGGCGAAGACGACGTGAAAACGCTGGAGGATTTCGCCGGCTACGCAATCGACGATCTCGTCGGATGGAAGGAACGCAAGGACGGCGAGACCAAGTTCTTTCCCGGAGTGCTTGACGCTTTTGGCATCAGTCGTGCCGATGCCGAGCAGATGGTTCTCGCCTCGCGTATGAAGATGGGCTGGATCACCGAAGAAGATCTGGCTCCCGTCGAGGCGGAAGAAGAAGCCGCGCAGGCAGACGCCTGATCGTCATGGTGGGCGCAAGCGGAGTTTCGATTGGACGGAATGGCCGAACGAACATGCATCGTGACACGCCGGACGGGCGAGCCGGATGGCTTGATCCGTTTCGTCGTGGGACCCGACATGTCGGTCGTTCCGGATCTCAAGCGAAAGCTCCCGGGGCGCGGCTGCTGGGTTAGCGCGGCGCGCGCCCATGTCGACGAGGCGGCACGCAAGAATCTGTTCCGCCGCGCTTTCAAGGCGGATGTGAAGGTCGATCCGGAGCTCGGCATGCGTGTCGATGCCTTGATGGTTGCCGCGACGCTCGGCACGCTGGGGCTTGCCCGCAAGGCCGGCCTCGTGGCATTGGGTGCGGCCAAGGTCGAAAGCGCGGTGCGCAGCGGCAAGGCCATTGCCGTATTGCATGCGCATGAGGCGTCCTCCGACGGTATTCGCAAGATCGCCCAGGCGCGGCGCGCAACGGTTCATGCCGGAGGCCCCGATATTCCCGGCTACGGACTCTTTTCCGAATCGGAATTGGGTTTGGCATTGGGGGGCACAAATGTGATACATGCTGCCGTGCTCGGCGGAGACGCGGGCAAGGCGGTGCTCAAGCGTATGGTGGCGCTTGACCGTTACCGGGGCGGATCCCCGGACGACCGCAGGGCGGTTACGGGTTTCGCCGATAGAGACGGCGCCTTAAAGGATACGGAATGACGGATACGAAATCGGGCGACGACAAGACATTGAGCGTGAATGCGAAGAAGACCCTGACGCTGAAGCGTCCGGGAATGGAGCAGGGTACTGTGCGCCAGAACTTCTCGCATGGCCGCTCGAAGTCGGTCGTTGTCGAGACCAAGAAGCGCAAATTCACCATTCCGGGTGAAAAGCCGGAGGTGGCGCCTGCGCCTGCCGCGCCAAACCCGCAGTCCGCGACCCATTCCGCGCCGATGCCCGCACCTGCACCCGCCCCCGCGCAGGAAGCGCCGCGCACCGCGCCGCAGCAGGCCGAGCGCTCGGGCATGGTGCTCAACGAGTTGTCGAGCGAAGAGATGCAGGCGCGCCGCCGGGCGCTCGAGGGTGCCAAGGTGCGCGAGGCCGAGGACCGCCAACGCGCCACCGAAGAGGCCAAGCGCCGGGCCGAGGAAGATGAGCGCCGGACCAAGGAACGCGAGGAATCGGCGCGCCGCCAGGCCGAGGAAGAGGAGCGCCTGAAGGCCGAGGCCGATGCCCGCCGCAGGTCCGAGGAAGAAGCACGCCGTCGCGCACCCGAGCCCGAGGCGTCGCCCGCGACCGTGGAAGCCGATGCGGCCGCCAAGAGCAAGGCGCGGCCGAGCGCCCCGCCGCCCAAGCGCACTCCCGCGCCCGATCCGCGTCCTGCGCGCGGACGCGGCGAGGCGGATCGCCGCCGCGGCAAGCTGACGCTCAACAGCGCCCTGTCTGGCGAGGAGGGGCGGAGCCGCTCGCTCTCGGCAATGCGCCGGCGCCAGGAAAAGTTCAAGCGGGCCATGCATCAGGAGACGCGTGAGAAGATTTCGCGCGAGGTCATCCTGCCGGAGACGATCACCATCCAGGAGCTGGCCGGCCGCATGGCCGAGCGCGCCGTGGACGTGGTGAAGTTCTTCATGAAGCAGGGCCAGATCCTCAAGCCGGGCGACGTCATCGACGCCGACACGGCGGAACTGGTGGCAGTCGAGTTCGGTCACACCGTCAAGCGCGTCGCCGAATCCGACATTGAGGAAGGCCTCTTCGGCATTCCCGACAAGCCGGAAAACCAGAAGCAGCGTCCGCCGGTCGTTACCATCATGGGCCATGTCGATCACGGCAAGACGTCGCTGCTCGATGCGATCCGCCATGCCGATGTGGTTGCCGGCGAAGCGGGTGGCATCACCCAGCATATCGGCGCCTATCAGGTCGAGCAGGACGGGCAGAAGATCACCTTCATCGATACGCCCGGCCACGCCGCCTTCACGGCGATGCGCGCCCGCGGCGCCCAGGCCACCGACATTGCCGTGCTGGTGGTTGCCGCCGACGACAGCGTGATGCCGCAGACGATCGAATCGATCAATCACGCCAAGGCGGCCGGCGTCCCGATCATCGTTGCGATCAACAAGATCGACAAGCCGGAGGCCGATGCGAGCAAGGTGCGCACTGAGCTCCTGCAGCACGAGGTGTTCGTGGAATCCATGGGCGGCGATGTCCTCGACGTGGAGGTGTCGGCGACCAAGGGCACCAACCTGGACAAGCTGCTTGAGACCATCCTGTTGCAGGCCGAACTCCTCGACTTGAAAGCGGATCCCGAGCGCACGTCGGAAGGCGTGGTCATCGAGGCCAAGCTCGACAAGGGTCGCGGACCTGTGGCTACCGTTCTGGTCCAGACCGGCAAGCTGTTGCCTGGCGACATCATCGTGGCCGGCAATGAATGGGGCAAGGTGCGCGCCCTTATCAGCGATCGCGGCGAGCAGATGACGGAAGCGGGGCCGTCGACCCCGGCCGAAGTCCTGGGTCTCCAGGGCACGCCGCAGGCCGGGGACCGTTTTGCCACGGTCGAATCCGAGGCGCGGGCACGCGAGATCACCGAATACCGCCAGCGCAAGGCGCGCGAGAAGGCCGTTGCACGCAGTGCAGGCCAGCGCGGCTCGCTCGAGCAGATGATGTCGCAGTTGCAGACGAGCGGGATGAAGGAATTCCCGCTGATCATCAAGGCCGACGTGCAGGGCTCGGTCGAGGCGATCGTCGCCGCGCTGGAGAAGATGTCGACCGACGAGGTGCGTGCGCGCGTCGTCCATTCGGGCGCCGGCGGCATCACCGAGAGCGATGTCGCGCTGGCCGAGACGTCCGAGGCTGCCATCATCGGCTTCAACGTACGCGCCAACAAGCAGGCGCGCGAAGCCTCCGAGCAGGCGGGCATCGAAATCCGCTACTACAACATCATCTACAATCTCGTGGATGACGTGAAGGCGGCGATGTCGGGCCTGCTGTCGCCCGAACGCCGCGAGACTTTCCTTGGCAATGCGGAGATTCTCGAGGTCTTCAACATCACCAAGGTCGGCAAGGTTGCGGGTTGCCGTGTCACCGAGGGCAAGGTCGAGCGTGGGGCCGGCGTGCGGCTGATCCGCGACAATGTCGTCATCCACGAGGGCAAGCTCAAGACGCTGAAGCGCTTCAAGGACGAGGTGGCCGAGGTTCCGGCCGGCCAGGAATGCGGCATGGCCTTCGAGAACTACGAAGACATCCGTGCCGGCGACGTCATCGAGGCCTACCGCGTGGAGATGGTGACGCGGTCGCTGTAGCGGCTGCAATCGGCTCCGTGCGTTCACCCTCGCCCTTCGACAGGCTCAGGATGAGGGTGAAGGCGCGGGTTCGAGGCCGGCCCCGCAACAATGGCCACGTTGGCGTCGGCAGTAGCCCTCTTGTGAGCCTGCCGAACCACGAGGACGGGATGCCGTGCTCCGGAATTTTAGATTGAATAGATGAACCGGGGTCGCCTTGGCTCCGGCGAAACCCGGTACCAAGAGACCACATATGACTTCCTCCGGTCCTTCCCAGCGCCAGCTTCGCGTCGGCGAACAGGTGCGCCACGCCCTCTCCGACGTTCTGCAGCGCGGAGAGGTGCGCGACGATCTGCTCGAGACCACGGTGCTTTCCATATCCGAAGTGCGCATGTCGCCCGATCTCAAGATTGCCACAGCCTTCATCTCTCCGCTCGGCGCGGCCGACGACCAGGCGGTCATCAAGGCACTGGCGCGCAATGCGAAATTTATTCGCGGACGCGTCTCGACCGCGTTGCGCCAGTTCAAATACATGCCCGAGTTCCGGTTCCGCCTCGATACCAGCTTCGACAACATGTCGAAGATCGATGACATCCTGCGCTCGCCCGAGGTGGCACGGGATCTGGGCCATGACGAAGAGGATGGTGAGTGATGGCGCGGCGCGGCAAGAAGAAGGGCCGGCCCGTATCCGGCTGGGTGGTGCTCGACAAGCCCGTCGGCATGGGCTCGACGGAGGCCGTGTCCAAGATCAAATGGCTGTTCAAGGCGGACAAGGCCGGCCATGCCGGCACGCTCGATCCGCTGGCCTCCGGCATGCTGCCGATCGCGCTCGGCGAGGCGACGAAGACCGTGCCCTATGTCATGGACGGCGCCAAGGTCTATCGCTTCACCGTCGGCTGGGGCGAGGAGCGCTCGACTGACGATCTGGAAGGCGAGGTGACCCGAACCTCCGCAGAACGCCCGAGCGCCGAGGCGATCCGCGCGCTGTTGCCGAAATATACCGGCCTCATCATGCAGACCCCGCCGCAATTCTCGGCGATCAAGATCGGCGGAGAACGCGCTTATGACCTGGCGCGCGAAGGCGAGGCGCTGGAGATCCCTGCCCGCGAGGTCGAGATCGGCCGGCTCGAACTCATTGAATGTCCTGACGAGACCCATGCCGTTTTCGAGATCGAATGCGGCAAGGGCACCTATGTGCGCAGCCTGGCGCGCGACATGGGCCGCGACATCGGCTGTTTCGGCCACATATCGGACCTGCGCCGCCTCGAGGTCGAGCCGTTTACGAGCGAGGATTTCGTGACGCTGGAGCAACTGGAGGCCGTCGCGCCGCCACTGCCGCCAAAGCCGGCAGATGGTGAAACTGCGCCGAAGCCCGATCTGGGAGCGGACGCCGGCCGCTTCGCCGCGCTCGATGCGCTGCTGGTGGAAACCGTGGCCGCACTCGACTGTCTTCCTCAGGTGGCCTTGAGCGACGATGCGGCCAACCGCGTGCGCCTGGGCAATCCCGTCATTCTTCGCGGCCGCGATGCGCCCGCCGAGGCCGACGAGGCTTGCGCCACCTTGCGCGGCCGGCTGGTCGCCATCGGCGCCGTCGAGGGCGGGATGTTCAAGCCGAAGCGGGTGTTTACCGGGTAAGCAGAGTTGTTCTGGCAGTACAAGGCCATACGAATTGCTCGATCTTCCTTTGCGAACGCGCTTGAACATGTACCTTTCGCTCAAACGGAATCGTTTGAGCGAAAGGTACATGTTCCAGCATATTGATCTGGCGCGCATATCTTTGCTTCAAACGTTTCCGTTTGAAACGAATGCGCGCCATGGCATTTATTTCTGGCAATCGCCGGCATTTTCCACTATATGCGCCGCAGCATCGCGCTATAGGCGTTTTGCATGAGTGGCCCCCGCTGGACGACATCCCGGCCGTGGGCGTCTCCATTTCCTGAAAATAGAACAGAAAGGAAACCACGATGTCGATCACTGCCGAGCGCAAGCAGGAATTGCTGAACGAATATGCCACCGTCAAGGGTGACACCGGTTCGCCGGAGGTCCAGGTGGCGATTCTGACGGAGCGCATTACGAACCTGACCGAACACTTCAAGGACCACGCCAAGGACAACCATTCCCGCCGTGGCCTGCTCAAGCTGGTCTCGCAGCGCCGCAGCCTCCTCGACTATCTCAAGAGGAAGGATGTCGCGCGCTACCAGACGCTGATCAAGAAGCTCGGTCTGCGTCGCTGATTGTCTGACCGGCGGATCCCGACAAGGGGTCCGCCGTTCGGATATCAGGGCCTGTGCAACGCACGGCCCGAACCGGTTTCCATCTGTGAAAGGCAGGATGGGAAACCGACCATGGACCGGTCATGGGGCAGGATTGCAGGAAGCCCGGCGCCAACGGCGCGGACTTGAAGAGGACTTCCCGCTGTCTTGCCCGTGGCTCGTCCGCAACGAAGCCTGTCCGAAGGTTCGCCGCCGCCACGAAAGGCGCGGCCGCCTTCGCCATATGAAGGACAAGACATGTTCAATCACCACAAAGTCGAAATCGAATGGGGCGGGCGTCCGCTCATCCTGGAAACCGGCAAGATCGCACGTCAGGCCGACGGCGCCGTGCTTGCCACCTATGGCGAAACCGTCGTTCTCGCCACGGTCGTCTCGGCCAAGGAACCGAAGCCCGGCTTCGATTTCTTCCCGCTCACCGTCAATTATCAGGAAAAGACGTTTGCCGCCGGCAAGATTCCGGGCGGCTTCTTCAAGCGCGAGGGCCGTCCTAGCGAGAAGGAAACACTGACGTCGCGCCTGATCGACCGGCCGATCCGCCCGCTCTTCGCAGACGGCTACAAGAACGACACGCAGGTGGTTCTGACCGTCCTGCAGCACGATCTGGAAAATGACCCGGACGTTGTCGCCATGGTCGCTGCTTCCGCCGCGCTGACGCTTTCCGGCGTGCCCTTCATGGGCCCGATCGGCGGCGCCCGTGTCGGCTACATCAATGGCGAGTATGTGCTCAATCCGCATATCGACGAGATGCCGGAATCCAAGCTCGACCTCATCGTCGCCGGTACGGCCGATGCGGTCCTGATGGTGGAATCGGAAGCCCACGAACTGGCCGAGGACGTCATGCTCGGCGCGGTCATGTTCGGCCACAAGAGCTTCCAGCCGGTCATCGACGCCATCATCAAGCTGGCCGAAGTGGCGGCCAAGGAGCCGCGCGAGCATTCGACGGAAGACCTCTCGGCGCTCGAGAAGGAGATGCTCGGGCTGATCGAGGACGACCTGCGCGCCGCCTACAAGTTCACCGACAAGCAGGAGCGCTACGCCGCCGTCGACGCCGCCAAGGCCAAGGCCAAGGAGGCGTTGCTGCCGGAGGATGCCGAGGAGACCGCATGGACGGCCGAGCAGGTTGGCACCGTGTTCAAGGATCTCCAGGCCAAGATCGTGCGCTGGAACATCCTCGACACCGGCGCGCGCATCGACGGACGCGATCTCAAGACCGTTCGGCCGATCGTGTCGGAGGTCGGTGTCCTGCCGCGCACGCACGGTTCGGCCGTGTTCACCCGTGGTGAGACCCAGGCGATCGCCGTCGCGACGCTCGGCACGGGAGAGGACGAGCAGTTCATCGACGCTCTGACCGGCACCTACAAGGAGCGTTTCCTGCTCCACTACAACTTCCCGCCCTACTCCGTCGGCGAGACGGGCCGCATGGGTTCGCCCGGCCGCCGCGAGATCGGCCACGGCAAGCTCGCCTGGCGCGCCATCCATCCCATCCTGCCGGGCGTCGAGCAGTTTCCCTATACGCTGCGCGTCGTCTCCGAGATCACCGAATCCAACGGTTCGTCCTCCATGGCGACCGTCTGCGGCACCTCGCTGGCACTTATGGATGCCGGCGTTCCGCTGGCCCGTCCGGTGGCCGGCATTGCCATGGGACTGATCAAGGAGGACGAGCGCTTCGCGGTGCTCTCCGACATTCTCGGTGACGAGGATCATCTCGGCGACATGGACTTCAAGGTCGCCGGCACGTCCGACGGCGTGACCTCGCTGCAGATGGACATCAAGATCGCTGGCATCACCGAGGAGATCATGAAGGTCGCCCTCGACCAGGCCAAGGACGGCCGGGAGCATATCCTCGGCGAAATGGCCAAGGCGATCACCGAGAGCCGCTCCGAGCTTGGCGAGTTCGCGCCGCGCATCGAGGTCATGCAGATCCCGACCGACAAGATCCGCGACGTTATCGGCTCGGGCGGCAAGGTCATCCGCGAGATCGTCGAGAAGACCGGTGCCAAGGTCAACATCGACGACGACGGTACGGTGAAGATCGCCTCTTCCAACGCCAAGGAGATCGAGGCGGCGAAGAAGTGGATCCACACCATCGTGGCCGAGCCGGAAGTCGGCGAGATCTATGAAGGCACGGTCGTCAAGACCGCCGATTTCGGCGCATTCGTCAATTTCTTCGGCCCGCGCGACGGTCTTGTGCACATCTCGCAGCTGGCGCCGGAACGCGTCGCCAAGACCACCGACGTGGTCAAGGAAGGCGACAAGGTTTTCGTCAAGCTGATGGGCTTTGACGAGCGCGGCAAGGTTCGCCTGTCGATGAAGGTCGTCGACCAGGAGACGGGCAAGGAGATCGACGCCAAGAAGAAGAAGGAAGAGGCGGAAGAAGACGCCGAGGCCTGATCTCCGACGAAAGGGCTGGGACGGAGCCGGCGGGCGCGCCTTTGGGCGCGCCCGTTTTCCGTTCCGCGCCCCTTGGCGTCATCCCGAAAGCCGGAGCGAAGGTTTTCTGGGAGCCACTTCGGACCGTGAGTGTCAGGGAGCAGCATCACGGATTGGATTCCGGCCTTATTTCGTTACGCTGGCCAAGTCTGAATGACGGGCCCGTCCCGTTGGTACAAATATGGTTCGAAGCCCGTGACCGACGACACCCAGAAGACCCTTTTCTATCCATTCGAGGCCGAAATTCTCGCCATGCCGGGCGCGGATACGCGCGTGCTTTTTATCGGTGCGCCGGAAAATCTGCGCCCGCCCTCCGGCTTTTGCGATGCGCTGCAGGCCGTCCAGGGTTTTCGGCCGGCTTACTTGGGAATGGAGCAGCGCGGCTATTCGGTGGCGCCCGACGCCGAGGGTGAGGCCTATGACATGGCGCTGGTGCTGGCTGGCCGCCATCGCGGGCAGAACGAAGCCTGGCTGGCTGAGGCCGTGCGACGGGTGGCGCCCGGCGGCCTCGTCGTTGTGGCCGGCAGCAAGAAGGATGGCGCGGACAGTCTGCGCAAGCGGACCGCCCGCATCGTGCCGCTGGAGGACCATCTGTCCAAGCATCATGGCATCGCCTTCTGGTTCCGCAACAACGACCCTGGCGCCGTCGACAGGCTGCAGCCCGGGCCGCGGGACCGCGTCGACGGCCGGTTCGAGACCGCGCCCGGCATGTTTTCGCACGACCGTATCGATCCCGCCTCCGAGCTGCTGGCCCGGCATCTGCCGGACGCTATTTTCGGGCGCGTGGCCGATTTCGGCGCCGGCTGGGGGTATCTTTCGGCAGAAGTGCTGCGTCGTGGCGAGGCAATCGACGCGCTCGACCTCTATGAGGCCGACCATGCCGCGCTGCAGGCGGCCGGGCGCAATCTGGCGCCGCTTGCCGGCGATGTGCCGCTCGGACTGTTCTGGCGCGACCTGCTGCACGAACCCGTCACCCGGCAATACGATCTTGTTGTCATGAACCCGCCCTTTCATCAGGGGCGGGCGGCCGATCCGGTGATCGGGCAAGGCATGATCCGCGCGGCCTCGGCCGCGCTCAAGCCGCGCGGCAGGCTCTTCATGGTCGCCAACAATCCGCTGCCCTATGAAAGGATGCTGGAGGCGGCCTTCGGCAGCCACGGTGAAACGGCACGCAACGAGCGTTTCAAGGTTCTGTGGGCGCGCCGCTGAACACGCGCGGGACGCGCGGCAGTTAGATCGGCGCACCGTTTCACGGGATCGGATGCCGATCTAACCATTTGATTTCGACGCAATTCCGGACGGAGAACCGGTTCCCACTTCTCCTGGAATTGCTTTAGAACATGTCCCGCTCAAACGGAATCGTTTGAGCGAAAGGTACATGTTCCAACATATTGATCTGGCGCGCATATCTTTGCTTCAAACGTTTCCGTTTGAAGCGAACGCGCGCTAGCCGCGTTCCCAGCTCTTCAGCTCATCCAGCGTCGGCATCAAGGTGATGTGGTAGCCCGAATCGACATAGTGGATCTCGCCGGTGACGCCTGACGACAGGTCCGACAGGAGGTAGAAGGCCGAATTGCCGACCTCGTCGATATTGACCGTGCGCCGGAGCGGCGCGTTGCGGCTCTGGTAGGCGAACATATGGCGGGCATCAGCCACGCCCGAACCGGCAAGCGTGCGCACAGGCCCGGCAGAGATGGCGTTGACGCGAATGCCGCGCGGACCGAAATCATAGGCGAGATAGCGCACGCTCGCTTCGAGCGCGGCCTTGGCGACACCCATGACGTTGTAGTTCGGCATGATGCGTTCCGAGCCGGCATAGGTGAGGGTGAGCATGGACGAACCCTCGCCCATCATTGCGGCCGCCCGGCGCGCCACTTCCGTGAACGAGAAGCAGGAGATGACCATCGTGCGCACGAAATTGTCGCGCGTCGTGTCGGCATAAAGGCCCTTGAGCTCGTTCTTGTCGGAAAAGCCGATTGCGTGAACGATGAAATCGAGGCCGCCCCACTCGTTGCCGAGCGTTTCGAAGACCGAATCGATCGATGCGCCATCCTCGACGTCACACGGCAGGATCAGCTTCGCGCCGACCTTGTCGGCAAGCGGCTTGACGCGCCGGCCGAATGCCTCGCCCTGATAGGTGAAGGCAAGGTCGGCGCCGTGCCCGGCAAGCGCCTTGGCGATCCCCCAGGCAATAGAATGGTCGTTGGCGACACCCATAACCAGGCCGCGCTTGCCCTGCATAATCGCTGTCATGGCCGGGGTTCCTAGGCAGAATATCTCTGGAAGACGAGCGTGGCGTTGGTACCGCCAAAGCCGAAGGAGTTCGACAGGACCGTGTCGATCTTCGCATCGTCGATGCGCTGGCGCACGATCGGGGCGCCTTCGAATTCGGGGTCCAGCTTCTCGATATGAGCGCTTTCACCGATGAAGCCAGCCTGCATCATCAGGATCGAGTAGATCGATTCCTGCACCCCGGCACCGCCCAGCGAGTGGCCGGTGAGCGATTTGGTCGAGGCGATATGCGGCATGTCCTCGCCGAAGACTTCACGGATCGCGGCAATTTCGCGCGAATCGCCGACGGGCGTCGACGTGCCGTGCGTGTTGACGTAGTCGACCTTGCCCTCGACGTTGGAGAGCGCCTGGCGCATGCAGCGCACCGCGCCTTCGCCCGAAGGCTGCACCATGTCGAAACCATCCGATGTCGCGCCGTAGCCGGTGATCTCGGCATAGATCTTGGCGCCGCGTGCCTTGGCGTGCTCCAGTTCCTCGAGCACCAGAACGCCGGCGCCGCCGGCGATCACGAACCCGTCACGGTCGACGTCATAGGCGCGCGAAGCCACGCTCGCCCGGTCGTTGTACTTGGACGACATGGCGCCCATGGCGTCGAACAGGTTCGACATCGTCCAGTCGAGATCCTCATGGCCGCCGGCAAAGACCATGTCCTGCTTGCCCCACTGGATCATCTCCGCCGCATTGCCGATGCAGTGCGCCGACGTCGAGCAGGCCGACGAGATGGAATAGTTGACGCCATGGATCTTGAACCAGGTGGCGAGCGTCGCCGATGCGGTCGAGGACATGGCCTTGGGCACAGCGAACGGCCCGATGCGCTTGGGGCTCTTGTTCTTGATGGTCGTTTCGGCGGCTTCCACGATGGTGCGGGTGGACGGGCCGCCCGAACCCATGATGATGCCGGTGCGTTCGTTGGTGACGTCGCTCTGCTCGAGGCCGGCATCGGCGATCGCCTGCTCCATGGCGATGTGGTTCCAGGCGCCTCCCTTCGACAGAAAGCGCAGCGCGCGCCGGTCGACATGCTCGGCCGGGTCGAGCGTCGGCGCGCCCCAGACCTGGCAGCGGAAGCCGTGTTCGGCGAATTCCTCGGAGAAAGTGATGCCGGATTTGGCTTCGCGCAGCGAAGCCTCGACTTCATCGGCATTGTTGCCGATCGAGGACACGATACCCAGTCCGGTGACGACGACGCGTCTCATGTGGCTCTCCTTGGAGGCTGGAGGCAGGATGCCCGTATGTGAATCCGGTTCATGCTTCCTGTTTGGACAAACCGACCTTCAGGTCGGTGGCCTGATAGATGGGTTCTCCGTCGGCCTTCAACCAGCCGTCGGCGATCCCCAGCACGAGCCGCCCGCGCATGATGCGCTTGAAATCGACGCCGTATTCGACCTTCTTGACGTCCGGCGTGACCATGCCCTTGAACTTGACCTCGCCCGTCGACAGCGCCATGCCCTTGCCGGGCAGGCCGAGCCAGCCGAGGAAGAAGCCTGTCATCTGCCACAGCGCATCAAGCCCGAGACAGCCGGGCATGACCGGATTGCCGATGAAATGGCAGGGGAAGAACCAGAGATCCGGCTTGATGTCGAATTCGGCCCGGATGAAGCCCTTGCCGAATTCTCCGCCTTCCTCGCTCACCTCGGTGATGCGGTCGAACATCAGCATTGGCGGGGCCGGCAATTGGGCATTGCCGGGGCCGAACAGGTCTCCCCTGGCGCATGCGAGAAGCTCTTCATACCCGAAGCTGGATTTTCTGTCCGACATTGAATCCTTCCCGCTCGTCCCCGTCGGCACTCTGCCGATCTTTGTCGATTGCATCACTAGCACGGACGGCTGGCAGCCGAAAACCGATGCCTGCGCTTATCGTGATGCGGGGCACGGGTCAATGTGGTGCTATTGATCTGCAATTGCCGACGGAATATATGCTGTGGAGGGGATTGCTGCATCGGCGTTGATATGCACCGCGATGTGCGTGCGCCCATCGGATATTGGAACGGGACCATATGCAGGAACGGATCGACGAAACGGAAGTGACCGCCAAGGTGCGGTCGGCCGGCTTGCGTCCGACGCGGCAGCGCGTGGCGCTGGCCGGCCTGCTGTTTGCCAAGGGCGACCGTCATCTCGCGGCAGAAGAACTGCACGAAGAGGCACTGGCGGCCGGCTTCCCGGTTTCGCTCGCCACCGTTTACAACACGCTGCACCAGTTCACCGAAGCGGGCATGCTGCGCATTGTCGCGGTGGAGGGTGCCAAGACCTATTTCGACACCAACACGTCGGACCATCACCATTTCTATATCGAGAGTGACAACACCCTGCTCGATATCGCCGGCGGACCGGTCACGGTGACCAACCTCCCGGAACCGCCGGAAGGCATGGAAATCGCCAATATCGACATCGTGGTGCGGCTGCGGCACAAGCGCGGCTGAAACATGCGGCCGCGGCGGATCAGTCGGTGATCCGCTCATCCGGATAGGCGCCCCAGATCTGTGTCTGGCCGATCCAGCCCTCATGGCCGTCGAAGCGCATCTCGCACCAACTCCCGTTGCAGGCACTGATCGTGCCCAGCGTGCCGGGTTGCAGCACCGCCACGACGCGCGCTCCCTCGTCGGGTTCTTGGAGCAGATTGATCACCGTATCCTTGTCGCGGTTCCAGGGTGTGACGAGGCCGGTCCGCCGGCCCGATAGCAGCGACTGGTTGATCCACCCTTCGGTGCCTTCCGAATCGCGCACCCGGCGCCAGTTGCCGTATTCCTGGATGATCTCCATCGGCAGGCCGGACTTCATATACATCCAGTCCACCGAATAGGAGCGGCCCGGACCGACGCGCAGGTTGGCCCGGCTCGCCTTGAGGCTGACGAATCGTGGCAGCGGCAGGCCGCTCGGTCCACGCGTAACCGTCTGCGCCACGGCTTTGCCGTCGAAGCCGGAAAGTGTGGGCAGCGTGGCGACGGCAAGCCCCACGAGCGCGGCGCTGACAATCAGGCGAAGCGACACGTAGCGAGACAATTGCATTCCTCTTTCCATGAGGCGCGCCCGGGAAGGGACTGGCGCGCAGACCTGTTTTTCTTTGTCATTGCCCGGACCTGTTGGTACACAGGAGCCGGGCTGATACGGCTTTCGACTATCGCCTGTCTTGGTTAAAGAGGTCTCAACAGGACCCGGACGCGAGGAAACGATGGCGGGCAGAAAAAAACCTTTGGTGGTCATCACGCGGAAGCTGCCGGATCCCGTCGAAACCCGCATGCGCGAGCTTTTCGACACCCGGCTGAACATCGACGACAAGCCGCTGACCCAGCCCGAGCTTGTTGCTTCGGTCAAGGAGGCCGAGGTTCTCGTGCCGACCATCACCGACCGCATAGATGCCGCGCTGATCGCCCAGGCCGGTCCGCAGCTCAAGCTGATCGCCAATTTCGGCAACGGGGTCGACCATATCGACGTCGAGGCCGCTTCCGAGAAGGGAATAGCCGTCACCAATACGCCGAACGTCCTGACCGAGGACACGGCCGACATGACGATGGGCCTTATCCTGACCGTCCCGCGCCGCCTCATAGAGGGCGCCAACATACTGGGCGCCGACGGCAAGTGGAACGGCTGGTCGCCGACTTGGATGCTCGGGCACCGCATCTGGGGCAAGCGTCTCGGGATTGTCGGCATGGGGCGCATCGGCACGGCCGTGGCCCGCCGCGCCAAGGCCTTCGGCTTGTCGATCCACTATCACAACCGCAACCGCGTCATGCCGGACATCGAAGACGAGTTGGAGGCGACCTATTGGGAAAGCCTCGACCAGATGCTCGCCCGCATGGACATCATCTCGGTCAACTGTCCCTCGACGCCGGCCACGTTCCATCTGCTTTCGGCGCGCCGTCTCGCGCTGATGCAGCCGACGTCCTACATCGTCAATACTGCGCGCGGCGAGATCATCGACGAGAAGGCGCTGATCGAGATGGTCGAGGCGGGCAAGCTGGCCGGCGCCGGGCTCGATGTCTTCGAGCACGAACCGGCCGTCAATCCGAAGCTGGTGAAGCTCGCCGCCAAGGGAAAGATCGTGCTCCTGCCCCATATGGGCTCGGCCACCATCGAGGGCCGCATCGACATGGGCGACAAGGTGCTCATCAACATTCGCACCTTCTTCGACGGGCACCGCCCGCCCGACCGCGTGTTGCCGAACAGGCTGTAACCGGCCTCAGATAGCGTCTGCCAGGATTTCGAAGGAACGCAGGCGCTTGGCGTGATCGAATATCTGCGCCGTCACCATCAGCTCGTCGGCCCCGGTGCGCGCGGCAAATGCCTCGACGCCGCGCCGCACCGTCTCGGGCGATCCGACCACGGCGCAGGACAGCGCCTGGTCGAGCACTGCCTTGGCCATCGGCTCCAGCCCCGCCTCGAAATTCTCCACCGGCGCGGGCAGTTTGCCGGGCCGGCCGCTGCGCAAATTTACAAAAGCCTGTTGCAGGGACGAGAAGAGATAGCGTGCCTCTTCGTCCGTTTCCGCCGCAATGACGTTGAGGCCGAGCATCACATAGGGCTTGTCGAGATGTTCCGACGGTTCGAACCGTTCGCGGTAGATGCGCACGGCGTTCTCCAGTTCGCCCGGCGCGAAATGCGAGGCGAAGGCGTAGGGCAGACCGAGCGCTGCGGCCAGTTGCGCCCCGAACAGGCTCGACCCGAGCATCCACACCGGAACGTCCAGGCCGGCGCCCGGCACCGCGCGCACGCGCTGGCCTTCCTGCGGTTCGCGGAAATAGGACATCAGCTCCACGACGTCCTGCGGAAAGGAATCGACGTCCGAATTCATGTTGCGGCGCAGGGCGCGGGCCGTCGCCATGTCGGTTCCGGGCGCCCGGCCAAGCCCGAGGTCGATGCGGCCGGGATGGAGCGCCGCCAGCGTGCCGAAGGCTTCGGCCACCATCAGGGGCGCGTGATTGGGCAGCATGATGCCGCCCGCGCCGACGCGGATCGTCGAAGTGCCGCCGGCCACGTGGCCGATGACGACCGCGGTGGCGGCGCTGGCGATGCCGGGCATGTTGTGGTGTTCGGCCAGCCAGTAGCGCCTGTAGCCCCAGCGCTCGGCATGCTGCGCCAGATCAAGCGTGTTCTTCAACGACTGGGCGACATCGGTGCCTTCGGCAACGGGCGAAAGATCGAGGACTGAAATCGGTATCATCGCCGCCATGTAGGTTCAGCTTTTGCGAGAGCCAAGGCAGGGATACTTCAAAAGAATTGAAGATGACGCCGCGCCAGCCTCAGAACGGCAGCTTGAATCCGGGTGGGATCGGCAGGCCGGCCGTCAGGTCCTTGCTCTTTTCCTGCATCAGCGCCTCGATCTTGGCCTTGGCGTCGTTGTGCGCGGCGAGGATCAAGTCCTCGAGAATCTCGATTTCCTCTTCCTTGAAAAGCGACGGGTCGACCTTCAAGGACTTCATCTCGCCCTTGCCCGACAGCGTCACGCTGACCAGCCCGCCGCCGGCCTGACCGGTGGCCTCGAGACTGGCGACCTCTTCCTGCATGGCCTCGAACTTGGCCTGCATTTCCTTGGCCTTTCCCATCAGGCCCATCAGATCTTTCATCTCGCTATCCTCGCGGTCTGTTCAAAGTTCGTCGTCATCATCGTCAATGTCGCCGTCGTCGGCAATGTCCGCCGGGTTCAACTCATCCTCGGCCTCGAAGATGCGCACATCGGTAATGCGGGCGCCTGGAAAGCGCGCCAGCACCGCCGCCACCGTCGGATCGGCCTTGGCGTCGACGATGGCGCTCTCGCGCCGGTTATCCTCGATCTCGGCCAGGGTCTCGCCGCCCGGTTCGCGCGACAGGGATACGAACCAGTTGCGCCCGCTCCAGCTCTTCAGCCGCGTCGTCAGATCGTTGAGCAGCGTCTTCGGCGCGTCCTCGGTAAGGCTCACCTCGAGCAATCCGGGCTCGATGCGCACCAGGCGCACGCAACGCTTGAGCTGGACCTTGAAGGCCATGTCGCGATTGGCGTCGGCAAGGGCTGCGACGTCCTCCAGCGAGGCGATCGGCACTTGTGGCTCTTCCGGCTGCGGCGGCGGTTCCGGCGCGGCGACCGGCGACGGCGCGGCGGCCGGCGACGGCTCGACCAGACGCATGGCCGGGGCATTGCCGTTGCCCGAGGATACGACGTGCCGGTTCGCCACCGCGGTCGCACCTGCGCCGCCGCCAGCGCCGCCATTGCCTGGCGCGCCGACCGGAGCGGGGTCCGGCCGCGGGACGTCGGCAGCCACCCGGTCGCCGCTTTCGAGCGATTTCAGCGCCTCGTCGAGCGTCGGCAGATCGGCCGCATGCGCGATGCGGATAAGCACCATCTCGCCGGCGCTCACCGGCCGGTGTGCGTTCTGGACCTCCGAAATGCCCTTGAGCAGCATCTGCCAGGCGCGCGAGAGCACGCGCACGGAGAGCTTGCCGGCGAATTCCTCGCCGCGTCGGCGTTCCTCCTCGGTCAGGGAAGCGTCGTGCGCGGCATCGGGAACGAAGCGGATGCGGGTGACGAGGTGGTTGAATTCGGCAAGGTCGGTCAGCACGACCGCCGGATCGGCGCCGGCGTCGTATTGCGAGCGGTATTCGGCCAGCGCGGCAGCGACATTGCCGCTCATGAGATGCTCGAACAGGTCGACCACGCGCGCGCGGTCGGCAAGCCCGAGCATGGAGCGCACCGTTTCGGCGGTGACCTTGCCGGCGCTGTGGGCGATCGCCTGGTCGAAGATCGACTGCGCATCGCGCATCGAGCCTTCGGCCGCCCGGGCCACCATGGCGAGCGCTTCGTCCTCGGCCGCGATGTTTTCCAGGCCGGCGATGCGCTTGAGATCCTCGGCAATCACGGTCGCATCGATGCGGCGAAGGTCGAAACGCTGGCAGCGCGACAGGATGGTGATAGGCACCTTGCGGATCTCGGTCGTGGCGAAGATGAACTTCACATGCGGCGGCGGTTCTTCCAGCGTCTTCAACATGGCGTTGAAGGCGCCGCCGGACAGCATGTGCACCTCGTCGATGATGTAGACCTTGTAGCGCGCCGCAACCGGCGCATAGCGCACCTGCTCGAGCAGTTCGCGCATATTGTCGACGCCGGTATGCGAGGCGGCGTCCATCTCGATCACGTCGACATGGCGGCCTTCCATGATCGCCCGGCAGTGCTCGCCCTCCACGGTGAGGTCGATCGTCGGCTGGTCGATCTCCGCCGTCCTGTAATTCAAAGCTCGTGCGAGAATGCGGGCCGTGGTCGTCTTGCCGACGCCGCGCACGCCGGTGAGCATCCAGGCCTGGGCGATCCGTCCGGCGGCAAACGCATTAGTCAGCGTGCGCACCATCGGCTCCTGGCCGATGAGTTCGGAGAAATTGGTCGGCCGGTACTTGCGCGCCAGAACGCGATAGGCGCCGTCCGTTTTCGACCTGTCGGCTGTGCCGGCCTCGCTCATGGCTCGAATGTCGCTCCGTCTTGCAAGACTCGTTTCCACAGAGCCGGAACTCTTGCGCGGGGAACGCCGGCCGTCAATGCGGGGGCGGGGAAAGAGGTGGGAGGCTGGCACGATGACCCGTGCCGTGGCTCGTTAGGGCTGCTTCCTTCCGGATCTGACCCGGTTGGCGAGTGGCTCGTCCACCACCAACCTCCCGATCCCCATATCGTCAATTGGCGCGGCAAATGCAAGAGCCGTTGCGGGATTCGGCTGCGCGCGGCGATCACGTCCTCGCGCGCCGCAGCACGAAAGTCTTGCGGCGACAGGCGCCTCAATCTAGCTTCTCATTACGAACGGGAACACGTGCATGCTCAAAGGGCAGAAAAGAGGCTTCGAGCTCGACAAGGTCCTGCATGCCGACAGCATGCCGGTCATGTGGCTCGGCTTGTGCGAGCTCAGGGTCATGGACGATTGCCGCTGGCCCTGGCTGCTGCTTGTCCCGCAACGCCCGGGCGTGGAGGAAATGCACGAACTCACCCCGCTCGATCAGACCATGCTGACTTTCGAGAGCACAATGGTCGCCCAGGCGTTGAAGCAGGTCACCGGCTGCACCAAGATCAACATCGGCGCGCTGGGCAACATGGTCCGCCAGCTCCATGTGCATGTGATCGCGCGTTCGGAAGGCGATCCGAACTGGCCGGGCCCGGTCTGGGGGCATGGCGTGCGCCGGCCCTATCGCCGCGAAGATATCCATCAGTTTGCCGAAGCCGTGCGTCAGGCGATGTAGGCAATATTCATCCGGGAGAATTCATGCCGTTTCGCCTTTTCGACGCGCCGCCGCGCGAGCCGAGCCAATTCGTCGGGTTTGCCGGCAACGAGATCGAGAGCCTGTCGGAGAAGCGCGAAGACGACGGTGTGACAAAGGCGCTCGCCGATCCCGCGGCGCGGCTGATGCTCATGCGTGGCGGCCGCGCCTATCTCAGGCACGGCACGGACGGTTTGCAGCCGTGGCACGACATCGCGCAGGCGAAGGAATTGTCGGCAAAGCTGAAACATGCCGTGCTTATGGGCTGGAATGCGGCGGGCGCGCCGGTGCTGGGCGCGCCAGCCGGCATCGAACCGGAGGCTCTGCCCGATACGATCAAGGCGATCGACTACCGCTCGGTCTTTATCCAGGGCCTGTTGTCGGTGGCCGATCTCGGCGCGCTGGCGCAGGCCGCATCGCTTCTCGCCTGGCACTCCAGCCACCGCTTCTGTTCGCGCTGCGGCAATCCGAGCGAGATGCGCGCCGCCGGCTGCAAGCGCGTCTGCCCGAACTGCCAGGCCCAGCACTTCCCGCGCACCGATCCCGTGGCGATCATGCTGGCGGTGCGTGCCGATGCCTGCGTTCTCGGCCGCAGCCCGCATTTCCAGCCGAACATGTATTCCTGTCTCGCCGGCTTCATCGAGCCCGGCGAGACGATCGAGAACGCGGTCAGGCGCGAGACTTTCGAGGAGTCCGGCCTGCGCATTGGCCGCGTCGTCTACCATGCCAGCCAGCCCTGGCCGTTCCCGCATTCGCTGATGATCGGCTGCTTCGGCGAGGCGCTCGACCGCGACATACGACGCGACGAGGATGAGTTGGAGGATTGCCGCTGGTTCCCCCGCGAGGAGGTTCGCGCCATGCTGTCGGGGACGCATCGCGACGGCCTTGCCGTCCCCCCGCCGGGGGCCATCGCGCACCACCTGATCAAGGCCTGGGCCGAAAGCGATTCGTGAGACGGCCGCGGCGATTCAGGTCGTTGCGGGGGATTGGAGTGGCAGCGAATAGAGGCTGACCGGCTCGGACTTGCCGCGCAGTTCGAACGTCCGCGGCCGGCAGTCGGGATAGGCGTCTGCGACCGCCTCAAAGGCGGAGGGGCTGACGAGGATTTCGCCGGACGCCGCGAGCGCCTGGATGCGGTCGGCTCTGTTGACAGGATCGCCGAGCACGGTGAAATCGATGAAATCCTCGCCGCCGACATTGCCGACAAAGGCGACGCCGGCGTCGATCCCGACACCGACCGGCAGCAACGGCTCGCCGTTGCCATAGCCCAGCTTCTCGAGCAGGCGTATTCCGCCCCGGATGGCGGCCTGCTTGAAATCGGGGCCGGCAAAGCCTGGGATGAAGAAGGCCATCACCTCGTCGCCTATCAGCTTGTCGACCGTCGCATCATGGCGGACCAGCACGTCGGTCGCCGTGGCGTAAAAGCGGTTGAGTGCCTCCGCATAGGCGGTCGGTCCCAGCCTTTCGGCAAGAGCGGTGGAGTTGCGGATATCGGCGAAAAGGATCGCGGTCTCGATCTCGGCGCCGCCCAGCGGCATGTCCTCGCAGCATGCGGCGCAGATGCGCGGGTTCTTCCTTGACGGGCGAAATCCCGCCATGCGGCAAACATAACCGCCGGCACCGCCGAAGGGATTGTTGCAGATCTTGCAGCGCGGCGGGCCGGGCAGGTGCCGCATGCAGCGCTGGAGGAACTTCAGGCGCGGGTGGCCCTTCGTCAGGACTTCGCGCCACTGCTCCTGCGTATCCGCATTTGCTCCCGGGGGCTTATTCATGGCCGCTACCTTGGCCGAAGCGTAGCACAACGGGACGCGGGTGTCCCTTTTTGAAGCGATCGGTCAGCCTTGGCCGGCGAAGGGGCCATCGGCGGCCGGCCGGTGCGGCATGGATGCGGCAACCCGCTCGCGGTAGATGACATAAAGCCCCGCGCCCATCGTGATCGCGATGCCGAGCGCGGCCAGGCCGTCGGGCAGGTCGTGGAAGATCAGCCATCCGAAAAAGGTGGCAAAGGGAATTTCGAGATACTGCATCGGCGCCAGCGTCGCCGAGGGCGCGAAGCGCAGCGACCAGGTCATGAGCAGGTGGGCGAAGGTTCCCATGATGCCGATCGCTGCCAGGAGAAAGGCGTCGCGCGGCTGCGGCCGGATCATCCCGAGGGCCGGTATGTCGCTGCCGAACGTCAAGATAGCCAGGGCGGCAAGGCCGGCCGTCGCCATCATGCCGCTGATCGTCTGCAGCACCATCGGCTCGCATTCCTTGGCCACCTGCCGGCTGACGAGCATGTAGAAGGCGAAGGAAAGCGCGACGAGCAGGGGCAGCAGCGCCGGCCAGCCGACTTCGACGAAGCTCGGCTGAATGACCAGAAGGGTGCCGATGAAGCCGACCGCGCAGGCTGCCAGGCGACGGGGCCCGACCTCCTCTTGCAGCACGAAATGCCCCAGAAGCAGCATGATGAAGGGCATGACGAAGGCGATCGCCGTGGCATCGGCGAGCGGCAGATAACGCAGCGCGGCGAAGAGCGAGCCGATGCCGGCAATGTGCAGCAGCGTGCGGATCGCCGTCAGCTTGAGCACGCGCGGCGTCACCCGCAGGCTATGGCCGCCCCACCGGATGAACGGCAGAAGAAGGACCGACTGCGCGGCAAAGCGCACGAGCAGAAGCTGCAGCAACGGAATCGTGTCGCCAAGGATCTTGGCAATGGAATCGCCCAGCGGCGCCATCGCGCAGAACCCAACCATGAGGAGAATGCCGAGAAGCGGGCGGTCGGCCGTCATGTGGCTTTGGTCCGGTCCAAATCAGTCTTCTTCCTCGCTCTGCGTCTCGCGGAAGGGATGCTGCTCGTAGACGCCGAGAATGCGCACCTCGCGCGAGAAGAACTGCAGCTCTTCGAGCGCCAGCGCGACATTGCGGTCTTCCGGGTGACCCTCGACATCGGCGTAAAACAGCGAGGAGAAGAACTTGCCGCCGAGCTGGTAGCTTTCCAGCTTGGTCATGTTGACGCCGGTCGTGGCGAAGCCGCCCATGGCCTTGTAGAGAGCGGCCGGCACGTTGCGCACGCGGAAGATGAAGGTCGTCATCATCTTCTTGTCGGGATCATGGCGTGGCGCCCATTGCTTCGTCTTCGACAAGACCACGAAGCGGGTCACGTTGTTGTCGGTGTCCTCGACATTCTCGGCGACGATATCCAGGCCGTAAAGCTTGGCCGCCAGCCGTGGCGCAAGCGCTGCGTTGGCCGGTTCGCCGTCCTCGGCGACGAGGCGCGCCGCGCCCGCCGTGTCGCCGGCGACCATCGGCTTCCAGCGGTGGCGGCGGATGACCTTGCGGCACTGGCCGAGCGCGTGGATGTGGCTGTAGACGGCCTTGATGTCGTCAAGCTCGGTGCCGGGCAGCACCATCAGCTGAAAATGGATCGGCAGGAAATATTCGCCGACGATGTGCAGGCGCGATTCGGGAAGCAGATGGTGGATATCGGCGACGCGACCGGCGATGGTGTTCTCGATCGGGATCATCGCCAGATCGGCCTTGCCGGTTTCCACGGCATTGAACGCATCCTCGAAGGTCGGGCAGGGCAGGGGCTCCATGTCGGGAAACATGTCGCGGCAGGCCGTGTCGGAATTGGCTCCCGGCTCGCCCTGAAAGGCAATCTTGTTGGTCCCTGATGTCATGTCTGCTCAGCCATTTTCGGTGGATGCGATGATTTGGCGCGCGCGCTCGAGGTCTTCCGCCGTGTCGACGCCGAGCGGCGCGGTGCGCACCAGTTGCACGTCGATGCGCATGCCCGCTTCGAGCGCACGCAACTGTTCCAGCCGCTCGCGCAGTTCCAGCGGCGACGGCTTGAGCGCAACGAAACGCTTCAGCGCGGCTCGGCGATAGGCATAAAGCCCGATGTGGTGGTAAAGCGGGCCATCGCCCCAGGGCGCGGTGGCGCGGGTGAAATAGAGCGCCCGCAGACGGCCGGGGCCGATCGGCGAGCCGACGATCTTGACCACGTTGGGATTGGTCTTTTCCTCCTCGCGCTCGATCTCGACACCCAGTGTCGCAATGTCGGTGGAGGGATCGTCGAACGGTTCCAGCGCGGCGGCGATCAATTGCGGGTCGATCGTCGGCAGATCGCCCTGAACATTGACCACGACATCGGCCTGGCCTTCCGGATCGACAAGCTCCAGCGCCTCGTGGATGCGGTCGGACCCCGACTGATGGTCGTCGCGCGTCATGATCGCCTCGTGACCCGCCGCGGTGACGGCGTCGTGTACCTCGGCGCTGTCTGTGGCCACCACGACGCGCCCCAGCCCACTCGCCGCCGCGCGGTCGGCGACATGCACGATCATCGGTTTGCCGGCGATATCGGCCAATGGCTTGCCCGGCAGGCGCTGCGAGGCCATGCGGGCCGGAATGAGGATCAGATTGGACATGGGCCGTCGTAAATCGAGGTCGGGCAGGTGGCAAAAGGTCTCACTAGGAAAGGCCCTTATATGTGTTGCAACCCAGAAGCAAAAGACCTAGCTTCCGCGCGATTTTACCGGCCGCGGCCGGCGGGACCACAGGCATGCCGGAGGGGCCGGCAGTCTTCAGGAGCTATCGGAGCAAATGGATTCCTTCGAACTGAACAAGCTGCTCGGCGGGCTGCTCGGCGCGGCCTTCGTCGTCTTCTCGATCGGCATCGTGTCGGACTCGATATTCGCCAGCCCGGCGCCCGAAAAGCCGGGCTTCGAGGTCGTCGCCGCCGAGCCGGAGGAAGGTGGCGCCGCGGATGAGGGGCCGTCGGTCGAACCCATTGCGGTTCGTCTGGCCTCGGCCGACGCGTCGGCCGGCGAAGCCGTGTTCAAGAAATGCGTGGCCTGTCACACCGCCGAAAATGGCGGCGCCAACAAGGTCGGCCCCAATCTGTGGAATATCGTCAACCGCCCGATCGCCTCGCATGAAGGGTTTTCCTATTCCGGGGGGATGACGGAGTTCTCCGAAGACCATTCCGTGCACTGGGATTACGAGCATCTCGACCATTTCCTGGAAGGCCCGAGGAATTATGTGAAGGGCACGGCGATGGCCTTTGCCGGCGTCAAGCGGCCCGAGGAACGGGCCAATCTGATCGCCTATCTGCGCACGCTCTCCGACGACCCCGCGCCGTTGCCTGAGGTCGAGGAGCCGGAGGCGGCCGAGGCGGCCACCGGGGAAGACCCGGCCGCGGCCCAGGAAGCGGCACCAGAGGGCGAACAGCCTGCCGCCGAAGAGCCGGCGGCGAACGGAGATGACGCATCGACCGATGCGCCCGCCGAGACGCAGGAAACGGCGCCCGAGGCCGAAGAGCCCGCCGCTCAGTGACGAAATTGTAATCTGTTCTCCACGAAAAAGCCGGGTTCAGCCCGGCTTTTTCTTGTTAGGGTCACGAGTGGCACAGCGATTCTGACTTTTGTCCTCCCAATTTCCCGGACAATTGTCACATTCGCTCCAATGGGAAAGCCTCACAGGGTTTTCAGCCGTCATTCGCGGGCTACATTGGAAATGAGAACGAAGGGGAGCAATAATGGACGTGCACATGGCGGCTCGCGCGGTGCGCCTGACGATGGCGGCGCTGCTTTTGTCCTGCTCCGCTGCGGCGGCGGAAGAGTGGCGCTCCACAAGCTCGCTGATCGGCGAGTCCAGGTACGGCGACGATTTCCAGCATTACGACTACGTCAAACCCGATGCGCCGAAGGGCGGAACGCTCAATTCGGTCTCTTCGGGCACCTTCGACAGTTTCAATCCCTTCATCGTGCGCGGTACGGCGGCTGCCGGTCTCAACTTCTTCGGCGGCTTCCTCTGGGACACGCTGATGCAGCAATCGACCGACGAGCCCGGCACCAGCCACCCGCTGATTGCCGAGGCCTTCACCCATCCCGACGACTATTCCTCCGCGACATACCGCCTCAATTCCAAGGCGCGCTGGCATGACGGCGAGCCGATTTCGGCCGAAGACGTCGTGTGGTCCTTCGATGTGCTCAAGGAGACCAGCCCCAACTTCAACCGCTATTTCTCCAGCGTCACCGAGGCCAAGGCGATTTCGCAGCGCGAGATCCTGTTCACGTTCGACCAGACCGGCAACCGCGAGCTGCCGCATATCATCGGCGACTTGCCGGTCCTGCCGAAGCATTGGTGGACGGGCACGGACGCAAATGGCAAGACGCGCGACATCACCCGGCCGACGCTTGAAAAGCCGCTCGGCTCGGGCCCCTACCGCATTGCCAGCTTCCGGCCCGGCTCGGAGATCGTCTGGGAACGGGTGGAGGATTATTGGGCGGCCGACCTGCCGGTCAATGTCGGGCGTTACAATTTCGATCGGCGCAAATACATCTACATCCAGGACGAGAACGCCGAATGGCAGGCCTTCACCAAGGGTGGGCTGGAAGACATCCGCCCGGAGAACAGCTCGCGGCGATGGTCGGTCGAGTACGACTTCCCGGCCTTCGAGGAAGGCGACGTCGTCAAGCGCGAATTCCCGACCGAATCGGGCGAACCGATGCAGGCTTTCGTCCTCAATCTGCGCCGCCCGCAGTTCCAGGACCGCAAGGTGCGCCAGGCGCTGACCGTGGCGTTCGACTTCGAGAGCATGAATCGCAATCTGTTCTATGGTCAGAACACGCGCACGGACAGCTATTTCGAGGGCGGCGAGCTTGCCTCCTCCGGCCTGCCGCAGGGCAAGGAACTGGAGATCCTGGAGCAATATCGCGACCAGTTGCCGCCGGAAATGTTCACGGAAGAGTTCAAGCTGCCGGTCTACGATTCGCCGCAGACCGAGCGCCAACATCTGCGCCGCGCGGTGAAACTGTTCGCCGAGGCCGGCTGGGTCATCAAGAATGGCCGGATGGTCAATGAGGAGACGGGCAAGCAGTTTGCCTTCACCATTCTCGGACGCGGACCGACCGACGAGACGATCTCTGGGGCCTTCATCGCCACGCTGCGCAAGCTCGGCATCGATGCGTCGCTGCGCATCGTCGACACCTCGCAATATATCAACCGCGTGCGCGGCTTCGAGTTCGACGTGATCACCGGCCAGTTCGCCCAGTCGGCGTCGCCGGGCAACGAGCAGCGCGAGTTCTGGGGCTCGCAGGCCGCCGACGTGCAGGGTTCGCGCAATCTCGCCGGCATCAAGAACCCGGTCGTCGACGCGCTTGTCGAACGCGTCATCTATGCCGAGGATCGCGACGACCTGATCGCCGCCACCCGGGCGATCGATCGGGTGCTGTTGTGGAATTTCTATGTCGTGCCCCAGTGGCACCGCTCGGAGCTGTGGCTTGCCTACTGGAACAAGTTCGGCTTACCGGAAAAGCAGCCCGCCTATGTCGGCGTGGACATCGATTCCTGGTGGATCGACCCGGAAAGGGAGGCCGCGCTTGCGGCCAAATACAGGAGCCAGAACTGACCTTGCTTCGATCGACGATCAATGGTCTCACGCGCCGGCGGTTCCTGGCCCTTTTCGGCGGTGCGCTCGCCGCTTCTGTCGTGCCCGCGAGGGGGTTCGCCGGCGTTGAAACAGGCAAGCCCCTGCACGGTCTGTCCGCCTTCGGCGACCTGAAATACGGCCCCGACTTCACTCATTTCGACTATGCCAGCCCGGAGGCGCCGAAGGGCGGGACATTCAACTTCATGCCGCCGAACTGGGTCTTCAACCAGAACCCGCTGACCTTCAACACGCTCAACACCTTTGCCCGGCGCGGCGACGCGCCGCAGCGCATGGAAATGTGCTTCGACAGCCTGATGGTCCGGGCGATTGACGAACCCGACGCCATTTACGGGCTGCTCGCCGAGAGCGTGACGATCGGTGACGACGGCAAGAGCTATGTCTTCCGCTTGCGATCCGAGGCGCGTTTCCACGACGGCACGCCGGTGACGGCCGCCGACGTCGCCTTCACCTATCTGACCTTCAAGGACAAAGGCCATGCCAGCCTCGTGATCGCCCTGCGCGAGCTCGAGGATGCCGTGGCGCAGGACGAACGGAACGTGCGGCTCGTCTTCACGGGCGAGCATTCGCAACGCTCCATTCTCAGCGTTGCGACGCTGCCGATCGTGTCGAAGGCGTTCTATTCCGAGCATCCCTTCGACAGCTCGCAGCTCGAGCCGCCGCTCGGCTCCGGACCCTACAAGGTCGGGCGCTTCGCGGCAGGGCGCTACATCGAGTATGACCGGGTCGAGGATTATTGGGCCCGCGACCTTCCGGTCAATCGCGGACTTTACAATTTCGGGCGCATCCGCATCGAATTCTATCGCGAACGCCAGGCCGCCTTCGAAGCCTTCAAGAAGGGCAATGTTCTCTATCGCCAGGAATTCACCTCGCGGGTCTGGGCGACCGGATACGACTTCCCGGCGATCCGGGACGGCAAGGTGGTCAAGCGCGAATTTCCGGCCGAGAAGAGCCCGATCATGCAGGCCTGGGCGCTCAATCAGCGCCGTTCGCGCTTCGCCGATTCCCGCGTGCGGCACGCGATCAGCCTGTGCTTCGACTTCGAATGGACCCGGCAGAATCTTTTCTACGGCGCCTATGAGCGCTCGCAATCGACCTTCGAGCGTTCGCCTTACATGGCCGAGGGTATGCCGTCGCCCGAGGAACTGGCGCTCCTGGAAAAATTCCGCGGCCGAATCCCCGACGAAGCGTTCGGCGAAGCCGTCACCATGGAGGTCTCGGACGGCTCCGGCCGTGACCGCAAGCTGCTCGGCAAGGCGGCCCGCCTTTTGACGGAAGCCGGCTGGACGCGCCGGGACGGCCTGCTGCGCAACGAAGCCGGCGAGGTCATGGCGGTGGAGATCCTGGTTCAGGACCAGGTTTTCGTGCGCGCCAACACGCCCTTTGTCGAGAATATGCGGGCCATCGGCATCGACGCCTCGATCCGGCTTGTCGATGCGGCACAATTCCAGGCGCGCCAGCTTGATTTCGACTTCGACATGGTCGGGATGGCGGCGGCCTTTGCCGCCACGCCGACCGGCGAATCGCTGTCCAATCTGTTTCATTCGCGCGCCGCCGAGATTTCCGGCTCGCGCAACTTTCCCGGAACCAGCGACCCGGCCGTCGACGCGCTGATCGAGATTGCCGCCCAGGCCGGAGACCGCTCCACATTCACCACCGCCATGCGGGCGCTCGACCGGGTCTTGCGCGCGCGGCGCGACTGGATTCCAAATTGGCATGCGGCGAATCACCGGGCCGCTTTCTGGGACATGTTCGGCTTCAAGGAACCGAAGCCGGATTACGGCTTTCCGGTGGAAGCGCTTTGGTGGGCCGATCTTGAGAAGGCGAAGGCAATTGGCAAGGGTTGAGAACGCCACGACCGGGGCCTTCATCTGATGGGCGCCTATATCCTCAGACGCCTGTTGTTGATGATCCCGACGCTGTTCGGCATCATGGCGATCTCTTTTGCCGTGATTCAGTTCGCGCCGGGCGGTCCGGTCGAGCAGGTGATCGCCAAGGTCACCGGCCAGGCCGGAGACGCCACCGACCGCATTTCCGGAGCCGGCGGGGACGTCGGCAACCAGAGCTTCGATACGGGCGGGGAGTACTCGTCCAAATATCGCGGGGCGCAGGGTCTCGACCCCGAATTCATCAAACAACTCGAGGAGCAGTTCGGCTTCGACAAGCCGCCGCTCGAGCGCTTCTTCAAGATGATCTGGGACTATGCCCGGTTCGATTTCGGCGAGAGCTTCTTCCGCGACATCTCGGTCGTCGACCTGATCGTTGAAAAGATGCCGGTGTCGATCTCTCTCGGCCTGTGGATTACATTTCTTTCCTACCTGATCTCGATCCCGCTCGGCATTCGCAAGGCGGTCAAGGACGGATCGGCCTTCGACATCTGGACGAGCGGCATCGTCATCGTCGGCTATGCGATTCCGGGATTCCTATTCGCCATCCTGTTGATGGTGCTGTTTGCCGGCGGCTCGTTCTACGACTGGTTCCCGTTGCGCGGCCTGGTCTCCGACAACTGGCACGAACTGTCCTGGCCCGCGAGGATCGTCGACTATCTGTGGCACATAACGCTGCCCCTGACTGCCATGGTGATGTCGGCCTTTGCCACGACGACGCTCTTGACCAAGAACTCCTTCCTCGACGAGATCCGCAAGCAATATGTGACGACCGCGCGGGCCAAGGGGCTGACCGAGCGGCAGGTGCTCTACGGTCACGTGTTCCGCAACGCGATGCTGATCATCATCGCCGGCTTTCCCGGTGCCTTCATCTCGGCCTTCTTCACCGGCTCGCTGCTGATCGAGAACATCTTCTCGCTCGACGGGCTCGGCCTGCTCGGCTTCCGCTCGGTGCTTGATCGCGACTATCCCGTGGTCTTCGCCAATCTCTATATATTCTCGCTGATCGGCCTGTTCGTCAGCCTTCTCGCCGACCTCACCTATACCTGGATCGACCCGCGCATCGACTTCGAACGGAGGGACGTGTGATGGAACGGGTCGCCGCCCCAACCGTTCCGCAGGCCGGAGCGCGGCCACGCCGGCCGTGGATCTCACCGCTGAACCAGCGACGCTGGCAGAACTTCAAGGCCAACCGGCGCGGCTACTGGTCGCTCTGGATCTTCCTGGTGCTCTTCGTCCTGTCGCTCGGTGCCGAGTTCATCGCCAACGACAAGCCGATCATCGCCTCCTACAAGGGCGAGATCCTGTTTCCGGTGCTGGTCGACTATCCGGAAGAAAAGTTCGGCGGCTTCCTCGCCGTCACCGATTACCGCGATCCGGTGATCCACGAGGAGATCGAAGCCAATGGTTGGCTGGTCTGGCCGCCGATCCGCTACTCCTACCGCACCGTCAACAACGAGATTCCCGAGGCCGCGCCCGCCAGGCCGTCATGGATGTATGACCGCGAGACGCGCTGCAACCGCTATCCCCTTGGCGTCGAGGATCCCGGCTGCACGCTCGGCAATTGGAACTGGCTGGGTACGGACGACCAGACGCGCGACGTGGCTGCCCGCGTCATCTACGGCTTCCGCATATCGGTGCTGTTCGGCCTGGCGCTGACCCTCTTTTCCGCCATCATCGGCGTGGCGGCCGGCGCGGTGCAGGGCTATTTCGGCGGCTGGACCGATCTCCTCTTCCAGCGCTTCATCGAGATCTGGTCGTCCATTCCCGTGCTCTACCTGATCCTGATCATTGCCGCCGTTCTGCCGCCCGGATTCTGGATCCTGCTTGGCATCATGCTGCTGTTTTCCTGGGTCGCCTTTGTCGGCGTGGTGCGGGCGGAGTTCCTGCGCGCACGCAATTTCGAATATGTCAACGCCGCCCGGGCGCTCGGCGTATCGAACCTGACGATCATGTTCCGCCACCTCCTGCCCAACGCCATGGTGGCCACGCTCACCTTCCTGCCTTTCATCTTGAACGGGTCGATCACGACACTGACGTCGCTCGATTTCCTCGGCTTCGGCCTGCCGCCGGGTTCCGCGTCGCTGGGCGAACTCCTGAGGCAGGGCCAGCAGAACCTGAATGCGCCGTGGCTCGGCATCTCCGGCTTCATTGTCATCTCGCTCATGCTGTCGCTGCTGATCTTCATCGGCGAGGCCACGCGCGACGCCTTCGATCCGCGGAAGACGTTCCGGTGAGCTTGCACAAATGGTATAATATGGCCAAGTTTCTACCATGGAGGTTGTCATGGGCATGAACATCAAGAACCCCAGGGTCGAACAGTTGGCCAAGGATCTGGCGGCTGAAACGGGTGAGACAATGACCTCGGCGATCCAGGGCGCTTTGGAGGAGAAGATCGAGCGGTTGAGGCGTGAGCGGGACGTGGCCGAAAAGATGAGGCAGGTCGATGAAATACTCGCCAGGATACCGCCACCGCCACCAGGTGTAACAAGCGATCATTCCGACCTGTACGACGAATGGGGACTGCCAAAGTGATCGTCGACGCATCGGCTCTGCTGGCCATTTTGTTGGACGAACCGGAGCGCAAGCATTTCCGGGCGGTGATCGCACGATCATCGCCAGTGGAGATATCGCCGGTGAACTACCTCGAAGTGTGTCTGCGCATAGACCGCGGCTCCATGCCGGAAGCTTCCGAAATGCTTGAGCCGTTGATGGGCAAGCTCGGGATGGGAATCGCAACTGTGGGCCCGGAGCAGGCCCAGCTCGCCCGCGGGGCGTTCAAGAAGTTCGGCAAGGGCAACCACAAGGCCAGGCTCAATCTCGGCGATTGCTTCGCCTATGCGCTGGCCAAGGCGCGTGGCGAGCCGCTCCTGTTCAAGGGCGACGATTTCCGCCACACCGATGTCGAGGCTGCGCTTTGAAGTGGCGCGTGGAAATGTCTACTATGCAGGAAGCATCGGAACCGCAGGTTCGAGACCATGAACAAGATCGTCCTTGAGCACTACCCCGCTTCGAAGCTGCCGGAAGAACTGCGTGGCGACATAGCGTCGGATGCGTCGGTGAAGATCACCATCGAGGAAGAAGCGCTGCGCCCTCCGATGACCCGCGAAGAGCTTCTGAAGTCCCTGCGTGATGCGCGCGCCAATGCGCGCGGCGTGACGATGGAAGAAGCGGTCGATCGCATACGCGAGTTGCGCGACGAGTGGGATTATTGATGGGGTCCATTCGACGCCTTTACCTGGATACCAACATATTCATTGAGCTTGGCGAAGGCCGGAATGAACGGCAGCGGCATGCTGCCGCAACCGCGGCGAATCTGAAAACTATGGCTCCTACAACCGATATGCTTGAAGCAATCCTGGAAAGTCGGCCCTAATGGAAGCCCCTCTCCTATCCGTACGCGATCTGTCCGTCGCCTTTACCCAAGGCGGGGCGGAGAACCTTGCCGTCGACCGCGTCTCCTTCGACATCGCCCCGGGCGAGACGGTGGCGCTCGTCGGCGAGTCGGGCTCCGGCAAGTCGGTCACCGCGCTTTCGGTGCTCAAGCTTCTCTCCTATCCGTCGGCCAGCCATCCCTCCGGTGAGATCCTGTTTAACGGGCACGACCTTCTTGCCGCCGGCGAGGCCGAGCTCAGGCGCGTGCGCGGCAGCAAGATCACCATGATCTTCCAGGAGCCGATGACGTCGCTCAATCCGCTGCACACGATCGAGCAGCAGATCGGCGAGATCCTGAAGGTGCATCAGGGCATGGGCGAAGCCCGGGCGCGCGAGCGCACGCTTGAACTGCTCGAAGAGGTCGGAATCCGCGATGCCGAAAAGAGGCTCGGCGCCTATCCGCACCAATTGTCCGGCGGCCAGCGCCAGCGTGTCATGATCGCCATGGCGCTGGCCAACGAGCCGTCGCTGCTGATCGCCGACGAGCCGACCACGGCGCTCGACGTCACGGTGCAGGCGCAGATCCTGGAACTGCTCGACCGGCTCAAGGCCAGGAACGACATGTCGGTGCTCTTCATCACCCACGATCTGGGCATCGTGCGGCGCATTGCCGACCGTGTCTGCGTGATGACGAAGGGCAAGATCGTCGAGCACGGCCCGACGGGCGAAATATTCGACAATCCGCAGCACGACTACACGCGCCACCTGCTCGCCGCCGAACCGAAAGGCCAGCCGCCGGCAGCCGACCCGGATGCCGAGAGCGTCATGACCGGCAGCGACGTCAAGGTCTGGTTCCCGATCAAGAAGGGCTTCTTTCGCCGTGTGGTGGACCACGTCAAGGCCGTCGACGGGATCGACGCGACGGTGCGGGCAGGGCAGACGCTGGGTATCGTCGGCGAGTCGGGATCGGGCAAGACGACGCTCGGCCTGGCGCTCTGCCGCATGATCGCCTCGAAAGGCCAGATCGATTTCCGCGGCCAATCCATCGACCGTCTCTCCCTTTCCCAGATGCGTCCCTTGCGCCGCGAGATCCAGATCGTCTTCCAGGACCCGTTCGGCTCGCTCAGCCCCCGCATGTCGGTGACCGAGATCATCGAGGAAGGCTTGCGCATTCACGAGCCGAAGCTGTCGCCAGACGAGCGTGACGACCGCGTTGTCGCAGTGTTGCAGGAAGTCGGCCTCGATCCCGAGACACGGTACCGCTATCCGCACGAATTTTCCGGCGGCCAGCGCCAGCGCATCGCGATTGCCCGGGCCATGGTGCTCAAGCCGAAATTCGTCATGCTCGACGAGCCCACCTCGGCATTGGACATGAGCGTGCAGGCGCAGGTGGTCGACCTGCTGCGTGATCTGCAAAAAAAGCACAATCTGGCCTATCTGTTCATCAGCCATGACTTGAAGGTAGTGCGCGCGCTTGCCAACGAGGTCGTCGTCATGCGCAATGGCAAGGTGATGGAATTCGGTCCCTGCCAGCAGATCTTCGAAGAGCCGCGGACCGACTATACCAGGGCGCTCATTGCCGCGGCGTTCGACATCGAGGCGGCGCCGGCGGGCGTCGTCAGCCAATAGAATTGAGACCGGGGGGAAAAGCCGAAGCCATGACCGACAAGCCCAAGGGACGCATTCTGCTTTCCATCACCGGCTTCAATCCGCGCCGCTGGCACGAATTGCTGTCGGCGCGGCGCGACGTCGTGCTCGAGCCGGACGGTCCGGCCGACCCGTCGATCGAATATGCGGTGGTGTGGAAGCAGCGGCCGAACCTGCTGGCGACGCTGCCCAATCTGAAGGCGATCTTCTCGATCGGCGCCGGTGTCGATCACCTGTTCGCCGATCCGGGCTTGCCGGACGTTCCCATCGTCAGGGTCGTGGCCGAGAACCTGACGCAGTACATGGTGGAATATGTCTGCTGGCGGGTGCTCGACCATCACCGGCAGGGCGCACTCTATCGCGCGCAGCAGAAGCGCAAGGTTTGGCATGAGCCGCCCCAGGCGCCTGCCGATCAGGTCTCGGTCGGGATCATGGGCCTCGGCCAGCTCGGCGGCGCGGCGGCAAATGCGCTGATCGCCCTTGGTTATCGGGTCAATGGCTGGACGCGCACCCCGAAGACGGTGGATGGCGTCACCACCTTCAGCGGCAATGACGGCCTTTCAGACTTCCTGGCTGCGACGGACATTCTCGTCGTGCTCCTGCCGCTGACCCCGGGCACGACCGGCATCGTCGACTATGCGCTCCTGTCGAAGCTCAGGCGCGACAATGCGATCGGCGGCGCTGTGCTGATCAATGCCGGGCGCGGCAAGCTGCAAAAGGATGCCGACATCGTGCGCGCGCTCGACGACGGAATGTTGAAGGAAGCGAGCCTCGACGTCTTCGAGACCGAGCCTTTGCCCAGGACCAGCGCGATCTGGACGCATCCCAAGGTGTTCGTCACGCCGCATGCCGCGGCGACGTCCGATCCCGCCCATCTGGCCCCGCCGATGCTCGACCAGATGGACGCCTTCGACCGTGGCGAGCCGCTGCGCAATCTCGTCGACCGCAAGGCCGGCTATTGAGCGAATTCACGGCCGGCGGAATCCTGTCGGTTCCGCGTAGACGCGCCTGATCCGCGCGACGGCTTCGGCCAGCGGTTCCTTCACCACCATCATCTGGTGGCCCGAGGCGTGGATCATCTGCCCCGGCGCGCAGACGATGCCGACATGGCCCTTCCAGAAGACGAGATCGCCGCGCCGCAGGCCGGCATGATCGCCGCCCGGCTCGACCGGCGTGCCGATCGTTTCGGCCTGCATGTCGGAATCACGCAGCACCACGCGTCCGGCCATGCGCATGGCAAGCTGGATCAGGCCGGAGCAATCGAGCCCGAAACCGCTCGTGCCGCCCCACAGATAGGGCGTGTGCCCGAACATCTCCGCCACCGTCACGAAATCGGGCAACCACTCATCGATCGCCAGCAGGTGCGCTGCGATCAGCGCTTCGCCCGAGGCAAGCAGCGCATAATGCGTGCCGCGCGTTTCGGCATGGCCGACAACACGAACGCGCGAGCCCATCGACAAGGTCCGCGTCGCCGGCGCCTTCAACTCGGGACCGGGATAGGCGAATGTACGCGGCACGACCACATGATGGGTCGGCCCGGCGTCCGGTTCGGCCAGGTCGGAGGACCGGACATAACCGACATAATCGTCTTCGACCGCTTGTACCCAAGCAGTGTCCCCGCCCGTCTCGAACAGCAGAACCGGATCACCGAACACGAGCTGGCTGTTGACCCCGGAGTCCGCCGCCGGCCCGGCCCTCATGTCGGCGGCCGGTACGGCAATGCGCATCGGACGGCCTTCCACGAAGCGCCCGGCTTCCACCCGGCGCTGCAGGCGGATATCGGCAAGGTCCGGCCGGTAGGCGTGCAATCTGGGATCCAGGGATGTCAAAGCGGCAGGCCTCTTGCTTTCTCCACAATCGCATCGCCGAAACGTTCCACAAAGAGGGCCCCTTCGACGGTGCGTCTGACAAGAACATTGCGCTTGTCGCGCTGATCGCGATGGCGCGAAACCAGCTTCATCGCTCCCATCGTGTCGAGCGCGCGGGTGATGACCGGCTTGGTGACGTTCAACCGCGCGGCCAGACCACGCACCGTATGAGGCGGCGGATCCAGATAGATCGTCAGAAGGATCGCCGCCTGGCGCATTGTGAGGTCCGGGCGCTGGTCGTTGATTTCGGCCAGGGCCACATTCTGCCACAGCCGCAGGGCCTGGACGGGACGCAGTGTGATCGACATGATCGCCATCCCCGGCAATGGTCGTTTCGGTCCCGTATCATTCAATCGCGAAACGTCTTGCCTGGCAAGCCGGTCAGCCGGCAAAGCGCTCGGCGATCAGGCGTTCGAGCGCCCGGATGCCCTGCGCCTCTCCGCCGGTGAGCGCGTGCGCACGGTCCGCAGGGTTCCAGCCATAGATGTCGAAATGGACCCACGCGGCGGTCCGCTCGACGAAGCGCTGCAGGAACAGGGCGGCCGTCACCGAGCCGGCGAAGCCGTCGGCGGTGACGTTGTTGAGATCGGCCACCTTGGAGGAAAGCCTGGCATCGTAGGGCTTCCATAGCGGCATGCGCCACAGAGGGTCGGCCTGCGAGCCCGATGCCGTCATGATCTTGGCGGCGAGCGCCTCGTCGTCGGTGTAAAAAGGCGACACATCGGGCCCCAGCGCCACGCGGGCCGCGCCGGTCAGCGTCGCCATGTCGATCAGCAATTGCGGCGCCTCCTCGTCGGCCAGGGCCAGCGCGTCGGCGAGCACGAGCCGGCCCTCGGCATCGGTATTGCCCACCTCGACCGTAAGCCCCTTGCGGCTTTGCAGCACGTCGCCGGGCCGGAAAGCGTTGCCGGCAATGGCGTTCTCGACCGCGGGGATAAGAACCCGCAGGCGCAGTTTGAGCCCGGCCGCCATGATCATCGAGGCAAGCCCGAGGACGTTTGCCGCCCCGCCCATATCCTTCTTCATCAACAGCATGCCGCTGGCCGGCTTGATGTCGAGCCCGCCGGTATCGAAGCACACGCCCTTGCCGACGAGCGTGACCCTGGGCGCATCGGCCGGGCCCCATGTCAGGTCGATCAGCCGTGGCGCCTCGGTACCGGCCCGCCCGACGGCATGGATCATAGGAAAATTCTGTTGCAGAAGCTGATCGCCCGAAACGACGTTCACCTCGGCCCCATGCGCGTCGGCGAGGTCGCGCACGGCCTGTTCGAGCGCGGCCGGCCCGAGATCGTTGGTCGGAGTGTTGATGAGATCGCGCGTCAGATAAACGCCGTCGGCGACGCGGCCGACGCGGGCGAGGTCGGCACCGTCCGGCAAGGCGAAGCGCAGGCCCTTTGCGCCATTCTTCTTGTAGTGGTCGAAGCGGTAGGCGCCCATCAGAAGGCCGAGCGCGGCAAGATGCGGATTGTCCGGCGCGTCGGCGAAATGCCAGTCGCCCTCCGGCAGCGACCGCGCCAGCGCGCCGGTTGCCAGCGGCGCGAAGCCCTCTGCACCCTCGATGCCGAAGAGCACGCCGCCGAGGCGCCCCGATTGGTCCGGATAGACAAGCGTCTCGCCGGCCCTGCCTGAAAAGCCGTTGTCCTGCGCCCAGGCGAGAATCTCGGGTGGTAGGCCCTTTTCCGCCAGCGTTCCCTTCTCGACCAGATGGACGGGGCGCGAGCCCTCGGCCTCCGTGGCGGTCAGTTCGATCGGCTTTGTCGGCACTTTCAACTCCTGGTGTCGAAACCTTGCGGACTTAACGGTCCGTTAGGGTTAACGGATTATTTCTCCAAACCGGCGGTAATCCAAATCAGGCACGTTGCACTGGCGGAGAAGGGGCATGTTGACCAATCGGGGGATGAACGCAACCGGCAAACGGTTGGCGACGACGGCGATCGCCATGGCGTTGGCGGCGGCGATATCGGGCTGCGCCAAGGACAGGATGACGACGGGGTCGATCAGCCGGTCCAGCCCCATGCAACTGGATCAGATGTCGAGCCGGGAACTCGACAGGGCGGCCGACAAGCTCGGACACCGATACACCAGAGATCCTTCGAACAAGCCGGTTGCGCTCAGCTATGCCAACGTGCTGCAGATGAACGGGCGCACCGACCAGTCGCTGGCCGTCATGCGAAAGCTTGCGATCGACCATCCCAAGGACCGGGAAGTGCTGGCCGCCTACGGCAAGGCGCTGGCGGCATCCGGCGAACTCGAGCCGGCGCTCGATTCGATCCGCCGCGCCCAGACGCCGGAATATCCCGACTGGAAACTGATGTCGGCGGAGGCGGCGATCCTCGACCAGATCGGCGAGGCGGCCGAGGCGCGCGACCTCTACCGCCGGGCGCTCGAATTGAAACCCGACGAGCCCTCGATCCTGTCCAATCTGGGCATGTCCTATCTCCTCGAAGGCGATCTGAAGACGGCCGAGACCCATATGCGCAAGGCGGCCGCGCTGCCCGGCGCCGACAGCCGGGTGCGCCAGAACCTGGCGCTCGTCGTCGGCCTGCAAGGCCGCTTCGACGAGGCCGAGCGTATCGCGACGAAAGAGCTTCCACCCGACCAGGCCAAGGCGAATGTCGCCTATCTGCGCTCCATGCTCGCTCAGCAAAACAGCTGGAACCAGCTCAAGGACGAAGACAAGCGGAAGAACAAGGGGGGCTGAAGCGGCCTCCCGAATGGGGCCTATCGAGCGGCTTCACCTGCGGGCGTATTTGCGAAAATTGCCACGGCGGCGGCCACCAGTGCCGTGTTGTCGGGCGCCACGGCTCCATCAGCCAGATGCTTGCCATCTTCCAGGCCGACCCGCGTCGACCAGCGCCGCTCACGCGCCAATTCGACGAAGGGCCAAACGGTCGCGTCGAAACCGTGCAGCAGGACCGGCCGGCGCATGCCGGCGCGCTCGAGAACGGCAGCAATCCCGTCAGTGATCTCGTAGGCTGGCTCGAGCGCCTGCTCTTCGATCTCGATCAGGATGCGCAGCACCCGGTCACGATCGTCCAGCTTCACGAGGCGCTCGGCATCCGCGACCGACGCCAGGCCGGCCTCGATGCCCACGCCACGTTGGCGCAGAACGTTCATCACGCCGGGCGCGTCGGGTTCGGCGAGGTTGACGGAGGCGTAGTCGGGCAGCTCACGCCACCCGGCTATGGCCTCGCGGGTCCGCGCCTCGTCCGCCTCGATCCATGCTCCGGTCGACACGCCGATCAGGGTTCCCGGACAGGCCCGACGCAGGGCCGGCATCGTTTCGTCGACGGCCGCCAGGCTTTCTCTGCCGTCGGAAGCGCGGGGATGAAGGTGCAATTCGGCCGCGCCGGCTGCGACACAGGCTGCGCCGTCGCGCGCCAGATCGGCGACGGTCAATGGAAGCTGCGGGTGAAAACCGCGCTGACGCGCGCCGTTCAAACAGGCCTGGACAATCATGTGTGCTCCCAACCGTGTTGACCGCCGGCTACACTACGCGCACTTGTCCGATGCGCAACCGGCCGCAATTGGGTGGGAGGCCATGGGTCCGCTCTCGAGCCATCCGTCGTCTAAAGCAGACGCGAATTTTTGCGCGGGCACAAACCACCATCGTCGTTACGCACCGAGGCGTGGCAACCAACATACAGGTCGCCATGCCCTACTCCATATCGAACGGCTGATTTTCAGTCGCGGATGTCGAAGCGCGAGACCTTGCCATCCTGCAGGCGGAAGATGTGTGTGATCGTCTTGTCCTTCAGTCCGTGCGTTTGACCTTCGAGGGACCTGCCTTCGAGATCTCGGACGGACTGTTGAACCTCTGCGAGAATTGAGCCGTCCGCTGCCTTGCTGAAACTCACCGGCTCGACATGCGGACTGACGATCGTCCATTGACGCGTCCAGTACTCCCTGACTGCCTCGCAGCCATGAACATGGCCGCCATCCATGCCGTTTGCCCAAGCCACGTCATCAGTGAGAACAGCCACAACGCCGTCAATGTCCCGCGCGTTAAAGCAGTCATACATGCGCTTCACGAGCGCGATTTCGCTGTCCATTACAGTTCGTCCTTTCAGCATTTTCAGGAACGCGGCTTGCTGCCGTTGCGAGCCGCGGCCCCGCGTTGTATTGTCACCTATGTATCAATATAGGCACCTATGCAAGAGGAATGGGATGGAACTGGACGTGTTGTCGACGCCGGGGCACCTGATCAGCCTGGCCGCGCGAGGCTTTGCGCGCCTGAGCGAAGCAAGGCTCAAACCCTTGGGCTTTGGTGTCGGCTACCTGCCGGCTCTGATGGCGCTGAAGAACGGTCGGGCGGAGACGCAACGGGACCTGGCCCGGTTCGTCAGGATCGAGCAGCCCTCCATGGCGCAGATGATGGTTCGGATGGAGAGAGACGGGCTGATCCGGCGATCCACCGATCCGGCGGATGGCCGCAGCAGCCGCATTTCCTTGACGGACGTTGCGCTTGCACGTCTGCCCGATGCTTGTGCCGCCTTGTTCCAAGGCAACCGCGAAGCACTCGACGGTTTCTCGGACGAGGAGGCGACGCAATTCGTCGCCTTGCTCGATCGCCTGATTGCAAATCTCGATCGGCTCGGAGGCGCAGGATCGGCGGTGAAAAATCAGGATTCAATCCGCCTTGGCAACGTGAGCGGAATGTAAGTCAACGTCAGCTTTTTGGCGGGCGCATCGTGCGCTTCTATGGCTTGATCGAAGGTCGGATATCGCCGCTCCTGCTGGACCGCGCGGAGATGGTTACGGCGTGTCGGTGCCGAAGGCGGGTCAGGCGCGCCGCAGCGCCAGCCATGTCCACCAGACGCCCGCCGCGCGGTTCGCCGCCTGGACGGAATCGGTTTCCATCCGGCGCACGAGATCGAAGCCCGCGTTCGCGGCAAGTCCGATCGTGTCGTCCGCCTGCAGCGGATAGGCCGGCCGGTCCTTTGCGCCCGGGCCATGACGCAGGGACATGACGAGCAGGCCGCCGCGTCGGGTAGTCGAAGCGACAGCGGCCATTGCAATGTGGCGCTCCTCCTCTTCCAGGTGGTGCCAGACGCCGTTCAGCAAGACGACGTCGAACGGGCCGCGAGGGCGCAGCCGCGAGAGCGCGGGCAGACGATCGTCCAGCCATTCGATCCCCGGCTCGGGATGCAGGTCCATGCCGGCCCGGCGCAATTCTGCCACCGGCTCCACCGCCACCACTTGGTGGCCCTGCTGCGCCAGCCATGCTGCATCGCGCCCGGTTCCGGCGCCGATGTCGGCAATCCACGATGGCCGGTCGGGCAGGAGATCGCTCACATGGCGCAGGAGCTCGGCCGATGAAAAGCGCTCGAAGCGCGGGATCAATTCGCCGCACGAGGCCGCATAGCCGCTCAGCACCTCATCCTGCATGCCGGCCTCCGCTCAGCGCAGTGTCATCGCAGTATGGCGGCCAGCTTTTGAGATTCCGCGGGCGGAAACAAGGGAGCAGCCATTAGCGCGCCGTGCGTCCATTTGGACGCACAATGGACGCTCTAACTCTTTGAATCTATGCATGATGGGCAAGGAGGGCGTGCATTGGCAGTTCGTCAGAACAGGCCTTTCTGGGAGACCGAAATGATCGCCGGTCCCATGATGACGCCAAACAGCACGGGCAGGAAGAACACGATCATCGGCACGGTGAGCTTGGGCGGCAGGGCGGCCGCCTTCTTTTCCGCCTCGTTCATGCGCATGTCCCGGCTTTCCTGGGCCAGAACGCGCAATGCGTGGGCGATCGGCGTGCCGTAACGTTCGGCCTGGATCAGCGCCTGGGTGATGCTCTTGACCGATTCCAGCCCCGTGCGGTTGGCCAGGTTCTCGTAGGCCTGGCGGCGTTCCTGCAGGAAGGCGAGCTCGGCATTGGTCAATACCAGTTCCTCGGCCAGTTCAACCGATTGCGTTCCGATCTCGTCGGCGACGCGGCGAAAGGCGGCTTCGATGGACATCCCCGATTCGACGCAGATCAGCGTCAGGTCGAGGGCGTCCGGCCATGCCCGCTGGATCGACTGCTTGCGCTTGCTCGCCCGGTTGGAAACGTAGAAGATCGGCGCGTAGAAGCCGGCATAGGCGCAGATGACGCAGGCGAAGATCTGCAGAAAGAGCGGCCGGTCGGCCAGACCGCCCAGGACGAAGATGTAGACCGCGCCGCCGGCAAAGCCGACCACCGGCAGAAGCAGTCGGAAAAACAGGAAGCGCGTCAGCGGGTTCTGGCCGCGAAAGCCGGCCATGCGCAGCTTGGCCATCGTCGCCTCGTCGGCCAGCGCGCGGCGCAGGTCGAGCTTGTCGACGATGTTGCGCATCCTGCCCGCATCCTGATGACGCAGGCCCTTGCGCTTGTTGGCCTCGGCGGCGAGACGGACGCGCTGCCTGGCGCGCAGTTCCTCGCGTTCCAGCGCCACCGACCTCATGCGCGCCTTCAACTCGTTGCCGCTCAGCGCCGGCATAAGGGTGAACGCCGTCGCGAAGACCGCGACAGCCACGAGTATGGCGATCAGGAAAGCGGGATCGAACAGCGCCTTGACGATCTGGTCGGTCATGAGTTCCGGTCCCGTTTCCCGTCAGATTTCGAAATTGATCATGTTGCGCATCACGAAGATGCCGACGCACATCCAGATGGCCGACACGCCCAGGATGATGTGGCCGGTGCTCGTGGTGAACAGCGGCACGAGATAGTTCGGGCTGGTGACAGAGACGAGCACGGCGACGATGAAGGGCAGAGCGCCGATGATCGCCGCCGAGGACTTGGCCTCCATCGAGATCGCCTGGATCTTCGCCTTCATTTTCCGGCGGTCGCGCAGCACGCGCGAGAGATTGCCAAGCGCCTCGGAGAGATTGCCGCCGGCCTGCGACTGGATCTGGATGACGATGCCGAAGAAGCCGGCCTCTGGACACGGCGTCGTCTCCTGCATGCGCATGCAGGCCTCCGGGATCGAGATGCCGAGCTGCTGGCTCTCGACGATGCGGCGGAACTCGCCGCGCACCGGCTCGCGCGCCTCGCTGGCGATCAGGCGCACGCTGTCATTGAGCGGCAGGCCCGACTTCACCGAACGCACGATGACATCGAGCGCGTTGGGCAGTTCATCCAGAAATGCGGTGATCCGGCGCTTGCGCAGGAAGATGACGGTCCAGCGCGGCAGGCCGAGCCCGCCGACCACCAGGGCCCCCGGAACGGCCCAGAGCGGCGCACCGGCAATCAGGGCGACGACCGCCAGCGCAAGTCCGCAGATCGCCGAGTAGAGATAGAAGCGGCCGACGGTCACGGACAATCCGGCCTGTTTGAGCATCAGCTTCAACGGTGGCTTCCGGATGTGCTGGTCCTTGGATTTCTGGCGCTCGTCTAGTTCCTTGAGCGAATCCTGCACGGCCTTGCGGCGCTTGGCGACCTCGGTGACGCGATCGCGCGCGGCCTTGACCACCGTGCGGTCCGTCTCCGCCTTCTTGATGCTGTCGAGGCGCCGGTCGGTGGTTCGTTCGTCCTCGATGCGATTGAACATGACGGCGTAGGCCGCCGCCCCGGCGCTGACGCCGGCAAGCACGAAGATGAGGATGATGGTCGGATCGATCCCGAACATGCGACTTAGCCCTCCCGATCAGCCGGCCTGCCGTTCCATCGTTTCAAGCGCGTTGGCCAGCCGGGCCTCCTCGCCATAGTAGCGCGCACGGTCCCAGAAGGCCGGGCGGCCGATGCCCGTCGACACGTGTTCGCCGATGATCTTGCCGCCCTGGTCCTCGCCCTGCATGTTGTAGACGACGAGATCCTGCGTCACGATAACATCGCCTTCCATGCCGATGACCTCGGTAACGTGGGTGATGCGGCGCGTGCCGTCGCGCAGGCGCGCCGCCTGGATGATGACGTCGATGGATCCGACAATGATCTCGCGCACCGTCTTCTGCGGCAGCTGGAAGCCGCCCATGGCAATCATCGATTCCATGCGGTTCAGGCATTCGCGCGGGCTGTTGGAGTGGATCGTTCCCATCGAGCCGTCATGGCCGGTGTTCATCGCCTGCAAGAGGTCGAAGACCTCGGGGCCACGCACCTCGCCGACGATGATGCGTTCGGGACGCATGCGCAGACAGTTCTTGACCAGGTCGCGCATGGTGATTTCGCCTTCGCCCTCAAGGTTGGGCGGGCGCGTCTCCAGCCGCACCACATGCGGCTGCTGCAGTTGCAGCTCGGCGGAGTCCTCGCAGGTGATGACGCGCTCGTCGCGGTCGATATAGTTCGTCAGGCAGTTGAGCAGCGTCGTCTTGCCGGAGCCGGTGCCGCCGGAGATGACGACGTTGCAGCGCACGCGGCCGATGATCTTCAGGACTTCCGCGCCGGCCGGCGAGATGGACCCATATTTGACGAGCTGATCGAGCGTCAGCTTGTCCTTTTTGAACTTGCGGATGGTGAGCGCCGTGCCGTCGATGGCGAGCGGCGGCGCGATGACGTTGACGCGCGATCCGTCAGGCAGGCGCGCGTCGCAGATCGGGCTCGATTCATCGACACGGCGACCGACCTGGGAGACGATGCGCTGGCAGATGTTCAAGAGCTGCTGGTTGTCGCGGAATCGAACGGCGGTGTTCTCGACCTTGCCGTCGACCTCGATATAGACCTTCCTGGCGCCATTGACCATGATGTCGGCGATCTCGTCGCGCGCCAGAAGCGGCTCCAGCGGACCGTAGCCCAGCACGTCGTTGCAGATGTCCTCGAGCAGTTCCTCCTGCTCGGAGATCGACATGACGAGATTCTTGATCGCGATGATATCGTTGACGATATCGCGGATTTCCTCGCGTGCGCTGTCCGGCTCGAGCTTGGCCAGCTGCGACAGGTCGATGCTGTCGATGAGCGCGGTGAAGACCTGGCTTTTGGTGTCGTAATAGCTGTCGCCGCGCTCACGCGTGCTTTTCCTGGGCTCGGCCGCCAGCGGCGGCGCATCGACGCTGGGGCGCATCACGGGCGCATCCGACGGCCCGGCCGGAGCGGAAGCGCCAGACATGACGGCCGGCTCCGCCGACGACGCGCCGGGCGTGGGCGCCGGCGCGGCTGCGAGGTCGGAACCGTCGCTGCCGTTCCTGGCAATTGTTTCGCTGCCTCTTCGTCCAAACATGTTTCACGCCTCGGTCGTTCGTTGCCGCCGCCGCTCGAAGCGGGGCTATCCCTTGCGTTGCAGCTTGCCGAGCAGGCCGGCCAGGCCCGGCTTCGCCTTGGGCTTGATCTCGCTGCGACCCGTCAGGATGTGCGCGATGTCGCTCACCGTCCTGGTGATCGCGTGCTGGGCGTCCATCTCGCCGAGCATGCGCCCGTTGTTGGATGCGTTGCCGAACAATTGCGGTTCGAAGGGAATGACCGCGATCGGATCGAGCCCCAGCGGCTCGGCAAATTCTTCCGGCGAGATTTCGGGACGTTTCGGCACGCCTGCCTGGTTGATGACGAGCCGCGGCGCGGCGTCATTGGGGCGCAGCTTGGCGAGCGTGTCGAGCAGGTTCTTGGTGTTGCGCAGATTGGCCAGCTCGGGCGTCGCGGTGATGATGATCTCGTCGGCCTGGGTCAGCGTGCTGCGCGTCCAGCCATTCCACAGGTGCGGAATGTCGAGCACCAGCAAAGGCGCGGTGCGCTGCACCGTCTCGATGATCTGGCCGAAAGCGTCGGCATCGAAATCATAAGTTCGCTCGAGCGTCGAGGGTGCCGCCAGCAGCGACAGCCGTTCGGCGCATTGCGCGAGCAGCCTGTCGAGATAGACCTCGTCGAGGCGTTCCGGCGAATAGACCGCTTCGGCGATGCCTTGCGCCGGGTCCTGGTCGAAATTGATGTTGGCGGTGCCGAACGGCAGATCGAGATCGGCCATGACGACCTCGGATTCGAAGGCACAGGACATCGCCCAGGCGACATTGTGCGCCAGGGTGGACGACCCCACGCCGCCCTTGGCGCCGATGAAGGCGAAGGACCGGCCGAGCGGTTCGGCGCCTGGATCAACGAAAATCTGCGCGACGGTGCCTACCACGTCGGCCAGCGAAACCGGTGCCACGACATATTCGGACACGCCCGATTTCACGAGCTCGCGGTAGAGCCAGACGTCGTTGTAATGCCCGATGACGACGACCTTGGTGGATGGGTCGCAGACATTGGCCAGCCGGTCGAGCGCGTCGAGCAACCGCTTTGGCTCGGCGCGCGATTCCAGCACGATGAGATTGGGCGTGGGCGCCTGGCCGTAATAGTCGAGCGCCGCCTCGATGCCGCCCAACTGCACCTTCAGATGCGTCTTGGCCATGCGCCGGTCGCCGCCCGCCCGCTCGATCAGCTTGGCCACCGCCTCAGTCTCGCAAAAGGCCTGGATGGAGATGCGCGGGATCGGCCGGATGTCGTTCAACTCCACATCGCGGGCCGGCGCCATCTCCTGCGCCGGCATTTCGTGCTCCGGCAGTTCCGTGTCATAGGCAAGATTGCTCATGTCATTCCTCTCCGGCGATCAGAAATCGACTTCGCGGTTGCCGCGGACATAGTCGGCAACTCCGCGTTCTTCATATTCGCGGATTGCGTCGACGCGGTTGGCGGCGTCGATTTCCGTTTGTTCACGCGGGCCGATGAGATCGGCCGGGTTGGCGATCTGCGCGGCCAGGTTGTTCTGGTAGGAACAGCCGAAATTGGCGTAGTGCTTGTTTTCGCCATTGCCGAGAATGTCGTCGGGCCAACGCCCGCACGGTCCCGTCGTGGCCTGCATGCGGCCATAGGCGACGCGGATCGGTGCTTCGGCCTGCGGCGACCCCGCCTTGTAGGCCAGCGTGACGATGCGGCCGCCGGGAACGCCCTTGACCTGCATGCGCGCCGCGAGGTCGCGGGCAACGCGGCTGGCGGCAGCGGAATTGGCCGTGTCGCTCGGCACCATGATGCGGACCAGCGATCCCGAGCGCCTGTCATAATTGGCCATGAAACCGTCGAGCGCCACCTTCTGCACCGGCGTCATCGTGTGGTCGCTCGATGCAACCGGCAGGTCGATGACCTCATCCTTTTCGGTGATGACGATCGGATGGTTGGTGCGATAGTCGTCGGGCACCGCCCCGACGACGACGGAATCGGTCCGCGTGCATCCGGCCATGACGGCGAATGCCATGATTGCCGTGGCGGTTCCGCCGATGCGCAGACCCGCGGCCCAGGCGTGGCGACCCTGAAACAAAGCTTTGCTCATAACCCCCGCTCCCAAGCTCACTTGTAGATGAAGCCGACGACGCCGTGATAGCGGCCCTTCGGCAGATCGGTTTTCATGGTGCCGTAAACGCGGTTGACGCGGCCGAGGAACATGCCCGCGCCGTCGCTGGCGGCGTTGAAATTGTCATCTGGCTTGGCAAGCCGGTTGCGCGCCACCGGCCGTGACAGATAGGGCGTCACGATGATGACCAGCTCGGTCTCGTTGCGCACGAAGTCGCGGCTGCGGAACAGCGTGCCGAGCACCGGCAGCTTTCGCAGGCCGGGAAAGCCGTTGATGACCTGGCGGACATCGTCGCGCACCAGGCCGGCGATCATCATCGAGCCGCCCGATGGCAGCTCGACCGTCGTGTCGGCGAGCCGCTTGCGGATGGACAATGCATTCATGCCCGGCGTGCGCACACCCGTCGACAAGGAAACCGAAGCCTCATTGGTCGGCTCGGAGACTTGCGTCCTGATTTTCAGACTTATGCGCCCGGGAGAAAGAACCACCGGCTGGAACTCCAGCCCGATGCCGTATTCGAGCTTCTCGACCTCGTAGACCAGTTGATCGCTCTGGCCCTTGGTCACGTCGCCCTGCTCGACCGTTTGCCCGGTGACGAGATTGAACTCGCCGCCAACCTTGAAGGTCGCCTTCTCGCCGGAAACGGCGGTCAGGTTGGGTTCGGCGAGCGTCTTCATGACACCGGCCTGCTCCATGGCGTTGAGGTAGCCATCGAGAGCCGACGTCCCGAGCGAAAGCGCAGAAGCCGACATCGGCTTGCCGAGACCCATGACGTTGTCGCTTATGGCGCCCCAGCTTATGCCGTTATTGTCGCCGCCGGCGATCAGGTTGACGCCGAGCTGCTTCATGACGTTGCGGCTGACCTCGGCGACCGTCACCTTGAGCGTGACCTGGTCCTCGCCGATGATCTTGAGCAGATTGATGATGGCGCTCTTCTGGCGCGCGCCGTCCGGATTGTTGATGGCGACCTCGCCACCCCAGCCGCCGGCGCCGCCTGGTGAGGCCGCCGTGATCGCGTATTGGCCGGTCGTGGCCTCGCCGCCTGTGACGAATGCCTCGGCGAGCTGTCCCGCCCGCATCGCGTCGAGCGGCGTCTCGGCCGTGCCTGTGAGGACGACATTGTCGTTCAACAGCTCGACCTGGATGTCGGAATTCGGCACGAAGCGTTCCAGATAGTCCTCGAGCCCGGCCACGTCGCGCTCGATCTGCAGGTCGAGGCTCGCGATCTGCTCGCCATTCGGACCGAAGACGAAGACATTGGTCTCGCCGACCTGCTTTCCGAAAAGGTAGATGCGCCGTGCGGTTCGTGTCACGGCGTCGGCCACGGCCGGGTTCGCCACGAGAATGTCGTAGGCGTCCTGCGGCAGATCGACGACGATCGACTTGTTGAGCCCGAGCTTGATGCGCTGGCTGCCGGCCGTGGCGGCATCGACCGTCAGGTCGCTGGCCCGTGCCGGCCCGTGGGTCAGGCAGGTGTCGATCACGGTCGTGAATGCCGTTGCCGCCAGAAGCGTTGCGGCCAGTCGCGACAGATGCACGGAGCGCGCGGGCGCCCCGTCCTTTTTGTAATGCGGATTCATTTGCGCGCTCCCACCTCTGAGACTTCGCCGAACTTGATGAGGCGGACCGTTCCCGGCCGCCCGGCGCCGCTCACCAGATAGTCGGCGCCGACACCGACGACTTCCTGGGCATCGTTGACCGAGCGCAGAGCGAGCGTGAGCCGGTCGGCCATCTCCTGCGCAACGGTGATGATTTCTCCCTGCCGGGGCGTCAGCTCCAGGGTGGCGGTCTGGCCGACTTTCACCTTCTGGCCGTTCTCGTCTTCCTGAATCGTCTGGTCGATCGCCAGAACCTTGATGTTCTTCAGGATCGTTTCGGTGACGAAACCGTTTCCGCCTTCCGTATCGTCGCGCCGTGTCATGACGACGTCGACGAAATCGTTGGGAAGAATGAAGCCGCCAGCGGATGTGTCGGCCGATATCCTTGTCGCGACGGCTCGTTTGCCGGCCGGCAGAACGGAGGACATGAAGCTCTGTCCTTCGCCGACCAGCTTGGAGCGGCGCAGCGGCTCGCCCTTGTACATGGCGTAGCGCGCGACCGAGTGGCCGAGCAGTTCCTTGGCTTCGGGCTCCATGTCCCGTGTGATGAAGCCATTGCTCACCGCGTCGCGCGGCCATGCCTGCCAGCGCAGTTGCCCGTCGATCGGGCTTCCGATCGGAACATCCTGCCAGACGACGAGCACGTCGGCCGTTTCGATTGCCGGTTCGCTCGGTCCGACCGACGCGACGACGGTCGGGGTGGATACCATGTTCTTGGCGACGAGACCTGCGCCTATCGCCGCGGCGGCTGCCACGCCCAATACAATTAGCCGTGAGGTGTTCATAGAAAGTGCCCCATGCCCTGTCCCAATCACTTGCCCGGGTTGAAGATGGAGCGGCAATCGTCAAATTAAGGTTAACGCGATACTTATCGTCGTACTTAATCTTTAGTTGAATATCGCGCGGCCCCTCAGACAGCCGTCAGCCGCTCCATCGCCCAGCCCATCAGCGGGGAGGCCGGGAAGGCCAGCAGACCGCCGGCGCCAAGCGCGATGCCGTAGGGAATGCCGACGGACGCGTCGGCCAGATGCTGGGTAAAGATCGAGCGTCCGGCAAAGATGGCCAGCGGGGAGTTGCGAAACAGCAAGAGCCCCAGCGTCAGCGCTCCACCCAGCATCGTTGCCGTGAACAGGTAGTCCACAAGGGCCATTCCCGGTCCCATCCACAGCGCCGAGGCGGCCATCAGCTTGGCATCGCCGCCGCCCATGACGTTCAGCGCAAACAGCGTGAAGGTGAAGGCGAGGACGGCCGCCATAACGAGGAAATGCAGCCCGTAAGCCTCCCATGGCATCCCGGTCATGGGGGCGATCAGCGCAAAACCCGCCACCAGAAGCAGGGATACGCGATTCTGGATCGTCATCGACATGAGATCCGAGACGGCCGCAAAGACCATGCAGAACGGAAAGATGACGAAAATGGCTGCCTCGATCATAATTCCCCCTTCGGGGTCGGGCCCCGCTACCTTGTCGGCCCGCCCGCCGGAACGTCCCGCGCAATGCTGCCGAATGAACGAAGTCTAGCGGGGGGCACTTTCGGCGGGCTTAATATAAAGCCTTACCCATTTGATAACGGGCATTGCGGGAGCGCCGCAGTTGCGCGTCCCCCGCCTGGCTGCCGGCGTTCCCTTGCCTTAACCGAAGATTCACCATTGCGCTGCATCGTCGCGACCGGGTTCAAAGCGGGGGTCGGAAATGGCATATCGGCACATCGGCATTCTCAAACAGGCGGGACTTGCGGCCTTGGCCGCATCGGTTATGGCGTTTCATTCGCTGCCGGCATCCGCCGAGGCCGGCATCAAGCTGATGATGAACGAGGCCAAGATCGTCAAGCTTGCCCGACCGGCCGATACGGTGGTCGTCGGCAATCCCGAGATCGCCGACGCCGCGGTGCAGGATGCCAGCACCATCGTGCTCACCGGCAAGGGTTTCGGCGCAACCAATCTCGTGGTGCTTGATATCGACGGTCAGCCGGTGGTCGACGAGCAGGTCTTCGTCGCCCGCCAGGACGCTCGCTCGGTGCGCATCTACCGGCGCGACATGGTGCAGACACTGTCGTGCACGCCCTATTGCGAAAGCTCCTACAAGAGCGAAGCCGAGCGGCTGTCCGAAGCGGAATTGAACGCTCGATAGGCATTTGCACGCGGTGTGGTCCGCCCGGCCGCCCTCATCGGTTCGGTTGCGGCACAGTTAACGCCACCGCCTCGATTTGAGCCGTTTTCGCAACCGGACTTCAAACTCCGCCGGCTATCGTCGCCGCGTCAAAACATTGGGGGTTTGGCGCGATGGTCATGATGGCCAGTAAGAATACCGGCATCGAAGAAGCCGCCGGCGGCCGCCACCGGCGCCGTCGCGGCTTCCTGCGCAATCGCGACGGCGTGGTGGCGATCGAGTTTGCCGTGCTCGTCCTACCTTTTTCGTTGCTGATCTTTGCCGTCCTGGAAAGCTGCATATCCTTCGTCGGTCAGCAGATCCTGACGAACGCCACCGACGAGGTAGCGCGTTTCGTGCGCACCGGGCAGGTGCGGGCCGAGGATCTGGACCAGGACGTGTTGGAGAAGCTCATCTGCGACCGGCTCGATCTTCTGGTGGCGAGCGGCTGCGATGGGCTGGATGTCGATCTGCGCACGCATGCGAGTTACGCGGCCGCGGCCGCCACGGGTTACAAGATCGACAACGGTGAGATCGTTCTGACAATCAACGGCAATGTCGACCCCGAAGGCTTCAAGGTCGAGGCCGGCGATTCCGAAGATCGCAACATGCTGCGGGTCTTTTATCGCTGGCCGGTCATGACCGATTTTCTGCGCGAAACCATGTCGAATCTGAGTGACGGCAAGACGCTGCATTTCGCCACCGTCACCTGGAAGAACGAAAGGTTCGAAAATTGACCGGCCGGGGCGCTAGAGCAATTCCAGGAGAAGTGGAAGCCGGTTCTCCGCCCGGAATTGCGTCAAATCAAAAGGTCAGGTCGGTTCATCGATTCAGTGAAGCGATGGACCGATCCGGGAGGGGGAACGCCGTCATGGCGACGATGCGATCTTGGGCCGGGGGGATGCGCATGCGACTGCACGGCGCGATCAACGACAGGCGCGGTGTGGCGGCGGTCGAGTTCGCGCTCCTGCTGCCGGTCATGCTGGTGCTCTACTTCGGCACCATGGAATTTTCGCAGGCGATCGAAACCCACAAGAAGGCATCGCGCGTCGGCGCAATGGTGTCCGATCTCGTCGGTCAGCTGAACAAGGCCACAAGGGGTGAGCTCGATGCGATCATGGAAATCGGCGAAGTGACGTTGCTGCCCTATAACAGGTCGCGCCCATCGATCTATATCACGGCGATCGACATCTCCGACGACGACATGCCCAAGGCCACCGTCGCCTGGTCGCGCAAGATGGAGGACGGCGCAACGTCCCGCTACCTGCCGGAAGACCAGGAAATCACCGACGTGCCCGCGGCATTGAACGTGCGCAATTCCTTCCTCATCCGCGTCGAATCCGACCTGACCTACCAGCCGATCCTGACCTGGAACGAAGGCTCTCCAGAGTCGATCGGCCTGACGTCCCTCTTCGACAGCATCGAGATGCACGAGGACTATCACGTCAGGCCGCGCATGACGCAGCGCATCATGTGCGAGGACTGCTGACCCGGAATCCGTTCATACGGTGAATTGCCAACCGCGCCGCCGCGGCCTATGTGTGGGCGAAATGGTCTGAATGGGGCGGCGGAAGCTTCGCATGGCGCGCGCATTTCTCTTCGTGCTCGATTCCCTTGGCGTCGGCGGTGCGCCGGACGCGCCCAGTTTTGGCGACGCGGGCTCGGATACGCTTGGCCACATCGCTGCCGCTGTGGCCCGCGGCGCGGCGGACCGGCCCGGACTGCGCGCCGGCCCGCTCGATCTTCCCAACATGATGCGTCTCGGGCTTGGCGAGGCCGCCGCCCTGGCGACGGGACGACACCCGGAGGCGATGGAGCGCGTGAAACCCGTCGGTTTCTTCGGCGCAGCCCAGGAGGTCTCCAGCGGCAAGGACACGCCGTCGGGCCATTGGGAGATCGCCGGCGTTCCGGCCACGTTCGATTGGGGCTATTTCCCCGACACCGTGCCGACCTTTCCCACCGAACTCACGCAAGCGATCATCCGCGAGGCGAAACTGCCGGGCATCCTGGGCGACCGCCACGCTTCCGGCACCGACATCATTCGCGAACTGGGCGAGGAGCACGTGCTGACCGGCAAGCCGATCTGCTACACCTCGGCGGACTCGGTGTTCCAGATCGCCGCGCATGAAGAGCATTTCGGCTTGGAGCGGCTTTACGATCTTTGCGCGATCGTTCGCCGCCTGATCGACCCGCTCAACATCGGGCGCGTCATCGCGCGGCCCTTCGTCGGCGCGACGTCGGCCGATTTCGAGCGCACCGCCAATCGCAGGGACTACGCCGTTCCTCCGGTGGAGCCGACCGTGCTCGACCGTCTGGTGGCGGCCGGCGGCAAGGTGATCGGGATCGGCAAGATCGGCGATATATTCGCCCATCAGGGCATCAGCGAGGTGCGCAAGGCGGCCGGCAACATGGCGCTGTTCGACGCCGCGCTCGGCGCCATGGACGATGTGGGCGACAATACGCTGGTCTTCGCCAATTTCGTCGATTTCGACACGCTCTACGGACATCGCCGGGACGTGGCGGGCTATGCCGCCGCTCTGGAAGCTTTCGACCGGCGCCTGCCGGAAGCGCTTTCGCGGCTGCGCGAAGGCGACATGATCGTTCTGACGGCCGATCACGGATGCGATCCCACCTGGAGGGGAACCGACCATACGCGCGAGCAGGTGCCGGTCATCGGCACGGGGCCGGGGCTTGCCGCAGGGCCGATCGGCGTGAGGACGACATACGCCGATATCGGCGAGACGGTCGCGCAGCATCTCGGGCTGGCGCCGGGCCGGCACGGCACGTCGTTTCTGGGCCGGGTTGTCGCCGATGCCTGAACTGCCGGAAGTGGAAACTGTCCGGCGCGGCCTGCAGCCGGTCCTCGAGGGCGCCAGGATCGTGTCGGTCGATCAGCGGCGGCCAGATCTGCGTTTTCCCTTTCCGCCGGATTTCGCCGCCCGGCTCGCCGGCCGCACGGTGACCAGCCTGTCGCGCCGGGCCAAATATCTCGTCGTCCATCTCGACGACGATCAGGCCCTGATCAGCCATCTCGGCATGTCCGGTTCATGGCGCATCGAGCGCGACGATGAAGCCGCAACACCCGGCTCGTTTCACCATGAGCGCTCGAAGGCGGCTGCACACGACCATGTGGTGCTGCATCTGCTGCATCCAGCGAGCGGCGCGGCCAGCATCGTCTACAACGACCCGCGCCGCTTCGGCTTCATGCTCCTGGCCGGTCCGGGCGAGCTTGCCGAGCATCCGCTGATGCGCCGGCTCGGCATAGAGCCGACCGGCAACGCGCTCGACGGTCCGCTCCTGTCCGGGATGCTCGCCGGACGGCGCGGACCGCTCAAGGGCGCACTTCTCGACCAGAAACTGATCGCCGGCCTCGGCAATATCTATGTCTGCGAGGCCCTGTGGCGGGCCGGCCTTTCGCCGGCGCGCAAGGCGGGCACGCTTTCGGGACGGCGCGGCAAGGCGCCGGCGCGCGCGGCGGCCCTGGCCGGCGCGATCCGCGACGTCATTGCCGAAGCGGTCGAGGCGGGCGGCTCCTCGCTGCGCGACTATATGCAGGCCGACGGTTCGCTGGGCTATTTCCAGCACCGCTTCAGCGTTTACGATCGCGAGAATGAACCATGCGCCGCACCGGGCTGCACCGGTATCGTCAGGCGCATCGTCCAATCGGGACGGTCCACTTTCTATTGCCCCTTCTGTCAGGGGTAGGTTAATGCGGGTCGGCACACGAACGCACCCCGCCGGAGGAGATATTCATGGCCTATGAAACCATCATCGTCGAAACCCGCGGCAAGGTCGGCCTGGTGACGCTCAATCGTCCCAAGGCGCTCAACGCGCTCAACACGACTGTCATGAAGGAAGTCGTGGCGGCGATGGAGGCTTTTGGCGCCGACGCGGCGATCGGCGCCATCGTGCTGACAGGCTCCGAAAAGGCTTTTGCCGCCGGCGCCGACATCAAGCAGATGCAGCCGCTCACCTATAGCGACGCCTTCATGACCGACTTCTTCGCCGGCTGGGAAGCCATGACCCGGGTGCGCAAGCCGATCATCGCCGCGGTTGCCGGTTACGCGCTCGGCGGCGGATGCGAGTTGGCGATGATGTGCGATTTCATCATCGCCGCCGACAATGCGAAATTCGGCCAGCCGGAGATCACGCTCGGCGTCATGCCCGGCATGGGCGGGTCGCAGCGCCTGACCCGCTTCGTCGGCAAGTCCAAGGCCATGGACATGTGCCTGACCGGCCGCATGATGGACGCCGAGGAAGCCGAGCGCTGCGGGCTGGTATCGCGCGTCGTGCCGCTCGACGACCTTATCGAGGAAACGTTGAAGGCGGCGTCCAAGATCGCAGGGTTCTCGCTGCCGGCGGTGATGATGGCCAAGGAGGCCGTCAACCGGTCCTACGAGACCACCCTTTCCGAGGGTCTGCGTTTCGAGCGCCGCGTGTTTCACTCCATGTTCGCCCTCGACGACCAGAAGGAAGGCATGACCGCCTTCGTCGAGAAGCGCTCGCCCAATTTCCGCAATCGCTGAGCCCTTTGGCGGTCGTCGCGGAATTGGAACGCAAATGGCGCGGATACCGTGCGATTCCGGCGTTGACGCGGCCGAAAAGCTGCACTATAAGCCGCACCGACTGAGGCGGCCCAATTCGGCCGCCCGATTGTTTTCGTGCCCGCCGGTCTCCGGAGAGTGGCACCGATAGTCTGGACAACGAGAGAGGCATCATGGCCAACACCCGCTCGGCCAAAAAGGCTACGCGTAAAATCGCCCGTCGTACGGCGGTCAACAAGAACCGCCGCTCACGCGTGCGCACCTTCGTCCGTAAGGTCGAAGAAGCGTTGGCCGTTGGCGACAAGGCCGCTGCGGAGACCGCCCTGCGCGATGCGCAGCCCGAATTGATGCGCGCGGCCTCCAAGGGCGTTCTTCACAAGAACACCGCATCGCGCAAGGTTTCGCGCCTCGCACAGCGCGTGAAGACCCTGAGCGCCTGAACGACCTCTCTTCGGCGGCGGCTCGCTGCCGTTTACACATGTTAACGAACCCGGCGCTCCGCCGGGTTTTTTGTTTGCCTCCAAAGGGTTGCCGCAGGTGCTAAAAACGCACCCTTTGATTGTTTGCCGGCGATCGGAATACGGCCGCGCAGCTGCCTTGTACAACAATGTCTGCGCATAAATGCACCGTGCCGAAAAGCCCATTTGTTTCAGTCTGTTGCAAAACCTTATCCACAGCCAGTCCCCAGACGGGGCGGGCCCGTAGTGGGCAAGGTCTGTCAAGCAGTTTTTTTTGATTTTTTTATATAGCCGGGCACTGAAACGCACCTTTCGCGAAAAGGGTTTGAATCAAAACAGTTTACCGCGCGGGAAGAGCCTCATTAACCAAGTCTTAACGATCCCGTGGGCCTTCGACATTAAGATTCTCTTACGTACGGGCCTTGCTCTTTGCTCCCCGATTTTTGTAGTCTCCAACCGTCGGAAGGGACTGGGCCTCACGGCCTTTATACCGAGAAAATGTGAGCCGTCTGCAACGCGGAGCGATTCCGTGGGCGCACTTTCTTTGCCTTTCGATGACGGCGGGTCACCGCTGTGTTCAAGGTCGAAAACGTTGGGGGTATGCGTCGTCGTTTAGCCGGTGCGTAACGTTTTTGACCGATGTGCGATAGCGTTCGGGTCCGCCCTGGACCTTGTTTGGGGGCTTGCCGGCCGGTTGGGTCGGGACAAAGGGCGGGTATTGTTTAAATCGGCAGTGATGCCGCAACACAAAGATAGGGCGCTCGCGGCGTGCATAGCGGCGGGTGACAGGAAATATTTGTCATGAAGAGGAAGGCAGAGATGCACGGCGGCGTAGATGCAGATACCGGCAAGGAACTCGTTTTCGTTCATGGCGATAGCGCCGGCATTGAGCCGTCGGACGCTGTTGGGACCGGTGCAGTTTTCGAGCGCGTCAAGGTGCAGCTCAAGGCCCGCCTCGGCAGCGACGTCTATTCGAGCTGGTTCGGGCGCATGAAGCTCGCCGAGGCGTCGAAGGGCGTCGTTCGGCTTTCCGTGCCCACTGCCTTCCTGCGTTCGTGGATCAACAGCCACTATCTCGATCTCATCGGCGAGATGTGGCGCAACGAGGATCCTGGGCTTCTCAAGCTCGAGGTCATCTTCCGCAGCGCCACCCGGAACCACCGCGCCCACAGCGCGGCCGAGGAGCCCGTGCAGCGTCCGGCGGTGCGCGTCACGCAGTCTGCCCTTTCCTCCTCCACCGCCGGGGCCCGCAAGGCGCATGCGCCGCGCGCGCCCTCCCACCAGGTCGACGGGGCCGCCCGCCAATGCGTGCTCGGCTCGCCGCTCGATCCGCGCTACACCTTCGATTCCTTCATCGAGGGCGCGTCGAACCGTGTCGCCTTTGCCGCCGCGCGCACGGTTGCCGAAAGCGCTTCGACGTCGGTGCGCTTCAATCCGCTTTACATCCATGCTTCCGTTGGCTTGGGAAAAACCCATCTGCTGCAGGCCATCGCCGCGGAATCGCTGCGCCACAAGCCAGGCTCGCGCGTGGTCTATCTGACGGCCGAATATTTTATGTGGCGTTTCGCCACCGCCATCCGCGACAACAGCGCCCTGACACTGAAGGAGCAGCTGCGCGACATCGATCTTCTCGTCATCGACGATATGCAGTTCCTGCAGGGAAAGACGATCCAGAACGAGTTCTGCCACCTGATCAACATGCTGCTCGACAGCGCCAAGCAGGTTGTGGTCGCGGCCGATCGGCCGGCCGGAGAACTGGAATCGCTGGAACCGCGCGTGCGTTCGCGCCTGCAGGGCGGGGTTTCGCTGGAAATGGTGGCGCCGGACTATTCCATGCGGCTCGGCATGCTCGAGCAGCGCCTTGTCTCGGCGCGCCAGGAAGACCAATCGCTGACCATCCCGCAGGAAATCCTGGAACACGTCGCGCAAACGGTCACCGGCAGCGGCCGCGAGTTGGAAGGCGCCTTCAACCAGCTCCTGTTCCGCCAGTCCTTCGAGCCGCAGATTTCGATCGAGCGCATCGACGAGCTTCTCGGCCATATGTACAAGGCCGGCGAGCCCAAGCGCGTGCGCATCGAGGACATCCAGCGCGTGGTGGCACGTCACTACAATGTGTCCAAGACCGAGCTCTTGTCGAACCGGCGCACCCGCACCATCGTCAAGCCGCGCCAGGTGGCGATGTATCTGTCAAAAATCATGACGCCGCGCTCGCTGCCGGAGATCGGTCGCCGTTTCGGCGGGCGCGACCACACCACCGTGCTCCATGCCGTGCGCAAGATCGAGGATCTCTCCACCAACGACAACACCCTGGCCCAGGAAATCGAGCTTCTGCGCCGCCTGATCAACGACCAGGCCTGAGGCGGAGGGCCGTGCGGCCGGCATCGGCCGCACTTATCCCCGAAGAAAGCCCGCCCATGGCCGTTCGACCAGTGCGCGGGCTTGCCTTCGGCTCCATTTTCCTGTCATTTTGAAACATTCCCGGCCCGCCATCGGGCCGTTGTCGTCTGTGCTTCTTCCGCGAAGCAATCCAATGAATGAGACCTCAAACGTCATGCGCGTCACCCTCAAACGATCCAATCTCCTGAAGTCGCTCAATCACGTGCATCGTGTCGTTGAACGGCGCAACACGATCCCGATCCTGTCCAACGTGCTGTTGAAGGCCGAAGGGGCGGTGTTGGAACTGAAAGCGACCGATCTCGACCTGGAGGTGACGGAGGCGGCGGCCGCACAGATCGAGCAGGCCGGCGCAACGACCGTGCCGGCGCATCTGCTCTACGAGATTGTGCGCAAGCTGCCCGACGGGGCGGAGGTGATGCTGAAGATGGACGAGGACGGCAACGCGGTGTCGGTCATTTCGGGCCGCTCCAGTTTCCGCCTGCAGTGCCTGCCGCAATCCGATTTCCCGGAACTGTCGGCCGGCTCCTTCTCGCATATGTTCCGCCTCGACGCCGAGGCGCTGAAAGGGTTGATCGACAAGACGCAGTTCGCGATCTCCACCGAAGAGACGCGCTATTATCTCAACGGCATCTACCTGCACACGATCGAAGGAGATGGCGATCTGAAGCTGCGCTCGGTGGCGACCGACGGGCACCGCCTGGCGCGCGCCGAAGTCGAGGCCCCGGCCGGCTCGGAGGGCATGCCCGGCATCATCGTTCCGCGCAAGACGGTCAACGAACTGCAAAAGCTGGTCGACCAGCCCGACATCAAGGTCGCGGTGGAACTGTCCGACACCAAGATACGCTTTACCGTCGGCAGTGTCGTTTTGACCTCGAAGCTGATCGACGGCACCTTCCCCGACTATCAGCGCGTGATCCCGACCGGCAACGACAAGAAGCTCATCATCGACCGGCAGAGCTTTGCCGCCGCGGTCGATCGCGTCTCCACCATCTCGTCCGAGCGCGGGCGCGCGGTCAAGCTTTCGATCGCCGAAGGACAGGTGACGCTGACTGTCAACAATCCGGATTCGGGCAGCGCGGTGGAGGAAATTCCCGCCGACTACGAGGCCGACCCGATCGAGATCGGCTTCAACGCCAAATATCTGCTCGACGTTTCGAGCCAGCTTTCCGGCTCCGAGGCCCGCTTCATGTTGGCCGATGCGGGTTCGCCGACCCTGATCTACGACATGGCGGATGAAAACGCGCTCTATGTCCTCATGCCGATGCGTGTCTGAGCGAGGTGGCTGACGGAGGATCGGCAGGCAATGCAATGTCTCCGCCGCAGGTATCGATAAGCAAGCTCACGCTGACGGGTTTTCGCAATTACGCCCATCTTTCGTCGGAACTCCTGCCGGGCCTGGTGGTGCTGACCGGCGAGAATGGCGCCGGCAAGACCAATCTCCTGGAGGCGATCTCCTTCCTGACGCCGGGCCGCGGCCTGCGCCGCGCCGCCTATGGCGAGGTCGCCAAGGAGGGCACGGCCGGCGGCTTCGCCGTCCATGCGAGGATCGAGACCCCCGACGGTGAACACGAGATCGGCAGCGGGGCCGGCGGTTCGCCGGGCGGCGAGGCCGACAGCGGCCGCAAGGTGCGCATCGACGGCACGAGCGCGCGTTCGGCCGAGGAACTGCTCGACTATCTGCGTGTCATGTGGCTGACGCCGGCGATGGACGGGCTGTTCACCGGCCCGGCAGCCGATCGCCGACGCTTTCTGGATCGTCTGGTGCTGACCATCGACCCGGCGCATGGGCGCCGCTCGCTCGATTTCGAACGGACCATGCGAAGCCGTAATCGAATGCTGACCGACAATGTGCGCGATGACAACTGGTTCGCCGCCATCGAGACCCAGATGGCCGAAACCGGCGCGGCCGTTGCCGCGGCGCGCCGCGAGATGGTGCGCCTGCTCGGCGCCAAGATCGAGCTCATCGCGGACGACGCGCCCTTTCCAAAGGCCGATATCGCGATGTCGGGCTTTCTGGAGGATATGATCTGCCAACAGCCGGCGGTCGAGGTGGAAGAGTTCTATCGCTCCCACCTGGCGCGAAATCGCGAGCGCGACCGTGCCGCTGGGAGGGCCCTTGACGGGCCGCATCGCTCAGACCTTGTGGTGCGCCACCGGCCGAAGGCCATGGCGGCCGAATTCTGCTCCACCGGCGAGCAGAAGGCCTTGCTGGTCGGGCTCGTCATTTCGCATGCCAGGCTGACCGGCGAGCTTGCCGGCATGGCGCCTGTGCTGCTTCTTGACGAAATTGCGGCCCATTTCGACCGCAGCCGGCGGGAGGCCCTGTTCGGCATACTTGAAGAGTTGAATGCGCAGGTTTTCATGACGGGCACCGAGGCGGCGCTGTTTGAGGACCTGCGCGGCCGCGCGCAGTTTTTCACCGTCGCCAACGGCACGGTGACGCCGGACGATGCAGACTGAGAACGCGCCGCGACGGCCGTGCCGCCAATTGCGCTGCGCCCACGACGCGTTATGATCGCGCCATGAACACCACACCTTCTGCTCCGCTGAGCGACGAAGAGCTGGAGCGCTATGCGCGCCATATCGTGCTGCCGGAGATCGGCGGCGCGGGCCAGCAGAAGCTCAAGCGCGCCCGCGTGCTGGTGATCGGTGCCGGCGGGCTCGGCGCGCCGCTCCTGCAATATCTGGCCGCGGCCGGCGTCGGTACGCTCGGCATAGTCGACGACGACACGGTGGCGCTCTCCAACCTGCAGCGCCAGGTGATCCATGACACGCAGGCCGCCGGCAAGCCGAAGACCGAGAGCGCGGCGCAGTCGATCGCCCGCATCAATCCGCATGTGCGCGTCGAGCCGCATGCGCTTCGCCTGACGACCGGCAATGTCGCCGAGCTCGTCTCGGCTTATGACGTGGTCGCCGACGGCTCGGACAATTTCGACACGCGCTACGCCGTGGCGGACGCCTGTGCGACGGCAGAAAAACCGCTCGTCACGGCGGCTGTCGGCCGCTTCGACGGCTCGCTGACGGTCCTGATGCCGTTTGCCGCGGACAAGGACGGGCAGCTCAATCCGGGCTACCGCGATCTTTTCCCCGAACCGCCGCCGACCGGTCTCGTGCCGACTTGCGCCGAGGCCGGAATCGTCGGGGCGCTGACGGGGGTCATGGGAACGCTGCAGGCGATGGAGGTGATCAAGCTTATCACCGGCATCGGCGATCCGCTGATCGGGCGGCTGCTGCTTTATGACGGGCTTGGAGCGCGTTTCGACACCATGCGCTATTCGGCCCGCCGCGCGGCCGCGGAGTAGAGCCTTGCCGCTTGAGTTGAGCGAGGAGGAGCGTGCCACGGCGGCCGGCGAGCATGGCGCGGGCGCGGCCATGGCCATGCGGATCGTCGCCGAGAGCGCGCGGCTTCTGGGTGCGCCGCGGCTGATTTCGATCGCCTCGGCTCATATCGACGGGGCGCTTTATCACGGCGATTCGGGAACGCTGTTTGCCGAGCGATTGGTCGATGGCGGCGCGAAGGTGGCGGTGCGCGCGACGCTCAATGTCGGCGCGCTCGATCTCGCCGGCGGCTGCCGGGTGCGGCTGGAGGAGCCGCAACGTGCCATGGCGCGCCGCATGATGCACGCCTACAGGGCCATGGGTTGCGAACCGACCTGGACCTGCGCGCCCTATCAGGCCGGCCACCGACCGGCATTCGGCAGCGACGTTGCATGGGGCGAATCCAACGCCGTCGTGTTCTGCAACTCGGTCCTGGGCGCGCGGACGAACCGTTATGGCGATTTCCTCGACATTGCCTGCGCGATCGCGGGATGTGCGCCCTATACCGGGCTGCACCGTCCGCGAAACCGCCGTGCGGAGGTCGTCTTCGACGTCTCGCACCTGCCGGCGGAATTCCTGGCAAGCGAGATCGCCTGGCCCGTTCTGGGCAGCCTTTTCGGCCGCGAGATCGGCGATGGTGTGGGTGTTGTCACCGGCATTGCCGCCCATCCAGGCGAGGACGCGTTGAAAGCCTTCGGCGCGGCCGCCGCTTCGGCCGGTGCGGTCGGCCTGTTCCACATTGCCGGGGTCACGCCCGAAGCACCCGACGTGGCGGCCGCCGGCGGCGGTATGACACCGAAGCACACGATCACGGTCACACCGCAAATGGTTGCCGACGCGCAGCGCCGCCTGTCGACCGCCAATGCACCGGATCGCATCGATGCCGTCGCCGTCGGCAGCCCGCATCTCTCGCTGGACGAGGTCGCGCGCCTGGAAGAACTCGTTGCCGGGCGGCGCTTGCGCGTGCCGCTCTATGCCTGCACCGGGCGGCACGTGCTGGAGACGATTGATCGCGATGGCAGGCGCAAGCTGCTGGAGGCGTGCGGTGTGACCATCGTTGCCGACACCTGTGTCGTCGTCACCCCGATCATGGCCGAACTGCCGTCGGGCGTGCTGATGACCAACTCCGGCAAGTTCGCCCATTATGCGCCGGGCAATACCGGCTATGACGTGCTTTACGGCTCGCTCGCCGATTGCGTGGAAAGCGCGGTTTCGGGGCGGCCGCAATTCGGCGCCGCAACCGAGGCAGTGGGCCGATGAAGGGCGACGTGCTTGTTGCCGCTGCGGCATCCGGCGGACCCGCGCTCGTGCTCGACCGGCCGATCAGTTTCTGGGGCGGGGTCGATGCGCGCACCGGACGCATCGCCGATGTGCGCCATCCTCAGCATGGCCAGTCGGTCACTGGCACGGTGCTCTTCGTCCCAGCGACCATCGGTTCGTCGTCGGCCTCGGCCGTGCTGATGGAACTCGTCCACCGCGACCTTGCGCCGGCGGCGATCGTGCTGCACGAGCCGGACGCGATCCTGCTCCTCGGTCTCATCGTGGCGCGCGAGATGGGTTGGCCCATTCCCCCTGCGGTAAAGCTCGACCGCCGTTTTCACGCTCGGTTTCGCGGGCAGCACGTCAGCATCGATAACGAAGGCGCCATCGATGCGCCGGTGTTCAGCAGCGCCCGCGACGCATGATGGTGAAGTTGTTCGCGCGTGCCTGGCAGGCATTGCCGAAAGTGCGGCGCTGATTGCCTCTCCTGGCGCAGACCGGCGAATACTCCATTGTGCAGGCGACGGGACGGCCTGCAGAGCCACCTCCACCGGCGCGGCAGGCGCCCCGATGGTCGACACGATAGCCGGCAGAACGGGCCAGGCAGGCATTGGAAAACGTGCGTGTTCTGCCGCCGCGCTGGCCGCAGACGGGCGCATGTTCGCGCGTGCACACGGCGGGACTGCCGCTGCTGCTGGCACCGCAAGGACCGCGACGATTGACACGATAGCCCGCGGCGCGTGCCGTGCAGGCGTTGGCGAAAGTGCGGCGGGTGTTGCCGCGCTGGCCGCAGACTGGCGCATATTCGCGTGTGCAGGCCACGGGCGGTCGCGGGCCGACGCCCGGCCGCGATGGGCGAGGTTCATCGACAACGACCGTGCAGGCGGCCAGTATGGCGGTGGCCGCCAGCGCGAAGGCTCCGATCCAAAAACGGAAACTCTTGAGATTGTTCATGGAATTTCCTCTCGCGACCTCGGTTCCGGTGTCCTTGGTTGCAGAGGTTGCCCGATTGCGCGCGCCATGTCATCTGCAATGCGCGCGGCCGGGCATACGGAAATGCGCGCGGCCGGGCATACGGACTGGCAAGGTTCATTTCAGGGCCCGGACCAACCCGGCGTCGGGAAAGCAGGTCGGCGCCATGCCGTTCCTTGCCTGCCAGTCGCCGATCGAGCGCCGGGTCTTGAAGCCGGCCAGGCCGTCGGCGCCGCCGACGTCGTAGCCCTGCCGTTCGAGGCCGCGCTGCATGGCGGCGATGTCGGAGCGATGGAGCCGGTCGACCTTGTTCCAGGCGCCGATGAAGCGGCGGTCGCCATAGGTGATCCGGTCGGCGCCGTGGCCGACGAACAGCGCATAGAGATCGCTCTCGTTGTATTCCTTCAGCACGTAGAAGTTCGGCGTGACGATGAAGGCCGGGCCGTAGCGTCCGGCCGGCATCATCAGAAAGCCTTCGCCGCGCGCCTCATGGGCCGGAAACGGTTTGCCGCCGACGCGTGCAATCCCCATCGCCGCCCATTGCGAAATCCGCTTGCCCTGGTCGGGACCTTCAAGCGCGCAGGAGACATTGGCCGGGACGGTGACCTCGAAACCCCAATCGCGGCCTTTGACCCAGCCATGCGCGTGCAGATAATTGGCGATCGAGCCCAGCGTGTCGGGCACCGAATTCCAGATGTCGGCGCGTCCGTCGCCGTCCATGTCGACGGCGTGTTCGAGATAGGAGGTTGGCAGGAACTGCGGCTGGCCGAGCGCGCCGGCCCAGGAGCTTTTCATGGCGCGCGGTGCGATCCGGTTGCGTTCGGCCATGACGAGAGCGGCGAGCACTTCCCGGGTGAACATCGCCTTGCGGGTCGACAGAAAGGCCTTCGTGGCGAGCACCTCGAAGGCGTCATGCGGAATTTTCGCGCGGCCGAAGGCGGATTCGCGCCCCCAGATGGCGAGCACGATGCCGGCCGGCACGCCGAAACGGCGTTCAATCGCTGCCAGCGTGTCGGCATATTGGCGGGCCCTGCTGCGCCCGCCATCGGTGACGCCGCGCACGACGTTCTCGGAAAAATAGGCGGCGGGCGCGCGGAATTCCGCCTGGTGCTGCTTTTCCGGTGTCGAGGATTCGCGGCCCGGAAGCACGAGGTCCGGTAGCTTGAGGTTCGGCGTCACGCCGTCGAAGGCGGCCTCGAAGGTCGTGCGCGACACGCCGTTGGACTGCGCGCCCGGCCACAGATCGGATTCGAGCCAGGAGCGGAACTGCGCGTCGATGGAGGCGGCGTGGGCGGGAAGGAGGAAGACAATGAGGAAGAGAAGTGCGCATAGGACGGCATGAAGAGGTTTGCCGATCATGCGGCGATAATTGCGGATTGGTACACCCCCCTGTGGCCTGCCGGCCATCTTTCCCCCATTGCGGAGGAGATGGCCGACAGGCCAGAGGGAGGTACGAAAGTACGCGGATTTCTCTGTCATCTGCGCAGACACTCCTCCTTCGCAGATCCCCTCAAAACGCCGTGCGCGATCTGAGCGCCGCCGACAGCGTGCCTTCGTCCAGATAGTCGAGTTCGCCGCCGACGGGTACGCCATGGGCAAGCCGGGTGACCTTGACGTCCAGCCCGTCGAGCTGGTCGGTGATGTAGTGGGCCGTCGTCTGACCCTCGACGGTCGCGTTGACGGCGATGATCAACTCACCGACGCCACCGGCCGCGACGCGGTCGATCAGGGCCTTGATGTTGAGTTCCTCCGGGCCGATACCGTCGAGCGGCGAGAGCGTGCCGCCCAGCACGTGGTAGCGCGCATTCATTGCCCCGGCGCGCTCCAGTGCCCAGAGATCGGCGACATCCTCGACGACGATGATGGTCGCGCCATCGCGCCGCGGATCGGTGCAGATGGTGCAGGGATCGGCGGTATCGACATTGCCGCAGGTCGAGCACACGCGCACCTTCTCGACAGCCTCATCCATCGCCGCGGCCAGCGGCGCGAGCAGCTGTTCCTTCTTATTGATGAGGTGCAGCGCGGCGCGGCGCGCCGAGCGCGGGCCGAGCCCGGGCACCTTGGCCAGGAGTTGGATGAGGTGTTCGATCTCGGGACCGGCGATTCTCTTCGACATACCGGATATCTAGTGCAATTCCAGGAGAAGTGGAAACCGGTTCTCCGTGCGGAATTGCACTGCGGGAGGAATCAATTCCAGGAGAAGTGGAAACCGGATCAATCCTCGCCGTCGACGACGCGAAGGCGCAGCGAGCCGGTGCGCGATTCGGCAACGCGCTCAGCGTCCTTCTTCGGTTCCGGTCCGTCGGCATCACTCTCGCCGCCGCCGAATTCCAGCGCCTCGATCTTCTGGCTGCGCTTGCTGATCTTGTCGGATGAGGTGAGGATGAGGTCGATATCCTTGTTGGCCTGGATGAAATGCGTCTGCAGCTTGCGCACGCGATCGTCGAGCCGGCCGACATCCTCCATCAGACGGATCACCTCGCCCTGGATCAGGTGTGCCTGCTCGCGCATGCGCGCATCCTTCAGCACCGCCTGGATGACCTGGATCGACAGCATGAGCAGCGACGGCGAGACGATGACGATGCGCGAGCGGTGCGCCTTTTGCACCAGCGCCTCGAAGTCCTCGTGGATGCCGGCGAAGATCGATTCCGACGGCACGAACATGAAGGCGGTATCCTGGGTCTCGCCGGTTATCAGATATTTGTCGGCGATCGCCCGGATATGCACCTCGATGTCGCGGCGGAAGGACTGTACCGCCTGCTTGTGCGCCTCGGCATTGTCGTTTTCGGCCGCCTGGCGCATGGCATTCCAGGATTCCAGCGGAAACTTGGCGTCGATGACCAGCGACGGGGTGTCGTTCGGCATGCGCACAAGGCAGTCGGGCCGGGTGCCGTTCGACAGCGTTGCCTGGAATTCATAGGCGCCGTGCGGCAGGCCGTCGGCGACGATCGTTTCCATGCGCGACTGGCCGAAGGCACCGCGCGTCTGCTTGTTGGAAAGGATATGCTGCAGCTGCACCACCTGGCCGGCGAGCGACTGGATGTTCGATTGCGCCGTATCGATGACGGCAAGGCGTTCCTGCAGCTTCGTCAGGCTCTCATGGGTCGATTTCGTCTGCTCGCTCATCGTCTGGCCGATGCGGCCGGTCATGGCGTCGAGCCGTTCCGAAATCGACTTGTTGAGCTCGCTCTGGCGCGAGCCGAATACCTCGGCGATCGACGCCATGCGCCCCTGCATCTCGGCCTGCGTGCGCGTGATCTCGGCCATGCGCGCTTCGGCCTCGCGGGCGTGCTCGGCCGCTTCGGCGGCGGCCGCGGCCCGCGCACGCGCCGCGTTGCGCAGGGCCGCGCCGAGCGCGATCAGCAGCAGCACGACGACGGCGGCGCCGAGTGCCAGCACATGGCCGAGCGTGACGGACGTGGCGCCGAGGCGGAAAAGCGGTTCGGACAGGATGGGTGCAAGCGCGTTCATTCGCCAAGCCTATCCGATTCGCACGTGCGACATAAGATCAAAACGAGAACAGATTGCAGCGTCGCCATTGACGGCGTTCGCGCCAGCCACTAACTGAACGCCATGGCCATCAAACCGCTCATCATCCTTCCCGATCCCGTGCTGCGCCAGGTTTCCAAGCCGGTGGAGCGCGTCGACGATTCGGTGCGCAAATTCGCCGACGACATGCTGGAAACCATGTATGACGCGCCGGGCATAGGGCTTGCGGCGATCCAGGTCGGCGAGCCGCTGCGCATGCTGGTGATCGACATCTCGAAGGATGACGAGGATCATGCGCCGCAGGTCTTCATCAATCCGGAGATCGTGGCGAGCTCGGACGAGCGCGCCGTCTACGAGGAGGGCTGCCTGTCGATCCCGGACTATTATGCCGAGGTCGAGCGTCCGGCATCGGTGACCGTGCGCTATCTGGACAGGCAAGGTGCGCAGAAGGAGGTGGCTGCCGACGGCTTGCTCGCCACCTGCCTGCAGCACGAGATCGATCACCTGAATGGAGTCCTGTTCATCGACCATATTTCGCGTCTGAAGCGCGACATGGTGGTCAAGAAGTTCAGGAAGCTCGCCCGCGAAAACGCACCCAGCCGCATGGTGGGGTAGATCCGCCACCTTGTCCAATGCCGCGCGAAGAATTATGATATCACTGATATCAAGATGAGGTGACGTGCGATGGGCGATATGCTGATCCGAAACATTTCCGATGCATTACGCGCCGACATCGAAAACCTTGCCCGCAAGAACGGGCAATCGGTGACCGAGACTGCGCGGGAGATCATGCGCATCGGTGTCGATGCCGCGATGCGCCGCAACGCGGAATTCATCGAGATGCCGCCTGGCCAGAAGTTGCTGTGCCTGGCAAAAGGTGCATCCGAGAGCGACGCGGAATTCGACGAATTCAGGCAGATCATGGACGGGATCCGGCACGGAGCGGACCGTCCGTTGCCTGAATTCAAATGATCGTCCTCGACACCAACATCGTTTCCGAGCCGATGGCCAAACAGCCTGCGGCGCAAGTGCTGGCGTGGCTGGATCGGCAGAGCCCTGCTTCGCTCTATTTGACGGCGCCCGGCATTGCGGAAATGTATGCGGGCGCGCGAGAATTTGTCCGTCGCACCGGTTCCCAGCGCTACCTTGCGCCGCTGGAAAGGATTGTCGAAGCCTATTCGGAACGTATTCTCGATTTCGGCCGCCGAGATGCCGTCCTGTTCGGTCAGGTCGTCGAGCGCCGGAACGCGATAGGTCGCCCCATCCTAACCATGGACACAATGATTGCCGCCATCTGCCTGCGCCATGACGCAACCCTTGCCACGCGCAATATCCGCGATTTCGAAGGGCTTGACCTGAAGCTTGTAAACCCGTTTGAAGCGGATGTCTGAGCGCCTGCCGATCGGGCCGGTTTCGCTGCACACTGGACCCTGAAACGCCATGCCCCTTCGCGTCATCTTCATGGGAACGCCGGATTTTTCCGTTCCGACCCTCAATGCGATTGCCCAAGCGGGCCACGAGATTGCGGCCGTCTACACGCAGCCGCCGCGCGCGGCCGGACGGCGCGGGCTGGAGGTGAAGAAATCGCCGGTCCACGCCGCCGCCGAGGCGTTGGAACTGGATGTGCGCACGCCGGTATCGCTCAAGGGCGAGGCCGAGCAGGCGGCGTTCCGCGCGCTTGGCGCCGACGTCGCCGTTGTGGTCGCCTACGGCCTCCTGCTTCCAGAGCCGATCCTGGAAGGCACGCGGCTCGGCGCCTATAACGGCCATGCCTCCGCGCTGCCGCGCTGGCGCGGCGCGGCGCCCATCCAGCGCGCCGTCATGGCCGGCGACCGCGAAACGGCGATGATGGTCATGAAGATGGAGCAAGGGCTCGACACCGGCCCGGTGGCGCTTTCTCACACGATCGCGATCGGCCCCGACATGACGGCGGGCGAATTGCACGACGCAATGATGCAGGCCGGCGCGGCGTTGATGGTCGAGGCATTGGCGCGGCTGGAACAGGGCGAACTCGACCTTGCTCCGCAGGTCGAAGACGGCGTGACCTATGCGAATAAGATCGACAAGGGCGAAACGCGCATCGATTGGTCGCGCCCGGCGGCCGAGGTCCACAACCATATCCGCGGCCTGTCGCCTTTCCCGGGCGCCTGGTGCGAGGCGACGATTGCCGGCAAGCCGGAACGGATCAAGGTGCTGAGGTCCGTCCTGTCCGATCTACAGGGCGAACCGGGCAGGGTGACCGACGATCATCTTGCGGTTGCCTGCGGCGACGGCGCGGTGCGGCTTGTCGAATTGCAGCGCGCCGGCGGCAAGCCGCTCGAAGTCGCGGATTTTCTGCGCGGAACGCGAATTGCCGCCGGGGACCGGCTCGCGTGAACGACTTCGCCATCAGGCCGGCGCTGGCCGCCGACCGCGACGCGATCTTCCAGGTCGAGGCGGCTGCCTTCGGCCGGCGCGACGAGGCGGAACTGGTCGAGCAAATCGTTGCGGATGGTGACGCGGTGCTGGAACTGGTCGCCCTGGCGGGGGATGTCGTCATCGGTCACATCCTTTTCTCGCGCCTTACGGTCGAAGGAAGCGGTGAACCCTTTGCCGCGGTTGCCCTGGCGCCTCTTGCGGTCGTCCCGGATCATCAGGGCAGGGGCGTGGGCGGCGCGCTCATCGGCGAGGCGCATCGCATTTTGCCGGCATCGGGCGAGCGTTTGAGCATCGTCCTCGGGGACCCTGGCTATTACGGCCGCTTCGGCTATGACCGCGCCCGCGCCACCGGATTTGACAGCTATCAAGGCGATGCGCTGCAGGCGCTGGCCTGGGGCGACGCGCCGACCGAGGGCCGGCTTGTCTATCCGCGCGCCTTCGGCGAATGATGAGCCTCATGCAGCGCTACCGCATCGACATCGAATATGACGGAACGGCCTATTCGGGCTGGCAGCGTCAGGCCGGCCAGCATTCCGTGCAGGCGGCGATCGAGCAGGCGATCCTCGGCTTTTGCGGCGAGGACATCACGTTGCGCGGCGCCGGGCGCACCGATGCCGGCGTCCATGCAACCGGCCAGGTGGCGCATTTCGACCTGGAAAAGGATTGGCCAGGCAAAACGGTGCGCAACGCGATCAATGCCCATCTGCAGATGGCCGGCGAACAGGTCGCAATCCTGCAGGCGGACATGGTTCCAGCCGACTTCGATGCCCGCTTCAGCGCGACGGCGCGGCATTATCTCTACCGCATCGTCAACCGCCGGGCGCCCTTGGCGCTGGAGCGCGAGCGCGCCTGGCAGGTCGCGAGGCCGCTCGATGCGCGGGCCATGCACGATGCCGCGCAAATGCTTGTCGGCCGGCACGACTTCACCACCTTCCGGTCGGTGCAGTGCCAGGCCAAGAGCCCGCTGCGCACGCTCGATCGGCTGGACGTGACCGCGAAGGGCGAGCTGATCGAGATCCGCGCCTCGGCGCGTTCCTTCCTGCACAATCAGGTGCGCTCCATGGTCGGCACCCTGAAGCGGGTCGGCGAAGGCGCATGGGAACCCGAGGACGTGCGCGCCGCGCTTGAGGCGCGCGACCGCAAGGCTTGCGGTCCGGTCGCCCCGCCCGACGGGCTCTACCTGGTGCGCGTCGACTACCCGGGGACCTGACGCGGCAACCCGCCGCTCTCAACAGCCCCGTCCTGCGCCCAGGTCGGCTTCGGCCAATCCTTCGTCACGCCCGGCTGGGCCGGCCGCTCCAGATAGGTCGACAACACCACATAGCTGCGCGTCGCCTTCACCCCTGGCGTATCGTAGAGCCGGGCGAGCAGATGCTCCAGCGCATGGGTGTTTTCCGTGCGCACCTTCAACAGCATGCAGGTGTCGCCGGCGACCGAGTGTATCTCCTCGACCTCCGGGTGCTCCTGGATCGCCATCAGCGCCGGCGTCTTGCCCCAGCCGGTCGTATCGACATGGACGAAGGCGAGGAGCGTCTTGCCGGTCGCTTCCGGGTCGATCAGTGCCGCGACGCGCTTGATGGCGCCAGAGCGCCGCAGCCGCTTGACGCGCTCATGGGCGGCCGGCGGCGAAAGGCCGACGCGCTCGCCCAGTTCGGCATAGCTCGCCGTCGCATCCTCCACCAGAACGCCTAACAGCTTTCGGTCCATGGGATCGAGTTCGCGGGAGTCGGAGCGCTTCCGCCGAACGCCATCTGTTTTTTGATTCATTTGGAAAAACCCTGTTGAAGCGGAATTTCATTCAGTCATTCTGCCAATATGTCGAACATCAGTCAAAGAGTTTCAGGCCGCCTGCCGGTCCGGCCCGCCATCCCGCCTATGGCTTATCTGCTGACCGCCTGCATCGCGGCGATCGGCTCCAACTCGCTGGTTCTCGGTCCGATTGCCCCGGAAGTGGCACGTTCGTACGGCGCCAGCGTGCCCTCCGTCATGTCGGCGGCCGGCGCTTTCGGGCTGGGCACGGCGGCCGGCGCGCTCGCACTCGCCCGCCATATCGATCGGTTCGGCGCCCGGCTCATGCTGCAGGCGGCGTTGCTCGTCCTGGCGGTTGGCTTGATGGCAAGCGCCCTGTCGCCCTCCGTGCCCGCTCTGACGGCGGCCCAGCTTGTCACCGGGCTTGCCGCCGGTGTTGCCCTGCCGGCGATCTATACGCTGGCCGCGGCCATTGCGCCGGCGGGCCGCGAGAGCGAGACGATCGGCGTGGTGCTCACCGGCTGGACGCTGAGCATGGTCGTCGGCGTCTCGCTTTCGGCCGTGCTGGCGGATTATCTCGACTGGCGTGCCGTCTATGGCTTCGTGGCCGCGTTCGCTCTTGCGGCGCTGGCCGCGCTGTTCCGGTCGGACCTGCGCGATCACCCGGCGCCGCATTCGGCGCCAAATCCCTTCGGCGCGCTCAACGTGGCCGGCGTCAAACCGCTTCTGATCGCCTGCGGTGCCTTCATGGCGTCGTTTTACGGCGTCTACGGCTATCTCGGTGACCATCTGAACACCGCACTCGGCCGTCCGGTCAGCGCCAGCGGGCTGGCCACGCTCGCCTATGGCCTGGGATTCGGTTGCGCGGTCTTTCTCGACGGCGCCATCGACCGTCACGGCGCAAAGCGCGTGATGCCGGTGGCCTTTCTGGCCGTGGGGGCGATCTATGCCGTCATGGCGCTGGCCGCCGGCAGCTATCTTCTGCTGGTCGCGGTCGTCTTTGTGTGGGGACTGGCCAATCATTGCGGCCTGAATGCACTCATCATGCGCCTGACGGCACTCGATCCGGCACGCCGTGGTGCCATCATGGGGCTCAACAGCGGCGTAACCTATCTGGCGCTGTTTGCCGGAACGACCGGGTTCGGGCCGCTATATGCAGCATACGGTATTCGCGCTCCGGCTCTCGTGGCCGTGGTGTTGATGCTGCTGGCCGTCTTTGTCGGGCGCTTCGCACAATCGAAGCGCTGAGCCGCCTATTGCGCAGCGATACCGAACATGTCCTGCATCAGGAACTGGATGAACAGGCCGCCGATCACCAGGCCGGCAAGAACGCCGGCGGCAAAGGCCCCGCCTTTTGCCAGAGCGATGTTGAGCAGGCGCCAGGTCAGAAAGATCGTCAGCAGATAGACGACGAGCGACAGGAGCACCGCGATGTCGAGCGCGTCCGGCCACAAGGCGAGAACGATGATCGGCGGCAGTGCGATCCAGACGAGGATCGCCGACGACCAGTTGATCGAAACGACGCAATGGACGATGCGGTCGCCGAAGCCGGCACGCGGACCGATGAGCATCAGGGCGATCAGCGGCAGGACCCATACGCACAGGTCGATCAGCCCCAGCCGCAGCATCAGCGAGAATGTGCCTTCGTCGGGGCCGGACAGGTCGTTGCCGAGCGTGATCCAGCGAAGGAGCAGCGCCGGCAGCGCCAGGACAATGGCGAAGAAGGATGTCCAGAACCCGTCGGCCGAGATATCGAGCAGGCTCAGCCCCTCGTTCCGTCCCATCATCATGCGCCAGACACCGGTGAGATAGCGCTGGATGTCTTCGGCGGGCGGCATGGCGTTCAGCTCCGGGCGAACCAGTCGGCGATGAAGCGCTGGTAGATCTGAGTCAGCGTTTCGAGATCCTCGAGCGCGACGCGCTCGTCGACCATGTGCATGGTCTGGCCGACGAGGCCGAATTCGACCACCGGACAGTAGTCCTTGATGAAGCGCGCGTCCGACGTGCCACCGGATGTCGACAGCGTCGGCCGGTGCCCGGTGACGGCCTCGACCGATGCGCCGAGCACGCCGGTGAGCTGATCGTCGCGCGTCAGGAAGACGGGACTCGGGCGGTCGCGCCAGGCAATCTCGTAGTTGACGGGCTGGTCGCGACCAGGCCTCAAGCGGTCATCGGCGGCGGCGCGCTCGAGCCTGTTCGTGATCTCCGCCTGCAGGGTCTCGGCGGTCCATGTGTCGTTGAAACGCACATTGAAGGCGGCCGTTGCCCTGGCGGGAATGACGTTGACGGCGCTGTTGGCGACATCCATCGTCGTGACTTCGAGATTGGTCGGCTGAAAATTCTCCGTGCCGTCGTCGAAAGGCGGGGTGAGCAGCGCGTCGACGAGCATGACGAGGCCGCGCACCGGATTGTCGGCGAGATGCGGATAGGCGGCATGGCCCTGGACGCCGTTGACGGTGATCGTGCCCGACAGTGAGCCGCGCCGGCCGATCTTGATCATGTCGCCGAGCTTTTGCGGGTTCGTCGGTTCGCCGACGATGGCCGCATCCCAGCTTTCGCCCTTTTTCGCCGCCCATTCGAGCAGCTTCACCGTGCCGTTGATCGACGGGCCTTCCTCGTCGCCGGTGATCAGGAGCGAAATCGAGCCCTCCGGGCGACCATTTTCCGTGACATGACGCGCCACGGCGGCGACGAAGCAGGCTATACCGCCCTTCATGTCGACGGCACCGCGGCCGAACAGGTAGCCGCCGGCGGTCTCGGCGCCAAAGGGCGGGTGGCTCCAATCGGCCGCATCGCCCGGCGGAACAACGTCGGTATGCCCGGCGAACATCAGGTGGCGGCCGTCCCGGCCGAGACGCGCATAGAGATTTTCCACGTCGGCCGTGCCGGCTTCGCTGAAAACCGGGCGCTCGACCGAAAAGCCGAGCGGGGCGAGCATCTCGGCAAGCGCCGCAAGCGCGCCGCCTTCCTCGGGCGTGACGGACGGGCAGCGGATCAGTGTCTTGAGGTTTTCGGCGGGATCGGTCTGCAAGGTCATGGACGGATGGTTATCCGAACCGGCATTGCCTGTCACGTGGGGTTATCGCGCCGGATGTTGGACCAGATTGCCGGATTTTCCCGCTATGCAGGCTCGTTGGTGTGCTCGCCATAGCGGTTGGGGGCCTTGTCGCCGGGAATCAGGCACAGCGCGACGAAGGCGATGTATGAGAGGAACGGCACGAAAAGTGAGAGTGCCAGCGCGCCCGGCTTGTCGAAATCGTGCAGCCGCTTCACGCTGAGCGCGAAGATCGAATAGACGCAGATCACCCCGATGGTGATGAAGGCGAAGGCCCACATGCCGCCTTCCTGGCTTGCCTCCGGCGCCAGGGTGAAGCGGTAGAGCAGGAAGGCGGGGACGAGATTGGCCAGCAGCCCGCCCAACAGATAGGCCGCCCGGCTGATGCGGCCGGACAGTCTGAAAAACAGCCAGGTGTAGTGTTGCAGGTTCAAATCAGTCCCTGAGAAGTTCGTTGATCGAGGTCTTGGAGCGGGTCTTTTCATCGACGCGCTTGACGATGACGGCGCAGTAGAGGCTGGGACCCGGCGTGCCGTCGGGCAGGGCCTTGCCGGGCATCGTTCCGGCGACGACGACCGAATAGGGCGGCACCTCTCCGTAAGAAACCTGACCGGTCGTGCGGTCGACGATCTTGGTCGATTTGCCGATGAAGACGCCCATGCCGAGCACCGATCCCTCGCGCACGATGCACCCCTCGACCACCTCGGACCGCGCGCCGATGAAGCAATTGTCCTCGATGATGGTCGGTCCGGCCTGCATCGGCTCCAGAACGCCGCCGATGCCGACGCCGCCCGAAAGGTGCACGTTCTCGCCGATCTGGGCGCAGGAGCCGACGGTCGCCCAGGTGTCGACCATGGTTCCCTTGCCGACATGGGCGCCGAGATTGACGAAGGACGGCAACAGGACCACGCCCGGTGCGACATAGGCGGAGCGGCGCACCACGCAATTGGGCACGGCGCGGAAGCCCGCCTTCTCGAACGCGTCGGCGTCCCAGCCGTCGAATTTGGAGGGCACCTTGTCCCACCAAGAGGCTTCGCCCGGTCCGCCTTTGACGATCTCCATCGGGTTGAGGCGGAATGACAGAAGAACGGCCTTCTTCAGCCACTGGTTCACCGTCCACTGGCCGTCGCCGCCGCGTTCGGCAACGCGCACTTGGCCACTGTCGAGCAGTTGCAGCGACGCTTCCACCGCGTCGCGCACATCGCCGCGCGTTTCCGTGCTGATGCCGTCACGTTCGTCGAACGCCTTGTCGATCGTCCTTTCAAGCGCCGCGAGGTCGTGATTCGACATGGGATGTGCTCCGTTACACCTGCTGTTGATGGGGGCGCCCTAGCGCGGGCTGGTCAAATTCGCGCGGAACCTATTTCATGGTCTTCAAACGGTCAATCGCGCGCGGTGCCGCGGAAGCACGCGCGCACTGGTGAAAAGAGGATCACATGAGCTCAAGGCGAGATACGAGTTGGACGCCCCTGCCGCATTCGGACGAGGATCGGCAGCGCGCGCGCAGCGTGCCCGACACCGAGCAGACGCGCGCCCCGGCCTACCGGCTGGCCTGGGACGACGAGGACTTCCTGACGCGTCGCGAGCTGCGGCCGGTGCGCCTGCAACTGGAACTGCTCAAACCGGAAATGATTCTGGCTGAACGCGGCATCCGCTCCACCGTCATCCTGTTCGGCGGGTCGCGCATTCCCGAGCCGGATACCGAGGCATGGGCGGCCAAGAACGAGGTCCAGAAGAAGAATCTCGAAGCCAACAGCCGCTATTACGACGAGGCGCGCGAATTCGCCCGCATCTGCTCGCAGCATTCCGCCACGTCCTATCACCGCGAATTCGTCGTCGTCACCGGCGGCGGTCCGGGCGTCATGGAGGCGGGCAACCGCGGCGCCGCCGATGTCGGCGCGCCGTCGATCGGCCTCAACATCGTCCTGCCGCACGAGCAGGCGCCCAACCGCTTTGTGACGCCGGAACTGTGCTTCAATTTCCACTATTTCGCCATTCGCAAGATGCATTTCATGATGCGCGCCAAGGCGGTGGCCATCTTTCCCGGCGGCTTCGGCACGATGGACGAACTGTTCGAGACGCTGACGCTTATTCAGACGGGGCGCATGGAGCATGTGCCGGTGATCCTGTTCGGCCGCGAATTCTGGAACCGCGCCGTCGATATCGACTTTCTGGCCGAGCAGGGCACGATTTCGCCCGCCGATCCGGAACTGATCACCATTGTCGACACCGCGGACGAAGCCTGGGCCGAGATCGAGCGCTTCTACAAGGACGGGCCACGCGGACGCCGTGGCGGCGTGGACGAGTGATCTTGCCGCACCGCCGGCGGCTGGCGGGGCTGGCGCGCCGCGTGTAGAAGTCGTCGCATGAGCCCATCGACACAACGATCCTGTTTCCTGGCGAGACTGAGGCGCGACCGCGCCCTGTTCGCGCTTGTCGGCATGATCGTCATGCTGGCCGGATTGCTGCAGCCATTTGCCGAGGCGCGGGCTGCGGGTTCGGACAATGCCTGGGTCATCTGCACCACATTCGGTGTCGTCAAGGCCGATCCGGCCGGTGATGCCGAGCCGCTCGCCGGTGCGGCCGACGACTGTCCCTTGTGCATCGCCGGCCATCATTGCGGATCCGTGCCCCTGCGAACGGCCGTACCGGCGGCGGGGATCGCGTGGGAGCCGCTGCTCCTGCCGGCGTTCCTGTCGTGGCGCCGGCGCAGCGCACCCGTCCTCCACGCGCCCTTGGGCGCACCGCCTCCGGCGATCCGCGCACCGCCCGTCCAGCTCTGATTCGGCAAGCTGCCGCCCAATGGGCGGCGACGACTGAAATCGGACGCTGAAAGGATCAATCACATGCGCCGACATCTTCTTGAACTTGCCGCGGCGAGCGCGCTGACGGCATTCTCCATTGCAACCGCCTTCGCCCATGCCAGCCTCGAGACGCCGACGGCTCCGGCGGGCAGCTACAAGGCCGTGATGCGCATTCCCCATGGCTGCGATGGCCAGGCCACTCACACGGTTCGCATCGATATTCCGGAGGGCTTTGTCGGGGTGAAGCCGATGCCCAAGTCCGGCTGGACGATCGACATCGAAAAGGGCGACTATGCCCGCAGCTACGACCTGCATGGCGAACGGGTTTCCTCCGGGGTCAAGGCGGTCATCTGGTCCGGCGGCGCGTTGCCCGACCAGCATTACGACGAGTTCGTCGTGCGCGGCACGCTGGCAGGGGTCGAAAAGGGCCAAAAGCTCTATTTCGACACGCTGCAGCGTTGCGCCGGCGCCGAAGTCGCCTGGACCGGGCATCCGGCCGACGGCCAGGACCCGCATTCGCTCGACCATCCGGCTCCGATGGTGACGATCGCCGAGAGGACGGCGGATGGCCACGGCCACGCGCATGGCGCTGCTGCGGACGACATGCCCGTCGTCGCGGGCGACCTGGAGATATCGGCCGCATGGGCCAAGGCGATGCTGCCGGGCCAGCCGGCCGGCGGCGGCTATCTGACCATCACCAATACGGGCGATGAGCCGGACCGCTTGACCGCTGTGACCTCTCCGGCGGCCGGCGCGGTCGAGGTGCACAAGATGGAGGTCGTCGACGACGTCATGACCATGCGGCCCGTCGACGGCGGGCTGGAAATCCCGGCCGGCGGCACGGTGGAGCTCAAGCCCGGCGGCATGCACCTGATGTTCATGCAGGTCGCCGAGCCGTTCCGGGATGGCGGCAGGGTTCCCGTCACGCTCGACTTCGAAAAGGCCGGCAAGGTCGAGCTGACCTTGCCTGTCACCAGGGCCGGCGGAGCGATGGACCATTCCAGCCACTGAATGGGAGCCGGGCGGATGATCGCATAAGCCCCCTCCACCGCGCGAAGCGTGGTGGAGGGGGAATGCGCCTTGCCTGCCCGCGTGTCAGGCCGATGACGGGTTTCCGCCCGCCGCCGGCTTGATCGCCCCCAGGAAGCCGGCGAGATCGTCGGTCACGTAGTCGACATCGTCCTCGAATTCGGGGTCGCGCTCCCAGATTTCCGAAAAGGTCGGCTCGAAATTGCGCGGCACGATCAGAACCGTCGTCATGCCGAGCGCCTTGGGCACGGCGAGATTGCGCGCCAGGTCCTCGAGCATCACCGCATTCGGTCCGGCCACGCGGTGCAGCGCGGTGAATTTGTCATAGGTCTCTCGCGCCGGCTTGGGCACGAGACCGGCGGCCACAATGTCGAATATATCGTCGAAATGGTCGAGAATACCGAGCTGGCCGGCCGTGCGCTCGGCATGGCCACGGTCACCATTGGTGAAGATGAACTTGCGCCCCGGCAGGGTGCGGATCGCTGCGCCGAGGTCCGGATCGGGCGCCAGGTGCGAATAGTCGATGTCGTGCACCTTCTGCAGGAAATCGTCCGGATCGATGCCGTAGCGGGTCATCAGCCCGTTCAGCGTCGTGCCGTAGTCCTTGTAGAGCTCCTTCTGCAGCCGGCGCGCCTCATCGCGCGGCAATTGCAGCAGCTTCGAGACATAGGCTGTCATCTTCACGTCGATCTGGGCAAACAGGTTCGAGTGATGCGGATAGAGCGTGTTGTCGAGGTCGAACACCCAGTCGGTGACGGCGGCGAATCGTGAGGGATCGGGCAGAACTGTCATACCTGCTTGTCGCGCCGTATGGCGGCGACTGCAAGGGACGGATCTGCTCGTGATCGAAATCGGCGTGCCGTCCGCCCGGCTTCCGCGCCATCCGGTAACCAGGCCGCACTGCGCCGCTGACCCATTGCCACGCGGTGGCCGATGTGGATAAGGGGCGTTGAGATCGGGGACAGGCATGGAATTGTGGATCGCAATCACCGTCGCCGCGGCATTCCTGCAGAATGTGCGTTCGGCGATGCAGAAGCACCTCAAGGGGGTCATGGGCACGACGGGCGCCACCTTCGTGCGCTTCGGCTTCGGTGTGCCCTTTGCGCTGGCCTTCGTCTTCGGCCTCAATCGGATCGCCGGCTACGAACTGCCGCCGGTCAACGCGGCCTTCCTGGCCTGGATGATCGTCGGCGGGCTCGGCCAGATCGCGGCGACCTTCCTGCTCGTCTACCTGTTCTCGTTTCGCAATTTCGCCGTCGGAACGGCCTATTCGCGCACCGAGCCGGCACAGGCCGCGCTCTTCGGCCTCATCTTTCTGGGCGAGAAGGTGACTGCCGGCGTGCTGGCGGCGATCGCCGTCAGCGTCTTCGGCGTCATGCTGATCTCGGTCGCCCACACGCAGCTTAGCTGGCGTTCGCTGTTCTCCTCGCTGATCAGCCGCAACGCGCTGATCGGCCTCGCATCGGGCACGCTGTTCGGCGTCGCCGCGGTCGCATACCGCGCCGCCTCCCTGGCGCTGGGCGGGCCGAATTTCATGATGCAGGCGGCCGTCACGCTGGCCTGCGTCATCGTCTTCCAGACGCTGGTCATGGGTGTCTGGATGGTCTGGAAGGATCGCGCCGAGATCGGCCGCATCGCGGGCGCCTGGAAGCCGTCGCTCGTCGTCGGGCTGGCCGGCGCCTGCGCTTCGTTCGGCTGGTTCATGGCCATGACCTTGCAGCAGGCGGCGATCGTCAAGGCGCTGGCGCAGGTCGAGATGATCTTCACCTTCGCCTCATCGGTCTTCTTCTTTCGCGAGAAGATCAACGCCATGGAGGTGGCCGGCTGCCTGCTGATCGTCGGCGGTATCCTGATGCTGCTCATTGTGGGGTGAGGCGCTGCAGGGCCTCATCGCCGAAACTGCGCATTGCGTCACGCAGCGTCCGGCATATGCGGCTTCACCGTCATGTCGAGCCCAAGGGCGCGCGCAACCTTCAAGATCGTCGCGAATTCCGGTCGCCCTTCGCCGCTCAACGCCTTGTAAAGCGACGTGCGGCTCATCCCCGTTTCCTCGGCCAGACGGCTCATGCTCCGGGCTCTGGCGACGGTGCCCAGGGCCTTGAGTATGAAGGCCGGGTCATTCGTCGCGAAAGCCTCCTCAAGATAGGCGGCGATCGCTTCATCGTCTTCGAGAAACTCTGCGCTGTCGTAGGGCGCACTTTCGAACGTCATGGCTCCGACTCCTTCCATTCGCGCGCGGAGCTTTCTCATCCGAACGCCGTCACGGCATGATGAGCGTGCCGGCGCCATGCTCGGTGAACAGTTCGAGCAGCACCGCATGCGGCGTCTTGCCGTTGAGGATGACCACGCCCTCCACGCCGCGCTCGATCGCCTCGATGCAGGTCTCGACCTTGGGGATCATGCCGCCTGAGATCGTTCCGTCGTTGATCAGCGCCCTGGCCTCGGCGACCGTCAGCTCGTCGATCAGTTTCTTGTCCTTGTCGAGCACGCCCGGCACGTCGGTCAGGAACAGGAGGCGCGAGGCGCCAAGCGCGCCGGCGATGGCGCCGGCAAAGGTGTCGGCATTGATGTTGTAGGTGTGGCCGTCGCGGCCGGGCGCCACCGGCGCGATCACCGGGATCATCTCGGAGCGCGCGAGCAGATCGAGCAGCGTGCGGTCGACCTCGACAGGCTCGCCGACGAAGCCGAGATCGAGCACCCGCTCGATGTTGGAATCGGGGTCCTTGACGGTCTTGTGCGCCTTTTCGGCAAAGACCATGTTGCCGTCCTTGCCGCACAGCCCGATCGCCCATTCGCCCTGCGCATTGATGAGCGCCACGATCTCCTTGTTGATCGAACCGGCCAGCACCATTTCGACGATCTCGACCGTCTGGCGGTCGGTGACGCGCAGTCCGCCCTCGAACTTGGATTCGATGCCCACATTCTTCAGCATGGCGGCGATTTGCGGCCCCCCGCCATGCACCACGATCGGGTTGACGCCCGACTGCTTCAAGAGCGCGATGTCGCGTGCGAAGGCCGTGCCGAGGGCTTCGTCGCCCATGGCGTGGCCGCCATATTTCACGACCACCGTCTTGTGCTCGTAGCGCTGCATGTAGGGCAGGGCTGCCGAAAGCAGCCTTGCCTGTTCTTCGGCGGTGGCGGCGGTCTCGCTCGTCATCGAATGGGTATCCCCGACGCTGGCATTGATCGGCGAAGTCTTAGCCGGAATGCCGGCACGGGGCAATTGGCTTGGCCGGGCCGGCATGGGCACCGCCCGTGCTTAGAGCATGTCCCGCTCAAACGGAATCGTTTGAGCGAAAGGTACATGCTCCAGCATATTGATCTGGCGCGCATATCTTTGCTTCAAACGTTTCCGTTTGAAGCGAACGCGTGCTAGCCAAAGGCGTGTGACATCACGAAGGCGGTGAGGAAGCCGGCCGCGGTGATCAGGCCGGCGGCATCGTGCGCCTCGTCGAAGGCTTCCGGAATCATGGTGTCGGCGATCATGGCAAGCATGGCGCCGGCCGCCACGCCCTGCGCGATGGCGACATATTCGGGCGCCGCCCCGTCGAACAGGATGAAGCCGGCAAGCGAGCCTATGCCGCACAGGAGCGCAATGCCGGTCCATAGACCGAACACGTAGGTTTTCGACAGGCCGGCCTTCTTCAGGCCGACCGCGCTCGACATGCCTTCGGGGACGTTTGACAGAAATACCGCCGCCACGATCGGCAGCGAGACGCCGTTGCCTTCGAGCAGGCTGAGGCCGATGACCATCGATTCGGGAATGCCGTCGAAGACCGAGCCGAGCGCGATGGCAAGTGCGGCGGTCGTGGCGGGCGCGGCGGCCTTCGACGAGCGCTTGCGCCCGTGTGCGCCGCGCCGGGCCAGCGCCAGGGCGCCGGCGGTGAAGGCGATCGCGCCGAGAGCGAAGCCGATCGCCGCCGGCCCGATCCCCCCGATCCGCAGCGCCTCGTCCATCAGCTCGAAGGCGATCGCAGACACCAGCACGCCGGAACCGAAAGCCATGACGCCAGCGGTCACGCGGGCGCCCGGTCCTGCGAACCAGCCGAACGCCGCGCCGATCAGCAGGGAACTTCCGGCCAGCAGCCCCCACAGAAGGGACGGGACGAGTTCCATCATTGTTTCCTCCGCGCCTGGGATGCCCTTTGTGCGTCAGTCACTTGAAGCGGCGCATCGCGCCTTGTGAATATCGATTCGATTTTCCGGGCGCCTGCGTCCGCGCGAAAATGCGCGATCCGGGATTGATTGTCACCCTTGGTTGCGTCCGTGGCCTTTTGTGTCGGAGCGCTTGCGGCCGGCTCATGCGGAGGACGTAGGGAGTAGGTTCGCCGCAGGGCCGATACCACCATTGCCGTTCTTGCCGAAGAATGCCGATCGCTGGGACAGTGCGAGGCAGAACGTGCTGACTATGAGCTTCGGCGATTGCCAATGACAATGGAACTCTACGAAAACCATCCGCCCAGACGCAGCCTTAGAGCGCTCCTCGCATTGCGCCCGAACCGGCTATTGAACGCCCGCACGGACGTTGGAGAAGGTGGGATGCTGCCGGCGCGCGCCACCGGCCCCGTCGAAATGCAGGCTGCCGACGGCGCAGGCGCACAGGCGCAGGTGCTTCCCGGCAGCGGCGCGCCCGTGCGTCCGATCGGCGGTTGGTCCAAGCGGGCGCTGGATCTCGTCGTTGCGTCCTGCGCCCTGCTTGCCGCGGCGCCGATCATGCTGGTCGTGGCCCTCATAATCCGGTGCACGGCCGGTGGGCCGGTCTTCTATTCGCATCGCCGCATCGGGTTCGATGGTCGCCCGTTCTATTGCCACAAGTTCAGAACCATGGCGCGTGATGCCGATCGTGCCCTTCAAGACTATCTTGAGCGCAATCCGGAGGCCGCCCGCGAATGGGAGGAGAACAGGAAGCTCGCACACGATCCACGCATCACGCTGCTGGGCACCATGCTACGCAAATCGAGCATCGACGAGCTGCCGCAATTGCTCAATATCCTGCGCGGCGACATGAGCTGTGTCGGCCCGAGACCGATCGTTGCCGATGAACTCGAACTCTACGGGGCGTGCGCCCGCGACTATCTCAGTGTCCGGCCCGGTCTCACGGGATTGTGGCAGGTTACCGGCCGCTCCAGAACGGACTACGACAGCCGTGTCTTTCTCGACAGCCATTATGTGCGCAACTGGTCGATCTCGTCCGATCTGATCATCCTGGCGCGGACCGTGATTGCCGTGATGCGCTTTGACGACGCTGCCTGAGCGCCATGGAGCGACGCCTTACCGACCGTTCCTCTGGTCCCTGCGTCTCCACAGGATCGCGATCAGAAGGCCGGCCAGATAGGCCAGTTGCAGCGTGATCACAAGAAGCAGCCCGGAAAGCAGACCACGCGTCTGAGGTGTGTCGTCGACGCCATATATCAAGGTAGCGGCGATGAAGATGATCGCCGTCGCGGCCAGCAGCGCGGGGGCGCGAAATCGAAACCCGAGAAGCAGCCCGACGACAGCGACCGCGACGTGGCTCCAATGCACGGGTATTCTCCTCAGGCCATGCGCCCCGCCAGCCGGAAGCAGACCAGAAACGCCCGCATTTGTGAAGTGATGTGAATCCCATCCGTGCATCCGCGGGGCGGTTTGGGGCAGAGGTGTCGTGTTTTCGCACCAAGTTCGCACCGCGCGGAAGGACGGCGAGTGGCAAGCTCAACGCACCGCCGGGGGTATGCTCTCCATAGATGCGGAAGCTCCAGCGAGCGGATCGTCATCGGCCGATATCGGACCGGGCACGATCTGCAAGTAATCGTCCGTCTCGAAGGAAAGCGGGATTTCCACCTTCACCGTATCGCCGGGCATCACTGCGGTGGATTCCTCGGCTTCAATCTCGGTCGGCCCGTCCCCGGTCTGCCGAACGATGACATAGCGTGGCTCGGCACGCTCCGCGCGGGCACGGCGTGCCAGAAGGCGCGGCGCGGTGATTTCGGAATCGTGGAGCAGCATCTGCGCCGTCTGGCTCTTGCGGATGGCATCGTTGAGCTGCGTTTCGGTTTCGCGCAGCTGCACGGTGACCTCGTTGGCGTGATTGTTGTGCAGTTCGAGGATGGAGATGTCGGTGCGGCTGAGGTCCTGGCGGGCCCGCAAGAGCGCGGTTTCCGCCGACAGGCGCCCGCTCTGCGTCTCCACCAGGGCCCGCTCGAGCGACATCTCGCGGTTGGCCCCGGCATAACCCTTTTCGACGAGGCTCGAAACGCCAGAGAGCTCCTTCTGCATGATCTCGACCTGTCGGTCATGGAAGCTCACCTGCCGTTTGAGCGATTCGATTTCCTTCTCCAGAAAGTCCTTGAGCTCTTCGAGGGCACGCGACTGTGTCGACAGGCCCTGACGGCGTGCATCGAACACCGAACGCTCCTGTTCCATCATGATCGCGACGGTCCGGTCGTCCTGGCGCGAAATCAGTTCGGGCGGAAAGGTGATGCTTTCGGCGCCCTCCAGTTCCGCCTCCAGGCGCGCCTTGCGCGCCATCAGGCTGACCCGCGAAAGCGCCAGCAGACCGACGTCGCCGCGACCGCTGATGATCTCGCGCTCCAGGCGCACCGTATCCTGCTCGCTCCTGCGCAGCCCCTTGGCAATGGTCAGCGCCTGCAGCACGGTGAGACCCGGCCGATAGGGAAACTCGCCCGGATCAGTGACGTCGCCGACGATGTAGAAGGGCCGGAACTCCACGACTTCGACCGCGACGTCGGGCTCGCGTCCCAGACCCATCGAGACCATCAACTGGCTGCTGATGGCGTCGCCGAGCTCGCCCGGTGTTACCCCGGCCGCCCGGATTTCTCCCGCAAAGGGCAACGACAAGGTGCCATCGGCCGCGATCGCGAATTCGTCGTTGAGCGCGCCCCACTCGAAGATCACGTCCTTCGAGGCGCGCCACTCGTAGATCTTCAAGCGCACCTTGTCTTGCGCTCCGAGCAGATATTCGCCGGCGAACCCGCTTGCCGGGGCCGACAGGGCCATGCCGAGGGCAATGGCCGCGGCGGTCGCGAGCAGGCGGCCGCCCGGGCGCAGGCGCGATGGCCCGGCTGCATCTTTGCGGCTCAATTCATGCGCTGTGTTCCGGTTCAAATTCATGATCGCTCCGCCGCCTCAGATCTTCAGTATGTATTCGGGTTCGATCCGCCCCGTCAGCACATGGGCCAGCGCCAGCAGATTGCCGGAAAGCCGCCCTCGCCGATCGACAAAGGGCTCCGGCCGCAGGCTGCGCACGACATTGGCCGCCAGGTTGCGCCCGAGAAGCGGCAGCGCAAAACTGGCCGGCACGGACCCCTTGCGGATCAGATAGAGCGGATTGACGACCTGTGAGTAGCCAAAGCGCCTGCCGCTCACCCGTCCGGATTTCACGCCCAGATGCACCCCGCGCAGATCGGTCAGGCAGACGACGCGCCCGCGTGCGCGCAACTGGCTGGTGAAGTCGATATCCTCCTGCCAGCCATACAGCACCAGCCGCTCGTCGAACCGCAGATCGCCGACGAGTCGGCTGCGGATCGACATGTTGCAGCCATAGGCGCCGACATGATCGACCACGCGGGGCGTCTGGGGGCCGGTGGCGCAGGCTTCCAGCGCCTCCAGGGCCTCGGCCCAGTCGAGCCCGGCATTGCAGGCGCCGTCCTTGACCACGTGGCCCATGACGACGGCGAAATCGTCGTTCAGCGCGAATGCCCGTTCGACCCGTTCCAGATAGTCGTCGGACGGCACGAAATCGTCGTCGAAGAATGTGACGATGTCGAACCGGTCGAGCGCCTGGGCAAGGGCGGTATTGCGCTGGGCGCACAGGCCCTTTCTGCCGAAGACGGCGGAAACCGGAAAGGCGGTCGCCGCCGGCTGGTCGACATGCGCCGCATCGGGCGCCGAAAGGATGACCGCATCCGGCAGCCGGCTTTGCCCTTCCAGATGCGCCAGGAGGCGCCTCACCTGTGCGCTGCGTCCGAGCGTCGGAATGATTACGGCCAATCTCATGCTTACCCCAGGCGGCGCCTTCATGCGGTCTCGAGGATCGCATTTCAGTCCGCAGACTAGCCGGAGGCGGGCGAAATTCAGCCTGCATATAAGTGGGCGGTCGGCCGGCAAGGCTCCCAAGTCCGGTGGTGCCGGGCGTAGGAGCGTGGCCCGGCGGTGGTAGCCTCATACGCGTTTGGGCTTAGGTCATCCTCTGCCTTGCCGTTTGCATCCCCCTTCGGACAGCTTGCCGCGTCCGGTAGCGCGCTTCCACACTTGCCGGCAAATGGGAACGCCGAGAGCCCCGAATCGTCGACGCTCCCGACACCACAAACGGATCCGGATCATCATGCGGCACGAACGCCCCTCCGAACTTGCGACCGTCACCTATCTGAAGGAACGCGAACGGCTGCGGCCGATCGAGCCGACGCCGCACGCCTTGCCGAGCGACGCCCGGATCGCAGTGGTCCACGACTGGTGCCCGAACTTCCGCGGCGGCGAACGCGTCCTGGCGCGCATCTGCCGCCAGTTTCCCAATGCCGAAGTCTTCACGCTTTTCGATTTCCTGCCCGAGGCGGTGAAGGAGGAATATTTCCGCGACGTCGCGTTTCACACCTCGATGGCCGACCGGCTGCCGATGATCGAGAAGTATTACCGCTCGCTGTTCTTTCTCTGCCCCTTTCTTATCGAGCAGTTCGACGTGACGGATTACGACGCGGTCATTTCATCCTCGGCCGCCTTTGCCCGCGGGGTCATTACGCGGCCGGACCAGCCGCATCTGTGCTACGTCCATAGCCCCGCCCGCTATGCCTGGGACGAGCAGTTCTCCTATCTCAGGCAGGGCGGGCTGGGTTTCGGCCCGAAAGGCATGCTCTACCGATACATGCTGCACCGCCTGCGCGCCTGGGACACGCGCACCGCGCACGGCCCTGATCTGATGCTGGCCAATTCGAGCTATGTGCGCGCGCGCATCCGCCATATCTACGGGCGCGATTCGGACGTGGTCTATCCGCCGGTGGCGCTCGACGAACTGGACTATGCCGGCGACAAGGACGACTATTACGTCTGCGCGTCCTTCCTCGCACCCTACAAGCGCACCGACCTCGTCATCCAGGCCTTCAACGAAATGCCGTCACGGCGCCTGGTGATCGTCGGCGAGGGCCAGCAGTCGAAGGCGCTGCGGTCGATGGCGGGGCCGAACGTCACATTTGCCGGCTATCTCGCGCGCGAGGATTATGTGCGCACCGTTGCCGAAGCCCGGGCGATGGTGTTCGCCGGCTGCGAGGATTTCGGCATCGCGCTTGCCGAGGCGCAGGGTTGCGGCACGCCGCTCATCGCGTTCGGTCGCGGCGGGGCGGTGGACATCGTGCGCCCGCTCGGCGCCTGCGAGGATCCAACCGGGGTGCTGTTTGCCCGTCAGACGGCCCAGGCGCTGACGCAGGCGGTGGAGCAGTTCGAGGAACGATCCGGCGAGATCACGCCGCTGGCCTGCCGGGCCAATGCCGGGCGCTTTTCCGAGGAGCGTTTCGACCGCTCGATCGTCCAGGCCCTCGATGACGTGAGCGCGCCGAGTTTTCAGATGTAGGGTTCGTTTCCAGCATTTGCATTCAGGCGACCTGAACGACGGTCCGCTCGTCGGCTCGAGGCGTCGCCACGCCGTTCGCCGCGGCCATTGCCTGCAGATAGCGCTCCGCCGTTTCGTGCCAGCGAAAGCGCATCGTCCGCGCCCGCCCGCGCGCGATCATCTCGAGGCGCAGCTTGGGCGAGCCATGCAATTGCACGAACCGCTCGAACCAGTGATCGGCACTGTCCGGGGGAGCGTAGAGTGCCGCGTCGCCGCAGATCTCCGGCAGGCTGGTGCGGCCGGAAACGACGACCGGGCAGCCCATCGCCATGGCCTCCAGCGGTGGCAGGCCGAAACCTTCGGCAAAGGACGGGAAGGCCAGGCACATGCAATCGTGAAGGAGCGCGGCAAGCTCGGAGTCGGAGAGGCGACCGAGCCAGTCGACATTGTCGGCCTCCGTGCCCCGGCCGGCATCCCTGAAGACGCGCCGGTCGCCTCCGCCGACGACGGCGACCCGCAATCCGACGCCGGCGAGCCGTTCGGCCATGTCGATGATGAGACCGGTATTCTTGTGCGGCACCGTACTGCCGATCACCACGATCGTGTTGGGTCCGGCCGCCTTGCGCGTTGCCGGCGAATGCATCGCCCGCCAGCGTGTCGCATGCTCGTGCCCGTTGGGCGCGACGAAGAGCTTTTCGGGCGGGCAGATCCCTGCGCGCACGAGCTCTTCCTTGGAATGGTGCGATACGGTCGAGACGGCATGGACCCGTCGTCCCAGCGCCGGCTGCAGGAGCCGGTAAAAGGCGCGGAACGGCAACGAATAGCTTTGCGGGAAGACCCGTGTGTTGACGTCGTGGATGCACAGGATCTGCTTGCGGTGGGAGAGCGGTCCGGTGTTGCACAGGCTGATCAACCCGTCCGGCGTGAGGCGGGGCAGGACTGCCTGCTCCCAGGCCTGGCCGCTCAGTCGCCCGACCGTGCGCGGGCGGATCGCCGTCAGTCCGACGGGTATTGCCGCGTCGGGCGGCAGAAGGAGTTCGATCTCCAGATCACGTGCCTTGGCCGGATCTTCGGCAAGCAGCCTGTCCAGGGCGCAGACGACCTCATAGGCGTAGCGTTGAACGCCCGTGATGGGCTGGGCGAGGAAGCGGCCGTTGATTGTCCAGTGCCGTGTCATCGTGACCTCCCGAAGCAACCTGATCCGGCCCGGCCGGCCTTTCGCGGACAAGACGCAATGCACGGGCGATAGACGGTCGGCGGGCCGGACACGGTACTGTGCCTGCGCTCGCGAAGGCGGTCACTTTGGCCATTGGGACATGACAGGGGGTGCCGGCCGGGCAATGTCCTGCCCCCGCATCATCCGGATGTCGCGCCGGGGCGTAGGCGGCTACGCCCATCGTGTAGCGCACGCCGGCGGGCGCGAGATGCTAGCCTGTGCAGTGACGATCCGCCTGGCGACGGGCGGTGCGCAGCAAGGGGCAGTCGGGTTCGAAGGATCGCTGAATGTCGATCAGCCTTGGTGAGATGGAAGCCGCCCGGCAGGCGGACGGCGGTCGGGCGGATATGCTGACGATGCCGCCGGATCAGGCGCGCGTCGGAGCCGCCGCCCCGCGCTCCGGCGGCGCGCGGCGCTGGACCATCAACGGGGATTTCATGAGCCTGCGGCCGACGGGCGTCGCCCGCTATGCGCGCGAGGTCACGCTCGCCCTCGATGCCTTGCTCGGCGAGGGGCACCCGCTTGCGCGCGATCTCGATCTCGACATCGTTGCGCCGAAACAGGGCGCCGATCCGCTTGCGCTCAGCGCGCTCAAGACGCGCATCGTGCCTGAATTCGCCCGCCCGCGCCTGCCGCAATTCTGGGTGCAGGCGCAATTGCCCCGGCATGTGCCGGGCGGCCTCCTGAGCTTCTGCAACCTCGCGCCGGTGACGGTGCGCCGGCACATCGTGTGCATCCACGATCTGCACACCCGGCTGATGCCGGAGAGCTACGGCATCTTCTTCCGCCTGGCGCATCGCCTCATCCTGCCTGCCCTCGGCCGCCGCGCGGCCCACATCACCACCGTGTCGCAGCTCTCGCGCAATCATCTGGGCGCCTTCGGCGTGGCGCCGGGGCACAAGGTGTCCGTGACCTACAATGGCAGCGACCACGTGGCGCGCTGGGACCCGAACCGTTCGCACCTGGCTGCCGCGCCGCGGCGCCCTTACGTCTTCTGCCTCGGCCAGGGCCAGAAATACAAGAACCTCGACCTGCTCGTTCGCCTGGCGCCGCTTCTCGATCTCGTGGGCCTCGACATCTGGATGGCCGGCGACGTTGAGGAAAGGCGCATCCTTCAGCACGTTTGTCCAAAGCCTGCCAATCTGCATGTCCTGGGCCGCATCAGCGACGACGACCTCGCCGCCGCGCTCGCAGGCGCCCTGTGCTTCCTGTTTCCCTCGCGCATCGAGGGCTTCGGCCTGCCGGCAATCGAGGCGATGGCCGTCGGATGCCCGGTGGTCGCATCGAGCGCACCCTGCCTGCCGGAAGTCTGCGGCGACGGTGCGCTTTATGCCGACCCGGACGACCTGGTCGGCTGGGCCGAAGCGGTTTCGCGTCTTTGTGAACAACCGGATCTGAGACAGCGTGTGGCCGATGCGGGCCGTCGCCGGGCACAGCGCTATTCCTGGCGCCGGATCGCCGAGACCTATCTTCAGCTCATGGCCGAAGTGGACGGCATGGTGACCGGTTCGGCCCATGTGAGGGGAGCGGCCTGATGGCAAGCGTCGACGTCGTCATTCCCTGTTACAATTACGGCCGCTATCTGGGCGAATGCGTGGCGAGCGTTCTTTGCCAGGAGGGCGTCGATCTGCGCGTTCTCATCATCGACAATGCGTCCAAGGACGACAGCCTCGCCATCGCGCAGTCGCTGGCGGCGCGCGACGCGCGGATCGAGGTCATCGCGCATGCCAAGAACATGGGCGCCACCTTCAGCTACAACGAAGGCATCGACTGGGCGGCGTCGGACTATCTGCTCATTCTCGACGCCGACGACATGCTGGCACCCGGCGCCCTGGCGCGGGCCACCACGGTGCTGGACGAGAACCCGCGGGTGAGCTTTACGCACGGCATCGAGGCGCGGCTCGAAGGCAATGCGGGGGAGTTCCGTTTGCCGCCAGACCCGCCGGGCCCCACCGTAGTGCTTCGCAGCGGCATGGACCATGTGCGCGACCTGTGCCGGACGCCGGTCAACAGCATCGGCGCCAACACGGTTGTCCGGCGCACGGCGGTGCAGAAAAAGATCGGACATTACCGCGCGGCGTTGCCCTATACCGACGATCTGGAAATGTGGCTCAGGCTTGCGACCGCTGGCGATGTCGCATGCATTCGCACCGTGCAGGCAGTCCGCCGCTATCATAACGATCGCCATTCGGTGAGCTATCAGGCGGTGCAACTGCGTGATTTTCGCGAGCGGGAACGTGCTTTCGAGAGTTTTTTCGACCACGAAGGCGCTGCGATCGCGGAGGCGCATGCCCTGCTCGCGCAAGCCCGGCATGGTCTCGGCGAGCATGCCTACTGGTCGGCCCTGTCGCATCTGGCGCGCGGGCACGGCCGCATCGGGCTCGGGCTTCTGCGCCTTTCGCATCACTGGCGTCCGTGGGCGGCGTTGCTGCCGCCGGTTCAGTGGCTGTTGCGCATGGACCGTCCATTCGACCGGGGGTGGACGATTCTCGGCGACGCGCTGCGGCTGAGACGTCGGCCCGCCCATCGCTCCGACGAGCCGTCAGAGGGTCGCCGCAACCAATGGGCCGCGTGATGGCCGGTGTCGACGTCGTCATCCCCTGCTACCGGCACGGCCGGTTCCTGCGGTCCTGCGTGGACAGCATCATGTCGCAAGGGATCGACACCCTGCGTATCCTCATCGTCGACAATGCCTCGGACGACGGCAGTGCGGACGTGGCGCGGCGGCTGGCGCGCGAGGAGGAGCGCATTCATCTCATTCTGCGCGAGGCCAATCTGGGCCCGCACGCCTCCTTCAATGAAGGCGTGGACTGGGCCTCGGCGCCTTACATGATGATCCTGTGCGCCGACGACCTGCTGGCCCCCGGCGCCCTTGTCTCCATGCTGTCGGTGATGGAGGCGAATACCGATGTCGTCTTCGCCTATGGCAACGATGTTCACTGGGACGGGGAGGGACCGTATCCGGTCGAGGAGCGGCAAGCGCCGGCGCCGTGGACCATTGGCACGGGCCGCGACTTCATCCTCGAGACATGCCGCATGCCCGAACGCTACATCGCGGCCGGCATGGTGCTGGTGCGCACCTGCGCCCACAAGAATGCAGGTCACTATCGCACCACGCTGCCGCACACGGATGATCTCGAAATGCTGCTGCGCCTCGCTCTTCTGGGGCGGGTGGCCCGCACGCCGACGGTCGTCGGCGTAAAGCGCATGCATGGCGACAACCGGACGAACGCCTTCCTGTCTCGCGACCTGGTCGAGCGTGTGGCAGCGCTCGAAAGCTTCTTCGGTCAAGAGGGCGGGAGGCTCGAGGATGCCGATGTCCTGTTGCGGCTGGGCCGCCGGCGTATTGCCGAGCGTGCCTATTGGAGCGGTGCAAAGCAATTGTCGCGCGGCCGCAAGAGCGGTCTGCAACTCATCAAGCTCGCCCTCGGCCTGGCGCCTGGATTGTCGCTCGTGCCGCCGCTTGGTTATCTGGCCCGCACGGAAAGGCCGCTCATGCGCAGCGTGTTCCGGGGGTAAGGCGGCACTCACGCCATGCCGGCCAGCCGCGGCAGATGGCTGCGCAGCCCGGACAAGGTCGTCACGATCTCGTCGAACAGCGCATGTCCGGTCAACCATAGCCCGCACATCCAGCCCGCCGCGGCGAACACACCGGCCGTCACGGCCATGTGGATCGGCATGTCGAAGCCTGCGCCGGCGGCGACCACGGCGAGCGGCCCGGCCAGGGCCGCCACCGTCACCACGCCACTGCGCCACACTGCGGCGGCGATCTCCGACCACGCGATACGGACATGGCGGCGCACGAAGGAGAGCGAGACGAACGCCTGGAACGGCATGACGATCATCAGGCTCCAGGCAACCGCCTGCAGCCCGTAGAACGAGGCCGCCACCAGAATGCCGGCGGAAACCGGACAGACGATGAGTGCGCGCAGGAAGATATCGCGCACCGCGCCCAGCGAGACCAGAACGGGATAGTTCAGCTCGAAGCTGAAGGAAAAGAGCGAAGCGATGGCGACGATCTGGACAAGGGGGGCGGCAGCACCCCACTGGTCGCCGAACAGGATGTCGACCGCCGGATAGGCAAGAACCGCCAGAACGGTGAGGGCGGGCCATTGCAACGCCGTTATCAGCCCCAGCGCCTTCAGATAAGGCTGCTTGAGGCTGCGCCCTTGCCGCGTCTCGACCGAGAAGGCCGGCAGGATGACCGACATGGCGCCCCCGAGGAAGGCCTTGTCGGGCAACTGGCAGATCATCAGGCTGCGATTGTAGAGCGCGGCCGCATCGAGCGACAGCACCCGCCCGAGTAGCAGATAGGGCAGGGCTTCATAGGCCTTGTAGAGCATGTTGGTCGCCCCGTTATAGCCGCCAAAGGTCAACATGTCGCGCCAGTGATCGAAGAGCGGCCGGTACATCCAGACCTGCCGTTTCAACGCGATCGCCAGGAGGCCGGTCGTCAACGCGCTGCAAAGCCACGCCCAGGCGAAACTCATATAGCTGAAGCCGAGAAGCGCCAGCGTTACCGTGACCACGGCCGCCACGGCGGCGCCCGACATGTTGATGATCGCCACGGCTCCGAATGCCATGTCGCGCCTCAGCAGCGTCAATATGGGAGCGGCGATCAGCTCGATGAAAAGGCTGAGCGAAATGACGCGCAGATAGGCAACCAGTCTTTCCTCGTCATATATGCCGGCCAGGGCCGGCGCCGTCGCCGCCAGCGCAATGCTGATCATGGAGATCAGGACCAGCATGACCGTGAAGGCGCTGCGCACATCCTCGCGGGTCAGGTCGTGGCGCTGGATGAGGTAATTGGCGCTGGCGAACTCGCGCGCCGACATGGCGATGCCGACGATCGCCATGCCGACGACCGATACGCCGATCTCGCCCGGCGTCAGGATGCGCGAGACGATCGCCACCGTCACGAAGTTGGCGACGAGCGCGAAATAGCGATCCCCCGTACTCAGGAACAGCGCGCGCTTGACGTCGGACATATGTCGGGCTCCGGATGTTTGACGGACGGCAAGCCCGCGTCGAAGTTCGTCCGACAGTTTCCGCCGTATGGCGGTTCGCGTCAGCCGGACCAATCAGGTGAGAAACGCCCTTCAAAAGGTGTAGCTGTAAGCCCTTTCTCGTCAGAAAGGCAGGATTTGCCGCGCTGCGTGACGCCGCTAGCCTGAAGCCTCGTGAAAGAAAGGTAGGGGCGACACAATGATCAAACGTCTTGTCCTGGCATTGGCCTGTCTTGCCGGCGCGGTGGGGCTGGCGCGCGCGGAAATCGCATGGGGCGTCAACGGCCATCCCTTCACCGCCTATCCGGGCATCGATTTCGAACGTCAGCTCGACTATGTGCGCGATCTCGGCATGACATCCTACCGGGTCAATATTTCCGATGCCGGTCAGGCCGAAGCGCTTGCCTCGCTCGTCGAGGCGGGCAAGGCGCGCCGCGTCGCGATCCTGCCAGTCATCACGCCGGGAAACGTCGACCTCGACAAGGATGACCCCGACGCGCTCTACCGGAAAGCCTATGACCTTGCCCACTCGCTCGCGTCCCGGTTCAAGGACGATATCCGCGTGTGGGAACTGGGCAACGAGATGGAGAACCACGCCATCATCCAGCCCTGCGAGACGCGCGACGACGGCAGCCAGTATCCTTGCGAATGGGGACCGGCGGGCGGGACCGAGGCGTCCCATTACTACGGGCCGCGCTGGGTGAAGGTGAGCGCGGTGCTGAAAGGGCTTTCCGACGGCGTGGAAGCGGCCGACCCCGAAATCCGCAAGGCGATGGGCACCGCCGGTTGGGGGCATGTCGGCGCCTTCGAGCGCATGCAGGCCGACGGCATCGACTGGGACATCTCCGTCTGGCACATCTATGGCGAAGATCCGGAATGGGCCTTCAAGACGATCGCCGGCTACGGCCGTCCGATCTGGGTGACCGAGTTCAACAATCCCCTCGGCAGCCAGCGCAGCGCCCGCCAGCAGGAGGTCGGGCTGAAGGGGATCATGACCCGCCTGCGCAGGCTGCAGTCCGAATACGATGTGGAAGCCGCCCATATCTACGAGCTGCTCGACGAGCCCTATTGGGCGCCGGGACCGGAGGCGCAGATGGGCCTCGTGGAAATGACGGCCAAGCCGGATGGCGGCTGGCGGCTCGGCGAGCCCAAGCCGGCCTATCTAGCCGTGCGCGAGCTGATCCGTGGCGGACGGCCCCTGCCGGATCCCGCGGCCGAGCGTCTATGCGACCTGGACGCGCGGGATGACGGGGCGTCGATGCATGCCCTCCGGGCGCGTTACGTCCATTGCCTCGTCCTGGGGCGCGCGGACGAGGAAAACGGCCTGGCCGAGTTGGCAGCGGCATTCGAGAGCGGCCATGCCGAGGCGGGAGGCGCGATCGTCGAACTGATGCGCTCGGCCGAGTTCGCCGAACGCTACGCGCCCTTCGGCCTGACCCATCGCGCCTATGTCAGCTTCCTCTATCGTCTGCTGCTCGACCGCAACGTCGATGCGTACGGCTTCGACACCTATGGGCGCGAACTCGACGCCGGCAACATGACGCGCTTCGGCGTGGCCTTGAGCATTGTCCGCTCGAGCGAGTTCGAAAGCAGGCATCCCGTGCTCTTCCAGAAGACGGCGGCGGCACAAACTGCCGACGCGGTCGAAGCGGAATAGGCGGCCGGAGATGGCGCGTACAACCGCCAGGCCGCTTATGGCGGCAACCGTGCTGTCGATTGTCCTGGCGATGTTGTCGGCCGGACAGGCGGCGGCATGCGGCTACCGCAACGCCGATGGTGAGCGCATGTTTCCTCTCCGCGCAGCGCCGGATGGACGCTATCTGGAAGACGCCGCCGGCCGGCCCTTCTTCATGCATGGCGACACGGCCTGGTCGCTGATTGCCGAGCTGCCGCGCGAGGAAGTCGATCTCTACCTCGAGGACCGCCGGGAGCGCGGTTTCAACACGATCCTGGTCAATCTGCTCGAACACCGGTTTGCGAGCAATGCGCCGGCCAATGCCTATGGCATCCGGCCGTTCGAGACACCTGGCGATTATGCACGACCGAGCGAGCCCTATTTCGAGCACGCCGACTGGGTCCTTCGCCGGGCCTGCGAACTCGGTTTCCTGGTCCTTCTCACGCCGTCCTATGTCGGCAATGGCGGGGGTCCGGAAGGGTGGTATGCCGAGATGGCCCGTGCCGGCATCCAGACGCTGAACGCCTATGGCCGCTTTCTCGGCGAGCGCTACAAGGATCTCGACAATATCGTCTGGGTTCATGGCGGCGATTACGACCCGCCGAACAAGAACCTCGTCCGCACCATCGCCTACGGCATTCGCGAGGCGGACACGGACGCCCTGCACACCTCACACGGCTCTCCCGGTAGCGCCGCCCTCGACTATTGGCGCGGCGAACCCTGGCTGGCGATCAACAATGCCTACACCTACGGCCCGGTCTATCGCGAAGCGCTGAGGCAATATGCCGATCCCTCGGCAATGCCGTTCTTCCTGATGGAGAGCGCCTATGAAAACGAGCACGACGCCGGCGAACATCGCATCCGCGTGCAGGCCTATCAGGCGGTTCTTTCGGGTGCGTTCGGCCATCTCTTCGGCAACAATCCGATCTGGCACTTCAGCGGGCCCGGCATCTACGACGCGCCGGTGACGTGGCAGCAGGCCCTTTCCGGTCGCGGCTCGCAAAGCATGGAGCAACTGCACCGGCTGATCTCGTCGCTCGAATGGTGGCGTCTGCAACCCGACGTCGATGGTGAACTTCTGGTCGGCGGCAGGGGTGCTGAGGACTCGCGCGCCGTGGCCGCGCGCGCCGGCGACGGCTCCTTCGCGCTCGCCTATCTGCCGTCGCAGCGCACGGTGGAATTGGATCTTGCCCGACTGGCTGGCCCGCTGGTCGCGGCGCGCTGGCATGACCCCTCCGGCGATCGGGTGATGACGGTCGAGGGCTCGCCATTCTCGCGCGGTCGTCGGACCTTCGAGCCGCCCGCGACCAACTTTGCCGGATATGGCGACTGGGTATTGGAACTGACTTCTGTGGACGAAGTGAACAAAAGCCAATGAATGCACGTCACGAAATTGCCAGTCCGCGTATCGAGCCCGGCCTGGACGGGTCGGCCGCTCAAACCTCCTGGTATTCGACCAATAAACGATGGGGATTGCGCCGCCGTCGGCCGCAGAAAATCGCCCTGTTCGGATTGTTCGGCTGCGGCAATCTCGGCAATGACGGCTCGCTGGAAGCCATGCTGGACTTTTTGCGGCGGGAACGGCCGGAGGCCGAGATCGTGTGCATTTGCGACCAGCCGGAGGTCGTCGCGGATGGCTTTGCACTCGATACGCGGCCGATCAGCCTGTCGCGCCATCTGACGGGCTTTGCGCGCAAGCTCGACCGTCTGATGCTGCGCATCCCCGGCAAGATTTGCGACGTCGCGCTTTCCTTTCGGCATCTGCGCAATGTCGATGCGATGGTCGTTCCTGGCACCGGGATCCTCGATGACTTCGGCGAAAGACCGCACGGCATGCCGCTCGACATCTTTACCTGGTTCCTGACCGCCCGGCTGCTCGGCGTGAAAACCGGCATGGTGAGCATCGGCGCCGGCCCCATCAGGCATCCGTTGAGCCGGCGGCTGATGATGGGTGCTGCGCGTCTGGCGCATTACCGCTCCTACAGGGACGCGATCTCGAAGGAATTCATGGAAAAGCTCGGCTTCGATACGAGCCGGGACCGGGTCTATCCCGACATCGCGTTCAATCTCGATTCGCCCTCGGCACATTCCCGAGCCAAGGCCCCTGACGAACCTCTGACCGTCGGGGTCGGCGTGATGAGCTATTATGGCTGGTACGGATTCGAGGCGGGCGGGCCGGATATATTTGCCGGCTATCTTAAAAAGATCACGCGCTTCATCGTCCATCTTCTGGATGAGGGCCATGACGTGCGCCTTCTGACCGGCGAGGATGGCGACTGGACGGCGGTCGATGCCGTTCGCGATGCGGTCGACAAGGCGCGGCCCGACATGGCGGACGGTCGCGTGGTGGCCGATCCATGCGGCTCGCTGAACGAGCTCATGGAACAGATCGTCCGCACCGACATCGTCGTCGCCACGCGCTTCCACAACATCGTCTGCGCGCTCAAGACCGGAAAGCCGGCGATCTCGCTGGGCTATGCGCTGAAGAACGACGTGCTAATGGCCGAGATGGGCATGGGCGATTACTGCCACCACGTCGAACAGTTCGACGTCGATGAGCTGATCGCCCAGTTTGCCCGAATCGTGGCCCGTCGCGGTGAGCACGAAAAGACGATCGCCGAGAGCAACCGGGCGTTCAGGCAGGCGCTGGAGCGCCAGGACGCAGAGCTTCTGGCGCGTCTTGTGTAGCCAGAGCATGTCCCGCTCAACGGAATCGTTTGAGCGAAAGGTATATGTTCCGGCATATTGATCTGGCGCGCATATCTTTGCTTCAAGCGTTTCCGTTTGAAGCAATAGCGCGCTAGCAAGGCTCCACGACCGGCAGGCGTCCGCCGATCCAGGCGGTGGCCTCCTCGATGGATCGGAAGATCCTGTGGCAGCCGCTCAAGCGGCCGAAGCCCGTTTCAAGAAACCACTGGCCATCGGTGGAATACTCTTCCTCGTCCACCCTGGTCAGGACGGCGACCAGCTGGTCGGATTTGAGAACCAGAACCCCGGCCTCGCCCCCCTTGACCGTCGCCACACGAATTTCCTGAAGCGCCAAATCCCCATCCGCCCGGCTTTCGGCCGAGTGTTCGTTCCCCATTGCAGCCCCCAGTCAAATGCTTTTTCTTGTTTTTGCGTCGCCACGCCCCAACGTGATTTGTCGATCAATATAAGTATATACTAAGATATACAGATATCAACCATAACAACCCACCTAGCCCGATCGCACGGTGACTGCAATACATAATTCCAGGATCGAAATAAATGCGGTGGATGAAGGTCGCACGCCTGTTCGCGCTATCTTCAAAGCAGCCGCGCCTTGCGCAGGATGAAGGCCTCTGCGTGATGCTCTGGTGCCCGGCACTCCATGCCGCGCAGGCGCGAAAGCCCTTCGAATGTCGCCCGGTCGAACCAGTCCTTTGAGCGCTGGGTGCCGAAATGGCGCTCCAGGAGAGCGATCTTGCGCTCCAGCACCTCTCGGCTCAGCGGCATGTACATGTTCGGCTGACCGAGGTCGCCATCCCATTTCGGGATCTCGTATTCGAGGATCAACTGGTCGCGAAAGATGTTCCAGGTGAGTTGATTGACTTCCCGGTGGTCCTGGTGCGCGTCATGGCGTGCATGGGTGAATATGACGTCCGGCGTCGTGCGCTTTCTCAGTTCCACAAGCCATGCCTTGATCGCGCTGCGTTGATCGGGGAAGTCGCTGTCGGTGAAATCCGCAACCTCCACCTTGCCTTCATGGGCGCCTTCCAAAAAGGCGTAGGCCGAGGCGCGCGCTTCGTTCGTGCGTTCGCCGGCGGCACTCAGCACGCACCAGTGAACGTCGAGCCGCACGCCGGCCTCGATCAGGCTGATGATCGTTCCGCCGGCGCCGATCTCTATGTCGTCGGAATGCGCGCCGAGGCACAGGATCGAAAGCCTGTCGCCGCTGCGCGCGAGCCCGAGGCTCTTCATGACGCCGCCTTGATGACGTTGCGCCGGGCGATCTCGGCCGAGACGCGCCTGTTCCAGGGCATATCACCCTTTTCCACCATGTCCTGCAGCGCCTGCCAGTCCCTCAGCGTGTCCATCGACCGCCAGAAACCGTCATGCTTGTAGGCCATGAGCATGTCGTCCTCGATCAGCCGCGCGAACGGCTCGAGCACGAATTCCTCGCCCTCGCGCATATAGTCGAAGACCTCCGGGCGAAGGACGAAGTAGCCGCCATTGATCCAGATGTCGGACCGGTCCGAACTCCTGAACTCGCGCACCTTGCCGTCCTCGGCGATGTCGGCGAGGTGATAGGTCAGCGGCGGGCGCACGGCGAGGAAGCAGGCGAGTTTGCCGCTTGCCTCGAACTTGGCGATCATGTCGTCGAGGTCGACGTCGGTCAGCCCGTCGCTGTAATTGGCAAGGAACATCTTCTCGTTCCTGACATGGTCCTTCACCGCCCACAGGCGCTCGCCGATATTGCGCCAGATCCCGGTGTCGATCAGCGCAACGCGCCAGTCCTGGGTGTCCGGGTCGAGCAGTTCGACTTCGCGTCCGCCGCCCGAGACGATGCAGTCGGCGAAGGTCTGGGGGCTGGTGTTGAGGAAATGATCCTTGACCACATTGGCCTTGTAGCCGAGGCACAGCACGAAGTCCTCATGCCCGTGATCGGCGTAATATTGCATCACATGGCGCATGATCGGCTGGTGGCCGAGCGGGATCATCGGCTTGGGGATGCTTTCGGAATATTCGCGGATGCGGGTTCCCATCCCGCCGCAAAACAGCACGACCTTCATTGTTGCAGCTCCGCTGGATCGATGATGGTGACGAATGGAATGGGGACGATGAACTTTGCGCCCCATGCCGCGACGTGATGCATCTGCTTGACGATCTCATCCTTCAGGTTCCACGGCAGGATGAGGATGTAGTCCGGCTTGTGGTCGTCGATCGCCTCGACCGGCCGGATCGGAATGCGCATGCCCGGCGTGTAGCGGCCGTGCTTGTAGGGATTGCGGTCGACCGTGAAGTCGAGGAAGTCCGTGCCGATGGCGCAATAGTTCAAAAGCGTGTTGCCCTTGCCGGGCGCGCCATATCCGCAGATGCGCTTGCCTTCGTTCTTGGCCGCGATGAGGAAGGACAGGAGATCGCGCTTGGCGCGCCGTGCCTTGAAGTCGAAGGAGGCGTAGGTGCCGATGTCGGTGAGACCGTGCAGCTTCTCGCGCTCGATCAGCTTGCCGACACGCTCGGTTGTCGCCCGTCCGCTTTCCTCATGCACCAGATAGACCCTGAGCGAGCCGCCATGGGTGGGGATCTCGTCGACATCCATCAGCCGCAGGCCGTGGCGGGCCGCCATTTTCTCGATGGTCAAGGCCGAGAAATAGGAGAAATGCTCGTGGTAGATCGTGTCGAACTGGTTTTCCGCGATCAGCCGCTCGATATGCGGAAATTCGAGCGTGATGACGCCTTCTGGCTTCAACAGGATCTTCATGCCGGCGACGAAGTCATTGAGGTCGGGCACCTGCGCCAGCACATTGTTGCCGATGATCAGGTCGGCCTGATTGCCCTCCTCGACCAACCTGTCGGCCAGCCGGACGCCGAAGAAGTCGACGCGGGTCGGAATGTCCTTGGCGATCGCCGCCTTGGCGACGTTGGCCGCCGGCTCGACGCCGAGCACCGGCACGCCGAGCGGCTTGAAATGCTGCAGCAGGTAGCCGTCATTGCTGGCCAGCTCGACCGCCAGGCTGTCGGGTCCCAGCTCCAGCCGTTCGGTGATGGCGGTGCAGTAGGCCTTGGCGTGCGCCACCCAGCTCGTCGAGTAGGAGGAGAAATAGGCGTACTCCTGGAAGATCGCCTCGGGGCTGACATATTCCTTCAGCTGCACGAGATAGCAGGTGTCGCAGACGAGGACGTGGAGCGGAAAATAGGGCTCCATTTCGTCGATCTGGTCGGGCTGCAGGAAGCTCTCGCAAGGCGGTGACATGCCGAGATCGACAAATGTGTGGCGCAGGTTGGCGCCGCACAGCCGGCAGCAGCTTGTCGCATGTGCCGGATGGGTATCGGCTACGAATTCGGCCGTTTGTATGTTCATTGCAAGCTCCAACGGGATGGCGGTCTCCGAACGAACGGACGGACCGTCGAGCTGAGTCATGGTCGCGCCGGTCGCGATGCCGCACTGCGCCGATGCCCAAGCTACGAGGAGCCTCGGGCGGGTTCGATTCGGCCATGCGATGAACGCGTTCATCCGATCGGGCAGGGGCCGGCCGGGCCCGCGCGCCGAAAGGCGAGGGGGGTGGGAAACGACGTCCTCACCCTGGTCGAACGTCGTGTGAAATGGGTCGGTCTTCCACCCAACGGGTGAAGGGCGCTAACACCGAGAGCGCCCTTTCGCGTCTCCAAGCAAACGCTGATAATTCACGCCCTGCCGACGCCGGAGGAGTGCCGGCGCGAGATGAAAAGGGGAAGGCCTTGCGGTTCACCAGGACAGGATTGCCCGGTGCGTGGCTCATCGACCAGGTCTCGTTCGAGGACGAGCGCGGTTCGTTCGCGCGCACCTTCTGCGAACGCGAGTTCGCCGAGCACGGCCTCGCCACCCGTTTCGTGCAGCACAGCCAATCGCACTCACTGCGCCGGGGGACTTTGCGCGGCATGCATTTCCAGAATGCGCCACATGAGGAGGTGAAACTCGTCTCCTGCATAGGCGGCACCATTTTCGACGTCATCATCGATCTTCGCGCGGACTCGGCCGCCTACGGTCAATGGGCCGGGTTCGAGCTGTCGGCCGACAACCGCCGCCAGCTCTACATTCCTGCCGGCTTCGCGCACGGGTTTCAGACCTTGAGCGACAATGCCACGGTTTTCTACCTCATCTCCGAATTCTATGCGCCCGAAGCTTCGACCGGCGTGCGCTACGACGACCCGGCATTCGACATCGCCTGGCCTCTCGAACCGGCGGTGATCTCGCAGAAGGATCGGGACTGGCCGCCGATAAAGGTCGTTTCGGAAGTGGAATAGACTGCTCTTTTATCGTCCGGAATAGGCGAGCAGCCCGTGTGCTTTGAGCAGTTGGGCCGTTTGCGCCAGCTCCTCGAACGGCAGCCCCGAGCGGTCGGCCATCGACAAGAGCGAATTGTCACCGTCGGCAAGATTGAGCACCCACAGCATCGCCATGGCGCTGGCGCCGGTGGATGTGTCGCCGCCGAGTGCGGCATAGAGGCCGCGCCGGCCGAGCTGCGGCTCGCCCTTGGGATGGAGATTGAGCGGCGTCCAATCCTCTTCGACAATATCGATGAGGTCCGTCACCATGCGCCGGGAGGACGCCAGGTGCTCCGGGCGGATGAAATCCAGATTGTCGGCCGAGGTGTGATATTCGGGGAAGGTGCCGAAGGCGCTGCGCTGGAAGAGCCCGACCGGCAGGTTGAAGCCCGGCGAGCAATATTGCCGTTCGTCATAGCCATAGGGCGAGAAGTCGAGCACGGTTCCGCCATGCCGGCTCACTACATGTGCCATGGCGCGGTCGATGAAGGCGTCGCCGCGCCGGCTGCGCTTGTAGGTCGGCCCGCCGCCATCGCCGACGCAGGAGACGATCAGCCCGTGATCGATCAGGTCGACCCTGTCCTCGTTGTGCGCCAGCCAGGTCAGGGCGCCGATCGTGCCGGGGGCGAAAAGGAAGCGGTAGCTGTAGCGGGTTTTGCGCGTGGCAAGCCCGGCTGCAAGAAAGGCGAGCAGGGCCAGGCCGGAGCAATTGTCGTTGGCGAGCGAAGGGTGACAGATATGCGCCGAGAAAAGGAATTCGCGTTCCGTCTCGCCGCGGTGAAGATACTCCCCATAGGTCAGGGTACCATCCTTCAGCTCGGAATCGATCTCGATCCGGTATTGCGCTTCGGTCAGTTCCGCGAGCCGCCGATGCGGCATGCAGAAGCCCCAGTTCTCCGCATAGTATGAGGTGCGATAGGGGATCAGGTCCGGCTGGTCCGGCAGGGTGTGGATGTGCGCGAGCAGGTCCTCGCGCGACACCGTTCCGCTGAACGGCCGGCTGTAGTTCAGCACATGCAGAGTGTGGTCGGCGAAATCGAGGACCGTGCGCCCCGCCATGTCCTTGATCGTCGCCGAACGGATGACCCATTCCTTCGGCACGGTCCAGTCGAAGACGGGCGTCCCCGAGGCCACGTCGCGCTGCTCGAGCGGCAGGTGCTCGCCGAGAATCGCCAGCGTGCGGCGTACGCCCTCGCCGGTGATGCTGCGGCAGATGGGATAAAGCCGCGACGCCAGATCGTAGATCGCCTGCCCGGCGTCGATATCCTCCGACGACGGGCGGTTTGCGGCGATGACAGCGGAATGGTTCATCGCGGCCGGCTCACTCCGCCGCCGGCGCCGTCACCGCGGCCGGCTCTTGCAGCCGCAGATCGTGGCCGATGCGACCATTGGCGATCGACTGCCTGATGTGGCTGATGCGCTGGTAGCGGGGCCCTTCGAACTCTTCCGGCGTCAGCCTCGAGCCGGAATAGGCGGCAAAGAGCTGCTCGGCGCCGGTGCGGGCGTCCCATTGCGGCGCGAAGCCGGGCAGCTGGCGCGCGATCTTGTCGAAGCTGACGCGGTAGGAGCGCTTGTCCGGTCCCGCGTCGGAGGCGAAATCGAGCCGGCAGTCGGGCACCACCGAGGCGACGATCTCGGCGATCTCACGGATGCGGTAATTGTGCTGCGTCTGACCGACATTGAAGGCCTCGTTGTGGATCGCCTCGCGCGGCGCGGTAAGTCCGGCGATGAAGGCGCGCGAGATGTCCTCGATATGCACGATCGGCCGCCACGGGCTGCCGTCGGATTTCAACAGGATCACGCCCTTGGTGACCGCCCATGCGACAAGATTGTTGAGCACGATGTCGAAGCGCAGGCGCGGCGACAGCCCGTAGGCCGTGGCCGGGCGGAAATAGACCGGCGAGAAGCTCGCATCGGCCAGTTCCGCGATGTCGCGTTCCGACATCACCTTCGACCAGCCATAGGCGGTGACCGGTTTCAACTCGCCCGTCTCGTCGATCATGTCGGCGTCCGACAGGCCGTAATTGCTGCAGGAGGAAGCGTAGAGGAAGCGGCCCACGCCGGCCGCCTTGGCCGCCCTTGCCAGGCGCACGCTTGCCCGGTGATTGATGTCGTAGGTGATCTCGGGATCGAGATTGCCGAGCGGGTCGTTCGACAGGGCCGCCAGGTGAATGACGGCGTCGAAGCCTTCCATGTCCCATTCGGTGACGTCGCGGATATCCTTGCGGATGCCGGGAACGTCCGCGATGCGGCCGCCGGCTTCATAGGTGCAGCGTTCGTAGAGGTCGCTGTCATAGCCGGTCACCTCGTGCCCCGCCTCGAGGAGCATCGGCACCATGACCGACCCGATATAGCCTTGATGTCCCGTCACCAGAACTTTCATTGCGCACCTCTTCTTTCCTCAGGCTGAAAATCCGCCCGATATTCGGGCGCGGCTGGCTGAGCCTATCCCGGCGCGAATGTCCGGCGCGAGAAGGCAAAAGGGAGGAGGAACAGCCGCTTCCTACGTCCTTGCCGTCCAATCCATCCCACTTTTGGTCAGGGGTGGGCGATGCCAGATCAATATGTTCTAGCGGCTGGCCGCCATGGCCGGTGTGGCGTCCGATTCCGGCGGTGTGTTGAAACGGCGATAGACGACCTGCGAGGGCCGGCCGACAAGATGCCGTTCCACCCCGTCCTCGAGTGCCCGCGCATAGACGGCGAGAGCCCCGTCGATCGCCTCTATGGTTCGCTCGATCGCCTCGTCGTCATGCGCATAGCTGACGACGAGGGAGGGCATCAGCACGCCGCGCCGGATCGTTTCCTGCAGGAACAGCGAGCGCAGCCCCTGCGAGGGCTTGCCGTCCTCGTCGAACGTCGTGAAGGCGAGGCAGCAGCCGCGCCCGACGGGCTTGACCAGATGGCCGATGCGGTGGCGTTCGGCCGCTTGCGACAGGCCCCGCCGCAGCGTCTCGCCCTGCCGGTAGAGATGTTCGATCACCGGTTCGTCGCGGTAGGTGCGCGTCGTGGCCATTGCCGCGGCCAGCGCATGGGTTTCGGCGCCATGCGTCGTCGACAGAAGGAAGACGCGCGGCCGGTCGGTATGGTCGAGGCCGCCGAGCCGCATATATTCGCGCTTTCCCGCAAGCGCGGAGACCGCAAATCCGTTGCCCAGCGCCTTGCCGAAGCAGGAAAGATCCGGGACGATGCCGTATTCGCGCTGCGCGCCGCCGCGGTGCCAACGAAACCCGGTGATCATCTCGTCGAGGATGAAGAGCGTGCCGTTTTGCCGGCACAATGTCTGCACCTCGTGCAGAAAGTCGTTCTCCGGCTCGTCGGCGCGCGCGGCTTCCATGATCAGGGCGGCGATCTGGCCCTGATGCGTCTCGAACATCTGCCGCACGCTGGCGATGTCGTTGTAGCGGAAGGTGACGGTGAGCCGCCTCGTCGCCTCGGGCACGCCGGCATTGACCGGGATGGTGCCGATGAACCAGTCGTCGGTCGAGAAAAACGGGTGGTCGGCACAGCAGGCGACGAGATCGCGCCCCGTATAGGCGCGGGCAAGCCGCACGGCGCCGGACGTGGCGTCGGAGCCGTCCTTGCAGAACTTGACCATCTCCGCGCCCTCGATCAGGTCGAGCAGGGTTTCGGCGCATTCGACCTCGATGCGCGCCGGGCGGGTGAAATTGCAGCCGTCCTTCAGTGCCTCGCGCACCGCATCCACAACGGGCCGATAGGCGTGGCCGAGCCCGACCGCGCGATTGCCCATGCCGTATTCGATATATTCGTTGCCGTCGACGTCCCACACACGACAGCCATGGCCGCGTTCGATGAAGCCGGGTGCCAGGACCGGGTACTGGTCGTCGCCCTTGGCATAGGTGTGGGCGCCGCCGGGAATGAGGTGATGGGCGCGCTGCTGCAGCAAGGCCGAGCGGGTGAAACGGAGATCGTGCGACATGAGGGCCATCCTTTGCCGGCAGTGTAGCGAAATGCCGAGCGAATGAATGTTGCCAATAAGGCCGATGTCGCATTGCACAATGGGCGTAGCCCTCGGCCACCCGATCGGCACTCCTGGCGGCAGGGGCACAAAATGGCCGCGCGGCGGAATGCCGAGCGGCCATTGCATCACGACGGTGCCTCGGGGTTTCAGTCGGCCCCGAGCGTCATGCCCGTTTCGGGCGGAAACAACTCGTTGATCTTGTAAGCCACTTCCGTTCGGTTGGTCGCCTTCAGCTTCTTCATGATGTTCCTGATGTGAACCTTGACCGTGCTCTCGCGCAGGTTCAGCTCGTAGGCGATGATCTTGTTCGCCTTGCCCTGGCGAAGGGCCTGAACGACCTCAGCCTGCCTGAGCGTGAACATGCTCGACAGCGGGCGGCTGTTGCGCTTGCCGGCATCGATGAGATGCCGCATGGCCATGACGCTGCTCGCCGGCACGAATATGCCGCCGGAAATGGCCAGCGCTATGGCCTCCACGCAGATCTCGATGCCGACCGATGTCGGGATGAAACCGCGCGCGCCGTGCTCCAGGGCCTTGAGGATCTGGGCCAGGTCATCGGTGTCGGACAGGATGACGACCGGTACGGAAGGAAATTGCGACGCCAGCAATTCGATCTGGTCCGTCACCGCGTCGTCCGAAACCGTCCGGCCGCCGAGGTTGAGCAGGATCGCACCCAGCGGCGGGCTGATATCCTCCTCCATCCTCCATTCTTCGATCGAGCCCACAGCCGCGACATGCATGTCGATATTGTGAGTGATGAGGGCCTGAGCCAGACATTCCCGGCCGAGCGCCCTGCCGTCGATGAGGAGCAGGCTGTGTTCGTGATCGCCCGCGCGATCCTCCCGACCGGTATTGGCTCCGGAATGCGTTAGACGGTTGTCTACGTTGCCGACAAATGCGTCGCTCAACGGTCTGCTATCATGATGTCCAAGCGAAAAGTCCATACTGATACCCGCCTTTCCATGTAGGCCGCTCTATGGCGGCCAAGATGGCCCCTTGTTTTCATTCAGTCTGTTGGTGCTTGCCCCCGTGCGATTTGACTGCGACATGCAAGTCGAGCCGTCTTTTTATTATCGTTGTGCTGTTCACCATCGCGAGCGAAAACACTCAAACAGAAGATTATAAGAAATCCCGGCCATTTCATTAACATAAGTTAACTGTTTGTAAAAATGACGTGACTTACCAATCGTCTGTTCTACTACTGGTTAATCCATTCGGCTTAGCCGCCCCCGCCCAGAGGCGATGGCTGGCGCGCCGCCCGATCTTTCGGACGCATGTAGAGCGCTCTGTCGCATGAATTGACGAATCGAATGCGCGGACGGCGCAGCCGCAAACGATCATCGGACTATGGAGTGTGTAGAACATGTCCCGCTCAAACGGAATCGTTTGAGCGAAAGGTACATGTTCCAACATATTGATCTGGCGCGCATATCTTTGCTTCAAACGTTCCGTTTGAAGCGAACGCGCGCTAGCCGAACCGCGGGTTAGAACTGGCGGACATACTGGCTGTCGAAACCGCACATGCCGATCAGCTTCTTGCGGTTGAGCAGTTCGACAAAGCCGTTGCGGAACACGAGGAGCTCACGTTCGCGCAGTTCGCGCAGGGTCCGGTTGACGTGGATCTTGGTGAGGCCCAGGGCGTCGGCCAGTTCATCCTGCGTCAGCGGACACTCATATCGATCCGGTGTGGCGGAGCCGAACTCGGCAAGACGGTCGGCAAGTTCGAGCAGAAGATGAGCCGTGCGCTCCAGGGCGCTGCGCCGCCCGATATTGACCAGATGCTCGACGACGATCGCGTTCTGCCTGGCGACGGCGCGAGAAAGGATACGGCCCAGGGCAGGCTTGTAGCTGAGTGCGCGGCCAAGCGTATGATGCGGAATCTCGAACACCGAAAGCGCCGTGATCGAGGAAAGGGAATTGCCGCGCGATCCGTCCCCGGCCTGGAGGCCGATAATATCGCTCGGCAAGGGCGTGTCTATGATCTGCCGCTCACCATTGGGCAGGTCGCGATGCACGCATCCCCATCCGGAGTGGATGATGAAGATGCGATGATCCGTATCGCCCTGCCGAGTGATGATCGTATGGGGGTCGTAAAGGGTCGCGGAGATGCTGAGCGAATCGAGGGCGCCAAGCTCTTCTTCGCTCAATGCCTCACCGAGAGGGGATGAGGAGATAAAATGTTTGAACCTGGTCGCGGTCATTCATCAAATGGATGTTTGTTTGTTCGAAAGGTTGAATATTATTGCAGGTGGTTATTTCCGTCCAATCGGGTGCCTATTGTGCGAATTCTTGGCGGCGTTCGAAAGCGTGCGCTGGTTGTTGAAATCCAGGCTTCCGCGGCGTGGGTCCCGGCCACTCCCTGGCTTTGCCCAAGGGTCCCGCAATGCCATGTGGCAAGGCCCGTCCGCACTTCGCTTGCGTCCTCCGCCTTATCTTACGTTGACGAATATTAGCACGGGCTTTCTGCCTCTGATGTGATGTGGGTCACAGAATGCGTGTTCATTGCCTGCCAAGCTGCGTTCCCGCCGGTGGCGTGGGAGTGTGAGCCCCATTTCGATCACGCCGGCGGCAGCGCCCCGCGCCCCGCTTTCCAGCGAGCGGGCCGACGCGGGGCGTTTCGCTGCGCGCGTTTGCTTCAAACGGAAACGTTTGAAGCAAAGTGAACCGCGCCAAATCAAATATGTTGGAGCATGTGCCTTTCGCTCAAACGATTCCGTTTGAGCGGGACATGCTCTATGCCGCGCCGTGCGGTGGTTCTCAAGCCGAGTTGATTTCGCCGTGAGCCCTTGCCCGACTATGTTCGCAAGACAAGGGAGATCAACAGCATGAAACGACGTGAGCTTCTTTTGGGTGCGGCCGGTCTCGGCGTCTTCGCGGGCGTTGCCGGACTGGCACCCCGAATGCTGCGGCCGGCGCGCTCCGCTGCGGCCGGCGAGGGCGATTTCGAGATCACGCGGACGAATGAGCAGTGGAAGGCACGGCTGACACCGGAGCAATATGCCGTGCTGCGCGAGGAGGCGACCGAGCGGGCGTTCACGAGCCCGCTCAATGAGGAAAAGCGAGAAGGGTTCTTTCATTGCGCCGGCTGCGACTTGCCGGTTTACTCTTCCGAGCACAAATATGATTCAGGCACCGGTTGGCCCAGCTTCTGGCAATCTCTTCCCGATGCCGTTGGAACGAAGCAGGACAGATCCTTCTTCATGACGCGCACCGAGTGCCACTGCCACCGTTGCGGCGGCCATCTCGGCCACATTTTCGACGACGGTCCGCCGCCGACGGGCAAGCGGCACTGCATCAACGGCGTGGCAATGGTATTCAGGCCGGCGGAGGCCACCAGCGGTTAGGCCGCATAGTCCTCCGCCTCAGTGCGTATTGACGCCTGTCGCCGTCTCGATGGCGGCACGCAACTCGTCCATGCCGGCGCCTTTTTCGGCCGACGTGGCGATGATCGCGGGGTAGGCTGCCGGACGCTTCTTGATCGTCTCCCGCGTTTCGCCGATCAGCAGTTCGACCGCCGGCGGCTTGATCTTGTCCGTCTTGGTGAGAACGATCTGATAGGACACGGCAGCCTTGTCGAGAAGGTCCATGACTTCGGCATCGTTCTTCTTGATGCCGTGCCGTGCGTCGATCAAAAGATAGACGCGCTTCAGCGTCACGCGGCCGCGCAGATAGTCGAAGACGAGTTTCGTCCAGTTGTCGACCATCGCCTTGGGCGCCTTGGCAAAGCCGTAGCCCGGCATGTCGACAAGCGCCAGAGGCGGCAGGTCGCCCGCCGCGCCGGAATAGCCATCGGGCACGAAATAGTTGAGCTCCTGCGTGCGGCCGGGCGTGTTCGAGGTGCGCGCCAGGCCCTTCTTGCCGACCAGTGCATTGATCAGCGATGACTTGCCGACATTGGAACGGCCGGCAAAGGCGATTTCCGGCGGCCCCTCGGGCGGCAGGAACTTCATCGACGGCACACCGCGGATGAAGACCCATGGCCGAAGAAAGGGAGACGCGCCGGACGAAGGGGCGTTCTTCACTGTTTTGGCGTTCACGTCGCTGCTTCCAGTCTGTCCAGATCCGTACCGGCAATGGCATCGGTATTGCGGGTCACCTTGTCAACCGGCCAGTTCCACCAGGCAATGGCCAGCAGCCGTTTCACCGTCGCCTCGTCGAAGCGCATGCGCACGACGCGTGCCGGGTTGCCCGCGACGATGGCATAGGGCGGCACGTCTTTGCCGACGACCGATTTGGCGGCGATGATGGCCCCGTCGCCGATGGTCACGCCGGGCATGATTGTCACCTCCATGCCGAGCCAGACGTCGTTGCCCAAGACGGTGTCGCCGCGAAATCCCGCGGCAAGCGATTGCGGATCGAACGCTTCCCGCCAACTGCCGCCGAATATGGAGAAGGGGAAGGTCGAGAAGCCACGCATATCGTGATTGGCGCCATTCATGATGAAGCGCGTATTGGCGGCAATGGCGCAATAGCGCCCGATGATCAGCCGGTCGCCGACGAAGTCGTAGTGATAGAGGACACAATGCTCCTCGAAGCGCTCGGGGCCTTCCGGATCATCGTAATAGCTGAAGTCGCCGGCAATGATTGTCGGTCGGGTGACAATGTTCTTGATGAAGCCGCAGCGCGTATGGCCGGGGATCGGATGAACGACATTGGGATCAGGTGCTTGCATGGGGGCATCCGGTGAAAACAGTGCGGAATGGAATTTTTCGTCATGTCCGCCCCGGCGTGCCGACGCCCGGAATCGCGGAACCCTGTCACCTGTTCATCGTAGCGTACCCCCGATTGCGACCGCCGCTTATAGAGGCAGTGCCTTGAAAGGTCGAGTCCGCGTGGAAGGAGCTATCGCAAAGCCAGGCAGAAGCAGGCGAGCGACGCCAGCCCGGCGACGGTGCGCACGTGGTTCCACGCCGTCCAGCGGACCAGGTAGTCGGACCACAGTTTCGCGCCTTCGGCGCTTGCCGCATCGACGCCGGCGAGCGCGTCGTTCATCGGCACATTGAAAATGACGGTGACGCCGAGGATGCCGGCAAGGTAGAGCACGCTGCCGGCGATCAGCCATCCGGTGCCTGTCGCGGCCCAACCGGCGAGGCCGGCGATGAGCAGTGCGATGCTAAGAAGCGCCGTGCCGAAAAAGGCCAGGAAGAAGACCGGGTTCTGGATCACGTCGTTGATCGCCTGCATGGCCGCGATGCCGCCCGGCGGCTGCAGACGGCCGAGCGCGCCCATCACCGAGGTCGAAAAGGCGAAGAACAGGCCGGCCATCAGGCCGGAGCCGAGGGCGGCAACCAAGGTCAGGACGTAGGCCAGGCGGTCGCTCATGTCGTGTCTCCTTGAACCGTTGTGGCGCCTCAGGCGCCAAGGGCCGTCTGCTGCACATCGTCCCAGACGCCTGTTTCGACCGTACGACGAACATAGTCGGAAAAATCGCGCGGCGGCCGGCCGAGCGCCTTTTCCACGCCGTCGCTGAGCGAGGCGTTGCGCCCGTCGAGGACTTCGGTGAGCAGCATCATCACGAGTTCGACCGTGTCCGGCGGAACCGCCTGCGCCCGCAGTGCCGCGGCATAGTCGGCCGCCTCGACGCGCCGATAGCGGACGTCGCGGCCGGATGCCCGCGCGATCTCGTCGACCGCCTGGGCGAAGGTCATCAGGCGCGGGCCGGTGACCTCGTAGAGCTGGCCGGTATGTCCGTCGCCGCTCAATGCGGCGGCCGCGATTTCGGCAATGTCGTCAACATCGATGAAGGGCTCGCGAACATCGCCCACCGGCAGGGCGACCTCGTCGGACAGTATCGCGTCGAGCAGGAAGCTTTCGGAAAAGTTCTGCGCGAACCAGCTTGCCCGGATGATCGTCCACTCGGCGCCTGAGTGGACCAAAGCCCGCTCGCTCGCCTGGGCTTCCGGCTCGCCGCGCCCCGACAGGAGCACCAGCCGGCGCACCCCCATCTGCACCGCGAGGCGGGCAAAGGTGTCGATCGCCTCGACCGCACCGGGGACGGCGAGATCGGGCTGATAGGTGATGTAGGCGGCGCGTGCCGCATCAAGCGCGCCGCGCCAGGTGGCGGCGTTGTTCCAGTCGAAGGCGGGTTCGGCCGCCCGCGATCCGATGCGCACCGCCTGGTCACGCTCGGCCAGGCGTTGGGCGACGCGGCGCCCCGTCTTTCCGGTGCCGCCGATGACGAGTACGGGTTTGGAATTGGAGTGCGAAGAGTGGCGTGTGGACATGACAACCTCCAGTGCAAAAAGATGAGGAAAGCTCACATTTGCAAATGTGATAAATCCTCATATTATGGAAGTCAAGTATCGATGCACGAAACCGGATGAAGGAAATGGGCGAGAACGGGCTTGGGACAATGACGCATTCGGTGTTGGCGGCACGCAGGATGCCGACGCAGAAGCGCAGCCGCGAGCGTGTCGAGCGCATGCTGTCGGCGGCCACAGCCTTGATCGAGAAGGCAGGCAGCGATGCGATGAAAATGAGCGAAGTCGCCGAGCGCGCCGGCGTTTCGATCGGCTCGCTCTACCAGTATTTCCCCGACAAGACGGCCATCATCGCCACGCTGGCCGAGCGGTACAACGCGATGAGCTGTCATTGCATCGGCCAAGGCCTTGCCGGCGTGCAAAGCATGGCCGCGTTGCGCGACGCCTTCTCGGACCTGATCGACACCTATTATGCGATGTTTCTGGCCGAGCCGGTGATGCGCGACATCTGGTCGGGCACCCAGGCCGACAAGGCTCTGTGCGCGATGGAACTCGAGCAGGGCCGCGTGCTCGGCAAGATGCTGGCCGACGTCGTTATCCGGTTGAAGCCCGCCGCCGAGGCCGACGACGTGGCGACGAAGGCCTTCCTGGTGATGCATCTCGGCGAGGCGACGATGCGCCTGGCGATCGCCACCGAACGCAAAGAGGGCCAGGCGATCGTCGACGCCTACAAGCAGATGGTGCTCGCCGACCTGCTGGCGGATTGAGGTTGGTCTTGGGACCGGTGCGGCAACGGTAAGCCGAATGCCCCTTGTCAGAACGGTGACATTCAGCTACGGCGTCGTCTGTTACGTAATAACGTAACAGAATCACCAACCACCTTCATTCAAAACCGGAAAAACAGAGGTCCAGGTAATGCAAACGGCGATCACCAAGTGCGTCGGCGCGCTGGCGATAGTTTCGACGCTGCTTCTTGCGGCGCAGGCACAAGCACAGGCAAACCAGAGCGCGAAGGATACTTCGGCGCACGATCATCATTCTCACGGCGACGACAAGGCGCATGAGCATTCTCACGGCTCCGACGACGCCATCTACAAGGGGCATTTCGAGGACAGCCAGATCGAAGCGCGCGCCCTGTCGGATTGGCAAGGCGACTGGCAATCCGTCTATCCCTATCTGGAGGATGGCACATTGGACCCCGTCATGGCGCAAAAGGCGGAGCATGGCGACAAGTCCGCCGAGGAATACCGCGCATACTACACGACGGGGTATCGCACGCAGGTCGATCGCATCGTCATCAGCGGCGACCGAGTCACGTTTCACGAGGATGGCGGCTTCGTCGAAGGCCGCTATGCTTCCGACGGGTACGAGATCCTGACATACGAGGCCGGCAACCGGGGCGTGCGCTACGTCTTCAAGAAGACCGAAGGCGACGACGAGGCGCCGGGCTTCATCCAGTTCAGCGATCACCGTATCGCGCCGGCGCAGGCCGATCACTACCACCTCTATTGGGGCAACGACCGTGCGGCCTTGCTGAAAGAGGTCACCAATTGGCCGACATATTATCCTTCGTCGCTCAGCGGGGATGAGATCGCCAGCGAGATGACGGCGCATTGATTCGCATCTGAACGCTGCGCCGTGGCCGCGCTCGACATGGGGCGCATAGGGCGCGCGGCGGACTGCTTCCGAAAAAAAGGCCCGCGCAAGGCGGGCCTTTTGACTTGGAATTGCTGCGGGCCCCTATTCGGCCGGTTTCGGCTTCTTCTTGAACAGGCCCACCAGATTGTCCCACAGCTCGATCTTGGCGCCCTGGCGTTTCATGATGACGCCCTGCTGGACGATCGACAGGAAGTTGTTCCACGCCCAGTAGATGACCAGACCGGCCGGGAAGGTCGCCAGCATGAAGGTGAAGACGACCGGCATCCAGGTGAAGATCATGGCCTGGGTGGGATCGGGCGGCGTCGGGTTCATGCGCATCTGCAGGAACATGGTGATGCCCATGATCAGCGGCCACACGCCGATCATCATGAAGGTCGGCACGTCATAGGGCAGGAGCCCGAACAGGTTGAAGACCGATGTCGGGTCCGGCGCGGCGAGATCCTGGATCCAGCCGAAAAACGGCGCGTGGCGCATCTCGATGGTGACGTAGAGCACCTTGTAGAGCGCGAAGAAGACCGGGATCTGGATCAGAACCGGCCAGCAGCCGGCGATCGGATTGATCTTCTCCTTCTTGTAGAGCTCCATCATGGCCTGCTGCTGCTTCATCTTGTCGTCCGCGTATTTCTCGCGGATCTCCAGCATGGCAGGCTGCATCTTCTTCATATTCGCCATCGACTTGTACGACTTGTTGGCGAGCGGGAAGAAGATGAGCTTGACGACGACGGTCGTGCCGAGGATCGCCAGGCCGAAATTGCCGAGCATCTTGTAGAGGAAGTCGATGAGATAGAACATCGGCTTGGTGATGAAATAGAACCAGCCCCAGTCGATCAGAAGGTCGAACTGGCGAATTTGCCGGTCGGTTTCATAGGCCTGGACCGTGCCGACTTCCTTGGCGCCGGCAAAGACCAGCGTTTCCGTCGTCGACGTCTGGCCGGGCTCGACCACGATCTGGTCGGTCACGAAATCCGACTGATAACGCGGCACGCCCTGGGAAGAAAAGCTGTAGCGCGGCTGGAATGGCTGCTTGGTCGAAGGCACCAGGGCCACGCCCCAGTACTTGTCGGTGATGCCGAGCCAGCCGTCGGTGGATTTGGACGGACTGATCTGCCCGTCCTCCTCGACGTCCGAATAGTCGATCTCCTGCAGGCCTTCCTCGCCGGTCACGCCGATCAGGCCTTCATGCAGCACGTAGATGCTCTGCGTGTCCGGCTTGTTGAAGCGCGTCACGCGGCCATAGGCGTTGAGCGCGACGGGGGCCTCGCCCGCGTTCGACACGCTGTCGGCGACCGTGAACATATAGTTGGAGTCGACTGCGATGGTCCGCGTGAAGGTCAGGCCCTTGTCGTTGGTGAAGCTAAGCTCGACAGGGCTCGCCGGCGTCAGGACCGGTTCGCCCTCGACCGTCCACACCGTGTCGGGTCCGGGCACTTCTCCCGCTGCTTCGTTGGCCGTGAAGCCAACCTCGGCGAAAAAGCCATTCTGCTGTCCGGCCGGGTTCAGAAGTTCGATATTGGGCGAATCCTTCTTGACCGTCACCCGGTAGTCCTTGAGCAGCAGGTCGTCGATGCGCCCGCCCCTCAGGTTGATCGAACCGGAAAGCCGCGGCGTTTCGATCTGCACCCGATCGGTGGCAGCGAGCGCCGCCTCGCGGTTGGCTGCCGCTGCCTGGGCGGTCGAACCGCCGGGCACCTGGCCGTTCGACGTCGCGGGGATCGAGGATGCATCGCCCTGCGACCCGCTGGCCTGCGGTGTCTGCGCATCCTGCTGCGCCGCCGCCTGCTCGGTCTCGACGCGCACGGTCTCGCGCTGCTCCTCGATGCGCGGGTTCACATAGAACACCTGCCACACCGTAAGTATGAGGATCGACAGCGCGATCGTTATGAAGAAATTACGATTATTTTCCATCTCGGACAGTTCCGCGGATGCGTCTGGAGAGTTCGGCCTGCAAGGCATCGAACCGGGCGGTCAATATTTCGCGACGGCCGACAATCACATAGTCCTTGCCAGGCGCCATGTCGACCGCGGCATGTGTGCGCACGGCTTCGCGCAGGCGCCGCCGGACTCGGTTGCGGACCACGGCGTTGCCCGTCTTCTTCGTGACTGTCAGGCCAAGGCGCGGCGGCTCGTTGTCGCCGCGATCGCGTACCTCAAGCAGAAAGAGGCGGCCGCGCCGCTTCTCGCCACGCTGGACCGCCAGAAATTCCGTGCGTTTGCGAAGGCGTCCGATCGGACGCGCGTCGCCAGGGCCGGCTGCAGGCAAGGGGTGGGCGATCCGTCTCAGGCCGACAGGCGCTTGCGGCCGCGATTGCGGCGAGCGGCGATCACGCTGCGGCCACCCTTGGTGGCCATGCGCGCGCGAAAACCATGGCGGCGCTTGCGGACAAGCTTGGACGGCTGATAGGTGCGCTTCATTTATTTAATACCGCGGCGTGCGGCCCTTCTTGGTTCTGTCTCTCGTGTGAGCAGGAGCTTTGCTCGATCGACCAAGGCGCAACAGCAATTGCGCCGGATCATCGATCCGAGCGTGCCGCGGCTTATACGGGCAAGGCCGGGCGGTGTCAATAATCGGCCCTTCGCGCGCATTCGCTTCAAACGATTCCGATTGAGCGGGAATTGTCTGGCGGTTTTCCGGGCTGACCGCCGGTGACTCACAAAAGGGTGAAGTGCAATCGATGCGGTCTCAAGACACGGTGAAATTGCGCAGCATGCCTTGCCGCGATGGCGCCATCACGTCATTTAGGTCGCCATGAACAACGCCAGGAGTGTAAGACGCTCAGTCACCAAACCGAGGACTCCAATGTCAAATTCGCTCCATTAGCGATGCGCGAGGAAACCGCCATGCCGAACGCCGGCGACAATGGAGCCCGCCGTTGGCGCCGCCATGCCCGCCTGCTGCCCGTGGTCATTCTGCTGGCCGGGCTTGCGTTCGCCTACGCGATGGGCTGGCACCACTATTTCTCCCTGGAGTATCTGGCACAACGCCAGACCGTCCTCGAGGCCCATGTGGCGGAGAATTTCTGGCGCGCACTGGCGGCTTTCTTCGTTCTTTACGTGCTCGCCGTCGCCTTTTCCTTTCCCGCCGCATCGGCGCTCACCGTCTTCGGCGGCTTTCTCTTCGGCTGGCTCATCGCCGGCGTCGTCGTTGCGATCGCCGCCACCATCGGTGCCGCTGCCGTCTATCTGGCCGCGCGCACGGCGCTGCACGACACGCTGGAACGAAGGGCCGCCGGGCGCACAGCACGCCTTGCCAGGGGACTACGCGAAGACGCTTTCGGCTACCTGCTGGTGTTGCGGCTCGCGCCGATCTTTCCCTTCTGGCTGGTCAATATCGCGCCGGCACTGTTCGGCGTGCCGCTGCGCACCTATGTCGCGGCGACCTTTATCGGCATCCTGCCCGGCACATTCGCCTATGCCTATCTGGGCGAGGGGGTGGGCAGCGTTCTGGCCGCCGCCAAGCGGTCGGGGCGCGACGTCCGGCTGGCCGATCTCGTGACGCCGGAGATCACGATCGCCCTTCTCCTGCTCGCGCTTGTTGCGGCGATCCCCACCATCATCAAGAAGATCAGGGCGGCAGCCGGCAAGGATGGCTGAACGCGTCGGCAACCGTTGCGAGGGATCGCCAGGAAAGCGGATGAGCAAAATCCTCACTCCCGACATTTGCGTCATCGGCGCCGGCTCCGGCGGGCTCACCGTGGCCGCGGCGGCCGCCGCCTTCGGCGTACCGGTCGTGCTGATCGAAAAAGGGGCGATGGGCGGCGATTGCCTGAACTATGGCTGCGTGCCGTCAAAGGCGATGATCGCGGCCGGCCGGCGGGCCCATTTCATGCGCAACGCCGCGCCTTTCGGTATCGCGTCGGTCGAGCCGGATATCGATTTCGCCCGGGTCAACAACCATGTCCACGACGTGATCGCGGCGATCGCGCCCAACGATTCGGTGGAGCGCTTCACCGCGCTCGGCGTCCATGTCATCAAGGCCGAGGCCCGCTTCAAGGATGCGCGCACCGTTGAGGCCGGCGATACCGAGGTGCGCGCGCGCCGTTTCGTTCTGGCGACGGGCTCGTCGCCCGCCGTGCCGCTCATCGAGGGCCTCGACAAGGTCGCCTATCTCACCAACGAATCCGTATTCGATCTGAAGCGCCTGCCGCGCCGTCTCCTCGTCATCGGCGGCGGGCCGGTGGGGCTGGAACTGGCCCAGGCGCACCGTCGGCTAGGGTCGCAGGTGACGGTCGTCGAAGCCGCCCGCGTGCTCGGCGCGGACGATCCCGAGCCTGCCGCCATCGTGGCCGAGCGGCTGCGCGGCGAGGGCATCGACATCCGTGAAAACACGCGCGTGCTGCGCGTGGCAAAACGGGGGCGCAGCGGTGTTCGCGTGCATGTCGAGAGCGACGGCGGTCCCGCTGCGGTGGACGGGACGCACCTTCTCGTGGCAACCGGCCGCGCCGCCAATACCGCCGGTCTCGGCCTGGACAAGGCCGGCATTGCCCACGATGCCAAGGGGATCAAGGTCACGACCGGGCTGAGGACGACCAACAAGCGCGTCTACGCGATCGGCGATGTCGTGGGCGGGCCGCAATTCACCCATGTGGCCGGCCACCACGCCGCGCTGGTCGTCAAGTCGCTCCTGTTTCGCCTGCCAGTGCGCGCGGACCGCCATCCCGTTCCCAGGGTCACCTTCACCGATCCGGAGCTCGCCCATGTCGGGCTCACCGAGGCCGAGGCGCTGCGCACCGGCAAGGTCTCTGTCCTGCGCTGGCCCTATGGAGAGAACGACCGCGCCCAGGCCGAACGGGCAACGACCGGTTTCATCAAGCTCCTTGCCGGCCGGCATGGGCGCATCATCGGCGTGACGATCGTCGGTGCGGGGGCGGGCGAGATGATCAATCTGTGGACCCTGGCGATGACGAGGAAGCTCGGGCTGAAGGATATGGTCTCCTATATCCCGCCATACCCGACCATGTCCGAAATTGGCAAACGGGCTGCCGTCACCTATTTTGCGGATATGGCCCGCAAGCCCCTCATACGGCGGGTCATCCGCTTGCTCCGCCGCCTCGGCTGAGAAACGGCGGGAGATGCCGAATGGGAAAAGATCGTGCCGGGCAGAGCTGGAAAAGCGCAGGCGATGACGGGTGAGGCGAACAATGGCGGCGATGGCCCGGCCGGCGGTGACGCGGGTCCGCCGCGCCCGTCCGGTGCGGTGCCCTGGATCAAGCGGCTGTCGACCAAGCTTCTGCTTCTGACCATCGCCTTCGTCATGATCGCCGAGGTGCTGATCTTCATCCCATCGATCGCGAATTTCCGCTTGCGCTGGCTGGAGGAGCGACTGGCGACGGCGGCCTCGGCCTCGGTCGTTCTGGTGCAGGGCGACCTCGCCAACCTGCCGCAGAAGCTGCAGAACGACGTGCTGATGGCCCTCGGCGCCAAGGCGGTGGCGGTGCGCGACGGGGGCGTGTCGCGCCTGCTGGTGGAATCGGAGATGCCGCCGAGCGTCGACGAACACATTGCGCCGGCCGAGGTCGGGCCGATCGAGGCAATTTCGGGAGCGCTCGACACGCTGTTTTATGGCGGCGACCGCATGCTGCGCGTCTACGGCAAGGTCGGCGACAGCATGATGGAATTCGAGCTCATCCTGCCCGATGCAAAGCTGCGCAACGCCATGCTGATCTATGCGCGCAATGTGGCGCTGCTTTCCCTCCTGATCTCGCTGATCACGGCCGGCCTCGTCTTTTTCGCCATTCACGCCATCATGATCCGGCCGATCCGCGAAATGCGCAACGCCATGGTCGCTTTCGCCGAGGAACCGGATGACCCCGCCCGCGTCATGAAACCGAAGCCGCGCAGCGACGAGCTTGGGGTCGCCGAACGCGAACTCGCCGTCATGCAGAGCGAGCTGCAGCGCACGCTCGGCGAGAAAAAGCACCTGGCCGACCTCGGTCTCGCCGTTTCCAAGATCAATCACGACATGCGCAACATCCTGGCCTCCGCCCAGTTGATTTCCGACCGGCTGAGCTCGGTGCCGGATCCCTCCGTGCAGCTCTTCGCACCCAAGCTGGTGCGCGCGCTCGACCGCGCTGTGGGCTACACGGAGAATGTGCTGGCTTATGGCCGCGCTCACGAGCCGCCGCCGGCACGGCGCATCGTGCGGCTGCACCGCCTCGTGGTGGATGTGCACGGACTGCTCGGCATCGATCCCGATACGGGTGTCGAGTTCGTCAACGCCGTTGCGCGCGAATTCGAGGTCGACGCCGATGCCGACCAGCTCTTCCGTGTGCTCATCAACCTGTCGCGCAACGCCGTGCAGGCCATGGCCGCCGACACCGAGAGCGCGGTGGTGCGCAGGCTGACGATCGGCGCCGAGCGCCAGGGCACCGTCGCCCGCATTCTGGTCGAGGATACGGGCCCCGGCCTGCCGCCGAAGGCGCGCGAGAACCTGTTTGCCGCTTTCCGCGGTGCGGCGCGCTCGGGCGGCACCGGGCTTGGCCTGGCGATCGCCCACGAGCTGGTGCGCGCTCATGGCGGGACGCTGGAGCTCGTGGAAAGCGTCGGCGGTCATACCGTCTTCGCGATCGCCATACCCGACCAGCCGGTGCGGCTCGACCAGGCGCGCAACGCGCAACGCATGGCGTGATCGGGGGGGGGCGGGCGCTTGCTCGGGGTTCCGCCTCGCGGCGAGGTGCAGTTGGTCCGGCAGCAAAGTTTTCCGTTTATGCGGCTTGCTTTTCGCGCCGACCTTCATTAGGTAGCAATTCCGTTCGCGGGACACGGCATCGCCGCCCGCCGATCGAAGGCGAAAGTGGGCATTTCGAAATGTCCTGTGCGCGCCCGTAGCTCAGCTGGATAGAGCACCAGACTACGAATCTGGGGGTCAGAGGTTCGAATCCTTTCGGGCGCGCCATTTCAGTACGGTCCGTTCCGGACACATTGGTTACAGTTTATATCGGAGACATGGGTAACACTTTCGGCCCGAAGGGGTTTTG
>NZ_WOAC01000013.1 GCF_009749525.1 Mesorhizobium xinjiangense | reverse complement strand
GGGTCCACATGAGAATCTCCAGGAAGGTCGCAATTCCTTGGAATCACGTGAACCTCGGCCCCTCAACCCCTTTCGAAACAGCCTCTTATACGCTCAACCGTCTCCTTCTCTGGAGCGGACCTTAGCGCTGCTTGTCCGAGGGCATGGTGGACGAACTCCCTGAAGGCCCCACCATGAATGCCATGTTCCTGCGCGATCGGGCGCTCCTGGTGGGGCTTCGAATCCGGAAATCCGGCCCGCCACCATGCTACCCGGGCTGGATGCGAGCTTCCGGGAACCCATCCGCTTCAGGGCCGCAACAAACGGCGTTCAAATATCACCACAACAAGGAACAGCGTAATCGAGAGCGACGACGAGAGCACGATCGCCGCATAGAGCCGGTCCGACTGGTAGTTGAACGTCGCCTGGATGATCAGCGCGCCCAGCCCCTTGTCCGAGCCGATCCACTCGCCGACGATGGCGCCGATGACGGCGGTGGCCGACGCGATCCTGAGCGAGGAAAACAACATCGGCAGCGAGCGCGGAAAACGCAGGCGCCAGAACACCTCCCACCGCGATGCTGACAGCACCCGGAACAGTTCGTGCTCGTTCACGCTTGCCGATTCAAGCCCCCGGATCATGTTGACCAGCGTCGGGAAGAAGCAAATGACGGCCGCGATCACGATCTTCGGCGTCATGCCGAGGCCGAAGATGAGGATGATCACCGGCGACAATGCAAGCACGGGGATCGTGTTGAAGAACAGGACAACCGGAAAGTAGGTTGCCTGGAGATAGCGGCTGTGGACGAAGACGGTCGCCATGGCGACCGCGGCCAGGTTGCCAATGGCGAAGCCAGCCAGGCTTTCGATGACGGTCGGCCACAGATTGTCAACCAGAAGCGGCCAGTGCCTCTGGAAGACGGCGAGTATGGCGCTGGGTGTGGGGACGATATAGGCCGGCACACCGGCGAGCGGCACGAGGAACTGCCAGGCTAGCAGGATCGAGGCCACGCCGAGGATCGGCAGCATGGCCTCCGCCGCCGGAGAAAGAACCTTTCCGCCTCTCATGAGGCCTGCTCCAGTGCCGCGCGCATCTCAGCCATCACCGCCACGATAACCGGATCCTCGCGCTGGCAGCGATTGCCCTCCGCCTTGATGGGACGCAGGTCGCGGTCGAGGAGGAGACGGCCGGGATTGGAGGCGAGCACCAGGACGCGCTCGCCGAGATAGACCGCCTCTGCAATCGAATGGGTCACGAAGAATATGGTTGTGCCTGTTCGGCGCCAAAGGTTGAGGAGCTCGTCGTTGAGCCGGTCGCGGGTGATCTCGTCAAGCGCGCCGAAGGGTTCGTCCATCATTAGGAGCTTCGGTTCGCCGAGCAATGCGCGGGCAATCGCGACCCGTTGCCTCTGTCCGCCGGAAAGCTGGTGCGGATGGCGCATGGCGAGCGCCGACAGCCCCATCATTTCGAGCAGTGCGTCTGTCCGATCCTTGATCTCGCGGGTCAGGCTCGACCGGCCGACGGCGAGAGGGAGCCGGACATTGTCGCGTACCGTCCGCCAGGGCAACAAGGTGGAATCCTGGAATACGAATCCAACATCGCGGCGAATGCGGATGTTGCGCGGCGGCTCGCCGAGCACTGAGATCTCGCCGCCGATCGGATCGAGCAGATCGGCGACGATGCGAAGGAAGGTGGACTTGCCGCAGCCCGAGGGGCCAAGAATGGCAACGAAAGCGCCAGCCTCGACGACGAGATCGAGACCGACCAAGACCTTGACCGTCTCGTGCCGGCCACGATAGCCGGCATCGAGCGATCTTGCTTCAACGGCAACTGCCATGCCGGCGTCCGCGTTCAAGCGCCAGGAGTGTTAAGCTTGGGCCGGCTTTCGGCCGTCATCTCCAGTATCTTCATACTGTGGACGTCCTCCAGCGCAGGTCGCCCGCCGGGATATTGGCCGATCTCGTCGTACAGCGCCAGCTGCTCCTCAAGCGAAGCGGGGTCGAAGGTCGCCCAGCCGTCGCGCGCGGTGTCTGCATCGAAGCTGAGTTTCAAAATGAGGTCGATCGTCTTCAGTTCCCATTCCAGGTCGATTTGCGGGTGCGCCTCGACGAGCTTGGCAACGGCATCCTCCGGATTGTCGTGAATCCAGGCCCAACCCTTGCCGGCAGCGGTCAGGAAACGGGAAAGCGTATCCGCATTCTCTTCAATGGCGGTGTCGGTCGCGAAGTAGACGTTGGCGTAGGATTTGAGACCCATGTCGCTCAGGAGCACGTCGATCCGGTCGTCTCCGACGACGCTCAGGGCCTGCGTGTTGGTGACCCAGCCGCCGATGGCGTCAACTTCGCCGCGCACCAATGGCGCCTTGTCGAAACCGACATTGATGATCGTCATTTCGTCGATGTCGATGCCGTTCTTTGCCGCCAGCGCGTCCATGGCGAAGCGCGCGGTGGGCTGAACGCCGATCTTCTTGCCCTTCAGGTCTTCCACCGTGCGCACCGGATTGTCCGGCCTAGAGGTGAGCGCATAGGGGCCGGTGCGGAAGCCGCAGGCGATGATCTTGACCGGAACGCCGCTGGCGCGAGCATTGAAGAGTTGCGGTGTCTCGGAGAATTGCCCGAGATTGGCCGCGCCGGAGATGACGGGGGGGACGGTGGCGGAGTTGGGCCCGCCAGGGCTGAACTGGACATCGATGCCCGCCTCCTCGAAATAGCCGTTGGCGACGGCGACCACGTCGCCGATCTGGCCGTTGGACATCAGCCAGTCATACTGGATGACGATCCTGTCGGCGGCCACTGCGCTATCTGAAGCGTAAAGTTGCAGGCCTGGTCCGATGGCCGCCAAGGTCGCGCCGGCCTGAAGAAATTTGCGTCGGTTCATATTCGGCTTGAAGGTGTTCCCATTCATTGTCGGCTCCTGTTTGATTGACGGGTTCTGCTGCCCGTTACTTCGAAGATATCTTCCGCTCCAGCATGCGGCGGCCTCGCGGCCGAATGGCTTCAGCCGTCGGGGCGATACTCCTCGTGGTAATCGCCGGGACCGGCGCCGATCCACGCATAGAGCTCCCACAGCGTGTCGTCGGGATCGCTGAAGTAGATGCAGCGCGCGTTCCAGACATAGTCCCGCGGTTCCGCATAGACCGGCACGCCCCGTGCCACGAGCTCGCGATAGAGCCGGTCGATCTCTTCGGCGCGGTCGATCTCCATGGCCACACAAGCCTTGTGCGCGCCCACAGGCGCTCGCCGATTGGAGACGCCGCAATGCTGGTTGACATGGTCGAGTTCCCAAGCGGCGAGTGTAATGCCATCACTGCAGAAATCGGCGAAACCCTCGGCCTTGCGTCGCAAGCGGAAATCCAGCTTGTTGACGTAAAAATCGACCGTCCGCTCGATGTCTTCCACGAGCAGGCAGATGTCAGTGATCTTTCTCGCCCTTCCAAGCGGCATGGCCTATTCTCCCGATTCATTGCCGCAGACTTCAGGCAACCCCACGCCAACGCGCTCGGCGGCGCAGGTGATGTGGGCGCGCATGGCTTCGCCCGCCGCCCGCGGGTCGCCTGCAAGCAGCGCGTCGTAGATGCGGGCATGCTCGCCCACATTCACCTCGACGAGATCATGCAGCGGATTCGTCATGCGTGCGTAGTGGATCGATCGGCGGATCTGCTCGCATATGAAGGAAATGAAAGTGTGGATGTAGTCGTTGCCCGTCGCTCGCGCGATCTCGCGATGGAAGAGAAGATCGGCATCGATACTGCCGTCTTCCCATCGCTCCTCGCCGCCCATCCGGTCGAGCGCCGCCTTGATCGAGGCCAGATGGCTTTCGTTGCGTCGTGCAGCGGCGAGCGCGGCTGCTTCGGTCTCCAGGATGCGCCTGAGCTCGAACAGCCGTTCCATGTTCGAGCTGTCCTGCAAGGCCTCGCGATCAATCCGGATCGCCGATCTCTGCTCGGGCGCCATGACGAAAGCGCCCACGCCTTGTCGTGCCTCGACGATGCCGTCGGCCCGCAGCTGCGCGATTGCTTCACGGACAACGTTGCGGCTGACCCCGAACCGGTCGGCGAGCTGCTGCTCGGTGGGGAGGCGACAACCAGGATTGAGTTTTCCCCTCTCGATCTCCGTGCTCAACAGGGCTGCGACGCGATTGGGAAGCGGCACGACCGTTCCGATGCTTGGTGATCTCTGTCTCATGAGTTCTCCTTCACAGTCGGCACGAGGCAGCCAGGATTCATCAGACCGCCGGGGTCCAGCACGTGCTTGACCGCGGCGACCAGACGCCGGTCCACTGGCGACAGCGAGGACCAGTATTGGGTACGCCGGGTACGGCCAATGCCATGCTCGGCGCTGATCGAACCGCCAAACTCGACAACGAGCGAGTACAGGTCGGCAAGCAGCGCATCGCCGTCACCTCGCACCGCGGTCTCGTTCATCCCGGTTGGAGGAAGCACGTTGAAATGGACGTTGCCGTCGCCGGCATGACCGTAGGCCTGCGGCTGCCAGCCGGGATAGTGTCCCGCCACGAGAGCCCGCGCGCGATCGATCAGGAGCGCGACGTCGCCAAGTTCGACGGAAAGATCGGTGCGTACATGATAGCCGCGGCGGGCCTGCCCCTCCACGATACTTTCGCGGATGTTCCAGAAGGCATCGGCCTGTGCCTGGTTGACTGCGACGACCGCTTCCAAGACACGACCCGAGTCCAGTTGCGATGCGAGGAAGTTCTCGATGAGCGCGCGGACATCCACCGGGCCGCAGGAGGAGGCCTCCAGGATAATGTGGACCGGTGATTGCGGGGACACCGGGAACGCCAGGCCGGGGTTCACGAGATACGCCATGTCGAGGCATTCGGAGCCGATCACCTCGAATGCGGCGAGCAGATCCGCGCAGGATCGCCTCGCATCTCCATGCAGAGCCATCGCTTGCTCGAATGAAGCGACGCCAACATAGGCCGTCGCTGAGGCTGCAATAGCTGGCAGCAGTTTGACGTCAATGCCAGTTATGATTCCCAGCGTTCCTTCCGAGCCGATGAAGAGCTGTTTCAGATCGTAGCCGCGGTTGTCCTTGCGCAGCGCCGACAGGCCATTCCACAGTTCACCGTCGGGCAAGACGACTTCGAGGCCGAGGACAAGATCGCGCGCCATGCCGTAGCGCAGCACGTTGAGCCCTCCGGCATTGGTTGCTGCATTGCCGCCGATCTGGCAGCTGCCCTGCGACCCCAGCGCAATGGGGAATTGACATCCGGCGGCTCTCGCCGTGTCCTTGAGCTGCTGCAATGTACAACCGGCATCTGCCCGCATGGTCATGCCGACCGGATCGACCCGCCGCACAGTGTTCAGCCGGTCCAGACAGACGACCACGGCATCGTCGGTCCCGGTGCTGAACGCTCCGCCAACGAGCCCCGTATTGCCACCTTGCGGAATGATTGGCAGCCCGAAGTCATTGCAGACCCGAACCACGGCCTGAACTTCGGCGACCGTCCCCGGGCGCACGACGGCGAGAGCGTGGCCCTCGAGGTCTCCCGCCCAGTCGCGCAAATTGCCGACCGCTTGCGCACCTGTGCGAACCGCATGTGCGCCACCGACAACGCCACGCAGGGTCGACAAGACGGTCTTGTTCTTGTCCGCAGTGCTCAGTTTCGTCCCTTTCTCGATCCGGGGTTGCAGTTGGAGGCTGCCGCACTATCTCAGTCAGCAATATAATATGGTTATCCTACAACATGACAAGTCGATTCTGCACGGCTCTGAACTCGGGTTCACGCGCCTTCGTTCTCGCCAGATGCCGTATATCTCACCTTGTTCGGCGCCTCGTCGATCGAGTGTCTTTTGACCAACCGGGAATTCGTCGGCGTGCGCCAGATGGATTTTCTAAACAAAAACAATATCCTATTCGCCCAGAACCATCCCACTCTAAGAGTCCCAGAGTGCACATGGCAATCGCTCAGCCTGTTTTCGCGACCTGATGGATTGGCACGTCGGCAACGGTCATAATCCCCAGGATTTAAGCAAAGCGGACATTGAGAGATATCTTGAGCACCGCTCTGAGCATTGGAGCATCAATTCCGGCGAACGAGCGGCGCTCCGGCGCTATCAGCCCGCCAGCGCGTCGCGGATCATCGCAAATGCCGGCGGTCTTGGCGAACTGACGACCGGCAACGGCATCCTCGTGGTGGACGACGTCACCGGCCAGACCACGGCGCCCGGCGCCTTCTCGCTTGCCGCGCCGGCGGTGGCGGGTCCCTACGAGTACACGCTCCAGCGCGGCAGCCTCGACGCCTCCGGGCCCGACGACTGGTTCCTGCGCTCGCAGCTACCTCCATCACCACCGCCGCCGCCTGGCCCGCCACCTCCTCCTCCGGGACCACCGTCGCCACCTGGCCCGCCACCGCCGCCACCGCCGCCGACCCCGAATTACCGGCAGGAGGTGTCTCTCGACATGGCGATCCAGCCGATGGCGGTGATCTACGGCCGCCATCTCATCGGTACCCTGCACGAGCGGGTCGGCGAAGAGGAGCAACTGAGGGGCCGTACCGACCTCTGGCAGGACTCTACCTTCAACGGCATCTGGGGCCGCGTGTTCGGCCAGTACGGCCACACCGACGGCGATCCGCTCGGCATCTACGGCGGCGGACCGGAGTTCGACTACGCCTTCGGCGGGCTGCAAGCCGGCATGGATTTTTATGCCACCGAGCATCGGGACGGCTCTCGCGACCATGCCGGGATGTATTTCGCCGCCGGTCATGGCGAGATGGACGTTACCCACAACCTGCTCGACGTCGAGTTCGATGGCGGCGACGACTCCTTCGACGCCGTCAGCGTCGGCGGCTACTGGACGCATTTCGGCGCCACCGGTTGGTATCTGGATGCGGTGGCCCAGGCGACCTTCTACGACATGACGACATCGAGCCACCGCGGCCTGCGGGACGGCGAAACCGACGGCGTCGGGCTGGCCGCCTCACTGGAGGGCGGCTATCCGTTCGACCTCGGCGATGGCTGGACGGTCGAGCCGCAGGCGCAACTCGTGTACCAGAACATCAGCTTCGATGACCTCAACGACGGAGCGGCGACAGTCCGCTTCGAGGACGTCGATTCGCTCGCTGGCCGGGTCGGCGCGCGCGTGGCGCGGATCTGGGCCGTCAGCCCGGAGGAGCAGGGCAATGGCGTGGCGTCGGCGCAGCTCGCCACCGTGTGGGGCCGTGTCAATCTGTGGCGGGAGTTCCTGGCCGAGGCGACGACGGAGTTCTCCTCAGCATCCGGTTTCGTCCCGTTCAGGCAGGACCTGGAGGAGACGTGGATCGAGGGCGAGATCGGCGCCAGCATGCAATTGAACGCCTCCACCACGTTCTACGGCAATGTCGATTACGACACCACCTTCGACGGCGATACCTGGAGCGTCGGCGGCAAGATCGGCCTGCGCGTCAACTGGTGAGGGTGATGCCGAGCTGGACGTGGGCACCGGAAGTCGGTGACAATCAGACATGGTCGAGCCGAAGCTCCAAGTTGTCCTTGAGCGCCGCGATTGCGCTCGCAACGTTGCGAGGTTTTATGTACTCGCTATAGAACCGTCGTTGTACGGTGATGCGGCGCTTATGCGCGCATGGGGGCGGATCGGCTCGCTCGGCCGACAACGCCTTGACCTCTATGCGTCGGCCGCTGAAGCCGGCGAAGCGCTCGAGGCCTGGCTCGCGCGTAAGATCCGACGGGGATACACACCCGTCACTGCCGAGGTCAAAGTCCAGTCCAGGGTCCCATAATCACCGGCAATTATTGCCGCGGCTACAAAGGGCTAGCACAGCGGCATAGGGCCGACCATGTCGATATTCGGCTGACCGAAGGCAGTGTTCCTACTTTCCTAGCGGGCCGGATAGAGTCGTTCTGGCTGTCACCCCTGAAATTCCACTCACCTGAAAGACGGTGAAGGCGGTTCCGGGACATTAACTTCGGCGTCGGTGAAGAGATTCGGAAACAGCCGTTCCCTGAAATCGAGGGGGAAGGCAATGCGTACCGGTGCCTTCGGAGTGTCGGATTTCAGAAACCCGCGCTCGACGAGATCCGACAGCGTGTTCCGGGCCGTGCGCTCGGATGTTTTCAGCACGAAATTGGCCTCGCCACGGGGCAACCTGCCGTGCCGCAATACGGCCGCCACCAGATCAGGTGCTCGTTTGTCGTCGACGACATCTTTTATTAGGGCGCGGTAGCGAGCATCGAGCCGTCCGAGGTCGAACATTGCAGTCGAGAACCGTACTTGGTCCAGCGCGACCGTAAGAAACCATTCGACGAAATCCTTGAGTGCCGATCCCGAAAGATTTCCTCGTCCATCACGATCGCCTTGTCTGGGACTGTCGGCGTGATCCATCATGCGCTTGTATTCGCCACGATCTTTCAGGCCACGAGCGAGGCCACGAGATATCGACCACAGGCCATTGCCGCCAATACCGGCCTTGAGCGCCATGGCGTGAGACATCAGGCGACTGACGCGGCCGTTACCGTCTGGAAACGGGTGGATGTAGTTGAGGCGGTGATGAGCTGAAGCAATCGCGATGATCCGCAGGCTCGCCTGCTTTTCGGCCATGGCAAACCGCTTCTGGAAATACTCCATAAAAGCCACCACCCTGTCAGAGGACGGTGGCTGATGGCGGCCGACAGCGACATCATGTTCCGCGGACATCCGGAACTCGCCAGGTACGATCTCGGCCTTGGCATCATCAGGTTTGTCGATGAACCGGAACTCTTCGGGCATCTCGTCATAGAAGGCGCGGTGAACCCACCGTATGAAATCGATCGAAGTCGGGCTCGGCAGCTCGCCGCGCAACCCGAAGCCGTCAATCATCCTCTGAACTTCGACATGGGCCTTGGCCTCGAGGGCGAGGGGACGACGTTCGGGATCTATCTCGGCGCCGGCCAGGGCGCTCTCGATATCCCGAGGTCGTGTGTTGTGGCCTTCGATCAAATTCGAATAGTACGAATTCATGACTCGTACGAGATCGGCCAATTCGTCAGCGGACTCCGGATGCAAGCCTCGGCCGAGTTCATCGGCGGCCTTCTGCAGCTCGATTGCAAGATCGGCCAGAACGGTCGGCACCGCGTCGTCAAAAAACAGCGGCTCGATCCGGGCAGGGGTTTCAAGCATTCTTTGCCGATCTCTATCGTGCCTCAATGGATTGCAATGTAAGGCATTAGAGACAACAAGTCAGCACAATTGCCGATATTAGTTGCCGATCTCCCTTGCCGATATCGGCAGCCGATCAAGACGCGAACCCGCACATGCCTCAAACGGCCGGCCGGGTAGGGTAGGGGCCGTAGGCGCCATCGCGGACAACTCTCTTGCCGTCGCCAACCACAACTTACACGAGGTAGAGGCGGAACGGCCTTCACGCGGTCGAACAAGATCAGATCAACTGTTGACGCACCGCAAGCGCCACGGCGTGAGTGACATTGGTGGCATCCAGCTTTCGCCGAGCATTTTGCAGGTGATACTCGACCGTCCGGACCTTGGTTCCGACGATTTGCGCGATTTCGGACGTGCGCTTGCCTTTTGCCATCCAGCTCAGACAAAGCCTCTTTCTGGGGCTTAACTTGACGGTGACAGCAGGCATTGGGGCACCGTAAAGTTAACGTATGTGAGATGAAGCTGTGCGAACGGGGGGCATGAGCAAGCACGTTTGTAATCCGTTGTATCGTCGCCACCGCTTTCCCGCCGAAGTAATTGCTCATGCGGTCATCCAGACGACGCTGAACCGTCCGCCGCGTTGGCGGATGCAAGCCCTGTTGCTAGCAGGCGCTGCGGATCTCTGTCACGACGCGCGACAGGCTCGGACGTTCCCGGCGTAAGAAAAAACGGCGAAGATGCGCTTCAATGACGGCTTCAACCTTGCCGGATATCAAAGTCGTACCAGTCGGGCAGCCCCGTTTTCGCGGAGCCAGAGCGCTGGTGCGCCCACCCTCTTCAGCCAGTCGCTTTATCCAACGCCAAACCGTCGCCCTGCTTACACCGAGTTCCCAAACGGCATCATTGATGCCACTTTCCAGCCTGCCAGTACCTTTGAGAAACGCCTGAACAAGCGGACGCAGCACGGCCGCCCTGCGTGTCTCTTCAGCACCAACGGCAACGGTGCTTTCGCTATCATTATCCATCGGTGTTTGCCGCACAAGCCTGTGAACCCTGTCTCAGCTTTAAAGGCAAAATCTCACATTTAAGGGCAAAGCACAGCCGTTGATTTCGTTGAATTTCTCATCTCACAATTAAGGGCTACGCGACAGCGAGCATCACCGCAGCATGTAGGAGCGCACCGGATCGCGAACGGCCCTGCGATAATCGGACGGGCTCACGCGCATGTGCTTGACGAAAACACGGGCGAGGACCTGGTTTGACGCATACCCGACCTCCAGCGCGATCTCCGTGATCGGCAGATCCGTGTGTTCGAGAAGTTCGCAGGCTTTCTCCATTCTCAGTCGCGTCAAGTAGACGCGTGGCGGCACACCGACGCTCTGCTTGAACATGCGCGCAAAATGAAAAGGCGAAAGCTGCGCTTCGGCTGCCAGCTCGTCGAGGCTGATGTCTTCTGACAGCCGCGACCGCAGGAGGTCCAGGCAACGCCTCTCCGCCCAATGGGCGAGGCCGCCCTTGACCTGCCCGAACGGTGCCCCGCCCAACCGGCAGAGTTCGGCCAGTATCTCGCAGCCCGCGGCCTGCGCCAGCAGGCGCGACGGCGCGCCCTCCTCATCGCACAGAGCCCACAAGTTCCGGATGGCCGATCGGATAGTGGGCGAGGCGAACGCCCCTGCACATAGTTTCTGATAGTCCACGGGGAAGCGCCCGTCGGCGGCTTCATCCAGAACGGACTGCCACTGCGCCAACGGAAACGACAAGCTGCGAATCTCATAAGCGGTGTCGACAATAACCGTATTTGCGAAGCTTGGAGCGGCGAGAAAGAGGTCTCCCTGTCTGCTCCTCACATCGAAACGCCCCCCTCCCAAATCGCCGCTGACGCGGGTGCCACCAAGCAAATCCTGATTGAGGACGATATCCGGGACGGCGGGGGCGGACATGTCCCCGGCCGGCTGAGCGGCTTCAAGCAGATGAAGGATACCACCTGCGGACTTCATCGTGCGCACATAGCTCGCCAGGTGACCTTCGCTGTACCATTGGGCAAAAGAGGCATAACCCATGGTGAGTCTCCTTCCGTGGCTGTGTCTGTCGTCGATCCCGCGGCCTGTCCGGACCCGTCGGCTGGGCCAGGCCTGCGGCAAGCGTCGAGATGAGGATCTCGCGGCGGGTGAACGGAACGCCGGAGGCGGGGCTGCGCAGCATGGCGGATCTCCCGGCGCGTCGCGGGGGAGTTGCGTCCTTCGTCATCAACCGGACCTCCCGGCCCCACCGGCGATACATGAGCGAATGCAGGCGAGCAGGTCCTCGGGGTCGAGCGGCTTCGTGAGATAGCAGCGGACCCCGGCCTTCAATGCGCGGTCCCGCACCGCGTGGTCGGCATAGCCGGTGACGAGAACCGTCGGGATCGGCGTCCCCGTGGCCACCAGCAGGGCGTGAAGCTCGGGCCCGCTCATGCCCGGCATCCGCACGTCCGCGACCAGGCAGGCGGTCCGCGCCAGGTCGCCGGAGGCCAGGAACCCGGCCGCCGTCCCGAACGTCGCGGCCGCGAACCCGAACGACCTGACGAGCCCGGCTGCCGCCTCGCGCGCGCTCTCGTGATCGTCGACGATGGAGATCAATGGGTCGTCCGGCATCACCATCCCTGCCGTTGGCGTGACCGGCGGAGCCGCCATGGCCGTGCGCCGCACCGCTGAACGAGGCAATCGCTCATGCCCGGACAGATGCACCGACGCGGTGGGTGGGAACAATTGTGCCTTGGGTTAGGCCCGCTACGACCTTGTGGTATCGAGTGCCAGACTGTCGGCGAAGCGCACCAGGTCGGGGAGCGATTTCGCCTCCATCTTCCGCATGACCTGCGCGCGATGGACCTTGACCGTGGCCTCGCTGAGGTCGAGCTCGGCGGCGATCTGCTTGTTCAACCGGCCCGCGACGACAAGCGCCATGACCTCGCGCTCGCGCGGGGTGAGCGTTTCGCGGCGCTGCGACAGCTCCGCCAGCATTGCGGCCTCCGACCGGCGCTGGCTGTCCAGTTCGAGGCCCCTGTGAACCGCGTCGAGCAGGTCCTGGTCGCGGAACGGCTTGGTGAGGAACTCGATCGCCCCGGCCTTCATGGCGGCCACCGACATCGGCACGTCGCCATGACCGGTGATGAAGACGATGGGAAGCTCCACTTCCCGGCTGGCCAGTTCCCGCTGGAACTCCAGCCCGCTGCGTCCCGGCAGGCGGATGTCGAGGACCAGGCAGCCGGGCGCGTCGAGCTGTGCGCCCTGCATGAACTCCTGGGTCGACGCGAAGGACTGCACGGCGTGACCGACGGAGCGAAGCAGGCTCTCGATCGACATGCGCATGGAGGGGTCGTCGTCCACGATGATGACAAGGGGTCGGTCCGTGCTCACGGTGTCGCCTCCCCGGTGAGGGACATGAGCTCCTCGGCACTTGGCAGCGTGAACCGGAAGATGGCGCCATTCGGCGCGTTGTCCATCACCCAAATCCTGCCGCCATGAGCTTCGATGACCGACCGGCAAAACATGAGGCCCATGCCCATGCCGTCGGTTTTTGTGGTCTGGAACGGCTCGAAGATCCGCTCCCTCAACGCCGGATCGAGCCCGGTGCCGGAATCCTCCACGGACACCAGGACATGGTCGGCGTCCGACTGCGAGGATCTGACACGGAGCAGGCGCTCGCGGTCGGTGACGTTACTAAGCGCGTCGATGGCATTTGCGACCAGGTTCGAGATGACCTGCTGAAGCTGGACGGGATTCCCCGTCACCGCAGGCAAATGCGGATCGAGATCGGTTTGCATGGTTATTCGACCGAGTTTCGCCTCGCTCAGGTCGCGGCGGATGATGTCGGTCACGAGGTCGTTCACGTTCACGCATACCCGTTCCTGCGTCCCCTTCTTGAACATGGCCCGGATGCCCTCGATGACGCTGGCGCTGCGATGGCCGTCATCGACGATCCGTTCCAGTGCCGCGCGGACCTCGGCGAGGTCCGGATCCGGCCGTCCGAGCCAACGCAAGCCGGCATTGGCATTCGTCACCATGCTGGCCAGGGGCTGGTTGATCTCATGGGCGATGGTCGCCGACAAGGCCCCCAGCGCCGTGAGGCGGGTCTCGCGCGCGCGGCGCTCCGCCAAGATCGAGCGGGCAAGCCGTGCGTAGAGCGTCATCGTCTCCGCCAGCAAGACCACGAGGACGATGCTGGCGGAGACGACCCCGAAGAGCCGCCCTGCCCACCAGCCGATGCTGAGGCGGCCGGAGCTGAGATAGGCGAGCAGGATGATCTCGATCAGAAGTGTGCAGAGGACGACCATCAACCAGATGTCGAGGACGCAGCGCCGCCGGACCCAGAGAGCGAAAAGGCCGGCCCCGCAAAGTGCCATTGCGGACACCGGCACATACCGCCAATGCGCCGTGACGCGATTTTCGTCCTGCATGAACCTTGGCAACGCGTCTTCGCTGGTCAGGACCAGCCATGTCAGGCCGCCGACGATGGCAATGACGGCGGCCACGGTTCCAGCGATCACGCGCCGCTCCGATTCCAGCGCATGTTGCGGATCGGGGTCCGTCTCCTTCATCAGCGCGTAGGCCAGCACTAAGAGCGGGAAGCCGAGCCGTCGCAGGGTGGCAATCGCGGCGGTGGTCTGCAGCCCGGCCTCGGGCAGGCCGAGGGACTGCGCCACTCCGGGAAATGTGAGCGCCCAGGGCAGCACCATCGCGCCCGAGAAGAGATACCCGATCGCCAGGGCCAGCACGGCACGCGAGCGTTGCACCGAGTACATCGCGAGCAGCAGGGCCGCGGTGATCAGATCGACAATGAAGACGGCAATTGCATAGGCCGGGACCAGCACCTGCGAATTGTCGATCGGAACCTGCGCGAACGGCACCGTGACCAGCATCGCGGCCCCCAACAGCCCCAGGACACCCGAGGCCGCGCGCGATTGAGCCCGGCTCACCGGAGCCGTCGACAGCAGGAATGGATGGTCCTCTCGAACCTTTGGTCTCACACTCAATTGCTTGCTCCAGCAGACCGCGCGACAATATTATACCGGAAGGTAACCTGCGAGTGGCAAGAAAGCCGGCCCTTGTTCACCGGCACGGGATATCGGCGTCATGCCCTCGCAATGCCGCGGACTTCGTTCAGAATGCGAATCCAGCTCCGGATGCCCCGGGGCACGATTAAAACGCTCGACATCATAATGCTCGTCCGGCGCGTGGATCGCATCGCTTTCAAGGATGAAGTCCAGAGGCATTGCCAAGTTGATCTCGTCCTTCCGAGCCGATAACCCGCCATCATGAGAACACCACCGACATTGCCGCGCCTGATCTTGCCGCTGGGAAAGCCGGATCGCGTCGAACGATCCGGCCAGTGAAGGGGCAAGGCCCGCCGTTATGCGGCATTCGCAGCAAGCGTTACCGCGTCCGCGCCAGCCGGGATGCGGAACGGAGAGGATGCATCGGTCACCGCCTGCCAGACCGCTTCCGCCACGTCGCTTGCGGTAGTGACTTCGGCCTTCTGCTGCGGTGCTGCGGAGAACACCTGCCTGGCCCAGTCGGAATAGGCTTCGGGTATGCCGTTCTGCGAGCGGGCACGGGCGGTCGCGCTGAACGAGGTTTCAGGCGCACGACCGGGAATGATCAGTCGCACTCGGACCCCGAACGGTTCTACCTCGAGCGCGAGGTCTTCGCTGAACGCCTCCACAGCCGCCTTGCTGGCCGTATAGGCTGACAGCATCGGCAATGGCTTGAGCGTCACGGCCGACGAGATGTTGACGATCACGCCCGTCCCTTGCGTACGAAAGCACGGCAGCACGGCTTGCGTCATCGCCATGGTGCCGAACGTGTTCAGCTCGAAGAGCTGGCGTGTTGCGTCGATCGACACGCCTTCCAGCGCGCCCATGAGGCCGGCACCGGCATTGTTGACGAGGACGTCGATCGGTCCCGCTTCCTCAACGGCGCGGGCAATGCTGGTGGCGTCGGTTACATCGAGCGCGACGACCCGAAGGCGCTCGGACGCAGGCAGCACGTCCCCACGCGGCGAGCGCATCGTGGCAATGACAGTCCAGTCGCGATCGAGGAAATAGCGGGCAGTCTCAAGTCCGAAGCCGGACGAACTGCCGGTAATGAGAATCGTGTTCATGCAAAACTCCAATGGGGTTGGTGGTGGTGATCGTGAGGGAATGGAGCGGACGCCGGGCGTCCGGCTCACTTCGTCTCGATGCTGCCTTCCGGCGCGTCGTCGGCCTCCAGTGCCGCGACCGCCTCGGAAAAAGCGGGATCGCCGGGATAGTGCGCGCTGCGGAGGAAGGCGGTTGAGAGGAGCTGGATCGCGGCGACCCGCTGGGGCCGTTCGTCCGTCGTCTCACGCGCTTCGTAACCGGGGATGCCGCCGAGGGCGTGTTCGCCACCATAGGCGGTGAACAATGCTTTGGGCGAAGGACTAAGATCGTACGCATCGCGCCACCAGTCCGGCCCGCGCGAGGTCAGACCACCCTTGTCCGCGTCGCCGGCGACGACCAGCGTCGGCGTGGTCATGTCGGAAAAATCCGGATGCATGAACGGCAGTGAGCGGGCTGCGAACGCGCTCAAATCCTCACTGCCATTACCGGGTGTCGCCATGAGCACGCCCGTCTTGATGCGAGCATCTTTCCTGTTGACCACCGATCCGTCGTCAGGATCAGGATGGGTGGCGCCGAGCAATGTGCTGGCGGTCTGCCCGCCCCATGAATGGCCGGCAACCGCGATGCGCGAGTGATCGAGCCGCCCCTGGATCATCGGTGCCTCGCCCTCGATGTGATCGAGGCCGTCGAGAATGGCCGCAAGGTCTTCCTCGCGGAAGCGCCAGAACTGCGGGCGGCGAGGATCGTCAGGGGCAAGGCCCAGCATCCGCGAATCCAGGTGCGTCGGCTGGATCACGACAAAGCCGTGTGCCGCCCAATGATCAGCGAGGGGACCATAGGCGTAAAGCGACTGGCCGTTGCCATGCGAGAAGATGATGACGGGCAGCGCGTCGCCTGTGATCGGCACGGATACCCGCACGTGCAGGTCGACGCCACGCCTCTGAGACGGCAAGGCGATGGGAGCGATGGAGACGACCGCGGGCAGGCCAAAGCTCTGTGCGCGGGCTTCGATGATTGAGCTGGACATAGGACAGGGAGCCTCCTAACTATCAAACGGATCAGTGATCCGATACGCCATATACGGATCATTGTTCCGTTTATTAAGAGGACGAAAGTGGCCGTGTCTGAATCCCGCAATGCGATCGAGTCCGCCTCACTGACCAAGGGCGATGGCGAGACGTCCGCGCCGCGAATGCGCGCCGATGCCCGCAGGAACGAGGAAGCGGTTCTGGAGGCCGCGAAGATCGTGTTCGCCCGTTCGGGGGTTGATGCACCCATCCGCGAGATCGCGACACAAGCCGGTGTCGGGCTGGGCACGCTCTATCGCCGTTTCCCGACCCGCGCCGACCTGGTGGCGGCGGTGTTCCGCCGCGAGGTCGATGCCTGCGCCGATGCGGCCGGGCCGCTTGCCGCCGAGCGCGGGCCTGCCGATGCGCTGGCAACCTGGCTGATGCTCTACACGCGTTTCCTAGCAACCAAGCAAGGGCTGGCCGCCGCGCTTCATTCCGGCGACCCGGCATTCGCCGCCTTGCCGGACTATTTCCGAAGCCGGTTCGAGCCTGCTCTGTCGATGCTGCTGAACGCCGCTGCCGATGCGGGCGAAGTCCGTGGCGACGTCGCTCCCCACGATCTGCTGCGTGCGATCGGCAACCTCGCCGTGGCTTCCGGGGACGATGGGCCGGCGCACACCGAACGAATGGTCTTGCTGCTGCTGGATGGCCTGCGCTACGGCGCGGTAAAGCCGAAATAGCCGGGATTGCTACGAGGGCGCGCGCGAGCACCATTCCAAAAGCGGTCTGACCGTTCCCCACCCTATCCCGGTCATAGGCGTCTGCCCGGCTTGCTGAAGCTGGGAAATGTTTTCCCGACGTCGCGATCGGGCCGGAAGGAAACGGTCCGGTCTTGGACAATGAGGCCGCAGCGCTGCATCAGCCGATGACCTCTGCTTGGGGCCTGTCGCCGGCGCGCGAGAGTTCCGCGTGCCAGTGGCCGGTCGCGTCCTCCCAGACGATGCCCGTGGTCTCGCCCGGCCGCAACTGCTTGCAGGCCGCCCGCCGCGCCGCGCCGAAGGCCGCATCATGGCTCGGAAAGGTCTCGGAATAAGTCCCGTCCACCCGATAGGCCCAGCCGCCGTCGTGTTCGACAATCCAATACTTTACATCGTTCATTTCATCGCTCCTGCCGTTGGAATGTTCCTACTTGTTGCTCTCGCTCCGGAGATGGCTGGAAAGGAAGGTGTGCAGAGCCGCGCAGTTGCGCCGCCATCCTCCCATCACCGACGCAGCACGTCCTGCCATTCCGAATGGCGACCGATCTGCGCCTTCGCGAACGGGCAGAGCGGAATGATCTCGACCCCGTCGCGCCGCGCATCCTCAATCGCCTGGCGCACCAGTCGCTCGCCCACCTTGCGGCCGCGCAGGGCCGCGGGCACTTCCGTGTGGTCGATGATGATCAGGCCGTCGCTGGCGCGGCTGTAGGTCATTTCTGCCTCGACGCCATCGACGACCAGTCGATAGCGTCCCTTCGACGGACCATCTTCCCGCTCGACCTTCTCGTCGCCCACCGAAGGTGTGCTTGTTATCAGCGCAGCATCAGGCGTGCGCACCTGTCGGGGCTTGCCGTGCGCGCATTCCAGAAGATCACGGTCCCACCCGCCCAGATCGGCCGCGGCCTCGTAGGTCGAGACGAGGAAAGCCATCAGCGCTTCGTCGGGATCGGCGGCTGATTGCACGGCATCGTAGGGGAGGACGAATTCCGACAACCCCTCGTGCCAGAACACGGCATCGGGATGCACGGACGCGGCACGGTAGCCGCCGGGCGCCGGGTAGGCGTAGGCGTAGAAGGCGGGGTAGTCGATGCCGACGCCCCCCGGCCAGAAGCCTGCCGACGAGACCTCGCGATCGTAGGCCTCCTGCGCCACGTCATCCGGCAAGGCCGGGATACCGCCGGGGTGGAGCGGCGCCCGCCGTCCCGAAAAGCGGGTGACCGCGAGGTCGAAGCTGCCCCAGAACAGGTGAACGGGACTGGACTTTCCCAGAAACGACGTGCGGAACCGGTTGAAGACCTTGTCGACCGCGATCAGGGCCTGATGGAAGCGCTGAACGGCTTCACGGTCATAGGGCCGGTCGCGATCATCCTCGGCGAAGGGAACCGGGAATGGCACCTCGTTCGGACTGCCGTTGAAGGTGGGAGTGCCGCCGAGTTCGGAAATCAGCTGCACGAAGCTCGCGTGGAATGTCGCAACCGTCATCGGCCCGAGATCGAACGATTTCCTGCGGCCGTTGCCGCAGGTGCCCACAACCTTGTGCTCGCGAAAGTCGAACAGGATCTCGATGCCTGGCCCATCGGGTATGGGCGAGGAGGCCAGGCCGTGGGGCGTGACGTAGAAGGTCGCGTTCCACGAATGGTTGAGCCACGGCGTGTGCGCCAGCCGATACTTGCCTGCGATCTGGAGGTAGAGATGCACGGCCGAACACGTTTCGCGCCAGCCGAGGTAATCGAGGTGGGGCCACTTGTTCATTGTCGCTTCTCCAGGCTGTTTTCGTTCAATCCGGAAGTGGAATGTGCTCATTCCGGTCGTCGACAGGCAGATCGAAGCGCCCCTTGCCCCAGTTCGCGGCGCGCCATTCGGCCTTGGCGAGTTCGATGCGCTCCTGCGACGAGGCGACGAAGTTCCACCAGATGTAGCGCGGTCCGTTGAAGGTCGCGCCGCCGAGGATCATCAATCGCGCGCGCCGCTCTCCGGCCGCCACCGTGATGCGGTCGGCCGGCCGAAACACCATCATCTGGCCTGCCTCGAATTCCTGTCCGGCAACCGAGATCGAACCTTCGACGATGTAGATGCCGCGGTCTTCGTGGTTGTCCGGCATCGGCAGCCGGCTTCCCGGCTCGAGCCTCACGTCGGCGTAGAACGTCTCGGAGAGCATCGTCGCCGGTGCGATCTTGCCATAGGCGTTTCCGAGAATGAGCCGAACCGAGACGCCACTGTCCTCGATGACGGGCAGCGTCTCCTTGCCGTGATGCTCAAAGCTGGGCGCCACGTCCTCGTGGCTGTCCGGCAAGGCCAGCCAGGTCTGGATGCCGAACAGGCTGTTCGGGCCGCTCCGCGCGGCCGCCGACGTGCGTTCCGAATGGGTAACGCCGCGCCCGGCGACCATCCAGTTCAGCGCGCCGGGGCTGATGATCTGATCTGCGCCGGTGCTGTCGCGGTGATGGAAGTCGCCCTGGAACAGGTAGGTGACCGTGCCGAGGCCAATGTGCGGATGCGGCCGGACGTCGACGCCCTGCCCGGTCAGTAACTCTGCCGGCCCGGCCTGGTCGAAGAAGATGAACGGCCCGACCATCTGCCGCTTCGGTGCCGGCAGGGCGCGCCGGACCTCGAAACCGCCGAGGTCGCGCGAACGCGGGACGATCAGGGTCTCGATCGCGTCTATGCCGACCTCGTCGGGACAACCGGGTTCGAGTGCTGGGTTCCAACTCATGTGCATCATCCTCTGTCGTCGGATCGCCTGATCCTGCCGAGCGATCGTCGTACCCTTTCCAAGAAACCGAACGAACTCAAGTCTTCGCGCAGCGACAAGCCTGATTGGGAGCAAGAACGGCACCAGAGTGGCACGACCTGCACCGCAGTGCCCGAGAGCCTTCGGTAGTTTCAAGCAGCCGATGAGCGCTTCCCTCGAGACCCAGGAGATTGGAATGACTTTTCGCAACGGCCTTGCCTCGCTTCTTCGCCCCGAGGATTCCGTACTCGTCCTGATAGACCATCAGCCCTACCAGTTGGCGAACCTGAACAGCCACGATCCGCAGGCGGTGGTCAACAACACGACCGCGCTCGCTAAGGTGGCCAAGGTGTTCGGCGTTCCCACGATTCTGACCAGCGTAGTTGCCGTCCGCGGCGGCGTCATCTTCCCGCACGTCACCGAGGTGTTCCCCGACCAGGAGGTCATCGACCGGACGTTCATCAATACCTGGGAGGATCCGAAGGTCGTCGATGCGGTCAAGGCGACGGGCCGCAAGCAGTTGATTATCGCCGGCCTGTGGACCGAGATCTGCGTCGCGATGCCGGCGATCCAGGCGGCGGGAGAAGGTTGGGACGTCACCGTGATCACCGATGCGTCGGGCGGCACGTCGCTCGAGGCCCACGAGGTCGCGATTCAGCGCATGATCGCAGCCGGCATCAACATGATGACTTGGCTGGCCCTGGCTTCCGAATGGCAACGCGATTGGGCCCGGGCCGAGACCGCGACCGAATTGAACGACGCCCTCAAGTACCACATCGGCGGCAGCGCCATCGCCTATCTCTGGGAGCAGCAACTGCTCAACACGCCGGTGCCGAGCTCGGCGGGTTGATTCGAGCAGGGATGGCGAGGCGGCCCGGAAAGGTCCAAGCCTCGTCATCCATGTCGCCGCCCAGAACTACACAATGGAGGCACGGATGGATTTCGAGAAGCTCATGCAGGCCAATCTCGACCTGGTGTTCGGCGAGCGCGACCCTACACGGCGGATCGCGGCGATCCGGACCATCTACCATGAGGACGCGGAGCTTCACGAACCCTAGCATTCGGTGCGTGGGTACCTCCGCGCCCGCGATTATTCTTGCCACTGCGGCGGCCCGTACAAACATCCTATTGGAGAATAAAGTCATGAAAGTCGTAATAATTCTGACTTCGCATGACCAGCTCGGCGACACCGGCCGCAAGACCGGTTTTTGGCTCGAAGAGCTGGCCGCGCCTTATTATGTGTTCAAGGAAGCTGGCTACGAGATCACGCTCGCGTCGCCGGACGGCGGCCAGCCGCCGCTTGATCCCAAAAGCAACGAGCCCGACTTCCAGACCGAGGACACGCGCCGCTTTGAAGCCGACGCCGAGGCGCGAGAAGCGCTGGCGAATACCGTGAAGCTCGCCGACATATCCCAGGCTGATTTTGATACGGTCTTTTATCCAGGCGGCCACGGCCCGATGTGGGATCTCGCCGAAAGCCCGGTCTCGGCGGCGCTGATCGAAAGCTTCCTTGCCGCGGACAAGCCGGTCGCGCTGGTGTGCCACGCGCCGGGCGTGCTCCGTCACGTTAAGACGCCGAACGGCCGTCCGCTCGTCGAAGGAAAGAAGGTCACCGGCTTCACCAACAGCGAGGAGGCCGCCGTCGGCCTGACGAAAGTCGTGCCGTTCCTCGTCGAGGACGAGTTGCAGGCCAAGGGCGGCATCTATTCGAAGGGTCCTGACTGGGGTCCGTACTTCGTACAGGATGGCCTGCTGATCACCGGCCAGAACCCGGCCTCGTCCGCCGGCGCCGCCCGGCGCCTGGTCGAGGAACTCGGAGCGTCGGCATGAGCGCCTACGTGGTCTTCGTCCGTGACACGGTTAACGACGAGCAGGCGCTCGATCGCTACCGGGAGCGGACGCCGGCCGCGCGCGACGCGCATCCGCTAGAACCGCTCGCCTTCTACGGCCCTCACGAGTTGCTCGAGGGCGAGCCGGTCGACGGGGTCGCGATCTTGCGCTTCCCCACGATGGAGAAAAAGCATGAAGGTATTCATCGTTGGTATCGGCAGCGGCGTCGGCCGTCGTGTCCGGGAGCAACTTGCCGCGGCGGGCGACGAACCCACCGGTCTTGTACGTCAGCAGCGTCAGGTCGAGGCGCTGGCGTCCCTCGGCATCAAGGCCAAGTTCGGCGACCTCGTCGCGATGTCGGTCGATGAGCTCGCCGACGCGGTGCGCGGCGCCGACGCGGTCGTCTTCAGCGCCGGCGCCGGCGGCAAGGATGGCGACGATGCGACGACCCGCATCGATGGCGATGGACCGGGCAAGCTCGCAGAGGCGGCAGCGCTCGCCGGCGTGCGACGGTTCATACTCGTCTCCGTCTTCCCCGAAGCTTGGCGCGAGCGGCGCATGGACGCTTCGTTCGAGCACTACATGGTTCAGAAGAAGCGGGCGGAAAACGCGCTCGTTCAGACAGATCTCGACTGGCTGATCGTGCGCCCCTCTGCGCTTCTTAACGATCCGGGGACGGGTCGGGTCGATCTTGGTCTCGCCAAGGTCCACGAGCAGATCACGCGCGACGACGTCGCAACCACGGTCGTCGCGCTGCTCAAATCGCCCGACCTGAGCCGCCTGATCCTGGAGGTGACCGGCGGCGACGTACCCATCGCCGAGGCGGTAGCGGCTGTCCGAGAAGCCACTGCGCCGTCCGGCTCCGAGCAAGCGTGACACCTCAATGCGCGCTCATCAAACAGGTCACTGCCGTCGATCGATGATCGCGATGCTGGCAGGAACGGCGATGATCGCCGCTATGGCGGCACCGGCCCGCGCGGCGGCAGCGCATATATCCCCAAACGCAAAGGAGCCAAGCATGGCCACGATACACTACCGCAAGCAGCAAGTCGGCGAAGTTGACGTGTTCTATCGCGAGGCCGGACCGGCCGACGCCCCGGTTGTCTTGCTGCTGCACGGGTTCCCGACGGCCAGCCACATGTTCCGTGACCTGATCCCGCTTCTGGCAGATCGCTATCGGCTCATCGCGCCCGACCTGCCAGGCTTCGGCCAGACCAAGGCACCGCCACGCGGGATGTTCGACTACACCTTCGACCGGCTCGCCGACGTGATCGAAGGCTTTACCGAGTCCCTGTCGCTCGATCGCTACGCGCTCTACATCTTCGACTATGGCGCGCCGGTGGGCCTGCGCCTGGCGATGCGTCACCCTGAACGTGTTTCGGCGATCATCAGCCAGAACGGCAACGCCTACACCGATGGTTTCAGCGACCAGTGGGGACCGTGGGAGGCCTATTGGCGCGATGCGAGCGACGCGAACCGCGAAGCCTGCCGACCGTCCCTGTCACCCGATACGATCAGGAACTGGCAATACGGGACCGGAGCCGATCCGGAGCACCTTTCTCCCGATGGATACGAACTCGACATCGCCTACATGGCGCGGCCCGGGGCCGAGGACATCCAGCTCGACCTGATCCGCGACTACCGCACCAACGTGGCACTCTATCCGGACTTCCAGGCGTATTTCCGCACGCATTGTCCGCCGCTGCTGGCCACCTGGGGACGTCACGATCCGGCGTTCATTCCCGCGGGTGCCAAAGCCTACAAGCGCGACCTTCCGGAAGCCGAGGTACATCTGCTGGATGCGGGACACTTTGCATTGGAGACGCACGCGGGAGAGATAGCGGCGCTCGTCCGTGACTTTCTCGGTCGCGTACTGCCGATAGAAAACAGGGCCGTCGATTGGCTCTCGATGTCCGAGAACTGAATGCCGCCATGACAGGTCGCCCAAACGGGCTCCCCGCAGCAACATCACATCAACATCGAACGGAGACCCCGATCATGTATCATCTACCGTCTCTCCTTCTTTCCAGTGCCATGGTGTTCGGCTTCGTGACCTTACCGTCAGGCGCGGCGCTCGCCGATGTGAAGAACATCGTTCTTGTCCATGGCGCGAATGTCGATGGCAGTACCTGGCGCGACGTCTATGATCGTCTGACCGCGGAGGACTACAAGGTCACGGTCGCGCAGATGCCGCTGACATCCACCGAAGCTGACATTGCCGCGGTCCAGCGGATAGTCGATGTTCAGGACGGCCCGATGCTTCTGGTCGGGCATTCCTATGGCGGCATCGTGATCACCGAAGTCGGTGCCGACCCTGACGTCAGGGGCCTCGTCTATATCGCGGCGTTCCAACCCGATGTCGGAGAAAGCGGCGGGGGCCTGTTGGCCTCCAATCCGGGCGAGTTCTCACCCGACATGCTCACGGTCTTCGACGATGGCCACTACCTGATCCATGAAGACGGATTTCTCACTGTTGTCGGCAATGGCCTGTCCGATCAAGACGCCATCTTCGTGGCAAGGTCGCAGGCAGCATCCAATGCGTCGATCCTCGAATTCCAGACACAATCGGCAGCGTGGGTCGAGAAGCCGAGTTGGTCGGTCATCGCGACCCTCGACCGGACCATCACGCCCGACCTGCAACGCCAGATGTCGCAGCGAGCCGGTTCGACGGTGGAGGAGGTCGAGAATGGTCACATGTTGCCAATGACAAACCCCAACGAAGTCGCCGATGTGATCCGGCAGGCAGCCGAAGCGGTGGAATAGGCGCGATGTGTCGCGCGGACCCGAAAGCGCGGCCCGGTGCGCTGTCCTTGGGAACAGGGAAGAAGCGCAATATTGGCACCTGCGCAGCAGCCTCCGCACCGCATTATCGGGGGCTTTCGGTAGGATCAAATCAACACGGTGATCGACTGCCCTGCAATCGCCGGATGTTGGAGGCTGACTGCAGCCGGCTCGCCCGGTTCAGCGCGCAGTCTTTGGTACAGCGTGCCAGACATGCAGAAACCAAGCCGCCTCTACTGATCGGACTATCGAGTTGGCTAGAAAGGTAGATGATGAAACATACTATGAAGGCTGCCGTGCTCACCAGGTTCGGGGGGAGCGATGCGTTCGAGATGAGAGATGTCCCCGTACCCTCGGTTGGATCTCGGGAAGTGCGTGTCCGGATTCACGCGACGGCCGTCAATCCCCTGGACTACCAGATCCGGCGAGGAGATTATGCCGACTACGTCCCACTCCCTGCGATCACCGGCCATGATATCTCCGGCGTCATCGAAGAAGTCGGCGACGAAGTGAGCGAGTTCGCTGTCGGGGACGAAGTCTACTACACGCCTCTCATCTTCGGCGCGCAAGGTTCCTACGCCGAGCAGCACGTTGCCAATGTGAACCTGGTCGCGCGGAAGCCGAAGAACCTCAGCCATCAGGAAGCTGCAAGCCTGACTCTGGTCGGCGGGACTGTTTGGGAAGCATTCGAGACGCGGGCGCGGCTTCGAGCCGGGGAGACGATCCTGATTCATGGTGGCGCTGGTGGAGTCGGCACCATCGCGATCCAGGTAGCCAAGGCAATGGGGGCTCAGGTCTTCACGACCGCAAGTCGGAAAAATCACGCTTTCGTGGCAGAGCTCGGTGCGGATTTTGCCGTCGACTACCAGACGGAGGACTACGTCGAAGTGATCAACGATCTCACGGGCGGCGCAGGTGTCGACGTGGTCTTCGATACAATTGGGGGGGATACCCTGACCAGAAGCCCACTGGTCCTTGCGCAGATGGGTCGTGTGGTGACGCTGGTAGACATCGCCCAACCCCAGAACCTTATCGAAGCCTGGGGCCGCAATGCGTCCTATCACTTCCTCTTTACACGTCAGAACCGGGGAAAGCTCGACGCGCTGACCCGTCTTGTGGAGCGCGGACTGGTCCGGCCTGTTGTCGGTGCGACCTACCCGCTGGCGCGCATCGGCGAAGCACACGCGCATCTTGAGGCTGGATCGGCCAACGGCCTGCGCGGGAAAGTGGTGGTCACAGTTTAGTGGCCTCTGCAGAAGATGAGGTCGCGATCATTGTCTGATCGGCCTCTCCTTGACACTCTCTTCATGGGACCAACACCTGAAGCAGCGCGGACGATGTGTGGCGATTGCACTTGCCTGTAAGATTGCGGCGCGTTCCGCCGAAACCGTCAACACAAGGCTTTAGACCATGCCCAAGGGATCGGACCTTCTTGTCGCCGCGCTGGAGAACGAAGGCGTGGAACGCATCTTCGGCGTGCCGGGCGAGGAGAACCTCGACCTGCTGGAGTCGCTACGAACCTCCGGTATCGAACTGCTCTTGACCCGTCATGAGCAGGCCGCGGCCTTCATGGCCGCGACGCATGGACGGCTGACGGGCAAGCCCGGCGTCTGCCTGGCCACGCTCGGCCCCGGCGCGCTCAATTTCTCGACCGGGGCGGCCTATGCGCATCTTGGGGCCATGCCGATGATTCTCATCACTGGCCAGAAGCCGGTGATGAGCGCCAAGCAGGCCCGGTTCCAGATCGTCGATATCGTGGCGTCGATGAAGCCGCTGACCAAGATGACGCGCCAGATCGTCAGCGCAGCCGCCATACCCTCCACGGTGCGTGACGCCTTTCGCGTCGCGATGGAAGAGCGACCCGGGCCGGTGCATCTGGAATTGCCGGAGGACGTCGCGGCCGAAGAGATCGAGAACGCCTCCGTCATTCCGGTCCACACCGCGGAGCGGCCTGTCGCCTCGGCTCTGGCGCTCGACAGCGCGGCGGAGATAATCCTTGGCGCCAGCCGACCGCTCGTCATGGTCGGTGCGGCAGGCAACCGGCCTGCGCTGGTCGAAGCGCTTTCGAGCTTCGTGAGGCGCACGCGGCTGCCGTTCTTCAACACGCAGATGGGCAAGGGCGCGGTCACCGGCGGCTCGAACCTCTACATGGGAACCGCGGCGCTGTCGGAGGGCGACTACGTCCACGAGGCCGTCGAGCGCGCCGACCTGATCATCGCCATCGGCCACGATACGGTCGAGAAGCCGCCCTTCCTGATGAAAAGCGCCGGCGGGCCACGGGTCATCCATGTCGGCTACCAGTCAGCCACTGTCGAGCAGGTCTACCACCCCGATATCGAGGTGATCGGCGACATCGGCGCTGCCGTCGAGGCGCTTGCCGGGCGGCTCGAAGGAAAGCTGACGCCCGACGAGGGAATGCTCGATCTGCGCCAGCGCATCCTCGCCCGCCTCAACGACCGCGCCGAGGAGGGCCGTTTTCCGGTCACGCCACAGCGTCTCGTTCATGACGTTCGCAAGGTGATGCCGGAAGACGGCATCACCTGCCTCGACAACGGCATGTACAAGATCTGGTTCGCGCGCAACTACCGCACCCATGTCGCCAACACGCTGTTGCTCGACAATGCGCTCGCCACGATGGGCGCCGGCCTGCCTTCGGCGATGATGGCGGCAATGCTTAATCCGGACCGCCGCGTCATGGCCGTCTGCGGCGATGGCGGCTTCATGATGAACTCGCAGGAGATGGAGACCGCAGTTCGCCTCGGCCTGAACCTCGTCGTCGTCATCCTGAACGACAGTGCCTATGGCATGATCCGCTGGAAGCAGGCTGTCGACGGTTTTCCGGATTTCGGCATGACCTTCGGCAATCCCGATTTCGTGCGCTATGCGGAGGCCTATGGCGCGAAGGGTTCGCGGGTGAGCGCGGTCGAGGATCTCGCGCCGACGCTGGTGGCGGCGTTCGCCGGCGGCGGTGTCCATCTGGTCGACGTGCCTATCGACTATTCCGAGAATACCCGTGTGCTCGTCGATGAGTTGCGCAACCGCACGCCCAACGTGGAATGCAAGTAACGGAAGTTCAAGGAGACCGACAATGCTGAAGGTCGTTCAGGCGTTTGACCGCGTGCCGATCACAGAAATCGAGACGGACGATGCCGCCGCGCTGGAGTGCAAGCTGCAGGCGGCCGAGCAGGTCTTCAGGGACCGCGACGGCTGGCTCAAGCCTCACCAGCGCGTTGCAATTCTCCGCAAGCTGGCCGCGCTGATGGAGGGCAAGCGCGATCATCTGGCCATGCAGATCGCCCGTGAGGGCGGCAAGCCGCTGCCCGACGCCATCATCGAGGCCAACCGCGCCATTGACGGCGTCCACAACGCCGCCGACGAACTGCGCAATTTCGCCGGCCGCGAGATCCCGATGGGACTGTCGACCGCAGCCGAGAACCGCTGGGCGTTCACCACGAAGGAACCCATCGGCGTCATCGCGGCGATCTCCGCCTTCAACCATCCTTTGAACCTGATCGTCCATCAGGTCGCGCCGGCCATCGCGGTCGGCTGCCCGGTCATCGTCAAGCCGGCCGCCACGACACCGCTGTCATGTCTTGAATTCGTGGCGCTGGTCCGCGAGGCGGGTCTGCCCGAGCCGTGGTGCCAGACCTTCGTCACGGACGACAACGCTCTGGCCGAAAAGCTGGCGACCGACAGCCGCGTCTCTTTCCTCAGCTTCATCGGCTCGGCCCGGGTCGGCTGGTCGCTGCATGCCAAGCTCGCCCCCGGCACGCGCTCGGCGCTCGAGCATGGCGGGGCGGCACCCGCCATCGTCGACCGCAGCGCCGATCTCGGCAAGGTGATCGAGCCGATCGTCAAGGGCGGCTACTACCATGCCGGACAGGTCTGTGTGTCGACGCAGCGCATCTTCGTCCATGCCGACATCACCGAGGATTTCACGCAGAGGCTCGTCGCCCGCGTGGAAAGACTGCGCACCGCCGATCCCAGCCTGGAGGATACTGAAGTCGGGCCGCTGATCCTGCCGCGCGAGGCCGACAGGGTCGCGCAGTGGATCGATGAGGCTGTTGCCGGAGGGGCCACACTGGCGACGGGCGGCAGGCGCCTCTCCGAGACGACCTTGCAGCCGGCGGTTCTGCTCGACCCCGCTGCCGATGCGAAGATATCGACGCTGGAGGTTTTCGGCCCTGTGGTCGCGGTCTACCGCTACCGCGATTTGGACGGGGCGATCGCCCAGGCCAACGCGCTGCCCACGGCCTTCCAGGCCAGCATCTTCGCGCAGGACATAGATGTCGCGCTGCGCGCCGCCGACCGCCTCGATGCCTCGGCCGTTATGATCAACGATCCCACCGCATTCCGTACCGACTGGATGCCTTTCGCCGGTCGCAGGGAATCCGGATACGGCACTGGCGGCATCCCCTACACAATGCGCGACATGACGCAGGAAAAGATGATCCTGATGCGCAGGAGCTGATCGTCAGCGGCCGTCGGTCGAGGCGATCGCCAAGCCTGCCCACGGTCGCGGAAACCCTTGGAAGCAGGTTAGTCCAATTCGGCCCCAACAGGACTGCTCGTGCAAAGGGACTACGTATTCATAGAGAGTCTTCGCTGAATCCATTCAGCTGATTCAGTGACGTCTGCAACGGCCAGTTCATGATTGGCTGAGAGTTCCAGACTGTCGACGCGCGCTCCTTGAACCATGAGCGCGTTCGCCAGCGCCGGCGCGTTACGAGCAAGCGCATCATCACGTCCGGTTAGCACCAGTACGCTCGTGTCCGAGAGATCCACGGCCGGTGGTTTCTCCAGGGGCTGGATGCCGCGCAACAGAACCGCGCGGCGCACGACGCCAGGATGAAGTTGGATGACCGCCGCCAGCATGTTGGCGCCGCTGGAATAGCCGAGGAAGACAAGTTTGTCGGGGTCGAGGCCATAGCCGGTTACGGCGCCTTCGACAAACGCCGCGAAGGCTTCGGCTTCGCCACGTATATCCTGCTGATCGAACGTCGTTGCGTCAACGCGGCGGAACCAGCGATTGGTTCCTTCCTCGGTCGCTCGGCCACGCACGCCGAGCAGCGCCGAATGCGGGGCTATGCGTCGTGCGATCGGCATCAGATCGGCTTCGTTGCCGCCGGTGCCATGCAGCAGCACCAAGGTCGCGCCGTCCGGATTCTGCGGCCGGTTGAAACGGTGAATGAAAGGAAGGTCGCGGGCCGGAAACCTCTCTTCGCCGGGCAAGGCAATCTGTGGAAGCATTGCCCTCAGATCTTCGGTGCGATCGGCATCATGCGGCGGCAGAAACAGTGTCTGGCCAAGCTCGGCAGGCGCTTCGTCAGTGGTCATGCCCGGCCCGTCGGTCGCGTATTCCATCAGTATACCGGCGGGATCGCGAACGTAGAGCGACACGAAGTACTTCCGATCATGAACCTCGGTGGGCCCGTGATCCTTCAGCGAAAGCCGCATGGAGCGGAGCTCATCGATGCCGCGCGCCCGAAAGGCGACATGGTCGGGCACCCCGCCGCCGGACACGGAAGGCACGAAACCAGACACTTCCCTGACATCGACGATGTCGGTGTCGGAGTCCATGCGCTGTGTAACGCCTGAGCGCCGCTCTTCGGTGTACCCGAAACGTGTCAGAAAGCTTGCGGTCTCAATCGCCTTGTCCGTCAGGAGCGTGACGCCCCGCAGCCGGGTGGGTGCGTTCGGACGTGGGGCTGGCGTTGCCATGTCCATTCCGACCAGCTTTACGATCAGCCCGTCTGGATCCTTCAGCCGGAGGACCGGCTCCCCGAACTCGCGAGATGGACCCTCGAGCGGTATGTGGGCGGCGAGCGCCCTGGTAATCCAGTCACCGAGCGAAACTGGCGGCACCGCCAACGCCACTTCCGATACCTGGCCGATGCCCGTACGGCCGCGGCCCGCCGCCTCCCAGACAAGGAACGTCAGCAACGAGCCGGGACTGCCGAGGCCGTCTCCATAGACAAGATGCAACTGCTCGGCGTCCGCGTAGCCTCCGGTGCGCTTCACAAGCCTTAGCCCGAGAAAGCCGACATAGAAGTCGACGTTGGCCTGCACATTGGAGGTGATGCCGGTGACGTGGTGTATGCCGCTGGTCATTCCGGTGATGCCTTCCGCGCCTGGTTTCCCCTTATGCTTATGAACCTTCAGACGGGTTTTCGCATCGGCCAGTGTGATCAGAATTGCGGATCGAGCGCATCCAGTGCCGCGCAAACGCCCGCGCCGAAATCGGGATGGACCTGCCGAAAAAGCTCGATCTGCCGCTCGACGATCCTGTCGGGAACGCCGCGCATCGCGGCGGCGATGTTGGCGAACAGCCTGGCCTTCTGCGCGTCGTCGAACAACAGGAACAGGGCGCGGGGCTGGCTGAAATCGTCGTTCCCCTCCCGATGATCGAACCGGGCAGCCGGACCTTCGATCTGGGGCGGTGGTTCGGTGAACGATCCGTCCTCTACCGGGCCGCCGAAGCTGTTCGGCTCGTAATAGGCATCCGGATTAGGCATGTTGCCAAAGAATCGCATTGCCCCATCCCTGTGATAATGATGGACCGGGCACCGGGGCCGGTTGACCGGCAGCGCCTCGTAGTGCGTGCCCAGCCTGTAGCGATGGGCGTCCGCATAGGCGAAGATTCTGCCCTGCAGCATCCTGTCGGGCGAGTGGCCGATGCCTCGCACGACGTTCGATGGGCTGAAGGCCAACTGCTCGATTTCGGCAAAGTAGTTGTCCGGATTGCGGTTGAGTTCGAGCACACCGATGTCGATCGGCGGAAAATCGGCATGGGGCCAGACCTTCGTGACGTCGAACGGGTTGAAGGGCAACTCGCCCGCCTGCGCTTCCGTCATGACCTGAACCTGCACGATCCATCGAGGGTAGATTCCTTCCTCGATCGCGCCGAACAGAGCTTCCTGATACCCTTCGCGGGTTCTGCCGACGACCTCCTCCGCCTCGGCGTTCGTGTAGTGGCGATGCCCCTGAGACGTCTTGAAGTGGAACTTGACCCAGACCCGCTCTCCATCGTCGTTCCATAGGCTGTAGGTGTGGCTACCGTAGCCATTCATATGCATCGGGCTGACCGGCAGGCCGCGGTCGGAGAAGAGGATCGTCACCTGATGCAGGCTTTCCGGCGACAGGGACCAGAAGTCCCACATCGCCGTCGCCGATCGCAGATTCGTGCGCGGGTGGCGCTTCTGCGTATGGATGAAATCGGGGAACTTGAGCGGATCACGCACGAAGAAGACCGGCGTGTTGTTGCCCACCAGATCCCAGTTGCCTTCTTCCGTGTAGAACTTGAGCGCGAAGCCGCGAACGTCCCGCTCATGATCGGCCGCCCCCATTTCCCCCGCAACCGTCGAGAAACGCGCGATCAAAGGTGTCTCGGCGCCGGGCTGCAGCACCTTGGCGCAGGTCAGGTGCGATATGTCGCCCGTTATCCTGAACATCCCATGCGCGCCCCAGCCCTTGGCGTGGACCACCCGCTCGGGGATCCGTTCCCGGTTCTGGTGGGCCAGCTTCTCGATCAGCTGCCAGTCCTGCAAGAGGACCGGGCCGCGATCACCGGCGGTCAGGCTGTTCTGGTTGTCACCCACTGGCGCGCCCGACGTTGTTGTCAACGGCAATCGCCGATCGTCTTGCTGTGGCATGGTCACTCCTTCCCGCACGGATCACATCATTGATTGCTGCAAGCCAGCCATCGCACTCCGAAACTGCCCGCGACCATCCACACATCAGCGCAGGAAATCGATTTGACTTCGTTCCCGGGATTGCTGTCGTCGTCCCAGTCTTGCGGATCTTTTCGTGGGCGTTCCTTGGAGAAGCGATAGAGCTTGGTGTTACGCTTCGCAGTTGCGGAACGAACAGGTGTGGTTTCGGTCCCAAGGGGCGGGCCTGGCGCACGATCCAAACCGGGATCTACGAGAATTCATTGGAAATCCGAGCATCCGATTTCAGCACCAGCGATGTGGACGTTCGCCCGCTGTCCAATACCCCGGATCGGGGAAAGGGGACGTCCGGCGCTAAGGTAACTCGTGCAACAGAGCCCGTCTGGCGGCGACGCGACAGCAAGCCAGTGAGACGATCATGCGTCTCGGTTAGTCGTCGACTGTAGCGACACTTTCGTCGGAACAAACAGGGTCTGAAGTTCTGAGACGGGCTTGCACTCGATCGACCCGAGCAACGCCTTGGCCAGGCATCGGCCCGTTTCCCGCACGTCCTCGTGAACAACGTAGAATGCGTCGCCGAATACGGAAAGGTTTGCGAAAAGCTGCTTGGTGACGATATCGACGTCGCGGCCGATGACAGCGCCGATATCCTTCAGGCCGGCCTGGATTGCCAGGATCGCGCCGCCCGTTCCGCTTACCCCGCCCGAGCTGTTGATCAGCCCGTCCGGCGCGGGGCTTTGCTGCATCAGGTTTCTGACGGCGAGCCTGATCTGCTCGATCGAGCTGTCGTTCGAGATGCCCTGAAACTGCACCTCCTCCAGCCCTTGCCCGGCGATCGCCTCCTCGAAGCCTCGCCGCGTGTGGTCGTGGAAGCTCAGGCCTGCCGGCGGGGCGAGCAGCGCCAGTCGCTTGCACCCCAGGCTGGCGAGACATTCGACCGAGATCCGGGCAAAGGCGTGGTTGTCGAAATCGACGTAGGGATGTTCGACGCCCATGTGCGTCCGGCCATGGGTCACGAAGGGCATGCCGTGCTCGATCATGAAATTCACCCGGGTGTCCTCGGGCTCGATCCGGGAAATGATGATTCCGTCCACGGCTTCGGTCTCGACCAACTGCCTGATCGGCGCGACCGGATCGCCGTGCTTCGAATAGGGCGTGACAATGAGATGATAAGGCGTGCCCTCGAGGCCCTCGGTGATCCCGAAGACAATCTGCGACAGGAAGCTGCCGATCTCCTCTTCGGTATCCAGGACAAGGCTCAGTACGTTCGTCTTTCCGGTCCGCAGTCGCAGACCGGCGCTGCTGGGATGGTAGCAAAGCTTGCGCGCCATATCCTGAACGGATTTTCGCGTCGCGGCACTGATCTTGTCATCGTCACGAAGGGCGCGAGAGACAGTCGTGACGCCCAAACCCAATGCGGTCGCAATGGTTTTCAGCGTCGGTTTCTTGCTGCGTGGTTCCAATCAATGCGCCCGGATTCTGGTCTGCTTCTTCTCGATGGGTCCATTCACCTTACTGCTGTTCCGGGCCATTTCCACTCCTCCATATTCAACGAGCTCGGACAGATTTCCCAGCCGGATCACGCCTAAGGACCAAGCCAGTCGCCAGACGACAGGATCTGGTAGTCCGAGGTATCCTACCGTAGCCTTGACAGGTCACAATTGCAACGATACACATTGGTTGTGAAACGATACAACTAGCGGGATGATGCCAAATCCCAATGTCCGCCTTCACCTTAAACGCCGGTCGAGCGGACGCCTTCACCGGGTCGCCGTCGAGCTATGCACCTGAAGACCAAGCCGTCCGCGCAAATGGCGGCGCCCACAGCGTACTGGCAAGGATCAGGGCTAGCCGCGGCGCGGCGTGCGAATCTGCGATAAGCGAGTACCGCCCTCCGAAAGGCGACGCAGCATGACCTATCATTCTTTTGCTCAATGGTACAGCAACGGTCACCTTGCGCACTATGTGCGCTCGATGAAGTCCGCAGGTGACATCATTCATCTACTTGAGGCCGCGCAGCCGGCCGGGGACATGTCCGACCCCGCCGTCCCGGATCTCGTCTTGTATCAAGACCTGCATGGTGGCAGCCGTGTCAGCGGCGATATGGGAGGGGGGCGCTTCGATGTGAGGAGCGAAAAGGGCAGCTTTTTTCTCTCCGCTCCAAGGTTCGCAAACACGGTCATTGTCGACGCCGCTCATGAGCTTCGCAGCTTGTCGTTTCCGTTGGCGCGGTGGCAGCCCGTTTTGGATGAAGCCGCCGATGGGCGGTTTTCTATAGACTATCAGAAACTCTGTATGGGGGCGTTAGACTCGCCAACTATCCGGTCCGCGGTCCGGAACCTGTGGGTCTTGTGCGATGAGGAAGGTGCGCCGTCGCGCCTGCTGGCGCAGGCCGCAGGCTGCGAGATCCTGGCCGAACTTTGCCGGTTGGGCGGCGCGCCATTCGGGCCAGCCAGGGGCGGCCTCGCTCCGTGGGCAGAGAGCCGCTGCCTGGAACTGCTGCGGGCGCGGCTTTCAGAAGACATCAGCCTCGACGAACTGGCAGCCGAAGCGCGACTCTCACCTTTTCATTTCGCGCGCATGTTCAAGCAGAGTGTCGGCGTGCCGCCGCGAGTCTATCTGACACGACTGAGAGTGGAGAAGGCCTGCGAACTGCTGGAGACGACGGACCTTCCGGTCACCGAGATCGCGCAGGAGGTGGGATATTCGTCGAACCAGGTGCTTGCCCGGGTGTTCATCAAGCACCAACGCGTGAGCCCGTCCGACTATCGTCGGGCCGTGCGCGATCCGGTGCGCCAAATCTCTCTGAACGCGCCGGGAAACGCGCCTTCGGCGGCGGAGGCAAGACAATGAAGCCGCCGCGATACCAGGCGCGGTGGTGAACGTCCGGCTCAAACTCCATGGAGAATCTGAATCATGTTTGAAAGATCAATAGCCCGCGTCACCCGGATCCCGCCGCTCGGGCCTGGCTTCGCCGGCGAGAATCACAAGGCTGCGCTGGTGGTAGAGCCCGATAACCTGCCCGCCACGGACCCCTTCTTCCTCATGGCTGATGACAACATCACCCAGGCAGGGCCCCTTGGAGATGCACACCCTCATGCCGGGCTGGAGACCGTGACCTTCATGCTCAACGGCACACTGGAGGATATCAACGGCCGGCTGGACGCGGGCGATGTCGAGTGGATGACCGCTGGCAGCGGCATCGTCCATGGGGAAGACACGAAGGCCACCACCGGCATGCGCCTGTTCCAGCTCTGGCTGGTCCTTCCGGAGGCGCAGCGCAACATGCCTCCGCGTGTGCAGGTCCTGCGTCGCGCCGAGATGCCGGTACACGCTGAGTCCGGCGTTGTCGCAAAGGTTTACAGCGGGCAGTTGGCGAGTGCAGCGGCGCCGACACTGAACGAAGTTCCGGTCACGCTGGCCGACATCGAACTGACGTCGGGAGCCGTCTTCACGCCGCAGCTGCCTGCCTCCTACAATGTTTTCCTTGTGGTCATTGACGGAGATATCGAAGCCGGCCGCTCGGCCGAGAAGCTGGCAGCGAACATGGTCGGCTGGTCAGACCCCTCCGCTGACGGCGCAAGCCTGCTTGCGCTGCGGGCAGGTCAGCACGGCGCCCGGCTGCTGCTCTATGCCGGTCAGCCGCAGGACATGCAGGTGGTTGCGAAAGGGCCTTTCATCGCTGGGTCGCCGGAGGAGCTCGCAGGCTATTACGCTGCCTATCGACAGGGAAAGTTCCCGCATGCGGGCACATTGCGCCCTGTCATTCATGAATAACTCGCCCGTCGGGCACTTGCGAAACATGTTCCTGGTCCAGGATGACAATTGCCGACCGGATTCCAGCCGGTCGGCAATTCACAAGAGGCGCAGGGTCGCGACGGGAGGAGCGGGCTCGAGTTCAGGCGAGGAACGGCGGCGAATTCTCGCCGCGCAGCCGGTAGTTGGGGCGCGGCCGCTCGAGGCGGATCGACTCCTTAACGGTATAGGCGTGATACTTGGTCATGCTCGTCACGCCGGCCAGACGCTCTGACCAGAGCTTCCCATTGCTCGTCTTCTTCTCGAGCACATGCTTGGTCGCATAATTGGCCATTGAGTTGATCCAGTTCTCCGACCCGACCCAGAAGCGGTCGAGCCCTGGCTTCAGCAGGATGTCGATCAGCCGGTCGGATCGCGAGAATTTGTCGATGGCCGCCTGAGCGCCTTCGAGAATATCAGCGAAATACTCGATCGACTCCCTGACCAGCTCGGGCGTACCGTACTTCATGTGGTGCCCGGCGACCAGATAGTCGAAATCGTACTCCATGATCTGGTGCTGCGCCTCGTACCAGGCGGTGATGTTCTGGGAGGCGTCGCAGTGCATGAAGGTGGCGCTGCCGGGGCTGATGATGTCGATGCAGGTCAGCACCTTCTGCGCCGGCGCGTAGATGAAGATGTTGCCGGGGCAGTGGTTCTCGCCTTTGTAGGACAGCTCCAGGGTAACGCCGCCGACCGTCAGCGTATACTCTTTTGCGAAGGTGATCGTCGGCAGCGGCCGGCCCGGATCCGGGAAACGTTCGAGAAGCTCCTTGGTAATCTCGTGGGCGACAATCTCGACGTCCGGCCCGTATACGGTGGCTGCGCCGATATGGTCGGTGTGCCAGTGGCTGTAGATCACATGCGTCACCGGCTTGTCGGTAACGTCCTCGATTGCGGCAAGCATGTTCTCGCCGAGCGTCGGGGGAGCATCGATCGCGATCACGCCCTCGTCCGTCACAATGAACGCTGCATCATAGCCCCCGCTTGTCACCCAGTAGAAGCCGCCGCGAAGCTCCTCGACATGGTAGCCGAGCTTTTGAAAGCGCTCGCTCCAGAAATAGGGCGGGTAGTATTCAGCGGGATCGAGCGGATGCTCTCCCGCTTCTGGAAAGCCGTACCGGTCGATACCGAAAAACCCTGGTGTGTCTGAAGCCGTGATAGGCTTTTGATGGTCGTCGCACATGGTCTGATTCCTTCTTTCTGCTGATCGGGGAGTTCGGCCGTTCAGACAGCCGGAGGTTCGAAGCGGAGGACTGCCTTGATGACGCGGCCTGCAGCGACGTCCTCGAATGCCCGGTTGATGTCGGCGAAATCGTAAAAGGTGATGAGGCGATCGAAAGGGAAGCGGCCGCGGCGATAGAGGCCAATAAGCTCAGGGATCATCAATGCCGAAACGGCGTCGCCCTGGATGATGCCCTGAAGCGTCTGCCCGACCGAAAGACGCGCCGCGTCCACAACCGCCTCCGAACGGTCGTTGAAGGCGACGAACCCGAAATGTCCCATTGGCGCGAGCGCAGCAATTCCGGCATCAAGGTTCGATGCACGCCCGCTGGTTTCGAGTACAAACTCGATGCCGCGCGGCTCGATCTGCCGGATCGCAGCCGCGATGTTTTTATCGCTGGCTGCATTAATGACGTGCGTCGCGCCCAGTTCCCTCGCCAACTCCAGCCTCCCGGCGTTCACGTCGATGGCGATGACGGTCATAGCGTCTGCAATCCTGGCAGCCATGATCGTGGCAAGGCCGACCGCGCCGACGCCGAAGACCGCAACGGTGGCACCGACCGGGACCTTCAACGCCTTGAGGATCGCCCCCGCGCCGGTCTGCATGCCGCAACCGAGGGGCCCGAGGATCTCCAGGGGAATGTCGGACGGAACCTTGATGGTGTTGCGCTGGTGGGCGAGCGCATAGGTGGCAAACGAGGACTGACCAAAGAAGTGAGCATGGAGCCCGTCCGGACCCTCGCGCCGAACGCCTGTGGAGCCGTCCAGTCTCGCGCCTGCGAAGTTGGCCTCCCAGACTTTTTCACAATAGGCGGCATGAGAGGACAGGCACGGCTTGCACTGTCCGCAGGCGTGGTAGGACAGGACGACGTGATCTCCGGGTTTCACGTGGCTGACAGTCGATCCGACCCGTTCCACGACCCCCGCACCCTCGTGACCGAGGATTGCCGGTAATGGCGCCATAATTAATTGTTGGCGGACATGCGCGTCGGTTGCGCAGATACCTGTTGCCACCATACGGACGATCACTTCATCCGGCCGGGGCGCCTCAAGGGTGATATCGTGTATAACGAAGGGATCATTGGCCCGTTCGATCACGGCTGCACGCACCTGCTTCATCAGGCACGCCTCTCACAACAGCACGAATATTCAGTGGTTTGAGATGTGTTCACTGGCAGCCTCCATCGAGTTATGACCCGAGCGTGCAGCGGCTGTGTCTGCAAACCTCTCCCGAAAATGGCGTTCGTGGTATCGGTCATGATCTTACCTCTTCTCAAGGCGGCTCGGCCAGTCAGGCGCGGATAAAGGCCAGCATATCCGGGTTCACCACCTCGGGATGCGTGGCGAACAGGCCGTGAGAAAGGCCGGGATAGGTCTTCAGCGTTCCGTCACGGACGAGCTTGATCGCCTTGTGAGCCGCGTTTTCGATGGGCACGATCTGGTCGTCCTCGCCGTGGATGATCAGCACGGGAATGGCGAGAGCCTTCAGGTCTTCGGTGAAGTCGGTCTCAGAAAACACTTCGATGCAGTCATGGTGCGCCTTGGCGCCGCCACTCATGCCCTGGCGCCACCAGTTGTCGATCAGGCCCTGGCTGACCTTCGCGCCCTCCCGGTTGAAGCCATAGAAGGGCCCGCTTGGCAGATCGCGATAGAACTGTGCGCGGTTTGTCTCAAGGGCCGAGCGCAAGCCGTCGAAGACATCCATGGGGACGCCGTCCGGGTTCGCGTCGGACTTGACCATCACCGGCGGGATCGCGGCGATCAGGATGGCCTTGGCCACCCGGCCACGCTCGGCGCGGGCCGCATAGCGGGTCACTTCGCCGCCGCCGGTCGAATGGCCGATATGGACCGCGTCGCGCAGATCGAGCGCCTTGGCGATCTCAGCCACGTCGGCGGCATAGGTATCCATGTCGTTGCCGGTGTCGGTCTGGTCGGACCGGCCATGGCCGCGCCTGTCATGCGCGACCACACGGTAGCCTTCAGACAGGAAGAACAGCATCTGGTTGTCCCAGTCATCGGCGCTGAGCGGCCAGCCATGGTGGAAAACGATAGGCTGCGCGTCTTTCGGTCCCCAATCCTTGTAGAAGAGGCTGGTCCCGTCGGGTGTTGTGATGGTTGCCATTGCATGTCTCCTTGAAAGCCAGGTTGAGCGGATGTTTGGATCGGCAGGGGTCTTGCGCAGCCGCGATCTCACCTGGTCGGAACGCGCGCCTGCTTTTCACATGACAGTCCTAGCGGCTTGGCGAACGTGCTGCGGCGCAGAAGCTGCTGCGCATGTGCCGATCTTGCGGGCTCCCGACCAAGCTGGCCCGTCGCATAACCGCGATCGGCTTGTTCGATTTCAGCGGTGCTGTTCATTCGGGTCCCTGTTGTTTCGGGGAAACTGGAAAATCGACGGAGCCCCGCCCCTTTCGAGCGCGAACCGGCATGGGGCTGGCACCTGATGACGATCCGCTGAAACGATGACGATCCGCTGAGACGTCTGGTCTTCACGCTAAAGGATTCAGCGCCGTCGCGCGGCGCGCAGACTGCTGTGACGGTGCACGGCTTTGGGCCCCCATGCGCGCCTGGCTCTGCTCGCGCGCATGTTCGCGTTGGCGCGCGTCGGTCAGGATGCGCGTCAGATAATGGGTTTCACCATGGGTGCCGACCACCAGCGCGTGACGGACATATTCAGCATTGGTGCGGATCAACTCACGGTCCAGCGCGAGGCCCTTGGCAGCCGCAAACTGGTGCATGAAGGTTATGGTCGTGCGCGTATTGCCTTCCCGGAACGGATGGACCTTCCAGAGGTCGACAATCATCCCCGCAAATGAGGCCATGTCCTCCGGCCGCGACAGGTCCCTGAGACCCGACCAGTCGCGGGCATTGAGTTGCTTCAGGCAGTGCTCGGCCTGGAGGCGCGCAAGATGGAACGGTGCGTATTCGACACTGCCGCCGCCCAGCTTCTCCTCGGCCTTGACCATATCGATGCGGCGGATTTCGCCGGCGAACGGATACACCGGCGCGAAGATGCGCTGGTGTATTTCCAGCAGGTGCGCGAGGCCGAATTCGCCCTTGACCGGATTGTCGTAAAGACCCTTCAACGTCTTCAGGGTCTCCCGACGCTCCTTGCTATCGAGTTTGGCCTGATCCCTGATGTTGAAATTATTGATGAGGACTGTGGTGCCCGGGTAAAGATAGGGGTCACTCATCAAGCGGCACGGGCGCGCCTTGCTTCGACATAGGCATCGCCCAGCTGATCGCAATCCTCTTCGCTCAACAGCCCGGCCTCTTCACACAGGACGAGGAACTGCTCGTACAGATTTGGCTCGTCTCGCGACACGGCCATTGCCGAAAGCGCGGCCTTGTGGCCGTCGGTCAGCATCGCCGCGACGATGGGCTCAAGCGGCTTCTGATCGAGGGTTCTGATGACCTGTTGGGCCAGCCGCAGCGCATGTGCGCGATCTGCGACAGCGGGGCTTTCCATTAGCGTTGCGGTCATGTTTCAGGCTCCTGTAACTTGCTCTTTTGTATAGCCGAAAATCGGCTCGAAAGCCAGTCTCGGCAGTCCTTTCACCGCTAAGGCCGGCCATCTCTTTTGACCGCGGCGTCAAGCAGAAGGCCCCGCCCTTTTCGGCGGGGCCTACAGGCCGGCGTGATCAGTCCCGGTTGGGCCGGGACCAGATCAGCTGGAGACCGTCCTCGCCTTCAACCTCGATCAGGGTGGCATAGATCGGAGCGGGGAAGCTCGGATCGTCCAGCTTGACCGAGAGGTAGTCGCGGCCTTTGTTGGAGGTCATCTGCCAGGCTGCGCCTAGTTCGACATTGGCTGCCGCGAAGATGCGGAAGTGCGGGCCTTTGTCGGAAGGGTTCTCGACGCGGACCAGCTTGGCCTTGACGTTGAGGTTGAGGGTCTTGATGACGCCGTTGAAGCCGCTGCCGGTCGAGGTGAAGGTGCCGATGGTAGCCATTTGTCTCATTCCTTTGATTTCTCGAGCCGCGACCACCGCGACCTCGATGGCGGTCGACAGACCGGAGGCGATCGACCCGCACCCCGGAGGGGCCGCAACGTCAGTGGAGGGCGGCCGGGAGAGACTTTCTTGCCTCGCGAGGAATGGCCGCGAAATCCGGGGGCCCCCGCGACTTGTCGCGTGGGGTGGTTTGGCCAGGGGAAGAAAGTGGAGACCGGCGGTTGCGGACAAGAGCGAGACCGAGCGCAGCGAGGTCGGCCTTCGGTCAGACCAGCCACATCGAGGACGCAGGTGGATGTGCCCGTAGCAGGAACAACCGGAATGAAGACGGGCGTCCCTTCATCGGCGTCACAGTCCGCATCACCGTATGGCGAGATGCGCCGTTCCCACCCCGGCCTCCCGTCATGACCGGCCCACGACGGAGTTCCTGAACGGCAACGGTCGGGCCTTCGTATCAGGCTGCCTCCGCGACGCTCGCCGTCGGCTGAAGATCGTGCAGGTAGGTGGCTGCGCGTTGCGCATGCGCGGCGGCCGAGAAGATGAAGCGCTTCTCGTTGGAGAGCACTTCCAACCAGGACTTAAGGTAACTGGCGTGGTCCGGTCGTGGCTCGAGTTCGGGCACAATGCCGAGATCGGCGCAGAGGAACACCGATCCCAGCTCGGCGATCAATTCCTCGCGGCTGCGTTCGCTGCGATCCTTGTGGTAGCGGCTGAGATCGCGGTTGACCCGGTGGGCCGGAGCCGTCCAGTGGATTGTCTCGTGCGCCCTGACGGCAACGAATGACTCCGCGTCGCGGAAGCTCTCGAAGACCGGGAGCTGGATGTGGTCGGAAGACGGGGAATAATATGCCCCGGCGCCGCCATAGACGACCCTGGCGCCGGTCGCGTCGAAAAACGCATCGGCGTGGGCGATGCGCGTGACGGGATCGATCACCGGCGGCGGCGCACTATGATAGTGGTCTGGCAATCCCTTGATCTGATCAACGTTGAAGACCGAATAGGCTTTGAGGAACGGGATACCGCGCTCAACCTCATCGCCTTGGCTGTCGGTCTCGGTCCTGGTGAACTGGCTGGCGTAGACGACGGTCGAGCCGGTCTCGCCTTTTCGGACATGCCCGCCAAGTTCGACAGATTGTTTGAACGTCATCCATATCGGCGAGGCAAACCCTCGTGCGACCGCCTCCGACCACAGGAGGATCACGTTGATGCCCTGGTAGGGTGTCCGTTGTGGCGCAGGGGCCGCGTGATGCGGCCGGCGGTGTTGGCAGCACTCCACGGCTTGACCCATGGGCGAACGCCTTTCTCCAGATCCGCGACGATGCGGTCGGTGATCTTCGCGTAGATGTCGACGCGGGGTTTGCTGTCTTTCCTGTTCATGGTTCGAACCTCCATTCGAGGCCGCGCCGATCGCGGCCGTCACGAGGTCCGCCCGCGAGAGGACCGCAGGTCCGCGAACCCGGGAGGATCAATCGGAAGACGGAGAGACGTCGCAGCCGGGCCGGAACGGCAGTGGAGGACGGCATCGCCGTTTCGCGGAACGAGGACCGGAGCAGGCCCAACGATCGTGACGGCCGCGATTGCGCCGGACTCGCCATGGGTCTTCATGTTTCCCTTCCGCCTCCCGGTCCCGCGGAAGCCAGCGGCGTCTGCCGCAAAATAGGAATAGGTCGGCACCCATCGGGTCCGACCTGCAAACAAGCGGACAAGGAAAGGGCGGAGCCGGAGCCCCGCCCGCGGCCGCTATCCGAGAGCGGCCATCTGGAGGTCGGCGGCCTGCCGGCTGACGGTCTGGCCGGGATTTTCGGCCTGCCGCTCGTAGGGCTTCCAGCTCTCGCCGACGATGTGCTCGTAGGCCGCGACCACGCCCTCCTTGAGCGCCTTCACGGTGCGCTCGTGGGCGGCGAGCTGCTGGCCGGCGCGCATCATCGGCCAGGCCGCAGCGAGCTGTTCGCGTTCGGTGGCGGGCAAGCCGAGGGCTTGCTTCCTGAACACGGTGTCGTCAGTCTCGCGCGCACCGATCGAGAGCAATGTGCGTTCCCCGAACCGCTCGGACACGGCGTTGTTGAAGCCCTCGATCTCGGCCTTGGCCATGCGGTCGGCCAGTGCGAAGCCGAGCGCTGCCGAAAGATCATTGCGGTCCATTGCATCGCGCACCTTTTCGAGCACGACACGCGCAGCGGGTGAAAGCGCGGGAATATCGATGGAGACGCGACGGCGCAGCGCCTTTTCATCGGCCTCGAGCCTGCGCGTGGCCGCTTCACGCAAACGCAGGTAGCGTTCAATCTCGCGCCCGAGTGCCGGGATGTTCGCGTTGGCCTCACGCCGCGCCTCACGATCCGACCGGCCGGCCAGCAACCCTTCGCGACCGCGCAGCGCGCCGATCGAAGCGGGTTCACGCGCAAGCTGATTGAGACGCTCCGATGCTGTTGCGGGATCGGCGAGGACGGCATCGAAGCGCATGGCGCGAAACGCCGCCTCCGGATCGGCGAAGACCAGGCGGAACCGGTCGGACACCTCCTCCCACTGTCTCGCGACTTCCTTTTCCGCGTGAATCCTCTCGGCCGCGACGTCGGTAACGGATTTGGCGAATGTGGTGACGCCCTTGACCATCGGCTCGGCCTCCTTTTTCGATTGGACGACGGACAGGGTGGTGTCGAAGAGACCGATGCGGGTGCCGACGGCGCGAAGCTTTCGGCCGAGATCGGCAAGGCGCCGCTTCTGGCGCAGCGTCCAGTCCAGCCGGTCGCGGGCGAGTGTGCGTGCGACCCGCATGAGATGAAGTCCGCGATTGTTGGCGAAGCTGAGCGCCTGCCGGTAGAAGCGTCCGGTGGCGTAATCGAGAGTGGTTTCCTTGGCGTTGCGCCGCGAAAGGAGCGCATCAAGACCGCCCGCGATCTGGAACGACCGCTCGCCATAAAAGAGCTGAAGTTCTTCCCTGTGCCGGGTCATCGCCACATAGGTCAGATGCCGGTCCAGCGAGAGCGAGGCGAGCACCTTGACGCGATCGACGGTCGCGCCCTGGCTTTTGTGGATCGTAGTGGCATAGCCGAGATCGAGATTGCGATAGAAGCGCTCCTCGACCTCGATGCGCCGGTTCCCCTGCCCGTCCCCGATCTCTGCGACGATTCTGCCGGGCTCGGCTTCGACCACCCTGCCGATCATGCCGTTCTTGACGCCGAGCGCGCCCTCGTTCCTGAGAAACACGATCTGGTCGCCAGCATCGAAATGCCGTGTCCCGTCTTCCGTCTGAAACGCATGGCCCTCGCCGACAATGCTGCGCTCGACCAGCTTTTCGCGGGCGAGCCGGTTGAGCTCGCGCACGTCGCGGCGCAGATGGGACAGGATGAGCGTGGACTTTTCGGGATCGTATTCGCGGTTCCAGGATGCGATCAGGCTCTCGACCGCCTGGGCCTTGAGCTTGTGACCGATCACCATGCCGTGGCCCTTATAGGCCGAGAGCGCGGCCTTCACGTTGCCGCGCGCAAGATCGAGCGAGGCGGTGCGCATCCAGGCGTCCTTCTGGCGGTAGATCGTCTCGAGTTCGGCATAGCCTGTGCGCTCGACGATGGCGCGGAAGGCAGCACCCGCCTCGATCGGTTGGAGCTGTTCGGCGTCGCCAACAAGCACCAGCTTGGCTCCGGCCCTCGAAACCGCCTCGACGAATGCCGCCAGCCGATGCAGGCCGATTTCGGCGGTTGAGGGTAATCGTGGCGGCGCAGCCAGGCGAGGCAGTCCCGACGGCTCATGCGCATCTCGATCAACGGCCAGCGGTTGACCTGCCAGGTTTCGCGGCTCGGCTTCACGCGCATGATCTCATCGCACGAGATTCCGATCCATTGCTCGACAACGGCATGGCCGGGCGAGCGCTTCCGGGTCAGCCCCGCAAGTTCCCTGACTTTCCGCCGGATCGGTACGATCTTGAAATCCGTGGTGCATTGACGCCGGATCATGCCGATGGAAACCGTGTCGCGTGTTGTGCGCCGTGTGGAGACCTCGACGAGCGCACCGGCCGCATCCTCGTCGAATACGGGCACGGAGGATCCCACCGGGATGACGGTTTTGGCGAACGCCGGAATCGATGCCCAGCGTTTACCCTTTGCCGCTCCCATGAGCTGATCACGTATGTTGCCCGCCGAAACGACATGGACGGGAAATGGCAGGACGTTGGGCGATCGCAGCCAGTTGAGATGGTCATAGATCGCCTTCGGTTCCCAGCCAGTATCGGCGAATATCGCGCAATTGGGCATCGGGCCGATCTCGCCATGGGCGGCCATCAGCGCCAGGGTGGTCGATTGTACGCCGGCGCCGAGCGATAGCACGCGCAGCCGGATGGCGGAGGGCTCGATGCCCTCCGCAGCAGTATTCGAAAAAGAAAGCATCAGGCCGCCTCCAACTGTCCCGTGTCGGTGGCGGAGGGCTGCAAGCCGTGCAGATAGGTCACGGCCCGTTGCGCATGGGCGGCGGCCTGAAAGATTGCCTTTCGGTCGTCGGACAGGACACGCAACCAGCTCGCCATATAGGACGCATGGTCCGGCCGTGGTTCGAGTTCCGGAACGATGCCGAGGTCGGCGCAAAGCAGAGCCGAGCCGATTTCGGCCACGAGCTCTTCGCGCGCGCGCTCGGTCTTGTCCCTGGCGTAGCGGCTCAGATCGCGGCCAACCCGATCGGGCCTCGAGGTCCAGTGGACTGTTTCGTGACTGAGCACGGCGACGTAGGACTCGGCGTCCCGGAACGTCTCGAAGGGCGGCATCTGGATGTGATCGCTTGCCGGCGCGTAGAATGCTCGGGCGCCGCCATGCCGGATCACGGCCCCAGTGTTGGCGAAGAACTGGTCGGCATGTTCGATCCGCTCGACAGGATCGATGACCTTTTCGGGCCGGTGGTAATAGTGATCGGGAAGTCCGTCGATCTGATCGCAATTGAAGACGGTGTACGTTTTGAGGAAGGGAATATCGCGCTCCAATTCCTCGCCCCGCGCGTCCGTCTCGGTTTTCGTGAACCGGCTCGCATAGACGACCGTCGCGCCGGTTTCGCCCTTGCGGACTTGTGCGCCGATCTGCGCCGCCTGCCGATAGGTCATCCAGAGCGGTGCCGTGAACCCGCGCGCCAGGCTCTCTGACCACAGCAACAAGACGTTGATGCCGGTGTATGGTTCACCGGTGTGGCGCAGCGGTCGGGTGATACGTCCGTCGGCATGGCCGACGCTCCAGGGTTTCACCCATGGCCGCACGCCCTTCTCCAGATCGGCAACGATCTTCTCCGTGATGCGCGCGTAGATGTCGGTCTTCGCGCCCTTTTCTTTCCTGCTCATTTCAACCTCCGTATCTGGAGGCCGCGCCGATCGCGGCCCCGTCACGGGGCCGGTTCAGGCGGAGCTTCAGGGCGCGCCTGCACCCGCAGGGCCGGACCGAAGGGGAGGACGGCGCAAGCCGTTGCTGGCGCGGCCGGCTCCGCCAAGGCCACCGACCGAGACGGGCCGCGGGCGGTCCAAACAAAAAGGGGCGGCGGCGCCAGGCGCCGCCGTTGCGGACAGTGAGTGGAAGGGCGGTTCAATGGACCGCGTGTCCACCGGTGTAGGGATCGTATTCGAAGAGTATGTTGACCTCAGACTCCTCGACTTCATCGGCGGGCAGCACCCCGTATGCGTCGTCGGACTGGAAGAGGACCACCGGCGTCATCAAGGTCCGGGCGAGTCTCCAGGCGTGTTTCTGGGCCAGGGAAAGATCGTGCGACATCCGAGGGCTCCATTGTTGGAGCGGGCCAATTCCCGCTCTGATGGCTCCGTCAGTGTGTGGCAAGCGGACGCGATCACCGTGCAGGCGTCAGCCAAACGGCCGCAGCTTTGCTAGCGGACCCCTTACGGGTTGATCGTGGAAGTTCCGCGGCCGCACCAGGAATGCCATCCCTGAAGAGCGGGATTGAATCGTCCTAAGGGCCGAGCCCGATGCTGCGCGTTTTCATGCAGACGACCCGCGCCGCCGCTTCAGCCGGCATCCTGGTTGCACGACCGCTGCACCTTTTTCAGAACTGATGTGTGGCGTTTCAAAGAGAAGCCCAACGACCTGACACGCGTTGACGCTTGGGTCCGACACATCGATTTTCGTGAAGGGGTCGAAGGGGACGGCGCTATGAGAGTGGACCAACGTTCGCGCTAAAACGGATTGCCGGTAGTCTTGCGCCCGAACCACATCATTGGCAACAAGAGGGGGGACTGATGGACGGGACATCAAAGGAGGAGACGGACCTCTATGTTGCCTTCGGCCGGGCTCTCTCCACTTGGGCCTATGTTGAATGGCTGCATTGCGAGCTGTTCCGACTAATTGCCGGGGCACATGCGGGAAACTCCCCGCTGGAAAAGGCTTATTGGGCAATCGTCTCGTTTGACGGCAAGCACAGAATGGTCAACGCCGCGCTGACCGAGGCGCTGTCGAAACATTCGACGTATCTGACCCGTTGGAAAGGCCTAAACAACCGGCTTCACGCACAAAGCAAGGTTCGCAATCGGTTGGCTCACGCCCAGATGGTAGGCTACCCAAACGAGAAGGGTGAACGGGCGGTCGCCATGGTAACGGCCGTCTATTCGACACCGAACGGCGAGGAAAATCGCATGTCGCTTGCGCGGGTCACCGAGATAGAACGCAGTTTCGACAAGCTCGGCACCGATCTGTTGGCTTTTCAGGAGACATTTGTTGTGGAGCAGCTGATGAACGCCGGCAAGCCGATGCCACGGTTCAAATATCCCGTGGAGGGCATGCCTCCGCAAGACCCCGGGTCTGCCCCGACTTAGAGCACCATGTAGTGCGGGTCATTTGTCTCGAGGGGGTTCGGCAAGGGATTGGTAGACGATCTGAAAATTGGCAGCGCGCAGATCGGATCGCCGGACTAGACTTGACCAAAGCCGCATTCGGGTCAGCGCTTCATCGGACGACGCGCCATAGAACGGGCATACAGGCGGACCCATTTTGATGGGCGGAGCCGGAGCTCCGCCCGATCCGCTCAGCCAAGAGCGGCCATCTGCACTCAGCGGCCTTGCAATCGACGGTCTTGTCGGGATTCTCGACGGGGCGTTCGAAGGGTTTCCAGGCCTCGCCGACGACTTCTTCGTAGGCGGACACCACGCCTTCGACGGCGCAGCGGAGTGCATGGGCTTGGATGCCCATGTCGGCAGCGAATTCACGCTTGCGCTGGGCGGCGCTGTCGAAACCGACAGGACCGTCGAGGTCCGCGTCGCGATCGTCGTTGGCGTTTCTGGCCGTAGCATCGCGGGCTTCCGAGACCGATCGGGAATAGAACTGACCGGCGCCGTGGGCCGAGCCGACATAGGAGCCGACGATCCGCTGGAGATGGATCTGCATGGCCCGTTCGCCGAGGCCTTCGCTCAGCGATCCGGCCGTGTCGATGATGATCTTGCGATGGAGATCGCGGATGCCGTCGCTGTCGATGACGGGTAGGCCGAAGCTTTCGGAGATGAGCGATGCCTGGGCGCTGTCGGGACAGGCGAGGCGGACCATTTCGAGGGAGGCGCCCTTGCGGAGCTGGACGACCTTGCTGGATTGACGGCTTGAACGAGCGGTTCTGGTCATGGGAGATTCCTTTCCTTCGTGGTTTGTCCGAAGGCTCGAACCGGCCCCTGCCGGCCCTCCCTTCGGGCGCGGTCAGGAAAACCGGCGGAAAGACGGAGACTTCAGGGTCCGTGCGGACCAAAGCCGAGCAAAGCAGCCTTGCGGGCAAGCAGGGCCTATTGCCCTGGCGCCGTCCCGCGGGGCTGGTTTGTCGAGGCTGGTGCGCACGGCCGCTCCGCGGCGCGCCAGCGGCCTTGAAGCCTCCGGCCGCCGGTTTACGACCGCAGCCAGAACCGAAGGAAGGGCCGGCAGGGAGGACATCTTCCACCGGACGCGACCATGCAGGAAATGACTTTGACAGCCTGCGAGCTGACCTTCCTGCTCCAGTCAGGCTCTGACCGCATTGGTGCCCTTGATTTTCAGGCATCGGCCTCAGAGTATGTCCCCCGCCTTGCCGCACAGGCCTCGCTTGACGAGCTCATGGAGGCGGCCGCCCTCATCGAAAGAGGCGTGCCGTTACCCCCGGCGCTCGACCAGGCTCTCAATCACGGCACATCGATCGGCGGCGCACGTCCCAAGGCTCTCATTGACGACGGGACGAAGAAACTCATCGCCAAATTCTCCGCGACAAACGACACCTACAGCGTCGTGAAGGCCGAATTCATCGCGATGAAGCTGGCATCTGCCTGCGGGCTCAACGCCGCGCCCGTATGACCCGTGCCGCCCATAAGGATGTGCTGCTGATCAAGCGATTCGACCGCCAACACACACGGGACGGCTGGACGCGCCGCGCCATGGTCTCGGCCCTCACCATGCTCGGGCTCGATGAGATGATGGCCCGTTACGCCTCTTACGAAGACCTCGCCGAACTCATCCGCCACCGCTTCACTGACCCGAAGGACACACTCAAGGAGCTCTACAGGCGGATCTGCTTCAACGTGCTTTGCGGAAATACCGACGACCACGCCCGCAACCATGCCGCCTTCTGGGACGGCAGAATGCTCACGCTCACGCCCGCCTATGACATCTGCCCACAAGGCCGCACAGGCAGTGAAGCCACGCAAGCCATGCTCATCAAGGGCGAGGGCCGTGCCAGCACGCTCGCCACTCTGCTCGCCGCCGCGTCGGATTATCACCTGAAAGAAGCGGAAGCCGCAGCGCTTATCGAGCACCAGATCAAGACCATCGCCAACTTCTGGCAAGAGGTCTGCGACGAAGCAGACCTAACCCCCGTCGACCGCAAGCTGTTCGCCGGGCGCCAGTTTCTCAACCTCCATGCCCTCGAAGGCCTCGACAACAAGAGGCTGCAGAATGCCTTCCGCGCCGCACACAAGACGCTGATCGCGAGCGGGAACGCCTGACGACGACAGCGCCTAAGCAGCTCAAGAGACGCCCGTGTCTTCCGCGATGAAGCCTAGCAGACCGCACCCTTGCGCTCCGTCGCCGACTGAAGGTCGCTGATAGCCGGTTTAGGCAAGAAAGGACGCGTTCGACTACATCGAGATATTCTACACCCCCCGCGCAAGCACGTCTGGAACGGGATGCTGTCACCCGTCGAGTTCGAACGACGACACCAAACCTGACCCCGAAGGGGCTTACAGAACGCGGGGGCTATTCATCATGCTGATCGGTCGACCAGATGGGGAGAGCGTTTCTTCTTCTCGACTGTTGGTTTCCCTGTGGAACTAAGCCGATTATTCGTCTCCAGGTCATTGCAACCGACCTGCATGCGCAAGCCTTTTGCTATCGCCACAGCACGCATTGGGTGCGCCTTGAGAAGGTTGATGTCATCATCGTGCACGAGCGGCGGGCGGATGCTATTATGGTCCGTGATGTAGGTTATGTCCTGACTCGGCTTCACGACGACCTCGCGGGCAATACGATGGGCGGATAACCAAGAACCGCCCTAACCAGGAGTTCCTAAGTGAACAACGCGCGGCGATCCCTGTAGCTGGACCAGCCACCCCAGATCAGAAGCAGCATTGTCAGCAGCAAAAAGGCAACGCTGATCCCGCTCCCCGCAAACACCAAAAAATCGCCGCGCGAGACCAGCAGGGCGCGCCGGAAATGCTCCTCAAGCAGCGGGCCAAGCACGAAGCCCAGCAGCAGAGGCGCGACCGGATAACCCATGTAACGGACCGCGTAGCCGAAAAGCCCGAAGCCCGCGGTCACCATCACCTCGAACGTGCTGTTGCCGATCGAGTAGACGCCGATGCAGATGAAGACCAGTACAGCCGGGTAAAGCAGGTTGTACGGAATGGTCAGCATCCGCACCCAGATTCCGATCAGCGGGATATTCAGCACCAGCAGCATCAGGTTGCCTATCCAGAAGCTCATCATTAAGCCCCAGAACAGTGACGGTTGTTCAGCGATCAGATTGGGGCCAGGGGTGATGCCATGCACCATTAGCGCCCCCAGCATGAGCGCCATCGTGGGGCTTCCGGGAATGCCCAGCGACAAGGTGGGAATGAAGCTCGCCTGATCGGCTGCGTTGTTCGCCGCTTCGGGGGCCATGATCCCCTCGATGGCGCCATTGCCCATGTTCCGGCGATTGCGCGCCACCCGTTTCTCGGTGGCATATGCGATGAAAGCCGCGATCGACGGCCCGGTGCCCGGCAACGTGCCAAAGAACGTCCCGAAACCTGTTCCGCGTAGCACCGGGCCGACGGAATCGCGCATGTCGCGACGCGTTGGCAGCATGGAGCGGAATGTGATGTCCTTGGCCGAGATCACCGTCCCGACCTTCTGGCCCACGGACATGATGATCTCAGAGACACCGAAGATGCCCACTGCCAGCGCGACCAGGCCGATCCCGTCCATGAGTTCGGTTGCGCCGCCAGTAAACCGCAACGAGCCTGTATAGACGTCCATGCCCACCGACCCCGCCATCAGACCGACGACCACCATCGCCAGCGCCTTGATCGGTGAGCCGTTCGAGATCGTCGAGGCGGCAACAAGACCGAACAGGATGATCGCGAAATATTCAGGTGGTCCGAAGCGCAGGGCGTAGGCGGCGATAACCGGAGCGAAGACCATGCAGATCACGATGCCGATCGACGCCGCAGCGAAGGACGCGATCGTCGTCATGAACAGCGCAACCCCGGCGCGGCCCTGCTGGCCCATGGGATAGCCGTCAAGGCAGGTGATCGCATTCGCAGGCGTGCCGGGAATGTTCAGCAGGATCGAAGTGGTGCTGCCGCCGTAGCTGGTTCCGTACCAGATCCCCGACAGCATGATTAGCGCGGTGGTCGGATCAAGGTAAAAGGTGACCGGCAGCAGCATCGAAATGGCTGTCAGGGCACCGATGCCGGGAATGACCCCGATCAAGGTACCCAACAGAACCCCGAAAAAGCAGTATGTCAGGTTGGTGAGGCTCAGCGCGACGCCGAGGCCAAGAATAGCGTTGCTCAGGATCTCCATACCATCAACCTCAGAAATCGAAGCGCAGAAGCGCAATCGGAAGGCCGAGTGCCGCCCCGAAGATCAGCCAGCACAACAAGGAAAGCCCCGCTGCCAGCACCAGCGCGGTCAGCAGGTGGGTCTCGCTGTCAGCGCGCGTCGAGATGACGACGGTAAGCAGAATCGCCGGGATCAGCCCGAGCGTGCGGATGCTCAATCCGAAGGCGATGACCGACGCCAGCACCCAGACGACCGACCGCAGGCGGAATTCGCCGAATGCCAGATCTGAAGGTTCTCCGGATGTTACAGGCTGGCGGCGTGCCACGAGAACCTGCGCTGCCCCCAGAAGCGCTAGCGCCGCGCCCACGATACAGGGAAACATGCCCGGCCCAAGTCGACGGAACGAGCCGATATCCAGATGTGCATAGGCGTAGGCGCAAAAGGCGAGCCCCAGAAGAATGGCGATGACGCCACCCACTAAGTCCTTCGTCATGTTCTCTCCTTCAGCCGCATCCCCGATCCGAGCCTGGCGGAAGCCTCCTGACTGACCGGACGGTCACTAGCAGAATGGGGTTGGCTCGTCGATACGCAATTCCGAAAAAGAGCGGGCTCAGGGGTGTTGCGTCGAGGCGCGCATTGCGTATTATCTGCTGACTGTCCGGTCAGTCAGTGCCTTGGGCATGACTTCGGCTGCTCTACGACATCAGGGAGGAACCCATGAGACATTACACACAGGCGGTAGCGGCCGCCGGCATCCTGCTCAGCGCCATGGTGGGCAGCGCCGCCGCTCAGGCGTATCCGGAACGGGCCATCACGCTGGTCGTGCCCTTCGGTGCCGGAGGCGTGACCGATACGACCGCCCGCCTTCTCTCGGAACCGATGTCCGAGGCACTGGGTCAGCCCGTCGTGGTGGAAAATCGTCCCGGTGCCGGCGGCTTGGTTGGCACCGAGACAGTGATTTCCAGCGATCCTGACGGCTACACCATCCTCTACGCCTCATCCGGACCGATGGCGATCCTGCCGGCCCTGACCCCGGGCTCGGTGCGCTACGATCCGATGACGGCGCTGCGGCATGTCCATGGCGTATCCTATTCAAGCCAGCTTCTGGTGGTGCCACAGGATGCCCCCTACCAGACCGTGGAAGAACTGATCGCTTACGCGCAGGAAAACCCGGCGAGCCTGAACTTTGGCTCGCCCGGAATCGGCACGGCCCAGCACCTTGCCGGTGAGCTTTTCCGGCATGCGACCGATGTCGATATTCAGCACGTCCCGTACCGGACCGGCGGCAACCAGCTTGCCGATCTGGTTTCCGGTGTCATCGACCTTACCTTCGACTATTCGGCGGTACTGGCACCCTATATCGACGGCGGTCAGCTGCGCGTTCTGGCCACAACCGGGATCGAACGGCATACCCGCTTCCCCGATGTCCCCAGCCTGAGCGAGGCCGGTTATCCCGACGCGACAAACGCCGGGTGGACTTTGATGTCTGCCCCCGCCGGTACTCCGGACGAGGTCGTCACGCGCATCTCCGACGCCCTGCGTGACGCTTTGGGCACCGAGCGTCTGATCACCTATCTCGAGGGCAACGGTACAATGTCCCTGATTGACTACGGCCCCGAAAAAATCACCGGGTTCGTGGCGGAAGAGAACGCGAAGTTCCGCGACATTGTCGAGGCTGCGGGGATCTCGATCGAGTAAGAATCGGATTGGCCCGGAATCACCGGGCCAGTTTCACCTCTGTCGATCAGAGACCAGAACAGCGCGCCCCGGAATCTGACCGCCGGCAGCCGGTCCATCATGGCATTTGCCTCGGATAGGGGACAGGCTGCGCGGGGAAAGGGCCTCAGGCCGCTCTTTCAGGCCAGGGTTCTCAGCGCCGCGAAATCAATCAGTCGCCGACATTGCTGCGCCCAATGCTCACCGATTTCAATGTGATCTGCAGCAGTGACCGGGGTGCTGGGCCGCCGAACAGGTCCACGGCAACCTTGGTTCCGCCCCTTGCCAGACAGTCGAAGCCCAGCCGCGCTGTCGCCTCAGCGCCGATGAAACCGATCACGGCTGCCGGTGTCCCGCCACAGGCAGTCTGGATGGCGGCCACCGCATCGCCCGTCCCGGCATCAATAGCGGCGCAGCCGCCAGGGCGGCAGCGAGGTTGCAACCGCTGATGTCAGCGACCACAGAGGCCTGCATCCCCATGGTCTGCATCAGTTCCATGCGCATCAGCCCCAGCCGCCAGCGCTGAACATCAGCGTGCAGCGGGATGGGCGGTTGGCTCGCCTAAATGGTGGATGCAGTGACGATCTACAAGCCGTTCGCTTTAAACGGCACTCGTTGGCCATCGCGCCTGACCGGCGGTTTCCGCCCGGCGACGCCGCATTTGTTTGACGATGTTCAGCTGGTGGATCTGGCTGGTCCCCTCGTACAGGCGGAACAGCCGCACATCGCGGTAGTAACGCTCGATCGGGGAATGATCGGCGACATAGCCCGCGCCGCCGAACACCTGCACGCAGCGGTCTGCAACGCGGCCACAGGCCTCGGATGCGAAGTATTTGCACATCGACGCCTCTAGCGCGATGTCCTCGCCCCGATCCCGGGCCTTCGCCGTCTGCAACACCAGCGCCTGCGCTGCGGCAATGTCAGTGCGGCAATCAGCCAGCAGCGCCGCGACCAGCTGGAAATCGACGATGGCGCGGCCCGATTGTTGCCGGGTTTCCGCGTGATCCATGGCAAGGTCCAGCATCCGGATCGCCGGACCGGTGCACAGTGCCGCCAGATGAATGCGCTGCTTGTTCAACACCTTCATCGCGGTGTGAAAGCCCCTGCCCTCGATGCCCCCGACGAGGTTGACCGCAGGAACATGCACATCCTCCAGAATGACCTCGCCGACCGGCGAACCCGCCTGCCCCATCATCCGGTAGGGGGCCGAGACAGACAAGCCCGGCATGCCGCGCTCGACCAGAAACGCCGAGATGCCGCGCGCGCCGGGCTGGTCCGCATCGGTTCGGGCAAGCACGGTGAACAATCCGGCAATCGGTGCATTGGTGATGTAGCACTTGCGCCCGTTGAGGACGTAATCGTCCCCGTCACGCCTGGCCGACGTGGTCAGCGCGGTGGCGTCCGATCCCGCCTCTCGCTCAGTCAGTGCGAAGCTGCCGGTCACCTCGCCGCGCGCCAGCCTTGGCAGCCATTGGCGCTTCTGTGCCTCGGTGCCATCGGCGACCAGTGCTTCCGAGCCGATGCCGGTATTTGTGCCTACCCGCGCCCGGAACGCGACGGCGCATTGCGACAGCTCCAGCGCGCCCCGCACCAATTCTTCGGTGGTCAGACCAAGCCCGCCATATTCCTCAGGGATGGACCAGCCGAAAAAGCCGCGCCGGGCCATGTCTGCGACAATTTCGTCGGGAACCGCATCCTCGGCAGCAACCCGGTCTTCGGCGGGATGGACTACAGTGCGGACCCATTCGTGCACTTCGGCCAAAAGCGCCTCAAGCCGTTTTTCATCGCGGATCATAGGATTCCTCAATTGTCAGGTGCGCCGGGAAATCGTGGCCGCCGCTTTTCCAGAAAGGCCTGTAACCCTTCGGCCGCCTCGTCATCGTACCGCGCGGCATTGATGTGCCGCGCCTCAAGGTCCAGCTGGGCCGCCAGCCCGTTGCGCGGCGCCTGCCTGATCTGATCCTTGATGACTGCCATCGCGCCCGCAGCCCCGCCAGCACAGGACTGCGCCAGTTCCAGAGCCGCCGCCAGCGCGCCCCCGGCATCGGCCAGCCGGTTGATCGCACCGGCAGCGTGCAGGCGCTCAGCCTCCATCGGGTGTCCCAGAAGGCACATTTCCGAAACCAGCTGGCGTGGCAGAGCCTCACACAGCAGATGGGTGGCGCCGCCATCCGGCGTCAGGCCGATGCGGACATAGGCAGCGGTAAAGCGTGCGCCCCGGGTGGCGGCAATCATGTCGCAGGCCAACGCCAGCGACAGGCCGAGACCCGCAGCACCGCCTTCAACCGCCGCGATCACCGGCTTGGGACAGGCCCGGATGGCGAGGATCATCGCACCCAAAAGGTCGGTGTTGCGCGCCACGTCGGACAGCGGAAGATTACGACCTTCTTGCAGGCTGGCGACATTTCCGCCCGAACTGAAAAAGCCGTTCGCCCCGGTCAGCACCAGCGACCGCACCACGGGGTCGACCCCCGCATCGATGATCGCGGCGGACAGCTCGGCATAGATCGCCGGGCCGATGGCATTGCGCGTCCCGGCCCCGTCCAGCGTCAGGATGCGCACCCCATCGGCGCGCGTTTCAGTGATCAGGCGCGTGGTCGTCGGCGTCATATGACCCCCTTCGCGCGATGGGCGGCAATCTCGTCTGCGCTCAGGCCCAGATCGCTCAGAATGGCATCCGTATCCACCCCGAGATCCTTGCCCGCCCAACGGATACGGCCCGGGTTGCGTGTCAGGCGCGGGACGACGTTCTGCATGCGCACGGTGCCGAAATCATCATCCGCGACCTCGGTGACCATTTCGCGTGCCTGCACCTGCGGGTCGGCAAAGATCTGTTCGACCGAATAGATCGGCCCGATCGCCCCGCCTTCGCGGGCGAAATCGGCCAGCACATCGCCCAGCGGATGGCGCTCCATGTAGGACTTGAAAATCGAGTCCAGCTCGGAGCGGCATTCCATCCGGGCGCGGTTGGTTGCAAAGCGCGGATCGGTAACAAGATCGGCCCGACCGATGGCGCGCATATTCGCGGCGAACATGCTGTCTGTCGATCCGGTCACGGTCACATAGCGGCCGTCGCTGGTGCGGAACACGTTGGCGGGTGCGGTGTACTGGTTGTTGTTGCCGTCGCGCTCGCGCACCTGCCCCAGCTGGTCATATTCGATGGCAAGGTTCTCCAGCAGCCGGAAGGTCGCCTCGGTCAAAGCAAGGTCGATCTCCTCGCCCTCAGTCCCGTTGCGCTGGATTCCGAACAGCGCCGCCAGAATCGAGAATGCCCCGAAAAGGCCGCCGAACGCGTCGGCAATTGGATAGCCGGGGTGAACCGGCGCGCTGTCCGGCATGCCGGTAATATGCGTGAGTCCGCCCATCGCCTCGAAGATGCGGGCAAAACCGCCCATGCTTGCCTTCGGGCCGGTCTGACCAAAGGCCGAAACGCGCAGGATCACCAGTTTCGGATTGATCTGCCATAGCGTCTCGCGGTCCAGTCCCCAATCGGCCAGCGTACCGGGGCGGAAATTCTCGATCAGTACATCGGTGTCGGCGACCATGCGCTTCATGATCGCCAGCCCCTCGGGCCGGCGCAGGTCCAGCGTGCCATAGCGTTTGCCACGGTTCGTCACCTTCCACCACAACGGTTTGTCGTCGCGGAACGGCGGAAAGGCGCGCAACCCGTCGCCTTTGCCGGGGATCTCCAGCTTGATGACATCCGCGCCGAAATCCGCCAGCAGCGAGGCGGCAAAGGGGGCGGCGATGATCGTGGCGATGTCGAGCACCTTGAGCCCGGCGAGCGGGCCAAAAGCGGCGGGGGTTTGTGTCATAGGGCAATCCTTTTAAGATGCGTGCCAGGCGCGAAACGGGCCTCGGGCAATCCCGTGGCGCCGAGCCCGTCCAACGCGAACAGATGGCCGCCGTCCGCATGGCTGGAGACAGCACGCCCGGTACCGGAGTCCCGGATCGAAGTGACGAATAGCGTGGCCCTTGCACTGCCGCCGAAGGCAAGGCTGCTGGGCAGATCGACCGGCGCTGGAATGCGCTGCACCAGCCGTCCGTCCGGAGCGAAACAGCCAATCTCGCCGATAGTGATCAGCGCGGCCCACAGGTTGCCTGCGGCATCCACCGTCGCGCCGTCGATGCCGGCTTCCAGTCCGGCAGTGTCGATATGGCGGCGCGGGACACCAGCGGCCCCGGTTTCGGGATCGTAGTCGGCGGCCATCACCGCGCATGTGGGCGTGTCGGTGAAATAGAGAATATCGCCCTGCGGGCTGAAGCAAACCCCGTTGCCGACGCGGATACCCCCGGCCAGCATGTGGTGACGCCCGGTTCCGTCGATCTGGTGCAGCCCCCCCAGTGGTTCGCGCCCGCGCCCCATCCCGGCACAGAGGAACCGACCTTGCCGGTCCAACTTGCCGTCATTGAGGCGCATCCTGGCGTCGGCATCCTTCAGCACCAGAAACGGCTCCGTCGCACCCGTTGCGGGATCGCAGAGCGCGACCTCATGATCGCGCGCCACAATCAGCCGCTCGTCCGTCGCCAGAGCAATGCACCCCAGATGACCGCCGATCACCTGCGACTGGATCGCGGCTCCGCCCCCGTCCGGGCGAATGCCGTGCAGAACGCCCGCCACACCGTCGATCCACCACAGCACGCCGCTCGCGGGGTCCCAGACCGGGCTTTCCCCAAGCGCCGCCGGTGCGGAGGACAGGCGGCGGACTGAAAGTCCCAGCGCGCCAAGCGCATCAATCCGGGCGTCACGCATCCTTCACCTGCCCGCGCGCGCGCACCATCATCCAGAGATTGGCACCGACCGCCAACAGGATGATCAACGCCACCACCGCGAAAAGGCTTGCGGCAATCGGCCGTTCCACGAAGGTACCCAGATTGCCGCCGCTGACGATAAGCGCGCGACGGAAGTGCTCTTCGATCATCGGCCCCAGCACGAAACCCAGCAGCAGTGGCGATGCCTCGAACTTCAGCGCCCGCATCCCCAGTCCAAGCAACCCGAAGGCCACCAGAACGATGATGTCCGTCACCTGATTGTTGACGCTGTAGATACCGATGCAGGTGAAGGCCACGATCACCGGGAATAGCAGGTTGTAGGGGATCTTCAGCAGCCGCACCCACAGCCCCACCAGCGGCAGGTTCAGCACCAGCAGCATCAGGTTGCCCAGCACGAAGCTGACGATCAGACCCCAGAACAGGTCCGGCGACGACTGGATCACGCCGGGCCCCGGCAGGATGCCGTGCACCATCATCACCCCCAGCATGATCGCCATCACCGGATCGCCAGGGATACCGAGGCTCAGCGTCGGGATGAACGCGGCCTGTACCGCAGCGTTGTTCGCCGCCTCGGGGGCAGCAACGCCTTCGATCGCGCCGTTTCCAAACTCCTCAGGGTGCTTGCTGACACGGCGTTCCAGCGCATAGGAAACAAAGGTTGCCACCAACCCGCCGGTGCCAGGCAACGCGCCGAAAAACGCGCCGATCCCTGATCCACGCGCCATCGGCATGGCCGAACGGCGCCAGTCCTCGCGCGTGGGCAGCATGTTGCGCAGGCGGATCGTGCCGCTCAGCACCTTGGGCAGTTCGCGTCGTCCGGCGTTGGCAATAATCTCGGGCAGACCGAACAGACCGAGGGCAACCGCCACCAGCGGTAGGCCGTCATAGAGCACCGTCTGCCCGAAGGTGAACCGCGCAACGCCGCTGTTCAGATCAAGCCCGATCAGCCCCAGTGCCAGCCCCAGCGCGACAGCCGCCAGCGACCGGATCGACCGCCCCGTCCCGATCACCGCCGCGGCGACCAGACCCAGCGTCATCAGCGCGACATATTCCTGCGGCCCGAACTGCAGCGCGACCCGCGACAGCGGAACGGCAAAGCCTGCAAGCAGGATCACACCGAAGATGCTGCCAATAAAGGACGCAATCGCCGTCATGAACAGCGCCTGACCGGCGCGACCCTGCTGCGCCATTGGGTAACCGTCCAGGCCGGTCACGGCGCTGGTGGCAGTGCCGGGCAGGTTCAGCAGGATGGACGCTGTGGAACCACCATAAGAGGCGCCGTAGTAGATCCCCGCCAGCATGATCAGAGCGAAGGTTGGCTCGATGTGATAGGTGATCGGCAGCAGCATGGCCAGCGTCGCCATGATGCCTATGCCCGGCAGAACGCCGACGAAGGTTCCCAGGAACACCCCCAGGAAACAATACATCAAGCCGCTGGGCGATGCCGCGACGCTCAGGCCGAGCGCGATATCCGATAGCAATGAGGACATGTCAGAACGCCTTGATTTGCAGGCCGAGCGCGACGCTGAACAACAGCGTGCAGCCAATCGCCGTGAGCACGGCCAGCACGAGAGCGGTAGTCAATGGCGTCCTGTCGTTCGCCATGGCCGCAAGGAAGACCGTCACCGACACCGCCGCCAACATGCCCAGCGGCTCGATGGTCAATACGAAGGCGGCGAAGGCGGCACCCAGAAGCGCAGTGCTGCGCCATTGCCCGCGACTGACCGAGATGCCCAGCCCTCCGGGCCGCGCCGTCACGATCATCAGCAGCCCCAGCAACACCATCACCACGCCCAGAAGGCGCGGAAAGTAACCGGGACCCATGCGCAGCAATGTGCCGAGACGATAACTGCTCGCCTCGGTCACGATAAAGAGGCCCACGCCGCTGGTCACCAGACCCGCGACGATATCTCCCAGTCTTTCCTTGACGAACTGCATGACTCCTCCCTGAGATCTGCTGCGTCGAATTCGGCGGCCCGGCCGGGCCGCTCAGTCTGTGTGTCCGCCCTCGATCCGCTGTCCGGTGACAAAGGCGGATTGTGGTCCGGTCAGGTACTCGCACAGGCGCGTCAAACCCTCGGTGGGCGGGCCGTGCCAGATCAGTGCATTCACCCGCGCGCCGGATGGCGCCCATTCCAGCGCGAGGATCCGCGCCAGCATGGCAAGCCCGCTTTGCGCGGCCAGATCCGCGCCGGAGCTGACGAAGAGCAGCGCAAAATTCCGCGCCCGACCGGAATGACCCGCACACAGACGCGACAGGTCGCGGGCGCGGCGCAAGACGACTTCGGCCGCGGCGTCACCGCGCCGGTCGATCACGGCCGCGAGCGCAGGCGTTGCGGTCACGGCAGAATCGTCCGCGTGATCATGGCTCAGCACCACGGTTGTTCCGGTGCGTTCTGTGCCGCGCGCTGGGCCAGCCATCGGCGCGTTTCCCGCTGCGCTGCCACCGTCCACGACCAGCGTCTGTCCGTTCAGGGCATCCCCGGCAGGGCCGATTAGCAGGGCCACGGCATCCGCGATATCCGAGGGTTGACCGAGCCTGCCCAGTGGAATCGAGGCGGCGACGCTTTCCAGATCAAGTCGGCCTGCAGCATGAAGCGCCTGCACCATCGGCGTCAGCGTGAAGCCCGGCCCAACAGCGCATATCCGCAGCCCGGCACTGCGCCAGGGCGCCGCCAGCTCTCGCGTCAGCGCGACGACCGCAGCCTTGGTGGCGCTATAGGGCCCACGCAGCGGCAAAGGCCGGAACGCGCCGCCCGAGGCGATGTTGACCAGTGTGCCGCCGGGTTTCAGAACCTCCGGCGCAGCGGCGCAGATCTGCGTCACCGCGGTCAGGTTGACCGCGACGATCCGATCGAAGATCGCGTTCGGCATCGCCGTCATGTCATGCCCGCTGCTGTCGGTCAGGCCTGCGTTGTTGACAATCAGATCGAGTGCACCGCCCACACGCTCTGCCGCGCGCCGGGGCAGCCCGGCGGTCGCCGTTGAATCGGTCAGATCAACGCCTAGTCCCGCGTGTTCCGGTCCTAACGCGGTTGCGAATCCCTCGGCTGCGCCGTGGTCAAGATCAGCCACCACCACCCGATGGCCCTCTGCCGCTAGGCGCTGGCAGATCGCGCGGCCGATACCCCCGGTGCCCCCGGTGACGAGGGCCCGGAGCGGCGCGGTTGCGGGATCGGTGGCGGCGGTGTTCATGGCATCAATTGATCGCGATACCAATGCCGCCATCCGCCGACAGCACCTGCCCGGTGACGAAATCGCTGTCGGACTCCATCAGATAGGCGATGGCGCGGGCGATGTCGTCGACGGTTCCCAACCGGCCCAGCGGTGTATCGGCGATCCGCTTCGCGTCGCGCTCAGCCGAGCGGTGCCGAGACGTGCCTTCGGTCGGGATGGCAGATGGCGCCACGGCGTTCACACGGATGTTGCCGCGTCCCAGTTCCACCGCCGCGGCGCGGGTCATGCCCATGACCCCGGCCTTGATCCCGCTATAGACCAGCGAATGCGGTGCCGAGCGGAATCCGGCAGCCGAGGCGACGTTGACGATCGTGCCTCCGCGCTCTGCGTTCATCGCCGCTGCCGCTGCCTGAATGCCCCAGATTACTCCGTTGAAGCCGATCTGGACCATGCGGTCCACTGTTTCGGGCGCGATGTCGGGGATCGCCTGATAGCGTACCCAGGCTGCGTTGTTCACCAGACCGTCCAGACGGCCAGCCCGCGCCATCACCGCATCAACAGCAGCATTGATCCCCTCGCGCGAGGCAACGTTCTGCACCACAGGAAAGGCGTTCGCACCAATCTCGCCACAAGCTTCGGTGACGAACTCCTCTTTCAGATCGTTCACCCCGACCAGCCAGCCCCGTCGGGCCAACAACTTCGCGGTGGCGCGGCCGATCCCGTGGCCTGCTCCGGTGATGAGGGCGACTTTGGCGTCAGGCGACATGGTGGAAATCTCCGTTCCAGGGGCTGTTGGAGCCGTTGAGCAAATGCGCGGCCAGGTCATCCAGACCTTCGACAGCGGCGCCGAGGACGGCCTGGGTGCGCATCTGCCGCAAGTGGCGGTGCAGCGGCACTTCCCAAGTGAAGCCCATCCCGCCCAGCACCTGAATGGCGCTCTCTGCCACTCCGGGACCGGCCTGCGCTGCCCCCAGCCACGCGGCGTCACGCGCGAAAGCCGGACCCTCGGCGGGTTCACTCAGGGCGCGGACAAGGGCATTGCGCATGGTCTCGACCGCCAACGCATCGCGCGACAGGCGGTGCCTTAGCGCCTGATACGCCGAGAGCGGGCGCCCGAACTGGACCCGGCCTTGCGCATGCTCCACCGCCAGCTCCAGACATTGCGCCGCTGATCCGTGGACACAGGCAGCGCGCAGGATCTTGGCGTCCGCCCGCAGACGCGCCACAGCAGCGACGTCCAATTGCGCAACCTGCGCAGCGCCGGGCCGCAGCGCCGCGTCCGGGGTATCCACGTCGATGGAAAGTGTCTCGTCAAGATCGGTACACGCGGCGGTCTCGAGCAGTAGCGCGCCGCCATCGCGCCGGAAACACAACACATAATCGGCAACCCGCGCCACGGGGGCTCCGCCAACGATCTCGTCCTCAACCACGCCAGTCCAGGCGATGGTCGCCAGTGTCTCACCCGCCACAAGCCCCGTGGCCAGATCGGGGGATTCATCGGCCAGCAGCCGCGCCAGAAGCAGCGTCTCGATCAGCGGAAAGCCCAGCAACGCCTGCCCCCCGGTTCTGCAGACCGGCACGGCGTAGCGCAGCGGTAGGTCGAGCCCGCCTGTGGCCTGGGGGGCGAGGACGCCCAGCAGGCCCGCCTCGCCCAGCAGTCTTGCACGCGCGGGCACATCGGCGGCCCCGGCGCAGCTGGCCATCACGGCGCGGGCGGTATCCTCGAATTCTGCGGGATCAAGATCATCATGCATGGGTCACGCCGCCTTCTGGAGTTTGAGGATGCGGCCGGCAATGATGTCGAGCTGGATCTCGGTCGTGCCGGCATAGATGGTTTCGGCGCGGCTGGCGAAATAGACCGCCTCCATCCGCGCGCGGATGTCGCGCAACGGCCCGTCGACACCGGGGGGAAAGCGCGAGACGATCTCCCAGCCGATCTGGGCAAACCGCTGATGTGATTCCGACCAGTACAGTTTGGGAAAGCTGCCGCGCGGACCGATCTGTCCCCCCGAGAGCAGCGTTTCCACCAGCGTCTCGACATGGCCCTTGAGCAATTCCACCTCGACACGGATCTGCGCCAGCTGGCGGGAATAAGGCGTCAGCAGCGCCATGGCACGCGCATCGGTCCGGCAGGCGTCGATCAGGTGCTCCAGCTCGCTCTGGAACCGCCATGATCGGTACATCCGGTTGGTCGCGCGCTCGATGGACAACACGCGCGTGGCGGCGGCCCAGCCTTCGTCCGGCGCGCCCAGCATGTCGGCCTCATCAACGATCACGTCGTTGAAGAACACCTCGCAGAAATGCCGGTGCCCGTCGATCGAGCGGATCTCGCGTACCTCCAGCCCAGGCGTGTCCATCCGCACGGCGAACAGCACTAGCCCCTTGTGGCGGTCTTCGGCGGTTCCGGTGCGCGCCAGCAACAGGCAGCGCTGCGATTTCGAGGCGCCGCTGGTCCAGATCTTCTGGCCGTTGATCCGCCAGCCATCCGCCGTCCGCTCGGCGCGGGTGCGCAACCCCGCCAGATCCGACCCCGCGCCCGGTTCTGAGAAACCCTGACACCAGATCGCCTGCATTTTCAGGATAGCGGGCAGATATTCGGCCTTTTGCGTTTCGTTGCAAATTGCCAGAATGATCGGCCCGGCCAGTTCCTTGCCGATGGAATTGACCGAGTTCGGCACCGGCGCGAGACCGATTTCACGGTTGATCTCCAGATGTTCGCGCAGCGTCAGCCCGTGGCCGGCATAGGCGCGCGGCCAAGTGATGCCCGCCAGCCCCGCCGCGTGCATGCCCACTTCAAAATCGACCAGTTCCTGCAAGGTCACCGGAATTTCATGCGCCCGGTCGATACGCAGGCGGCCCTTGAGATTTTCGGCCAACCAGTCGCGGGCATGAGCGGCGTGGGATCTCCCTGACGGTGCAGTCTGGAGGGCACTCGAGGCTGTCATTATTGGTCTCCCTCGGGATGGTCCGTCCGTGTCGGCAGCAGCAGCGCGTCCAGCGCTACAGCACCCTGCCCACGGGCGCGGACCAGCATCGGATTGATGTCGATTTCGCCAATGTCGGCCACGTGGCGCGCAGCAAACCGCGACAAGGCGGCGACTGCGGCTGCGGCTGCGTCCAGATCGGTCGGCGCGCGACCCCGCGCCCCGTCAAGCAGCGGAAAAGCCCGCAGTTCGCGCAGCATGGCATGCGCTTCGACTTCGCTCACCGGGGCAAGGCGCAGCGCGGTGTCTTCAAATATCTCGGCAAAGATGCCGCCGAGGCCCACCATGACCACCGGGCCGAACACCGGGTCCGCAAGCGTGCCGAGGATCAGCTCGGTCCCGCCTGTCGTCATCGGCGAGACCAGCACTCCGTCCACGCGGGCGGAGGGCGCGTTCAGCGCGGCTGCGGCGGTCAAGCGAGTGAAAGCTGCCTTGGCCTCAGCCCCGCCCCGGACGTTCAGCGCGACACCGCCGATGTCGCTCTTGTGCTGAATGTCAGGCGAAAGGATCTTCATTGCGACGGGGACACCAAATTTTTCCGCAGCCGCAAAGGCTTGCTCGGCGTTGGTGACGGTGAGTTCGGGAACAAAGGAAAGTCCCGCCGCCGACAGTGCCGCCTTGGCCGTCGCCTCGTTGCGGCAGACGGCAGGATTGAGCGGTTGTGGCGGCTCGGCGGTTATGGCGATGGGCGGCTGCGCGCGGAACAGCTCGATCTGCCCCAGAGCAGCAAGACCTCGCATCGCGCTGTCGATAGTGGGAAAGCAGGCGATGCCCAGCGCACGCAGATCGGCAATCGCATCGGCAGGCCCGGCCAAACAGGCAACCAGCGTCTTGTCGGGATGGCGTGCGCTGACCTTGGCCAACGCCTCGGTGAACACCCGGCGCAGACGTGGGATGCCCATGCCGAGCGCCAACATCAGGCAGGCCGTGGTATTGGCGTCATCCTCCAGCACGGCATCGACGAGCGTTTCCAGAATGTCCGGGCTGGCGGACATCTGGGCGGTAGCGTCGACCGGATTGGCCGTCGCGGCCAGCGGCAGCAGCGCGCGGATCCGTGCCTGTGCGCCCTCGCCCAGTGGATTGACACTGATGCCATGTGCCGAGGCCGCATCGGCCATCATGACGCCGAACCCTCCCGAGGCGGCGATCATCGTGGCCGACGGAGGCGTTCCCACGCAGCGCTGGCCGACGGCTTCAGCCGCCGCGCCAACTTCTACCAGTTCTTCCAGCGACCGCACCCGCACCACGCCGTAGCGGGCAAACACGGCGTCGAACACCTGGTCGCTACCGGCCAGACCGCCGGTATGCGAAAGTGCCGCCTTCTGTCCCGCTTCCGACGTGCCAATCTTCAGGGCGATCACCGGCTTGCCGGCCTTGGCGGCCAGCTCCAGCGCCCCGGTCAGCCGCGCGCCGTCCCGGCAGGTCTCCATACAGCACAGGATGACGCTCGTTTCGGAGTCGTTCGCCATCCAGCCGATCGCATCGGCGATCTGCACATCTGCCTCGTTGCCGGTGGCAATGAAGCGGGCAGCACCGGCGCCACAATCGCCCAGCATCCGCAAAGCGGAACTGCCGACATTGCCGCTTTGTGAGACAATCGAAATTCCACCGTCCAGCGGCATCTCCTGTTCCAGCGCGATCGAGAAGGTTCCGATGGCCCGCGACCGGATACTCACGGTGCCAAGGCAGTTAGGCCCGACGATCCGCATCCCGCTGTCGTGGGCGATCTCGGTCACGCGGGCTTGCAGCGCAATCCCTTCCGGTCCCGCCTCGGTGAAACCGGCGCTCAGGACAATCGCAGCACCGACACCCAGCGCGGCCGCGGTTTCCAGCGTCGCCACGGCAGCGGCGCCTGGCACGGCCACCAGCACCAGGTCCGGCACTTCCGGCAGCGCGTCGAGCCGGGCATAGGCCGCAAGGCCCTGCACTTCGGTGGCCTTGGGGTTGACCGGATAGATTGCTCCGGCAAATCCGTGCTTGATCAGCAGGTGCACCGGGCGACCGCCCGTCTTGGTGGGGTCAGTCGACGCCCCGACGATGGCGATGGAGCGCGGCGAAAAGACGGCGTCCAGTCCCGAAATCATCCGTTCATGGCTCATCTCAGCGCCCCTTGAACACCGGCGCGCGCTTCTCCAGGAACGCCTTGCGGGCTTCCTGTGCATCCTCGGTCTTCGACAGCGCCATGGTGTAATTCTGCTCCAGCCGGTAGGCATCGCGCTGGGGCATGTTTTCGACCATGTTGGCCGCCTGTTTGGCATAGGTGATCGCAAGCGGCGCCTTCCCGGCGATGTCCTGCGCGACGGCCATCGCCATGGGCAGCAGGTCGGCGGCGCTGGTCACCTCTTCTATGATCGAGCGGTCCTTCAGCTCGGCAGCGGACAGGCGAACGCCGGTGAAGAACATGCGCCGCGTGGTGGAACGGCCGAACAGAGAGTGCAGCATGGACGCGCCACCAGCGAGGCCGACGTTGATCTCGGGCATGCCGAACACCGCCTCCTCGCAGGCATAGAAGATGTCGCAGGAGGCCATCAGCCCCAGCCCCGCCCCCAGCGCAGCGCCGTTGATGGCTGCGACCACGGGTTTGTTGCATTCGCGGATCGCGTTGCCGGTTTCCCGGGTGATCCGGTTGTGTTCGAGAAAGTCTCCGGGCCGCGACGAATCGGGCCGGTCCTTGAGGTCGGCGCCGGCGCAGAAGGTCTTGCCGGATCCGGTCAGAACCGCCGCACGCACATCGTCACGCTGCGAAATTTCGTCGAAGATCTCGACCAGCTCATACCGCGTCTGACGGTCCAAAGCGTTCACCGGCGGCCGGTTCAGCGTCACAAGGGCAACCAGCCCATGCATCTCGACGCGCACGTTTTTCTTGTCGAACATTGCCTGTTCCCCTCCCTTGGTGTCGCTGACCGGTCGGTCAGTCACTGGTTGTTCTAACATCGCCCGCCAGATCCAGCAACCGCATTTTCGGGCCAACCTCTCCCTTGACCGACCGACCGGTCACCCTCTAGCTTGAGATGCGTTCCTGCAGGGTTTGCCTGCGTGAATCAGGGAGGACTTCACTATGACTGACGCAACCCGTCGGATTTTTCTCAGTGCAGCCGCGCTCGCCGTGGCTACCTCATTTGCGCCAATCGGCGCCCTTGCCCAATCCAGCGATCCGATCCGCCTCGTGGTGCCTTATGGCGCCGGAGGGCTGCTGGACGGGCTGGTTCGCGAAGTGGGCGACCGGATTGCAGCCGAGCTTGGTCAGCCGGTTCTTGTCGATAATCGCCCCGGATCGAACGGCATCATCGGCGCGACATATGCCGCCAATGCCGACGCGGACGGTCTGACCTACTTCGTCGGAGCCACCGGGCCGCTGTCGCTGAACGTGCTGCTGCGCGACGATCTGTCGTATGACATGGACTCGTTCGAGCCGGTCGGCACGATGATGAGCGGACCGCTGACGATCACCGTTCCCAGCGCGCTGAACGTCTCCACGCTGGAGGAGCTGAAGGCGCATGCCGAAAGCACTGGGCAGCCTCTGCGCTACGCCACGCTCGGGCCGGGCAGCGTGACGCATCTGTTCGGCATGGTGCTGCAATCGGAACTGGGCGTGCCGATGGTAGACGTTTCGTACCGGGACAATCCCTCGCAGATCGTCGACCTGATCGCGGGCCAGAACGATCTGAATTTCGCGACCCCGATCTCGCTTGTCGCGCATGTAAACTCGGGTGACGTGCGGATGCTCGCCATCTCGTCGCCCGAACGCGACCCCGGCTTCCCTGATCTGCCCACCACGACCGAACTGGGCTTCCCGGGGCTGGTCTCGTCCTTCTGGTTCGGCTTTCTGGCACCGGCCGGCACCCCAGCAGAGGAAGTGTCGCGCTTCAGTGCTGCATTGCAGAACGCGATGAGCGATGAAGAGCTGCAGCAGCGAATGCGCAATGCAGGCATGCAGCCGAATGTCGGTGGCCCGCAGGAGATGCAGGCGCAGCTAGATTGGGACATGGATTTCTGGGGCGGCGTGATCGAGGCGAACGGCATCACCATCGAATAATTCGCTCCCGTAAAGCCCAGGAAAGCCCCGCTCAGGCGGGGCTTTTTGCTGTGGCGAGGATCAGTGCCTGCGGATGCCGTTCAACACGATATCCGCGTAGCGCTCGACAATTTCTTCCGCAGTGTGGGTCTTGGCCGGGTCATACCAGCGATGCATCCAGTTGACGCCGGACAGGATCAAGCGTCCGGCATCGGCAGGATCAACCTCACGGAACTCCCCTGAGGTGATGCCTTCGCGGATCAGCTCGCGCAAGCGTTGCTCGAACGCCTTGCGGCGAGCCAGCCGTTCTTCCTGCCGATGCTGGTTTCGCTCGCTCCAGAAGGCATTGCTGGCGGCAATCCACGCGGCGCGATGCTGGGAAAAGAAACTGGCGGTCGCCACCATGAAGGCGCGCACCTTCTGCGAGGCGCTGCCATCCGCCGGGATGCGCGCTTCGACAAAGCTGTTCAAATGCTGCGTCGATTCGAATGCAATACGGGCATAGATGGCGTCCTTGCTGGTGAAATGATGGTAGAGCAACGCCTTCGACACCCCCGCTGCCGTCGAGATGTCGCGCATGGATGTGGCATCGTAGCCCTTTTCAGCAAAGATCTGCGCCCCGATAGCCAGCAGGCTGCGCACCCGGTCGCTGATTTCCGCCTCGGGCTGATTGTCGCTGCCAGTCTCATTCGTCATGCGTGTCTTCCTGTCTGGTGGCTGTCCGAGCCTGAGCATTGACTGACCGGCTGGTCAAGCATTTCCACCATCGCCGCGCTTCAGGGCATCGCCCCAGTTCTTCACCACGAAATCTAGATAGCAACGAAGCTTTTTCGGAATGAAGGGCGCTTCGGTATAGGTGACGAATATCCCCTCTTCGAAAGTTGTGTTCGTCACGCGCAGCTCGGGCAGAACCTGCACCAGATCGCCGGTCGCCAGATGATCGGCCACGGTATAATCGTCGAGCAACGCGATACCCTTTCCGGCAAGCGCCATCGACAGCAGGACCAGCCCATTGTTGCTGCTGAACGCCGTGGGAGCGACAATTTCCTCGTCGTCGGAAGCGCCCCGGAAGCGCCATGTGACACGCTCGTGATTGATCCAATAGGTCAGACACTGATGCGCGTGCAGATTCTTCGGTGTGGCGATGGCTGGCGTGCGGGCCAGATAGGCCGGGCTGGCGACCAATATCCGGTGGCTGCGAAACAGCCTGCGCCGCACCAGCCCGCGTTCCTCGGGCGGGGCAATGCGAAAGTCCAGATCGAAGCCGTCCTCGCGCAGGCGAACCAGCTTTTCCGAAAGGTGCAGGTCGACCACAAGGTCGGGATACACTTCTCCGAAAGCCGGCTGCAACCGCGCCAGGACCGAAAAGCCGAACATCGTGCGCGAATGGACGCGCAGCAGCCCCTGCGGCTGCTCGGTCTGGTCTGCCACGGCAGAATCTGCAGACCGGACGCTTGCGAGGATGCCGCGTGCATCGCGCAGGTAGTTCGTCCCGCTTTCGGTCAGCGCCAGAGCACGCGTTGAGCGGTGGATCAGCGTCACGCCAAGGCCGCTTTCCAGATCGTTTATATGACGCGAAACACTGGCCGGTGACAGCCCATACAGGCGCCCGGCCGCCGAGAAACTCCCGGTCTCGGCCGTGGCCACAAAAAGCTCGAGGGCACGCAGCTTGTCCATCTGGCCTTTTCGCAAATCGGAATTCTGAACTGCGTTTTTCGCCGGTTATCGCATTCGGCGCAAGACTGTATCCATTGGGAAAGGTCCGATCAGGAGGAGAAAAGACCATGGATTTCGGTGCTTTCATTCTTGCGCAGCAGCGCGGCTATCATCAGTCCTCGTCCGAGGTGATCTCGAATTCCGTGGAGCAGACCGTCAGGGCCGAACAGGCCGGTTTCTCCAACGCTTGGTATGCCGAACACCATTTCAACAATTATTCGCTTTCGCCGTCGCCGCTGATGATGGTGGCCCATTGCGCGGGCAAGACCAGTACGATCCGCCTCGGCTCCGCGGTCTGTATCCTGCCACTGTACCACGCCCCCCGGTTTCTGGCCGAAGTCGGCCTTGTTGACACGCTGTCAGGGGGGCGGCTGGAGCTGGGCATCGGCTCGGGCTATCAGCAGTTCGAATTCGAGCGCTTCGGCACCTCGCTGGATGAGGCAGGCAAGATCTTTGCCGAATATCTCGACGTGCTGCCCAAGGCGTTGACGCAGAAGATCTTCGAGCATCACGGCCAGTACCTGAACATCCCGCCCAGCTCGATCGCCGTGCGGCCGGTGCAGGAACCGATGCCACCGATCTGGGTCACCACGGGCAACCCGAGGATGCGCGAGCGGGCCTTCCGCGAAGGCTACAATCTGTTCGTCACGGCCTTGCTGGGCGGCACCGACGCGATCCGCGGTCTTCGCGAAAAGCTGGACGCCGATATCGAAGCCTCGGGCACCGATGGCAGCCGCAGCCGGATCGGCTTTCTGCGCTGCGCCTATGCCAGCGACAACCGGGCCGAGGTGAACAGCTATCTGGCGAACGCGCAATTCCAGCGCCGCCTGTCGTTCAGCCTGAAGGACCGCACCCAGCAAACCGACGACGGCTATTTGATGAAGGAAGTACCGCATCCCACCGACATGAGCTTTGACGAGATGCGCGCGAACCTGCCGGTGGGCAGTGTCAATCAGGTGATCGAACGGCTGATCGAAGAAATCGAGATCCTGCGCCCGGACCACATCGCCGTGCAGACGCAACTGGGAGACTTCGACCAGAAGACCATGCTGCGGCAGCTGGACCTGTGGGGCGAGACGATCATTCCCGCCGTCACCAAGGCCGTCGGCAGCGAGCGGCTCAGCCTTAACGCGGCCGAGTAAGGCCATGCGCATCGTGCTGAATGCGGGCGTCGCCCCGAAGCTGGAGGAGGCGACGGATTTCCGGCGCTTCTGTATCGAGCTGGGGGTCGGCACCCCGGCCGGGCAGCCGCTCGATCTGGCCAGCGTGCTGGCTCCGGTTGCCGAGCTGGACACATCCGGGCACGCCTGGGTGCGTCCGGATGCGATCCGCGCCCTCACGCCGCTGTCCGGTTCCGCTGATTGGCAGCAAGGCTTCACTGCGATGATCGGCTTTGCCGCAAAACACGGCTGGCTGGATGTTCAGGGCCGGATCCGCGCCCATGTCGGGGCACCCGCGGTCCCGGCCCCAGTGCCGGCGGATGCCTTCCGCAGCGCAATGCGGCGGTTTGCCTCGGGCGTGTGCGTGGTTGCCACCGGCGAGGGCGACGAACGCTGCGGCATGACGGTTTCGGCCTTCAGCTCGGTCTCGGCCGATCCCCCCTTGGTGCTCGTGTGCCTCAACCGCGCGGCGACCGCCCATGACCGGCTGACGGGGGCCACGCAGTACAGCATCAACATTCTGGATGCCGGGCAAACGGAGGTCGCCATGACCTTTGCTGGCCAGCGCGGACTGAGGGGTGCCGAGCGGTTTTCCTGCGACTGGGATCAACGCATCGGCACGCCGGTACTGACCGGCGCGCATCAAAGCCTGATCTGCGTGCCTACCGCCCGCCATGTCGCCGGAAGCCATACGGTCCTGATCGGAACGGTGATCCACACCACCTCCAGCGCCGAGGGTACCGCATTGCTTAATTACGACGGCCAGATGATGCCGACCATATGCGCCGCCTGACCTGCGCATTGCTCCGCGTCTCACCCATGAGGATCCGATGAAAGATCCTGATCTGATGCGGGTGCTAGACCGCGAGGCAATCCGCGACTGCCTGTACCGCTATTGCCGTGGCATCGACCGCGCAGACGAGGCCGCGCTGCGCTCAAGCTACTGGCCCGACGCCACCGATCGTCATGGAGCCAGTTCAGGGCCGGTCGAAGGGTTCTTCGAGCGGGTCCAGGCCGCATGGGCGCGCGGCGTGCGAAACGTTCATCATGTCGGCAATATCCTGATCGAGCTGAAAGGCGACGGATTTGCCACGGTGGAGAGCTATTTCCTGGCCCTGCAACGGGGTCGCGGCCCTGATGGCATCGAAACCCAGGTGCTCATATCCGGGCGGTATTGTGATCTTTTTGCAAAACGCGATGGCGAATGGCGCGTGTTGGAGCGCGTTGTGGTCTATGACTGGGTCGATCATCAGACCCCCGCCACCGGCTCCGAGGACGAGCGCTTCGGTGCCCGGCTTCCCATCGGGGGTCGCTGCCCCGACGACCCGGCCTACTGGCCGGGACGAGACTTTCCCACGAGCTGACCGCCCCGGGCTTCCCAACGAACCGTGAGATCACGACGAATGACTTTCGCCTCGGCTGGCCATGGGTTCCCGCGGGCACCGAGTTCAAGCTTCACGCGCGGAGTGATGTAGTCCATGCCCTTATGGTCGACCGCCGGAAGCGACGGTGGGCAGTGGAAGTTCACCGTCTGAGCGTCGGTATGATCGACCGCGATCGACCATTCGCCATGTTCCGGCTCGCCAAGCTGCTGAACGATCGCAGCACGCAGGGTCGGAACGAGTTTGTCGGCGATATGCCGCTCGACGTCCGCGACCAAGTCGCTGATGAGCTGCCCTGACTTCTTACGGCTGATGCCTTCCTTTTTCATACCCCCATCTTGTGTGGAACGGCCGCCGCCGCACTCCAGGGTGCATCAGCTATCACAGGCATTGCCGGCGACTACATGCGATTCGGCAACGCCATCACGATGTCGGGGAACATGATAAGCAGGAGCACCACGACAATCTCGGCCGCGATGAACCAGATCAGACCCTTGAAGATCGTGCCGAGGCTGATGCTGTCGCCGACGATCCCCTTCACCACGAAGGCATTCAGCCTCACCGGCGGCGTGATCAGCCCGATCTCGATGAACTTGACGACCATGATGCCCATCCAGATCTTGTCGTAGCCCGACGCCTCGAAGAACGGCAGGAAGATCGGAACCGTCAGCAGCATCAGACCGAGCGGATCGAGGAACATGCCGAGGATCAGATAGATCGTCGCCACGAACAGGAGCAGCAGGAGCGGGCTGAAGGCCATCGCTTCGGCCAGTCCCGCCATATATTGAGGCAGCCCCGCAAAGGTCAGGAAGCGGCTGAAGAAGATGGCGCCGAACCAGATGAACAGGATCATCGATGTGCTTTTCAGTGCTTCCAGCACTGACGAACCCATGACGTCGAAGGTGAGGGTCCGGTTCATCGCCGCCATGACGAACGCCGCCAGCGCTCCCACGGCCGCCGCTTCGGTGGTCGTCGCGATGCCGGTGTAGAGCGACACGATGACGATCAGGATGAGAATCGGAAGCTGCCAGATCTCGGCCAGCACCTGAAAACGCTCCTTCCACGTCACCGTCTCGGTGACTGGAGGCGCAAGTTCGGGCCTCCACGTGCATCGCGCGATGATCATGACGGCATAAGCGAGCGCGGTGAGGATGCCGGGAAAGATGCCGGCGATGAACAGCTTGCCGATCGAGGTTTCGGTCATCATGCCGAAGATGATGAGCATGATGCTCGGCGGGATTAGCGATCCCAGCGTGCCGGCGGCGGCGACCACGCCTGTCGCCAGGCCCGGATCGTATCCGTAACGCCGCATTTCCGGGATTGTCAGCCGGCCCATCGAGGCGGCGGTTGCCATGCTGGAGCCGGACGCGGCGGCAAAGCCGGCGCATCCGAAATTGGTCGCCACCGCGAGGCCGCCGGGAAGGCGTGAGAACCATAGCCGCATCGCCCTGAAGAGGCTCGTGGTCAGTCCCGAATAATAGGCGATCGAGCCCATCAGCAGGAACATCGGCACCGCCGACAGCTCCCATTTGGCAACGAACGCATAGGGCATGCTGCGCGCTGCGCCGTAGACGGCGTCCCATCCGCGGATGAAACCGATGCCGATCAGCGACACGGCACCGAGCGCGACCGCGATCGGGACGCGCAGGGCCAAGAGGAAGAGGAGCGCGCCGATACCGGCGAACCCGATCACAAGAGGCGTCATTTCAGGCTCCTGATCAATGCGCGGCGTGGTCGGTGGCCGGACCGTCCGTGTCGTCACGGAAGCCTCGAACCAGCTGGACGAGAATGACGAGGGACATTCCAACAAGGCCGAGCGGGACAAGCAGCCTCGACGGCCACATCGGCAGGTCGGTCTGGATGATGGTGACGACCTCGTTGCGCGCGAAAGAACGAACCGCCTCCTGCCAGCCCCACCACCCTATGAAAGCCACGTAGACCAGCGAGAAAAGCTGCGCGCCGCGGTCCACCCATACGTTCATTCGCGCGGGAAAGAGATTGGACACCACCTCCACGATTACATGCCCTCGTTCTGCCTGGACGCGCCCCAGCGGCAGGAAGACGACCGGCAAACCCGGCGCGATTCACTTAAGGTTTGACATCCTGCCTCTAGCATGGCTGCTCTTCGTTCAGAGCAGCTTTTGAACTGGAATAGCAAACTGTGAACGAAAACCTCTTAAAACAGGCTCTGAGCCGCAGTCACGCTCAGATGGGCGCATGGATCAATATGGTCCACAATCCGGGGATCCTCCCGCTGATGAAAAGCGCCGGGCTCGATTTCGCCCGGCTCGATATGGAACACACCGGTGTTTCCATTGAGACTGTGGCCACCCTTGCCCTAGTTGCGCGCAGCATCAATTTTCCGCTGGCGGTCCGGCCGCCGGTGGCGAACCGGGAATGGATCACGCGGCTGCTCGACATCGGGGTCTGGAACCTCCATTGCCCTCAGGTCGAAAGCGCAGCACACGCCCGCGAGATTGTTCAGGCCTCGCGGTTTTCTCCGCTTGGCCTTCGCGGTCACGGTTATCCGGGTCCGGCCACGGATTTTGACATTGGTGGATCGGTGGCAGAGCGGCGGACTTTCGCCAATGCTCAGGTTTTCGTTACGGTAATGTTTGAAACCGCTGCCGCTTTCGAGGATCTGGAAGAAATCGCGGCGCTTGAAGGGATCGATGCGCTGACAATTGGACCAGCGGATCTCGCCCAAGATCTTGGTGTGTTTGGCCAACCCTCGCAGAACACGGTTCTGGCCGAAAAGCAGGAGCTGATTCTTGCGGCGGCGAAACGCCATGGCAAGGTCGGGGCTGTTCTCTGCGCCACGCCCGGCGAAGCTGGGCTATGGCGTGACAAGGGCGCCCTGCTGCTGGCCTGTTCCAGCGATGCAATGATTCTTCAGCAAGGGTTTAGCAGGATTGCAGACGAGTTTGGCCGGGTGCAGCCTAGTCAAGAATGAACAGGAAATACGCCTGACCCGCGTGCGCGTTCTTCGTTCGGATCCGCGCGCGACGCGGTCATCAGGTGGCCGCGGTCGCCGTGGCGCGCAAGCTGGCCGTTCTTGTCTGGCACATGCTGACGAAGGAGAAGGACTATCTGTGGGCACGGCCGAGCCTGGTGGCGCACAAGGTGCGAGGCATGGTTCTGCAAGCCGGAAAGCCACAGAAGAAGGGAAACTCGCGCGGTCCGACCGATGCCTATCACGTGAAGGAACTGCGGCATCAGGAGATGAACATCGCCCGGAAAGCCGAGGAGAGCTACGAGCACCTCGTCGGGTCCTGGCGCCTACGCCCGCCCAAGGGAAGGGCGCGCGGGCGCCTCAATCCGGCAAGGCTTGAGTAGGCTGCCTGGCGGCGCTCACAGCCGATGCACCGCGCTTCGCCACGAGGTCGCCCGCGCATGGAAAGAGTACCACGATCCAAATCGTATCGCTTGTCGATCTTACCCGTCGAGTGCAGCTTCGCCCGGCGCTCCTTCGGGAAGGTCATGTAGGCGAGCACGTCCGGCTCGGGCGTCGTCGAGGATGGCGGCGAGCTTTGGCACCTTGGGTCGGATCTGGTCGGCGACGGCCCGCCACTGGGCGCTTGCGGCTTCCGGTGTTTCCTGCGCGAAGGCGGTGGCGATGAAGGCCGAGACGACGCGGCGACCGCTCTTGCCAGCATGCGCCAGCACGTTCCTCATGAAGTGGACGCGACAGCGTTGCCATGTCGCCGAGAGCACCTTGGCGGTGGCTGCTTTCAGGCCTTCATGCGCATCGGAGACGACGAGCTTCACGCCGCGCAGGCCGCGCCGGGTGAGTTTGCGCAGGAACTCGGTCCAGATCGGCTCGGCCTCCGACGTGCCGATCTCCATGCCCAGCACCTCGCGTCGACCGTCTGCGTTGACGCCGACCGCGATGATGACGGCGACGGAGACTATGCGCCCGCCGCGGCGCACCTTCAGATAGGTGGCATCGATCCAAAGGTATGGCCAGTCGCCTTCGATCGGGCGATCGAGAAAGGCCTTCACCTTGCCGTCGATCTCTTCGCACAGCCGCGAGACCTGGCTCTTGGAGATGCCGCTCATGCCCATGGCCTTGACCAGGTCGTCGACTGAGCGGGTCGAGATGCCTTGGACGTAGGCCTCCTGGATCACCGCCGTCAGTGCCTTCCCGGCCATGCGGCGCGGCTCCAGAAAGCCCGGGAAGTAGGAGCCCTTCCTGAGCTTCGGGATGCGAAGCTCGACGGTGCCCGCCCGTGTCTCTCAATCCCGGTCGCGGTAGCCGTTGCGTTGGGCAGTCCGAAGCGGGTTCTTTTCGCCATAGCCGGCGCCGGTGCCGCCCCCACCCCTATCTCCATCAGCCGCTCGGCGGCGAAGCCGATCATCTCGCGAAGAAGATCGGCGTCAGGTGCCTTCTCTACGAGCGCGCGCAGGTTCATCATGTCGTCGGTCATCGGTATTCCTTCCAGTGAGGAGTTGGTGTCGCAACCAGACCCTACCGGAAAGCGCCGATGACCACCGCCCTAACCAGCTACACCACGTCCAGGGACGTCACCCGATCCCCATCACGCAAGGACTATAGAGGACTGTCCGCTTAGGAAGGTGCATTGTCCGGTACCTGAACGTCTCCTCTGGAGTTGTGGGCCGAACGTCGGCTTCCGAGTGCCGGACGACGCAATGCCGTGAGATCGGTAAAGTATAGCTGCGGCATACGTTCTCCAGAGTGGAGCGCCTTCGGCGCGATTCATTCTTGAATGCGAGGGGTTCCCCTCGCGCTCTCCCGTTCGCCACGTGGCAGGGGTGCAGGACTTTGCCTGCACCCCATAGACAAGCTTATGGAGTCGCCGCCGCCTCAAGCGTTATCCTCGCTTCGCTGCGGGAACGCTTGACCCGGACGTCTGATGAGACCCACCGGAAACGTCGATGAAGCCCTTTATGCCTGATTCTGAGACAGAACACAGAGTCAGGATAAGATCGCGCCAAGCGGCCCGTGGTCAAAGATGAATTGCGCGGACATGACGTCCTCCTGTTCTGGATGTTGAGACGAAAGCGCCGCCGGAGTGGACCGGCGGCGGGTTGGGCATTCGAAAGAGAAAGGTGGTGGGGCTATTCGGCGGCCTCGCGGAACCCTTCGCTGTCGTCGTGGTCCGGGTCGACCGGTTTGGCGCCCGTGCCGTCCGGCTCCTCGTCCTCCTCGGTGACCGTGTTGGACGCGAGCCACGCGGCGAGCGCGTCGCGGTCGGGTGCGAAGAACGCCGAGGGATGAAGGAAAGTCTGCTTGTTGAACGCCTCGACCAGCGCCGCCCGCGTATCCTTGACCCGGGGCCGGGGCAGGACGGACGTGCCTTCGCACGATGCTTCGAGGGCGGAGCGCGACAGGCAGGACAGGAACTCCTCCGTGCCCATGTTCGGCAGGAAACCGTCGGCGCCGATCACATCGCCCGCAGCGCAAGCAACGATGCCGCTATTGGTCCGGTTCTCCTGGCAGGAGAGCACCTCGATCAGCATCGAGCGAACCGCGACGCGCAGGGTCTCCATGTCGAAGGAGAGCTTGCCCTCGGCGTCGAAGAGCGAGGCGGCGTGGCGCGCGATCCTGCGATTGCCATAGTAGTAATCGTCTCCACCCCCATTGGCGGAATCGACCCTGACATTCTGGCCGGCGAAGGCGAGGACCAGCAAGGCCATCAGCGTGTCGTCCTCGATCGGCGCACGACCGAGCGCCTCATGAAGGGCGTCGGTGCGGAAGTCGCCGATCATCTCGATGCCCTTGCGGGTGACGTCGGGCCGCGTCTTGGGCATCACGACGGCATCCTCGCCCGAGGACCCCCTGCCCTTGGCCGCTTTCGGCTCCGGCGTGCGGAAGTGAACGGTCTGCACCTTGCCGTCGCGATCGAGATACATGGCGGAGTGATCGCACTTCTTCGGCTTGCCGTAGACCCGTTCGGCCTTCTTGGGCAGCTCCGGCTGGCCCCATGTATTGGCTTCGGTGATGACCCCCTTCTTGGGTAGGTTCCGCGTCATCCACTCCTGCTGCGCACCGAGATAGGCCTCGACGTCAGTGGTGTAGCGGCTGTCCTCGTCGGCGGGCGCGAACAGGTCTTCGACCCAGGAAATGCCGTAGGCTTGGGCAAGTTCGTCGTCGAAGCTCGCGTCGCGCGCATACATGCGGGTCTTGGAAAGGCCGTTGGCCACGCTCCACCAGGAAACCTGGGGATCGTCCTTGCTGGGCTTGTGCGCCTTCCAGACCTCCTTCTGTTCGTCGAGCGAGGCGGCCGCGATCGTGCGGAGCTGGCTTTCGTTGGGCATGTCGCCCTTGGCCATATGATCGAGCATGGCCGGCAACACATTGGCAAGCAGCCGCAGCTTGCGGATCTGGCGCACCGAAAGCGCGAGCGCGACGGCGATCGCCTCTTCGGTCCAGCCGATGGCGACGAGGCGCTCGATCGCACGCCACTGGTCCACCGGATTGAGCCCTTCATGGGCGAGGGTTTCGACGAGCGAACGCATGGCGCCGCCATCCTCGGCGGCTTCTCCGACGATGACCGCGATCTCTTCGAGACCGGCGGCGATCGCCTGTTTGACGCGGCGATGCCCGGCCTGGATGACAAAGCCATTGCCGCCATCGGCCTGAGGCGCCACGACGGGCGGCTGCACGATGCCGACCGCCTTGATCGTTGCGAGCAGCAGCGCATCGGCCTGGGGATTGGATTTCGAGCGGCGGGCCCTGTCGGGGTTTTCGACGAGCGCGCGCGGATCAACAAGCTTGATTTCCATCGGGATGCTCCTTTCGGGTTTGGGACCCGGCACCGCGCCGGTCCCTTTTTCGTCTTCTTCCCGAAGACATCCCCCGGCCCGCGGAGCGGACGGGCCGGTGCAACTGCGGTCGAGCATCCCTGCCCGGCAGGGCGAGCATGGCTCGTGAGCCATCGCGACGACCGACGGGCCGGGATCGCGAGCGGCGCGGTTGAGGTGAAACCGGCACCGGCCTGGCCGCTCTGCGAGGGGTAGTTCTTCTTCCCCCTCCCCTTTGTGTTTACGGCTTGACCGCAGGTCTTCAGAACCGCCGCCGCTGCCGCGGCCTTCTCCACACGCGCCTGCGCTTCGATCGTTTTCCGGATGGGAGCCGGCGGCCCTCCTGCATTGCCGCCACGCGTTCCGCCCGGAACCGCGCCTGAAGGAAGCCGACGATCCCCACAGCGTCCAGGATCTGTGGACGCTCGTGCGCGGCCCGCACGAGAGTCTCGCGGCCGAGAGCCACGACGACGCCGTGGCCCTCCGCCCGCCCGGGCAGAAGCCCCCAAAGATAACGCTCGACCGGCATGACACCCGGCGCAACGGGTCCTGCACCGGCGAAATCGAAAAAGGCGGGAACCCGGCAATCGAGCCAGTTCGGCGGAAAGCACTCTCCCGGGAAGGCGACCGTGTAGATCCCCCTCCAGGGCGTTGGCCGCAGCATTTGCCCACCTGCAGCAAAGCGCGGCGCATCGCGCTTGAGGCGGGTACCGTCTACGACCCATATGAGGTTCGGATAGAAAGCCTCGCGCGCGGCGCGTTCGTCGGGCCGCAGGTGGGTGTGCTGGAATTCCAGTACCAGACCGTGCCCGGTCCTGACGTCGGCAATGTGCCGCTCGCCGTCTGCAGCAACTTGGACGAACTCCTGCCAATCGGCCGGAAAGTGGCTCTTCCATTGACGATGCCATCGGGTTTCGGGTTCCCACCAATGATCGCAGGTTCGCCTGCCGCGATGCGCCCAGTGATGGACCCGGCGGTCGCCGCATTTGGCGACCATGGGCTGCCCGCAGCCCGGGCACAGGGCAGAAAGACCGTGGCTGGCCTCGACACGTTCGTTGTTGACCAATGCATATCGCATGTCCGGCTCCATATATATTGACGAGCATCCGCCAGCGAGGCGGGCGCCGATTGTTTGTTTTGGATGGAAGCTAGCTGCAGCATGGCCAGACGGAGCTGGTGCTGTCTTGATTATCTTCGGCGTGACGGGGCGATGCCGTTCGCCGGTTATGATGACGGAATGTCGAAGATGCCAGGCTCCGTCTTCTACTCAGGCATGTTGCAAGATTAACCGCCGACCGGTTCCGGTCAACTCCAGAAAATCGGTTCACCTCGGAGAGGGTTCGTCACGCGGCGGCTCGTTCGGACCCTGTAGCTGTGTCCGCAAGCTCGGCTTCGGTCTCCGCCAGTTGCCGGCGCTTGTCTTCACCCTCTCCCGCAAAACGACTGGCGCGGCCCTTGAATGCCGCTTTCAATGACGCTATATTGCGTCAGAAAGAATGGCAACGAGGCGGCAGAATGAATCTCGCACAATATTCAGATCACGGGATGTTCGCGCCTAACAAGATCGCAACCGTCTTTCGCACAACGAGCGAGGAGATCGCGCGCACGGTCGGCCTTGGCAAGGACGCGATCCAGCGCAAGGATCGGGTGCGCTCGGACAAGACACAGCGCCGCCTGCGTGAAATGGTGGAGATCGTCAACAAGGTCGAACCGCGTTTCGGTTCTGCGCTGATGGCCTACGCCTGGTATCGGTCCGAGCCGTTGCCTGGATTTTCCGGGCAGACGGCCATGCAACTGGTTCGCGGCGGTCGGGCCGAAGAGGTTCTCGATTTCATCGATGCCGTCGACGCCGGCGTGCACGCCTGATCGTGGCGCTCACCTATTCCGGAAAGCTCTACCGGGCAATAAATCCGGTCTTCGCGCGCGAACCGATGTCGGGACGCGGCGCGGAACGTTATGGCGGCCGGTTCAATCCGAAGGGTGTGCCGGCCCTTTACACCTCGACATCCGTGATGACCGCTCTGAGGGAGTCCAATCAAGTAGGCGATCTGCAGCCGACGACGTTGGTCTGTTACCGTGCCGAGATCGAGATGGTCTTCGACGCCTCAGATACGGCAGCGCTTACGGCGGCGGGTCTTGACGAAGCCTCACTGGCAGATCCGACCTGGCGCGATCAGATGATCAAGACAGGTGAGGCACGCACACAGCGTTTCGCGCGCAACCTGATTGCGGAAGGCTATAACGGCCTGCTCGTTCGCAGTTTCGCCAAGGGAGCGGGTCCAGGAGACATTAATCTGGTGCTCTGGAGATGGGGCGAGAGCCGCCGGTTCCGTCTGGAGCTGATCGATGATGAGGATCGGTTGGGTTGAGCGCAACGCGCGTCATGCAGCCTTATCGACACCTGGCGCGTTGGCGATAACATCGTCGGCCAGATCCTTTTCGATCTCGGCCAATTGCCGGCGCTTGTCTTCAAGCTCTCCCGCAAAGGCGAAGGCTCCGCCCTGGCGAGCGCGGTAGGAGGCGAGCCTTCGCTCCGCGTCCGCCAATCGCTGGCGATACCGGAGCCGCTCGTCCTCGAACGCCGTAAGCGCGTGTTCGAGGCGTGAGATTGCGCCGAGCGGTGTCGTCGTGACGGGAAGTTCGATTTCATGTTCGGCCCCGGTGCGCATGAGCATGGTGGTGTAGCGGTAGCCATCGCCACCGAACCGCTCGCCGGAGAATTCGACGTCGAAGCCGCCGATCGAGGCGATTGCGGTGTCACCCTCCTGTTGGAGCTGGACGAGGGTGAGGATCTCCTTCATCAGCGCCCGCCCGGCGGGTTTGCGGTCGGAAAAGGATTTGCCGACGACCGTCATTGCGAAGGCCTCGCCCGCGGTCGAAACGCGCCGGTCGATGTCCATGCCGATGTCAGCGATGCGGCGGGTCGCGACCTCGATGTCGCGTTCGGCCTCGCGGCTCTGACGGCGGACCGCATGCTGATCGTCCATATGGGCGGAACGTAGCCGTTCCAGCCGGGCGATATCGGCCTCGAGCCCGGCTTTCTGCATCAGGCGCGGGTCGCCCGACGCGATCGCCTTCGCCAGGGCGAACTGGTTCGCCTGGCCCTCGCCTATGTCCTCGAGCCTACGGATCGAGGTGTCACCGGAAAGCGCGGCGGCGATGAACCGGGCCTTGCGCTCATTGTTCTGCCACATGGTGGCATCAAGCGAACCTTCCGTCGCATAGGCGAAGATATCAATCTCGTCATGCTGATTGCCCTGCCGGCCGATGCGCCCCTCCCGCTGCTCGATCTGCGAGGGCAGCCACGGCACGTCGAGGTGATGCAGGGCCTTAAGGCGCAGCTGGGCGTTAACGCCGGTGCCCATGGTTTCCGACGAGCCGATCAGGAACCGGACCTTGCCGGCATTGACGTCGCCGAACAGGCGCTGCTTGGCCTGTGCGCGTCTGTAATCCTGCATGAAGGCAATTTCCGACGCCGGCACGCCCCTGCGCACAAGCTCGTCCCGGATCCAGCGATAGGCAGAGAATCCCCTGCTCTTTTCCACGCTGATCGTGCCGAGATCGGAGAAGATCATCTGCGCGGCACCGGGCAGTTCAAAGCGATCTCCGTCGGGCTTGCGATAGGTGAACTGTGACGTTTCCACCCAGATGCGGAAGGCGTTGCCGATCAGGTCGTTGAGCTTGTTGTCGGGCTCGTCTCCATTGTCGGGGTCGACCAGCCGCAGATCGATCGCGGCGTGGCGGCCATCGGTGATCACCGACAGCAGGATGTCGTCTCCGGGCTGCGCCGGTCCCTCCCGTTCCCCGATCGCCTTGATGCGCGCATCGAGCACGGTCTGGTAGCGCTTGAAAGCGGCGGACGGCCTGGAGGTCCTGATCTGGCGCCTGCCGGTCGAGACCGCCGGCACCTTCACATACTGCCGCAAGTCCTCGGGCAACACGACGTCCGCAAAGGAGCGGAACATCGCGATGAGCTCGGGGACGTTGACGAAGGTGGCAAAGCGCGTGACCGGCTTGTACTTGCCCGATGGCTGAAGCTCGAGTTCGGTCGTCACGTCGCCGAAGGTCGAGGCCCAGGCGTCGAACTCGTGCAGACCACGCTCCTTCAGCGCCCCGATTCCGAGGAAGCGCTGCACGGAGAACATCTCGCCGAGCGTGTTGGTGATCGGGGTGCCCGACGCCAGAACGAGCGCACGGCCGGGATTCTTCGCCTCAACGACGCGGGACTTGACGTAGAGGTCCCATGCTCGCTGCGAGCCCGTAGGATCGACGCCCTTCAAGCTCGACATGTTGGTGGCAAAGGAGAGCTTGCGGAACTCCTGCGCCTCGTCGACGATGATCTGATCGATGCCGAGCTCGGAAATGGTCAGAAGATCGTCCTTGCGCGTCGCGAGCGCTTCGAGCCGTTCCTTGAGCCCCTCCTTTAGCCGCTCGAGCCGTTTGCGCGACACGCGGTCGTAGCTTTCGACCTTGGTAAGCAGGTCTTCGTAGAGCTCCAACTCGTCGTGGATCATCTGCTGCTCGAAGGCGGACGGAATGGAGATGAACCTGAATGCCGAATGGGTGATGATGATCGCGTCCCAATTGGCCGTGGCGGCACGGGCGAGGAAGCGATGTCGCTTGGCTAAAGTAAAGTTGGTCTCGTCGGCAACAAGGATGCGGGCGGTCGGGTAGAGCGCCAGGAACTCGCGCGCCGCCTGCGCCAGACAATGACCGGGAACGACCAGCATCGCCTTGGCAATCAGCCCGAGCCGCTTTTGCTCCATGATTGCGGCGGCCATGGTCATGGTCTTGCCGGCGCCGACGGCGTGGGCGAGATAGGTCGAGCCCGCCGAGATAATGCGCCAGATGCCGCGTTTCTGGTGCCCATAAAGAGAAAGCGCGCTGCAAGCGCCCGGAAGCTGAAGGTGATCGCCGTTGAACGTTCGCGGGGCGATGTTGTTGAACCGGTCGTTATAGTCCCGGGCAAGCCGGTCGGTGCGGTCGGGATCGGACCAGATCCAGGTCTGGAAGGCCGTCTTGATCTTTGTGAGCTTCTCCTTGGCCGCCTCGGTGTCGACCACATTGAGGACGCGCCTCTCGCTATCGCCCTCCTTCACGGTGTCGAAAATCTGCGGCACCCGGCTGTTGAACGCATCGGCAAGGAGCTCGCCGGCGTGCCGCCGATCCGTGCCCCATTCCGAGGTCCCCGCGGCGCAAACCCCAAGCTGTCGTGCCTCGACCGTCCAGGAGGCGAGTTCGGGCATGTGGCGGATTTTGATTTCAGCGCCCATCATCTCCTTGACGAAGGCGACCACGTCGTCGGCCGGAATCCAGGGGGCACCCAGACGCGCCGTGATATCGGACGGGCTGAGGTCGGCTGGCTGGACATCACGCAGCGCCCGGATATTGCGTTCAAATACCGGATCGAGGGCCGCGGCGGCTTCCGCGGCCCTGAGCTTGTCGCGCACCTTGCCCGAGAGATAGGCGTCGGCGGTCTGCCAGGACCCGGTCTCGGGATCGCGGAAAACGGCGTCACCCAGCTCGGCGATGACGGTGTCCACATCGGCATGCACGAGCTCGGCAATGTGATCGACATCGACATGACCGCGCTCGTTGAGCACCACGGCCAGCGCATCGGCGGCACAGGTGATGACCGGCGCCGTGGGTGGGGCGATCACGCGCTCAGTAAAGATCGGACCGGGGCGCGCCGTGTTCGACTCGAGGTCGTAATCCTCGATGGAGGCGACGAGCCAGCAATCGGGATCGTCGAGGAAGGGCTGGAGATTGGGGCGGCGGTGCGTCTCCCGGGCCTCGCCGGTCTCAAGATCCTCCTTCACCGATACGGTGGTGGAATTGACCGGACCGAAGGCACGCACGAAGTTCGACCACGCAATGCGCAGCCTGACCTGGTGCTGCTTGAAGAGCTCGTCGCGCTCCTGAGCCTTCAAGACTCCCCGCACGGCGTCGCGGATTGGGATCAGCTTGCGGATGATCCTGTCCTGTTTGTCGGAGATGCCGTCAGCGGAGCGGCCCTTGCGCACCGTGATGGTAACGGGTTCACCGCCGCGCATCTGCATCAGCGCTTGGTTCTTCCCGACAAAGAAGCTGCCCTCGCGGATCCCCTGCCCTTCGGTCTCATCGAGTTGGTCGGCATCGCCGGCATCGGTTTCCGGGTCAACGGCTTCGGGCTCACCGTCATAGATCGCTTCCGGAAGAAGACGGATGACGGCGCCAAGCGCCTGCTCCAGATCGACATGGGGCTGCGGCAAGCAGGTATAGGTTTCGCCGTATGGTCCGGACGTCGTGGCATGGAATCCCAACACGTGATCCGGATGCTGCGCGAACCAGCGATTGACCCGGATTGGGCCCTCATCCTCGGTTGCAGACCGGACCTCATCGGTCTCCAGCCAAGACATGTCGGCCTCGGCGTCGTCAGGCCTGCGCTTCCGGAAAAAGAGGATGTCGACCACCACGTTCGTGCCGGCTTCGGCCCGGAAACTGCCCTCCGGCAGGCGGATGGCTGCGACAAGATCGGCCTGTCTGGCGATCATTTCCCGGGCGGCTGGATCGGCCTTGTCTATGGTGCCGCTGGAAGTGACGAAAACCGCAAGCCCGCCGGGCTTCAGCCGGTCGATCGCCTTGACGATGAAATAGTCGTGCAGCCGCAGACCGAGGCCGCGATACGCCCGGTCCGAACGCACCGTGCGGTCGGAAAAGGGCGGATTGCCGATCGCCAGATCGAAATGCGCCGGCAGATCGGCACGAGCGAAATCGCCGTTGACGATCCGGGCGCGGGGCTGGAGCAGGCGGGCGATGCGCGCCGTGACCGGGTCGAGCTCGATACCGGTGACATGGGCGACCGGGCGCAGGTCGTCGGGCATCAGGGCGGGAAACAGCCCCGTGCCGATACCGGGTTCGAGCACCCGGCCGCCGCGCCAGCCGAACCGTTGCAGACCCGCCCAGATGGCCCGGACGATGAACTCCGGCGTGAAATGCGCATATTGCGTGCAGCGGGCGAGCGAAGCGTATTCCTGCTCTGAGGTCACATCCTGCAAATCGCCACCGATCTCCTGCCAGCCTTTGCGAAAGTCCTCCTCGCCCGGGCGCCGGAACACCGTGTTCGCCAGCTCCGAAGCGCCGAACCCGGTGAACTTGATGAGAGCCGCCTGTTCCTCGATCGTCGCCGCACGGGCTTCGGATTCGATTGTCTGGGCGAGCGCGATGGCGGCGATACTGTCCTGGGCGCGTTGTCTCCAGCCACGGGCAAGACCGCGATCGCCGGGAAGATGGAAATTCTCGCCGCGTTCGTTGTCGGCGGTCTTGCCGGGGCATTGTGAAGCCGCGGGCAGCGGCCCTTCCGACGCGTCGTCCTCGTGATCCTCCGGCAGTTCGATCGTGGTGCCGAACGCGGTGACGCCAAGACCGAGGCCGGATGAAAGGGAGGTGTTGCCGAAAAGATCGAGCGTGAAGGGGTCGTCACTGGGCATTAATTGTTCTCCATGTGTTCGGGATGCACGCCCGCCCGCCGCCGGGATTGCCGGTGGCGCGACGCGCGCGACGGTTTCGGGATGGGGTCAGCGGGTGATCAGCGCGAACGAGATGTCGTGGCAGGTAGAGTGCACCCTCAGATGGGTGGCGCCAAAATTCCGGTTGAAGCTCGGGATCAGCAGGTCGGCATCGATGAATTCGACGCCGTCATCGCCCCCGAAATGGCGGCGCTTGTAGTCCCACCAGTCCGGATTGCCTTGTCGGTGGCATTCGGCGGAATAGACGACGAGCGGTGTCTCGCCATCGGCGAGCTTGCCGTTCGAGATGATGTAGACGCCGTCGTCGCCAACGAGCCACAGGCCGGGCTTTTCGCCCTGGCCGGGTTTCAGGCCGTAATAGGGGTTGCGGAAGCCGCCATTGGCGGCCGCGTCGGTTTCCCCGCGCGCGATGACCTTGCGCACGGCCATGATCGGGAAGGTGAACATGGCGGCCTCACGCGGCCTCGAGCAGCGGCAGGTGGCGCAGATGAACGGGAAGCTTTTCCGAGATCTGCGCGTCGGTCAGATGATCCAGCAGCGCGAAACAGCTTCCATGCCTGCCATAGACGATGACGGTGCGCTTGCCCCGATGCTCGGGTCGGAAATTCGGCCCGGCATAGCCGCGATAACGGTCTTCGGTGGCGCTCCAGATGTGCTCGATGCGCTCCTCGCGGGTCATCGCCTTGACCGGGCGGCGCTCCCGCTCGACGATGGCGTCGCGCATCTCGACCGGCGAACCCGGCCAGGCGAGATCGCAATAGGCATGGAAGTAGCGGTCCGTCCCATTGATGCGCAGCGCATAGAACACGCTGGTGATGCTGCCGGCCAGGAATTCGCCCAGGGCGAACATCTCACCGCGCATCCAGAGCGGCGGCAGGATATCGAGCATGTAGTCGTGTTCGGGCCGGGCGATCTCGAACCATTCGCCCGCGAACAGGGCGCCTTCGTCGTTCTGCCAGCGGTAGGGGCGCTGGGCGTGGCGATCGAACAGACGGAACATCTGCCGGCGATCGGCAATTCCGAAATAGATCTTGCGGATGGGAGAGAGGGTCATTGGTGGGCTCCTTTGCCTCCGGGGCTGGAGCGCGGCTCATCCTCTCGATTCACCATCGTCTTCAGCCCTTCCGGACCCCTCTCAAGCGGCCGCCTCTCCGTCCGGCCGGGTCAAGGGCCGGCGTCAGCCGGGCGAAGCGTCACCCTTGAGGCGGCCGGCGGGCATGCGGTAGCCGTCTCCCTTCGAGTTCTCCCTCCCTTTCGATTCCTCACTCCTTCCCAGTTCGGCGTTCCAATCGTCTTCCAGCGGACACATCCGCTCGAACCCGCTTCCTGACTCGGCCGCAAGGTCTCGCAGACGGCCGGCGTATGTCTCGCCCTGCGCGTTGTTGTCGGTGGCCGCCACAAGATGGGCGCCCGGCCGATGGGCGTATGTTCGAAGGGCTTCGGCCGTGGCCGGGGCCCAGCCGCCGCCGGTGCTGAGATAGAGCGTATCCGCGCGAACGTCCTCGATCGCGGCCAGGCTCATGGCGTCGATCGCCGCCTCGGTGACACAAAGTCGGGGCGCATCGAACCGGCCGAGACGGAACAGCATCTTGGCGCCTCCGGTCGCGAAGCCGCGCCAATCGGGACCGCGCTCCTCCCAGCCGGTCACCTGACCGGCGTGATCGGTGTGGCCGGCCCACATGCTGCCCTTCGGGCCTTCGCGCAGGAGGTTCGCGGCAATGGCCTTTCGGATGACACGCCCAGGGATGTGGCGCGTGTCGTGGAGATAGCGCCATGTCGCCGAGCCGGGCCAAGGTTTGCGCCGGACCCGCCAGCGTTCCACGATCGTCAGGTCGGGCGCGCGGTCCCTGGCGTCGCGTGTCCAGATCGGCTCGGACGGCGTGAAGCCGACCAGCTCGGCGACGAAATAGAGCGCGGCGGCAAAAGGAATGCCGTCGAGATGTTCCACCAAAGAGAAGACGTCGCCCTTCGCATCGGACAAGGGATCGAACCAGCCCTTGCCGTCATGGATGACGATGATGATCTCGCTGGCACGGCGATACTTCATCGCCTTGCGGCTGCTCTCCTTGAGATCGAGCGCAAACCCTGCCTGCTCCAGCACGGCGTTGCAGGGTACTTTTCCTCTCAGCTCTTCCAGGTCTGCTTTTTCCATATCTCGCCCGCGCCTTCGCGCGCTCCTCTTATCCGATTCCCGCTCCCGGTCTTTCCGGAACGAGGATCGGCACGCCGCGAAGAGCAAGACGGGCAAGGGCGCGGCGGGCAACACGGCAGATTTGCGGGGCCGGGCCGATCTCGCCCGCCGCGGCGAAGCTTCCCTTGCCGGGCGCCGCGCGCAAGCGGCACGCACACCCGCACGTGAACCGCTGCGTCGCTCTTCCTCGGCGACAATCGCGGTCACGATGTCCATTTCCGCCTGCGGGGAGATGCGAGCAACATCGGCGGCGACCTTGGCCCAGTGATAGAATTCGGTGTATCGGCGCGCAAACAGCGACCCCTGCACAATTTGAGCTTATCCCATTGAGCAAATTTCAGAATCGGATTGACCATCGATCTCAACCGGCGCCGATCAGGACCCCAACCGGAATCAGATTCTATACGGAATGCCAAAGTCTTACTCACAAACAAGGTGGGGTTACACTTGGCCGCCCTCCTAGTTGTGAAGATTTATCGGCCTTCAGACGGCCTTCGGCGACCAGAGGGCGGTGGGGTCCGCCTGCGTCACAGCCATGCCCTTCGGATAACTGACCAATTCCAGCTGCATATCCCAAGGGGCCTTGAAGTAGACCCAGGTCAGCCCTTGGGACGGACCTTCGGTCATCGTGGTTGGATCGCCCATCACCTCGACGCCGTGCGCCTTCAGATGCGCAACCGCTGCGGCCATATCTTCGACCATGAAGCCGAGATGGGTAGCGCCGACGTCGCTGTTCGCGGGAGGCGACTGCCTGGCCCCCTCGAGATCGTATTCGAAGAGCTCGAAGGCCGGCCCGTTCTTGCAGCGGAGCATCCTAAGTGTCTTGATGACAGCGCGAGGATGCACGTCGAGATGGGCCTTCATCCAGTCGTCGTCAGCGACGAAGGGGCCGATTTCGAAGACCACCTCGCAGCCGATGACTTCGACGAAAAAGCGTGTCGCTGCATCGATGTCGGGCACGGTGAAACCGACATGGTCGGTGCCGTAAAGCCCGGGAAGACCGGCGCTCATCTCTTGGACTCGGGGCCGCAGATCATCGTCATCAGTCGAAGCTTCTGAAGTTCGAAGAGCTTGTCCTTGACCTTCGTGAATTCCTTGAGATGGGGCATTTCCATGTGCTTGTCCCACTCGGCACGGCTGGTCCAGTTCTCGTAGCAAGTGAATTCAGCCGGATCCTCGTTGTCCTGGTGCAGCCAGTATTCGACGCAGCCGGGCTCGGCCCGGGTGGGCGTGATCAGCCCCTGCAGAAACGCCCTCGTCTCCTCGATCTGCCCGTCGAGTGCCCTGAGATGGGCGATCACCGTCAGTTGTTCGGTCATTGTATTCTCCTCCGCTACGAAGTCTGGATTTCCCCGGCTGGCCTGGCGCCTAAGCCTCGACTGCCATCGCTTTACACGCCTCGATCAGGCGCGCGGCATTCTCCAGGCCCGGACGGCGCCGCCCGGCCTCGATCTCCAGGGCCATCTCCACGACCAAGTCGTTCATCGGCGCCGAGCGTCCCTGCGTCTTGAGGACGTCCACAACGATGCCGTTCACCTCCTGCACCTCGGCCCGCCGTCCCTTGCGCCAGTCCTGCAGTGAGCAGGTCAGCGTGTCGTCGCGCGAGAAGGTGCTGAGAACCATGTCGAAGATCTGGTCCACGTAGCGGTCGGGATCGTTCGACATCGTGGGCGGCATGCCGATGATCGGCATGATGGTGGCGCCGTCCGCCAGTGCAGCCTGCATCGCCTCGTAGCCAGCAACGCGCATCACATCGAGGAATTCAGGGTCCTCGGCCGCCTCCCTAAGCGCAGTGTCGATGATCGCCGAGGGGATGAGTTCGGCGGCGTTCACAACGAGCTTCATCCACTTGGCGGACTTGATGTCGTCCACCACCTCCACCGTCCCCGAATGTCGCAGGAGTTTTGCGACATCCTCCACGCGGTGCTGCTGTGCGGGATCGACTGCGCCCAGAGCAAACCACGACTCGTCTGTGTCGTTCTGGCGGTTCGTGATCCCGGGCTCCCACATGTTGGAAGCAATCTCGATCACTGCGCCGATGGTCCGTTCCGGCCCGACGATTCCGGCGATGTCCTCGTGCGTCATGCCGTTCTGGAGGCCGATGATGAAACCGTCCTCGGCCAGCACCGGTTTGATCATCTCGGCGGCCCAGCGGGTATCGTAGGCTTTCACGACCATGAAGACGACGTCGAAGAGTTCCTTGATCTCGGCGATCTCGCAAAGATGCATAGCTTTGACCGACGTATGGATCTGGCGCTCTGGTAGGTTCACTGTCAGTCCGTTCGCCCTCATTGCCTCCACATGCGCGGGCCACTGATCGATGAAGGTCACGTCGAGTCCCGCGACCGCGAAGTCGGCGGCAATTGACGCGCCCTGCGCTCCCGTTCCGACGAAGGCGATTCGGGGGCTGCCCTTCTGATTCAAGTCACTTCTCCCAATTTGTCGGTGGGTCATTGCATGATCATCCCGCCGTCGATCATCAGGCACTGGCCGGTCATGTAATCCGAGGCAGGAGACAACAGAAAATCGACGGTCCCCGCCACGTCCTCAGGCAGCGAGACGCGGCCGAGCGGGATGCCTGCGGCAAAGGTGCTCATCGCCTCGCCGGGTTTGGATGTCGCTCCCATCGCCATCATGTCGCGGTCGAGACCGTCCCAGAGCTCGGTATCGACGATGCCCGGCCCGAAGGCATTGACGCAGATCCCGTGGGGCGCGAGCGTCTTGGCTGCCGCCTGCGTCAGGCTGATGACCGAGGCCTTGCTCGCGCAGTAGGGGGCGAAGTCTCCGAAGCCCGCGCGACCCGCCATTGAGGCGGTGCTGATGATCTTGCCCTTGTGGCCTGCCGCGATCATCGCCTTGCCGGATTCCTGCATTCCGATCAGGACGCCGAGGCCATTGACTGCCATGATCTGCGTCCAGTTCTCCTCGGTCGCCTCGAGAAACGGCATGGGGCGGTTGAATCCCGCGTTGTTGACCATGCCATGTAGAAGTCCGAATGCTTCCTCACAGTCCTTGATTGCCGCGGCCACGGACGCGCGGTCGGTCACGTCGAGCTTGCAGAAGATCGCCTGGTCGCCGTCGGCCTTGATCTCCTCCGCTGAGGTCTTCCCCGCCGTCTCGTCGATGTCGCCGATGACGACGCCGTATCCCGTTTTCGCCGCGTGCCGCGCGACGGCGAGCCCGATGCCGCGCGCCGCGCCGGTAACGACCACGCCTCCCATGTGTTCAGCCATGTCTTTCCTCCTTACTCGCTTCTGTGCAGCACGAAGTCATATTCCGCGCGCCATTTCGTATTGCCGTCCGTGACCGGCTCGTACCGCACGATGAGGCTGCGCTTGACACCGAAAACGGCGTCGGACGTCAGGTAGGGATCGCCGTCGACGAAAGTGTGCGTGACGACAGTGTCGTAGCCGGGTGCGCCGACTATGAAATGCATGTGAGCGGGACGATACGGGTGGCGGCCGAGCTTCGTGAGGAGTTGGCCGACCGGGCCGTCGTCGGGGATCGGGTAGGAGACAGGCTTGATGCCGCGGAACCAGTAGCGCCCGTCGGGGCCCGTGGTGAAGACGCCGCGATTGTTGTGACGAGGTTGCACGCCCGGCTGCTGCACATCGTAGAAGCCGTCCTCGCTATCGCACCAGACGTCGATCTTCGCACCCTCGACCGGGTTGCCGTCGAGGTCCTTCACGTTCCCTTCGAACAGGCACGTCTCGCGCCCGCCGGCCTGAGTAATGCTGGCGCCCATCTGGTACTCCGGTGCGCCGTCAACATGAAATGGTCCGAGAACGGTGTTTTCGGTCGCTCCCGTGGGCCGTCGGTTGTTGATCGCATCCACCAGCATCGAGACTCCGAGCACGTCCGACAGGAGGATGTATTCCTGCCGGTTGTCGTCGCAGATCTGCCCTGTGCGCGTGAGGAAATCGATGGCCGTTGCCCATTCCTCCTGCGTGACTTCCACGTCTTTGATGAAGGCATGGAGGTGGGTCACGAGGCTGCGCATCACGTCGGCCAACCGGCCGTTCGTGTCGCCTGAGATCCGCGCGTTCACCGCGTCGACCGAGCCTTCCTCGGTGAAATAGTCGATCTTGGCATGTTCGATCATGGTCTCGTTCCGTTCAGCTTGCGGTGGGGCGTTTTCCTGAATGCGCATGCGTCAGCAGTTCAAGGATACCGTCGCGCGTGACCTCCCGAGGATTGGCGTATGGGTTCTGGGTGGCCATTTCGGCGGCCCGCTCAATCTCTTCGGCCTTCAGGCCGAGGTGCTTCAACGAGAGCGGCGCCCCCATTCCGGCCGCGAAGTCGTGAAGGCCACCGCCTAGATCACCGCCGAAGAGTGCTGCGGCAGGCGCCAGCCGTTCCCTTGCTGCCGTCTCGTTGTAGGCCGCGGTGTGCGGCAGAAGGATCGCATGCGTCTCTGCATGCGGGAGGTCGAACCCGCCGCCCAGCGTGTGGCAGAGTTTGTGATGGAGCGACATGGCGACGGAGCCGAGCACGATGCCGCACAGCCAGGCACCGTAGAGCGCCTCGGCGCGCGCGTCGATGTCCTCCGGCATCCGCACGATGATCGGCAATGCAGATTGCAGGGCGCGCAGCCCCTCGACAGCCATAAGCGATGTCACCGGGTTGGCGTCGGGTGCATAGAGCCCCTCGACCGCATGGGCCATGGCATTCAGGCCGCTCGCCACACTCATCGCGACGGGCAGACCGAGCGTCAGGTTGGGGTCGTAGATCACGACCTCTGGCCGGATCTTTGGATCGCGGAGCGTGGTTTTCCTTCCGCCCTCGGTTTGTCCGAGAATGTCGGTGACCTCCGAGCCGGCATACGTCGTCGACACGACCAACTGCGGCGTGTCGTTCCGCCAAGCGATCGCCTTGCCAAGCCCGATAGTCGAGCCGCCACCGAGCGCCACGACACAATCGGCCCCCGCGGCCTCGAAGGCTGCCATCGCGCGTTTCGTGACATCCACCGGCGTATGCATCGCGGCCTCAGCGAAAACACCCGCCCCCAGGTTGCCCAGGTGCTCAGCGAGACGCTCCGCATCAGGCTTCTGGAACGGTGTCGAAAGTATAAGCGCGCGCTTGCAGCCGAGACGCTCGATCTCGTCGCCTACCCGTTCAAGCGCGCCGGAGGCGAAGATCACGCGGCCGGGCGCGGCGTTGTAGATGAAAGTATCCATTTGTCTTCACTCCTCGGGCCGGCGGCGCGCGGTCGAGTAGATCAACGCCGCAACGAGGATCAGGAAGCCCTGGAACCCGTACTGGAACGTCTGCGAGAGGCCAAGGAAGGATACCGCGTTCAGAACCTCGGTCAGGAGGAGCGCGCCCAGAACTGTGCCGATGAAAGTACCCCGTCCACCGCGCAGGCTCGTGCCGCCGAGGACCACCGCCGTGATGCTGCCAAGCGTGTAGTTCACGCCCTGCGCCGGGTCGCCGACGCCGATCTGCGCCATCAGCATGATCGCGCCAATAAAGGTCAGGAGAGAGACGGCGATATAGCCGGCGATGAAGGTTCGGTCGATCCGCACCCCGATCCGCCGGGCCGACTCCTCGTTCGAACCCACCGCGCGGAGCTGCCAGCCAGGCCGGGTGCGGCGGAGAACCCATTCACCGACGAGCGCGAAGAAGACAAGCAGGATGAAGGCAATTGGCACGGATCCGATCCGATATGTCAGCGTGTCGATGACGCTGAAGGCGATGTAGCCGCCCGGGCCATCGCGCAGAACGAAGCTCATGCCTTGAAGGCCAATGAACATCGTGAGTGTCGCGGCGATTGGGGTGAAGTTGCCGAAGCGAATGAGGCAGCCGTTGATGAGACCCACGAGCAGCGCCGCGCAGAACATCAGCACGAAGCCGAGCGCCATCGTGGTCGCTGCCTGTCCGTCGTTCACGAAGAAGGAGCCAATCACCACGAGGAAGCCGGCGAGCGGCCCCACCGACAGGTCGATTCCGCCCATCAGGAGCGCGATGGTCTGCCCAAGCGCGATGAAGCCAAGCGCAGTTGCGAGGATCAGTATGTTCGAGACGTTGAAGGACGAGAGGTAGTTCTCGTTCTGCCAGAATATGTAGAGCGCGAGCAGGACCGCCACAATGGTGAGTGGAACGACCGTCGCGTTGTCGGTCTGGACGAACCGGCGGAATTTGAAGCCGATCCCGCTCGCGGAGCTGCGCGCCTCCTCGGAGTGGTGGGTCTCGGTGTCGGCGGCGACAGCGGCGCCGACGATGTTGGGCTCAGTGATCTCGTCTCCGCGCAGCGTCTTGACGATGCGCCCGCGCGACATGACCACGACGACGTCGCAGAGCCCCTTGAGCTCGGCCGCATCGGACGAGTTGACGATGACGGGCGTGCCCGCGTTAGAGACCTCGCGCAGGATGCGGTAGATCTCGAACCGTGCACCAACGTCGACGCCCTGCGTCGGCTCGTCGGCGATGATGAAGCCGGGCTCCGAGAGGAGCGCGCGAGACATCACGACCTTCTGCTGGTTTCCACCCGAGAGAGAGAGGATCTTGGCCTCGGTGCTGGACGCCTTGACAGCGAGGGACCGGAATACCTCCTGCACCTTCTCGTCTTCATGGCGGCGGCTGAGGACGCCTCCTGTCGCGTATTTCTCCAGCGAAGCGACAGTCGCATTCTCGCGGACGGTGAGATCTTTGGCCACGCCCTCGGAATGCCGGTCGGACGGCATGTATGCGGCCTTGTGCTTGATCTGCCGCGCGGAGAGCGCCTTGCCGTCGAGCTTGATCGTGCCCTTCCACGATTGCAGACCCGCAAGCGCCCGCATCAGGTCGACCTGTCCGTTGCCCTCCACCCCTGCGATGCCGATGATCTGCCCGCGGCCAACTTCGAACTCCACGTCCGCGAATTTGCGCCCCGTGAGCCCATTCACCTCGAAATTGACAAGCGGGCTCGGGTCCTCGCACTTTTGTGGAAAGGCCGATTCCAGCTTTCGCCCGACGATCATGTCGAGCAGGTCCTGGTTTGACACTTCGCTTGCGAGCGTACTGCCGCGCTTGCGGCCGTCGCGCAGGACCGTGACGCGATCGGCGATCTTCCGCAGCTCGGCCAAACGGTGCGTGATGTAGATGACGGAAGTGCCCCTCGCCTTTAGATCGCGCACGCGGGCGAAGAGCATATCGGTCGCATCCTGATCGAGCGAGGCCGTCGGTTCGTCGAGGATCAGGACCTTAGGGTTTAAGGCGAGCGCCTTGGCCAGCTCCAACAGGTGTTTCTGCGCAACGGTAAGCTCCTCGGTCCGCATGTTGAGCGGCACGTGGAGGCCGACTTCGTCGAGAAGGCGCCGGGCAGTTTCCCGAAGACCTCTGGTCTCGAACACGTCCGCAGGCAAAGCCACTTGCAGGTTCTCCTGCACGCTCATGTCCTCGAGGATCGCAGGATGCTGATAGGAGATCGAGATACCGAGCGCCGAGGACTTCTCGGGGTCGAGCGGCATTACGTCCCGCCCCTCGAACTCCAGGCGCCCTGTATCCGGCTGAAGGACGCCGGTGATGATATTCATCAACGTGGACTTGCCTGCGCCGTTCTCACCGAGAATGGCGTGCACCTCGCCGGCGAAGAACTCCACGCTTATATTCGCCAGCGCCTGAACGCCGGAGAACGCCTTTGAGACATCGGTCATCCGGATCACTGTGCGGGCCGGAGCCTCGTTCCTGATGTCGACGGTGTCCGTGGAGGTCTTGAGTTCGGCCATTTGCATCATTCGCGTCGTCCCGTTGATAGCGGGGGATGCTCCGGAGGGATCGCCCGCCCGGAGCCTGGTCGGATCAGTTGCCGACGAGCTCTGCCTGACGGTCTGCGGGCACGCCGGAAGACAGGTAGATCGCACCGGGGAGATCATCGCGGCACTGCACGGGATTTGGCTCGCCGGTGACTGAGTTCTCGAATGGGCTGGAGATAAAGACCTCGGCGTCGGGCGCCTCGCCGCCCGTGGCTTCCGCGATGGCCCACTGCACGGCCAGGCGGACGTTGTCGGTCCCGGTCTCGATCGTGAAGAGATCGAAGTCCGGGTGGTTCTCGTGGTTCTCATTCCAGAAACAGCCCAGCGAGTTGCCGTCCGAGGTCACGATCGTCGGGATTGAGCGATCGAAGTTCTCGAAGACTGGAAGGGCGCCCACAAGCGATGGCCCGAAGTCGGACACGATCACGTCGATGTTGTCATGCTGCGCGATGGCCGCCGACAGGACCTGCTGCGTGAGCGAGGGGTCCCAGTTGGTGACGGCAAATGGTTCGGGATTGAGGAAGACATAGCTGTCGTCCAGCACCTGCCGCATGCCCTCGAGTTCCTGGAGCCCTTGGCTGTTGCCGGCGGGACCGGAGAGGAAGAGGATGTTCGCGCCGTCCGGGAACTGCTCGGCGATGAAGTTGCCCCAGCTGATACCGTCGTCCACGAAGGACGCGCCGACGAAGCGGGTGTAGTTCGTGCCAGCCTCGCCGCCGACATTAACGCGGTAGGGTACGACGACGGCGTCGGAGCGGTAGGCATTGGTGAGTGCGGGAAGAACCGCCGGTCCGGCATCTCCGAAGACGACAAGCGCGTCGACACCGCGGGCAGCCATCGAGTTGATGTCCGAGATCGCGCGCTGGGTGTCACCCTGACCATCGGCATAGAAGTATTCCGTAATGTTGGGGCAGCGGGCGGCTTCCTCCCGACCGGCCTCGGCCGTAACGATGCGCCAGCTGTTGCCGCCGAACCCGTCAAGCAGCGCGAGTGTGGCTTTCGCTGCTCCGCACCAGGACGGCGTGTCCTGAGCTGACGCGGCGGTTCCGAGCGTACAGGCAGCGCCTAGCGCAAGCGCGGCGACGCCACCCTTAAGCAGTCTGGTTTCCATGGTTTTCCTCCTCCGTTGAACGCTGGTTGGTGTTTTTGAAGCGCCCGGCCCAATCGATCGAGTAGACGCCGATCCCGAAGACGAGGGCGAGGGCCTGGACGATGGTCTGAGCCGAATAGGGAATCCCGATAGACAGTGCGAACTGGCTCAGTTGGTTGAGAAAGAAGGCGGCGACGACGACAGAGATCGGGAAGCCGCGCCCACCCAGAAGCGACACTCCAGCGAGCGCGACCACGGCCACCGACGGCAGCAAAAGCGAGTTGCCCTGGAAGGCTGTCGGCTCCCTCGTGATGCCCGCGATCAGAATGCCGGCTGTGCAGTAGAGCAGCTGCGCCATTACATAGGCCATGCCCTCGTAGACCTCGACGCGCAGCCCAACCGTGCGGGCCATCTGCGGATTGGCCCCTATGGCCTCGAAGCGCCGCCCGGCGACGGTCCTTTTCATGACGAAGGAGACGAGCGTGAGGATGGCAAGGCCGAAGAATACCGAATTCGGGATGCCAAAGGTGCGGGCGCCTGCGATCTCGGCTAGGAGATCTGTTGTGATCCGTGGCACACCGCCTGACACGGCGAAAACAGCCCCAAAGAGAAGCGTGTTCATGCCGATCGTGGCGACGATCGCGTTCAGCTTGAAGATCGCAACCATGAGCCCGTTAAGGACGCCCGCTAACAGCGCACAGCCGAAGGCGAACAACACTGCATTCAGGAGCAGTGTGTCGTTGCCGTTGGCCGTGTGCGTGGCGATCACTACGGCGAGCGAGACGCCGCCCGGCACCGACAGGTCGAAGCCTCCCTGCTGGACGACCAGCATCTGTCCGAGTCCGACGATGGCGAGTACAGCGGCGAAGGGGAGGCTGCCCATGAGCGAGCCCGCCGTCACGGCAGATGGCGCGAAGATGAAGCACAGGACTATCAGCGCGATTGTCGAGACCACGATCGTCACGAATCCCTTGGACAGCGCCATGCCGCCGCCCATGCGCATGGCCTTGCCGGTATCGACATTGCGGGCCTGTGTCATCGTCCGCGCCTCCCTGCCCGTTTCGCCCTCAGGCGATCTCCAGCGTGACCTTCACGGCTTTCTCGGGATCCCTGCCGATGTCGAGTGCCTTCAGCGCGTCGGCGAGCCCGTAGGTGTGGGTCTGGATCGGCGAGAGATCGAGGCCCGTCCGCTCCAGGAACCGGATCGCCGCAGGCCAGACGCCGGGTGAGCCGATGCAGCCCTTCACGGAGAGGTTCTTGATCTGGATCTTGCCGAGTTCTACTGGGAATTTCTGGCTAATGTTGATGCCCACCATCGATACGCAGCCGTCATCGCGGGTGTAGTCGAAAACGTTGGCGAGCGAGGCGGGATGGCCTGCACATTCGACAGTCAGGTCCGCGCCGCCCTTCGTCATCTCCTTCACCGTCTCGACCGGGTCGCCGTCCAAGGGATCGACGGTGCCGTCCGCGCCGAGCTTCATCGCGATGTCTCGGCGGAGTGGCACTGGATCCACCACGATCACCCGCGCGCCCATACCTATGGCCGCCGCCGCGGACACGAGGCCGATGGTGCCGCCGCCCGAGACCACGACCGTCTGCGAAGCGTCTACTCCGCCGTGGCGCAGCACCGCATAATAGCCGCAGGTTAAGGGTTCGATCAGCGCGCCCTGGGCATCGTCGACGGCGTCGGGGAGCTTGTGAAGCCATTCGGGGCGGGCCGCAAAATATTCGCGGTCCGCACCGTCCATTGAGAAGCCGAAATGGTGGATGCGCTCGGGTGTCTGGATGACGCATTCGCCCACCACCCGATCACCTTCCCCAAGGCTCGATACGTTCTTACCGACCTCGACTACCTCACCCACCCATTCGTGGCCGGGGGTGACGGGATAGGAGATCGGAATGATGTATTGGCCGGCCAAGAGTTCGTAGTCCGAGTGGCATATGCCCACGCGGCGCGAGCGGATCATCACTTCGTTGTCGCCAATCACGGGCGTCTGCACCTGCGTGATCAGAGGCTTCTTGGGTTTGTCGAAGATCAGGGCTTTCATAACGCTTTCTCCAGCTTATTACCTGCCGGGCGGGCCACTTTCTCAATTTCGCCACTGAGTGCGGATCTGAAAACCGCCTCTAAGAGCGCAATATTGTTGACCAGGTGATCAGCGGTGATCGGGTAGGCCTCCGTTCCCCTAACGGCGCGTGCGAAGGAGACCAGGTTGTCTTTCACGGGCTCCGACTTGCCGATCTCAACCGACTTGATGGGGCCGCCCGTCAGGGCGGAGGTCACGACCCAGCCGTCCGGAGCCTCTACATGGGCCTTGTCGCGGATATCGATCCAGCCCTTCGATCCGTACACGGTGAAGCGCGACATGAAGGGGTTGGCGAGAGACGCCGAGACGTAGGACGTGCCGCCGCCCGCGAACTTGATGTAAGCAGCTACCGTGTCGCCCTGGGGCAGATCCGATGAGAGCTGCTCGCAGATGCAGAGCACACTTTCTGCGGGGCCGAGTAAGCGAACCGACAGGTCCAGAAGGTGGATTCCAGTCGCCGTCATGCCGCCCGCAGGGGCCTCCGTCGACTTCACTCGCCAGTTGTCCTTGTCGAGGTTCACGAACTTGTTGTGGCTGAAGTTGGCTTCGATCTGGTGAATGCGACCGAGCTCGCCGGCATCGGCCATCGCCAGCATCTCGGCCACTGGCGGCTCCCAGCGCCGCTCATGGCCCATGCCAAGCACAAGGCCCGCCACAGCACAGAGCGCAACCGAGCGAGCGGCCTCCTCGGCGGTCAGCGCGAGTGGCTTCTCGCAGAAAATGTGTTTGCCCGCGGCCACGGCCTCTGCGATCTGGGAGGTGTGCATGGAATGCGGCGTGGCAAGGACGATGGCTTCCACTTCTGGATCGGCCAACGCGTCCGTATAGTCGGTGGAGAGCGGAATGCCCTTGCCTTTGCAGAGCTCCCGCACGGCGTCGAGGTTGGGCTCGACGGCGCGGACAACCGCAATTTCCTCCGGCGCGGCTTCGAGTACCGAGAGCATCTTTTGCCCCCACCAGCCGAGGCCTACGAGCGCGACTTTAACGGGACCCGCCATCACCGGTTGTCCACGCGCTTATTGAACGGATGGATCGACACCTGCTTCCAAAGGCCGACCTTGGCAAAGGGATCGTTGGCGTTGAAGGCCTCCACGTCCGCCTTACTGTCGGCCTCAACCACAAAACAGCTGCCGATCATGGTTTCTCCGTCATCCGCGAGAAGAGGCCCCGAAATGACCGTCTTCATCGATGTGGAAGCGAGGTAGTCCTTGTGGGCCTCGTAGTTGTCGAGCCGCTTCTGCACGGCACCGTCATGGTCGAGGCAATGGACGACATAATGCATCTTCTTGTCCCTGCTCCTTGGGTTCAGGCCGGAATAAGCTTGCGCGCGCGCAGCTCGTCGAAGACGTCGATGAAGCTCCCGCGCGTTGCCTGGTAGGCGTCGAAGCCGAGCTTCCGGCTATTGGTCATATCAGTGAAGCATTCGAGCTCACGCCCGAGATCAGCGTCACTGTGCCACCAGGAGGCGAGCTTGTTCACCGGGGTGTCCTGCAAGCCGTGCTTAGACACGACCTCCTTCCAGATCGTGTCCGCACCGGCCATCTGCTCCTCGAGTGGCGTCGGGTGGCCGGGATACTCTGCGACCTCCAGTTCGAAGTAGTCAGCGATCTGCTTCCATAGCCATGTCCAGCGAAAGACGTCGCCATTCGCGGTGTTGAACGGCATGTTTGCTGCCTCGGGTGTCGTCGCTGCCCAGAGAAGCTGCTTCGCAAGAAGCCGTGCATCGGTCACGTCGGTGACGCAGTTGTACTGCTGCGGCGAGCCTGGAAACACGAAGCGTCGACCGGTGTGCTTGCAGATCGAGGCGTAGACAGCGAGCGTCACGGCCATGTTCATGTAGTTGCCGACGACAAGCCCGATCATCGTGTGCGGGCGGTGCACGGACCAGTTGAAGCCCCTCTTCTCGGCCATCTCGAAGAGGACGTCCTCCTGTGCGTAGTAGAAGTTCGGCCCAGGCAGGCGCGGACCCGACTCCAGGAACGGCGTGTAAGGCGTGACCTTCGCGTAGTCATCGAAGGAGCCGAGGTAGTGCTTCAGCCCAGTGACGAGAGCCGCATGCTTCACCGGCGCGTCCGCGATACCATCGAATAGATTCCGGATCATCAGTCCGTTGACGCGGACGTTCTCATCCTCGCTCGCCTGCCGCGACCAAGTGCAGTAAAAGACGTGGCTGACATCGGCGGCAGCCGAAAGCACAGCCTTACTCTGCTCGGCATCGGTCAAGTCGGCCGCGATGTGCCGGTCGGACCAGTCCAGATCCGCGTCGCTGCGCGACACAGTTGCGACGGTCCAACCGTTGTCCTTGAGGTGGCGGCCCGTGTAGCTGCCCGAGAGCCCCGTGGCCCCGACGATCAACGCGACGTTCTTGTCCGTCATTATCCTGGCTCTCTTTCTTCGATGTCGCTTCTGATCAGGTCGTCACGAGGATCTTCAGTTGCTCGCCCGCGGGATCGAGCAGCGCCTCGAAGCCCTTTTCGACCACATCCTCGGCGCCGATGCGTGCTGTGATGACTTTCTCCACCGGGAAGATGCCGGCTTCGATCATCCGAGCGATGCGCGGCCAGATCTGCGTCGGGTAGCACCAGGTCGCCTCGACAGTGATGTCCTTGAGCGCCCAAAGCATCGCATCGACGTTCGCAGGCTTCATGTGCAGACCCACCTGAACCACCTTTCCTTGGCGGCGGACGGACTGGGCGCAGGCGTTGAGCGATGCCTCCAGGCCCACGCATTCGAGGGCGACGTCGACGCCCACGCCCTCTTCTGTGAAGTCGCCAACGACTTGAGCAAGGTCACCGGAGCCCGGGTCCACGACGTGGGCGTAGGGCGCCATATTGGACATGATGCGGCGGCGGTTAGGGTTCGGTTCGGAAACAATAACCGTCGCGGCACCCGCTGCGCGGACGGCGAGAACCGTGAGCGCGCCTATCGGGCCCGCCCCCGAAACGAGAACGGTGGAACCCGCCTCGACCCCGCCGCGATCCACGCCGTACAGGGCAACCGCCGCGGGCTCGATCATCGCAGCCTGTTCGTCGGTAATGCCGTCGGGCACGAGCTGGGCGTTGTAGTCCTTGACGATCGCCTTCTCGCCCATGCCGCCCCAGGCCCAACTGAGACCCACGCAACCGAGCTGCGGGGACAAATGGTAGAGGCCGCGTTTGCCATAGTAGTCGTGTCGAGGCGAAACGAGCGGCTGGACCGAGACACGATCGCCTGCCGAGACCGAGCTGACTGCGTCTCCCACGGCGAGAACCCTGGCCGAAAACTCGTGTCCGAGTATCTGTGGGTTGGCGGCACCCGTATAGACGTGCGGCTGGACCGGCGTGACAATCGGGCCTGTAACGTATTCGTGAAGATCGGTGCCGCAGATACCGGTGACGATGGGCGCAATAAGGACGTCGTCCGCTGCGATATTGCCCGCTGGTTCCCCCACATCCTCGACACGAATGTCCTTGGCACCGTGAAAACGTACCGCTCTCAAGGACTACCCTCCCTCTTGTCTGCTCCGGCGAGCGCGCTACGCCACCGTGTCCTCCTTGGGGCACGAAACGCGCTCATTTGCCGAAAAGTCGTAGCAAACCAATCCGACCGTCGCGCAGATAATTTCTCCGCTTTGGAGAAATTGCCCGCTACTAACCCGAAGTGGAAACGTAGGATCAAGGGCAGGACAACGGAGGTACGACTCATGGATCGGAAGGTGGACGCAGCTCGCAAGAACGTATTGTCGGGCAGGCGCGCAGGCTGGATTGGGGCAGGCAAGATGGGCGCGCCAATGGCTCTGAACCTTCTGTCCGCGGGCGTCGATCTCGTCGTTACGGAGCCTCGCGAGGACCAGCGAGCATGGCTATCCGACCAAGGTGCGACCGCTGTCGACACCTTGGCGCATCACGCCGAGTCTCCCATCGTCTTCGCGACGCTTCCGAACGACGATGCGCTGCTAGAAGTTGCGCTCGGGCGTCAGGGAAGCGAGGGCGTGTCTCTTTCAGAAATGCTCCGCCCCGGCGCCGTCTTCGTCGAGATGAGCACGGTCTCGCCGCAAGCGTCGGAGACTGTCGCCAAGGCTCTGGCTGCCAAAGCGATTCATTACCTTCGCGCTCCGCTTTCGGGCAGCACGGCGATGGCCGAGCAAGCCTCCCTCACCATTCTCGCCTCGGGTGACGAAACGGCTTGGGACGCCGCCCTACCCTTCCTCAAAGCCGTATCGGCCAAGCAGCTCCTGCTCGGCCTGGGAGAGGAGGCGCGCTACATGAAACTGGTGCTCAACACACTCGTCGGCGCGTCATCCGCGATTCTGGCGGAAGCGCTAAACCTCGGAGAACACGGGGGACTGTCCAGATCGGACATGATGAAGGTGATCTGCGAGAGCGCCGTCGCTTCGCCCCTGTTCAAATACAAGGTCGACGCAGTGGTTTCGGACGACTATTCGTCCGCCTTCTCAGTCGCCCAGATGATGAAGGATTTCACCCTGATCAGCGATGCCGCGCGCCACAAGGAGGTGCCGCTTCTAGTCAACGGCCTAATTCTTGAGCTATACCGCGCGGCAGCGAACGCGGGGCTTAGCGAAGAAGATTTCTTCTCTTTGGTGAAATGGCACCGTAATTTGTAATGACGTAGAGGCAGAAGTGCGACACGCGGAAAAATTGCAGCCACAGGATGTGGAACTCACCAGCCACGAGGTGTCGCGGATTGTAGATTTCCTGCGAAGGCTCCGGCAGCCCTTCGACGAGCGCATGCCCGGGGCCAAACCGGACGTCTATCTCAACATCACGCTCGAGCTCGTGGACGCCCATCTGCGCCTGAACCCGATTGACAAGTCGGGTCTGATCACGCTTGCGGACGTACCCTACAGCACCGGCAACCGCATGATTACGAATATGATCGAGGACGGGCTCATCCGGCAGGTCCCGCGCGGCAACGGGCTCAAGACGCATTTCCTCGAGCCGACGGACGTGCTGCTAGACACCTTCATGACCTATGCCACGCACGTGAAGGCGCATCTCGCAAAAACCTTCGGCCTGAGGAAGGGCACCGAGGCAAACGAATACTATTTCGGTGGCAGCTACTTCGGCTCCAAGATCATCTCGCCCATCCGCGGCGAGGACCTCGAGGAGATGGGCCTCTCCGACATCAAGTTCCTGCTCAACGACGACAACTACTTCGTAGCAATGCGGAACATGTGGTCCGACTTCCGCAATGACTTTGGCCGCAAGAGCAACTTCGACCTTCAGCGCCTGCCCGACCTCTACGCCAATGCGCGGCGGAGTTTTGAGACGAAGGATCCCGCATACGACATCGTGTCGATCAACATGCCGTGGCTCGGCGAGTTCGCCGAGCGGGGCGACCTCGCGCCGCTCGGCGATCTGATCGCGGATGCCGCCATCAACCCGCTCGACTTCCACCCTTCGGTCTGGGGAACGGGGAACTGGAAAGGAACACAGTTCGGAATCCCCCTTTACTGCACGATCGAAATTCTCGCTGCGCGCAAGGATCTGTTCGAGACTCGCGATATGCCCTTCCCCAAGACTTTCGATGAGACCATCGCCGCTGCGCGCGCGTTCCATGACCCTGGCCGCGACTTCTACGGCATCGGGTGGAACGGGCAGCGCGGCATGCCCATCGCGAATTCCTTCATGTTCTTCCTCGCGGCATGCCGGACCACCGTCATCGACATGCCGCTGCACAATCAGGAAAGCTGGAGCTTCGACACGTTTGAGACGCTGAAGCTCCAGATCGACACCGACGACACGCTCGAGGTCATCGAATATATGAAGCAACTCGCCGAGGTGTCGCCACCAGACATCGCCAGCATCGACTGGGATCGGCGCATCCACTACTTCATGTCCGGCCAGACAGCGCTCACCTATTGCTGGACGATGCGCGCCGCCCGCTTTGAGCACGAGCTGAGTTCGAGGGTCGCGCGACGCGTGGCCTATCTTCCGCCCCCCTCGCGCCGAATGCGTCGCGTGTCGGCGCCAGTCGGCGGTTTCCTGATGACGATCCCGGCTTACGTCGACCCCGAGCGCCAGCGGCACATCATGAGTGCGATCGCCTGGATGGTTTCACCCGAGGCGATGAAGGCGCATGTAAAAAACGGTTTTCCCGTCGCACCGCGCTTCTCCGTCTGCGCCGATCCCGAGGCCTTGGCCTCCTCGCCCATCGTCAGCATGGTCGACCGGATGGCGCGCAGGAGCGAACTGGTGACATGGGCCCGGCCGCCTGTGCCGCAGTTCAACCTGATCGAACGGACGCTGGGCGAGGAAATTCACGACGCCGTTTTCGTAGGCAAGGCACCACAGCAGGCGCTGCGGGATGCGGAGAACCGTATCCTGAAAACGTTGAAATCGGCGCAGCGTTAGCAGCCTTCAGCGGCTGCAAATGTAACTGACCCAGCCGACCTCACGCTGCCACCTCGTGCAGGGCGGCTCCTAACCTTCACCCGAACTCCCCCTCCCGCAGGCGTACCTCCCAGGGGTCGATGCTTTAGCTAGCGCCCAACGCTGACGCGTAGTGTGGGGAGAGCGGCCGGAGTGCTTGCGCACCGCCTCGAATACTTGCGGTCACGCGAATAGGCAGCGGGAACTGAATCAAGGCAGGTTCTTGGTCGGTACCCGTGCCGGGCAGCGGCCATAGGCGCCGCACGGAAAGGCCGGACATTTTGACCACCACCACCTCTCCTGCCATCGCAAATCTTGGCCCGATGGGCCCGTTCCAAATGTTGTGTTAGTCGAGCCCGAGCTTCTTCTTCAACTCGGCATTCTCCTTGCGCAAACGCTCGGCCAGCTGCTTCTTCAGCCGGGCATTTTCTTCCTCGAGCGCGAGGAGGTCCTTCAGGTCGTCGCCCTTTGGTAATGACGCCGCAGCTTTCTTCCATTGGTAATAGGTCTGCTCCGAAATACCGGCCTGCTTTGTTGCTTTCTTGACACTGTCACCGCGACCGATCGATTTCTCGATCTGGCCAAGCTTTTGTGCGCGCTCCTTCTCGGAGTAGATCTTGCGGGGCGCCGTGGCGCGCGCAGGAGGGACGGAAGCCGAGGCAACCGCCTTGGCAGCTTCCTTTGCAGTTGACCGCTTTGGTTTTGCTCTTGCCGCTCTTTTGGGTCGTGGCGCCAGCATCTTTGTTTCGGTTGAATCAGCTTTCGCAGGCGCATCTGTCGTCGCTTGTGCTGCTTCAGCTTCCTGGGGGTCGGGCATGGAATGCTCCACTCGCTGTTTATTGCTATCTTCAGCATCAATGGGGGCCAGATCAGAGTCAATAAGCTGAGGACTCTGCAGCTCCATCGCGTCGGCCTCCCTGGTAGCCTCGGCAGCCATGGCGGAGAGGTCGAGGTCACCCCAGATTGAGCGGTTCCATTTGGAATTGCCCCGCTTGTGTTTGACCTCCACGACAAATGGCCTGATCTGACGCTTCATAGTCCATCCTAGATGAGAAACAGCCCCTGCAATTCGCCGCTGACCCGTGGAAAGAGCCGGCGTTCGGGCGCTCGATTGTTTCGCCGAGCTTTATCGGATGAAACCGCCCTCGCGCAAGCCGCATTCAGACCAGTTTTGATTCGCTATCTGGTGCAATTTGCCTGGCGCAGCTGACGCTGCCGATGGAGACCGGTTCAGGCAGGGCGCCATACCGCGCTCACGGCTATAACTTGTGCATCATCGATCGCGGGACGGCATGCATGTGCTCCCTGGGTCGTGCCCCGAACTGCTGACGGCACGAATGCTGCCACCCACACAAAGTGAGGAAGATCCGTTAACGCTCAATCTGGCTGCCTGGCTCCCGGCATGTTCCCGGATCACCCCCGCAAAGGGCCGCTGCCGCCATGCTTCAAAGTGGTGAAAACGCCAGCGGCCGAAGGATCACATGGCTTTCTGCTGCGAGTGGCGAGGATGGAACCGGATTCTCGTCACGCCCGAGCAGCGTCACGGTCCGATCGTCGCTCCCGGAAAGCGGGAGCCACTCCGCAACCGCCGCTTCGTGCGTAGTGCCAGTCAGCAGGACGGCGCACGCCCCGGCTAATAGTTGCGATCCGGCCAGCCGCGCCGGCCGGACTTCCCGGCGCTGCGCCAGCGCGGCGTCGTAGGCCGGCGACGATCGCCTGATTTGTAGAAACCGATTTTCCTGCGCCTCGACCATAGGGAAGGCTTTGGGAATGAAGCCCGCGGTCCAACCTTCTTCCCGCGCCAGCGCGGTGCGCGCCTTTTCCCTTTCGGCCCAGTCGGCATAGGCCCACAGATGATGGATAGCATTCAACATGCCCGTCTCGGCGAGCCAGTAGCCCATTAGCGGCAGGTACCGCGTGACGAGCGGGAGACCTTCGTCAGCTAGCAGCGTGAGATAGGCGTTGGCCGCGCCAGGTTTCAGCCTGTAGGTGCGCCATTCGTGGATCATCTGTACCTCCGTGTGCGCACTCTGCCATTCGCCGGAAGGCGAGAAAATGGACCGCCCGCGACAATCATTGGACGATTGGTCGAAATGTGGTTTTCCGGCCTCAAGAGTCACTCCGCCGAGCGCCGCGCCTGCTTGCGGAACGCCCCCGGCGAGATGCCGACGCGATGCGCGAAGAAGCGGTTGAAATAGGCAGGATCGTCAAACCCGATCATATGGGCGATCTGTGCGATGCCGCTCCCGCTGTAGACGAGATAGCGCTTGGCTTCGATCACGATGCGTTCGTGTAGCAGGTCAGACGCGGTCTTGCCCGTCCGACTCTTGCAAGCGGCGTTGAGCCTCGCCCGCGTTACCGCGAGGGTATCGGCATAGAAGCGGAGGCTTCGCTGCTCCCTGAAATTGCTCTCCAGCAGCGCCCGGTAACGCACGAGCAGATCGTAGTCTCGGGTCGGAGCGCCGCTCGCATCGTCGCGGGTAATGCTCAAACGAAGGATCATCACGAGTATGCGCATCCATTGGGCCATGATCACCTTGCGCCGACCCGGGGCCGACCAGATGAACTCGCGATGCAGCCAGGCGAAGGTCTCTTCCACCGCAGTCAGGTTGAGACCGGTTCCCGTAAGCGGGTAGACGGCCGGTCGGGCCGCTGCCGAGTCGAGGCGAGGATCTCCGGCCGCCGCCGTCTTCAGACATCCCAGGGCAGAGGTAACGACGAAGCCATCCGTCCCTGTGTGAAAGTCGATTTGATGGACGATGCCGGCCGGGATCACCATTACCGCGGGCGGGTCGATCGAGTTGGCCTGGTCCTCCATCCTGATGACTCCACCCCCTTCGCGAACCAGCAGCACCTGCGTGTGGTCGGGATGCGAGTGAGGACGGATTCTCCAATCATTTGCGCCGCTTCGTTCGCGGATTGCTTCGATGTGGAGGAAATCGAGCTCAACATCAACGCCCTGATCTCCATAGAGATAATAGCGCGGGATCGGCTCATCAAGCGCGTCTGCCATCCTGGCTCTTCCCCTTGCCTATGGAACCACTCGGCACCGATTGTGCAAGAATTGGGAGCGATCGTCCATTGGTTGCCGGACCAGTTCGCAATTAACATCGGCGTGGATAAGCCCGATATGGGAGGAGCATATGGACGAGCGCCACTGTGACGTTCTGGTGATCGGTTCGGGTGCCGGTGGCCTGGCCACGGCTGTCACCGCCAGGAAGCACGGGCTCTCGGTGATCGTCATCGAGAAGGAGTCGGTCTATGGCGGCACGACAGCCTTTTCCGGCGGTGTGCTGTGGGTGCCAGGCAATCGCCATGGCAAGGCGAACAACCCATCGGATTCGCGGGCGGCGGCGCGCGCCTATATGCAGGCGGAGACCGGCAACTGGTTCGACGCAGCCGCAGTCGACGCCTATCTCGATGCCGGCCCGGCGATGCTCGACTGGTTCGAGCGCGAGACTGCGGTGAAGTTCGTACCAACCCTCTACCCCGACTATCACCCGACTGTTGAAGGTGGGGTGGATGTCGGCCGCTCGGTGCTGGCTGCGCCGTTCGATACAAGTGTCCTGGGCGGCAATCTGAAGCGGCTGCGCCCGCCGCTCTCGACTATCACCTTCATGGGGATGATGTTCAATTCGTCAAATGCAGACATCAAGCACTTTTTCAGTGCGACCAGGTCGCTTGTCTCATTCTCATACGTGATGAAGCGTCTCATCGCCCATGCTGGCGAGGTGGTCCGCCATGGGCGCGGCGTACAGGTGACGAGCGGCAACGCGCTGGCGGCGCGGCTGGCCAAGAGCTGCTTTGATCTCGGTATCGACATTCTCACCGACACGCCGGCGCTCAAACTGATCCGAGAAGGCGGCCGTATCGTCGGTGTCGAGACGGGCGGAGCGACACCCGGCCGCATCATGGCGACGAAAGGCGTGGTGCTCGCCTGCGGCGGCTATGCCAACGATCTCGTCCGGCGCGCAAGCGTCTATGCGCATCTGAAGGCAGGCGGCGCACAATATTCGCCTGTGCCTGAGGGCAATACCGGCGACGGCATACGGCTCGGCGAGGAGGTAGGCGGCGCGTTCGACGCCGAGTTTCCTCAACCCGCGGCATGGATGCCGGTGAGCCGCGTGCCGGGCCAAGGCATCTTTCCGCATCTGCTCGACCGCTACAAGCCTGGCATGATCGCAGTGCTGTCCGATGGACGCCGCTTCACGAACGAAAGCGAAAGCTATCACGATGTCGGCGCGGCGATGATCGCGTCGGGCGAGGCTTCGGCCTGGCTGATCTGCGACAGCCGCACGATCCGCAAGTATGGGCTGGGCCACGCCAAGCCGGCACCGATGCCGCGGTGGCTTTGGACACGGACAGGCTATCTCAAGACCGGGCGCACGCTTGCCAATCTAGCGGATGCCTGCGGTATTGATCGCCGCGGATTGGAGGCCACGGTCGAGGCGTTCAACCGGGGCGCTCGGCAGGGCCGCGACGAGCAGTTTCATCGCGGCGAGACCTCCTTCAACCGCTATCTCGCCGACCCCGACCATAAGCCCAATCCGACGGTCGCGCCCATCGAGAAGGGCCCGTACTACGCGGTCAGGATGGAAATGGGCGACCTCGGCACCTTCGATGGTCTTAAGACGACGGTGCCGGGCGAGGTACTCGACCGGCAGAACCGGGTCATTCCCGGCCTGTTCGCCGTCGGAAACGACCGCGCCTCGATCATGGGCGGCAATTATCCCGGCGCGGGCATCACGCTCGGTCCCGCGATGACGTTCGGCTGGATCACCGGCCGCTATCTGGCCGGGATCGCGCCCGGCGCAACAGGGGAGAAGGCCGCATGAACTGGCTCGGACTTGAGGGAAAGACCGCCGTGGTCACAGGTGCGGGCGGCGGTATCGGTCAAGCGATCTGCGCTGGGCTGGCCGGCGAGGGAGTGCGGGTCGTGTTGCTCGACCGCGACACCGAGCGCGCCGAGGAGCAGGCGGCTTCGCTCGGCGGTAATGCCTTCGCGCTGCGCTGCGATCTGGCGAAACCCGACGAGGTTGCCGAATCTGCTGCCCACGTGGAGGCTGAAGGCGGGGCTGACATACTGGTCAATTCCGCCGCGATCCTGCGTCCCGGCACACTAGACACGCTTTCGGAAGCTGACTGGTCGGCGATGCTGGCAGTGAACTTGACCGGCTACCTCACTGCCTCGCAGACCTTCGGCCGCGGCATGCTCGCGCGCGGGCGCGGTGCCATCGTCCATGTAGCCTCGATCTCCGGCGGCCAGCCGCAGCCCGCCAGTGGTGCCTATTCCGCGTCCAAGGCGGCGACGGTGATGCTGTCGCGGCAACTCGCCTATGAGTGGGGCCCGCGTGGGGTACGGTCCAACTGCGTCAGTCCCGGTCTCGTGATGACGCCGATGTCAGCCTCGTTCTATGCCGACCCAGACATCAAGGCGAAGCGGGAATCCATGGTGCCGCTGAGACGCATCGCGACGCCGCAGGACATGGCAGACGTCACGCTCTTCCTCGCATCGGATCGTGCGTCCTACGTGACGGGGCAGGATATCGTGGTGGATGGCGGTCTTTCGCAGAGCCTGATGGCGCAGGTGCCAAGGCCCGGCTATGCGTGAGGCGCTGGTCACGGGAGGGGCCGACGGCATCGGCCTCGCCATCGCCCGGGCGCTCGCCAGCTCTGGCCATCGCGTGACGATTGCCGATCTCGAGGCCGACAAGGCTGTCAGCCGCGCGGCCGAACTGGGTGAAGCGCATCGCGGCATCGCTTGCGATGTTACCATTGAGTCCCTGGTTGTCGCGGCGGCATCGCGCGCTCCCTTCGACATCTTGGTGAACAATGCCGGGATCGGTGACAGCCATCTGCCAACGCTCGAGCAGGGCCTTGACGCCTTCCGCCGTGTGCTGGACGTGCATTTGGCCGGTACTTTCCTGATGACGAGAGAGGTGGGGCGCGGCATGGTCGGGCGCCGCCGGGGCGCAATCGTCAATTTATCCTCGATCGCAGGGTTGACCGGCCTCCCGAAGCGCAACGCATACGGTGCGGCCAAGGCTGGCATCGTAGCGATGACGAGGGCGATGGCTTGCGAATGGGCCGGCGCCGGTGTTCGGGTTAATGCCGTGGCGCCGGCGTTCGTGGAAACCGCGCTGGTGAAGAAGCTTGCGGATGCCGGCCGGATCGACCTGACGACGCTGCGTCGCCGAACGCCGATCGGGCGGTTGATCGCAACGCAAGAAGTGGCGGCGGCAGTGGCGTTCCTGTGCTCGGACGCCGCCAGTGGCATCACCGGGGCGGTGCTGCCGGTCGACGGCGGATGGACCGCATTCGGCGACTTCGGAGATGCATCCAAGGGTTGACAACCCCAGAACGGGCGAAGGTCGGGTGCCGTGAGGCGGCCCGACCTTCGCAGTGCGGCGCTCGGGAGGTTCAGGCCGCGTCATCGATATGGCCACCCAGGAAAAGCTGGCCGACGCGCGGGTCCGCAAGCAACTCGTCGGCCTTGTCATGCATGCGCGTCTGGCCTAGCTCAAGCACCAGCCCGAAGTCGGAGATCGCTAGCGCGGCCTTGGCGTTCTGTTCCACCATCAGGATGGTCACTCCCTGGTCGCGCAGGCGGATGAGCGTCTGAAACACTTCCTGCACAAGGTTGGGCGACAGACCGATCGATGGCTCGTCGATCAGCATCAGTTTGGGGTCGAGCAGGAGTGCACGTGCCACCTCCATCTGCTTCTGCTGGCCGCCAGAAAGCTCAATCGCCTTCTGATTGCGCCGCTCGCGCAACATGGGAAATTGCTCCATCACCTCATCGATTCGCCGTCGAACCGTCGCCTGGTCTTTCGATGTGATGCCGCCTAGTTCGAGATTGTGAAAGACCGAAAGCTGCGGCACCACATTGCGACCCTGCGGCACATAGGTGACGCCGCGCGCGATCATTTCCGCAGGCTTACGGCCCGTCACATCTTCGCCTTCCAGAAGTATCTGCCCGGAATGAATATTGAGCAGGCCGAACACAGCCTTGAACACCGTGGACTTGCCGGCACCATTAGGGCCGATAACTGTGGTGATCGACGCCTTCGGGATCTCGAAACTTGTACCGTTCAGGATGGTGATACGGCCGTAGCCACCAGCCACATTCTTCAATTCCAACATGTCAGCCTCCAAGATAGGCGTCGATGACCGTCTGGTTCGACCGAACCTCCTCCGGTGTCCCTTCAGCGATCAGCTCGCCCTCGGCGAGCACGATAATGCGTGTGCAGAGCGACATCACGAATTCCATATTGTGCTCGATCACCACGAATGTAGTGCCGTGCTCGCGGTTGTAGGTCATCAGCCGATCCTTCAGATGCGTCAGCATCGTCAGGTTCACGCCACCAGCCGGCTCATCGAGCAGCACGATGCCCGGCCCCGCCATGAAGGCCATTGCTGCGTCGACCAGTTTCTGCTGGCCGTAGGAGAGCGAGCCCGCCTCGGTGTCCCGATAAGGTGTAAGACGAAAGAACTCGATCAACTGCTCCGCCTTCTTCGTCAGGCCCGCGTCACCGGGACCGAACAGACGTGAAAGCATCGAACCCTCGTGTTCCTGGCCGGACAGCAGCACATTGTCGAGCACGGTCATCTTCGGAAACACCGAGAGTTGCTGGAAGGTGCGGCCGACCCCCATCAGCGACAGATCCGCCGGGCGCACGCCGTCGGTTGGCCGGCCATCGATCTCACAATGTCCTGCCGAAGGCTTGAGCTGGCCAAGGATGCAGTTGAACAGCGTCGATTTGCCGGATCCGTTCGGGCCGATCAGGCCGAGAATTTCACCTCTTTTCACGTCGAAGCTTACATTACTTACGGCATGGATACCGCCGAACTGCTTCGAAATGTTGTGAACTGATAGGATCGTTTCCGTCACAGCTGGACCCCCTGTTTCAGGTCGTGGCGGGCTTGCTGTTTCGGCCTGAATTTGTCGAACAGCTTTTGGCCCAAGCCTATCAGGCCGCCCGGCGAGTAGGCCATCAGCACGATGACAAGCGCCGAGTAGATGATGAGATAATAGCCTTCAGTAAAGCGCAGAACCTCCGGCAGAAGGATGACGACTGCGGCACCCAGCATCGGGCCGAAGAAGAAGCCGGAGCCGCCAACAACGACCATAAGAAGCAACTTGAGCGAATGGATCAGCCCAAAGCTGTGCGGCTCGATGAACTGGACCAGCGGCGCCTGGATCGCTCCGGCGAGACCGCCAAAGGCGGAACCGATGGCGAATGCCAGGAGCGTCTGGCGACGCACCTTGAGCCCAAGACTTTCGGCCCGGATCGGGTTCTCGCGCAATGCCATGAAGGCCCTGCCCCATGGCGAGCGCAAAATCCACCACATGACGCCGGCCGCACACACGAAGCAGACGAGCGTGAAATAGTAGAACTGGAGATTGCCGCCGGTGGATAGTCCGAAGATATCTGGACGCGGCATGCCGACGAGACCCAATGAGCCACCGGTCATCTCTTCTTCATTCCGCAGAACCAGAAACAGTAGCGTGTTGAAGGCCAGCGTCACGAAAGCAAGGAAATGATGTTGCACCCGCAGAGCCGGATAGCCGAGCATCAAGCCGACCAGGAAGCAGGATGAGATCGCCAGGACCGCTGCGAAGATCCAGTGGATCCCGGCCAGTGTCATCAAAGCAGTGACATATGCGCCAATGCCCATGAACCCTGCCTGGGCCAGCGAAACCTGACCGGCATAGCCCAAGGTCAGATTCAGACCCATGGCAGCGATGGAAAACAGCAGCCAGGAATTCAGCGTGTAGATGATGTAGTTGCCCTGTCCGATCGGCGCGACGAACAGCGCGACAAGGCCGACAGCGAGCAGCAGAAGCTTGAAAGGGTTCATACCGAGCGGCCCTCCGAGGTGCCCAGTAGGCCTTGCGGGCGCACCAGGATGATGATGATGAGCAATATCAGTGGCATTGCTGAGCGGTACTGGGCAGAGATGTAGACAGCGGAAAGATTGTCTATGACGCCGATAAGCAATCCGCCCACGAGTGCACCGCGGATCTGGTTGAACCCCCCGACGATGGCGGCAATGAAAGCGACCAAGCCAAGCGTTTCGCCGTTGGAAAATTTCGCCAGATAGATCGGTGAGATCAGCACCGAGGCGACGGTGGCGAGCGCGGCATTGATGAGGAAGGTGTACAACACCATCCGCTTGACGTTGACGCCAAGTATTTCGGCCACGTTCGGGTTTTGGGCCGTTGCCTGCATGCAGCGGCCGGTGCGGGTCCGACCGAGGAACAGCTGAAGGCCGACAATGGCGAGCATCGAGACCGTGAGGTTGCCGATATCTTGCAGCGAGATGCTGGCGCCGGCGACATTGTAGACCGTCTGGGGAAAGATCGCGGGGAACGGCTGGGCCGTCGCGCCGTAGAATTCCTTGACGCTCTCCTTCAATAGCACGCCGAGTGCGATCGTGGCGATGACGAGCGGCAGCGTGCCATGCGGCAGCATCGGCTCCACGACCAGCTTCTTGAACATCAGACCGAGGACAATCAGAGAAAGCACCAGCGCAAATGCAATCGAGGTCCATAGAGGCAGGCCGAGGACCGTCATTCCGACAAGCACAAAGAAGGCCGGGAGCATGACAAACTCACCCTGCGCGAAATTGATCGTCTGGGAGGCCTGCCAGAGCAGCGTGAATCCAACCGCCGCGAGGGCGTAGATCGAGCCGGCGGCAAGGCCAGAAAGAATGAGCTGTAGGAACTCGGCCATGAGCATCCCCGTTGTGAAGCTGGCGTCGTCAGAAAATACATGCCGACCGGCACCCTCGAGGCCAGTCGGCATGTAAGTGATGAAACTCAGTTTGGCGGCAGGATCGCCTTCACGGTCTGCTTGCCATTCTCGACCTCGACGAAGAAGCTCTCGCGCGACATTTCGCCAGTTTCGTCCCAGGTGGCGTCCATCAGCACGCCCGGGCACTCATCGGTCGTCAGGGTGAGGCCGTGCATCTTGTCGGCAATGGCCTGACTGTCGGTGCTGCCAACCATCTCAGTCACACACTTGATCGTCCACGCCGCCGTGTAGCCCTTGATGGCATTGTGGTCGGGCGTGTAGTTGTACTTTGCCTTGAAGCGGTCCACCATCTCGGTGATCGCCGGGATACCCGCATCTGCGGTGAGCCCGACATGGCCCATGGCTCCGCTGGCGGCATCGCCCGCCAGTTGGATCACCTTCGCGCCGATCAGGGTGGTCTCGCCGACCAGCGGGAGCCCGATGGACTGCTTCTGGGCCTCGCGCAGGAAGCGGGCGCTTTCCTCTTCCGTCAGGTAGACGAACACGGCGTCCGCGCCGGAATTCTTGGCCTTTAGCACGTCAGCCGAGAAATCGGTCTGGGCCTGCTCCGTCGGCAGGTCGGCAACAATCTCAATGCCATAGTTCCTTGCCTCATCCATGAAGGCGCCATAGCCGCCCTTGCCGAACTCGGTATTCGCCCAGACAATGGCGACCTTCTTCACGCCCATCTCTTCGGCCATATACTTGACCACCTTCGGCATGCCCTTCTGCGCTCCGAACGTTGTGCGGAAGATGTAGGGATTGCCTTTCTGTGTGATCGAGGGCGCCTCAGAGCCGGTGAACTGCGGGATGCCCGCTTGCTGTGCGACCAGCATGTTCACCACCGTCGAGGACGAGAACACGGTGCCGGTGATTACATAGACACCATCGTCGATGGCCTTTTGCACCATGGCGCGGCTGACTTGCGGATCGGTCTGGCTATCATATTCGGACAACTGGACCTGTTCACCAAGAACACCACCAGCGGCATTTATTTCCTCGAAGCCCATCTTCACGCCGTCATGGAAATTTGTGCCGGCGGCTGCGCCGGGACCCGAAAGCTCAATGATCGAGCCAACCTTCACCTCCCCCAACGCCGGTATCGCCGACAAGACGAGCGCAACAGCCGTCGCTCCCAAGAATGTGCGCAACATAGTTTCCTCCCTTTGTACCCGGATCTACATCAACCACCTCCATGGCTATCCGGACGCCACGGAAAGCTGATTCGCTTCAACCCTACGGGCAGCTCGACACGGATGCCGCAGCCACTCCCGCTGACTGACTATCCTGCATGCACGAAACCTGCCGTAACGACGAGTGCCGATATGCCGGACTGCGTAACCTGATGTTAATCAGGCTTCGATCGTCCTCCCTCCCATGAGCAGCTCGGCCAGCAAGATGGCCTGCGCATTGAACATCCCCGATCCAGGCATCGTCCGGCAACCGGCTGACCTTGCGGCTGCAATCAGGGGAGGAATGGCAGGTCGCGTGACCACGTCGGCGACAAACTGGTCCGCGGTCAGCAGTTCCGTCCGGACCGGCAACGGGTCACTCTCACGCATGCCCAACGGCGTGGCGTTGGCCACAAGGGCAAATCCTCGCGGATCGGTGCCGCCGACGCGAACCCGGCCAGGGAAAGCGGCGTCAAGCCGATAGATGAGGGCATCGCGTCGCGCTGCATCGATATCATGCAGCGCAAGTTCCTTGGCACCGCGAGACAGTATCTCGTATGCAATAGCCGACCCCGCGCCACCACCACCGATCAGAAGCGCCGCCTTGCCGGCAACGTCGAAGCCTTCCGCTGCGATGCCGTCCATGTACCCCTGCCCATCTGTCGCATCGCCGATCCATTCGTCACCCTCGCGAATCATGATATTGACAGCTCCGGCTGCCCCGGCGCGCGCCGTGACCCGGGCGCAGGCTTCGAGACAAGGTCCCTTGTGCGGCACCGTCACGACGATGCCGCCACAGTTTCGCACGGCATGCGTCTGGGCGAGCCAACCCGAAAGGGCTTCCGGCAGCACATGCACCGGCACCACGATGCCGTTGAAGTTGCGCTCTGTCATAATCTGGCTGAGGGAAGCGGGTGATTTTACCTGTCCGATCGGATGGCCCACAATGGGAAAGATCATCGTCTCCCCGTCGATCCTGAGCGCCGCTGTCATGCATTCCTCCCCATGGCTGCCGGTTCTTGTGAACATGGCCGGATATTGCTGAAACAATCATGCGGCGGTCCTGCGCAAAATAGACAATGGGCTCCAATCGTTGGACTATTCGACACCCGCTGCCTCCCGGAGTACGGCGAGAGAGAGCGCGATCCCCTCTTCGATGGCGGTCGCTGAATGATCGCCCAGCACGGCGGGCACGGGATCGGACGTCAGTTCGGCGGGAATGCGCAGGGGCTCTCCTTCGACGGTGATACCGTTCCAGTCGGTCTGGCGCGCCAGCTCAGCGAGAAATTCGTCCATCTCGCGGGTGTCGCCCGCCATGGTCAGAGCCTCGGCCCCGCAGAGCCGATGATCGATCGCAGCAGCCAGCAGCCGCGCCACATCGCCAACATGGACGAACCCCACCCGTCCAGAGAAACGGATGGTGGCCGACTCGCGCCGCAGCGATGCACCAATGGCGATCGACGGTCCCGCAGCGATGCCGGAACTGACGCCTGGTCCGTAGACAATATAGGGCCGCAGTCCAAGACTCGGCACCTTGTGGTCCAGCCAGAAGGAGCGGGCCACGCCTTCCACCGCCAGCTTGGTGGTTCCGTAGATGGTCATCGGCTTCGGGTGCACCGCATCCTGTGGACCGAACACGCCCGCGGTGCTGAGATAGGCGATTGGCAGGCCGCCTGGCCGAGCGGCCTCAAACACATTGATGCTGCCGAGCAGATTGACCCGTGCACCGAGCAGCGGATCACGGGCACAGTCGACCGTCATCAACCCGGCAAGATGCACGATGCCACTGCAACCTTCAGTTGCGCGGACCACCGCACCGGCATCCGTGACGTCGCCTGAGACAATCTCGACGCTGCGCGGCAGCACATCCTCGCGCGGCTTGAGATCGAATACACGCACTTCATGACCCGCCGCCAGCAGCGCAGCGACGGTGGGAGGGCCGACGAACCCGGTACCCCCGGTGACGAGAACCCGGCTCATGCCGCATGCCTCCCACGAGCAGCGCGAGATCGCGCAGCCGCATCGCGCGCGGCGATAGCTCCAAAAACGATCGCCGGACCAACGGTGATGCCCGGTCCAGGATAGACCCCGCCCATAATCGACTGAAGGTCATTGCCACAGGCGTAGAGCCCCTCGATCACGGAACCGTCGCGGCGCAGCAGTCGCGCGTTTTCATCGCCGACCAGACCCATCGCCGATCCAATATCGCCCGGCCAAAGCTTGACCGCATAATATGGAGCTGTTTCCAGCTTTCCGAGCGTCGGGTTCGGTCCGTGAACGGGATCCCCATTGGCCCTCTCGTAGACTGTGGTACCGCGCTGAAAATCCTTGTCTACACCGGTTGTCGCATAGCGGTTCATGCGAGCGACCGAATCTTTGAGCCCTTCCGCGTCGATGCCGAGCTTTGCAGCTAGAATATCGAGCGTCACACCCTCCGTCAGATAGCCATCAGCGAGGAACGACTTGATGTCGCCGCCGCCGGGACGAATCATGCCCATCCCGTACTTGGCCAAGGCGGTTGCATCGGCAATCAGATACGCAGGAATGTGCGAACCATCCACGTCGGCAGCAAACTGGGAGGCGCCGAAAAGGTGGTAGCTGGTCGACTCGTTCACGAAGCGACGACCGTCCCGTCCGACAGAGATGATTCCCGGCTTGGAGCGATCGAACACGAAGTGCGGGAAGACGGCGACCGTACCATCTTTGCGACGGCGGTGCGAACAGGGTGCCCAGAAACACGGTTGAACCCCTTCATCGGAGTGATACGCACCGAGGTTAAAGGCCAGATCGTGCAGCGCACCGGTGTGACCGGGCGCCGAGGGACTGAACTCGGGAGCCGGCTGCGGAAGCTTTTCCTGACGCATCCGCGGATGTCGAGCAAACCCGCCGGTGGCGAGCACGATGCCACCAACAACCGCGATCTCCCGCTCGGTCTCTCCCTGGCGTAGCGTCAGGCCGCCAACGGAATTCCCCTCTGCGCGAAGTGCAATGGTTTCTGCCTGCGTCACGATATCGACACCGAGCCGCTGGGCGCTGGCCAGCATCCGTCCGATCAGGGCATTGCCCATCAACAGGCGGGAATCACGCCCGTGGCGCAGGCGCGCAAGATAGTATTTACCAATGAGACGCGCCGAATAGGCTGTCGACTTCAACGATTTGCCGATCTTCATCAGATGCGGGATGTCGTCGCGGTCGACCATCATCCCGCCGAGTACGGTAAACTCGGGAATTGGCGGGCGAATCAACTTCAGCGCTTCTCCCAATCCCGCCGCCTCGAACGGTTCAGGCTCGAGCGCGCGTCCGCAGGACGTCGCGCCTTCCAGTTCGTAAAGGTAATCGGGATGGAAAGGACGCGGCCGGAATTTCACCTCCGTGCGTTGCTCCAATTCCTCCACGACGCCCGCCCCCGCGTCAAGGAATGCGGCCCGCATCGCGCGCGGCGATCGGTTGCCGACCGCACGGTCAAGGTAACGGGATACCTTCTCGAAGCTGTCTTCGGCGTCGACCGTCGCTGCGTGATGGGTGAGCGGGATCCAGGTGGTGGCAGCGGAATAGGCCGAGGTACCGCCGAGATATTCGGTGCGCTCCACCAGAAGGACGCGCGCGCCGTCCAGCGCGGCAAACACTGCAGCCGACATGCCGCCCGCGCCGGAACCTAGCACGACGACGTCGTAATCTTTCGAGATGTCGGCCAATACGCGATGCATGCACGCCTCCCGTTTCCGGCTCTTCCCGGCCGGACGGGGCGACTATGGATGAATGTTGAAGTCCTTTCAAGAATAAAAAGCTCTTCCGTTTCTCTCGAAATTCGACTATCCAATCCGCCTGTCCGGGGAGGATGCAGCACATGGTTGAACCCATCGACGTAGCAGTGATCGGTGCCGGCGCTATCGGGCGCACGCATGTCGACACATTGGCGCGCGTCGGCGGGATGCGCCTTTCCGCTTTGGTCGATCCGTCACCTGCCGTAGCCGCTCTGGCTGAATCTACTGGCGTGCCTTGCCTGCCGGACGTGGCGGCGCTCATTTCCTCCGGGCTGGCGCAGGCGGCGATCGTGGCGACGCCGAACGAAACCCACCTGCCAGTGTCGGCAACGCTTCTGCGCGCAGGCCTGCCGGTGCTTCTGGAGAAGCCCGTCGCCGAGAGCTTGGACTCTGCCTTGAAGCTGATCGCCGTTGCCGACGAGACCGGGCTTCCTGTCCTCGTCGGCCATCACCGTCGCCACAACCCCATCGTCCGCGCCGCGCAACAGGCAATCCGCTCCGGTCGGATCGGCGATCTGGTGATCGCCAGTGTCACCTGTTCGCTCGCGAAGCCCGAAAGCTATTTCGACGCGCGGTGGCGGTGCACACCTGGTGTGGGCGGTCCGTTGCTCATCAATCTTGTCCACGAAATAGACCTGCTTCGACACTTCTTCGGGGGAATCGTCAACGTACAGGCGATCGCCTCCAGCATCCGCAGGGGCTTTGCGGTCGAAGACAGCGCCGCCGTCTGCCTGACGTTCGAAAATGGCGGCATCGCAACGCTCGTCATCTCCGACGCGGCGTCAGGTCCCTGGGCCTGGGATCTGTCATCGGGCGAGAACCTCGCGCGGTTTCCGGCCCACAAGACGACGGCGCACCACTATGCCGGCAGCCGGGGCGCGCTGTCGCTGCCTGACCTGACACTCTGGCTGCCAGAGGACGAACCCGACTGGACGCGCGCGCTGCATGCCGAGCAACTGCCGGTCGTTCACGGCGATCCCTACGAGGCGCAACTCGCGCACTTTGCGGACCTCATTCGGGGCAGAGAGATGTTCCCTCACGTGTCACTGCGCGACGCCACTGCCAATCTAATCGTTCTCGACGCGATCCGCGAGGCCGCCGCACGCGGAACCCGGGTGGGGGTTGACCTCTCGCCGCTGCAAGGACTTTCTGGGACCACTTTCAACAATGGAACGATCCCATGAGCAGCGTCCTCGAAAAGTCCCTTGCCATCGTCGAACTTCTCGTCGATCATCCGGCGGGCATGCCCGTCTCCTCAATCGCCGCCGCGATTGACCAGCCGATCTCGGGTGTGCATCGCACGCTGCAGGAACTGGCGCGGCTCGGTTATGTGCGACAAACGCACGCGCAGCGCGACTATGCTCTCACCATCAAGCTGCCGGCCATGGGGCTCGGCTTCTTGGGCCGGGCTGGCATCACGGACGTCGCCCAGCCCGTGCTGGACAGGCTTGCGACCGACAGCGGCGAACTGATCCGCCTTTCCGTCATCGACGGTGACAATCTGATCTGGGTGGCGGTCGCACAGGGTACGACGCGCGGACTGCGTTACGACCCGGGCCAGGAACAGGGCGTGATCGTCCATCTCGCGAGCTCGGCCGGCGGAAAGGCCTGGCTGTCGGTGATGAGCGATGAGGAAGCGTTGGCGCGTGTCTCGGCGCAGGGGCTGATCCGGCAGGCTGAAGAGATCGGTCCGAACGCGCCGCGCAGCCTGACTGTGCTGCTGCAGCATCTGGCAGAGGCCCGCGCGCGTGGCTACGCGGTTGCGGTCGACAGCTACATTCCGGGTATGGCCGCCATGGCGGTGACGGTTCGCTACCACGGCGACGGACCAGTACTGGGTTGCCTCTCGATCGCAGGGCCGGCCGTCAGGATGACCGACGAAAGAATGGCGGAACTGGCGCCGCGCCTCCAGGCCGCTGCGGCGGAGTTGGGCGAGGCGGCCGCCGGTTCACAGTATTTTCAATCAAAAGTGAGGGCTCTGGACCCGTTTCCAGAGGCGGAGCGCGAGCAGGCATGAAGTGCCTGCGGCTCCGGCGCGCGGGAAACCGTGCAGACGCCCTCGGGCAGGAATGAATGGCTGGGCAACCGAGCCGCGAGACAGCATGCGACGTATTGGTGATCGGCTCCGGAGCCTCCGGCCTCGCGGCGGCGGTGACTGCGGCGCATTTCGGGCTGAAGGTGGTGGTCGCCGAGAAGGCGCCGGTCTTCGGCGGCACGTCGGCCTGGTCGGGCGGATGGCTTTGGGTTCCGGGCAATCCGCTGGCTCGCGAGGCAGGGATCGAGGAGCAGCCGGACGGCCCGATGCTGTATCTGCGCAGCGAACTGGGCAATCGCGCGGGCGACCCACGGCTGGCGGTGTTTCTCGCCAACGGGCCGGAGATGGTCTCCTTCTTCCGCGAACACACCGCAATGCGTTGGATCGACGGCAACCGCATTCCCGACTTTCACGAGACGCCGGGTGCGTTGAAGGGTGGGCGCTCGGTTTCCGCGGCGCCCTATGACGGCCGCGCGCTCGGCGGCTGGATTGCGAAGCTGCGCCCGCCGCTGGATGTCGTCAGCCTGTGGGGAATGGGCATCGCCAGCGGAGCGGACCTTGCGCACTTTTTCAAGGCGTCGCGGAGCCCCCGTTCGGCGATGCATGTGGCAGGCCGCATCGCACGCCATCTGCGCGACCGCGTCCTGCACCGACAAGGAATGCAACTGGTTAACGGCAACGCGCTGATGGCGCGGCTGATACGCTCTGCGTTGGACAAGGGAGTGAAGCTTATGGACAGCGCGCCCGCCACGACGCTGCTACGCGAAGGCACGCGCGTCGCCGGAGCGAGGCTTGCGACCCGCCAAGGGCCGCTTGTGGTCAGGGCGACGCGCGGCGTCGTGCTAGCTACGGGCGGCTTTCCACACGACCGGAAGCGACTCGACGCGCTCGCCCCGCAGGCCGGTGGCGGCGCCGGCCACCATTCCGCCGCGCCGCGCGAGAACACCGGCGATGGTATCCGATTGGGCGAGGCAGCGGGCGGCGCTCTCATGCACCATCTCGTCTCGAACGTGGCGCTGGCGCCCGTCTCTGTCGTGCCGCGCGCCGATGGTTCTCTCGCCAACTTCCCGCACCTGATCGAGCGCGCGAAGCCAGGCATCATCGCCGTGACGCCACAGGGCCGGCGTTTCGTATCGGAGGCCGACAGCTACCATGACTTCATGCGGGCGCTGATCGCAGTCACACCCGAAGGCGAGGCCCCCTCATGCTGGCTAATAGCGGACCATCGTGCGCAGCGACGCTGGGGTCTCGGCTGGTCCAAACCGTTTCCGTTTCCGCTCGGCCCGGCAATCCGCGTGGGCTATCTCAAGCGGGGGCGCACGCTCGCGGAACTGGCGCGGTATTGCGACATTCCGCAGGGCACACTCGCCGAGACCATCGCACGCTTCAATGGCTTTGCAGCCGAGGGCGAAGATCTCGACTTTCATCGCGGCGAAAGCGCCTATAACCGCGCTCAGGGCGATGTGGACCACCGGCCCAACCCCTCGCTTGCACCGCTCGACCGTGCGCCGTTCTACGCGGTGAAGATCGTGCCGGGCTCGCTCGGCACCTTCGCCGGCCTCACGACCGATCCCGCGACGCGCGTGCTGGACGCGCAGGGGCGGCCTATACCAGGCCTGCACGCCGTGGGCAACGACATGGCCTCGATCATGGGCGGCAACTATCCGTCGGGCGGCATCACGCTCGGTCCCGGCATGACTTTCGGCTACGTCGCCGGCCGCCTGATCGCCGGCTGGCCCGTCGCGGGTATCGATATAGAGAAGGAGGAACCGGCATGAGCTACTACGAACTGGCGACGCTCGACACGGTCATTTTTGGCGCAGGCAAGGCTTCGCCCGGCATCGAGGCATGGATCAACGCCGGCAAGGGCCAGCTGTGCGGCGCTTGGAGCACCGACATCGGCACGCTGAACCGGGTGTTCGTGCTGCGCGCCTTCGACGATCTCGGCGAAATGATGGGGGAGCGCGAACGCGCATTGCGCAGCGACGATCCGTTCGGCTGCACTGAACACCTGACGGCACTCAGCATGGAAAGCTATCGCGCGCTGGACTTCCTGCCGCCGGTAGAACCGGGCAATTTCGGGCCCGTCTACGAGTTCCGCACTTACCACACGAAGGTCAACGGCATCGTGCCGACGATGGAAAAATGGCGTTTGGCGGTGCCGGAGCGCAAAGCCTATTCGAAGCTCACGGTTGCCATGTACGGCCTCGACGGGGCGCCACGCCTCACGCAGATCTGGCCCTATCCGAGCCTAGCCGCCCGCACCGAGGCACGGAGTAAATCCGTTGCCGACGGCAAGTGGCCGCCCAAGGGCGGGCCTGACTGGCTGAGCCCCGGCATGACGAGCCAAATCGCGATGCCGCTTCCCTTCTCGCCACTGAAGTGAGACCGGAAATGACACATCCCCTCTCCCTCGCCTTCCTGACGACCTTCGATGTCGGCCCGGTCGAGGCAGTCAGGATCGCCGCAACCGCCGGCTACGCTATGGTCGGCCTGCGCATCCTGCCGTCCGCGGCCAGCGGCGAACCCGACTATCCGCTGCTAACCGACGACCGGTTACTTGCAGAGGTAAAGTCGGCCTTGGCGGACACCGGAGTGCGGATTGGAGATATCGAGATCATTCGGCTGAAGCCAGAGAACGACTGGGTTCTGTTCGATCGCTTCTGCGACCGCTGCGCTGCGCTCGAGGCGCGGCATGTCCTGGTGGCAGGTGATGACACTGATCATGCGCGGCTGACGGAGAGCTTCGCGCGCTTCTGTGAAATGGCTGCCCCGCGCAGACTCACAGCTGACCTCGAATTCATGCCGTGGACGGGTGTGCCAAATCTTGCTGCGGCAGCGCGGATCGTCGAGGCGGCCGCGTGCGAAAACGGCGGCGTGCTGGTCGATGCGCTGCACTACGACCGCTCGGCAACGACACTCGACGAGATTGCCGCCTTGCCGGTAAATCGGGTAAACTACGTGCAGTTCTGCGATGGCGCGACTCTCTACGATGCGTCGGATGAAGGATTGATCCGCATCGCACGCGGCGAACGTCTGTTCCCGGGTGAAGGCGGGATCGATCTGACAGGCTTGGCTCGCGTTATCCCGGAGGGGGTGACAATCAGCGTCGAGGTTCCGCACAAGCGTCTCGCCGAGAGGATCGACGCGTTGGGTCGTGCCGCAATGGCTCATGCCGCGTCCATGGCGATACTGAGAAGGTCGGGACGCGCCTGAGTGGTCGGAAGGCCACGTCAGACAAGATTCAGCGCGTTGGCGTAGTTGGGTTCCATTTCGGCGATGTGGTCCCTAAGCATCCGCTGCAGCGCGTCACGGTCGCGCCTCTCGACTGCGCCGAGCATCTCCAGATGTTCCTGGAATGTCTTCTGGCGATGCAGCCCGAGTTGTGCCGACATATGGGCGCGCAGCGCGGCGATCCTGCCTGCGACGATATCGTAGGCTTCGACGAAGAAGTGGTTTCCGCAATGGTCGAAAAAGGCGTTGTGGAACTGCGTGTCGGCGTTAGCGTAGGCGAGCGTGTCGTCATTGTCGCGCGCCTTCTCCATCGTGTCTATGGTCTTTGCCAGCGCCTTGTGTAGTGCCGCCGGGGAGCGTTCCAGCGCCAGTTCGCTGGCAAGCAGTTCCAGCCGCAGCCTGTACTCGACGATGGCATGCAGGTCTTCCTTCTCGGGCTTGAAGACGAAGCTTCCGCGCCGAGGCAGGATGGTAATCAGACCTTGCAGTTGCAGTATGGTCAGGGCTTCGCGCACCGGCGTTCTGCTGACGTCCATCGCCGCCGCGATCTTCTCCTCCGACAGCGCCTCGCCAAGCGAGAGCTCGCGCTTCAAGATCGCCGCCTTCAGCCGCTCCGCGACGGTCACGGCAAGCGATTGCGGCCGGTTGATGGGACTCTTCTTCATCGGGTTAATGTTCTTGTTTGCCTTCAACGCCATCGTCTCGTTTTCCGCCGCTCGTGCCTGACATACAAAATGCAGACTTTAGACAAGTTTGCACCATGGTCCAACCTCGATGAGACATCGCTCATTGACATACAGTACCTCAAAAGGCAAATAGCGGGAGAAGCAATCTGGAGGTGTCCGTGTCGGGGCTTTTGGGACAGGGTGCGCTGGTCAACTGGGGCGGCGTCGTCGCCGATCAGGAAGACGACTACAACGCCTGGCACAGTATCGAGCATATGCCGGAACGCCTGGGGGTGCCGGGTTTCAGGCGGGGTCGGCGCGGCATCGGCGTCGAAGGTACTGCCGAAGACCAGAAATATTTCATGATGTACGAGGCCGAAAGTGCGGACGTTTTCGTGTCGGCGCCCTATCTCGCGCGCCTTAACGATCCGACGCCCTGGACCCGGCGAATCCTGTCGGCCTATGTCGCCCCCTCGCGCACTGTATGCCGCGTACGCCAGAGCATCGGGCGCGGCGTGGGCGGCTGGAACGCGACTGCCCAGTTCTCAGCTCCGCTGGGAGAGATCGACTGGCTTCCGGCGATTGCCCGGATTGCAGGCGTCCTCGGTGTTCATCTTCTCGACGGAGACGGCGCGCTCGGCCAGCAGCCGACCGCCGAGAAGACGTTCCGCGAGAGCCGCGGCGATGTCGACCGGACAGTCGCGGCGGCGATCCTCGTTGACGCCTACGATCCACGCGCGGCCGAAACAGCGCTGCGCGAAGTGGTCGATCGTCTCACTGGTGTCGTTTTGCAGGCGCCAATCGCGACGCTCTATCGGACCCAGCACGTGATTGTCGCCAACGACGCCCGCTGAGTCGTTCTCTCAATCCGTCAAGCAGGAGGCACACCTTTGAAGATACTGGTGACGGGTGGCGGCGGATTCATTGGCGCGTGGATCGTCCGGACCATCATCTGCGGCGGCCACACACCGGTCGTGCTAGACCGTGCCGACGACAGGCGCAAGGTTGTCGAAATCGCCGGCAGCGATATCGCTTCAGGCCTCGAATGGATCGCCACAGACATCGCGGACACCGACGCGGTCGTCACCGCAGCGAAGGGTTGCCACCGCATCATCCACCTGGCGGGCCTGCTCACGCCGGCCTGCAAGGCCGATCCTGTGCTTGGCGCGCGCGTCAACCTCATCGGTACGCTCAATGCGTTCCTTGCAGCGCGCGCGCATGGCATGCCGTCGGTGGTCTACATGAGCAGCGCCGGCGTCTTCGGCCCCGATGGCAATGCGGAGCCCCACCCCGTTACACTCTACGGCGCCTTCAAGCTGGCGTCGGAGCACAGCGCCCGCGCATTCATGGAAGACAGCGGCATCGCTTCCATCGGCTTCCGTCCCTATGTGGTCTATGGGCCGGGGCGCGACGGTGGGCTTTCTGCCGGCCCGACACTTGCCTGCCGGGCGGCGGCACGCGGCGAGGCCTACACGATGCCAATCACCGGCGCGTTCGATATGATCCACGTGAAAGACGTTGCCGCCGCTTTTCTCGATGCTGTGCGGATGCCGCTCACGGACGCGCATGTCGTCAACCTCATCGGCCATCGTGCGACGGCCGAAGAGGTCGTCTCGTCGATCCGCAACGCGGTTCCCGGCGCGCGGATCGACTGTGCGGGAGAGCCCATACCGATCGACAGCCCGCGGAGCGATGCCGCGCTCGAAACGCTCTTTCCCCGGTGGACGCCCATCGGCGTGGATGACGGGCTGCGCGCCACGATCGACTTCTATCGCGAGACGCTCTGATGGGCAGGTTTTCAGGTCAGGTCGCAGTCGTGACCGGCGGGGCCAGTGGGCTTGGGCTGGCCATAGCCGGACGGCTGGCGTCGGAAGGCGCAAACATCGTCCTGTGGGACATCGACACGGCGGGCTTCGACCCGGCCGTCGCCGGTTTCAAGCCCCTCGGGATCACGACCATAGACGTGACGGGGCCTGACGCGGTCGAGGCGGCCACGCAGGATGTTATTTCGCGTTTCGGCCGTATCGATGTCATGGTCAACAATGCGGGCATCACCGGACCTGTCGAGCCCGTCGAGGCGTACGCCCTGGACGACTGGATGCGGGTGCTTACCCTCGATCTGACGGCCGTTTTCCTGTGCTGCCGCGCCTGCATCCCGCACATGAAGTCGAGGGGATACGGCAGGATCGTCAATGTCGCCTCCATCGGAGGCAAGGAGCCTGTGCCGGGAATCTGCGCCTACGGTGCAGCGAAAGCGGGCGTCATCGGCTTTACCAAGACCATCGCGCGTGAACTGGCGGGCACTGGCGTGCTTGCCAATTGCATTGCGCCGGCGATGGTCGAAACCGACCTTCTGAAGCAGATGACGCCCGGCTTCGTGGAAGCAGGCAGGAACAAGATCCCGCTCGGCCGCTTCATCACCGCCGATGAGGTCGCCACCGCCGCAGCCTTCACAGCCAGTCCGGAATGCTCGTTCGCGACCGGTTTCACCTTCGACGTCTCGGGCGGCCGGGCGACCTACTGAGATGCAAAAGGCGCGTATCGGCAAACCGGCGGTGGAGAACGCGGCCCATCGCTGATCGTCGGCAGCGGCGCGAGAGAAACCGCCGCTCGGCCTGAGACATCGTCATGCCCGGTCCCACTGCGGCGACCATTCCATCTCGACCTGTCGCTCCTGACGGTCGAGGGCGTGGATTTCCGCCATCTCCTTCGCATCCAGCTCGAAATCGAAGATGTCGATGTTGGCGCGCATGTTGTCGGGCTTCGACGAGCGCGGGATGGCAAGAACATTGTCCTGCTGGACGAGCCAGCGCAGCGCTACCTGACCGGCGCTCTTGCCGTGTCGGCGACCGATGCGAGCGAGAACCTCGTCGCTGAACACCGCGCCCCGCGCCAGTGGCAGATAGGCGGTCATCAGCATGTCGGCCGCGCGCAGCGCCGCCAACAATTTCGGCTGCGCCAGGAAGGGATGGTACTCGACCTGGTTCACGGCAAGCTCCGCTCCGTGACGGTCAATAGCCTCGCCGAGCAGCGCGGTGGTGAAGTTGCTGACGCCGATCGCCCGCGCCCTACCGGCATCGCGCGCCTCGGCGAAAGCCGCCAGCGTTTCGCCCAGAGGCACCTCCTTGCTCGGCCAGTGGACGAGCAGGAGGTCGACATGGTCGAGACCGAGCCGTTCGAGGCTTTCGTCTACGCGCCGACGCACCATGTCCGGAGCATGGTCGGTCGGCCAGATCTTGGTCGTAACGAACAATTCGCTGCGATTGATGCCCGAAGCGCGCACGGCTACACCCACCTCGCGCTCGTTGCCGTAGCGGATGGCGGTGTCGAGATGCCGGTAACCCATGTCGAGCGCGGCACGGATCGCCGCCTCGCCCTCGTTACCCGAAAGGCCGAACGTGCCCAGTCCGATCGCGGGGACATCGAGCCCGCGGACACTCTTCACTATCATTGCAGTTCCTCAGTTTCTCAGAATGATCTTGGCCGCTGCAGCGGTTCCGGTGTCGATGTCGCGAAACGCGGCCGCGCCTTCGGCCATCGACCGTTCCTCCACCCAGCCGAGCGGACCGAGGCGACCCGCCGCGATGAGCCCGACCGTCTCGTTGAAGTCGGACGTGGAATAGCAATAAGAGCCGGCGAAGCTGATCTCGCGCAGCGTCAGCCGCCGCACGTCGACGCCTTCGGCGCCCGGCAAAAGCCCGAGGTGGACGATCGCCGCGCCCCGCGCGGCCATCGCGAAGGCCGCCTCGCGCGTAGCCCTTGCGCCGACGGCGTCGAAGACCAGGTCGGCGCTGCCCTCCACCGGACCCGACGAGCCGGCGGGATCATAGGCTTCGATGCGCCCGGATGCGGCAGCTGCGGTGCGGCGGCGCGCCTCATTGGTCTCGGCGAGCATGACTCGGCCTGCGCCTTGCGTCAGCGCGACGAGCGCCGCCGCAAGGCCGATCGCCCCTCCGCCGAGCACGACGACAAGCGAGGCCGACAGCGGGCGGCGCGTGAGCCGCGCGCCGACGAGCATCGCATGGTAAGCGACCGCGACCGGTTCGCTCAGCGCTGCGGCGGCGAAGTCGAGCCCGTCGGGAAGAAGAACGACATTGCGTTCCGGCACCTTAACCAGCTCCGCGAACCCGCCTTCGTTCGGCGGCAGGCCGATGTTCTTCTGTTCCTCGCAAAGCTGCTGCGCGCCTGACAAGCAGGCCGGGCAGCGCCCGCAGGTCAACAGCGGGTTGACCGCGACGCGGCGGCCGGCGAGCGCGCCGCCCTGCACCACCCCGGCGATCTCGTGGCCCATGATCATTGGCGGCACCCGGCGCGGATCGTGGCCGTGATAGCCGTGCATGTCGGACCCGCATATGCCGCACGCCTCGACACCGACGATTGCCTCGCCCGGCCCCGCGACCGGATCGGCCACGTCGCGAAACTCAATGCTCTCTCTGCCGAGAAAGACGAGCGCTTTCATGATCGCTCCGCAATCAGAAGAACAGGGAAGGCAGCCAGAGCGTGACGGCCGGCACATAGGTGACGAGCATCAGCACGATGACGTTGACGGTGAGGAACGGCAGCGTCGCGCGTACCAGCCGCCAGATAGACACCTTGGCCACGGCCGCGCCCACATAGAGGCAGTTGCCCACCGGCGGGGTGATCAGACCGACACCAAGATTGACGACCATCATGGCGCCGAACTGGATCGGGTCCATGCCCGAGACGGCGGCGACCGGCAGCAGGATCGGGCCGAACAGGATGATCGCCGGCACCAGGTCGATGAACATGCCGATCATGAGCAGGAACAGGTTCATGATCAGGAGCACGAAGACCGGGCCGATGTCGAGGTCGTTGAAAAAGCCCACCAGCGCGGCCGGAAACTGTTCGATGGCGACGACCCAGGCGACGACCGAGGTGGTGGCGACGACAAACAGCGGCACTGCCGTGTTGATGGCAGACTCGACTGTGATGGTGAAGAGCTGACGCCATGTGTATTCGCGATAGACGACACCGGCGAGAAACAGCGCATAGAGCACGCCGATCACGCCTGCCTCGGTCGCCGTTGTCAGGCCAGTCACGATGGCGCCGAGCAAGAAAACCGGCAGGAGCAGCGACAGGATGGCGCCCTTGAACGCCTCCCACAGCTCGCTCGCCGGCGCGCGCTGCTCGCTTTGCGGCCAGCCCTTGCGCTTGGCCATGACGTAGACGGAGACCATCAGCAGGAGGCCGACGAGGAGGCCCGGCACGATGCCCGCCAGAAACAGCGCGCCGATAGAAGAGCCGACGGTGACGCCATAGAGCACCATCGGGATCGACGGCGGGATGAGGATGCCGATGGTCGACGAGCTGATGGTGATGGCGCCCGCGTCGGCGCGCGAATAACCCTGCTTCTCCATCGCCGGGATCATCAGGCTGCCGACGGCCGCGGTGTCGGCGACGGCCGAGCCGGAGATGCCGCCGAAGAACATCGAGGACGCGACGTTGACGTGGCCGAGACCGCCGCGGATATGGCCCACAAGCGCCGAAGCGAGGCGGACCAGCCGCACCGCGATGCTCGTCTCGCCGGCGAGCGAGCCGGCGAGGATGAACAACGGCACCGCGACCAGCGGGAAGGAATAGACGCCGTTGACCATCTTGTGCGGAACTTGGGCGATCGGGAATGCGCCCTCGACCCAGAAGGCCGTGACGGCGCCGAGGCCGATGGCGATCGCGATCGGCATGCCAATCAGGAGCCCGAAGAAGAAGACCAGGAAGATGATGGATATCATGGCGCGGAGCCCGGTGATTTCGTGATGATCAGGCGGAAGAGATTTTCGAGGCTGCACAGTGCCATCAGCCCGGCCGAGAGTGGCAGGCAGATGTAGAAGTAGCCCCGCGGCAGCTTCAGTGCATCGGACAAGCTGTTCATCGCCTGCATGACGATCTGGTAGCCATAGACGATGAGCACGACGAAGAACACCAGAACGAGCAGTTCCGAGAGAATGCGCAACAGTCGCGAGAGCGTGGCCGGCAGAGCCTCGACGAAGGCGTCGAAAACGATGTGCCGCTTTTCGTAGAACGCCACGACACTGCCCAGGAAAACGATCCAGATGAGGAGCACGTTCGGCACCTCGGTCGCCCAGTGTAGCGACTGGCGCAGCAAATAGCGGTAGAAGACCCCCATCGCCACGCTGGCAACCAGCGTGGCGATGAGCAGTCCGATCACTACCCTAAGTGTGCGGTTGACGAAGCGCACGTGACTACTTCGTGCTCAGCACTGCGTCGATGAGCTCGCGCCCGATCGTCGCCTCCGAAGCGGAGTAGGACTCTTCGGCGCCGGCGCGGAAGGACTCTTTATCGACGTCGCGGACGATCGTAAGCCCCAGCTCTTCCAGCTTGGCGACGAGATCGGCATTTGCCTGCCGCGCAGCCGCCACCTGGATCTTGCTGCCTTCCTGCGCCGCCTCCAGCATAACGGCCTGCGCGTCTTCCGGCAGTTTCTCCCAGAAGGCGCGCGAAAGCATGAACTCGCTCGGGATGTTGGCGTGTTCGGTCAGGCTCATCGTCTTCTGCACCTCGTAGAACTTCGAGGTGTAGATGTTCTCGGGCGGGTTCTCCTGCGCGCTCATCACGCCCTGCTGCAACGCCGAATAGACTTCCTCGAACGGCAGCGGAGTCGGGTTCGCACCCCAGGCGCGGAAGGCGGTCAACCACGGCTGGACATTCGGCACGCGGATATCGATGCCCTTCAGGTCATCGGCGGTGCGCACTTCCTTTCCGTTGGTGGTGATGTGGCGGAAACCGAGTTCGCCCCAGGCGAGAACCTTGAAGCCCTTCTCGTAGAGAATGTCCTCCAGCTGCCCGCGCACCTCGCTGTCGCTATGCAGCACTGCGTCGACATGCGCGTCGCCGTCGAAGATCATCGGCAGGTTGAGCACGTCGAGCCGGGCGTCGATCTGGCCGTGACGACCCATGATGGCGCCATCGAGCGTACCGAGTTGCATCGACTCTAGGTACTCGGTCTCAGTGCCGAGTTGGGCCGCCGGGAACACGCGGATGTCGAAGCGGCCGGGGAGCTTTTCCTCCACCACTTCACGGAACTTGCCCAGCCACTGCGCGTAGCTGTGCGTTTCGGGCATGTTGTGGGCGATGCGCATGACGACGGTGTCCTGTGCCATCGCCGATCCGGCCGCCAGCGCAATGCCAGCCGAAAGCCCGGCCACGAATAGTCTTCTCGTAATGGAACGCATGTCTCTCCTCCTTAGGGGTGGCATTCCTAGGTCCGACCGGCATCCCCGACCCACCGGGTCGGTGTGTGTTTCGCTCCCTGCACGATCTCGGCTACATGCTTGGCAAATGAGGTACTGTATGTCAATAAGCGTTGTGTTTTCTGACCTGCCGGAAGAGCTGGACTGCTGCAATGAAAAGACGTTTTTCCCTTTCTTATCTGACACTTGCGTGCAATCCGCATGAGACGATCGCACACGCTGCTTCGGCTGGCTACGACCTCGCAGGATTGCGAATGTTGCCTGCATTGGAAGGTGGAAAGGCATTTCCGCTCTTTGCCGATCCGGGGCTGCTTACCGAGACGATCACCTGCTTGCGCGACACTGGGATCGGCATACTCGACGTGGAGATCGCCAAGATCGACGGCCGCAATGCTGTCGACGACTGGCTGCCCATGCTGGAAGCCGCCGACCGGCTCGGCGCCGGCACCGTCATCGCCGCGGGCGACGATCCGGACCGCTCGCGCATGCAGGACACGTTCTCGGCCCTTTGCGAAGCAGCAGCAAGTTTCAACCTCTGCGTAAACCTCGAATTCACACCTTGGACCGCCGTCTGCGACGCGCGCATGGCCAGGCGCATCGTCGAACAGTCGGGCGCCTCCAACGCGCAGGTGCTGATCGACACCATCCACGTCGCCCGTTCGACGACGACCCTGGCGGACCTGTCGGCGATCCCTGCCTCGCACATGAGCTACGTACAGATCTGCGATGCACCGCCCGGCATCCCCACGAGCCGCGAGGAGCTGCTGTTCACGGCCCGCCAGGAAAGGCTGCTTCCCGGCGAAGGCGGCGTGGACATCGAGGGACAACTTGCCGCGCTGCCCGCAGACCTGATCGTCAGCGTCGAGGTTCCAAGCCACAACAGGATCGCGCAGTACGGCGCCGCTGAATGGGCTCGCCGCACACTTGAGGCTTCGCGACAGACGGTGGAGCGGTTCGATGCAAGGCGGACAAAACCGGTCAGCGTTCGCGCCTGACCGTAGACCCGGAACACGGAGGGAGGAAAGATGAGCGAGACCACAAAGCCCGGCGCCGCCGGCAGGTTGCCTTTCGATGCCGAAAGGCTCGATCGGCTGATGGACGAAGCCGGCTTCGACGCGCTTCTCCTCACCTCGAAACACAACCTTCAGTACATGCTCGGCGGATACCGGTTCTTCATGTTCGACTACATGGACGCGATAGGGCTCAGCCGCTACCTGCCGATCCTTGTCTATCCAAAAGGCGCGCCCGAAAAAGCCGCCTACATCGCCAATTCCAACGAGCGCTACGAGCAGGAAGCTCGGGGCTTCTGGGTCGAGACGGTCGTGGCCAGAGCGCGCGGAAGTGTTGATGCGATGGCGCTGTGTCTCGATCATCTCCGCATGATCGGGCGAAACCACCGCCGGATTGGAATAGAGGCGGGTTTTCTCCCCGCCGACGCCTTTTCGCTGCTCTCGCGGGAGGCGGCCGAACGGATCGACGACTGCATCGAGGTGATGGAGGCGCTTCGGGCCGTGAAGACGCCGGCGGAACTCGCGCTCCTGAAATCGGCGTCCGAGCGGATCGAACAATCGATGCTCGATACCTTCGCGTCGATCCGGCCCGGCCAAACCAAGGCGCAGATCGTTGAGACGCTGCGACAGCAAGAGCAATCGCGCGGCCTCGTCTTCGAATATTGCCTTGTCACCGCAGGCAGCAGCCTCAACCGCGCGCCCTCTAGTCAGATTGTGCGGGAGGGCGATATCGTCTCGCTTGACTCGGGCGGAAATCTCGGCGGCTACATCGGCGACATCTGCCGCATGGGCATCCTCGGCGAACCGTCGCCCGAACTCGTCGACGCGCTGTCGCGGATCGAGCACTTCCAGCAGGCGGCGCGTAGCGCGATCGCGCCCGGCCAGCTCGGCGCGGAGATTTTCGCGCAAGTGAGGGACCTTGCCTCGGCACCGCGCGAGGGAACGCTCAGCTTCGTCGCGCACGGCATGGGCCTCATCAGTCACGAAGCGCCGCGTCTGATGGCGGACGGGCCCATTCCGTACCCCGCGTCGCACCGTGACAGGCCGCTCCTTGCCGGCATGGTCCTGTCGATCGAGACCACATGGAACCACCCGCGCCTCGGCTTCCTGAAGCTCGAGGACACGGTTGCCGTGACCGATCAGGGTTGGGAAGCGTTTGGCGACGATTACAGAGGTTGGAACCGGGCCGGAGCCTGACCGTCTCGTTTGCCGCGAGGCGGTCATTGCTATGGCCGCAGAATGATCTTCATGCCTTCGCGACGCTCTACCAGGCCAAGCGCCTGTTCGAACTCCTCGAAGAGCAGTTGGTGCGTCACAAGTTTCATGATGGCCGGTGCCAGCGCCGGCAACAGCCGCATCATCAAACACCAGGTCGGATCGTTGTAGCCGCGCGAGCCGATCAGTTCGAGTTCCTTAAGCACGGCCGGCGTGGTCACGAAGGTTGCCGGCCCGTGGCATAGGCCGACGAGACCGACCCGCCCAGCCTTGCCCGCAAGGCCCAGAGCCTGTTCGACGACGGCGGCGTCGCCGCTGGTTTCATAGACCACGTCCGCGCCGGCCAGGGCCACCCTGCGCAGCGCCGCGATCGGATCGGCTTCGCTCACATCGACCGCGATCATGCCGAGCGACCGCGCCAGGTCGAGCCGTGCGCGGTCGGCCGCTACGCCCGTAATCAGAACGTCCGACGCCCCGGCGTGCAGGGCGAGTTTGCCGGAAAGCAGGCCGATCGGCCCGACGCCGATCACCGCCACAACGTTGCCGCTGCAAACCGGCGCACGCTCGAACACCGCATGAACGGCGACCGCCAGAGGCTCCAGAAGCGGCGCAATCGCCGCATCAACGGAGTCGGGAAGACGATAAACCTGCTTCGCCGACACACTGATCCATTCGGCCCAGCCGCCGTCGATGTGGGCCGCCCATCAACCGGCGATCGTCGAAAAGCGTCGGCCGCCCAAGACCGCAATAGCGGCACTTGCCGCAGGCGATCTGTGGGTTGACGGCAACGACGTTGCCTTTCCTGAGCGCACTGCCCGCAGGCGCTTCCTCCACCGTTCCCGAAAACTCGTGTCCCACCACCACTGGGGAGGCGGGGGCATACTGGGCGACCACCGCCTCGTGCCATTTCCAGATCGCGACATCCGTGCCGCAGATGCCGGCGGCGGCGATGCGCACCAGAACGTCGCCCTCGACCCGGGCGGGCGCCGGCTTGTCGATGATAGACATGGCCCCGTCACGGGGGCCGAGCTTTGCTATCGCTCGCATGGTTTCCTCCCCTTGCCGCGCCGGACGCGCATCAGTCGCCCGTCTCTGCCAAGCCGACGCTCGAACTGGCGACGGAGATCGGACTGCCCGGTTAGACGTCCTGCGGTACCAGGGCGTGCACGAGCCGGAACGGCTCGTCATGGTCCACCGCCGCCGCGCCGCTCTCGCGCAACGCTTCGCGGCCGAGCACGACCGAGCAGACAGCTTTTAGCGCGGCCTCGTTGTGGCCGGGCACGAGCACGATCCAGTCAGCAGCCGCATCTGCGCCGCGAATCTGCTGTTCCCTGGTGGCAGGCGCCGAAGGCGTTTCCGTCCGCAGCAGATGAGCGCCGGTGACACCGAAGCGTTCGGGCACCTTCGACAAGGCTTGCCGCAGGTATTGCTCAAGCTGGTCCGCACGACCGTCCTCAGGCGAGAGCCTTATCGTGCGCATGAAGGTAGCCAGCCCGCGCCCGTAGCTGGCCGCGACGCGGCACTGGCTGCGCACCATATCGCGATGCAGAGGCATCATCGTCGTGGACCACCGCGTCGGATTGTTCAGCCGCGCGCGATAGGCTTCCGACACGAGCACCTCATAAGCGGTAAGTTCGTAGATGACGAAGAACGCGCCACTGTTTTCGCGCTGCCACCGCGATCCGCGCTCGAAGCCTGGAATCGCCAACCGCTCGGGCAGGTGTTCCTTGGAATGCCATTCGTGGAACTCGCTCAAATGCTCCTCCGCCACGTTCCACCACATGGCAACGGCTGCTTTCCCGAGCAAAGGCATCCGGCTCCTCTCCCAATGTCGACCAATCGTCTCAGCGGCCGAAGAATAAGCAATCTCGGCCTTGCGTCTACATGATTTTTATGGCTTTCATTTTTTGTATATCGTTCATTTTTTAAAAACACAAGGGAAGGGTACGGACATGAGTGGCGCGATCGACAAGACGCTTGGCATCCTCGAATATCTCGCGGCCCGGCCGCAGGGCGCCCAGCTCGTGGACATCGCGACCGAGCTGAACCAATCGCGAAGCGGCTGCCATCGCACCCTCATCGAGCTGACGGGATACGGCTATGTGCGCCAGGGGCAGAAGGGCGACTACAGGCTGACCACCAAGCTGCCGGCGCTCGGGCTGAACTGGCTGAGCAAATCCGGGCTGGTCGATATCGCCCAGCCGGCCCTTCAGCGTCTGGCTGACCGGTCGGGTGAACTGGTGCGGCTGGCCATCGTCGACGGGGAGCGGCTTACGCTTGTCGCCAAGGCGCAGGGACCCAACTCCGGCGTGCTCTATGATCCCGACATGGGCATAGATCTGAAACTCTCGTGCAGCGCGGCCGGTCATGCACTGCTGATGACTATGAGCGACGCGGACGCAGCCGAGGCCGCAAGCCGGCAGGGACTGGGAAGTCCAAAGGAATTTGGACCTCGGACACCGACCACGATTCAGGCGCTGCTCTCGATGCTGCAACGCCATCGCCAGCTGGGTTTCAGCGTCATCAGGGACGTCTATGCGCCAGGGATGAGTTCAATGGCCGCCCCGGTTCGCAGGCGTGGCGAAGGCGTGACGGCTGCGGTCGTGATCGCTGGCCCGTCCATTCGGTTCACAGAGGAGCGAATGCTTGCCTGTGCCACCGATTTACTGTCAACCGCAGGAGAACTCGCACTCCTCGGCAACGCCTCGCCGTTGCTGGACTCGCGGACGGGGGGCACGTGGGGCAATCTCGGCTGATCACTCATTGCCGCCCGCTAGCGTCCTGCGGTTGACAGCGCCGTCGACGGGAGCGGAACAAACTTGGGGGTAACGATTGCATCCGATTATGAGCGCTTTGGCGACAGAACTGGGATGAGCGCGCAATGGCGGTGACGGAGTGGGCAATCTATATTGAGACGAGTCGACCCGACGGGACTCGCGAGCGCTGCGAAATCGGTGCCATCCGCCGCGACCTGTCAGCACCCGTTCCGGACGACCTTGGTCTTCGGCTTGTGGAGGCGAAAGATCTGCTGCTGCAGCTTCAGCTTCGGATGATCGAGGGCCAGATCGAGCAGAGCGCCGCCCTGGATCGCAGATGCTGTCATTGTGGTTTGACGCGTCCTCTTCACGATCGCCGGCAGCGGGTCATCCAAACCCTGTTCGGCACGGTACCTGTACGCCAACCGCGGCTCCGTCCTTGCCCTTGCCGCCGATCCGCGGCCGATACTTCGGGATCTGGCGGGCGATCCAGACGTGTGTCGATGCGAAGGAACGACCGGCGCGGCACTTTGCAGTCGCGCCGAACGTCTCGGTGAGCCGGCCAGACACAATCCGCAACGCTCTCCGAGCTCAAGGTTGGCTCCCCGACCGCGAGGTGATCGTACTCAGCGATGGTGATCCCTCGCTCGTTGGCGCGGTGCGAACAGCAGTACGTGGGTCCGTGACGCACATTCTGGATTGGTTTCACATTTCCATGCGGGTGCGTCATGTCGAGCAGGCGTTGGCAGGCCTGCTCGGATCGGATCTGGAGCACAAGGGTCCGCTGGACTATGCCGCTTTCAACGTCGATCGCCTGCGACACCTGATCTGGAACGGCTATGCCGATGAGGCTCGCCGCACACTGCCTGGCATCAGGCAGATGGCCGCCAACGCCGTGGTCCTGAACGGGCGGCAAGGACGAGTCCGTATTGGGCGTTTTGCACGGCTCGTCCGGGAGCTCGAGACCTACTTGGGGCTGAACACCAGCGCCTTAGTTGACTACGGACGCCGTTATCGAGCCGGCCTGCCCATCTCGACATCACGCGCCGAGTCGACCGTGAATAGCCTTGTGAATACGCGAATGAACAAGCGCCGGCAGATGCGCTGGTCGCCAAAAGGTGCGCACCGCGTGCTGCAGGTCCGCGCTGCTGTGGTCGATGGTCGGCTCTCGGGCGGTCAGCTTCGTCTGACAGGCTGATCACCCCAACGTTTGTTCGGCTCCCCTAATATCAAATTCAGGGGTCATCTCGTCGGTGCCACCCTAGCTAAATCCTTTAGCTGACTGGGAGTTGGATCGCCTGCAATGTATGGTGATTGTTTGGTGCGTTCGGTCATGGCGAGCGGACCAATTTCGGATAACAGCGCTCGCGCCGACCAACGCTTGATGTGGGAGGATGAAATGCGCTTGTGGTCAATTTGCCTGATTGGCGGTCTTTCCGGACTTGGCCTTCCAACCGTTGCGCTAGCAGGCGATATGAATGACGAGGAGTTGATCGAGAATGCAATGTCCGCGGCACCTGATGCGGTGGCGCGTAACGCGACGATCATCGCCTTCGACGAGGAGATGAACGTCAGGACGGTGCGCGAAGGCACCGGTAATTTCACTTGCCTGCCCGACAACCCCGCTTCGCCGGGTAACGACCCGATGTGCCTCGACGCGAACGGGATGGAATGGGCCGAGGCGTGGATGGGCAAGATCCAGCCGCCGGCCGGCAAGGTAGGCTTCGGTTACATGCTGCAAGGTGGATCGGATGCGAGCAATGCAGACCCACATGCGAGCGGACCGGCAGAGGGCGCAGACTGGGTCGACACCGGGCCACACGTGATGATCTTCAATGCCGGCGAGATGGTGCAGGACTACCCAAGCCCAGCGGAAAATCCGGACACGAGCCAACCTTATGTCATGTGGCCGGGCACACCTTACGAGCACCTGATGATCCCGGTGGAGTAGTCGCTTCCGGTGTTGATCGGTGATCTGTGGAACGTCTGCGTTCGACCCATTTGAGACATAGGCCTCGGTGGGTCCAACGTCTTCTGTCGTCGGCAGAACGGTCACAGATCAGCCCTACTCGCTTCCGGCACATGGAGTTTGCGAAACAGGTGAAACGCCCGCTGCGCACGGCGCTCGATCTCCTGCTGCGGGAGTTCATCAATCACGCCGATCACTCGTCTGATCTGAAGATCGCCGATCAGGAGGTGGAAATAGGTCTCCGCTGCCTCCGCCGGGTCGCGGCAGGCAATCAAACCCTCCTGCTGTGCCCGACCCAGCAGTGCGGATAGCAATGGCGCAATCGTCTCCCGGCCGGCATCGGCGATCGCTTTGCCCAGTGTGCCCGTATCGCTGGCATCGCCGGCTGCCGCCCGATTGAGAGCGACAGCTCGCCCTCCGGTTACCAGCGCGAGCAGCGCCGGCCCAAGCCTGGCCAATGCCTCAAGTGGATCGCTTCCCTCCCCGAGTGCCTGTTCCAGCAGGACTTTGGCTTCGCTTGCATTGGCCTCGACCAACGAACGGAACAGGGCCTGCTTGTTGCCATACCATTTGTAGAGCGTCTCATTGGACGCCGACGCCCGCTTGGCAATGGTCAGCAGCGAGGCGCTGTTGTAGCCCGCCTCGCTGAGCACCTCATAGGCGGCCTGCTCGATCCGCGCGCGTCGGGCGGCCTGTTTCGGTGTCATTCGACCCGCTTCCGCAAGAAAGCTTCGACAATGAGGACGGCGGCAGCGACCTCGGCCACGAACACCGCCGGCCAGATCTCACCTATGGCGGGATCGATCCACTTCTGCGGCCCGAAGGAGATGAGGGCAAACGCCGCTGCCAGGATGCTGGCGATCATTCCCTGTCGCGTAGCCGTGGCACCCAGCATCATCGCCGCCGCGGCTATCGCTGTGGATGCGCCCAGAAACGGACCGAGCGCGAAAAGAGAGATCGCCCTGGGCGGATGCGGCGGAGTTTGCGTGTAAAGCGCGGCCAGCATGACGACCTGCAAGATGATGAGTGCAAGCAATGCCGCTTGAGCGCGGGCGTGCGGTCCGGTTGCAGCCATCGGAAGCCTCCTAAACCGTATTTATGTGTACGAAAATTTTTCGTATAGATACGTACGGATTTGTCAAGAGCAGAAGTTATCCCGCCCATAGGTTCAGGACGCATCGACAGATGCCGCTGCGCGCTCAAGTCAGAATCGAACGCGCGTCAGGCGGCAGTGGCCGGAGCGAGCGTTTCCGTGGCACTTTGCCTTGGCTGAACGCTCGCATTGTCAATGAGACGGACGTCGCCCAGCCATGCGGCCACCAGCAGACGCGCGGGGCGCTCCGCTGCCTCGAGCGGCGAAAGGTCGTCTTCGGCCCGCAATTCGAGGTATTCGACCTTTGTATAACCGGCCTGAACAACCGCCTGCCGGGCCTCTGCAAGCACGTTTTCCGTCGATTCTCCCGCCGTCAGCCGCTCTGCGGTCGCGAACAGGATTTCAGCGAGCTTCGGCGCGGCCTGGCGCTCCGCCGCCGAGAGGCGGAGATTGCGCGACGACATCGCCAGACCATCGGCTTCACGCACGGTCGGATAGGCGACAATATCAATGGGTAAGTCGAGGTCACGGGCGAGCCGGCGCACGACGTGCAACTGTTGGAAGTCCTTCTCGCCGAAGAAGGCGAGATCCGCACCCGTCTGTAGAAAAAGCTTCGCGACCACGGTTGCCATGCCGTCGAAATGGCCGGGACGATGCGCGCTGCACAGGCCCTCGCTGACGCCGCTTACCGATACTGTCGTAGCGAAGCCTTCGGGATAGACTTGCGCCCCGTCCGGCGCGTAGAGCATGTGGGCGCCGAGCGGCGCCAGCTTGGCGGCATCCTCATGTTCGGTGCGCGGATAGGCGGCAAGGTCGGCAGCGCTGTTGAACTGTTTTGGGTTGACGAAGAGTGTCACGATCACCCGGTCGGCACGGTCCAATGCTGCGCGCACGAGGCTCAGATGCCCTTCATGCAGAGCGCCCATGGTCGGCACGACAGCGACTGTCAGGCCCGTCTTGCGCCATGCGGCGACGGTCTTGCGCAGTTCCGCGACAGTGCGGACGATGGGTACGCTCATGCGGTTTCTCCTCCTTTGACAGTTTCCGGCGCATCGGCAAAGACATGTTCGGCCGCCGGAAATCGGCGTTCTCTCACCTCCCGCGCATAGGACGCGATTGCTTCTGACGCAGTTTCGCCGAGTTCAGCATAGCGCTTGACGAATTTCGGCCGAAAGTCGCCGAACAGACCCAGCATGTCGTCGACGACGAGAATCTGGCCGTCACAGGCCGGCGAGGCGCCAATGCCGATCGTGGGAATCGCTATCTCCTCCGTGATGCGGCGGGCAAGCGCCTCGGGCACCTTCTCCAGCACGACCGCGAAGGCGCCGGCCTCGGCCACTGCAAAGGCGTCGTGCCGGATGCGTTGTGCGTCCTCGCCCCTGCCTTGGACCTTGTAGCCGCCGAAGGCGTTAACCGCCTGCGGCGTAAGACCAACATGGGCCATCACCGGCACGCCGCGCGCGGCGAGGAAGCGGATCGTAGAGACCATCGCTTCGCCGCCTTCGAGCTTGACTGCTGCGCAGCCAGTCTCCGCCATCACGCGAGCGGCATTGCGGAAGGCTTGTTCGGGGCTTTCCTCATAGGAGCCGAATGGCATGTCGACGACCATCAGCGCATGCTCGAGACCGCGCCGCACGGCCTTACCATGCAGCATCATCATGTCCAGCGTCACACCGATCGTCGACTGCAGGCCGTGCAGCACCATGCCGACACTGTCGCCGACCAGGACGACATCGCAATGCGGATCGACCAGCCTCGCAACTGGGGTGGTATAGGCCGTGAGGCAGACGAGAGGTTTCTCACCCTTGCATGCCGCGACATCTGGCGGGGTGAGAGCCTTGCTTCCTGCCGTTGCGCTCATGACGCCTCTTCCCTTACGTCCGCTGTACCCGCAGGTCCTTTCGCACGGAATTGTGCAGGTGCGAAGGATAAATTGCACTGCACAAGAGCCTGGCCATCGACGCAACGTCCTTTTCGCGATGTCGCGCCGGTGTTCCGGCCAGCCCCTCCTCCTGCTACATGCTGGTGGTGAAACACATCGCCGGCAGGACAACGACGACAGTATGAAGCAGAGCCACGGTAAAGATGAGCGCCACGCGGTGAAGGTCGAGCTGATCGCCGTGGTGGCGGCGGTGGCCGGCGGCCAGCCGGTGGTCCTGACCATCGGGCAAGGGAGCGCCCTGCCCTCCGGCCCGTTCGAACTCGGACACCGCTCCCTCCAAGCGGGGCTCCGCGAATGGGTGGAACAGCAGACAGGACATCCACTTGGTTATATCGAGCAGCTCTACACGTTTGCCGACCGCGACCGCATTTCCGATGAACATGCGCTTCGAGCGATATCGATCAGCTATCTCGGTCTCGCGCGCGAGGACTCCGCCGAAGGCCGACCGAGACGCGACTGGGGAAGCTGGTACGGCTACTTTCCGTGGGAGGACCATCGCGCGGCTCCGCCACCGGCAATCGCCGAGACCCTCACGCCACGGCTGAAGAACTGGGCCGAGAATTCCGGTACAGCTTCCAGGGAGGAGCGCTGGCATCGTGCCGCGCTCGCCTTCGGGCTCGACGGCCGCCCCTGGAACGACGAACTCGTTCTCCAGCGCTATGAACTCCTCTACGAAGCCGGACTGGTAGCCGAGGCGCTGCGCGGCCCCGACAACGCACATGAACCGTCAGCGCTCGGACGAAAGATGGTGGCAGACCATCGCCGCATTCTGGCGACGGGAATCGCCAGGCTTCGCACCAAGATCAAATACCGCCCGGTCGTCTTCGAGCTGATGCCGCCCTTCTTCACGCTGCTGCAGTTGCAGCGCACCGTGGAGGCGCTCGCCGGCCGACTGGTCCATAAGCAGAATTTTCGGCGGCTGATCGAGCAGCAGGAACTGGTGGAAGACACCGGTGAAACCACCACTGAGACCGGCGGACGCCCCGCCAAGCTGTTTCGCTTCCGCCCGGCCGTGCTGATGGAGCGAACTGTCGCAGGTACGAAATTGCCGATCGCGAAGGCTTGACTTTCCTTATGCTCCAATTAAGCATATCTCTATTATACTCGACATGAGCATAATAGGAGAACGGCATGCTCAACGTCCCGAGGCGAACGGACGAACTCTACGACAGGGTAAAGCGCGTGATCCCGCCGGTCGAATGGGAGCTCTTTGCCGACGATGTCGACGCCATTCTTGCGCTGAAGCGGCGGCGCAATGCCGTCATCCTGGCGCACAACTATCAGACGCCGGAGATCTTCCACTGTGTGGCCGACATCGTCGGCGACAGTCTGGCACTCGCCCGCAAGGCCGCCGAAACCGAGGCGGATGTGATCGTGCTCGCCGGCGTGCATTTCATGGCCGAGACGGCGAAGCTGCTCAATCCGGAAAAGACCGTACTGATCCCGGACCTGGAGGCAGGCTGCTCGCTCGCCGAGTCGGTTACGGCCGACGACGTCCGCCTGATGCGGCGGCGCTTTCCGGACGTACCGGTCGTCACCTATGTCAACACATCGGCTGCCGTAAAGGCGGAGTCCGACATCTGCTGCACTTCCGGCAATGCGCGGGCGGTGGTGGAATCGCTGGGCGTACCACGCGTCATCATGCTGCCTGACGAGTATCTGGCGAAGAACATCGCCGCCGAGACGGACGTCGAGATCATCGCCTGGCAGGGTCACTGCGAGGTGCATGAGCGCTTCATGCCCGCCGACATCCGCGAATTGCGCGAGGCCAATCCCGGCGTCATCGTGCTCGCCCATCCCGAATGCCCGCCCGAGGTCGTGGCGGAAGCCGACTTCTCCGGTTCGACCGCGGCCATGTCGGACTATGTCGGTCGAGAAAAACCGCAGCGCGTCGTGCTCATGACGGAATGCTCTATGAGCGACAATGTCGCCGTCGCCCATCCCGACGTCGAATTCGTCCGCCCGTGCAATCTGTGCCCGCACATGAAGCGGATCACGCTTGCCAACATCCGCTCAGCGCTTGAGGGGAACCAGCACGAGGTCACGATCGATCCGGAACTGGCCGGGCGCGCGCGGCGTGCAGTCGAGCGGATGCTCGCCATATGAGCCGCGACTTCGAGGCACTCGCCGGCCGGCCAGTGATCGTCGGCGGCGGACTGGCGGGGCTCATGACGGCGCTGCGTCTGGCGCCCGAGCCCGTGGTGTTGATCTCCAGGGCACCGCTCGGCCACGAAACCTCTAGCCAGCTCGCCCAGGGCGGCATTGCGGCGAGTCTAGGCTCGGATGATGACCCTTCCCTGCATGCCGCCGACACGATTGCGGCCGGCGACGGGCTCTGCGATGCTGAGGTCGTTCGCTATGTCGTGCACGCCGCACCGGCGGCGATCGACGCCCTGATCCGTTTCGGCGTCGACTTCGACCGAAGCGAGGACGGCCGCCCCTCACTCGGTCTGGAGGCGGCGCACAGCCGGCGCCGCATTGTCCACGCCGCCGGTGACGGCACCGGCAGAGAATTGATGCGAGCGCTGACGCAGGCCGTCCGCCGAATGCCCTCGATCACCGTTATCGAAGACCTGGAAGTTCGACGTCTGGCGATGGAGGACGGGGCGGTAGCTGGCCTCGTCGTCGCCACTACCGACAGCGCGGCCTTCCTTACCACCCGCCGCGTCATCATTGCGACCGGTGGCATAGGCGGGCTGTTCTTCGACACAACCAACCCGGAAAGCTCATTCGGGCAGGGGCTGGCGCTCGCCGCACGAGCGGGTGCGGTGCTTGCCGATCTGGAGTTCGTCCAATTCCACCCGACCGCGCTCGATGCATCGTCACGGCCGATGCCGCTGGTCAGCGAGGCCGTGCGTGGCGAAGGCGCCGCCCTGATCGACGAGACGGGCCGTCGCATAGTCGCCGACGTCGCAGGCGCGGAGCTGGCGCCGCGCGACGTGGTGGCGCGTGCCGTGGCGCGGCATCTCGCTAAAGGCCACCGCGTCTATCTCGATGCCCGAGAAAGAACGGGCTCTGCTTTTGCCGTCCGCTTTCCGGCGATCGCCGCCTTCTGCAAGGCCGCGGGCATCGATCCGGCGCGGGAGCCGATCCCTGTCCGCCCCGCCGCCCATTACCATATGGGCGGGATTGCGGTTGATCTCGCCGGCCGCAGCTCTATCGAAGGGCTTTGGGCCTGCGGCGAGGCGGCGTGCACCGGCCTTCACGGCGCCAACCGGCTCGCCAGCAACTCGCTACTGGAAGGGGCCGTGTTCGCGCGAGCCGTTGCCGAAAGCGTCGCCGGCACCCATGCCGGCCGCTCCAGGCCCACGCAGGTTGGCTTCCTGCCGCCAGCAAACCCCGCTCTTGTGCGTCCCATCGTCTCGGCCGCGCTCGGTCTTGTCCGCAATGGTCCGGACCTCACGGATGCCGTGGCCAGCCTCCTTCCGATGGCTGTGAGCGAAGCCCCAGAGGCCGACCCGGCGCTCGTTGCGCTGATGGTCGCCGTGGCAGCCCGGCGGCGGCGCGAGAGCCGCGGCGCCCACTTCCGCAGCGACTTTCCTTCCAAAGCCGCCATTGCGCGCCGCTCGCATTTGACGCTGGAGCAAGCGCTCGAAGCGGCGCAAGAGTCTGCGGTGGAGACCAAGCACATTCTCGTACGGAGCGCCTGACATGACACTGCCACCCCTTCCCTCAATCATAGTCGAGCCCGTCGTCCGTGCCGCTCTCCTGGAGGACCTCGGCCGTGCCGGCGACGTGACGAGCGATGCGATCGTCCCGCCCGATCTCATAACCAGCCTGGTGCTGACAGCGCGGCAGGCGGGCGTTGTTGCCGGGCTCGATGTCGCGGCCCTCACCTTCCGTCTCATCGACCCGTCGATCGAGGTGGAGGTTCGGCGCCCGGACGGAAGCGAGGTCGTGGCCAACGAGACGATCGCCATCGTCCGCGGTCCCGCGCGCGGCCTGCTCACCGCCGAGCGCACGGCCCTTAACTTCCTCTGCCACCTGAGCGGCATCGCCACCGCAACGGCGACTCTGGTGGCGACGGTCTCGGGGCACAAGGCAAGGATCGTCTGCACCCGCAAGACGACGCCCGGCCTGCGAACGCTGGAAAAATATGCCGTGCGTGCTGGCGGCGGCTCGAACCACCGTTTCGGTCTCGACGATGCCATCCTGATCAAGGACAACCACATCGCAATCGCCGGCGGCCTCCAGTCTGCCGTCGAGCGGGCGCGCGCTCATGCCGGGCACATGGTCAAGATTGAAGTCGAAGTCGACACGCTTTCCCAGCTCGAAGAGGTACTGGAGCTCGAAGTCGACGCCGTTTTGCTCGACAACATGGCGCTCGATGACCTCACCTGCGCGGTGGACATGGTGGGCGGCCGCGCCATCACCGAAGCCTCCGGCCGCATCACCGCTGCGACCGCCCCGGCCGTGGCAACGTCTGGAGTCGACTTGATCTCGGTCGGTTGGCTCACCCACAGTGCACCGATCCTCGATATCGGGCTGGATATTGCGGCGACCGGATAGGCAATCGTCATCAACCATAAGCCCCATCTGAAGGCGAGAAGCAGGTGCAGCGGATCTTCTAGGCACGCACGTTCCGGAGCGCCGAGCCTATTCCGTTGGCGTCGCGGATGCTTGCCTCGACCTGTGTGAACGTCGGCATTGTATGTCGGGTTATGATTGAACGCCTTTATCGATCTCTGCGATCAACGTTATGAACACGATCGTTTTCCACGCGCGATCACCATCCTACCGTAACCGCCTACTCTCAGCGAATTTGCGGAACCTTCAGCACTCTACCCGAACACGCGCTTTCCCAACGGGGATGGGCGACCTGAGATATGGGCGACATCGCTTCGCACAGTGTCCTCAGCCGTCCGTTAAAACAGTGCTCCAATTTTCAGGCGATAAACGCCAGCCACGTCCCAAAGTGGCGAGCATCCTCTTCAGGTACGCGATAGCGCCATTATCCGGAGAGTGTCGGAGAGCATAAGCTCTGTATTGCCCTCGTTGCAGGAGGGCAAATCGGGGCCGGTCAGGACATTCGGTGCACTCCAAACAAGGCCCGCTGGCGGAGCGTTTGCGATTTAGGGACCCAAATGGCTGTCAGTCAGTCCCTGTGTTGTGGAGCAAGGATTTCAGGATCTGAGGTAGGCACAGGGCGGCCGCAACCACCTGACCAATGCTGAAGATTATGCCTGCTCCCAGCATCTCGACCTCTGGCATGAACAGTTCCTCGACGAAAAGCGGGATTGCCGACAGGATCGAGAGCGTCGCCGCAACAAGAACGATACGCATTGCATCACTCGAAATCTTCGATGCCCCCACACACCACTATAACAACGCGCCCGTCGCTTGCCAGCATGGCAAGGAGCAAAAAAGAGGCTCGCCCAAAGAGGCCCCTGGCGAGCCGAGACGTGGCCTTGGAGCAAATAGGGTTCAATCTGACAGCCACCGCCAATTCTATCGTCTCAGGGCACGTGAAGTCGCTGCACATTTCGCCAATTTCCGAGACAGAACTTGCAGCCCCCCTAATGAGACGTCGCTGCCGGCGGCAGGTCGACATAGCGCCCGATGGCCCGCAAATGGGCGACGATTTGCAGCAACAGGTGATCACGCTTGCCATAGCGTTCATGGATGCAGCGCAGATGCGGGGCCGCGGCCTTGTCGTCCGTCTCCGGCAAATCGGCATCGCCGATGACATAGTAGGCCTACCCGATCGCGCATATGTCGCAACCGACAGCAATGACGTCCTGAACGAAGGCGGGAATCTCATCCTCCCGCATAAGTCGCCGCGCTGAAGCCATACGCCGAGACTATCATAACGTGCATAGATTTGTCATTGCTACCATCATCGACGCGCCGACCCCCTTTCCGGCGCAATCCAGGGGAAGTCGTGGAAAATGCCTGATAACTTCCCTGTCCACGCAAATTATCAAGGAGACGGGTTCGCACGAAACTGCATGCTCAACCATTCGCTTCACGCTTTGCGCGCCTCACTGCGGCGTAGCCCGTCTTCTCCCTGTTACGGAGCCTGACCTATACTCGGGCCGGGTTCTGGCGGGCTCAATCATCGTGGCCCGCCTCCTATTTTGCGCTGTGGTCTGGATTCCCATCGCCGAAAGGAGTCGGCAGATTGCTGGCGTTCATGATATGCTGGCGCAGGAGCAATGCCGCCATTTCGTTGTCGCCGTCCTCCAGCTTCTTCAGAATTTCGAGATGCTCCCGGCAGTTCGTTTCAACCCTCTCGCGCCCGTGCCGCCACTGGTAGTTGATCAGTCGGCGAAGCTGGTTCTGCCTGCGCACCACGTCCGCGAAATAGCGGTTTCCGGAAGCCTCGGCCAAACCCGCATGAAATTCGGCATTCATCTCGAAGAAACCGATGCTCGAACCGTAGCTCCACTCCGATGCCAGCACGTGTTCGTGACGGCGACGCATGTTCACGGCCCAGGGCTTCGGCAGGGCGAAGCCGGGTTGCAGCAAGGCAGCCGGCTCCACCACGATGCGAAAGGCATAGGCCTCCGCCCTGGCCTTCAGGTCTTGGAGGCTGTCGAGGAATCGCCAGCCGTAGCCCAGCTTTCGCTCGAGCACGCCGAGTGCCGACAACCGTTCGAGTATACGGTTGGCTTCGATACGGCTGAGATCGTAACGCCGCATGATCTGTGTTTCGGTCACGTCGTCCGGGAGGCGCTGCAGGTTCCTGTCCTGTGATATCTGCTGCAGGAGTTCGTCCCGCTCGTGGACGGTATCGCTTGCCGCATCTTCTGCCGGCTTGTGCAGCAACCTCACGCCGCGGTTCTTGAGCCTTTCGATGTAGCCTTCGGCGGCGAGCGCGTCGATGGCGGCGCGTACGGGCGTGCGTGAAACCCTCAATCGTTCGGCGAGTCGGCTTTCCACGATCCGGTCTCCGGGCCGCAGGCCATCCTCGTGAACGAGCCGCCAGATGCCACTGACAAGATCACGTTGCAGACGCGCTCCAGCACTCATCCGGTTTACCTCCTGATTGTTTTATACTACCAATAAGAACAATTCTCAATCGCTTGCCGATGCCCTTCACGGTAGACGCGCAACGCGATGAGTTCAAATGCAAACCCGTTCGCGCGACAAACCTGAAGGCCCTCACAAAATGACAAAACCTACTGCGAGCCCCCTCATCGAAGTCTCCGGCAGCCCGATCGAACGCGGGCGGCAGTATGGTGAGCAGGCACGGGAACGGGTCAAGCGCGGGATCGATCACTACGTGGAACAATTGGCCCGCAAGTCGATCGGATGGGAGCAGGTCGCACGGATTGCCGAGGAGTTCGAACCGACGATCGCCGGCTTCGACCCAGCCTACGTGGAAGAGATGAAAGGGATCGCCGAAGGCGCAAGCGTCGACCCCGCGACCATCGTGTTGCTGAATGCACGCACCGAGATCCTGAAGCTCGCCGAACGTCGCGGCGACGGGATGTCTGCGGACAAGGATGAGCCGGATGGCTGCACCAGCGTCGCGGTGCTGCCGCGAGCCACGCGCGACGGAGACCTGATCCATGCACAGAACTGGGATTGGAAGGCCGAATGCGCGGAGACGACCGTTGTCCTGCGTGTGCGCCGCGACGACGGTCCCGATTTCCTGACCTTCACGGAGGCCGGCGCACTCGCCCGCTGCGGGATGAACGCCGCGGGAGTCTCGATCGCCGCGAATTATCTCGAGAGCGATCGCGATTACCGCAACCTGGCTGTTCCCTTGCCGTTCATTCGCCGCAAGGTCCTCGAGAAAGCCAGGGTCGGCGAGGCCATGCACACCGTCTATACGACGGCCAAATCCTGCGCGAACAACATGATGGTGGCGCATGCGAACGGCGTCGTGATCGATTTCGAATGCGCGCCCGACGAGACCTTCCAAGTGCTGCCCAAAGATGGCCTGCTTTGCCACGCCAATCACTTCGTTAGCCCGGTCGCCTTGTCCAAGCTAAGGGATCGAGGCATCCGCAACATGCCCGACTCCCTCTACCGCGACCTTCGTGTCCGCGAATTGCTGGTACCCCATTTGGGGGCGGTGACCCGCGATCATGTCATCGAGTCGTTGCGCGACGATTTCGAGACGCCGTGGTCCGTATGCCGTCCTCCCCGCCCCAGCATGGTCAACAACCTCACGGCCACCGTCGCCATGGTAGTCATGGAACCGGCCAAGGGTCGCATGTCGGTGGCGATGCTGCCGGCGCTCTATCCCGAGTTCACGACCTACGAACTCGACATGGAAATCGCCGCGCCGGACACGGACCGCGCGCCCGCCACATTCGTGAATTGAGGAGGCCTACTTGGACATCGACATCGCGAGCTACAAGCCGGCGGACCAGTACAAGCTCCTGTCTTCCACAGTCGTTCCTCGGCCGATCGCCCTGATATCCTCCCGCTCGGCGGCGGGCATCGACAACGCCGCTCCCTTCAGCTTCTTCAACATCCTCGGCGAGGCCCCGCCGGTCGTGGCCGTGGGCATCAAGAACAATCCTGACGGGACGATGAAGGACACGGCCGCCAATATCGTCGAGACGCGCGAATTTGTGGTCAACATGGTTGACGAGGCGACCGCCGAGGCGATGAACCAGTGTTCGATCGATTGTCCTCCAGAGGTCAGCGAGGTTGACCTCGCCGGCCTCACGCTGACGGCTAGCAACGTCATCAATCCGCCACGAATCACGGAAAGCCCGGTTTCATTCGAGTGCCGGCTTTTGGAGTGCCTCGGCACCGTACCCGATCGGTGCATCATCATAGGCGAGATCGTCTCGATGCACATCCGCGACGGGCTTCTCGATCCCGAGACGCTGCGTGTCGACATCGAGGCCTACCGCCCCGTCGGTCGCATCTTCGCCTCGCTCTATCTCAGGGCCTCCGACACGTTCGAGATGAAGCGGCCGTTCATGGCCCCGGCTGGCGCAGGATGATCGCCTCCGCCGGCCGCCTCGATGCGTAAAACGCGCGGGCGATCATCGCGCCCGCGCGCTATGAACGACAGAACAGGTCTCCGGTGCCGATGGCGGCGAGCGCGTCGCGGCAGGGTCCGATCCGCACGCCGTCCAGGCTGCGGATCTCTTCCAGGAATCCACGCAGCGCAGCGACGCGGCTTGCGCGGCCGCTGCCGTAGTCCGCGCGCGGGCTGACGGTGATCTGGGCGTAGCATCGTTCCGCGTGGAGTGCGAAGAATTCCTCCCGCCACCACTTCATGAGCTTATCGTGCGTGGCGCGCCTCTCGTAGTGCTCCTGATCGGTCAGCATTTCATGCTGAGGCAGTTCGATCATGCCGGGCGCGCCGTCGTCGTCCAGCCGATAAGGAAAGTCGTCGTCCTGATTGCTGGCGTCGTAGACGTAGCCGAGATCGGCGAGCGCCGAGAGCGTCGCGCGCTCCAGAAGCCCAGTGGGCGCGCGCCACCCCTTCGGAACCGCACCGATCAGGTTGGACAAGATCTCGTGCGTGCGCGCCAGGAGCGCGGCTTCGTCTTCCCCACCGACATAATCCTCATGGGCGAAGCCGTGCGCCGCGATCTCGTGTCCCGCAGCGGCGATCGCTTGCACCAGTTCGGGATGCTCGAGGGCCTCGGAGCCCGGCACGAACACCGTCGCCTTCAGTCCGAGATCGTCGAACATCGAGAACAGGCGCTCGGCGCCCGTGGACGCCATGTAGCGACCATGGGCCTTGCCGCCGAAATGCTTGGCGGCATCTTCACCATGCTTGCGGCGGTCGACGCTCATACCCTGCAGGTTGACGGTGAGCGAAACGTGACATGTGCGATTCTCATTGCCGGGCATCTGGCGCGCCCTCCTTCCTCCAGTCGCGCTGCCATTGCGCCTCATGCGCGAGGCACCAGCGAGCGAGTTCCTCGAGCGTGACGAAGGTCACGTCCCCGCTGTCCTGCATGTGACGGACGAGATTGCGCACGACATTGGCCCTGGCGGGCGATCCCGAACCGTATCCCACACGCGGATGCACTGTCAGATCGAAGAATCCGCCTTCGGTGCGGATCGCTTCCCATTCCTCGATCCAATGCTTGAGCACTGCGGAAGGCGGCGTGTAGCTGACCCGGTAAAACGGATAATCGTCCAGGCTGGACACGTTGTTGGGAAGAGTCATCAGCCGGCGGGGCGTGTCGCGGGGTACGTCGGCCATGAAGGGCAGGTCGTAGTCCTTCTCACTGGAATCGTAGATGTAACCCAGCTCCAGAAGGGTACGCATAGTCTGTTCGTTCTTGCTGCCGCCGGGCGAGCGCCAGCCGAGGGGCGGTTTGCCGATCAGGGGCGTCAGGATGTCATGGCTCTTGCGCAGGAGTTCGGGCTCGGCCTCGCCGGGATCCCAGCCTTCGTGGAGATAGCCGTGCGCGGCGACCTCATGCCCCCGCGCGACGATCTCGCGGACGAGATCCGGGTGCTGCTCGGCATCGTATCCAGGCACGAAATACGTCGCTTTGATGCCGAGCTCGTCGCACATGTCGAGATAGCGCGGCACGCCGCATTTGGCAGAGTAGCGGCCGTGGGAGTTGCGACCGAGCGGCGTCTCCTTGCGGCCGACCTCGCGGCAATCACCGTCGAAATCGACGGTGATTGTGGCCACACATTTCCTGCCTCCGGGCCAGGCGTGAACGCGCTCCCTGGGAGCGGATGTCAATGGCGCGCTCATTCTTCGACCGTCACGCCCCAGTAGCGCGGCTTGCGGCCGGCCCAGACTTCATAGCCCTGGACCTTGTCCGAATAGGCCGAAGTCGCCTGCGAGCTCGCCCACACGAGCATCGGGGCATCCTCCGCATAAAGTGTCTGGATCTCATCGTAAATCGCCTGGCGCTCGCCGATCGGTGCCGCGATCAGCCGGTCGACCAGCTCGCGCGCTTGCGGGTTGTCCCAGATCTTGGAGGCGGTGGTCGCCTTGGGGCCGGTCACGCGGTCGAGGATGAGCGCCGGATCGAGCGTAGGCGCATAGTTCCACGTCATCATCTGATAGTCGCCGCTGTAGTAGTTCGGGAGCTGCGTTGCGAAGTCGATCACTTCCAGACGCGAGCGAATGCCGGCGGCCTCGAGATAGGCCTGCGCCATGACGCCCGTCTCGTACATGACGGAGTAGTTCTTGTTGGTGGTGATGACGATCTCCGTCCCATCGTAGTCGGCCGCCTCCAGAAGCGCGGCAACCTCCTGCGGATCATAGGACAGGGCTTCGGATCCGGCCTCATCGAAGAACTGCGAGGAGACCGGGATGACCGACGCGCTCGGCGTCGCGTAGCCCATCGCGATGGCGTCGACCATCCCCTTCCGGTCCAGGGCACGGTTCACAGCCTTGCGCAACGCCGGATCGGTAAGGGGCCCTTTGGAGGTCTGGAAGGCGAAGGTGCTGATCGAGGGGATATTCACCGAATCGACGGAGATGCTGTCGAGACCGTCCAGCTCTTCGGCATAGGACAGTGCGATGGCTGGCCAAACGTCGATCTCGCCGGCGCGCAGCGCCGAGTAGTTGGCGGCGGGATCGGGGATGATGAGGAAGGTGATCTTGTCGAGAAGCGCTTCCTTCTTGCCGGCATACCCGTCGGCCGGCTCCTCGCGCGGGCTGTAGTCCTCGAAGCGGGTCAGCACGATGTCCTGGTTGCTACGACGGCTTTCGATCATGTAGGGGCCGGTCCCTATCGGCTTTTGAGGCGTGTCGGTCGAGGTGATTGCCTCGGCCATGATGCCGCCCTCGCCGCAGTCGGCGCGCGCCATCTGCGTCAGCAGCGCAGGCGCCGCCTCCACCAGCGTGAACGTGACTTCGAGCTCGCCGGAGGCTTCGACACTAGCGATTTCGACGGGGCCGGACCCGTCGAAGTATTGACGGCAGGACCAGCCGCGCTCGGGTTCGAGAAGGTAGTTCCAGGATTTCGCGACGGCTTCCGCGGTCAGGGGCGTGCCGTCATGGAAGGTCACGCCTTCGCGCAGCTTGAACGTGTAGGAGCGGCCGTCTTCGGAGACCTGCGGAAGGTCCTTGGCAAGCATCGGTGCGACTTCGCCGTTCTCCTTCCAGGTGACAAGTCCTTCATAGACGTGCTGCTGCACCGTCAGCGTGCTGTCGTCGGTACTGCCGGCCGGTATGACGGCGCGCATGTCGCCCGCCAAGCCCGATACGAGCTCGGCCGCTATCACATTGCCGCCGATCATGAGCGCGGCAGCAACCGTTCCGAAAATGCAAGGCAATCTATTCATTTACCGGTTCCTCTCTTTTTTCGTTCCCTCTGGTTTCCGATGGTCGCGCAAGCATGGGCGAGGCGGCGAGAAGTCGCCGCGTATATTCGTGTTGCGGGTTCTCGAACACCGCGTCGCACGGCCCCTCTTCGACAATCGTGCCGTTCTCCATCACGATGATGCGCTGTGCGACCTGCTGGACCGCGGCGAGATCGTGCGAGATAAAGATGCAGGCAAAGCCTCGTTCGCGCTGCAGCCGTTCAAAGAGTTCGAGCACCTGTTTCTGGATCGTCATGTCCAGCGCCGAGATCGGCTCGTCGGCCACGATTACGTCAGGCTGGCTGACGATCGCACGGGCGATTGCCACGCGCTGCCGCTGCCCGCCCGACAATTCGTGCGGATAGCGTCGTCTATAATCGGCCAGGCCGACCTCGCTGAGCACCTGCTCGGTGCGCTCGCGCCGCTGCCGGGCCGACAGTCCGCGTTCATGGCGCAGGGCCTCCGCCACGATCGCGCCCACGCGCATGCGCGGGTCCAGCGAGGAGAAAGGGTCCTGGAACACGATCTGGCATTTGCGGCGGAAATCGCCGAGCTGCCGATCCGCCCGCCGCGCGACGTCCTGCCCGTTGTAGAGGATCTGCCCGGCGTCGATGTCCTGCAGGCGCAGCATCGCGCGGCCAAGCGTCGTCTTTCCCGAACCGCTGCCGCCCACCACCGCGACGATCTCACCCGGCGCGATCGCGAGGCTCACATCGCGCAGCACCTGCTTACGCGGTCGGCGCGCCCATAAGGCCGTGCCCTGATCATAGGACAGGACGACATTGCGCGCTTCGAGGATCGATGGGCGACCGTCGTGTGAGAGCTGTGGCTGATGGGGGTCGCGTGTGGGAACCGACTCGATCAGCCGGCGAGTGTATTCGCGCTGCGGATTGTCGAGGATGTCGCGGGTCGGGCCTGCCTCCACGACCTCGCCCTGCTTGAGAACGACGACGTAGTCGGCATATTTCGCGACGAGACCCAGATTGTGCGTGATCAGGAGGACCGACGTCCCAACATCGCGAGTCAGGTCCATCATCGTCTCAAGCACTTCGAGCTGACTGAGCGTGTCGAGCGCGGTCGTCGGCTCGTCCGCGATGAGCAGGTCGGGGCGCAGCAGCATCACGGAGGCCAGCATGATGCGCTGTCGCATGCCTCCGGAGAACTGGTGAGGGTAGGCCGCGAGGCATGCTTCGGGGTCGGAAATTTGAATCCGTCGCAGCATCGCGATGGATCTTTCGCGGATTTCGGCGGGCGAGAGCGAGGTATGAAGGCGCATAGCCTCGGCCATCTGTCGGCCGATCCGCATCGCCGGATTCAGCGAGACCAGCGGTTCCTGGAAAACCATGCCGATCTTCTCGCCGCGCAGCGCGCGCATGCGCCGCTGCGACAGGGACAGGATGGAGGTACCGTGGTAGAGGATGTCGCCGCTGGTCGGCCGGATGACATCCGGCAGGAGCCGCAATACGGCCCGGCCGATCATCGTCTTGCCGCTTCCGGACTCGCCGACCAGCGCGACCACCTGGCCGGGGTGCACGTCGAAGCTCACACCCTTGATGAGTTCGGAGCCACGCATGCCGATGCGAATGTCGCTCACTGACAGCGTCGGCTGTGGTGCGTTGAAAATCATCTCACATCCTGGGATCGAGCCAGTCGCGCAGCGCGTCGCCCAGCAGGTTTATGGAAAGCAGGGTGAGTGCGATGAAGCCACCGGGAATGATGGACATCCATGGCGCGGTGCTGAGATGCGGGCGCGCCGCCGACAACATGTTGCCCCATGTTGCGGCGGGCGGCGGCACGCCCAGACCGAGGAAGCTCAGCGCGCTCTCCGCAAGGATGACCCAGCCGAACAACGATGTCGCGAGCACAGCGATCGGCGCGAACGAATTGGGCAGGACGTGGCGCAGCATGGTGAACACCGATCCGTTGCCCAGCGCGCGCGACGCCTCGACGAACTCCTTCTGCCGCAAAGACAACACGGTGCCGCGCACGATTCGGATCACCTTCGGCGTATAGGCGATGCCCAGCGCGATGATGATCCCGTATTTGCTCGGCCCGATGATGGCGACGATGCCGAGTGCCAGCAGAATGCCCGGGAAGGCCAGAAGCGCATCGTTGAGAAGCATGGCGATGCGATCGAACCAGCCGCGGTAGAAGCCGGTCAGCAGACCGATCGCCGAACCGCAAATGACGGCGAAGGCCACCGTCAGGAACGCCACGGAAAGGCTCGTCCAGGCTCCCGTCATGATGCGGCTCAGTATGTCGCGGCCGAATTCGTCGGTCCCGAACAGGTGCCCCGGTATCGGACCCGACAGTCGGTTGATCGGGTCGATCGCGACGGGGCTCGCTGGTGTCCAGACCAGCGCCAGCAGCGCCATTCCCAGGACCACGGAGCCGAGTATGCCACCGAAAATGAGGTTGAGGCGTGCGAACATGACCGGCTACTCCAGCGTGACCCGCGGGTCGAAGAACGGATAAAGGAGATCGACGATCAGGTTCACGACGACATAGCCGGTCGCGATCATCAGCAGGCAGCCCTGAACTACCGGATAGTCGCGCGAATAGATCGATTCCACCAGCAGCCGCCCGAGGCCCGGGAGAGTGAAAACCGTTTCCACGACCGCGATGCCGCCCAGCAGCGTACCGAGCACGATGCCGATCAGCGTCAATGTCGGCGCGAACGAGTTGGGCAGGACGTGCCGGAACAGCACCGATCGCTCGGAAAGCCCCTTGGCCCGCGCATGCGTGACATATTCGAGCCGCAGCACCTCGATGGCGCTGGACCGGACCATACGGGTCAGCACTCCGACCTCGATAAGGATCAGCGTCAGCACAGGCAGGACGAGGTAGGTGATCGCTAGGCTGGCATCTTGACCGAAGGAGACATAGCCGACGACCGGCAGCCAGCCGAGCTGGATGCCGAACAGCATCAAGAGCATCAGACCCAGCCAGAAACTGGGGATCGACAGGCCGAGCGTGGCGAGCGCAACGAGAGTGAAATCCATCCCACTGCCCTGTCGCCAGGCGGCGAAGATGCCGACGGGAACGGCAATCAGAGTTGCCGTGCCGACGGCTAGGAGGATGATCGTTGCCGAAAGCTGGAAGCGGTCCCATACGAGCGCGAGAACGGGATCGCCAGTCAGGATCGAATTGCCCAGATCGCCCTGGAACACATTGCCCAGCCAAATGAAGAACTGGACGGGAAGCGGCTGGTCGAGCCCGAGGCGCCGATTGATGGCTGCAACAGAGTTGGCGTCGGCTCCGTCGCCGAGCAGGATCAGCGCAGGATCGCCCGGAATGAGCCGCACCAGCATGAATACCAGCAGCGCGACGAGAAGCAGCGTCGGGATCGCCATAAGCAACCGCTTCACGAGAAATTGCGCCATAGGTTCTAGGTCCTCTCGGTTCCTGTCGACCGCCCGCCTGCTCTGCGCGCCGCCCGTCACACGCAAAAGCATTTTTGTTTTTATGAACGATAAAGTACAATTTCGACGGCTTCAACCGTCCGCCGATATTTTTGATCCCAACGGCAGTTTGATGCTGCCCGCCCCGGCCGGGGCTCCGGCAATCCTCGCATGCACCCGGTCAGGTCGAAACGCGCTCCACCCGGAATGCGGACACCTGCCTTGCGGTGACGACGACACTTGCCGTCGTCATTTCGACTCCCTCCGGCCGGCCGAATCGCCGGCCAGACGTCCGAATACCGAACCGGCCATCAGCCCCGTGCCGCCGGGATAGTTGAAATAGAAGATGCCGCCGACCAACTCGCCAGCCGCAAAAAGCCCGTCGATCGGAGCAAGGTCCGTGTCGAGCACGCGCCCGGTCTCGTCGATCCGCAGCCCGCCGAAGGTGAAGGTGATGCCACAACCCACCTGATAAGCGTCGAACGGCCCCTCGTCGATCGCCTGGGCCCAGTTCGATTTGTTGACGGCCAGACCTTCGGTGCGTCGGCCGTCCTTGACGTTCGGATTGAAGGGAATGTCGTTGCGAACGGCGCGATTGTAGCTCTCGATCTCCTCGAGGAAGGCGGCCGCGTCCACACCTTCGAGCTTTGCGGCTAGCGCGTCGAGCGTATTGCCTGTGACTTTCGTCACCTGCTTGATCCGGTACTCGTCACGCAGGAGATGCAGCGTCTTCTGGTCGAAGATCTGCCAGGCGAAATTGCCTGGCTGCTCGAGGATCACCCGGCCATATTTGGCGTAGGTGTAGTTTCTGAAGTCGGCGCCTTCGTCGACGAAGCGCTTACCCTCGGCATTGACCATGACACCGAAGGGATAGGAGTGCTTCTGGAAGCCGTCGCCGACAGCAAGGTCGCCGAACTCGCTGGCGTTGAAATCCCATCCCACGGCATGACAGCCGGACCAGTTGCCATATGCGGCGGCGCCGATCGCTCGCGCCATAGTGATGCCGTCGCCGGTATTGAAGCGCGTGCCGCGGACCTTCGCCAGCTCCCAACCGGGACCGAGATAGCGGGTCCGCATCTCGGGATCCGATTGGAAGCCACCAGACGCCAGCACGACCGACGCGGCCGTGAGGTCTTCATAGCCGCCATCTTGCTTAACCCTCACGCCCGTCACCCGGTCGCCGTCGCGTAAAAGCTCCGTGGCGCGGCAGCCGTAGCGGATTTCCACCCCATTTCTGCGGGCGATCTCGGTGTGGGCATCGATGAGGCCGGGCCCGCCACCCCAAGCCTCGACCGTCAGGCCGCCCCAGAACTTGAACCTGCCGCCGACCTGGAAAGCCTGGCGTCCATAGATCGGCTGGAAGCGGATACCTTTCGATTGCATCCACTTCATGGTGTCGAAGCTGCGCCGTACCAGCATTTCGCATAGCATCGGATCCGAGCGATAATGCGTCACCCGGAACATGTCGTCGAAGAACTGGTCCTGCGTGTAGGTGCCGAAATCGGTACGGGCGATCTCCTCTTCGCCGAGGTCGGGCATGACGGTGCGCAAATCGTCGACACCGTCATAGGCGAACCGGATCGCGCCGGCTGTGAAGCGGCTGTTGCCTCCGTTTTCCACAAACGGTGCACGCTCCAGGACGACGACCCGGGCGCCGCGCTCCGTCGCGGCGTGCGCCGCACAGAATGCTGCGTTACCTGCCCCAACCACAATGACGTCGTACGCGTTCATGCCAGCTCCATAAGATTTTTTGAATTCATCTGTATACACTTGTATCCAACATCGCAACGATTGCATGCACCAGCGTTTCTGCGCATCTTGTCCCGATGCAGGACGAGAATGGAAAGAGCGCCGGATCGCGCAGCGAACAGGCCTACATGCAGATCAAGGGTGCGGTTGAGGCGGGCGCGCTCGCGCCTGGCAGTCGCGTGCGCGAGAACGAGCTTGCCGAGCGCTTCGGCATCAGCCGGACACCGGTGCGCGACGCGCTACGCCGGTTGGAGGCCGAGGGGCTGATTGCACACGTGCCCCACCAGGGTGCTATAATCGCCCAGCTCGACCATCAGGCCGTGATCGAGCTTTACGACATGAGAGAGGTTCTGGAAGGTACCGCGGCCCGGTATGCGGCGCGCCATGCCTCCGAGGCGGAGATACAGGAACTTGCGGAACTGGTGGCCGCTGAGGAGGGACTGGAGGAAGACGCTGCGGCGCTGGCGCGGCTGAACAGGGTTTTCCATGGCGTGCTCTATCGGGCCGGTCACAACCGCTATCTCTTGAAGACGCTGCTGGCGCTTCGCGATTCCATGATCCTTCTTGGCGGCACCACGTTGGCGCTCAGCAATCGTCCGCAAAGCGCGCGTAAGGAGCATGAGGCCATCATTGCCGCGATCGCGGCCCGCGATGCGGATGCCGCCGACCAGGCCGCGCGGCACCACATCCGCAACGCGCAACGCGCGCGCCTCAAATTCCTGCGCGCCGAGATAATGGGGGAAGCCGGGTTGCAGCCCCGCGATCCGTTAGACAGGCGAGCATGAGGGCAAGGATTCCCGGCGAAGAACGGCGGCGCAACGGCGTGGCCAATAGGCTGGTCGCGCGTTTACCCAAAATTACCGCATTTTTCTCCGCCCTTGATGTTTTTCGTGCTGCAATCGGCCAGAAAATAAGTAGAAATACTTATGACGGTTAGGTGATGGACCTAGGGTTTCTCGGAGGCGTCGTGTCGGACCTACCCGCCAAACAATCGCCAGTACCGCCGAGGGTGATGTTCTTGACCATCGGGAAGGCGCCACGCGAGGACATGGTTCCCGAGATTGCCGCGCTGATCGATCTGCCGATGGAGGTCCACCAGATGGGCATCCTCGACGACTTGTCCCACCGCGTGATCGAAGACCTGACTGCGACCGAGGGCGAGCCGGTCCTCGTGACATACCTCCCCCGCAGCTTTCGCATCCGATTGTCGCGTGCGGGTGTCGCCTCGCGTCTAAATGCCATCCTCGCCAGGTTCCGGCCCAATGAATACGATCTGGTGGTCATTCTAGCGACCGGTTTCACTGACCAGATCGTCGTCAAAGGGCCGGTCCTCAACGCGCATTACGCGATGGAATCCGCGCTGCTGTCACTGATGCCGTCCGGGCAGAAGATCGGTGTCATCCACCCGCATGTTTCGCTGCTTTCGAGCCCATATGCGGGCTTTTCCGCCTGGAACGCGCTGCATGTCACGGCCAAGGAAGGGGATCGACACGAGCTTTTGGCGGCTTTGCTCGAACTTAGTGAAGCTGATGTCGTCCTACTGCCGTCAATGAGTTACGGCGAGGAGGACTATCGAATCCTCACCAAGGTAACGCAGAAGCCCGTCCTATTGGGACGCCGCGTTCTAGGGGGCGCAATCCGGATGTTGCTGCTGACGGGTCGGTCGGGCAGCGGTGCGACGCTGTCGCGGCAGGTGCGCGAACGGCTAGCCAGCCTGACCACCCGCCAGACCCAAATCCTCGATCTCGTCTGCGCCGGCCAGTCCAGCAGGCAGATCGCCAAAGCTCTTTCGATCAGTCCGAAGACGGTCGAGGTGCACCGTGCGCATATCATGACGAAGATCGGCACGCGCTCGACGACGGCGCTGATCGCGACGGTCATGGGGCATGGCGAGGATGAGAATTCTGCCTAATTCTTGGGCGGTTCGATCGACGGCGCGCCTCGGGCATTCGGGGTCTCACTTATGGTTCCTCGCTGTTCTCCTCGCTAAGCTCCACGGGAAGGCGCGGGATCAGTCCCGCACGAGGACAGGAGACCGCCGGATGACCGCATCGACGCAGCCCACCTACCGAATAGGGTTCGACATCGGCGGCACATTCACGGACTTCATCCTGCACGACGGTGCCACCAATCGCATCCGGCTGCACAAGCTGCTGACCACACCACACGACCCGTCCGTCGCCGCGCTTCAGGGGCTGACGGAAGTGTGCGGCGGCGCCGGCATCGCGGTGGCCAAAGTGAGCGAGATCATCCACGGCACCACTCTGGTGACCAATGCGGTGATTGAGCGCAAAGGCGCGAAGCTGGGCCTGGTCACCACCAGGGGCTTTCGCGACATCCTCGAAATGGGGCGGGAGCAGCGCTACGACATCTACGACATGTTCCTCGAGTTTCCCGATCCTCTGGCGCCGCGCGATTTGCGGCTGGAGGTCGATGAACGGATCGATCGCGACGGCAACGAAGTCGCGCCGCTGGACGAAGACGGGCTGCGCCGCGCCTTGGAAACGCTGGTCCGCAACGGCTGCGAAGCCGTCGCCATCAGCTTCATCAACGCCTATCGCAACTCATCGCATGAACGGCGCGCAGGCGAGATCGCCGCAGCAGAATTTCCCGAACTCGCGGTCTCGCTGTCCGCGCAGGTCGTCCCCGAGATGGGCGAATATCCCCGCACCGTGACCACCTGCGCGAACGCTTATGTCCAGCCTTTGATGGATCGCTATCTGACCCGACTGGAATCGGCGCTCGCCGCGCTCGGCTTCGACGGAGAGCTGCGCCTCATGCATTCGGCGGGCGGTCTGGTGTCGCCTTCGGTTGCGCGCGCCTTCCCCATCCGGCTGCTCGAATCCGGTCCTGCGGGCGGTGGCCTTGCCGCCGCGCTGTTCGGCGAGACCGCCGGCAAGGAAAAGCTGATCGCCTTCGACATGGGTGGCACGACTGCCAAGGCCTGCATCATCGAGGACGGCCGTGTCGACATCGCCGTCGAACTCGAAGCTGGGCGCGTCTCGCGATTTCGCAAGGGTTCCGGCCTGCCGATGCGCGCCCCGGTGATCGACATGATCGAGATCGGGGCGGGCGGCGGTTCCATTGCCGGCATCAACTCGGTCGGCCTGCTGAAAGTTGGCCCGCAATCGGCGGGGTCCGATCCCGGTCCCGTATGCTACGGGCTGGGCGGCACGCAGCCGACCGTCACCGATGCCGACATGATCCTGGGTTATTACGACCCCGACTTCTTCCTGGGCGGGCGCATGAATCTCGATCTTGCGGCGGCGGAAGCCGCGATGGATCGGCTGGCGGAACCCCTGGGGCTGAGTCGTATGGAGGCGGCGCGCGGCGTACACCGCGTGGTCGTCGAGAGCATGGCGGCCGCCACCCGCGTGCATATGGTCGAGAAGGGCAAGGATCCGCGCGACTGGTCCATGGTTGGGTTCGGTGGAGCAGGCCCGGCGCATGCGGCGGACGTGGCCCGGGTCCTCGGCGTGCGCGAGGTGATCGTGCCTCCAGCCTCCGGGGCCGCCTCCGCGCTCGGCTTCCTGACCGCGCCACTGTCCTTCGAGATCAGTCGTTCCATGCCCGTCGAACTCACCAAGAGTTTCGACGCCGCTGCGATCGAGCACCTTTTCGGTGAGACCACTGCCGAGGCCAAAGCGCTGCTGACGAAGGCAGGAGTGGTGCCAGGCGATATCGCGACCCAGCGGTTCGCCGAGATGCGGCTGGTCGGCCAGATGCACGAGATCACCGTGCCGTTGCCGGCCGATCTTGGCGGCGGCGATGCCTTCACCCGGATTCGCGCGGCATTCACGGCGGCCTACGAGGCACGCTATGCCTCGGTGCGGCCGGAGGAGCGGATGGAAGCGATCAGCTTCCGCGTGCTCTGCTCAGGTCCCAAGCCTGGCATCTCGCTCGCCGGTGCCAGCGGCGGCGCCGACACGCCGGCGCTGAAGGGCTATCGGCGCGCCTGGTTCGACGCCGGTGAGGTCCAGATGGCGGTCTATGACCGCTACGCGCTGATGCCCGGAACCGTGATCGACGGTCCGGCTGTGATCGAAGAGCGCGAATCAACGACGCTCGTGCCGCTGGGCGACCGGGTGGAGGTCGATGCGTCGCTCAACCTGCGCATCGCGGTTGCGACGGAGGTCGAGGGCGCGGAGATGATATCAGCGGCTATGTCGGTCGACGAGGCAATCGAGCGACTGGAATCCGATCCCGTCTCGCTCGAGATCATGTGGTCGCGTCTCGTGACGGTGACGGAGGAGATGTGGCTGACGGTGATCCGTACCGCCTTCTCGCTCACCGTGTCCGAAAGCCAGGATTTCGCCTGCGGCATCCTCGACATCGAGGGGAAGTCGATGGTGCACTCGCCGCGTGCCATGCCGGTCTTCAACCTGACCCTGCCGCGCGCGGTGCGGGCGCTGCTGGCCAAGTTCCCCGCCGAGACGCTGAAGCCGGGCGACGTGCTGATCACGAACGATCCCTGGCTCTGCGCAGGTCATCTATTCGACATCGCGGTCGTTACGCCGGTCTTTGTCGATGGGCGGATCGTGGCCCTGATCGGCACCGTCGGCCATGTCTCCGACATCGGCGGCACCAAGAATACCATCCGGGCGACCGAGATCTACGAGGAAGGGCTGCAGATCCCGCCGATGAAATTCATGGATGGCGGCAGGATCAACGAGACGCTGGTCGAGATGATCGCTACGAACGTGCGCGAGCCCGAGCAGGTGGTCGGCGATATTCACGGCTTCATCGCCGCCAATACGCTGGGTGCCGATCGGCTGACGTCGTTCATGTCCGAATATGGCCTCAGCGATCTTCGCGGCATGGCCCGGCTCCTGCAGGGTCTGTCGGAAAAGGCGATGCGCGACGCCGTGCGCCGGTTGCCCGATGGTGAGTACCGTTCCGAGATCGAGTGCCGTCAGCTTGGGGACACCCTGCGCTACCCGGTGAAGGTGACGGTGGCAGGTGATGAAGTCGGGATCGACTTCGAAGGCGCGCCGCCGCAACTGCCGCGCGGTGGCCTGAACTCGACCCTCAACTATACCGTAGCGCATGCAACCTATCCACTGAAATGCATTTTGACGCCGGAGGTGCGCGGCAATGCGGGCTGCTACCGCGCGTTTCGCGTAAACGCCCCGGCCAGGTCTTCGCTGAACCCGGACTACCCGGCTTCCGTATCGATGCGAACCCGGACGGGTTGGTATCTCGCGCCCGTCATCTTCCGCGCTCTTTCGCAGGCTGCGCCCGGACAGGTGCAGGCCCATACCGGCCTGCCGATCGTCAGCCGGGTCTATTGCGAGACCCCGTCCGGCATCGACGCCGGCCACATGTTCCTGGGCGGTGGCCAGGGCGGGTCTAACGGGCGCGATGGAAAGTCGGCCCTGCTGTGGCCGACCTCGGCCTCCAACACGGCTGTTGAGGTGTTTGAAGCCCGCGTACCCGTGTTGGTGACCGAGAAGGCCTATCTTCCCGACAGCGGCGGCGCCGGCGCCTATCGCGGTGGGCTGGGGCAGCGATTGCGCATGCGCAAGCTCTACGACGACGGTCTGCCGATGCAGGTGGGCCTTTTCCCCGAAGCGCCGGGTATGGCCGTCGAAGGCCTTTTCGGCGGCGCACCAGGCAGCGGTGCGGCAGGCCGCATCCTCGATGCAGCAGGCAATGAAGTCCATGATGTCGGCGACGGCGAACTGGTGCGCGTCACGACCATCGACAGGCTGGTCGAGATCTCGCTCAACGGCGGTTCAGGCTACGGCCATGCCGGGCTGCGCGATCCCGAAGCGGTCGCCGAAGACATCCGCCTCGGCTACGTCACGAAGGCTGCCGCGCGATCCGATTATCCCAGCCTCGCTGAAGCCCGGCAACTGGAAGGCGTGAAGTAATGGAAGGCGATACCCTGTCCTCTGGAAATCTGGGTGCCATCACGGTCGGCCAGGCTCCCCGCCCCGATCTCGCACCGCTGTTCGAAGCGGCGACCCCGGAGGGCGCCGAACTGATAGAGATCGGTGTGCTCGACGGATTCAGCCGGGCCGAGATCGAACGCGATTTCGCACCCGCTCCGGGAGAGCCGGCATTGATCTCGCGTCTCGTCGACGGCACTTCCGTGGTGATCGCCAAGCGTCATGCGGTGGCGCGGGTCCCCGCGCTGGTGGCCCAGCATGTACAGGCCGGATGCCGGACGGTGCTGCTGCTGTGCACAGGCCATTTCCCAGGTCTCGAGAATTGCCGTGCACGGGTGATCCAGCCGCAGGATCTCTTGATCCCCACCATCAAGGCGATGGCGGGAGGACGCCGGATCGGGCTGATGGTCGCGGTAGAGGCGCAACTTGCATCGGTGCCGAAGAAATGGGCCAGCCTGACGGACGGCACCACCGCGCCGCCGCCCCTCGCACGTGTCATTTCTCCTTATGACGCCACCGATGCTGAACTCGCCTTCGCCGCCCGCGAACTCGCCGGCGAAGGCGCGGCGCTGCTCGTTGCGGACTGCATCGGCTTCAACACGCATCATCGCAACGTGGCCCGGCGAGCCACGGGCCTGCCGGTCGTCGTCTCGACCGATCTTCTCGTCAAGCTGATTTCCGAACTTGTGTGATGGGGCGGCGAAGGCTCGCAAAGGGCGGGACGCAAAATGGAAATAAAACAACGAGGGACCGGTGCGGCAGGATCGGCCGGGCGGATTAACAGCATGACGACAACCGGACTTCCATTCGACAATCAGGATCTTCTGCCGGCCATCCTCGACTGGGTCCGGATCGAAAGCCCCACGACGAACGCCGCCGCGGTCAACCGGATGATCGATTTCATCGAAGCCGACGCCACGGCCTGGGGCGCCGAAATCAGGCGCATCACCGGCACCGGCGGTATGGGCGACCTGTTGCTGGTCGCCTCGCCCGGCGCCCAGGAGGAAACGCCCGGCATTCTGCTGCTTTCCCACATCGACACTGTGCACGAAATCGGAACGATCGAGCGGGACCTGCCCTGCCGGGTGGACGGGGATATCGCTTTCGGACCCGGCATCTACGATATGAAGGGCGGTGCATACCTGGCCTTTGCGGCCATGCGTGCCGCCGTGATTTCCGGACGATCAAGGCCTCTGCCTCTGCGCTATCTCTTCGTCTCAGACGAGGAATATGGCAGCCCCACCGGCCGTGCGCACATCGAACGCGAGGCGCGGCGCGCGAAATACGTCCTGGTGCCCGAACCGATGAATGACAGGCGGATCGTCATTTCCCGCAAGGGCGTCGCCCGACTCAAGATGCGCATCACCGGCCAGCCGGCCCATTCCGGCGGCCGACATCAGGACGGCCGCAGCGCGGTTCGCGAGATGGCCTGGCAGATCATGAGGCTGGAGGAGATGACGGACTACGACCGCGGACTGACGGTGAATGTCGGAGTCGCGCGGGGCGGCACCCGGGCGAACGTCGTTCCCGCCGAGGCGGCGCTCAACATAGACGTCCGGTTCTCGGATCCTGCCAGCGGCGCAGAGGCGTTGAAGCAGATCCAGGAAACCAGCCCGCATTTTCCCGATATCGGCATCGACGTCACCGGCGGCGAAACCCGTCCCTGCTTCGTAAGGCGTCCCGAGGTCGAACCGCTCTTGGCAAAGGCTAGGCAGATCGCCAGGGAACTCAGCATGCCGCTTGGCGAATATGCCAGCGGCGGTGGCAGCGACGGCAATTTCACCGCGGCCATCGCCCCTACGCTCGATGGGATGGGCGCCGAGGGCAAGGGACCGCATACCCATTTCGAGCAGATCAGGATTTCATCTCTCGCCCGGATCGCGACGCTGCACCTGAGGCTTCTGGAGACATTGAGCTAGGTTCAGGACCTGTTAATTCGGTTTGTCAGCGGCCAGAGCCACTGCGACAGTAGCGCTGCGCTCAGCCTCCCGTTCAGACAGCGACAGCAAATCGGCGTTGCTCGGGCCGGCGCGTTTGACCCGCTCAAACCGCTCGTTCAAATCAAACGCTGAAGTCCGCACCTCGGTATAGCGCGGGCTACTGATATGAGTGCCCTCAGTGCTGAGATTCTGCGCTGACGGTCGCGTTCAACCGCAGCGTTGTGACGTTGTGAGAGCGCACCGCTTGTTTGTACTTGTTGTCCGCGGCCGCATCGTTCCGATTGCGCTGTCTGACCCGCCGATCCTATACCCTGAACCAATGGGAATATCTGACGCGCTACACCGAGGACGGCAGGATGCCGATAGACAACAACCTTCTCGAACGCGATATCAGAATCTTTGCCACCGGCAGGAAATCCTGGTTGTTCAGCGATACCGTCGAGGGGACCAAGGCCAGCGCCGTCGTCTACAGCCTGATGTTGACCTGCCGGGCTTGCGGCGTCGAGCTGTTAGCGTGGCTGCGCCATGTCCTCACCGAATTGCCTCAGCGCACTGAAGACGCTGATATCGACGATCTTCTGCCCTTCAACTTTGCCAAAACCGCCACTGCCTGATCAGACCAGATGCCGTTCTCAATTCGAAGGCGATCCGTCGAAATCGCCGGCGTCAACGTGCAGAGAAATGAGCACTTACCCATAATCGACGCGAGGTCATCGTTGCCGACAGTCATTGGTAAAGGCGACAATGAACGGCCCTTCGTCCTTGAAACGGGCGGGCGATAATCACATATCGCCGCTGAGCCTCTGCCGATGGCGCGCGAGGCCAATTCCGTCACGCAAGAGCTCGTTCGACCTGGAGGACCAGATGAGTTTGATGATGTTCGACCGCCCCGTGTTCGTGAAGGATGGGTCTCACATCATTCAGGAAGTCGCGTGTCTCGAAGACGCACTGGAATATCTCTACGATTGGCCGAAGAAGCGACGCGGTGAGACATACGAAACCGCCCTTGGTGCATGCAAGCGAGCATTCGAAGCCAACTATCCGCGGTCGGCCGCCCGAGATGCCTTTGCCGACTTTGCCAATTCGGAAGGCATACTGGAAGAGGTATCCGAACCCTTGCCGTGGATGACAGTGTCGGGCGCAGAGCGCGGCGGGGTAGCCTCCTGAATACCAAGTCGCGTCCCCGTCCGACGGTCAGGTCGTCGCGTCACTGTGTCAGCCATCAAGGTCCCGTCATAGACCAGCCCGCGAATGCTTCTGTTCTGCCTCGGCGGAGGGTAGCCAAGATGTTTGCGACTGTACAATCGATGGCGGGCCGCTGGTTCTGGTCAAGTCATTGTGTCAGTCGGGCCGCCACCATGACGAGGCGCTCGGCTCGACCTATGCCTGCACCCCGGACCTTGGCCTCTCCGGTCGCTTGGCCGAAGTGTCGCGCGTTCGGTGGAGCCGATGCTCCGCTGCTCGCTTCGATAGGCCAAGCCGTGTGGCGATGGCGTCGACCGCCAGTCCGGCGTCGTGGAGCCGCCGAATGCGGCGGTCGAGATTGGTGTCGAATCTTCGCATGGCTTGATCCTAATGCATCACCATAGTGGGAACCATGGCGCGATCACTGGAGGCAGTCTCTCAAGTTGTGTGCGTCTGGGCGGCGCAACGACCTCTCCCACCGCGCCGCGGACCTGTCGCAGGCGACATCTATCCCAACACCTTCAGGCCGATCGTCCGCCAGGCGACGACACCAAGCGAACGAAGGAGATTGGATCACCGCACCGTGGGAAGAAGCGAAGGCGCAGCGGCGGCCGCTGCCGAATGACCGTTTGGTCCGACTGGAGCACGTCGTGGCGTGATATTCCTGCAACAATCTTGCGTAAATGCCGAAATGGTACGCTGTGTTCAGTCGATCATATCGATTTGACTGCATTGCTGCTTGTAGCCACCGTGGAAGCTTCACTCTATAGGAAGCGCGTCTCTTCGGGGACAGCGGCGTTTTGACGGGGATGCCCAACGCCCCCGCCCAAAGCATGCCTGGCGGGCGTCGCTGGGGCGGTCTGGCCGGCCAATTGCACAGGCGATGGCAGACTGCCCCGCATTCTCAATCTGTATCGATCGCCAAAAAATAACCCGCCAGGCGCGAGGCCGGGCGAGAAACGGAAAAGGGCCATGAACCAACGAGACGAAAGGCTCGACGCCATTGCCGCCAGTGACCTTGTCTCCGTATCCGTACTGGCGTCACTGATCGGCTGTCTTGCCTCCAAAGGCGTTCTGTCCGACCACGAAACCCGTGTGTGACATTCCATTAAACCTCAAGAATCGGCTTGCAACGATATCAATGCGTTACGCGGGCATATAAGAGACCGGTAACTTCTCTGGGGTTAGGCGGCATGCAGGAGGGGCGGTTTTGGTTTGAATAGCGGTAGCACGTTCGCTTCAGGCTGTCGGAAAGGTGCCCGCAATCGATCGCGAAGTTCACCATTCGCCTCCGCAGTTCGAACCTGCATGAGCATATTCGCGCCGTGGAGCGACCACCGCATCTGCTGCTTCTTCACCATCCGCTTGCCGACGAGGGAATTCACTGCCGACTCGGCGAGGGTCGTGGCAACGCGGAGCCCGGCTCGGTGGCGCTTTCCATAGTCGACTATCGCACCACGGTTCGAGCGGATATAGGTCAGGAGTTGCACGCCGAGGCTGTGCAGCCGTGCGATCGAGAACTCGCTTACCTGCCGTGATCCCTGCAGCTTCGCCAGGAGCCGCTCCAGGTCCCGGATCGCGCGATCCACGCGGCCGTGCCACAAGCGCCACTTCTCGGCTCTGATGTCCCTGCCGATGGTTGGAAGAATTGCAAAGGGACGGGTTCGGGATCGTACGATGTGGTCGGCGATCTGCTGCATCGGCTGGATCTTCATGGCGATGTGGAACCAGTCGATGATGTGGGTTGTCGGCTTCGGCATGGCGCGGGGCAGCCGCTTCAGGATTTCGGCCCCGTCCGAAATCACCGTCACATCGCCAAAGCCGCGATATCCGACTCCTTCAAGCGCGTGGAGGGCGCGATCGCGAATTGCATGTTGAGCGGTGCTACCGGTGACGAAATAGCGACCACCTGGTTCACCCCGGCCACCGCGGCCACATCTGGCTACGACAAGCTCGAAGTTTCGCGCCGAGTTACGCTCGGCGCTGCGAACATGAGCCGTGTCGATGCTGATGACGAATTCCTTGCGCCGATCCCCGGGAAGCTGCATCTCGAGCTGGTGCCGGTCATCCGCTTGATCCCTCGCCTTCCAAGTTTCCCGCATGATCTGGTCGTCGAGCCGTTCGCCGATCCTGATGGTGCGCTTGCGGACGGTCGCGTGCGTCTCGGTAGGTTCGATGGGAAGGAACTCGGCCAGTACCTTGGCCGCCTGCCGATAGGGCATCGTGCTTCCCAGCCGCGCCGTCAACTCCATCAGTTCGGGCGTCGCTCGGTCGGGACAGATCTCGTTCAACGGTGCGAAGGCAGCGTCAATGCCCAGATGGCATTCCCGGCACAGCATCCAGCGAGGATTACGCACCTTCACCGTACCGAAGACGGTTCGGATCTGGCGCGTCGTGTAGTCCTTGACCGGCCGGAACGTGTGGCAGTCCGGGCAGACACGACGGAAGAGGGAGTAGGTCTCCGCCTCATGAGCAACGACCGCGCTCTGCAGCACGACCATGATCTTCTTGCCGTCATTGATCGACAGGCCAAGGTCGCCATCGAACAGGCTCTCCCAGCTCTTGGTGATCCTCATTTCCCGTCGGCAAATGTCGCCGAACTCGTTCTTCCCCTCGATCGTGATCGTCCATTCCACCGCCATCGCTTCCTCTCCGAACAAAACAATGTTGATGGACTGCACCGGCCTAACAACCGGTGTCCGATCCCAGAGAAATTACCGGTCTCCAGGCCGTCGCTCTTGAGATGACCGATGATGGGCTCGATGGCATTGCGTCGTCGCAGTTCACGCCGGATCGTCGGCGAGACGATGCCCCTGGTATGGGCGACATGGACTTCGGCGCGTTGCGGATCGCCGCCGTGGCCGCGATAGCCGCGGTCGACATAGACGCGCCGCACGGTCACGCCGGTGAGCCGCTCGGTCTGTTCGATCTGACCTTCGAGGCTATGGCCGTCATACGGGTTTCCCGGCAGCGTCATGGCCCCGAGGATGAACTGTCCGCCGGCGCTTGCAGCATTGGTGACGGCAATCGACGTCTTGACGCCGAACTCGTAGCGGGTTCGGGCCTTGCCCTTGCCAATGCACTCGACCTCGGGCGCATGGAGGGCATAGAGCTTGTGCTTGTCGGCAGGCTTCTGGCCGAGCAGTCTGCGCACGCGGGCAAGCGCCACGGCGAAGGCCTGTTCCAGCGCGGCGTTGCCGGCGATCCTACGGGCAATGTCGCGCTCCAGCCGACCGAGCCATGTCCGGAGCTTCCTGACCCAGCGCATGGCCTGCTTGTGGCCGCGCGTATGGATCAGCCGCCCAACCTCGCGGGCAGCACGGGCGGCGACCCGCAGATAGGACTGGCGCAGCTTGAGGGCGTGTTTCCTGGCAAGGCGGTTCAGCCATTCGATCCGCCGCACCAAAAGGCGGCTGTCGGCCGGATGGGCGATCGCCTTGGTCTCGACCGTCGTGTCCACCGTCACCCGTTCCATCGCCGTGCGCTTGAGCGCCTTGCCGCGCTCGGCCGTGGCGATCGTCTCGGCCAGAAGGACCTCCAGGTGGCGTGCACCGATGCGCTGACGCCAGCGTGTCATCGATGAGCGGTCGAGCGGCAGGCGGGTCTGGAAATGCACCGCGCCGCAGAAGAACTGGACATACGGGCTCTCCAGCCATTGCGCGCAGACCTCCTCGTCCGAAAGCCCCTTGATGTGTTTGACTAGATTCAACCCCGCCATCAGCCGCGTCGGAAGGCCGGGACGGCCTGTGTCCTCGGTGTAGAGATCGCCGAACGCTTCGTCGAAGCGCGCCCAGTCGATCAGGCCGGCAAGGCGGGCCAGCGGATGATGCAGGTCGATCATGTTGGAGAGCCGATGGCGGAACAGGTCGAAATCGTCACCGGCATCTTCGGCAGGCTGTGTCGGGCGCATCGTCATCTCCAGGATCAATCAGCCTGAAGACGGAATCATGAACCGCCAAAAATGAAAAGAGGGTCGTCAAATCACCAGAGATGTTCGCAAGCTTTTCCCGCTCAGGGCCATCAGACCTTGCTAACCGGAATACTTACCTCGCCGACAAACCATCGACATATCAAACGCTTCCGAGTTCATCACGGACGACTAGCCAGGGACGGTGCTCGAAGAGCTTCCGGCATCAACGGCATGAATCGATCAGCCTTGATCGATTCAGCAAATGCGTTGGACGACGCTCTCGCGTCGAGCGAGACTTCCGGACATGAACGAACTCCGTCCGGTTCATCTTCGCCGCATCGACAGCACGCGGAGCCTATGCCGGTGGCGGGTCTCAACCACATGAACGTCGTCCTCGACCTCGCCGACCCAGCGGGCACGCTGGGCGGGCACCTGGCAGACCTCGTCGCTTGCGGCTGAGGGTACGGGAAGCACGCAGCGGCTCCACCCGGACCTATCCGGGATGCGGATTTGTGATCAGGCCGACAGCGATCGCTGCCAGAATGACGAGAAACACCCGGTCGAATGCCTCGCGCGAAATCCTTCGACCGACCCATGTGCCGAGAGGCATGAAGATCGCCACCGGCACAAGCGCCAGCACGCCCTCCAGAATATAGCTCGTCCTGAGCAGTCCCGCGCTCAGCAGCGCCAGAAACTGGATGACGGCGAATATCAGGAAGATCGTCGAGATCGTGAAGATGATCGCCACCCGCTCAAGCCTGATCGACTGCACGAAAGGCACGATGACGGCGGCGCACAGGCCGGTCGCGCCCTGGGCGAAACCACCCAGAAATCCGACTGATGGCGACATCCTCGCGGCGGTGCGCGGGCTGAGGGAGAATTGCGGGTTGAACACGCGCAGGCAGATGTAGAAGATCAGCATCAGGCCCAGCCCGACATTGAGCTTGTCGGGCGACGTGACGGTCAGAAACCATGTGCCCGCGCCCAGGCCGAGCGCGCCGGTAAGGATCGCGGGCCAGAGAAAGGTCACATCGCGCAGTGCCGCGCCGGTCTGGATGGACTGGTGCAGATTGGTGATCAGGATGGGCATGATCAGTACGCCTATCGCGTGCGGCAGGCCGACGAAATAGCTGAGCACCGGCAGGGCGACCACCGGCAGCCCCAGCCCGGTTATCCCCTTGAGAAGCGACCCGATCGCAATGGCGATGAAGGTCAGGACGAGCGAGTCAGCTTCCATTTCTACCCCAAATGCCTCCCGGCAAGCGAACCGCTCGCCATCGCCGCCTCTGGGCGGCGATGGTTCAGGTCGTTCCGGCGCAGGAACACGTCAGGCTCAGCGTTTGCCGCGCATCGCCCAGCCGGTGAGCCGCTTTTCCAGGAATGCGAAGATCGCATAGGTGAAGATGCCGAGCGAGGCGATGACCGCCACGCCTGCGAACATCAGCGGGACTCGAAACTGCGATGAAGCCTGCATCATCAGGTAGCCGATACCGTCGTTCGACGCGATGGTTTCGGCGATCACCGTGCCGACGAAGGCAAGGGTGATGGATATCTTCAGCGACGCGAAGAAGTATGGCATCGCCCGCGGAAGGCCGATCTTGGTGACGAGATCGAGCTTGCTTGCGCCCAGCGACCGCAACACGTCCTCCACTTCCGGTTCGACCGTGGCGAGACCGGTGGCGACGTTCACGGCGATGGGAAAGAAGCAGAGCACGAACGCCGTGGCGATCGCGGTCGGCTGGCCGATGCCGAGCCACAGCACGATGATCGGCACGAGCGCCACTTTCGGCACCGAGTTGAACCCGATCAGCACCGGGTAGAGCCCTGAATAGGCGAGCGGTATGGTCCCGATGATGATCCCGAGCAACAGGCCGACCGCCACCCCCAGCGCGAAGCCGATCATGGTGTTCATCATGGTCAGGCCGGCATGATACAGGATGATCGACCGGTATTCCTGGAAGGCGGCGAAGATGGCGGTCGGCGACGGCATCACGAAGGACGGGACCTCGAAGATGACGACCGAAAGCTGCCACACCACCAGCAGCGACACGATCACCAGCCAGGGCATGGCCGCATGAAGCGTACGGTTCTTGGAATCCATGTCAGGCAGCCTTGCTCTCTTCGCGGATCTGCGCGATCTGGTTGCGGATCGCGTGGACCGTCTCGATAAAGGCGGGGTCAAACGTCGTTTCCAGCGTTCTCGGCCTTGGCAGATCGACCCTGTGGGTGGCGATGACCCGTCCCGGCCGCGCGCTCATCACGAAGATGACGTCAGCAAGGTAGGTCGCCTCGCGCAGGTCGTGCGTCACCAGAACGGTGGTGAAGCGCTTTTCCATCCAGATATCCTGCAACACGCCCCAAAGCTCCTCGCGGGTGAACGCGTCGAGAGCGCCGAACGGCTCGTCGAGCATCAGCAGATCGGGCTCGTGGATCAGCGCGCGGCACAGATTGGCGCGTTGCTGCATACCACCTGAAAGCTCCCACGGATGACGTTCCTCGAAGCCCTCGAGATCTACCATCTTCAAAAGCCCGCGGGCCTTCTCGACATATTCGCCACGATGCCGCGACAGGCGCTTGCGATGAGGCTGGACGATTTCCAGCGGCAGCATCACGTTGGAAAGCAGCTTGCGCCAGGGCAGCAAGGTCGGGTTCTGGAAGGCCATCCCGACGCATTTGAGCGGCCCGGAAACTTCCTGCCCGGCGACGCTGATCCGCCCTCCCGTGGGAGGTGTCAGCCCCGTGACCAGCTTCATCAGCGATGACTTGCCGCAACCGGACGGACCGACCACGGCCGCGAACTCGCCGCGCTTGATCTGCAAGTCGGTGCCCTTCAGCGCAACGACCCCGCCACTGCCGCCGTACTGCAGGTCGACGCCATCTAGTGTTACAAAATTATCCATGTGTTCGGCTCCATGTGCCCGTATCGGACGGCGGCCGCGCATCGCATTCGCCGGCCGACGGGCATTGTGTGGCTGGATGTTCGCCCCGTCCGCGATTGCCGTCGACACCGCCCCGCATGGCGGGACGGTGCCGGGCTTGGCGGACTGCAGTTCAGCCGAGAATCTTCAGTTCTTCGGCATCTGGGAGGAAACGGTCGTCGTAGAAGTCATCGAGCGTCGGCGCCTGCTCCCAGCCAAAGCCCTCGGCGATGAGGGCCAGCCCCGTCTCCATGCGCTCCGGTTCGAGATAGCCGATCCCGTGTTCCCTCACGGATGCAGTGTCGACATGCGTGTCGAGGATGAACTGGATACGCTGTTCCTCGACATCGGCCTTGAGAAGGGCTTCCCGCGCGACCGTGGCGTCGATGGCCGCTTTCGGATTCTGGTAGGTGGCCTTCCACGCGCGCGCGGTGCCGAGCGCGACGGCACGGCAGAGCTCGGGATCTTCCTCGATCACCTTCTGGCTCGCGATCAAGGCATTGCCGGGGAAATCGAAGCCGAACTGATCGAAGTAGAGGATGTTGATGTCGTCGCGGCTGACGCCGTTTTCGATGAAGTTGAAAACCGACGTGTAGTCGTATCCGACGACGCCATCGACTTCGCCACGCAACAGCATCGTATCGCGGATGCGAACGTCCACCGCCGTGAACTCGATTTCGTCAGCCGGGATGTCGTTGAGCTTCAGTACGATCGGCATGATCTTCGTGGCAGCCGAATTGGCTGCGACGCCGATCTTCTTGCCGCGAAGATCATCGAGACTTGTGACGGTTTCGCCGCCGATGGTCATGATGCTGGCCGGCGAGTGATCGAGGATCGACATGATCAGGCGCGGCGACGCCTCCGGGTTCGTCACCGCGAATTCGATCAGCGTCTGGATATCGGCATAGCCGAACTGGTGTGTGCCGGTGGCGACGCGACGGATCGATTCCGCCGATCCGGAAGCGCCCTCGACGGCTGCCGTAAAGCCCAACTCGGGATAGATGCCGGCGGCATTTCCGAGGAAAAACGGACTGTTGCCGCCATAGACGCGGAAGTCGAGCGAGAATGGTACGTTTCGGTTCTGTGCACCCGCGACACCCGGCAAGCCGAGCGCCATGAGCGCGGACATCTGAGCAGTTCTGGTGAGAAGCTTTCTGCGACTGATCATTTGAATACTCCCGTTGTTTATAAGGAACCCCTAGTGTCGCATTTTCTTGTTTTTATTGCGTTTTTCCGACCCCTCCCTGCCGCGACAGGATAGAAGGGACCGGAACGGTCGCGTGGGTTACACAGCGGCGACAACCTGAATTTCCACGCGACAGTCCGGATTGTTCATGTCGACTCGCCCGCAGATGCGGGTGGGCATATGCCCCGGGACGACCCAGCTATCCCAGAGCGCGTTGAAGACGGCGAGATCGTCTCGGGTGCTGAGCCACACCTGAGCGGTCAGTGTGCGGGATTTGTCCGTGCCCGCTTCGCTCAGGAGGGCGTCGATCTTGTCGAGCACCTGGCGCGCCTGTCCCGTTATGTCCAGCGACATGTCGTCGGGGACCTGACCGGCGGTGTAGACCAGACCGTTGTGAACCACCGCACGGCTGCGGCGATGGTTCTGGTCGACGCGGGTGATGTCTTCATTGGCTGCCATTCTTCTTCCTCTTCCTTTATGCGGTTCCGTAGCCACCGCCGCCAGCGGTTTCCATCAACACGCGGTCGCCGGCCTTCAGCACGCGCGGCATGGTGGGGTCGATTCTCTCGCCGTTGAGAAGCAGTTGTCCCGGTTTTCCGGCGCCGCCGCCGGCGAGCCCTTTCGTCGGTGACTTACACTGCGTCATAAGGAAGGAGGTCATGACGTCGGGGGCGTCGTCCATGATCTGGAACTCGAAACTGAGCCCGGAGCCTCCCTCATGCGTACCCGTGCCGCCGCTGCCGCACCGCAGTTCCCGGCGCAGGACCCGTATCGGGGCGAGCGTCTCCATCATCTCCACCGGCGTGTTGCCGAGATTCGCCGGGAAGCTCGTGGCGGAGAAGCCTTTGCGCTTGGCGTTCGCGCCCTGCCCAGCATTGAGGAAGTTGACGACGGCGAAACGCTTCGACCGGTACTCGCCCGACATGGTCAGCGAGGAGTTGGGCGATCCCGCGGCCCAGATCCTGTCGGGCATCACGGCCTCCCAGGCCTGGAACACCGCATATGGCAGCAGATGGCCGATGGCGCTGCGGCCGCCCGACGCTGCGGGGTACGATGGGTTCAGCAACGAGCCTTCCGGCGCGGAGGTCTTGATGGGAATGAAGCTGCCTTCATTGTTGGGAATGTCGGGGCAGAGCACCGCTTTGATGCCGTATACGGTGTAGGCGAAGGTGTAGATCGGCACAACGTTCAGCGCATAGGGCAGTTGGTCGCTGGTGCCGGTATAGTCGATCTCGATCTCGTCACCCTTCACCGTCAGCGCGCACTTGATGATAACGGGCTCTTCGAACCCGTCGTGCTGGACCTGGGAGTGATAGACGCCGTCGGGGATTGCGCGGATGGCGTCGCGCATCGCCTTTTCGGAGCGGCGGCGAACCTCCGCGCCCAGCTCGTCGAGGCTCACCACCTCGAGAAGCCCCTGAAGGCGTTCGCCCATCGTGCGGCAGCCCGCCACCTGGGCCCAGATGTCGCCCATGCCCTGCTCCGGCACGCGTATGTTCTGGGTGATCATCCGGATGAGGATGTTGTTCGGCTTGCCTTCGTCCAGCAGCTTCATCATCGGGATCTGGAGGCCTTCCTCGTAGATCTCGCGGCTGCTGTTGCTGCGCAGCTTGCCGCCGATATCCGGCAGATGCGAGACGACGGCGGCGAACCCGACAAGCTCGTCCCGGTGGAAAAGCGGCATCACCGTCGTGACGTCATGCACGTGTCCTGACGCTTTCCATGGATCGTTGGTGATGAAGACGTCGCCCTGCTTGATCGTCTCGATCGGATAGAGATCGATGAAGTGGCGAACCGTCGCCGGAAGGCAGCCGATGAAGCCCGGCAGGCTCATCGTCGACTGCGCCAGCGAGCGCCCCTTCGTGTCGGTGAGCACGATGGCGAAGTCGTTGCCGTCGCGCACCAGCGTCGAAAAGCAGGTGCGCACGAACGCCGCGGCCGCTTCGTCGACGATGCTGATCAGCCGCTTCCAGTAGATTTCCAGCTCGATCGGGTCGAATCCCGACTGCGCGGCGGAGACATCCTCCGCCTTGATGTTGTTGACGCGCTCGACACTGTTCATGTCAGTCGAACTCCTTGATTGTGACGGAGACGGTCAGATCGGCGAGAATGGTGACATCGGCTTCCACCGCGACGACGATCGTGGATTCCCTCTCTTCCAGGATCAGCGGCCCCTGCAGCGTCGTGCCGGCGGGAACCGAATATCGGTCATGGACGGGAACCTCGGCATATGCCTTTCGCAGTGGCAGATAGATGCTGCGGCTGCCTGCCGGGGTGGTCCTGATCCGATTGTCGCCCCACTCGAACTTCTGGCCCGTGTTTGGCGCGCGACCGACGAGACGCCAGGTGATGACCTGCACCGCGGCATCGGGCACGAGGCGGCCGTAAAGCTTCTTGTACTGCGCCTCGAACGCATCCTCGATCGTGACGCCCGGCTTGCTTGAAAGCGCCTCCAGCGGCATCCCGACTGAAATCTCGGCGCCCTGTCCCTCGTAGCGCATCTCCGCGCCGACCGACCATTCGATTTCGGTCGCCCCGGCGGCCTGAAGTTCGGTCAGCGCATCTTTGCGCATCACCTCGAGGTTCCCGGCGACCTCGAGCCAGTCGACGTCGGTCAGCCGCTTCGGGCTCGACCATGACCGGTCGATGCGCGGCGGCGCGGCAAGCATCCCGAGGCAGGAGCCGGCGCCTGCGGCGATGGGGATTATGACCCGCGGAATGCGCAGCTTGCGTGCCACGTCGACGGCATGGACAGGGCCGGCGCCGCCGGTGGCGATCATGGTGAAATCGCGTGGGTCGTGTCCGTTTTCGGCGATGTGGATGCGCGCCGCGCTCGCCATGTTCTCGTTGACGATGTTGCAGATGCCCCAGGTCGCGTCGATGGCGGTGACGCCGAGCTGTCCGGCAAGCCGCTCCGCCGCCGCCTGCGCGGCATCGACGTCGAGATGCATGTCCCCGCCGAGGAAGTTCTTGCTGCTCAGAAAGCCGAGCAGCAGGTCTGCATCCGTCACAGTCATGTCGGTGCCGCCGCGTCCGTAGCACGCAGGGCCGGGCACCGAGCCGGACGATTCCGGGCCGACATTGAGCAGGCCCATCCGGTTGCAGAGGGCGATGGATCCGCCGCCCGCCCCGATCTCGATCAGTTCGATGCTGGGAATGAGGATCGGCAGACCCGAACCGCGCTTGAAGCGCTCGACTCGGGCACATTCGAAGCTGTGGGTCACCGGCGCTTCGCCGTCGACGGCCACGCACGCCTTGGCTGTCGTGCCGCCCATGTCGAAGGCGAGAACCTGGTCGACGCCGACCTGCTGCGCCGTGTTCAGCGCCGACAGCACACCGGCGGCGGGGCCGGATTCCAGCAGCAGGATCGGCGACTCGGCGCCCGTCTTGGCAGAGCAGAAGCCACCGCTGGAAACCATGACGCGAAGCGGCGTGCCTTCCTTGACGCTGCCGATGCGCCCGTCGAGTTCATGCAGGTAGCGTGCGACGATCGGCTTGACGTAGGCGTTGGCGGCCACCGTCGACGTGCGCTCGAATTCCTTGATTTCGCGGGCAAGATCGGAAGACAGGGACACTGCCTTGTCCGGCATTGCCGCTTGCAGCTTCTCCGCGACGCGCCGTTCATGTTCGGTGTTGTTGTAGGAATGTAGCAGCGACACGGCAATCGAGTCCGCGTCGATGGCGGAAAGTTCGCGCACCACCCCGTCGAGCGCCTCATCGCTCAGCGGGTCGAGTTCCTCACCGCGCGCATCGAGACGCGCATCCACCTCGACGCGGCTGTCGCCGTCGATCAGCGGCTGTGGAAGTTCGATGTTGAGGTCGTAGATGTCGTAGCGCCATTCGCGGCCGATATCGAGCATGTCCTTCATGCCCTTAGTCGTCACCAGGGCCGTCTTGACGCCCTTGCGCTCGATCAGTGTGTTGGTGATGAGCGTGGTGCCGTGAACGACTTCCTGAAGTTTTTCCGAGCAGGCGCCGAGGGTTTCGTCGACCTGACGCAGCAGGTCCTCCAGAACCGTCGAGACGGCCTGTCCCGGATCTGCCGGGGTCGTCGGCGACTTCGCGACCCAGATGTGCCCCGCGGGTTCCATCGTGGCAACGCCGTCGGTGAAAGTGCCACCGATATCGACTGCCACCCGCAGCCGCTCGTGATCGTGGTTTGTCTCATTCATTTCGTCGTTGACCTGTTCTTCGTGGTCTTGCAGAATTCAGTAGGAAATCGTAATCAGACGCTCTTCCGACATTTCCCGAACGGCGTAGGCCGGTCCCTCGCGGCCGAAGCCACTGTCCTTGACGCCCCCGAAAGGCATGGCGTCGATCCGCGCGCTGGAGGCCTCGTTGACATGCACGCCGCCGAACCGCAGCGACTGGGCCAGCCTCAGCGCGCGATGAAGGTTGGAGGTGAACAGGCCAGCCGCCAGGCCGTAGGGGCTGGCATTGGCTCGTTCGACCGCTTCCTCGACCGTGTCGAAGGGAATGACGCTGAGAACCGGCGCGAAGATTTCCTCGCACACGACCTTCATGCGCTCGTCCACGCCGGACAGAACCGTGGGCTGCATGACCGCCCCGTCGCGCCGGCCGCCGGCCAGAACCTTCGCGCCGCCTTCGACGGCTTCCGCCACCCAGCGTTCGGCGCGCTCGGCATGTGCAAGGCTTATCATCGGCCCCACGGTGATCCCGTCTTCCGCGGGATTGCCGGCCTTCACAGCCTCGACCGCCGAAACCAGCCTGGCGACGAAGCGGTCGTGCACCTTGCGATCGACCAGAAGCCGCTGCACCGACGTGCATACCTGACCGGCCTTGCGGAAACCCGCATTGAGAATTTTGGGGATCGCGAGGTCGAAATCGGCATCGTCGCAGACGATGGTGCTGGCGATGCTGCCGAGTTCGAGTTGCGTGCCGCGCAGCCCGGCCGCCTGCTGGATTTCACGCCCCACCTGCGTGCTGCCCGTGAAGGCGTAGTAGGCGATGCGCTCGTCGGCGAGCAGCGTGCGGCCGATCCGTCCTCCCGGCCCGTGGACGAGCGAGAGCAGCTTTGGCGGAAGCCCGGCTTCGAGCAACACCTCGCACAGCGCCACCGCTGAAAGCGGCGTATAGCTGGAAGGCTTGACGATCACGGAATTTCCGACCGCCAGAGCCGGCCCGACCTTGTGCGCCAGCGTATTCAGCGGCGAGTTGAAAGGCGTGATCGCGCAGATGACGCCACGCGGCGCACGGATGGTGAACCCGATGCGGTCGCGCGCGCCGGCGGCGGCCAGCATCGGCACCAACTCGCCGTTGAGTCGCTTCGCCTCCTCGGCGGAAAGCTCCAGCGTCTGGACGCAGCGGTTGACCTCGTTCTCGCCATCGGCGCGGGTGAAGCCGGCCTCGTCACGCATCGTGGCGACAAGCTCCTCGCGGCGATCCTGGATCAGGCGCGAGGCGCTCATCAGAATCCGATAGCGGTCATACGGCCCGAGGCTGGATTCGGCGACGCCTTCGAGGGCGCCCGACACGGCCTGCGTCACCTGCTCGGTCGATGCGACGTGCATCTCTCCGAACACCTTGTCGCGGAAGCGGTCGCGCAATTGGGCGACGCTTTCGCCGTCCACCCATTTGCCGCCGATGAGAAGCCTGGACATCGCGAACCCTTCCTGGCAGCTAGACGCCGAGACCGTTCATGAAATTGATACGAATGCGTGCCGGGTCGCGGTCCGTCGTGCCCGCAGGCTTGGCGCCGTCGATGCGCACCGCGATCAGGCGCGGCCCGTCCCCGGCAAGCGCCTGTTCGACGAGCGCGTCGAAGTGCTCTTCGTCCTGCGCCCAGTCGGACTGACTGAGGCCCGCGCCCTTGGCGATGGCGACGATATCGGCCGAACCGGACGTCATGGTCTTCTGCGAGCCGGTGATCTGGTAGATGCCGTTATCCCATATGACGATGCACAGGGTGGACGGCGACACCGCCGCGACCGTTCCGAGCGCGCCAAGCTGCATAAGGATCGAACCGTCGCCGTCGAGCGCGAAGACCTTGCGCTGCGGCTGCGCCAGCGCAACGCCGAGCGCGATCGAGCTGGCAAGTCCCATGCTGCCGAGCATGTAGAAATTCTGTGGCCGCTGGCCGCTGGCCCAAAGGTCGAAATTGCTGTTGCCGATGCCGCCGATGACGGCTTCCTCATTCTTCAGCCTGGCGACCAACCGCTTGGTCATCACGCTGCGATTGAGAATCTTGGCGGTCTGGCGGCCCGAATTGGTTTCCATGACAGACATCTCTGCTCGCCTCTCAGTGCGGCCGCTTGGTCAACAAGGGCGAAAGAATGATTGCGGCCGGAGCGCGCGTGGCGAATGCCTGACGGATCATGCCATCGGCCACGAACTCGACCTGCGAGCGGTCCTGGATCGCGAAATGCTCGATGCCGAGGCTTTGCAGCACGGGGCGCATCGTCCTGCAGACCATGGCCTGTCCCTGCTGGAACTCGCCGATCGTGCCGCGTTCCGAAACGACCATCACCACCGGAAGCTGAAACGGGCAGGCCAGCGATGCCAGCGCGTTGGGAACGGTGGCGAACCCGCTCGTCTGCATCAGCGTTATGCCCTTGCGGCCGCCCATATAGGCGCCGGCGACGATGGCGATGGCCTCTTCCTCGCGGGCCGGCAGAACCACGGTGAAATAGGGATCAGCCTCGATGGCGTCGATCAGAGGCCGAAGGACATTGTCAGGTACATAGGCAACAAGATCGATCTCGTTGCTTTTCAGGACGCGGACGAAAATCTCCGCCCAATCCTCTTTTACGACTTCTGATCCCACGTGATCCGTCCCGATTTGCTAATTTTCTGAGTCACATCGGCGTGCGGATATTGCCGCGAAGACTGCCGGCCTTCCGCTTCGGTAGCCAAAACGCTAATCACGACCAATTTGATGCGCAAATGATTATTTTCCAAAAATTATTCACTTGGGCCGATAAATTGGATTTCGTCGCGCAAGCGAGAGCGCGGGCGTTCAGTGGCCAAGCGACCACCACATCTACGCGGTGCCGGCCGTGAGATGAGCAAGCTTCTTATTTATCGTTTCCGATAATCAATTTTCGATTTCTAATCATTTGTTGTCGAAAACAGCCAGCCCTATGCTCGCCCCACGAAACAAGGAGCATCCAAGAAATGGCAAGCAACACGACCATGAAAGTGAGCGCGCTGCGCGCACACGGTGGCATCGAGCAGCTCAAGCTGGAGGAGTGGCCGATACCGGAGGTCGGCGACGGCCAGGCCCTGGTCGAGATCAAGGCCTGCGGCCTCAACTACATGGACGTCTTCGTGATGCAGGGCATGCCCGACATGCCCACGACCATGCCGCGCATCCCCGGCGGCGACATTGCCGGCATCGTTCGCAAGGCAGGTCCGGGCGTCCCAGAGGAGTGGGTCGGCAAGAACGTCGTGCTGTTCCCCCGCTTTCCCACCGGCGGCGTGCTGGGCGAAAACGGCAATGGCGGCCTGTGCGAATACATTGCCGCCGACCAGCGCCAGTTGATCGAAATCCCCGAAGGGGTGAGCTTCGAGGATGCCGCCGCCCTGCCCATCGCCTACGGCACATCGCACCGGATGCTGTTCACGCGCGGCAAGATCAAGGCCGGCGAAAAGGTGCTCATCCTCGGCGCGAGCGGCGGAGTCGGCGTTTCCTGCCTGCAATTCGCGAAGATGGTCGGCTGCGAGGTCTATGCCTGCACGTCGAGCGAGGAAAAAGGCCAGAAGCTGCGCGAGCTGGGCGCGGATCACATCATCAACTACACCGAAACGCCGGAATTTTCCCGCGCGGTCTGGAATGCGACCGGAAAGACCGGTGTCGACGTGGCGATCAACTTCACCGGCGGCGACACCTGGATCCAGACGCAGCGCAGCATGGCGACCGGCGGACGGATCCTGACCTGCGGCTCCACCGCCGGCCATCTGTGCGACATCGACGTGCGCTTCCTGTGGCACCGCGAGACCGAGATCATCGGCAGCCGCGCTTACGTTCCCGAAGACATCGTCGCCTGCCTCGACTTCGTCGCTTCCGGCAAGCTCAAGCCCGTGGTCGAGGTCTGGCTGTCGCTCGAGCGCGCTGCCGAAGGCGTTGGCCTGCTGGCGGACCGTCGCATCTTCGGCAAGGTCATCGTCACGCCATGACCGCCCGGATCCCCAATCTCGGCTGTCTGGGCCGAACGTTCAACACACCCGGACATGTGGCCGTCATCGATCTCGGCAATCCGGCCGAGCCGCGCAGCGTCCACTATCCCACCTATAACGCCGCATGCGACGCCGTCGCCCGCGGCCTTCTGGAGCGCGGGCTGGTGGCTGGCGACCGGGTCGGCGTCTACTGCTCGAACCGGCTCGAATTTCTGGAAGTCTTCTACGGCGCGATGCGTGCCGGTATCGTGCCTGTGATGATGGGCATCCTTCAGCCGAAGGACACCATCGCCTGGATCATCGAGCAGACCGCCCTCAAGCTCGTGTTCTGCGAGCAGGGCCTGAAACCCAACCTGCCCGAAACGACGCCGGCCGTCATCGTCGATGCGGATGGCGAGACGGGGCTTTCGGCGCTGAAGCGTCCGGGCGATTTCGTCCCCTTCGAGCCCGAATACGATTCCACGGCATTCATCGCCTACACGTCGGGGTCCACCGGCAGGCCGAAGGGTGCCCTGCTGTCTCACCGGGCGCATAGCTGGGTCGCGAAAACCATCTCCGAGGATCGGTACTTCTCGCCCGAAGACACGATGATCGTCGCCGCGCCGCTCTACCACAAGCACGCGATGAATTCGATCAAGTGCGTGCTCTATGGCGGCTCGACGGTCGTGCTGCTGCGCAAGTTCGAGGCGAAGACATATGTCGAGGCCGTCAACCGTTACAAACCGACCGTCACAGCGGGCGTCCCCACGATATTCGCGATGATTCTGCAACAGCGCGACCTGCTTGCCGGCAACGACTATTCATTCGTGCGGCTGGCGACGATGGGTGGGGCACCGGCATCCGACCAGCTCATAGATTCGGTCGCCGAACTTTTCCCGAACGCCCAGATCAACCTGATCTTCGGCATCACCGAAACCAGCGCCGCCCTGTTCGGCCGGCATCCTGAGGGTCTCGCGCGGCCGCGTCATTCCATCGGCTACCCGATCGCCGGCAACGAGTTCAGGCTGGTCGGCGACAGCGACGATTTCGGCACGCTGCATGTGCGCGGCCCCGGCATGATGAGCGGCTATCTCAACAATCCCGAGGAGATGGCAAGGCGGATCGACGGGGACGGCTGGTACAACACCGGCGACATCGTGCGGCGCGACAAGCTTGGCTGGTACTATTTCGTCGGCCGGTCGGACGACATGTTCACATCGAGCGGCCACAATATCTATCCGGCCGAGGTGGAGCTCGTTCTCGAGCGTCACCCCGATATCGACCAGGCGGCCGTGGTTCCCGCCCCTCACGAGACCAAGCATACCGTGCCCTATGCGTTCGTGGTCAAGCGACACGGCTCGGCGCTGACGGAAAACGATGCGCAGGACCAGGTGTTGAAGAACGCGCCGCCCTATCAGTATCCGCGCAAGGTGATTTTCCTCGACGCCCTGCCCATGACCAATGTCGGCAAGATCGACAGGCGCTTCCTCGAGGCCGAGGCGGCAAGGCTGCAGAAATCGGAAGCGGAAAAGGAACAGGCATGAGCACCGAAACTCCCGCAAAGACCGTCGCCGACGTGCAGGCGATCGTCGATCGCAGCGCCTATCTCACATGGCTCGGCATCAAGGTGCTGTCGCTCGGCGAAGACACGCTGGAGATCAAGGCGACATGGCGTCCCGAATGGGTGGCCAATCCGAAGGTCGGCCAGACGCAGGGCGGCATCCACGCCGCATTGATCGACTTCGCCGCCAACCTGGCGATGATCAGCAAGATGGGCGGGCCGGTGCTGACCATCGACCTGCGCATCGACTACCACCGCGTGGCGATGAAAGGCGACCTCATCGTTCGCGGCAAGGTCATCAAGTTCGGCCGCACGGTCGGAACCAGCGAGGCTGAAGTGTTCGACGAGCAGGGAAAGCTTCTGGCCAGTGGACGCGGCAGCTTCCTCACCACCCAGACGTCGAAAGCCGGCGCGAAGTCCTGACCGGCTTCCGGCGCCGGGGGATTCACATTATCGACGGAGAGTGCGATGGCTATCGACATGTCGGGCGAGGAGCGCATCAGCGCGCCCATTGAAAAGGTCTGGGCGGCGCTGAACGACCCTGCTGTGCTGAAACAGTGCATTCCCGGCTGCGAAAAGCTGGAAGCGGATCGCGAGAAGGGGTTCAGCGCCGCCGTCACCCTGAAGATCGGCCCGATCAAGGCGCGCTTTGCCGGTGAAGTCGAGCTTACCAACATCAATCCGCCCCTGTCCTACACCATCGTGGGCGAGGGCAAGGGCGGCATCGCGGGTTTCGCCAAGGGTGGGGCCGACGTCGTGCTCGCCGAGGAGGCGCCGGACCTGACGGTGCTCACCTACACCGCGCGCGCCGATGTCCGCGGCAAGATCGCGCAGCTCGGCAACCGCCTGATCCAGTCGACCTCGAAGAAGCTTGCGGGCGAATTCTTCGCCAGGTTCAACGAGGTCGTCAGCGCACGCTGACGACCTTCTTTCGAACCATCATTGACGGATGGTGCCGCTCGGCCGGCCGCCGATGAACGAGGCGCTGACTTCGGCGTCCGGATCGAGAATCCGCACGCCGTGGACCGGCTCCGACTCGCGGATCGTCTTCATCATGATTTCGAGGATGCGGCGCGTCGTCGGCGACGACGAACGCATGTGCCGGGTGATGACGCAAACCTCACGTTCGATCTTCGGCTCGTGCAACTCGCGGAACTCGAATTCCGACATCGGATCGGTATGGGCCGCGAGTGACGGCAGCACCGTGATCCGGTTGCCCAGCTTCAACAGCGCATAGAGCGAGGTCGTGCTCGACGCGTGATCGACCTCGGTGCCCTGATGCTTCGGTTCGAGGTCCGGATAATGCCGGATCAGCGCGCCGATGCCCGTGTCCTTGGTCAGTGACACATATTCGTAGTCGCGAAGATCAGCCCAGGTGAGCTTCCCCTTGAAATTCACCAGCGCATGGTTCTTCGGAAACACCGCGCCGAACGGGTCCGCGAGTACCGGCCGGTAGTCCAGGTCGGCGAAATTGTTCAGCGGCGACGATATGCCGAAATCCGTCGTGCCGTCCAAAACCGAGCGTTCGGTCTTGTCCGACCCTTCGTCGCGAACGGAAATCTTGACGTCCGGATAGGAATGCCGGAACGCGACGAGCGTCGGCGCCAGCACGTGCGGCATCAGCGACGGGGCAACCGAGATCTTGATGTTGCCCTGCTCGCTCCGCGCCACCGCCTGCAGATCCGACACCGCGTTGTCGAAATCGCGCAGGATGCGTTCAGTCACGTCCTGAAACCAGATCGCGTCGCGGGTCAGGACGACGCGGCGGGTGGTCCGGTCGAACAGTTGCACGCCGGCGAGGTCCTCGAGCTGCTTGATGGTCGCGGTCAGCGAGGATTGCGTCTTGAAAAGCTGCTGCGCCGCCACGGTGAACGAACCGGTGCGCGCCACGGCCGCGAAACACCGCAGGTGCCTGAGCGAAATCTGAGCTCCCAAAACACGTCTCCCCATCATTTTGCCGGACAGACGCTGCCCCGATCGAGCACGCGCGCCTCAACACGATATATCGTCCAAGATAATCAATAACTGCGTTTTTATGATTTGCAATGCATGGTCTCGACTATACTCTGACCATATCGAACACCCTCCTGTGCCCCTGCGGGCATATGGGCGGGATAGACGGATTCTTGCAGGGAACGGTGGGGCATGGCTGCCGAAACGACGCCGGACGGCGTGGGACAGTGGGTCGGCAAATCTTTGCCGCGCAAGGAAGACAAGCGTCATCTTGCCGGAGCCAGCACCTTCATCGCCGACATCCGCCTGCCCAGGATGCGCGACGTCGCCTTCGTGCGCAGTCCGGTGGCGCATGGGCGAATCCAGTCCGTCGAAATCCCCGAGGAACATCGCAGGCACGTCTTCGTCCTCGCCGATCTCCAGCCGCTCGTCCCGATCGGCGGCGGCCCGGAAATGGCGACCTTCCGCAATGTCGCCTATCCTCCCCTTGCCGATGGCAAGGTGTTCTTCGTCGGGCAGACCGTGGCGATGTGCATCGGGCGCAACCGCGCCGGTGCGGAGGATATCGCCGCCGAAGTGTTCGTCGATGTCGAAGAGCAGGACGCGGTGATCGATGCCATCGCCGCATTGGAAGGCGATGCGCCCCTGCTGCATGAAGGCTGGCCCGACAATTCATTCATCGATGCGGTGATTTCCGAGGGCGACATCGCCTCGGTCGCCGACGCGCCGGTAAAGGTGCGGCGCCGGCTCAAGATGAACCGACAGGCGACGAACCCGCTGGAGACGCGCGGCGTGATCGCCTACCGCGATCATCGACTGGACGAGCTTGTGGTCTACTCGTCGACCCAGGGGCCGCATGTGATGCGCCATGGCATCGCGCTCGCTCTCGGTATGCCTGAACACAAGGTCAGGGTGATCGCGCCGGATGTCGGCGGCGGCTTCGGCGGCAAGAACCGGCTGATGCCGGAGGAGATCGCACTTGCCGCGCTCGCCATGAAGGTGGATCATCCGGTGCGCTGGATAGAGGATCGCAACGAGCACCTGATTGCTTCGGTGCAGGCGAGAGAACACCACTACGACCTGACGCTTCATGCGACACGCGAAGGTCGGGTGCTCGGCATAGAAGGCAGCGTGCATGTCGATGCCGGCGCGTTCGCGCTCTGGCCTTCCGGTCCGTTCATGGAAACCGGCATGGCCGCGCGCAACCTTCCCGGCTCCTACACGGTCGAGCATTTGCAAATCCGCACCCACACCGTCGCCACCAACAAGGCGCCGATCGGGCCGTACCGGGGCGTCGCGCGGCCGGGCGCGTGCTTCGCCATCGAGAGGATGATGGACGAACTCGCGGATGAACTCGGCATCGACCCGGTCGAGATCCGCCGCATAAACCTCGTTCAGCCGCAGATGATGCCCTATCGCACCGCCGGCGGCTTGCGGCTCGACAATGGCGACTATCCAGCGGCGCTCGACAAGGCGTTGGCGATGATCGATCTGCCGGCCCTGCGCGAGCGCCAGCGGCGCGGCGAGCCCGACGGGCGCAGGCTCGGCATCGGCTTCGCCGTCTATACCGAACAAAGCGGCCACGGCACGGTCGAGTGGGTCAAGCGCAAGTCGCGTGTCGTGCCCGGCTACGAATCCGCGACGGTGCGCATGATGCCCGACGGCACCGCGCATGTTCTGGTCGCCATCCAGAGCCATGGGCAGGGGCTTGAAACCTCGCTCTCGCAGATCGCCGCGCAGGAACTTGGCATGGACCCCGCCGCGATCCTGATCCGGCATGGCGATACGGGCGTTTCGCCTCAAGGGTTCGGCACCTTCGCGTCGCGCAGCATCGTCTTTTCCGGCGGCGCGGTGGCAAAGGCGAGCCGCAAGCTCGCTGCCAAGATCCGCCGCATCGGCGCGCATCTTCTTCAGGTGTCGGAAGCCGATGTCGAGCTGAGAGGCTCGTGCGCGCACGGCGGCTCGGGCAGCGTGTCGATCGCCGAGATCGCCAGGGCGGCCAATTTGAGGCCGGAGATGCTGCCGCCGGATACAAGGCCCGGTCTCGAAGCGACGGAAACCTACGAGCCGCCGGAATCGGGCGGGGTCTTTTCCTATGGCGTCCACGCGGTGACGCTTCTCGCCCACCCGGTCACCGGCGTTACCGAAATCCTTGACTATGTCATCGTCGAGGACTGCGGAAATCTCATCAATCCCAAGATCGTCGACGGCCAGATAATCGGCGGCGTTGCGCAGGGCATCGGCACCGCGCTCTACGAGGAATTGTCCTTCAGCGAGAACGGCCAGCCGATCGCAACCACCTTCGGCGACTACATGATGCCGTGTGCCACCGAAATCCCGAGTTTCCGCATCGGCCACATGGTCACGCCGGCTGAAAGCACCGAGTTCGGCGTAAAGGGCATGGGCGAAGGCGGAGCTATCGCGCCCCCTGCGGCCATAGCCAACGCGCTCAACGACGCGTTCCGCTTTTGCGGTGCCTGGTTTTTTGAAACGCCGATGACGCCCCGCCGCGTGTCCGATGCGGTCGTCGCCGCGCTGGAGAGTGAGGCCGCCGCATGAAGCCTGCCCTTTTCGACTATGTCCGCCCCGAAAGCCTGAGCGACGCGCTCGCCCTTCTGCGCGACGACGAGGGGGCGACGGTCATCGCAGGCGGGCAATCGCTGCTGCCGATGCTCAATTTGCGCGTCACAGCCGCTGAAAAGCTGGTCGACATCAGCAGGCTGCACGCGCTTCAAGGCACGAACGACGATGGAACCACCGTGTCCGTTGGCGCGCTTGTCACCCATGCCGCCATTGAGGACGGACTGCACCGCGAGGCCTTCAACGGCCTGCTGCAACGGGTCGCCGCGAAGATCGCCTATCGCGCGGTCCGCAACATGGGAACCCTCGGCGGAAGCCTGTCCCTGTGCGATCCTTCGGCCGACTGGCCGGCCTGCCTGCTGGCGCTCGACGCCTCGGTTATTGCCGCATCAGCTGACGACGGCGAGCGCGAGATCGCGATGGAAGAGTTTCTCGTCGACGCCTACACCACCGCGCTGGAGTCGGGCGAGCTTCTGACCCGCGTCGTCATTCCCCGCCGGCCGATGGCGAGGTGGGGGGTGTCCAAGGTCACGCGCAAGAGCGGCGCTTTCGCCGACTCGCTCGCCATCGCCGTGCTGGGAGACGGCGACCTGCCGACGCGCGTCGCGCTGACGGGCATCGCAAGCTGCGCGCGCCTGCTGATCCGGACATCCGGGATTCTCGATGAAGACCGCGAGGCGACCGCCGCCACGCTTGCAGAGGCGATCCGCGAAGACATCGTCGAGGTGCATGAGGACGTGACGCCCTATCAGCTACGCTGTCACCACCACACCGTTTCAACCGCGATCACGGAGGCGCAGTCATGGTCGAAGTGACGCTCACCATCAACGGCGAAGAAGAGACGGTCGTGATCGATGCGCGCGACAGCCTCTCGGACCTGCTGCGCGAGAAGCTGAACCTGACCGGCACCCATGTCGGCTGCGACCATGGCGCCTGCGGCGCCTGCACCGTTCATCTCGACGGAACGCCGGTGCGCTCGTGCATCGTGCTGGCGGCCCGCTGCGAGTGCAGCGATATCCTCACCATCGAAGGCACGCGCAACGACGCGATAACCGATGTGGTGCGCAGGCATTTCCACGACAAACATGCCCTGCAGTGCGGTTTCTGCACGCCCGGAATGCTGATGATGGCGGTCGATATCATCCGCCGCTACCGCGTTCCCAGCGAGGAACAGGTGCGTGCCGAGCTCAGCGGGCAGATCTGCCGCTGCACCGGTTACATGGGTATCGTCAACGCCATCGTCGCGGCTGCGGACGAACTCGACGGCCAGCGCGCCACCGCCTGATTGCCGGCTAACCACCGACCAGCCCGGACGTAAAGCGAAATCCGCCATGCGCCTTGAATGGGCAAAAAGCGGATTTGCTTCCTTTCGAGGCAGGCCGGGAGGCCGCGATTACATGTGCAGGCGCCGTTCAGCCGAATAACGAACCAGCGCCGTGAAGCGGTAGAGCCCGTGCATGAACTTGCCATAGGGCATCGTCAGGAACAGCGCCGCGACAATGCCCAGATGCAGCGCCAGGAGAACGCCCATCGCGGCGGTTTCGCGCATCAGCATCAGCGCCAGGCCGGTGAGGCTCGTCAGGAAAAGCATGACGATGAAACCGACTTCCATGCCGCGAAACGAATCGTCCTGCACCATCGGATCGCGCTTCTTCTTGGCGAGCAGCAGGCCGACAGGCCCGATCAGAAGCCCTATACCGCCGATGGTTCCCAGAACAACCGGCAGGTCGTACCAGGGATAGGGCGCCTCCATTCCAAGCAGATAGTGATAGCTCGTCGCGACGCTGGTCGAGGCGAAGCACAGCATGAAGCCGTAGAATGTGAGATGGTGATAGAAGCGCCGATTGTCAGTTCCGACCGCCTCGTCCTCGTAGCAACCCTGCCCGCCGCCTTCCAGATAGCGCATCGTCGCCGCATCCCTGATCGCCTGCCAGATATCGGCGGGCGCCATCGCGATCGGCAGCGACGTGCCGGCCGCGCGCCAGAAATTGCGTATGCTCAGGACCATGGCAAGCGCGGCGACGGCCGAAACGGCCGTGAACACGCCGGCCATGACGTTGTGCGGCATCAGCGCATAAAAGGAACCGTCCGCGTCCGCATAGGCCCGGAACATGCCGCCGCTGCTGTGCACCAGCATCATGCCGATGAAGAACGCCGAGATGGTGGCCGCCGTCAGCAGGGAAATGACGAGACCGTTGCGGCGGAAAACGCCCGACATAGCCTGCGGCCACACATGCGCCGCGTAGGATTCGGACCGGACGATGGCCAGCGTTCGCGGCACGTTGACGTCGAATTCGTGGGGCGCCGTGAACTGGCAGTCGATGTAGCAACCGCCGCAACTGTGACAGAGGTTGGCCAGATAGTTCAGGTCGCCGTCGGCGAAGGACCGGCGCATCTCCATTGCCGGAAACACCGCGCAGAGACCCTCGCAGTACCGGCACGAATTGCAAACCGTCATCAGCCGGTTCGCTTCGGCAAGCGCCTTAGTTGTGTGCATTGCCCGCCGCCCCCTCTCCTGAAATCTTTCCGAATACGCTGCCCACGGTCATGCCGATGCCGGCCGCATAGCCACGGCCCAGCACGTTTCCTGCCATGATCTCGCCGGCGGCGAACATGTTCGCAGCGGGCCTGCCGTCGGCCATGATCATGCGCGCCTGCTTGTTCACGCGCACGCCCATATAGGTGAAGGTGATGCCGGGTCGCACCGGGTAGGCATAGAACGGCACCGTCTCGATCTTCTGCGCCCAATGCGACTTCGGCGGCGTCAGCCCCTCGGTGCGGCAGTCGTCGAGGATCGCGTCGTTGAAGGTTCCGGGCTGCACCGCCGCGTTGAAATCGCCGACTGTGCGCGCCAGGGCTGCCGGGTCCAGTCCGAGTTTCCCGGCAAGCTCCTCGATGGTCGATGCCTCGATCGGCGGATAGAGCGAGGGCATGAAGCGCCGCAGCGAGGGGGAGTCGAATATGATGTAGGCGATCTGGTCGGGTTGCGCGGCGACGAGACGGCCCCATATCGCGTATCGCTTGGGCCAGATGTCCTCACCCTCGTCATAGAAGCGTTGCGAAAGCTTGTTGACGACGATGCCGAAAACCACGCAGTCCAGCCGGGTGATGATGCCGCCGTCGAATTTCGGCGCGCGTGCGTCGATTGCAACCGCATGGCATTGTGTGGGATCGCCGATCCGGTCGACGCCGTTGTCCAGCAGCATTCGCAGCACCGTGCCGCGATTGTTCGACGTGCCGCGGATGAGGAAATTGTCCGCGATTTCGCCCCACCCCTCCTTCAGCCATTCGATGTTGGATTCGAAGCCGCCCGCCGCCGCGACGAGGCTGCGCGCACCCACGTTCCTGCGCTCGCCGTTATGCATGTAGGTTGCGGAACAGAAGAAGCCGTCCTCGATCTCGAGCTCGACGACCTCCGCCTCGTAGAGCACGTCTACACCGAGGCCGCCCGCCGTCTTGTAGAGCGCGTTGAGCATCGAGCGGCCGCCACCCAGGAAGAAGGAGTTGGTGCGGCCGAGGCTGAGCGTTCCCCCGAGGGATGGCTGGAAGCGGACGCCCTGCTTCGCGATCCAGCCCAGCATCGCCTTCGACTGATGGATCATGTGGCGGGCGAGGTCTTCGTTGGTTTCGCCTCCGGTGACGCGCAGCAGGTCGTCCCAGAATTCTTCTTCCGTATAGGGGCCTGAAAGCGTCTCGGTCGCTCTGTCGTGGGCGCAGCGCATGTTGCGGGTGTGTCGCGTGTTGCCTCCGCGATAAAACTTGGTCGCCGCTTCAAGAACCAGGACCGACGCCCCGGCACTTCGGGCTGCGATCGCCGCGCAAAGGGCGGCGTTTCCGCCCCCGATCACCAGCACGTCGTAGTCTTGTCTCTGCTCTTCCAACACCGCCCCCGAACGGACTTGATGGCTCCGATGAAGCGCGCGGATGCCGGTAAGACACGGCCGCAGGCTCCCGTGACGACAGAATGGTCGGATCGGAAACTCTATTACAAACGAATAATTCATCAAAATTATTCGCTCACGGCGATATATGTTTTGCCACGCGGATTTCGAGGTGTCGCTCGGCACTTAATTAGGTTCTTCCTCACTTTGTGTGGTTCATTCGTCGTTAGCGAGGTTGTCGCTATCGGCGGGCATGCGAACGAAATTGAAATGGTCACCCGGCCCAGGGGTCAAGATATTGGGTGTCGCGCTCACTGTTGACGACGGGTGGGTTGTTTCCGCTGCCGGATCCGTGATCGGCATCTGCCCCGACTGTGGACGGCGAAGCCGAAGTAGGCATGGCTGGTCCCGCCGTAGCCTCCAGGATCTGCCGGTCCAGGGTCGGTCGGTGACAGTGAAACTCCTGCTGAGCCGCTGGCGATGTGCGCATCAGGCATGTTTGCGACAGACGTTTACCGACCGACTGCCGACGGTAGCTGATCCATACGCGCGTCGGACGAGAAGGGTCGGAGAGATTGTCTGCCTGCTCGGCCACAGTACTGGCGGCCGTCCTGGCGAGCGGTTGATGCAGCGGCTCGGCATGCCGGTCAGCGACGACACCATCCTGCGGCAACTGAAACGGGATGCTGCGGTTGCCCAACGCAATTCCGAGATACGGGTGGTCGGTATCGATGATTGGAGTTGGCGGCGCGCGACGAGCTATGGGACCATGATGGTCGACCTCGAGCGCCGCTCGGTCATCGACATACTGGATGACCGCAGCGTCGAGAGTGCGGCCGAGTGGCTGCGTGACCATCCTTCCATCGAGGTTGTCAGTCGCGACCGCTGCGGCTTGTATGCGCAGGCCACCCGTGAAGGCGCACCGCAGGCCCAGCAGGTCGCCGATCGGTTTCATCTGGTGCAGAACCTTCGCTCAGCCATCGAAGAACAGATGAGCCTTTCCGGGCGTTCCACCGGCAGGGCCATTCTTTCGGAGGACGCAATTGTTGACGCGGCGACGCATCGCCGGCGCGCCCGTCTCGCGCATAGGCAATCCCGCCAGGATATATTCGACATGCTCCACACTTTGCGCCAGCAAGGGCTGTCCTACAGCGAGATTGCCCGTCGGACCGGCTATGAACGTCGCAGCGTAACGAAGTGGCTCAAGTTCGCGGCTCCGCCAGACAGGCGACGAGCAGCACTGAACCCCACATCACCATGGAATTTCGAAGCCTTCCTTGCCCAATGCTGGAAGGATGGAACCGCCGCGGACGACATCTGTTTCATGACGTCAAGCAGCGCGGCTACACCGGCAGCGTCGCAAATCTGGAGCGCTTGCTCGGAGCCTGGCGGCGGGCCGAAAGGGAACAGGCCGACGATGTGCCACCTACCACGTTGAAGTCGGAGCCGGTTCGAGATCCGGAGACCGGTCATGCGATTTCGCCAGTGGTGGCCGCAGCGCTGTGCATCAAGCCGCGAGGCCTGCTGACTGACCGGCAGGCAAGGAAGGTCGATGCCCTGAAGCAAGGATCTGAGGCGTTCGCCGAGATGCGACGCCTGGCGATGCGCTTCAACGGTATTCTTCGCGACAAGAGGTCGGCACCACTGGATGCGTGGATCGACGATGCGATCGACTCCGAACTCATTCCTATCATGCGGTTCGCCCGCGTCCTGCGGAGAGACATCGATGCCGTCAACAACGCCATCGAGCTGCCTTGGAGCAACGGCCAGGCCGAAGGCCAGATCAACCGCCTCAAGACCCTCAAGCGCTCGATGTACGGTCGGGCCGGTCCTGAACTGCTGAAGGCACGAATGTTGCCACGACTCCACACAAAGTGAGGAAGAACCCAATTAACTGCCAAGCGACATCGGCGGGCGGCTCCTGCCGTCCGACTTTCCACCGAAAAGCACTGTCTTCCGGTGGTTCCGCCGCTTCCGTGACGAATGCCTGTCCAAGAAGAATAACCATTTGCAACACAACCGTTCGGCGCACAAGTATGTTGCTTGACGCCCCCGCGTGCCGGCCTGGTAGCGCCCGACCAGCTCGACCTTATCGCCTTGGCTCGCACGCACCATGGCGAGTTCTCTTGTTGCCTTGTCGAACCACGAGAGCGGGACGGCTCCTCCCGACCTGGCTCAATAGCCGGGCGCGTCGTCCTCCTCGGCCTCGGACGCGCCGCCCGGCTCGAAGACCGCCAGCCAAGCCTGAAGGCGTGCCAGGCCCGCCGCATCGCCCAAGGCCTCCGCTGCGCGCGCCTGTTGCCTGAGCGCCAGCCTCACCGCGGCGCGTTCGGCGCGTCCGGGCGGCGGCGCGAAGGCGGCCGGCTCTTCTCCCGCTTCGACAGCGCCGAGCACGCTGTCCTTGACCGCCGCCATACCCGGCGGACCATAGGCCGAATGCAGCGCCTGGAACGCCTTGTGCAATGCCGGATCGAACGCCTGGTCTTCGCCCATCGGCCCAATGACCGGATTGCCCGGATGCAGCGCCCCGAGCGGAAGGAGCCCCTCCGGGATCGGCGTATTGGCCGAATGAGTGCGGCCGGTCCGCAAGAGCTTGGGCAGGACATGGGAATGCGGGCCGGGCGGCGAGACGCCGCCGGTGTCCGGGCCGCCGATCTTCTGGTAGACCTCCACGCGCCCGATACTCGTCAGCGCGATGCGATGCGGATGAACCTTCAGGATGGCGCCCATCGTGTGATTGTCGGGCGCGAAGATCGATCGGCCTTCGGCCTTGCGTAGCACCGCGATGAGGTCCGTATCGCCGGTGCGGATGCAGAAGTCGCATTGCGGCAGGGCAAGACCCATGTCGAAGAGCACGGCGTCACGGTCCTGAGGGCGAATGGCGTCCCTATCCGGTCCGAGCTCGGTGAGTGCCGCGCGGGCGCTGCGCCGCGCCGCCGCCTCCGGCAGGCACAGGGCGACGGCCTGGCTCCAGCGGTGCGGCCTAGGGCTCAGCGTTTCATAGGCGACCGGCACGATCCCGCCTGCCTGCTCGCGGTTGATGCGGATGGCGCCGCGCGCCGTCGCCCTTGTCAGTTCGTCGGGCGCATCGATCTCGGGCCGTTCGCCCTCGTCCTGGTGGAACTCGGCTATGGCGCCGAAACTGCCCATGCTCCAGCCGCTCTGCCAGTCGGCGAGATGCTGGCGCAGCAGGGTGGCGAAATCATTCATTGCCCGTTCCTTCATTGTCTGTCGGTGTCGATGATGTCGAGCGGCTGCAGCACCATCCCGCCCTCGGCCTCGCCGCGAAAGGCCGTGACGCCGTAGACGGCGCGCAGCGCCTCTTCGTTCAAGACCGTATCGGGCGGTCCGTCGGCAACAATGCGTCCCTTGTCGATGAGGACCAGCCGCGTGCACCAGCGCGCGGCAAGGCCGAGGTCGTGCAGCGAGGCAACGACCGCCTTGCCTTCCGATGCCAGGGCGCGAAACAGCCGCATCAGGGTGATCTGGTGCGCCGGGTCGAGGCCGCCCGTCGGCTCGTCGGCCAACAGCAGCGGCGCTTCCTGGGCGAGCGCGCGGGCGATCAGCACCCGCGCCTTCTCGCCGCCCGAAAGCCGGGTCGCCGGCTGAGTGCGAAACTGGTCGACCTCCATGCGCCGCATGGCGGCTTCGATGGCCGTCCGGTCGCGCGGGCCGAGGCCGGCGAAGCGACCGCGATGCGGTGCGCGCCCGAGCGCGACCAGCCTTTCGACCGAAACCGGCCAGGCGATCTCATGATCCTGCGGCAGATAGGCGACGTGCTGGGCGCGCTGGCGGGGCGACCAGGACGAGGCGTCGCGGCCAGCGATCTCGACCGTTCCCGCGGCTGCAACGAGACCCAGCGCGGCGCGCAGGAGCGACGACTTGCCTGCCCCGTTGGGGCCGATGAGGCCGACGCATTCGCCTTCGCCGACCGCGAGCGAAACCTGGTCGACGACCCTTCTGCCGCCGAGAAATGCGCTCAGATCGTCGAGCTTCAGGAGCGTCAAAGCATCGCCCTCCGCGTCTTCCAGACGAGCCACAGGAAGAAGGGCGCGCCGACGATCGCCGTGAGCACCCCGAGCTTCAAATCCTTGCTTGGCGCAATCAGCCGCACGAGAATGTCAGCCGCCAGCAGCACCGCCGCGCCGCCCAGCGCGCTAGCCGGCAGCAAGCGTGAGGGAAGCGACCCGACGAGCGGGCGCAGGATATGCGGCACGACCAGCCCGACGAAGCCGATGGCGCCGGCAACCGCCGTGGCTGCACCGACGCAGGCCGCGGTGCCGAAGACAGCCAGGAACTGAACGCGCCGCATGCCGATGCCCATCGACTGGGCGGCGTCGGCGCCGAGCGTGAGTGTGTCGAGCGGACGCCCGAGGCTCGCCAGCATGACCCAGCCGACAAGCATGAAGGGCGCAGACAGCCAGACATGGGTCATCGAGCGGTCGGTCAGCGCGCCGAGCATCCAGAAGACGATCTCGAGTGCCGCAAACGGGTTCGGCGACAGATTGAGCGCCAGCGAGGTCATCGCGCCGGCGAAGCTGGAAACAGCGACACCGGCGAGGATGATGGTCAGGGTGCCGCCGCGAATTCCGGCCATCGCCTGCACGATGAAGACCGCGAGCACGGCCCCGGCCAGCGCGGCAAGCGGCAGGCCGAGCGGAAAGGCCGCAGAAAGGCCGGTATAGATCGCCAACACGGCACCCAGCGAGGCGGAGGCGGAGATGCCGAGCAGGCCCGGCTCGGCCAGCGGATTGCGTAGATAGCCTTGCAGCACGGCGCCCGAGAGGCCCAGCGTGGCGCCGATCATCAGCCCCAGAATGGCGCGCGGAAGGCGGATTTCGCGCATGATGAGCGCAATCGCGCCGCGGTCGTTCGAAAACAGCGCGGCGATGGAATCGGCAAAGCCTATGGCTGCCGGACCGACCGTCAGCGACATGGCGAACAGGACGGCGACAAGCGCCGCCAGCACGGCCAGAACCAGCCGGTAGCGGGCATTCTCACTCATTCGGCGTGCTCCACGACGTTCGCCCTGCCTGCGGCCCGCCGCAGGATGCGCACAGCCTCGGCGGTGAAGGATGCGCCGCAGATCCAGTATTTGTCGGGGACCGTCACGGCGGTCTTTTGCGCCTCCAGCGCCTGAAAGGCCGGGTGGCGAAAATTCTCCTGCGCCAGGGCCGGCCGGCCATAGTCGCTGCCTCCGGTGACCAGAAGGTCGGGATCGGCCATCACCAGAGCCTCCAGCGGCACGCGACCCGCCCCGGCAATGCCCAGCGCGTCGGCGACGTTTTCGAGACCCGCCGCCTTGACCGCGGCGTCGGCCAGCGTTCCGGGCCCGGAGAGATAGCTGTTGGGTGAGTAAAGCGCGACAGAGGCCGGCGCGCCCGGCCTGGCGGCTTCTTCAGCCAGCGCCCTGTCGAGCGCCGCGACCATCGCCTCGGCACTCGCGGAACGCCCCAAGAGGGCGCCCATGCGGCGGATATTGGCCCGCACATCGTCGAAAGAAGCTTCCGGCTCGAACGCCTCCACCCGGAAGCCGAGCCGGCGCAACAGCGCCACCGTTACCCGCGTGGTGTAGGTGCCGGCGAGCACGAGGTCGGGCTGCATCAGGAACACTTCCTCGGCCAGACCGTGATTGACGCGATAGCGCTTCGCCTCGTCGGCAAGCACCGAGGCCTGGCGGTTCGAGGCCAGATGGGAGACGGAATTAAGCTGCCCGTCACCCGCCAGCAGCATGGCGAGCTGATCTGTGCACAGGTTCATCGAAACCACGCGGCGCGGCGTCTCATCTGCCGATGCGGGCAGGCTTGGCCATGAGGCGAGAGCGGCCGCGGCCGCCATCACGCAGCGAAAGGCTCCAGTCCATGCGCGTCGGGTCTTCATGCGTCAGAACCGTCCCCTGAGACCGATGAAGGCTACGCGGCCCTGGGTGTTGTAGCCCAGAACCTCCTCATAATCCTCGTCGAACAGGTTTTCGACCCGTCCGAAGGCCTCGAAACTGTCGTTGAAGCGGTAGCTGCCGCCGACATTGACCACGGTGTACCCGTCGAGCGTTACGCGCGTCGAGGGATAGGTCGAGAAGTCGAGATCGAGCATGTCACCATTGAAGACGACCTCGCCGAAGACCCGGCCGCGATTCTGCAGGAAGGTGTAGGCGACATTGAACGATCCCGAATGTTCGGGACGGCGCACCTCGCGCAGTTGCGGACCGCCGGCCACCTGCTGCTCGGCAGCGTCGGTATAGGTGTAGGTCGCCGTAGCACTCAGGCCATTCGTCAGGTTCAGGGTCGCCGCCAGTTCCACGCCCTGGCGGTCGCTCACGCCATCCATGTTGACGGGGGTCGGCAGCGGGCCGGCATAGGAGGTGAAGATCTCGTTGGTCAGATCCTGGTTGAAATAGGTCAGATCGACGACCAGCGCGCGGTCGAAGAAGCCGTATTCCAGGCCGATGTCCCAGCCCAGGCTCTCCTCCGGCTTCAGGTTCGGGTTGCCGACAAAGGCGCTCGGCACATAGCCGAACTGCTCGTAGAATGTCGGGTTGGTCACACCGGTGCCGACCGAGGTGTGCAGCCGCGCCTCGGTGCCGGGAACGCGCCAGGCGACGCTCAGGCTGAAGGTCGTGGCGTCATCGAAGGCGTCGTTGAAGTCGTGTCGCACAGAGGCATTGACGCTCACCTGTTCGAGGAAATCGCCGCGATACTGGCCGATCAGCGAATTGGAGTTGCGCGAAAGCCTGTCGGTGAGATGCGACGGCAGGAAGGTTTCGCGCTCCCACTCATAGCCGCCGGTGAACTGATGGGTCGCGTCGAGGAAGCCGGGCGTGTCGAATTCGTAGCTCGCCTGGTAGGTGCCGGTGTAGCGGCCGCCCTCGTTCCACGAGCTTCGCGCGCCGCTTTCGAAATTTTCACGCTCGGTATCGCCGAAGGTGAAGCGCGCCTTCTGGGTCAGCGCCCCGTCGAGCGAGATCAGCGTGGCGCCGGCCGAGCCGAAGAGTTCGCGCGTCTTCGCCTCGTCGTCGGTGTCGAGAACCTGACCGTAGGTCGGGTTGCCGAAGCTGTAGTCCTGCGCATCGATGTCGCTGTCGCGATGCACATAGCGCAGCGTTCCGTCGACCGTCAGGTTCGGCGTCAGGTCGACGGTCACCTTGCCGTTGAAAGTGGCGTTGCGGTCGCCATCGTCTTCGGAACCGAAATCGGAGATGTTGAAGCCGCCGGTTTCGCGGAACAGGCCGGAAAGCGCGACGTCATAATTCGTCCCGCCGCCGCTCAGCGACAGGCCGCCAAGCCAGGTGCCATCGGTGCCGGCTTCCGACTTGCCGCGCACGGAAAAGCCGTCGCGCTCGCCGCGCCTGGTGATGATGTTGACGACGCCGGCCATCGCCTTCGAGCCCCAGAAGGCGCTCTGCGGGCCGCGCAGGATCTCGATACGGTCGATGTCGTCGACCAGCAGGCTGGAGAAATCGAACTCGCCCTGCGCGACTTCGCTGACGTCGATGCCGTCGACCATGACGAGGAGCTGGTTGGCCTCCGCACCGCGCACGCGCACCTGGGTCAGGCCGCCATAGGAGCCGGTGCGCGAGACCGAGAAGCCGGGCACCTGGCGCAGCGCGTCGGCAACGTAGCGCACCTGATTGGCTTCCAGCCATTCACCCGTGATCACGGTGTAGGCGCGTCCCGAACGTGCTTCGGCAACCGGCGTCAGCCCGTCGGTCACCAATATGCGCTCCAGCACCGTGCTGTCGCCGTCCGTCGCGGGCTCGTATTCCTGAGCTGCCACGCCTGTCGTCAGCATCAGCGACAATCCACCGACGATCTGAAACCCCTTATGCATATGCCCTGCCCCTTGCGGCTCAAGAGACGCGCGGCGTCTCCGGGTTGAACAAACCGCGGGCGGAATCGATGGGAAGGTGATGATGAGCGTGCGCGAATCATCCCCGGCCATCACGGCGCGCGGCAACATTTTTCGATGTCACCGCAACGGACGGCCGCGCCTGAACACACCCCGTATTCAAGCATGGGTGACCGGAAAGGGCAGGTCTCCTGGCTTCCGTCTCGTCGCTCTGGCCTCCGCCTTCCCGATCTTGCGATCAGTGGCATGAATGGAGGCAGGCTCAACGGCTACAGTTGCGGGGGCAGCCACGGAATTGGCCGATCGGCCGTACCGTGTTCCCTTTTCACCCGCCTGGCGGCGGGAACCATTTCCGCGGCAAGATTTATCCAGCGTGCGCTAATGCGTCAACCCGCACGCGCCTTCGAAGTGGTCGAGCCCAAGCTCCTCCTTGAGTTGCTGGTGTGCCTGTTCGCAGACCCATCTCGCTTTGATCGTCGCGGCGAGCGTCTTGAGGGTGGTATCGGTCGGCAGGTTCGACACACAGTATTTTTGCTCTCCGGTCGACCGCCGCTCGCCGACGAGCCAGACTTCGTCGCCAGGCATGCACTGCATGCGATCATCGAGCATCCGGTGCTTATGGCCATCCGCAACGCGGACACGGCAGGCCACGAAGAGACAGGACAGCCGACCTTTGGTACCTCGCCGCCAGCTGACCTTTTGCCATTTCTCATCGGCCAACATCGCCTCGGCTGAGACTGGGGGCCTGTCGGGGATGTGGTACTTGCGGCGCCTTCCAGTTTTCGCGACGGGAAAGATCAGTGCGACGTCAGCCGGGTAGACGTTCTGGCGCCGCGACAGGCCCACCGCCCACAGCGGACCGCGCTCGCTCAAAGCCTGGCGGAAAGGTCCACTTGATCCGTATCCTGAATCGGCCAGCACGCAGCCGAAACGCGCGCCGGAGGCAATGACACGGTCGATCTCTTCAATGGCGATCTCCGGCTTGGTCAGGGCGATCTGTCGATCCTTCGTGTCCAAAGACGATGCCGAAGACCTGTGTGACTTTCCATTAAACCTCAAGAATCGGCTTGCAACAATATCAATGTGTTACGCAGGCACATAATCTGATAATTAGCAGTTAATTATAATAACAATCGCTTGATTTTAGCACTTAATGTGAGAATGATCGCTCTCATGTTTTTGCGTCGGGAACCACGATGTCCGAGCTGTCAACGGCGGAGCAAAAGTCGGCCATTGGGCGGCGCAAAAGCAGGCCACTTGGCGCCGCAAGCGGGGAACGCCGGGAGGGCGTAGCCCGAGCAGAGTTTCCCGCTTGCGGCGTCGGCGTTTTTGTGAGGGGTTTCAGCCTGCCTTTCGAGCGCGGCTTTGGGCGAGACGGTAGCTTTCGCCGTTCATCTCGAGGATGTTGACGTGGTGGGTGATGCGGTCGAGCAGGGCGCCGGTCAGACGTTCGGATCCCAGCGTTTCCGTCCATTCGTCAAAAGGCAGGTTGCTGGTGATCAGGGTGGCTCCGCGTTCGTAACGTTGCGAGATCAGCTCGAACAGCAACTCCGCGCCGGTCTTGGAGAGAGGCACGAAGCCCAGCTCATCGATGATCAGCAGCTGACAGGAGGCCATCTGCTTCTGAAACCGCAACAGACGCCGCTCGTCGCGGGCCTCCATCATCTCGCTGACCAATGCCGCGGCCGTGATGAAGCCGACGGAGAGCCCCTTCTGGCAGGCGGCCAGGCCAAGTCCAAGCGCGACATGGGTCTTGCCCGTGCCGCTGGGGCCGAGCGCGATGACGTTCTCGCGCCGTTCGATCCATTCGCAACGGGCGAGCTCAAGGACCTGCATCTTGTTCAACTTCGGGATGGCGGCGAAGTCGAAGCTGTCGAGACTTTTGACGACCGGGAATCTTGCCGCCTTGATGCGGCGCTCGACCTTGCGGCGATCCCTCTCAATCATCTCCCTTTCGGCAAGGCGAGCGAGGTATCCGGTGTGATCCACGCCCTCGGTGGCGCATTGCCGGGCCAGTTTCTGATACTCGCGCTGGAAGGTCGGCAGCTTGAGGGTTTTGAGAGTGTGGGAAAGCAGGATCTCGGGTGCTTCGGTGCTCATGCCGCCTCTCCCGCATTGCTCGACAAAAGGCGCATGTAGGCCTTCGCCGAAGTCTTCTCGACATTCGCCCTTGGCAGGTACGGGTAGATGGACAGATCCAGTCGCGGTGGTCGGCGCTCCACCCGGCATAGGATGAGATGTTTGACCGCGTCGAAGCCGATCGCCCCGATTTGAAGGGCCTGCTTCACCGCTGCATGCAGATCGGCCAGCTCGAAGCTTTCCAGCAGGCGCAACACCTGCACATACTCGCGCCGGCCATGCTTTGCCATGCGCGCCTCCATCAGGCGGCGCAGCGTGGCGAACTCCCCGGGCAGGTCCCAGCCTTGTAATGGTGCGGCCTGGTCCAACGCATTGATCTTCTGCTCGATCAGCGGCAGGTAATGCAGCGGGTCGAAGATGACATCTTCCCGATCCCAGCTACGGGGATGGCGGGCAATGATCTCGCCGCGGCAGCCGATCACCACCTCGTCGACATAGCCCCGGACCCATACATCCTGATGCCCGAAGGCGACCGGGACCGAATAGTCGTTGGTCTTGTAGCGCACCAGCGCCTGAGCCGTCACCTTTGCGCTGACCTGGTCGCAGGCATCGAAGGGCGAAGCCGGCAACGGGCGCATGGCGGCGAGATCGCGCTGCAGCCGTTCTCCGATCGTCTCGCTCTCGCCGCGCAGCCTGTCACGCTGGCGTTTGCGGCATTGCTCCTCCAGCCAGACGTTGAACGCCTCCCATGTCGCGAACTGCGGGATCGGAACCATGAAGTTGCGGCGGGCATAGCCGACAAGCCCCTCGACACTTCCCTTGTCATTGCCCTTGCCTGGACGGCCATAGCGGTCGCGGATCAGGTAGTGGGACAGGAAGCCGCTGAACAGCGTCGCCCGTTTGCGCGTGCCATCGGCCAGGATCTTGGCCACAAGGCAGCGGTCGTTGTCGTAGACGATCGACTGCGGCACGGCCCCGAAGAAAGCGAATGCATGGATGTGGCCATCGACCCAGGCCTCAGCCACAGCCGCCGGATAGGCCCGTACATAGCAGCCGTCGCTGTGCGGCAGGTCGAGCACGAAGAAACGCGCCTTGCATTCCACCCCACCAATGACGACCGACGCTTCCCCGAAATCGGCCTGCGCATGGCCGGGCGGATGCGACAGCGGAACAAACACCTCCTGGCGGCGCTGCGCGCGCTCGCGCATGTAATCCTTGATGATCGTGTAGCCGCCGGTGAACCCGCACTCCTCGCGAAGCCGATCAAAAACCCGCTTGGCCGTATGGCGCTGCTTGCGTGGAACCTTCTGGTCCTCATCCAGCCACCCCTCGATGGTCGCAACAAACGCATCCAGCTTCGGTCGCCGGATCGGCGACTGACGCCGATAGCCGGGCGGGGTCGAATACGACAGCATCTTGCGCACGCTGTCGCGCGATATGTTGAAATGCTTCGCCGCCGCGCGCTGCGTCATCCCTTCCGAGCACGCCAGACGGACCTTCAGATACAATTCCACGGTATAGATCCCCTGACCCTCCTGCATGCGTTGCAGAAGGAAAATAGGTGGACGACTTTTACGCCGCCCGCTGCGGGACTATCCCGCCGCTACCGTGGACGAATTTTGCACCGCCGCTCTCAGTATTCCTCGCCGGTCTGCCTGGAGATGCGATTCCAGCCGGCACCAAGTTCGAAGCCGCTGCGTCGTACGATGACGCGGAAGTCCGGGGCGTCGTCATTCACCTTCATGGCGTTGGGGACGATGGCGATCGGGGCGTTGATGCTGAGCGTTGCAAGCACCCCTTCGAGCGTGCCGTCGTTCTTCACGGTGAGGGTTGCGATTGAGGTGGCCATTTTATTGTCTCCTTCGGTTGCTCGGGACCGTTCCCGATGGAGCCAAAGGAGGGGACCGCGCGCCGCCGTCACCGAGCAAAGCCGAGGGGAACCCCCTTGCGGGGTTGGCGGCATGAGGCGGGCGGTCTTCTACAAGGGTGACACAAAGCGGGAATGATCTTCGAAGCGGCCGATCACGGAGACGGGCATATGGTCACCCATGCAATCTTGATCGGGACAATACTGCCGCATCGATGACAGTGCAGGTCGCCTCATGGCACCCGTGACAGAGCGCGGCGAAAACCGATATGCAATGGCAGCTCGCCTTCTGCACCGTAGCCCGTGGCAGTTTTGTGGACTCTGCCCGTTACAGAACTCGCATTCATCAGGGCAGGCATCGAGCAGAAAAATCGACCCGCCGAAGTGGCTGGCTCCCCGATCGCCGGCTGCGACCGGCTATGTCCTGCGCCAGTCGCTGTGATTGCGGGCCTCGGCTCTTGCAAATGCGATCCGCCGGCTGCACATTTAAGCAGGCCCTCGTCAGGCGCGCCGCTACAACAGCGTCCGCCAGTCTTGTGAGAAGCAATAATCTGTCCGCCGTCTCGTCGCAGAAGAGCCTTGACGGAGTGTTGTGACCCAACAGATGTCGGCATCAAAGGACGCGGGAAATCAAATCGCCTATCGCGGCAGCGAGCAACATCATGAAAACCCCTGCCCGGCCCTTCAAGGTCGAGATCAAACGGCGCAGCAAGCAGCTTGCCGAAAAGCCCAAGGCATCGATCTGGCCCGAACAGCCAGCGACTGGCAAATACCCAGCCGCGGCTGACCAACGCGAAACGGCGCCAGCCGAACGCGTAACGCCGCAAGACAGGCAAAATGCCGGCCCGACTGCCAGGATTTTGCCAGATCTGTCGTCAGAAGGCACGGTCAACCCCAATGATGATGGCGGCACCCGGCGCCGCAGGGGCGAATGACGGCGGCACTAAGAAGGTTTCGTGCCGGGAGAACGGCAAACCGCTGCATCAACGTTCAGCCGTTATCGGGCGGGAATTTCAGAAGGATCCACCACTCCACCACAAATTGCGGTCGATCAGGCTTGTCTGCAATTCGATCCCGCCGCCGCCAATCCCGGCGTTGATCTCACGGCGAGTTCGTCTGTATGCCCTATGGCAGCGGGCATGCTGCCGACCACGCCGGACACCGACCTGCAACCCGAAGATCTGGTAATCCATGGGTATCCATCGGAGCATGATTGGCCTCTTGCCGAGGCGACAGAGGCCAGCCTGACGATCGCGATCGATTTCCCGGAAGGCAATGCGATCGGCAGGCTGATCCGTACCGCGCGGGCTGTGCCTGCCGCACCGGCGGTGATGCTGGAAACGACGGTAGAGGCGTGCAAGCGCTGCCGGCATTCCCTTGCCTTCCATCCGAGTTTCGTGTTGTCGGACGAGGCGGGTTCTTTCGAGATCGTCCCGGACGGATATGAATTCGGTCTGGTTCACCCGCAGAACACGAGGCGTCGGCTTTCTGCGCTTACCGTTTCATTTGCGGCGCCTTTGTTCCGAACTATCTTTCTCGATTCGTGAAAGCTGATACTCGAAACTCTCCCTTATCAAGAAAGATGAACCCGGTTAGCGTCCCTCTACGGACGCGCTTCTGGGGAGGAGATATGCGACTAACCGAAGATGAAAAAGCGATGCGAGACGGCGCCAATGGCCCCGCCGTCGCACGTTCGATGGATCTCCTCATTCGCTACGGCGAGGCGCTCGATGCCGAACGGCTGGTGGAAACCCGCAATGTAGCTGGCGCCTTCAATGCCTCGACCCCCTCGGTGCGCCATCTCGCGGAAGACGGGTTTGACCGGGTCTTTTCAGAGCTCAACCTCGACAGCGACGATACCATCGAGATCCCCCGCATGGCGGTACCCACCTGCCAGCTCATCACCGGGATCGACATGGAGAATTCCGCCCTTCAGGGGGCTGATCCGGCACTCACCGAGATGCAGCGCCAGTCAGAGAAGTATCTTGGCCAGCGCGGCGTGAACATGATGTGCACCTGCACCCCATACCAGGTCGGCAACGTACCGGTGCAGGGAGAGCACTGCGCTTGGATGGAAAGCTCGGCTGTGATCTACTGCAACTCGGTGCTCGGCGCGCGCACCAATGTCGAGGGCAAGGAAAGCACCGGCGCAGCCGCCCTCACCGGGCGTATCCCCTACTGGGGCCTGCACCTGCCGGAAAACCGCCACGCCAACCGGCTGATCCGGGTCGAAGCCGAGGTGGACGATATGGCCGACTGGGGCGTGCTCGGCTATTTCACTGGCTTCGCGGTGGAAGAGAACCGCCCCGCCTTCGAGCGCCTCACCCACCAGCCTAACTTGATGAAGCTCAAGCATTTCGGCGCGGCGGCGGCCTCTTCCGGCGGAGTTGAGATCTATCACATGCCGGGCATCACGCCGGAAGCCCCCACGATGGAGGCCGCCTTCGGCACCAGCGCAAAGCCCGAGGCCATCTGCTTCGGCGCGGCCGAAAAGCGGCGCACTTGGGAACGGCTGCAAAACGCTACCGACCGCAAGCTCGATTTCGTCATGCTCGGCTGCCCGCACAATTCGATTGAGCAGATGTCGCTGGTGGCCGAGTTGCTGGAGGGCCGTCGCATTCACCCCGACACCGCGCTCTGGGTCCATACCCCCCGCGCCCTGCGCCAGATCGCGGACCGTTCCGGCTATACCGACGTCATCCGGGCCGCCGGGGGCGAGGTCATGTCCGACACCTGCCCCTCGATCTCCCGCCGCCTGCCCAAGGGCGTGCGCGTCATCGCCACGGACAGCGCCAAGCAGGCTCATTACCTGCCCGCCATAGCCAAGGTACAGGGCTGGTTCGGCTCGGTCCGGCAGTGCGTCGACAGTGCTGTGGCGGGCGAATGGCTGGGGGTGGTGCGATGACCGTGACAGAGCAGAACCCTCGCGTGATCACACTTCGTGGGCGCAAGGTCGTTGGGGGGCACGCCACGGGCGAAGCTCTCGTGACCTCGCAGACCATCTCCGGTTGGGGTGGCATCAGCGAGCGCGACGGCTCGGTGATCGAACTGCACCACGAGCTGCACGGTCAGAGCTTCGCCGGCAAGGTGCTGGTCTTTCCCGGCGCCAAGGGCTCGTCCGGCTGGTCCGCCTATTTCCACATGTGCCGGCTCAACGGCACCGCCCCCGCGGCGATGATCTTCACTCGGATGACCACCAAGATCGCCCTCGGCGCCGTGGTCACCCGCGTGCCCGCGATCACCGATCTCGATGGTGACCCCTTCGAGCTGATCGAAACCGGCGACAGGGTGGAGGTCGATGCGGAGGCCGCAACCGTCACGATCACAAAGGCCATGACATGAGGATGTAAGACGGCCCCGGCGCAGGAGGAGAAGCCCGCGCCGGGGATCCAACGAGGCGGGCCGGACCCGTCCGAAAACCCAAGGAGGAGGACGACCAGATGCGCAGGTTTGCACAAAGGATGCTCGCAGGGGGGGCCCTGTCCGTGAGCCTCGGCCTCGCCGCCGCAGTTGCGGCGGCCCAGGACCACGAATGGCCCGATTATTTCACAGTCGTCACCCCCATCGTGGGCACGGCGAACCATTCCCTCGGCGTCGCCTGGACCTCGGAATTCTCCGCCCAGACGGCGAGCCGCGCCCGCGTCCTGCCTGCCCCCAATGGCTATGCCCGCGCGGAATGGCTCGCCACGGGCGAGGGCGACATTTCTATGCTTCAGGCCAGCGACTACTTCGACCAGATGGACGCCAAGGAAGGCTTCGCCACCGCCCAGGCCGGCCCGGCAGATACCCGCGTCGCGGTGATGAACATGATCACCCCATGGGGCTACATGGTGCGCGGCGACAGCGAGATCGAGAGCTTCAAGGATATCGGCCCCGGCACCCGGATCGCCTATTCGCCCTCCTCTTCCTTCCTGGTCTCCGGCGTCAATGCGCTGCTGGCCTACCGCGGTCTCGGCCGCGACGATGTGGAGCTGATCGAGGTCGGCAACTACGGTGCCAACACCCGGATCGTGGTCGAGGGTCGCGCCGACGTGGCCTTCACCTCGCCGCTCTCCGGCACAAGCTACGAGGCCGAGGCCAACCCAAGCGGGCTGCGCTGGCTGCCCCTACCCCCGAAGGACGCCGATCCCGAGGCTTTCGCCCGCTACCGCGCGATCCAACCCGGCTACGTACCCGCCGAGGTCTCCTCCGGCGTGCCCAGCGCCATGGGGCTCAACATGGATCACGCCTTCCAGGCCAACCACGTGCGCGCCGATGCGGACCCGGAGTTCGTCTACAAGCTCACCAAGTGGCTCGATGAGCACTACGAGGACTTCAAGGACGATTTTACCCACGCCCCGATGATGTCCATGGCCAGCCTGGAGACGTTCCTCAAGGTCGGCGCCCTTCAGCCCCTGCACGCAGGTGCCATCCGCTACCTGAAGGAAAAAGGCGTCTGGACTGATACCTTTCAGGCCCGGCAGGACAAGCTGGTGGAGCTGGCGCAAACCCGCGTGGCGCTCTGGCAGCAAACCCTCGACGAGGCCAAGGAGAAGGGCATCGATATCTCGCCGGACAGCGCGGAATTTGCCGAGCTCTGGAAGGCCAAGCGCGAGGCCGCCGGGGGGAAGCTCTCCTACGGCGAAATGGTCCTCGCCATCGAATGATCTCCGGGCGCGCGTGCTGCCGTTCCGGACGCATGCGGGCCCCTTCCCGCCAATTCGACCGGCCAATTGGCCTAGGGGCATGACATGAGCGCCGAAATTACATCAGTTCACGCCGCCGCCGCTGCCACCGTTCCCGAAAGCTTCCGTGACCGTGCCGAGGATCGCTGGACCTCCATGCCCGGCTGGCTGCGTGGCGTGATCCTGCTGATGTCCGCCGCGGGCGTGGCCCTTTCGGTCAGCTACATCTTCGCCCTTATCCCCATGCTGGATCTGACCTACTATTTCCTGCTGATGGCTGCCTACCTGCCCGTCGCCTACCTGCTGTTGCCCGCCTGGAAGGGCGAGGCACGCGTCACATGGGCCAGCTACCTGCCCGCGCTCGCCATCTGCCTTTTGACCCTTCTGATGGCATGGCATGCCCGAAGCCTGGTGTTCGGCACCTGGGTTCCGGTGAAGGCCCCCTGGCAGCTCTGGATCGCCGCTGCGATCTTCGTGCTGGTTCTGGACGCCGCTCGCCGCTCGGGCGGCTATGTCTTCCTCGCCATCGTCGTGGCCCTGGCGCTCTACCCAGTCTACGCCGAATACATGCCCGGTATCCTCTGGGGCCCGCCCACTTCGCTGCCGCGCACCATCGCCTTCAACGTGTTTTCCGGCGATGCGATGCTGGGTGTTGTCACCCGGGTCGTCGGCGAACTGATTATTGGCTTTCTGATCCTCGCCGCCCTCATGGTCGCCACCGGCGCGGCGGATTTCTTCCTTCAGCTCGCCATGGCATTGATGGGCACTTCCCGCGGCGGCCCGGCCAAGGTCTCGGTGCTGGCCTCGGGCTTCTTCGGCTCCCTCTCCGGCTCGATCTTCGGTAACGTCGTCTCCACTGGCTCGGTGACCATCCCCTCGATGAAGAAGGCGGGCTTCCCCGGCCATTACGCCGGCGCGCTCGAAGCCTGCGCCTCGACCGGCGGCATGCTGATGCCGCCCGTCATGGGCGCCGTCGCCTTCATCATGGCCGATTTCACCAACACCGAGTACCGCGTCATCGTCATGGCGGCGCTGATCCCCTCGCTGCTCTACTATTTTGGCCTCTACTGTCACGTCGATGGCTTCTCCGCGCGCCACGGCCTCAAGGGTCTCAAACGCGCCGATCTCCCGAGGGTCCGCGCCGTGCTCAAGGACGGATGGCCATTCCTCGTGGTGCTGGTCTTCCTCGTCTGGGGTCTCGTGTTCATGCGCTGGGAGCGGCTTACGCCCTTCTATGCCTCCGCCCTGCTGCTGGTTCTGACCACCCTGCACCCGCGCCTGCGCATCAAGGTGTCCCGCATCCCCGACCTGTTTTATCAGATCTCCAAGCTGCTGAGCCAGACCATGGGCCTGCTGCTGCCCACCAGTTTCATCCTCGGCGGGTTGATGGCCACCGGCGTGGCGCCGGTCATCGCCGCGAGCCTCGTGCGGATGGGCGGAGATGGGCTGGTGCCGGTGCTGGCTATCGGTATCGGCGTCTGCCTGATCTTCGGGATGCTCGGCATGATCGTCGCCGCATACCTGATGCTGGCGCTTACACTGGCCCCCGCGCTGGAGCAGATCGCCGGGCTGAATACCCTCGCGATCCACCTCTTCATTGCCTACTACGCCTCCCTCGCCGCGATCACCCCGCCGGTGGCGCTGGCGGCCTTCCTCGCCTCGCGCATCTCCGACAGTGACCCAATCAAAACCTCGATGCACGCCGCGCGGCTCGGCATCGTGCTCTACTTCGTGCCGATCTTCTTCCTCTTCGAACCCGCGCTGATCTTTCAGGGCCCCTTCCACCTCACCGTAATCTGGACCTTGCTCAACGTGCTCGCCGTGATCCTCATCGCCGCCGCCTCCGAAGGTCACATGCCCTTCCGTGGGCGTATGGCAAACTGGGCGCGGCTACCCCTCTTTGCCTGCGGCCTGCTGATCGGCTTTCCGGAGTGGAAGAGCACCAGCGTCGGCCTTTTGATCGCCGTTGCCCTGATTGCTCTCGGGGCCCGCACTGCCACCAGCCGCGCCCCGACCACCGCCACCTGACCACGCCCAGCAAGACCCAACGGAGTCTACCACATGTCCTACGGCCGTCCGATCAATCCGGAAACCACCATCGTCCGCCACGACGGCGCCATCCTGCACCGCGAGCTGGAGGTCGATCTCTGCGTGATCGGGGCAGGGATTTCCGGCACCACCACAGCGCTGGAAGCCGCCAGGCTGGGCAAGATGGTCGCCATCGTCGACGGGATGCCCGCGCTGGGCGGTCAGGCCGTCCACTCGATCATCGGCACCTTTTGCGGCCTCTACCGGAACGGCACCCATGGTCACCGCTTCACTTTCGGGATCGCTGACGAGATGCTCGCCTATCTTGAAGCGAACGACGCCTGCTTCTACCGCCACGGCCCGATGACGACGGTGGTGCATTACAATGAGATCGCCCTGTCGCGCTGGGTCGAGACATCGCTCGATGCGGCAGGCGTGATCCCGGTGACGGGCGCGATCCTGCGCGAGGTCGAGCGCGAAGGCCGCCGCATTAAGGCGGTGAAGCTCGTCACCCGCTACGGCGACGTGACGATCCGCGCCGAGAGTTTCGCCGATTGCTCGGGCGATGCCGCGCTGGCCTACCTGGCCGGGTTGCAGTGTCGCGAGCCGGACGAAAAGGTCTATGGAACCCAGCAGGTCGTGGTCGAGGGGCTCAATCTCGACGCGCACCAGCCCGAGCGGGATGAACTCTCCGAGCGGATCGCCCAGAAGGCGGAGAAATACGGCCTGATCCGCCACGGCGGCATCGCCTTCTACTTCCCTGACAAGGACGTGGCGGTGCTCAACATGACCCACCTCGAAACCCCGCTCGACCCGATAGAGGCCTCCCGCATGGGCCAGATCGGCAAGGAGCAGGTGGATCGCGGCATCCGGCTCCTGCGCGATGAATACCCCGATTTCTTCGGCAACATGCGGGTGCGCTCCTACGGCTTCCCCGGTATCCGCCAGACCCGCTGGATCAAGGGTGCGCATCATCTCGTGGTCGATGAGGTCGTCGGTCAGAAGAAGTTCCACGACGCCATCGCCCGCACCGCCTGGCCGATCGAGCTGCACAATGCCCCCGAGGGTTTCGTCTGGGAAACCTTCGACGAGAACCACACCCACTACGTGCCCTTCGGCTCGATGATCTCGCCCGAGGCCGACAATCTCGTCGCGGTGGGCCGCTGTATCGACGGTGATCCCGCCGCGCTCAGTTCCGTGCGCGTCATGGGTCCCTGCATGGCGCAGGGTATGGCCGCCGCCCAGGCGCTCGATCTCGCCGGCTCCGGCTCGGTTCACCAGATCGACATCGCCGCCCTGCAATCCCGCCTCTCCGACAATCTCACCCGGACCGACGGCGTGGCACCCTGATAGAAAACAAGGAGGACACCATGGAACACAAAGCAATCGACGGCGCCTTCGGCGTCGAAATCACCGGTGGGCTCGATGTGACGAAACCGCTCACACCCGACCAGATCGCCGGGATCGACGCGCTTATGGACGGGCATTCCCTCGTCATCATCCGCGACCAGCCGATGAGCACCGAGGAGCAACTCGCCTTCACCCGCCAGTTCGGCCCTCTCGACATCGGCTTCAAGAAGGTCGTCGCCCAGAATGCCCGCCTCGCCGAGGCAGAGGTGGGCGATATCTCCAATCTCGGCAAGGACGGCAAGCCCGCCGCTCGCACTGACAAGCGGATCCTCAACAACATCGCCAACCAGATGTGGCACTCCGACAGCTCGTTCCAGAAACCGGCGGCTAAATACTCCATGCTGCATTCAGTGGTGAACCCGTCATGGGGCGGCGATACCGAATTCGCCGATCTCAAGGCCGCCTACGATGCGCTGGACGACCGGACCAAGGATTTCCTCGACGGCAGGGAGGCCGAGCATTATGCGCTACACTCCCGTTTCCTTCTGGGCGACGACAGCTATGATGAGGCGCAGAAGGCCGCGATCCAGCCCGCCTGGTGGCCTATCGTCAGGGTCAACCCGGCCACCGGGCGCAAGCATCTTTTCATCGGCGTCCACGCCCGGCAGGTCTCGGACCTGACGGTGCCCGAGGGCCGGATGCTGCTTGCCGACCTGCTGGAACATGCGACCAGCCCGCAGTTCATCCACCGCCACCAGTGGCACACCGGCGACACCGTGATCTGGGACAACCGCGCCACGCTCCACCGCGGCCGCCGCTTCGATCTCGACGAGCCGCGCGAGTTGCGCCGCACCACGACGCTGGATGATAGGGCCCCGGAGCTTTCACTGGCGTCCTGATCGGTTCCGGCGGGGCAGCGGGGTTACTCCCGCTGTCTCAAAGTGCCGGAACAGGGTCTATTTCCCACGGCGGGATCTCGAAATCCGCCTTGAGGCGCGCCAGCAGGGCTGCCACGTCCGGGCGGTGCATCTTGTTGGAGGGCACCATCGCCTTGAACCAGAGCGGCGCCACCGGGTAATCCGGCAACAGGTGCACCATGCGTCCGTCAGCAACCTCATCCTGTACGAGGAAGGCCGGCGCCACCGCGATTCCGATGTGGTGACGCGCCGCGAAGTGCAGCAGCCGCGAATCGTTCACCGTGAAAACCGGGTTCACCGTCACCGAGAGCGGCCCGCTTGCACTCTCGAAGAACCAGGTGATCCCCGCCGCGACGTAGACGATGCAGCGATGGGCCACCAGGTCGCCCGGCGCCTGCGGTACTCCGTTCTGCTCGAGATACTCGGGCGTCGCCACCAGCACCCGCGGATAGGGGCAGAGCGGTACCTCGACCACGCTTGCATAGCTCTGCGGAAGCGCGCCCAGCGCGATGTCGAAGCCCTCTTCCAGCGGATTTACCGAGCGGTCGATCAGCATCAGGTCGGTCGTTACTGCCGGGTTTTCCGCCTGGAACCGCGCGATCGAGCGCCCGGCGAACAGCGTGCCAAGGGTCGTCGGCGCCTTGATGCGCAGATGTCCCGCAATGCCGTGCTCCGGCGCCTGCCCGCCCGCGAGCGTCTCCTCGAGCTGGCTGATATGCAGTTGCAGGCGCGGGCGTAGCCGATCCGCATCGGAGGTCATCACCAGCATTCGGGTCGAGCGCACGAAAAGCTGGATACCGAGATGATCCTCCAGCCGCCCCACCCGCTTTGTCACCACCGAAGGCGCCAGACCGATCTCGCGCGCCGCGGCCGAGAAACTGCCGTTGCGTGCTGTGGCCAGAAAGGCCTTGATGTCCACAAGCAGGGTCATGGTCGCTCTATCACGAGATCGACCCTGCTACGGCCCACTGGCCCAGCCCCTCAGCTCTTGCGGCGCTCCTTGGCTGCGGCTGCGCCATCGCAATCCTCACTCCCTGTTCCCACCAGCATCAGGCCTTCCGCTGCAGGCATTGTCAACTTGACGGCGTGTATCCTACGTCGCGACCGGCGCGTCCAGAGTCAGATGCAATTTGCGCCAACAGCGGCGTGATCTCACGCCGTACTTGTATTCCAGTGCCTTGGGTTACCATAATGTCGATATGACGGTCCCGCGAGGTCGGGGACTGCGCCGCGTCGGCGCTCGGGACAGCGTTCTTCGGCGGAGGGATGATAAATTCTACTGGTCGCCAAACCGCGCTTCAACAAGATCGCTGACGGGTGCTCCGTCATAGGCGCCGTCGGCAATGAACCGGGCGACGGGCGCGTCGATCTGGCCCAGAAGTTCCGGAAGCACTGTGGTGTCGCCGATGCGTTCCAGCGTCAGATCGGCACAGAGGATCTCACCGCTGAGAAGGTCGAGCCCAAGGTGAAGCTTGCGCCAGGAGCGGCGTTTCCTTCTGGTCTCGTGCTTTTCCTCGAGCCATTCACCCGCGCCAAAGACTTTCAGGTCTGTGCTGTCCACCACCAGATGCACAGGCTCATCGGCCGGCGAGCGCTTCCTGACGCCTGTATTCAAGCCCACGCCTCGGCGCGATAAAGTCGAGAAACACGGCGCCGAAATGGAGGAGTCAGTCAGCCGCGCGATGGAGCGCACAAAGCCTTGCGTCTGTCGCAGTGGCAGGCCGATTACGAGCCGCAGGGTCGGGCAAATCTCGATCGCCAGATCCGAATACCGCGCCTGACCGCCCCGCGCCAGGCGGCGTGGCGCCGACCATAAATCGGCCACGCCGTCCTCAACCCAGATCGTCAGATCCCCACGACGGCGAAGAGCTTCGTTGTACTCCGCCCAGTTCGTCACCCGGTAGCACCGCTTGGGAAACACATGGCGGCGCGCGTCATTGAACTTATGCGGCATTCAGGCGATCCTGTCAGACGTGCAAGTCCTCACTACCCGCCAACGGCCTATCCCTGCAACAACGTCCTTCCTATGTGTCCTATGGCCTCGTCACCCGCGAGATCGAGCGGGTCGACAGCGGCTACCGCTCGATGATGAGCGTGCAGTTGTCGTCGCTGGCACGGTCGAGGGCTCGCGCCGTGGCTGGCCAGTCGTTATTCCAGTCGCCGCTCGCCTGGATGAATCCGCCAGCCGAGATGATGGCCTCGTGGCCGACGACTGTGACAAGATCCCGCTTGCCGCGCGCGTTGAGGCGAAGGACCGCAAATCCGTTCTCCTCGTTATGGAAGGTCACACGCTCAACCAGACCGGCGAGGACATCAGTGGAGATTTCAGCGGGCCTGGGTTTCATCGCCAGTTGCATTGAAGCGGCGATTTGCCCTTATCGCTGAGTCCGGCATTGATGTGGGCGCTCATCCGTCATGCCCGAAACCGATCATGCGCGGTGAGCCGCATTGTCAAGGGCTCGGCCTCGTCCCAGCCGTAGATATCGGTCCGGAGATAGCGGAGCTCGTCATCGTAAAGGTCTTCATCGACCTCGACCCACCAAGCCTTCGGCCGTCCGTCGTTGCCGTCCGACCATCGATACCCCCTGCCCTTCAGGTGGTCTTTCATGTCGAAGGGCGCATTCTCCGCGAAAATACGGACTTTCGAGCGGCGGCTGGATTGCAACAACTCCGCGAAGGGAACGGCCGCCCCCTCGCCTGTTGGCCGTGCTAGAACTTCGAGGAGCGCATGGCAATCGTCCGCAGCGCGATGGCCTTCATGGAAGAGACCGGACTGGCTGACGAGATAGCCAAGCTTGTTACCCTCGAAGCCGAGATCAGCCCACCCAATCTCCGAGACCGAGCAGGCCCAGGCCTTCGGTACGAAAGACGGCGACAGCTTCTCGCAGAAAGGACGATCGAATCCGGCATTGTGCGCAATGATGAGGTCAGCGGGCTCGATCAGGGCGTCGAGGGTTGCGATATCGATCGCCTGCCCCGCCACCATCTCGTCGGTGATACCGGTGAGCCGGGTGATTTCGGGCGGGATTGGCGCAGAAGGCTGGCGCAGGCCGCTGTAGATGCCGACCACGTCACCAACGAAGCCCTCATTGTCATATGTGAAGGCAACTGCGCCGATCTCGATGACCTCGTCCCGGGCGTGGTGGAGGCCTGTGGTCTCGGTATCGATCAGAACTGCAAGGTTGGGATGGCGGCTTTCGCTCCGGGGGATGATCAGGCGAGGAACAAGTTTACGCAGCACCTTGTAGTCACCGCTCTCTTCCAATCGTTGTGCTGCCTCCTCAGCGTTCCAGATCGGAGAATCCTGAACGGCGGCGGCCCTCCGCTTCTTTGGTGCAGGACGCGGCACCTCCCCGTAGCCGGGAGCCTCATCGAACAAGTCGAACTGGGGGATACCGCCTTCATGCCGCAACCCTCCCCCGCTTCGCTGTCGCGGCCGTCTTGCCAGCAAGGCCGGTCCATCCGACCCTGGCCAGCGTATCGATCAGCGTGGATCGCGCGACGGAAAAGGTTCGGCAGACGGCAGCCTTGCTGGCGCCCCATTCAAGCGCCGCGATGATCTGGTCGATCTTATCCTGATCAAGCGCAGGCGGCCGCCCTCCCCGTCTGCCCCGCCGCTTGGCCGCAGCAAGAGCCGCGACCACCCGCTCCCGGGTCAGAGATCGCTCATACTGGGCCAATGCGCCGAAGATGGAAAACAGCAGTTTCCCCTGTGACGTGGTCTTATCCGTCTGTACCATCAGGGAACGGAAGGCGACACTCATTGCTCACGCCCAAAGGTTCTCCGTCCATCTGCGCCTTGGCACGCCAGCGCCTCTCGCGACAGATAGGCCCATCCCAAAGCAGGCTCGATTGGAGAGCCGCGTCTCATACGGGACGATGTTGCCGATTGTTGCACGGTTCTCAGTTCCACAAACACGACAATGGCGCCGCAGCCAGTCTGTCGCCGAATGGCACGAAATCGGTGCTGTCATAAAGCACGACGCCGTAGGCAAACCTATCCTTGCATGCCTCGGCCAGGGTCCGTAGTCCAGCAAAATCGCCGGACTTGACCGTCGCGGATGCCTTGACCTCGATTCCCACGATCATGCCGTCATCACGCTCCAATACGATGTCCACCTCATGCATTTGTTGGTCGCGGAAATGATAAGGCGTCAGTCGTAGATCCGTCGTCGTCATGAGCTTAAGCACTTCGGAAAACGCGAAGCTTTCCAGAAGGGCACCAAACGCGCCGCGGTCCGCCTTCACCCGATCGAAGCTTAATCCACGTGCCATGGCCAGCAGTCCGGTGTCGAGGAAATGCAGCTTTGACGTCTTGGCGATCCGCTTCAACGCGTTCGTGTACCAAGGCTGCAATGTCGAGACGAGGAAGACCTGCTCCAGCAGCGCGACATAGCGCTGACCCGTCTTGTGGCTAACGTTGATGCTGGCACCGAACTGCGAATAGTTGACCAACTGTCCCGAATGTTCCGCCAGAAGCCGGACGAATTTCGGCAACTCGGTCAGCTTTTCAATCTCAGCAATGTCTCGTAGGTCGCGGGTCAGAACCGACGTCAGATAGGACTGCGCCCAATCTTGCCGCCGCCGTTCGCTCTCGCGACGGATCGCCTCGGGAAAGCCCCCGAGCAGCACGAGCCGGACGAGATCATCGCCGACAACTGCCTCCCGATCACCTTGCAGTTTTCCCGCGAACAGGCGCTCCAGGAAGGTTGGTGTCGTGCCTGCAATTTCGGCGCGCGCCAGCGGCAGCATGCGGATGGTTTCCATACGACCAGCCAGGCTATCCGCGACCCGTGGCAAGGTGAGCACGTTGGCGGAACCAGTCAGCAGGAAGCGGCCGGGGCGGTAGTCCTCGTCCACTGTCTTCTTGATCGCCAGAAGCAAATCGGGCGCGCGCTGTATTTCATCGATAATGGCCCGGTCCAGGCCACGAATGAAACCGGCTGGATCGGACTGTGCGGCGTCGAGGACTGTCTGATCGTCGAGCGTGATGTAGGTCCGGGCCGCTTCCCCCATGTTCCGGACAAGCGTAGTCTTGCCGGCCCGGCGCGGTCCGACGACCAGGACCACCGGGGTGTCTGATAGGGCTTCCTCCGCCCGACGCTCCACGAATCGCTTATACATATCACTTTCCGAATCTCGGATGATTGGAAATACAAGAAATGATAATTGGAAGTCAACAACTCGATGATTGGAAGTGACAGCGCCGTGATCTGAAACCGAGACGTAGGCAGTGAACCCTTCTCCTGAGATCCAGCCTGCGCGTCGTCCCCTCCCCTTTCAGCAACACTCCAACGAGCGAGATCTGATTAGCCCCCACCCTCGATACCGCCCCCAGCCCGTTATCTCGCGCACCCCGACCTCGGACACCAGATTGAGCGTGCCACGAGGGGCCACCTTCACTACCTTGGCGATCATCGTGGGCGCGAGGGCGAATTGCTCGACGCAATGGTGATAGAAGGAGGTAGCGGGAACCGGTTCACGGCTCAACTGGCCAAACTGGCAGAGAACCGGAAGAACCTCAATTCGGCGAGCAGTTGCCGCTGAGAATCGGCCAGGTCGATCTTACGGGTCGTAAGGCGCAGTTCAGTCCCGTCAGCCACCTACCGTCGCTTGGCAGCGAAGGGGCGACGTGAACCGGGGATCAGTTCGTCGACAACTAAAGCGGCCCGACGGTCGTCGATGGGCAACCTGTCAACGCAGAAGCTGATCGAGAAGCGAGTCGATTTCCGCATTCTTCGAAACGTCAGGTAGAGTTTGTGGCGTAGAAGAGTCCTGACTGGGCTCAGCTGCCGTCGAGGGACCGTCCCCATCCTGGGCAGGCGAAGCGTCCGGCGAAGGATCCGCTTTTGTGGTCCCGCCTTTAAGAATATCCCCAATGATCGCCTTGGCGGCAGCACCAGCATCGCGAGGCCGATCGCCATCCGGCGAATTGATGCTCGTATCCGCGCCACCGCCCATGATCAGATCGCCGATGAGGTCGGCTGCTCCCTTGCCGGTCTCGCCAGTTCCCGTCTGACCGGGAAGCAACTTGTCGAGACCAAGCTTGCCGGTAGGCAGTCCGAGACGATCCAGCATATCCAGCGCACCTTTCGGGTCTTGCAGCAGCTTGCTCAGATCAGGATAGATGCGCGGCGCCGAAAGCGAGCCGTCGACGATGACCGGCACACCGATGCCCTCCGCCGCGATGTCGCCGCCCTGTCCGGAAAGCGAAGCAACGACCCGCGGGTTCAGATTGATTGCAAGCGTCTGCTCAGCAAGATCGATCTTGCCGGTACCGTCCATTCGCACCAGCGGGCCGAGCAGGCTGATGTCGTTGGTCTGCGCAATACCCTTGTCGATGGCAAAGGAGGCGCTGAGTTCGGTGAATGTCGTCTTCTTGCTCTCGTCCGTCTTGAAGCCGCTGGCGAGGAGCCCGACCAGGTTGTTGTAGACTTCCGCGATGTCGATGCCGCGTACCGCGCCGTCGCTGAACTTCACCGATGCCGTGCCGCCGAGCGAGCGGCTGAGGATTTTTGTGGTTTTGCCCGCTCCCGAAACGGCGACGTTCGTCGCGAGCTTGCCCTCGAGGCGATTGAACCCCGTTGCATCGTCAAGCAGCGATGCAGCAGCCGCGTCGGCAATCGCCATATCCAGCTTTATGGCCGGAACGTCGCTGGAGGCGTCGGCGGATAGCTCGGCCACGATCGTGCCGCCGTAAAACGGGCTTTGCGGTACGGTCAGTGCGGCTTTGCTGCCTGCCACTACAAGCGTGGTTGTCACCGGGCCGGCAAACACCTTGCCATAGCCGATCATCGCGCCCAGCATGTTGCCCTGCGTATCGGTGAGGATATGGCGCTTGCGGCCCTTGATCTTCTTGCCCGCATCGAAGCCGCGTGGCCCGCCGCTTTCCGTGGTCTTCACGCTCTGGCTGTCAATCACCCCTGCCGTTGGTTCCGCCGCCCGACCAGCCAGAAGGCGCGCCGACATGACCAGCGCTTCGTTGATGATGTCGAGCATGCCACTGTCGCGCAGCCGGTAGAAATAGTGCTGAACCGTCGTGAACGGCGGAAAGTCCTTCGGAAGCATCGCCCACCGACAGCCTGCCGCCGCGATATACTGGATCGCGTCCCAGACCTCGCGCATCCGCCATTTGCGCGGCCGGCCAACCTTGCTCGGCGCCGGCATGAACGGTGCGATCAACGCCCATTCCTCGTCCGTGCAATCACTTGAATAGCGCAGGCGTCTCCGGTCATATTGACCGCGAGTGGTTTCAGTCCAGGCCATCTGATCCTCCGTAGTCTTCGCAAACCGCAGAGAATCATAACCTGCTGAAATCACTCAACATAATTTTCGGTTGGGCTCTAAGCCGAAATTGTCTCATTGGCGCTGAACTCGGACAAAACAATGTGACAGCCCCGTGCGACGGCTTTTTATGCTTGGTGCCGAGACGCTGGCAATGTGTTTATGGAGCAACCAGCGCCCCGGCGAAGTGCCACCCTTGGGAGCCAATGAGCCCTTGGTTGCACCAATACGACTATGCCATTTCCGGTAGTCAGTGCCAAGTCGGTGTACCCTGTGCAGAACTACCGACTGGTCCTTTCAAAGATCTTATGCGCGGGAATGCGCCTTAGCCTTCTCCTGCGCCGGATGCAGTCGCTTGAATTTTACTCGTGGATTAGGAACGGAAACCTTCTGTCGCACCGCACTTATGAAACCGCTATCTGCTGATATATGGTAAGCGCGAAGGGCACCCCATCTGTTAAATCCGCGGCGATCGGGATTATGTGACACCTTTGAGATTGTGATGGGTGTCATGTTCTATGTCTGCGACTATGCCTGCGGATAGAAGTTTTCATCGGGAGTACCAAATTGTGTGGGGTATTAGGCTGCGATGTTGACCTGCGGCTGATGCGCGGGATTGTTGACAGCCAAGCCGGGATACCATTGCTCGAACTTTCTGCGCAGCGTTCCATCGAGCACCCGCGTGCGGGTCTGCAGCAAGAGATGCGCCCCTTCCTTCGACCATCGCATCTGCTGGCGCTTTGAGAAGCGCTTGCCGACCACGACGTTGACGGTCGATTCAACGAACGCCGTCGAAACCCGTTCGCCATAGCGCCGCCGCTCGGCGTAGTTCGGGATCATGCCGGCGTTGTTGGCGATGTAGGTGTTGAATTCTTCCGCCGCCTTCCGGAATGCCTTCATGCCGGGATAATCGGTTTCGACCGCATCGAGATCATCGATGAGCCAGGCGACGCAGGGTAGCGCCCGCCGGTGGTTGCCGTTCCACAGATAGCCCTTGATGCGCTTCAGTTCGCGCGCGGCGTCTTCGGCTTCGCTTGGATTGTGATGCGCCAGCCCCTTGGCGTATTGGCCGAGAACAGTCAGCCGCATGGTGATATGAAACCAGTCGAGCACATGCTCCGCGCACGGAGACATGGCAACCGCCATGTTGCGGACGCTATCGCCACCGTCGGTGAGGAAGGTGATGTCCTGGTTCATCTGAAAGCCTTGCTCGCGCAGCACCTCTCGCAAGCGGCGGCGGGGCTTGTCGTCATGGCTCTGGACCAGGCCGAAATACCGGTTCTCCCGATCTTCCGGGATCGACTTTCCGACCAGGACCTCGAAATGGCTCTGCGTGCCGTCACGGGCGCGGACATAGCCGCCATCCACCCCGACAACGATTGGGCCTTCGGGGACCGGCAACCGCGCCCACACTAGCGGGAAGCCTTCGATGAAGGAGGGGCGCTCCTCGCCGAGTTCCGCTTCGGCGCGGGCGGCCATGCGGTGCAGATGATTGCGGACCGTTTCAGGGCTCAGCGTAGAACCGATCGGCAAGACATCCTTCAAAAGGTCGACGGTGACACCGAAGGAGACCAGCGATGCCCACTTGGTTTCGAGATAGAGCAGTTCGGGTGCGACATGCTCGGAAAAGAGCTCCGTCAGCGGACTGAAGGTTTTGCTCTCGCCGGCAGTGCAAGTACAACGGTGCAGCCGCGGACTAGAAATCGGCACGTCGCCGAACGGCGTGCGGAAGCGGATCACCGCACGGCCCTTGCTCCGCTGGGAGCGGCCGCAATGTGAGCAGCATCGCCGTTCGGCGGCAAAGCTCGCTGCTTGCGCCGCGACCATATGTTCCTGCAGGCGGCCAAGCAGATCCTTGGCCTCCGCGAGCGACAGGCCGATCGCCTCAAGCCGATCATGGGGTTTGTCGAGACTCAGAACCTCTTCCTCACAAATGCGGCCGTCCGCCATGGCGATCCGCAGCTTGATTTCAATCTTCATCGCCTGCCTTCAATCCGATTTTTGCAGAATGCGTGGAGAGGGAAAGGGAGCCGTGCCTTCGGTTCCTGAGCGGCGATCATTCATATGAACCATTGATGCATCAGCCGCCGGTGCTCTTCCTGGTGAAAGTTCTTGTTGACGTCCCGCCGCGAAAACCGGCAGGCGATAAACGGCGCGCGAGCGCGCGACCGGTCGATCGCGCCCTCGACTGCACGGCGCGTATCTTCGTCATCGAGCATGGCGCGGTCGCCATTGAGAACAACCTGCTCGACAAACTCCGCCATGGTCGCCAGATCATCCATGGTGTCCATGCCAAGGGCGTCGTCCCGCCGATCGAGATACCTGTCGGGGCCGCCGCAATCCTCCGGTGGGCAGGCGCCCGCGCCGCCGATGCAGACCGGATATCGCCCGCGTTCCCTCACCACTTCCCGGTCTTCGACGCGAATCTCATGCTCCCACCAGTCGCCCATGTCATAGACGTAGGCGAACTTGGCGTTCTTGCGGAACCCAAAGCTTCCGAGCGTCTTGTCAGGCGGTTCGGTGCAGATCTCCGGCGAGCCGTAACGAACCGCGCGTATCCTGAACTCAAAGAGATGCAAGCTCTCCCAGCCCATGGCAACCTGGAACACGCCGTGAAGCTCCCGCAACGAATAGCTCTCCGGAACCAGGACACGTCGCCAGACCATCGGGCTCAGACCAAGCAGACGGATTTTGAGCTGGAGGATGGACCCTGCGTGCGGCAATGAGGAGGATGTGGGTGGCATATCCGGGTTCGGCAGCTTCAGCAAAATGAGCCTACCCAGCTTTCGGCCCGCCGGCTACTAACGCCCCACACAATTTGGTACTCCCATGACGAACTCTTTGCGCCGATCGCCGGGAAGCTGCATCTCAAGCTGGTGACGGTCATCCATTTGAGACCTAACCCGCCATGTTTCTCGCATGATCTGATCGTCGAGACGCTTGCCGATCCTGATGGTGCGCTTGCGCACGGTCGCGTGCGACTCGGTCGGCTCAATGGGCAGGAATTCAGCCTGTACCTTCGCCACCTGCCGATAGAGCATTATGCTCCCCAGCCGTGTTGTCAACTCCATCAGCTCCGACGTCGCCCGATCGGGGCAGATTTCCTTTAGCGGCACGAGCGCGCCGTCCATGCCCGGGTAACGATCCCGGCATAGCACCCAGCGAGGATTGCGAACTTTCACCGTGCCGAAGACCGTTCGGATCCGGCGTGTCGTGTAATCTTTGACCGGCCGGAATGTGTGACAATCGGGGCAGAGTCGACGAAACAGCGCATAGGTCTCCGCCTCGTGGTTCACGACCGCGGTCTGCAGCGCCCCCATGATCTTCTTGCCGTCTTCGACCGACAAGCCAATCTCAGTCGCCGTCAAACAGGCTCTCCCAGGTCTTGTCGATCCGGAGTTCCTTCCGGCAGGTCTCGCCAAATTCGTTCTTGCCCTCGATCGTGATCGTCCATGCCAGTGCCATCGCTTCCTCTCCGAGCAAAGCGACACTGATGAACTGTTCGAGCCTAACAACCCGTGTTCGCCCCCAGAGAAGTTACCGGTCTCACCGTGTTGACTGACGTGTCGAGTTTTCACACGCGTGCGGCCATGAGCCGCCGGAGCCGACATCACCTCACGGCCCAACAATGTCCGCGCTAGATCTTGTCGATAAGAGTGACCGCTGGCAGGCTCTCGAAGTGCTTGTCACAGGTCAGGAGCGTCGCATCATGCGCCCGAGCGGTCGCGAAAATGATCGCATCTGCGGTCGCCAATTTGTGCTTACGGCAGGCTTCGGCGGCCGCTAGGGCGATTTCTGTGTCAAGCGGGACCACCGTACAGACCTGCGTAAAGGCGATGGTCTGATCGGCTTTGTCTTCGCCTACTTCGCGAGTGAGCCATTTTGCGAGTTCCAACTGCACCATGGTTGGAACGAGCCAGTCGGCTCGCTCGGGCAGATGCTCGGCCACCTGCTCTCCAGTTGGAGAGCCTGTCAGCCATTCGATCCAAGCAGAGGTATCGACGAGCACCATCAGAATCGGTCCGACCGGTCGCGATATTCCGTTGTCGAAGCGCCCTTCGCCAGCCCCTTCAGCGCTTCCCGCTTCGGCACAGGGACGAGTAGCACGCCCGTTCCCTTCGGGATGAAGGCAAAGGTCAAACCTGCGTGCCAATGCTGGGCGGTCCGGATGGCCTTTGGGATCGATATCTGGAACTTCGAGGACAGGGTTGCAGTCTCCGACATTTTCATACCTTCACTTAATCGATGCACTAATCGTAAGACGGAACGAGGATCGTTGCAAGGGGCTGACGGGAGCCGTCTGGTCTCGGTACATCGTTCCGGTGGCCACTGAACCAATTATCGATTCTCTCAGGCGCAGCGGAACCGACAATCGATTCTGCGCTTGAGATAATTGGTTCCCAATTGCGCGGGAAGAGCCCTGAAGTCCGGGTTCTTCAGTTGAGCTCAGAGGAATTGCCGAGGAATTGCTTTGGTCCAGCTGCGTGAGAAAATTCACCGCTTACCTTCAAAGGCATGTAAATCGGCTTCGATAAAGAAGTCGGTGGCTGTACAAGATACGGTCGAGTGGGTCTCGACCCGGGAGTTCCACCCCTCAGCGTTGCCGTTGGTGAGCTTCACATTCGCCTCGGCGCGTACCGATACGGGGTCGTCATCTGCGATGCGGAACGACAGAGACTTGCGATCCTCCGTGACAATGCCGTTTTCATCAATTTGTGACGCCCCCTCATCGTTAAATACCTCCATGCAGGTGACGCCTGTGGCAATGTCACGCGAGACCTTGCGAACGACCTCTCCAGGGCGAAGAACCGTTCGAACAAGATGGGGTGGCGTTACGGGCGGTTCGAACATTACGTGCGCGTCCTCGGGCCGCCGCTGCCGGACGGGCAGTTCGAGTGCACTTGCGTCCGCGAATATGGTCAGTTGCGCTGTCTCCGGCGAAGGCCACATGATTGGCCAGTACGCAGTCGGCAAGAAGATAGCTCATCGCCCGCGTCTCGCGCTCCGCGTCGTCACAGCGGCGGTGCGTAGACCGGCGTGGGGATCGCTTCCATCCGCGCCTTGATCTGCAGCGCCACGAATTTGGAGAAGAAGCGCGAAAGCGCCAGATTGCCGCCCTGGATCCAGAGATTTTCCTGCGCGGTCGGCTTGTACATGTTGCGCAGCTCTCCGTGCCAGGGGCCGGGGTCGTTGCGCGTAGCCGAGCCGAGGCCCCAGCAGGTTCCGATCCGGTCGCCGACCTCGCGCGAGACGATGCCGGCGATCACCTCGTGCATGGAGTGGAAGCCGGTCGACTGGATGACGATATCGGCGTCGATCCGCGAGCCGTCCGCGAAGCGGATGCCGTTTCGGGTGAGCCCTTCGATCTCCGCGCCGCTCTTCACCTTGATCTGGCCGTCAATGATGAGCTGCGAGGCGCCGACATCGATATAGTAGCCCGCGCCGGTACGGTACGCCTTCATCATCAGGCCGCTCTCGTCCGGGCCGAAATCCAGCAGGAAGCCAGTGGCGGCTAGCTTTTCGTAGAAGTCCGCGTCGCGGGCACGAATCCTGTCGAAAAGGGTCTTTTGGATCGGGGGCAGCAAGGCGAAGGGCGTGGCGGCGGCGATCATGTCGGCGCGCTCGACATCGATGCCGCGCTGGACGGCATCTTCGGAATAGATGTCGAAAGCCGTCTCCATCAGCGTGTCGGAGCGAACCACCGTGGTCGGCGAACGCTGGATCATAGTGACATCCGCGCCGGCCTCCCACAGATCGACGGCAACGTCGTGACCCGAGCTCGCCGCGCCGATGACGGCCACCTTCCGGCCGGCATATCCGGCCCCGTCGGAGTACTGGCTGGAGTGGATGATCTCGCCCTCGAAGCCGCCGCTGCCGGGAAGGTCGATGAATTTGGGCGGCCCGTAGGCGCCCGTCGCGAAGACGAGCTGGGCGGGACGGAGCGTCACCGGCTTGCCGTCGCACACCAAATTCACCGTCCACCGCTTCGCGTCCCCATCGAAGCGCGCCGAGACGCACTCCGTCCCGCCCCAATAGGTGAGCTCCATCACCTTCACATACATTTCCAGCCAGTCGCCCATCTTGTCCTTGGGCGTGAAGACCGGCCAGTGGGCGGGGAAGGGAATGTAGGGCAGATGATCGTACCAGACCGGATCGTGCAGCACGAGCGAGCGGTAGCGGTTACGCCAGGAATCGCCGGCCCTCGCATTCTTTTCCACGATGACGGTCGGAACGCCCAGCATCTTCAGGCGCGCGCCCAGCATGATGCCGCCCTGGCCGCCGCCGATGATCAGGCAGTAGGGATCGCTGCCCGTCGCCAGGGCCTTTTCCTCCTCGGCGCGGCGCTCGCTCCAGGTGACACGGTTCCTGTCGGCGCCGTGGCGCACGCCTTTGGGACGGGTGCGGCCAGCCCGCTCTTCGTGGCCTGCAAGCGACTGCAGCGTCGTCAGGATCGTGCGGCACTTACCGTCTTCCAGCTTGAAGATGCCGCTGCCGGCGCCGGCGGCCGTGGAGAAGGTGAACCACGCCTCAAGGGGAACGGAGCCGGATATCTCGCTCACCTGCCAGTCCGACGGCCGGGCGGCGGAAAGCTGGGAGCGCAGCATCGCGCCGATCGCCGGCTTGCCCTCCAGCGTCTTTACGTTCCAGGTGAAGGCGACGAGGTCGCGCCAGTAGCAATCCTCGACGAAACAGTCGAGAACCGCCGCGATGTCTTCATCCTTCAGCGCTTCGGAGAACTGGGCGAGCCAGGCCGACGCTCTGGCCGTTGGCGAGGTATCGTGCATGCGAACCTATCCCGGAATGAGAACTCCTTCACCGGAGCGGCCGGCAGGCCGTCCCGGTCTGAACGTCAATCGCCGAGCGGCTCCATCGCCCTGCCCTTGCGGTGATTGATGACGGTGTATTTGATGCGGCGCAGCGTCTCGCGCGCGTTCGGCTCCAGATGATATCCGACGGCGGTGGAGACGAGGTCGAGTATGGCGAGGAAGGCGTAGCGCGAGGCGGTCGGCTTCAACGCATCGGGAAATTCGGGAATGTCGACCGCCAGCGCAAGATCGGCCTCGGCCGACAGATCACTTGCCGGAGCGGTGATCGCCATCGTCTTGGCGCGGTAGTGCTTGGCGAGCGCCACCGCTTCGACTACCTCGCGCGTGCGCCCGGTGCTCGAAATCGCAATGACGAGATCGTTCGGTTTCAGCGTCGATGCCGTCATTTTCATCACATAGGGATCGGAGTAGGCCGAGACGACCACGCCGTAGCGGAACAGCCGGTTCTGCGTTTCCAGCGCCAGCGCAGAGGAACTGCCGCCGAGCCCGAACACCACCACCTGATGGGCGCCCGCAACCATCTCGGCCGCGCGCAGGACATCCGCCGGATTGATGCTGCGCTCGACAGCCGAAAGCGCGTTGCGCGCTTCATTGAATACGACGCTCCAGAGCGGCGAGCCCTCCTCACCCGGCTCCGGCGACGCCGGCGACAGATAGAGCCGGCCGACGACGACGCTCTGCGCCAGCTTGAGCTTGAAATCGCGAACACCCTCGCAGCCGATGGCGCGGCAGAAGCGCGTCACCGTCGGCTCGCTCACATTGGCGCGGCGTGCGATCTCGGCATTGGAGGCATCAACGGCGAACGACACGTCGGCGAGCACCATGTCGGCGACGCGTCGCTCGGCCTTTCTCAGCTCGCCATAGGAATCCTTGATCTGGGAGAGGATATCGGGGATCGGCCTGGCGCGCGCCTCATTGGTTCCGGCAGCATCCCCGAACGATCTTCCCGTCACGACTTCCATCGGCTCTCAGCCTCTCGTCTCTGCTTCTCAAGCGATCAAAACCGTCCATACACAAACAGTATGTAGGAAACTTACGCACTCTTCAAGACACAACATGCTTGTATCACAAGGCTTTTGTGCAAATTCTCCCAAACATGATTTGCTGGCTTGACTCAAAATGTCGGATAGTTTCAGACTAGCGCGTCGATGCACGAGAAGATGCGACACAAATCGACGGGGAACCTTGCGAGGTGAGATGACGCCTGGGCAGTTCAACCAGCCAAAGCTGCGCGTGTCGGGAGCGACAAAGGTATACAGCACGCGCTCGGGCGACCTGCTGGCGATCGACCGCTGCTCGCTCGACGTGATGGATGGCGAGATCATCTCCATCGTCGGCCCATCCGGTTGCGGGAAGACCACCCTTTTGTGGTCGATGTCCGGCCTGCACGGCCTTTCCTCCGGCGAGGTGCTTCTCGACGGTGCGCCCATTACTGGTCCGAATCCGGAGATCGGCATGGTCTTTCAGGACGCCAATCTCCTGCCATGGCGCAATCTCGATGCCAATATACGCTTTCCCTTCGAGATCAAGGGCACCCGGCCCGACCGCATATGGATCGACGAACTGCTCAACCGCGTCGGGCTCGAAGGCTTCGGCGGCCGCTTCCCGCGCGAGCTTTCCGGTGGCATGCAGCAGCGCGCGGCGCTTGTGCGCGCGCTGTCCTACAAGCCGTCCGTCCTGCTGATGGACGAGCCGTTTGGAGCGCTCGACGCCTTCACCCGCGAGGAAATGAACCGGCTCGTGGAGGAAATCTGGCTCGATACGCGCACTACGATCGTGCTGATCACGCATTCGATCGACGAGGCCATCTTCATGGCCGACCGCGTGCTGGTGCTGAGCGCGCGTCCGGGACGCGTCGCCAGCGTCCATGAGGTGCCCTTTGCGCGGCCGCGCTCGCTGGAAATCATGTCGACGAAGGAAGTCTTCGACCTGACAAACACGATCAAGGCGGAGATCGTGGGCGAGCGGCAGAGCCGCTATCGGCAAGGCGGGGCGGCCGGAGCGGTTGGCGCGCAGCAGGCAACCGGGTGAGGATCACGTGAGCGAGACAGACGCCATACCCGAATTCAGGACCAAGGCAGGTCGCACCGATGTAGGCATCACCAACATGTCGGCCCTGACATCGGGGCCCGGCATCAGGTCGGCTGGCGAAATGCTGGCGATCCTTTTCGTCGCCGTTGCGGTGATCGGCGGCACCGAGGTGCTGCTCCTCGTCTTCGAGGTTCCGCAATATGTGCTGCCGAGGCCGAGCGAGATCGCAACCGCGCTCGTCGTGGAGTTTCCGCAGATCGCTCCGCATCTTGGCCACACGCTCGTCGAGCTTCTCTGCGGTTTCGCGATCGGCGCCACGGTGGGGCTGATCCTGGCCGCGGTGATCACCCAGTTCCCCTTCGTCGAGAAGATCGTCACGCCCTATATCCTGCTGCTCGTCACCACGCCGATGCTGGCGCTGGTGCCGCTGCTCATACTGCGTCTCGGTTTCGGCTACGAGCCGCGCATCATCGCGGTGGCCCTTGCCTCCGGCCCGATGGTGATGATCAACGCCGCCACCGGCTTCCGCCGCGTCGACCAGGGGAAGATCGCGCTGGCCCGCTCATACGGCGCCTCGACGTTCCAGATCTTCTGGAAGGTTCGCGCGCCGATGGCGCTGCCGATGATCTTCGTCGGCCTGATGATCGGATCCATCTTCGGCCTGCTGACGGCGGTGGGCGCGGAAATGGTCGGCGGCGGCTTCGGCCTCGGCAACAGGCTGACCTCCTATTCATCGATGATCCAGATGCCGCAATTCTTCGCGGTCGTCCTGATCCTCTCAATCCTGGGCATCCTGATCTACGTCACCTTCTTTCTGCTGGGAAAGAAGTTCGCGAGCTGGGAGGCCTGATCGCAGATCCGGTGTCGGGAGGAACAGGCATCGGGAACATAAGATGGAACGTTCCGTCAAAAGGGGAAAAGCGATGAACAGATTCTCCATGCCCGGCCATATGACCCGCCGCACATTCCTGCAGGTATCGGCAGCCGGCGTCGTCACCGCCAGTTCGCTCGGTTCCGCCGGCCGCGCCTTCGCCGAGCCCTACTCGAAATTCACCTGGATCTCGCCGCGCGGCACCCTGGAGGTGCTCGACGACTATCCGTACTGGATCGGCAGGAAGATGGGCTATTTCGACAATCTCGACATCGAGATCGACATGCAGCCCGGTCCGTCCGACGGCACCGCGACGGTCAAATTCGTCGATGTCGGACAGGCCGATATGGGCTTTCCTTCCCCCGGCGTATTCTCCTTCGCGATCGAAAACGACATGAATCTGAAGTCGGCCTTTCATATGGGTGCGAAGGACACGTTCAGCCTCGCCTTCCGCAAGGGCGAGGGAACGAACGACCTCAAGACGCTGGAGGGCAAGACTATCCTGCTCGGCTCGGCCGCCTGGCAGTCGATCGTCGATCCGATGCTGGCGGTACAGGGTGTCGACGTCAGCAAGGTCAACTATGTCGAGGCCGGGTGGCCGACCTGGGCGACCGCGCTCAAGGCCGGACAGGGCGACGCCGCGCTGAGCTGGGAGGGCCTGCGCGCCGAATGGATCGGCACCGGCCTCGAATTCGAGTACTGGCTCGGCGTCCAGCATTCGCCGCTCTTCGCCAACACGTTCGTGGTCCGCGCCGCGGACCTGGAGGACCCGGACAGGAAGGCCTTCCTCGACGAATATCTGCGCGCCTGGGCGATGGGCCTGGAATTCGGCTACCGGAATCCGCGCGCGGCGGTGGAAGCGGTGTTCGAGGAGTTCCCGACACTCGCCGGCAATATCGGCCCCGAGCTGGGCGTGACCTCGATCCTGCAGCAGATCGCCGTCTTCCGCGGCGACATGGACAAGCGTGCCGGCTGGGGCGATCACGACATGGCGGCATGGCAGACATTCTTCGACCAGATCCACGATCTCGGGCAGATCTCCGAGCCGGTGAAGGCGGAGGATGTTTGCTCCAATACCTGCGTCGAGGCGGCGAACGATTTCGACCATGACGAGGTCAAGGCGGCCGCGGAAGTTTATGAGCTGAGCGAGGACTTCGCCGCGATCGACGTCGAAGCCATCCAAGCCGGCCTCTACGACCAGGCGGTTCCGAGCTGATCGTTCGCAAGACACCGGAAAAGGCGGGCGGTCTCGCGCCGCCCGCGCATACCGACAATGAAATCGGGAGGGCTGCATGGCCGACAAGGTGAAGGTTCTGGTCGTCGGGCTCGGCAATATGGGCGCCTCGCATGCGAGTGCCTATCATCGCGATCCGGGCTTCGAGATCGTCGGGCTGATGAGCCGCACGATCAAATCCAAGGAGATCCCCGAAGAGCTGAAGGATTACCCGCTGTTCGAGGATTACGAGGACGCGCTGGCGCGGACGAAGCCTGACACGGTTTCGATCAATACCTGGCCGAACACCCACGCCGAATATGCGACGAAGGCGATGAATGCCGGCGCGCATGTCTTCATGGAGAAGCCGCTCGCCACCAATATCGAGGACGCCGAGGCGGTCGTGAAGCTGGCGCGCGAGAAGAACCGCAAGCTGGTGCTCGGCTACATTCTGCGCGTCCATCCGAGCTGGGTGAAGTTCATCGAGTTGGGCAAGACGCTCGGCAAGCCGCTGGTCATGCGCCTCAACCTCAACCAGCAGAGCAACGGCCCCGCTTGGTTCTGGCACAAGAACCTCATCGACAGTCTGATTCCGATCGTCGATTGCGGCGTGCACTATGTCGACGTGATGTGCCAGCTCACCGACGCCAGACCGGTGCGCGTGCATGGCATCGGCGCGAAGCTGTGGGACGATGCGGCCAAGCAGAATTACGGCCATCTCCATGTGACTTTCGACGATGGCTCCGTCGGATGGTACGAGGCCGGCTGGGGGCCGATGATGAGCGAGGAAGCCTTCTTCGTGAAGGATGTGGTCGGCCCAAGGGGCGCGGTGTCGATCGTGCCGGGACATTCGGAAGACAAGGACCAGCTCGCGGACGTCTCCGATTCCGCCGACATCGACCGCCACACCAAGACGGACGCTATCCGCTACCACCACGCCGAGGTCGGCGAGGACAAGAACTTCGTCAAGAAGGACGAATTGCTCAACATGGAGGACGAGCCAGGCCACCAGGAGCTGTGCGATCGCGAGCAGGCCTTCTTCCTCAAGGCGATCCGGGAAGATCTGGATTTGAGCGAATCGATGGAGGCGGCGGTCAACAGCCTTCGCATCGTGCTCGCCGCCGAGCAGTCGATCCACGAAAAGCGCGCCATCGAACTGACCTGAAGCCCGGCCCTTGCACCAAGGCCGCGCATGCGCTTCGCGCAGGCGTGGCGGCAGCCGACGCAATCGGAGAATTGCAATGAGTGAACCGGTAGCCGCCGCAGGCTACGATCTCATCCTGAAAGGTGGCCGTGTGCTCGACGAGCGCAACGGGATCAACACCGTGCTGGACGTCGCCATCCGCGGCGGCGCGATCGCCGCGACCGGCGAAAACCTTTCCGGTCAGGCCGCCGAGATCGTGGATGTCGGCGGCGCGATCGTCGCACCGGGACTGATCGACATCCACACCCATGTCTATCACAAGGCAACCTCGCTCAGCGTCGATCCCGGTTTCATCGCCCGGCGTTCGGCGACCACGACACTGGTCGATGCCGGCAGCGCCGGCGCCGGCAATTATGACGGGCTCCGCGACTATGTGATCGCCCATTCGCCCTATCGCATCTTCGCCTTCCTCAACATTTCCTTTGCGGGCATTTTCGGTTTTGACAAGGGATTGGGGGTCGGCGAGGCGACGCTGCGCGAAATGCTCCCGGTCGAGCGATGCGTTGCCAAGATCGAGGCGAACCGCGAGCGCATCGTCGGCGTCAAGGCCAGGATCGGCGGCGGCGAAACGGGCAAGCTGGGCCTCGGCGCGCTGGAACTCGCCCTGGAGGCCGCCGAACAGGCCGGCCTGCCGCTAATGGCCCATATCGGCTATGCACCGCCGACCTATGCGGAAGTCGTCTCCATGCTGCGGCCGGGCGACATTCTCACCCATTGCTACCGACCGGAGCCGAACTCGGCGCTGGGAAGCGACGGCAAGGTGTTCGCCGCGGTGCGCCAGGCGCGCGAGCGCGGGGTGCTGTTCGACGTCGCCCACGGCATGGGCGCGTTCGGCTATGCAAGCGCCGAAGGCGCGCTTGGCGACGGCTTCCCGCCCGATCTCATCTCCTCGGACGCGCATGTGGTCGCGGTGGAGGGGCCGGGCTACGACCTGCTTCATACGATGAGCAAACTCCTGAATTGCGGTCTCGCGCTGCCCGACGTGATCGGCATGGTGACGAGCAGGCCGGCGCTGGCGATCCGCCGGCCGGAACTGGGTCATCTCGGAGTCGGTGCGCCGGCCGACATAACCGTGCTCAGGCAGGTCGACAGCGATTACGTGTTCAAGGACGTGGTGGGCGAGGCCCGCAGCGCCGCCACGCTGCTTCAGCCGGTCGCTGTCTATCTCGGCGGCAAGGCGATGGAGGTCGCCCGGCGTCCGTTCGAAGAATCGTATCTTCTTGGCGCTGGGCGGACGGTGCATGCGCATGGCTGCGGAGGTGACCGTTGAGCTACAAGGCAATCTACACATATGCCTGGGATTTGGCGGAGACAGGCGTCGAGACCGCCGAACGGGAGTTTCTCGACCTCGGCCTCGACACGGTGACATTCGCCGCCAGCTACCATGCGGGAAAGTTCCTGCGCCCGCGCGGTACTGCCGGCAAAATCGTCTTTCCCGACGACGGCACCGTCTATTTCACGCCCGACCCGTCATGCTATGGCGAGATCAAGCCCGTTCCCAACGGTCCGCTCGGCGGGCGCGACATGCTGCGCGAACTGGTGGAAGGGGGCAATCTCGGCGTCAATGCCTGGCTGGTGCTGCTCCACAATACGCGCCTCGGCTTGGCCCATCCCGATGCCGTCACGCGCAACGCCTTCGGTGATCCCTATTATTACAGCCTCTGCCCTTCTTCGTCGAAGGCGCGCGATTATGCGGTGGGGCTTTGCCGCGACGTGACGCGCAACTACGCCGTTCGCGGTATCTCCGTGGAATCGCCTGGCTTCGCGCCTTTCGCGCATGGCTATCACCACGAATTCGCGCTGGTGAAATCCAATCCGTGGCTCGAGAACCGGCTCGGCCTGTGCTTTTGCGACCACTGCATCGCGGCCGCTGAGACGAAGGGCATCGATGCCCGCGGGCTCAAGGCGCAGGTCGCCGAAGATGTCGAAGCCTATCTGGCCAGCGACATCGACTATCCCGACGACATGGCGGCGGCCTTCTGGACGGCGGACATCGCGACCTCTGCGCCGCTGCGCAGCTATCTCGACATGCGCTGCGAGGCGGTCACTTCGCTCATCGCCGAGATCCGCAAGGCCGTGCGCCGGGATGCCGAAATGGCGGTCATCCCCTCCGTGGCGCGGCCGACCGGTGGCGCGTGGTACGAAGGCAGCGATCTTACGGCCATCGCCGAATACGCCGGCATTGTCGAGGCCTGTTTCTACGAGCCGAGCGCCGCCCGCGTGAAGGCCGATCTATTCGACATAGGCCGGCGCATGAAGGACAGGGGCAGGCTACGCGGCATCCTCCGGCCCGCCCATCCGGACCTCGCCACGAAGGGTGAATTTCTCGCCGCCGTCGAAGCGTTGCGCGAAGGCGGCGTCGATGAGATCGCCTTCTACAATTGGGGGCATCTGCGGCGGGCGAACCTCGCCTGGATCGGCGAAGCGTTGCGAGGTGCGCGATGAGCGGACAGCTTGCCGGCCAGACAATCGTCATCACCGGTGCCGCCGGCGGCATCGGACAGTGGCTCTGCCGCTTCTTCGGCGCGGAGGGCGCGACGATCGCGGCCCTCGACCGCAGCGACAAGGTGCTCGAACTCGTCGAGACCCTGAAGCGGGACGGCGTCGTGGCCAACGGGGCGGTCGCCGATATTTCCTCCCGGGACGCGGTCGCCGGGGCCTTCGACAGTTTCGGCGATGTGCATCTTCTTATCAACAATGCGGGCGTTTCGCGCCATCCGACCATTGCCGCCACCGATCCGGAAGGATGGAACGAGGATATCGCATCGAACCTCAATGGCGCCTATGCCTGTACCCATGCGGTGCTGCCGCAGATGGTAGCGCGCGGCGCGGGATCGATCGTCAGCGTGAGCTCGATCAACGGCCTGATGGCTCTCGGCGACCCAGCCTACAGCGCCGCGAAGGCCGGCCTGATCGCGATGACCAGGGCAGTGGCGATGGAGTATGGCCGCTACGGCATCCGCGCCAATTGCGTGCTGCCGGGAACCGTCCGCACGCCGATCTGGGACCACCGTCTCGCCAAGGACCCGGACGTGCTGAAGATGCTGGAGCGATGGTATCCGCTGGGGCGCATCGTCGAGCCGGAAGAAGTGGCTCGCGTGATCGCCTTTCTCGCCTCCGACGCCGCCAGCGCGGTGACCGGCGCCGCCATTCCGGTCGATTGCGGGCTGACGGCGGGCAACATCGTCATGGCGCGCGAACTGACGCTGGAGGACTTCTAGGAGGAGAGAATATGAACCGGTTGCGCATGGGGGTCATCGGGCTCGGATGGTTCGGCGAGATTCACGCCGAGACGATGGCCGGCGTCCCCGACATCGAACTTGCCGCGCTATGCACGCGAACGCCCGAAAGGCTCGCCGAGATGGGCGAGAAGTTCGGTGTCGACAAGCTCTATCGCGATTACGACGACATGCTCGCAGATCCCGGGATCGATGCCGTGTCGATCTGCACCATGTGGGACCAGCATCGCGAACCGGCGATCGCCGCGCTCGAGGCGGGCAAGCATGTGTTTCTCGAAAAGCCGATCGCCTCGACCGTGGAGGACGCCCGCGCCATCACCGCCGCATCCAAGAGCGCGAAGGGCATCCTCTTCATCGGCCATGTGGTGCGCTTCAATCCACGCTATCGCATGGCCAGGCAGGCGATCGAGCAGGGCCGTATCGGCAAGATCGTTGCGCTGTCCTCGCGACGCAACATTCCAGCTGCCTGGACGCCGACGATCCTGAACAAGATCGGTCCGATCGTCGGCGACGCCATCCACGATACCGACATCATGCTCTGGTTCACCGGCGAGCGCATCGCTTCGGCCTATGCGCAGACCGTCGATGTGCGCGGGCTCAGGCATCCCGATATCGGCCAGACCATGTACCGTTTCTCAGGCGGTGCCACCGCGACGCTGGAAACCGTCTGGTGCATGCCGGAGAAGACGCCGTTCGACATCGACGAACGCATGTCGATCATCGGCACGGAAGGCATCATCCACGTCCAGGACACCTTCCCGAATCTCGGCATTGTCGACGGCGACAGGCTGTACTCGCCCGACACCACATACTGGCCGATGTTCGACGGCGTGCGCGGCGGCGCGCTGCGCGAGGAATTCGGCTATTTCGCCTCCCGCGCGCTTGGCGGCGAACCCGTGACCATCGGCACTCCCGAGGATGCGACAGCGGCGCTGGAAGCCACGCTGGCGGCCGAGCAATCTGCCCGCACCGGCGACGTCGTGAGGATCGGCTGATGTCGGATTATGTCTTCGACCATATCGGCATCACCACGACAGAGCCGCAGCCGCAGGAGGATTGGGTTGAGGCCAGCAAGATCTGGGTGACCAATCCGCGCAATCATCCCGAGCACATCGAGTTCCTGCGCTACCGCGAGGACAGCATCGTCCCGGCGGCCGTGCGCGAGAACCCGCATATCGCCTATCGCGTCAAGGTACTGGCTCCGCACCTGGAGGACGTCGAGGTGCTGATCGCGCCTTTCATCGTCGGCGATTTCCTTGAAGTGGCGTTCGTACGCAAGCACGGCGTGGTGTTCGAATATATGCGCTATCTGAAGGAAGGCTGGTTCGGAAATTGACGTGCCCGCAAGCACCGGCTACGCACCACTGATGATCGATTTGCCGCAATCGTTGCGGAGTCGGCTTCAGCCGGCCGACCGCACCATCGACACGCTCGAGACACCGGCGGTGCTGATCGACGCGCCAATCGCCGACGCCAATCTGCGGCGCTGGCAGGATCGCTGCGCGCGCGCCGGCATTGCCAATCGCCCGCACATCAAGACCCATCGAAGCGTGGCGTGGGCGCTGCGCCAGATGGAACTCGGCGCCGGCGGCATCACGGTGCAGACGGTGGGCGAAGGGGAAGTGATGGCCGATGCGGGCATTACCGACATCCTGCTGGCCACCAACACGCTGGGTGAAGCCAAGCTTGCCCGTCTGGGCGCGCTTGCGGCGCGCTGCGACCTTGCCGCCGTCGCCGACAGCGCGGCCGTCGTAGACGCTGTGGCCGGGACCGCCCGCGCCGCCGGTTCCACGTTGCGGGTCTTCGTCGAATGCGACACTGGCGGTGCGCGCTGCGGTCTTTCCGACCCCTCCGAAATCGCCGCGCTGGCGTCCCGTATCGCCGGTACCGATGGCCTCACCTTCGGCGGTCTGATGACCTATCCGGCCGCGGGCCTCAGGGCGCAATCGCGGGATGCGCTGGAGAAGGCGATTGCTGCCATACGTGCCGCGGGCCTCGACGTGCCGGTGGTGACGACGGGCGGCAGCCCCGACATGTGGAGCGACGAAGGGCTTGCCCCGGTGAGCGAATATCGCGCCGGCACCTATATCTACAACGATCGTTCATTGCTGGCACGCGGCACCGCGGCGCTGGACGAATGCGCGATGACGGTGCTGGCCACGATCGTCAGCCGGCCGACGGCCGATCGCGCGATCATCGATGCCGGGTCTAAGGCGCTGACCTCCGATCTTCTCGGACTTGATGGCTACGGCATGGTGCTGGAACATCCGCAGGCCGTGCTCTACCAGCTCAACGAGGAGCACGGCCTGTTGGACGTGTCGCGATGCACGACGCCGCCGCGGGTCGGTGAGCGCGTCCGCGTCCTGCCCAATCACGCCTGCGTCGTCGCCAATCTCGTCGACAGGGTGATGATCGTCTCTGAGGGCCGGCTTCTCGGCGCATTGGCCGTCGACGCGCGCGGCCGTTCCGCCTGACAAGGAATTTTCGAAAGGGAGCATGATGCAGAAGAAACATTTCGGCACTTCGCAGGTACCGCTGTCGCCCGCAGTGCGGGCCGGCGATTTCGTTTTCGTCTCCGGGCAGGTTCCGGTCGGCGCGGACGGCAAGATCGTCGAGGGCGATGTCGGCGCGCAGACCAAGCAGGTGCTGGAAAACATCTCCTCGGTCCTCGCCATCGCGGACTGCTCGCTCTCCGACGTGGTCAAGACCACGGTCTGGCTCAAGCATGCGGAAGAATTTGCCGGCTTCAATGCCGCCTACGCGCCGTATTTCCCGAAGGAACCCCCGGCGCGCTCCACGGCGGAGTCGCGGCTGATGATCGACATCCTTGTCGAGATCGAGGCCATCGCCTACAAGCCGCTCTGACCGGCTCACCGTACACATCCCTTCGGCAAAGGGGCCACTGCCGGGCGCGGCCGGAACGCATCTCTTCCCTCGGGAGCGTGCCGAGGTCGAGGAGCGGCGGGTCTGGACGATTTCATCGAGTACGTAGCCTTCCTGATCGACGGCTCGCCACAGCCAGTGTTTCTTGCCGGCGATCGTTCCCGATTTCGACCATGTCGTCGCCCAGCATCAGGAGAATCTGCCCACGCCCGCAAAGCCAATCCTGCCGCTCCATCTACGGCCGGCACTTCTCGCAGGCGTTGCCATCGTCGAGCGTGCCGGACCGGAGATGCTCCGAATGCTATGGGGTTACATGATGGGTGACAACAAGGTCCGATTCACTGCCAGCCATGTCCGCCGCTCGCAGCGCTCCGGCCATGTCACCGTCAACCCCCACATGCCCAAGGCCCATCAGCGCTATTCCAACACGACGCCGGCGAACCTGATCGGGCGGGCGCAAAGGATCGGCGGCAACGTGGCCATCCTGGTCGAGCGTCTGATGCGCGACAGACCCCATCCCGAGCAGGGTTATCGTGCCGCCATGGGCAAGTGATCACCAAGTTTCCAGGATCGTAAGCCTTCCATCCTGCCATTGGACATAGCCGAAGGACGACGGTCCGGCATGATTGTCCGGTCCCCATTCCAGAGGCGGCATCACCCCCGGCTCCCAATTTCCCAGCCCTTCGAGGGCCTCGATAAGCTTTTCGCGGGTCAGGTCAGGCCCGACGGCTTCGGTCGCCTTGTGGAAGGCGATAGCTCCCGCCATACCCAGATAGGGATAGTAGCCAGGCGCCGTGTTTGGCACGTATTTGGCGAGGATCTCGTTGGCTTTCTGCACGTGGGGGTCTTCCATCGTATCGACGGCGGTCATGATGTTGACGATCAGGCCGTCGGCGGCTGAACCCGCCAAGTCGTTGAGGATCGGATCGCCCATCGTGTTCATCGCCATGAACTGGGTTTCCCACCCAAGTTCCTCCGCCTCCTTCAGTAGCAGGGCTCCGTGCTTGACGATGTTGAACAGGTTCCGTCGCAAACTCAGGCCAAAGGACAATATTTGCCTGAGAGGTGGCCATTCAAGCCGTGAGGATGTCGAACAGTTCAGCGAGTGACGGTGCTGGTGGCGGACTTGAAGCCGAGCATCGAGCGAATGCGGCGTTTGATGCGCCGGTGATCCTGCTCGATGCGATTGTTGAGATATCGACTTTGTCGAATACGGGTTGGCTTTATTTGCCGTTGGGATAGATCCCGCAGGCGGCTTTCACCGTCGCAGGCGATGATAGCCTCCCGGTTCGTGTGGCTGCCGTCAATGACAACACGCTCTGGCCGGCCGTGACACTTCAGGGCCTTGCGGATGAAGCGTTTGGCGGCCAGAAGATCGCGGTGCTCGCTGAAGCAGAACTCGACCGTGTCGCCGACGCTGTCGATGGCGCGGTAGAGATACATCCACCGTCCTCGAACCTTGATATAGGTCTCGTCGAGGTACCACTTTTCTGTGACGGCGCGCTTTCGCCGATTGAAGCGTTCAAGCAACAAGGGCGAGAAATGCATGACCCAGCGATGAACAGTGGAATGATCGACGCGGATGCCGCGCTCGGCCATCATCTCTTCCAGGTCGCGCAGGCTGAGATTGCAGGCGAGGTACCAACGTACGCACAGCAGGATCACCGATCGATCGAAATGGCGGCCTTTGAACATGAATTAGCCTTCCGGAAATGGACGAGCATTCATGGCAGCGCAAGCTTGACGAATAGTTTGCGACGGAACCGGCTAGGCCGAGGCTGATATTTCACCCGACCATCGCGGAGGTGCGATCCGCTCGACTGCAGAAATTGTTTGGGCTTGAAGGCCGGGTTAAAGCGTTTTCTCGCATCTTACGGGCCGAATCTCTGCTGTTGCTGGTCTCTCAATGATGATGACCTGAAGTTCCTCGACGGTGGACGGAAGGCAGGCGAACTCGGGGAGATCGGCTGCCCTCCTATCGGCCTTGCGACTGGTCTCGACGGCGCAGGTCGAGCAGGAGGATCGGACACGTATTGCGGATACTCGTGCATAGAATACCGATCGAGGAGAAGCAGGCGTTCGGATATCCCTTCAAAACGGCCGCGGATGAAGAGCTCCGCGACAGCCGTTTTCACGTCCTGTGCCAGATACAGCAACTTGAATTTATCCCTTGGGTTGGAAAAGCGAGTCCGGCCGAGTTCTATGCCAATGGGGCCTCCTCATACTCTCAGGAAAAAATGCGCACGTAGTCATCGACGCGAACTCTTTGCAGGATCTGTTGATCGAGCGTCATTGGGCGGCAGGAGGCCCTGGTCTTCCAAAACCGCCAGAAACGATTTTAGCCAATGCGCCGCGTCATGCTTGCGGATGCGCACCAGAAGCGCCTCCTGCCGCTCCTGCCTCTCCTCCAGCGGCATGGTGAGCGCGCGGCACAGATTGCGCGCGACGTCGTCCGTGTCATAGGGATTGACGATCAGCGCCTCGTGAAGATCCTCGGCTGCGCCGGCGAATTTGGACAGCACCAGCACGCCCGGATCGTCCATCGACTGGGCGGCGATATATTCCTTGGCCACCAGGTTCATGCCGTCGCGCAGCGGCGTCACCATGCCCACCTGCGCAGCGCGGAAGAGGGCCGCCAACGCCTCGCGCGGCACCGTGCCGTGGATATAGCGCACCGGCGTCCAGTTGAAATCGGCAAAACGCCCGTTGATGGCGCCGGAGAGTGCCTCGAGGTCCTTGCGGATCTCCACATAGGCGTCCACCTCCTCGCGCGTCGGGGTGGCGATCTGCATGAGGTCGACGGATTTGCGCATCTGCGGATAGAGTTCGAGCAGCCGGGCAAAGCCGCTTAGCCGCTCGGGCAGTCCCTTGGAGTAGTCGAGCCGGTCGACGCCGATGATCTGGCTGCGTTCCAGCACCTTGCGGCGGGCGGTCTCGATATCGACCTCCTGGTTCGAATGGCTGGCCATTTCGGCGAAAGCGTCGACATCGATGCCGATCGGGAAGCAGCCGGCCGTCACCGCGCGGCCGTTGATCGCGATGCGGCCCTCCTCGCCCATGGTGAGGCCGAGTTGTTCTTCCACATAGTGCGCGAGATTGCCCAGATCCGTGTGCGTCTGGAAGCCGATGACATCGTATTCCAGAAGGCTTTCAACCAGCCAGCGGTGGCGCGGCACGGCGGCCAGCACTTCCGGCGGCGGGAAGGGAATGTGCAGGAAGAAGCCGATGCGCTGCTTGCAGCCGCGCTGGCGCAATTCGGCCGCCAGCGGGATCAGATGGTAATCGTGAATCCAGATGAGATCGTCGGGCTTCAGCACCGTCAAAAGCGCAGTGGCGAATTTAGCGTTGACCCGCCGGTAACCCTCGAGAAAAGCGCTTTGATGCTCCACCAGATCGAGCCGGTAATGAAACAGCGGCCACAAGACGCTGTTGGAAAAGCCGAGATAGAAATTGTCGTAGTCGTCCTGCGTCAGCGGGATCGTCACCCGTGTCACGTCACCGAACTTGCGAATGGTGGGCTCCGTCTGGTCGACCGATTTGAGGGTCTGGCCGTCCCATCCCATCCACACGCCGCCGCGCTGGCTGAGCGAGTCGGCAAGGCCGACGGCCAGGCCGCCCGCCTGGGCCTTGCTCAGATCGGCGACGCGATTGGATACGACGACCAGCCGTTTCAAATGACCGTCTCCCACGATTTCGACAGCCGGCGCGCGCCGTTGATGATGCCGACCATGGAATAGGTTTGCGGATAGTTGCCCCACATCTCGCCGGTCTCGGGATGCGTGTCTTCCGACAGGAGGCCGAGCGAATTGCGGGTCTTGAGCAGCGCCTCGAAGATTTCGCGCGCCTCGTCGCGGCGCCCGATCCGCGCCAGCGCGTCAAGCCGCCAGAAGGCACAGATATTGAAAGAGACCTCCGGCTCGCCGAAGTCGTCGGCCGCTTCGTAGCGTTTCATGTAGGGGCCGTCGGCCAGCACCTTCTCGAGCCGGTCCACCGTGCTGACAAAGCGCGGATCCTTGGGGTCGATGAAGCCCACCTCGGCCATCAGAAGCACGCTTGCATCGAGCGTCTGCCCGCCGAAGCTTTCGACGAAGGCCTTGCGCTTTTCCGACCAGGATTCTTCCAGAATGCACGTCTTGATTTCATTCGCGCGCTCCCTCCAGCGCTTCACTCGCGCTGGTTCGCCCATCTGCCGGGCGATATGGGCCAGCCGATCGCAGGCGGCCCAGCACATCAAGCTCGACGATGTGTGAACGCGTGAGCGCGAGCGCAGTTCCCACATGCCGGCATCCGGCGCGTTGTGGACCTTATAGGCCTGCTCGCCAACCGCTTCGAGCAGGTGGAAATCGGTGATGGTCGGCTTCATCCGGATGCGCTTGTCGAAGAAGATCTGCGTCGCGCCGAGGATGACGTTGCCGTAGACGTCGTGCTGGTAATGCTCATAGGCCTGGTTGCCGATGCGTACCGGCCCCATACCGCGATAGCCGGAAAAATTCTCTTGTATACGCTCGACCAGTGCGCATTCGCGGCCGATGCCGAAGACCGGCTGCAAATGGCCGCCGTCGGCGTCGGCGGCGAGATCCATCAGGAAGCGGAAGTAGTTCTCCATGGTCTGGGTGGTGCCAAGGCTGTTGAGCGCGCGCACGACGAAGAACGCATCGCGCAGCCAACAATAGCGGTAGTCCCAGTTGCGGCCGCTATCGGGGGCTTCGGGGATCGAGGTGGTCATGGCGGCGATGATGGCGCCGGTCGGTTCATAGGTGCACAGCTTGAGCGTGATGGCGGCGCGGATGACGGCTTCCTGCCATTCCAACGGCAGGGCAAGCTGGCTGACCCAGTTGTGCCAATAGGCGACGGTGCGTTCCTCGAAATGGCGGGCGGTGTCCTCGACGGCCGAATCCAGCGTTTCGTCCGGCCCGAGGATGAAATTCATCCGCGTCGAAAGGCTGAAGCGCGTTTCCTCCACCACATAGTCGATGGGCGCGTCTGTCGTCAGGCGGAGCGCGAACTCCGGCCCCACATAGCGCACATGATTGGAGCCGCGTGTCTTTTGCGGCCGAACGGTGCCATGGGAGAAGGTCGGGCGGATGCGTACCGAAATGCGCGGCGTGCCGGAAAGCGGCCGGATGCGACGCACCAGGGTCTGCGGGCGGAAGATGCGGTCGCGGGCGAAGAAACGCGGCGCGAAATCCCTGATCTCCAGCGTGCCGGACTCGCCGAAAAGCCGCGTCGTCAGGACGGCCGTGTTGGGATCGTATTCCTGCTCCGTGCGGGCAAGGTCCTCCAGCTCGATGGCGAAATAGCCATCGTCGGGATCCTTGCCGCCCTTCAGGAGCGCATTGAAGACCGGGTCCCCGTCGAAGCGCGGCAGGCAGCACCAGACCACCTTGCCTTGCTGATCGACAAGTGCGGAATAGGTGCAATTACCGATCGCGCCGAGATCTAGTGTGGTCACCTCAAAATACCTCGTTCTGACAACGATCTGACTCGAAACTGTCGGCCAGAAGGCCGAGCCAGGCCCGGAAGGCATCCGTGCTTTCGCTTCGAAGCACGGCCGCGGTGGGGCCGCCGCCGACCTTGATGGAGATGCCCGCTAGGGAGGCGATCTCCCGAAAGGCATCCTCGTCCGTCGTGTCGTCACCGGCGAAGAGGGGCAGGCGCCCGCGAAACGGCGCTTCCTTCATGAAAGCGGCCACCGCGCCGCCCTTGTCGGCCGTACCGGCCTTGACCTCGATGACCATCTTGCCCTGCAGGATATGCAGGCCCGTGAGGCCGTCCACCGCCCTGTGCACGGCGATGAAGCAGGCCTCGGCGCTTTCGGGGCGCTGGCGGTAGTGAAGGGCGAGCGAGCCCGCCTTGCGCTCCACCAGCGTTCCCGGATTTTCACGCGAGAACACCTGCAATTGCGCAAAGACGACGGCGAGCTTGTCTTCGTCGACGCGCGCGTCGCTGCGCGCGCCCCGGCCGTCGCGCCGCTCCAGCCCGTGCACGCCGGCGACCGGCAGGATGAGCGGGGCGAGAAAGCGGTCTATGTCGGCAATGGCGCGCCCGGTGACGATGGCGAGCGCGCCGCCCGTCTGCTTGTGAAGGCGTGCAAGATCATCACATGTTTCCTGCGGTACCGAAACGGCATCGGGATTTGCTGCGATGTCGGCGAGCGTGCCGTCGAAATCGAGAAAGATTGCGACCTTATCCGGCTGCAGGGTGCACGGATCGAACGATGCGAGGGATAGGCGGCTGGCAGGCATGGCGTCCCTTAAGTAATGCGCACTTGTTCAGCCTTAGGAGGGCTTTTGACCAATGCTAGAATATTTTTCCAGCAAGTGGGAATATCCATCACCCCGCAAATGGGGCAAAACTCCGATCGTCGGGCAGTTTGCCGACACCTTGTCGCGGCTGCTTGAATACATCCAGGGCATCAATGAAATCCGCTCCTATGACCAGGCCAACGAGCGATTTGCTCGGTGACGTGAGCTCCGACTTCCCTCCAGTTGTCCGGAGAGCCCCAGGGGTTCCTGACGTGCATCCCTTCCGAGGTCATGCTGATGCGCGACGGCGCGATCCACTGCGCCGGCCGCCCCGAAGACGTGTTGACCGCCGAGACGCTCTCCACGGTCTACGGGGTGGCCGTTTCGGTCGAGCGCACCGAAAGCGGCCGGCTGACCTGCGTGCCGCCTCTGCGCGCAGCAAGGCCCCAAACGTTTGAAGTCCACGGGATGGATTCCTTATGACGACCGCTCCCCCGACGATCATCCTGATCACGACCGGCGGATTGCAAGGCAGATGGCTACTGCCGCCTCAATCCATCAAATGCCGACGGAACCAATCGATGGTACGCTGCCAGGCCAGTTCCGCCGCCTCTTCGTCATAGCGGGGCGTGGAATCGTTGTGGAAACCGTGGTTCACACCCGGATAGATGTGAGCCTCGTAGGTCTTTCCATGCTCTTCCAACGCCGCCTCATAGGCCGGCCAGCCTTCGTTGATGCGGGTATCCAGTTCGGCGTATTGAAGCAGGAGCGGCGCCTGAATGCGTGGCACATCGGCCGGGTTGGGCTGGCGGCCGTAGAAGGGCACGGCCGCCCCAAGCTCCGGATAGGCCACCGCCGCCGCGTTCGCGACACCGCCACCGTAGCAGAAACCCGTGATGCCGACCTTGCCGCTGACCGCGTCGTGCGCCATCAGGAACTCGACGGCAGCAAGGAAGTCGTTCATCAGCTTCTCGCCATCCACCTGCTGCTGCAGCGCGCGGCCCTCCTCGTCATTGCCGGGATATCCGCCCATGGTCGTCAGCCCGTCGGGAGCGAGGGCGATAAAGCCCGCCTTGGCGACCCGCCGCGCGACATCCCGGATGTAGGGATTGAGCCCGCGGTTCTCGTGCACCACGACGACACCTGGCGCGCCATCGACCCCGTTCGGCCGCACCAGATAGGCGCGTACCTCGCCATGGCCCTCTGGTGAAGGATAGGTGATCCAATCCGGCGTGATGTCGGGATCATTGAACGACACCTGCTCGGCGAGCGCATAGTTCGGGCTCATGGCCGACAGGATTGCTGCGGCAGTCATGCCGCCCACCGCGAATTTCGCAGCCCGGTCGAGAAATTCGCGCTTGGTAATCATGCCGTGCGCATAGAAATCGTAGAGTTCCAGAAGTTCCGGGCCGAAGTCTTTCGCTGTCAGTCGGGTCATGGTTCACGTCTCCCCTGGTGGCGAGTGTCGTTCCGATGTCCTGCCAATTGCGGCGACGATGATATCGCTACCGCGCACAAGGACAAAATCAGCGCCCGGGCGCGTCTATCGAAAGATGGTGACTTTCGTCATCTGTTGCCGTCTTGCGGAATGCTTCACGGTGGCATGGTTAACAAAATATTCACGCAAAATTGCAGGTAGGCCACCTCCAGTCCCCCTCAAAGCGCCTGCCAATGCCGGCCACCGGTAACGTGGCGGGCTTTTTCTTGGCCCGCTTTTGAACCCAAGACATACGCGATGGCGTATTGCGATGGGCGATATGAAGGGCTCGCCCAAAGAGGCCCTGGCGAGCTCTGGAAGTGGCCGTGGCACTTCTCTTTCTTCACATCAGGTGTACGGCGGCCTCGTCCGCGGGCCTCACAGAAGCCCCCAGATTCCATCAGATGTGGCGTCGAAGTAGATCATGCCGCTCCCCGTATGAAATTAAACGATTAAGCTGCGCCAATATCCACGATGTCTAACCATGGCTTCTGGCGACCATCGCGATGATCGTCTCATGAAGTTCCACCCGCGCCTGCTCAGCCGTGATTTCTTCCGTCGTGGCGGCGTTAGACAACGCATCGAACAGCCGCTGGGAGCAATGCGCGCGCAATGCATCGGCGCTTTGGCGCGAAATGCGCGAGAAAGGCTTCCGTGGCCAGAGCGGCGTCGTCTCTGAATGGGCGCGGCGCCGACGTCTGGCCGAAAAGGCCGATCAAAGCGCGCTTGCTCGCACGCCTTCGGCACGAAGCATCGCCAGGCTGATGACGCTGGCGCGCGACGACCTGTCGAAGTTGGATGCCGTGCCGCTGAGTACACAGGCACTGCTTCCACCAAGCACGCTTCGCTCAGCGTGCGCAGGTCGTCTTCGGCGTGCCATTCCTTCTCATCAGCTAACATCGGCGTCGCTCGTCTGGCTACCATCCTTCTGAAACCATTGAATGTATCGGCTTTCTGCCATTGGCAGTGTCGACAATGAACGGCCTCCCGTCCTTGAAACGCTTCGGCGCCAATCACATATCGCCGCTGAGCCTCTGCCGATGGCGCTCGAGGCCAGTTCCGTCACGCAAGAGCTCGTTCGACCTGGAGGACCAGATGAGTTTGATGATGTTCGACCGCCCCGTGTTCGTGAAGGATGGGTCTCA
>NZ_WOAC01000012.1 GCF_009749525.1 Mesorhizobium xinjiangense | reverse complement strand
AACGTTTCAACAGCGCCCGCGCCCTCTGCGGAGACCGGCCGCGCCTCTCAATGGATCCCGGCTCTCGCTCCGCTCGGCCGGGATGACGGGCGTTGTGAACGCCAGCGCACCCGCGACCCGAAAAAGAGCGGCCGGCCGGGCCACTATAATCTCCATCGTCATTCCGGAAGCCACCCCCTCAATCGTCATCCCGGAAGCCCGAAGGGCTATCCGGGACCCATTGGAAGATCATCGTCGAGCACGGCCCGGTCCTCGTTATCGACGTTTCAACAGCGCCCGCGCGCTCTGCGGAGACCGGCCGCGCCCCGCTTCCCGGCCCCGGCCCGGGGACCAACGGCCAGACGGAAAATCCGGGCGTGGCGAGAATGCCGCACGCCGGTGATCGGCGAAATGCAGGTGCTCGGCGAAGATCACGCTCAGGCGAAGGCAATCACCCCACCGAAGGAGATCAACCATGGCGAAGACGGCCGGCACGGCCCACGATCCCAATCTCGACGACATGCTGCGCGCGCTCGCCAGGGCGGCAAAGAGCGTGCCGGCGTCCGGCGGCGTGGAAATAATCGCGCCATTCGATCCGCCGCCCTGGCCGCGCGAGCAGATGATGGCAATGTACCGCTATCTCGCCGCCGAGGCCGGCTTGCAGAAACGCTGCCCCGACCGGCGCTGCCGGCGCACCGGCCAATGCCAGGGCGGGCCGGAGCGCGACGGCCCCGACGGTTGCGCCGAGCTTTGGGACGAGACACAGGTGCACAGCCTGACGACCGCCTTCCTCGCCCTGGCGCTCGGCTGGGCCTGCGAGGCGAAGCGCAACGAGGCGATGGCCGCGGCCTTCTTTTCCGGCGAGCCGGCGTGGCCGGACGCCGGCCGATGACATGGCCTGCCGGGCAACAGATTGCATCGCTGCGCGGAAAAAATTCCCGCCGCGTGTCGGCCCGGCCGCTCCCGCTTCGTCATTTGGACGGAATTGAACCTCATCATTCCGCAACCATGGCCATGGAGGACCACGATGAACGAACCGACAGCCCAGACAGACTTCGCGCCAATGCCGCCCGTCAAGGGCGGGCTCACGCCCTATCTCGGCATCGACGGCGCGGCGAAGGCGGCCGAATTCTACACGCGCGCCTTCGCCGCCGAGGAGGCCTATGTCGTGCCGCCCGACGAAAAGGGCCGCACCATGCACATTCACCTCTACGTCAACGGCTCGAGCCTGATGCTCGGCGATTTCTACCCCGAGCACGGCCATCCGGCGAAGGCGGTGCAGGCCTGCACGATGCAGCTCCATCTCGGCGCCGACGAGGTCGACGCGTGGTGGAAGCGCGCGGTGGACGCCGGCTGCGAGGTGATCATGCCGCTGCAGGTGATGTTCTGGGGCGACCGCTGGGGCTCGCTGCGCGACCCGTTCGGCGTCGAATGGGCGATGAATGCACCGGTGAAGAAATAGGCCGGCACCCCGGACGCGGGACGGGTTGGCCCGCCCCGCAAACCGGCGGCTCACTCCTCCGGTTCGGTGGTGAACAGGAGCGGGTAGCCCGCCGCCCGGCCCGCATCGGTGGCGCGCGTCGCCTTGGTCTCGGCGATGTCCCGGGCATAGACGGCGACGACGCACACGCCGCGCCGGTGGGCAGTGATCATGATGGCGTAGGCCTGGTCCTGAGTGACGCGGAACTCCGCCTTCAGCACCTTGACGACGAATTCGCGCGGCGTGAAATCGTCATTGACCAGGATGACCTTGTGCAGGCGCGGCCGCTCGACCTTGCGCCGCACTTTGGCGCGCGGCTTGACGACGGTATCCCCGGCCAGGCGCACCCGGCCCTTGTCCGATGGTCCCAAGCGCATGGGCCGATGATAGGACGCGATCGTGACGACGAAAAGTCCGGCCGGCGCATCGAGCCAGGCGATGAGGGCGGATGCCGACGCACGGCCGTGAGCGAAATCAAGCCTACGACAGTAGGCCGCCGGTCGTCCGGCGCCCCCGCGGAGGCCAGCGAACAAAGTGAGCGCTCGGCCGTGAGCGGAAAATCACGCGTGCCCTTCGAGCCCGGCATGCACAAGGTCGAGCGGCTGCCGCCGTCCCTTGAGATAGGCCTGCGTCACGCGGCTTTCGATTGCCGCGCGCCGCTCCTTGGCCCGCGCCGAGACACCGAGTTCGGCGCACAGCGCATCCACGACCTGCCGGATTTCACGGTCGCCCGCGCCAGCCCGCCCGGCCAGGGGCTGTTGCCGGCCTTCTGCGCCTGTCATTGCGCATTCCTCCTCGCACATCGCCCCGAAAGTCGAAATCGAAATCCGCGATGCGCCGATCCACGGTCTTTGAACGTCCTTGACGCGTCCGGAGGACCCACGGCGTTCGGCCGGTCGGTGACGCAACTCCCGTTCCACGTCCGGCTCCGACCGACATCATATTGAGCGCCGCATTCTTCAAAAAGCGTAGCCCCAATTATTCAATAATTGTTGCATGCCGTTACAAACCGCATGGAGCATGGTAGCCCTTCCGTTGCGGTATGTTAGCAAGTTGTCTTTTAGCGCCGGGCGCGCCAGGACCGGCCGAATTGCGGCGGCATGGGCGCCGGCAAGGCTCTGTCACAGCCGAAAAAGACCTTGCCCCACTTGGGAAAATATACGACAATTTTCAGGTTCGGGCATTTGCCGGCCCGGAGACTGGAATAGCCTGCCCCCGGAAAGTAGCGCAGTTCAGCACCGGGTGTGGACCATGAGAGAGAGGGTATTGCGAGGCCCCGGGCAACGGTCCAACTGTTTCTTCTCCCCCGATGAACGGCCGAGTGAACGCGGAGTCCGGCTCCGCATGACTGCAACTGACCGGTGACCAAGGAGTTTCATATGGGCGAGCAGACCGGAACGGTAAAATTCTTCAACCACGCCAAAGGCTTTGGCTTCATCACGCCCGACGGCGGCAGCAGGGACGTCTTCGTCCACATCTCTGCCGTGCAGGCTTCCGGCCTTCCTGGATTGGAAGATGGACAGGCGGTGTCCTTCGACACCGAACCCGACAAGCGCGGCAAGGGTCCCAAGGCCGTCAACCTGACGCTGGGCTGAGCCCTTAGAGCGCATTGCCCCATCGCTTTTCCGGTGGGCGTCGAACATTCCGCTCCGCGCGCCCGCCGCGCGGATTTTTTGTTTTCAGGCGCGCCGATTGTGACAGTGCGCAATATGAAATTGACGCTGAACGGCCCGTTCAGCCTGCATTCAGCCCCATTCTCCTATTTGACCTTGCATACCCGTTCGCGCCGCAGCCAACCGGTGCGAGTAAGAGGAGAATGAAATGAACCGCCTATTCAAGACCATTGTTCTGGCCGGCGCGACCGCAGCCACCATCATGCTTCCGATCATGGAAGCCAGTGCCGGGGATCGCCGCTGGCGCGATCATCATCGCCCGCGCCATCACCAACATTATGTCGAGAAGAACCGGACCGGCGAGATGATCGCGGCCGGCGTGGTTGGCCTTGCCGTCGGCGCATTGGTGGCCGGCGCGGCCAATAGCGGCAACGCGCAGCCGGTCTATCGCGAGCGCAACTACTACCCGCCTGCGCCGCGCCCGGCCTATCGACGGCCCCATGTCGTCTATGCCGACCGCGGCCTGGAGCCGTGGAGTCCCGGATGGTACCGCTATTGCGAAGACCGTTATCGCAGCTTCAACCCGAGCACCGGCACCTTCCGCGGCTATGACGGCCGCGACCATTTCTGCGCCGCCCGATAGGACCGCAGCAGCTTTTGAAATACTACGGCGCGGCGGGCAAACTGGGCCCGCCGTCCCTGCTCAAAACAGAAACGTTTGAAGCAAAGATATGCGCGCCAGATCAACATGTTGGAACATGTACCTTTCGCTCAAACGATTCCGTTTGAGCGGGACATGTTCTATCGCAGAAACGGATTCGTGCGCCGCTCCTCGCCGAACCGTCCGCCCGGCCCATGGCCGCAGATGAAGCCGACATCGTCGCCGAGCGGCAGCAGCTTTTCCTTGATCGAGCGGATCAGCGCCTCGTGATCGCCGCCCGGCAGGTCGGTGCGCCCGATCGAGCCGTGGAAGAGCACGTCGCCGACATGGGCGAACGACGCCTCGCGATTATAGAAGACGACATGGCCGGGTGCATGGCCCGGGCAGTGCAGAACCTCGAACACATGTGCGCCGAACGAGACGGTCTCGCCTTCGTCGAGGAAGCGGTCCGGCGTGCAGTTGCGCACCGCACCCGGCAGACCGAACATGCGCGCCTGCTCTTCCAGCCCATCGAGAAGCCGCTTGTCATCGGCATGCGGTCCGATGATGTCGACGCCGAGCGCCTCCTTCAGCTCCATCGCGCCACCGGCATGGTCGATATGGCCATGGGTCAGCCAGATCGCCTCGATGTCGAAGGCGTTTTCCTCGATGGCGGCCCGGATCCGCTCCACCTCGCCGCCCGGATCGACGACGACGCCCCGCTTGCTGTCGGTGTCGAACAGAATGGCGCAGTTCTGCTGGAATGGCGTGACGGGAATGATCCCGGCATTGAGCTGACCCATTATCGTCTCCCTGAATTTCGCCCAGATAGGACGAATTGACCGGTGAGGTCCACCGTGGAGACCGTTGGTCGCTGAATCAGAAGGGCGGCCGTGGCCGCCCTTCTTGGGATCTCTGTATGCGGAGCGGGCTCAGCTCTTCTTCATCGCGCCCATCACCGCGCCGACGATTGCGGTGAGGATACCGCCACCGGCGACACCGCCGACTGCATCGCCAAGCACACCGCTCATCGCGCCGGCCGCCGCTGCGGGATCACCGCCACCAAGCAACGAGGCCAGTATGGCGCCACCACCCACACCGCCGATGGCGCCGGAAATCGTCTTCATCACGGCGCTCATGGCCGCCTGCTTGAATGCTGCGCCAACGGCATGACCGCCGATCGCACCCGTAACGAGCTGAATGATAAGGGGGACAAGTGCTTCCATGGGACTTCCTCTCCCTGGAGCGCCGTATGCCCGTTCAGGCGCACAACGGACACTCCAACACTTTGAATCCGCGCACCGGTTGTCCGCAAATCAGTGCCGATTTGCGGCCGGCACGCAGGCCGGACCGGCCGAATCGCCGGGCAATCCAATCCAAATCCCAAATTAGACAAATGTCAAATAGGGTTGCGCGCCTGCAGGCGTGCAATCCCTTGTGGAGCGACCCGGAACGTTCGCAGCGAAGCGTCGCTGCGAACCGGCCCGCTCCAGCCGCACGCGGCTCGGCTATTCGGCGGCGACAGCGTGCCTGGGCCGCACCTCCGCCACATAGTCGTTCATCAGCGTGAGCGACGTCTCGCCGACATCGAAACGGTAAGGACCGACCTCCGACACCGGTGTCACCTCGGCCGCCGTGCCGGTCAGGAAGCATTCGTCGAAGCCGGCAAGTTCCTCCGGCATGATCGCCCGCTCCACGATTTCATAGCCGCGGCGGCGCGCCAGGTCGATCACGGTGCGCCGCGTGATGCCGTCGAGGAAGCAGTCGGGCGTCGGCGTGTGAAGCACGCCGTCCTTGACGAAGAAGATGTTGGCACCGGTTGCCTCGGCAACCTGCCCGCGCCAGTCGAGCATCAGGGCGTCGGCATAGCCCTTGGCCTCGGCCGCGTGCTTGGAAAGGGTGCAGATCATGTAGAGCCCCGCCGCCTTGGAGCGCGACGGCGCGGTGCGCGGATCGGGGCGACGATACTCGGCGATGTCCAGCCGGATGCCCTTGCGCTTCTGCTCGGGATCGAAATAGCTCGGCCACTGCCAGATGGCGATCGCGCAATTGATGCGGTTATGCTGCGCCGAAACGCCCATCATTTCCGATCCGCGCCAGGCGATCGGACGCACATAAGCATCGGCGAACCCCTGCTTCTTGAGCAGGGTGCGGCATGCATCTTCGATTTCAGCCACCGAATAGGGAATGGTAAAACCGAGAATGCGCGCCGATTCATGCAGGCGCTCTGTGTGCTCGGTAAGCTTGAATATCTCGCCTCCGTAAGCCCGTTCGCCTTCAAACACGGCGCTCGCATAGTGCAGGCCATGCGTCAGCACGTGGATCTTGGCGTCGGCCCACTTTACGAACTCCCCGTTCATCCAAATGAAGCCGTCAAGCTGATCGAAGGGAACGGATGCCATGCGAAACCTCCTGCGGGCGCCCTGCCCGCTTCTCGTTGGTAGTCTTTTTTCCGCGCTTGAAGCACGCGGCGTCATTGCAGTTTTGCTGATCGGCGACGAAAACGCAAAAGAAGGATCGAACCGTAGAGCGGCTCACGCTTGCCTTTTTGTTCACAATCTGTCGAAAAGCTTGCCAAAAATTACCAGCCGGCCGAATATAAGTCAATATGGCTGACATATTCCGGAGTCGAATGTAATCCAATGTCGAAAAATGCCGAGGCAGATCAGGTTCCGATCCGCAGCCCGCTCACCCGTGACGACAGCGTCAATCTCGACATCATCGAGTTGCTGTTCTTCGCCTATCGGGATTTCACCTCCGACCCCGACCAGATCCTGGCCGATGACGGATTCGGCCGCGCCCACCATCGGGTGCTGCATTTCGTCAACAGGATGCCGGGCCTTAACGTCGCGGAACTGCTCGAAGTTTTGCAGATCACCAAGCAAAGCCTGGCGCGCGTGCTCAAGCAGCTCATCGACAGCGGCCACATCGTGCAGTTGCACGGGCTGCGCGACAGGCGCCAGCGCGAACTCTACCCCACCGCCAAGGGACGCGCCCTGATCCTGGCTCTGGCTTCGCCACAGTCGCGCCGCATCCGTGCGGCACTGGAGGAGGCGGGAGTTGCCGAGAGAAGCGTGATAGAACGTTTTCTCAAGGCAATGGTAAATCCCGAGCTGAGGACGCAGATCGACAACTTGCCGGGTGCCGCCTCGGTCAATCACCGCGGAGAACAAGAACATGGCTGACGAGATGGTGGCGCCCGACGATGATGCCCCGCATCTTCTGGTGGTCGACGACGACACCCGGATCCGAACGCTGCTGAACCAGTTTCTCACGGCCAATGGCTTCCGTGTCACCATCGCCGGCACGGCGGCCGAGGCACGCCGGCGCCTGGCCGGCCTCGACTTCGACATGATCGTGCTCGACGTGATGATGCCGGGCGAAAACGGTGTCGACCTGACCCGTGCCCTGCGCGAAGAAAGGGACGTTCCCATCCTCATGCTGACGGCCCTGTCGGAGACCGACAGCCGCATCACCGGCCTCGAAGCCGGCGCCGACGACTACCTGCCAAAACCGTTCGATCCGCGCGAACTGATCCTGCGGGTCAACAACATATTGCGCCGCGGGGGACCACCGACAACGCCGAAGGTCGAGCAGATCGTCTTCGGTCCCTACACCTTCCAGATCGCCAAGCGCGAACTGCGCAATGCCGGTCAGACGATCAAGCTCACCGACCGCGAGCAGGAGATCCTCTCCATCTTCGCCGAGCGGCCGGGCGAGACGATTCCCAGGCACGAACTCGTCAGCAACGATTCCGATGTCGGCGAACGCACGATCGACGTCCAGATCAACCGCTTGCGGCGCAAGATCGAACGCGACCCGGCCAATCCGATGTGGCTGCAGACGGTGCGCGGTGTTGGATATCGACTGAGCGTGGAATAGACTGTCGCGGGCAGGGCCGAGTGTCTTCCCGGACAGGGCAGCCGCATAAGGGACAGCGAGTCTTCGCGCAAATCCCCTTCCCTCCCTCCGAGGAAGGGAAGGGTCAAAGGCTCGGGGGCCGGTGGAGCCGGCAGGCATGGCCCGAATGCAATTGCTCTGCGTCCTTGGGGGGAGCGCTTTGCGCCTCGGAAACCGGCGGGAAGAACCGATGGCGACGACAGATTCCGAAAGCATGAGCCTGGGCACGCGCCTCGCGCGGCGCGCGGGCATTGTTGCGGTCGTCTGGCGCAAATTCTGGCGGCGCGTCTCGCGCTTTATGCCGAAGCGGCTCTATCAGCGCTCGCTGATCATCGTGATCGCGCCGATGATCCTCCTGCAGTCGGTAGTCGCCTTCGTCTTCATGGAACGCCACTGGCAGACCGTGACGCAGCGCCTGTCGACCGCGGTGACGCGCGACATCGCCGCCATCATCGACTTGATCGAGACCTATCCCGGCGAGGAAGGCACCGCCAATGCCATCCGCATCGCCCAGGATCGCCTGTCGCTCAAGGTCGACATCATGCCGCCCGACCCCCTGCCCGCGCCCGGGCCCAAACCCTTCTTCTCGATCCTCGACCAGATCCTGAGCGCCGAGATCACCCGCCAGATCAACCGGCCGTTCTGGATCGACACGGTCGGCAACTCCAACGTCGTCGAAATCCGCATTCAGCTGGAGGACAAGGTGCTGCGGGTGTTCGCCCGGCGCAGCCAGGCCTATGCCTCGAACACGCATATCTTCCTGTTGTGGATGGTGGGCACGTCGCTGGTGCTGCTGACCATCGCCGTCTTGTTCCTGCGCAACCAGATCCGGCCGATCCAGCAACTTGCAGAAGCCGCCGAGAGCTTCGGCAAAGGACGCCCGACGCCGGAGGATTTCCGTCCGCGCGGGGCCGAAGAGGTACGTCGGGCAGGGCTCGCCTTCCTGCAGATGCGCGAGCGCATCGAGCGCCAGATCGAGCAGCGCACTGCCATGCTCACCGGCGTCAGCCACGACCTGCGCACCATCCTCACCCGCTTCAAGCTGCAGCTTGCGCTTGCCGCCGGCAAGGCCGACATCGAGCCGCTCAACCAGGACATCGAGGACATGCAGTCGATGCTCGAAGGCTATTTGTCCTTCGCGCGCGGCGAGGCGCTGGAAGACACCGGCAAGCTCGACCTGTCGGCCCTGCTCGACAAGCTGCGCGAGGAGGCCAAGCTGCGCAAGCGCCATCTGACGGCACGGCTTACGGGCGACGCGGAGGTGCATGTGCGCCCCACCGCGTTCACCCGACTGGTGGCGAATCTGGTCAGCAACGCCTTCCGACACGCCAAGACCGTCGAGGTCGCGGCGATCCATTCGCCCGGCGCGCTGATCATCACGATCGATGACGACGGACCCGGCATACCGCTGGAAAACCGCGAGGCCGTCTTCCGGCCTTTCGTGCGGCTCGACGCGGCGCGCAACCAGGATTCCAGCGGCACGGGGCTCGGCCTGTCGATCGCCCGCGACATCGCGCGCAGCCATGGCGGCGACGTGACGCTCGACGACAGCCCGCTCGGCGGGTTGCGCGCCGTCGTGCGCGTGCCGGCCTGAAGGAACCGCCATCCCTTGCCGTATGCCATATGACGTATTATCTTATGTCATGTGGCACAAGGAGCTTCTGTGATGCAGGTTGTTCAATCCGCCCGCGACCATTCTCCGGCGCACGGCCGGCACAACCGCCCGGAGATGTCCGCCGTCGCGGTCAAGGCTTTCCTGCGCGTGGCCGAGGCATGGACGCTGCGCAATGATGAGGCGGCCCGCCTCGCCGATGTTTCCGCGCGCACCTGGGCGCGCATGAAATCCGGTTCCTGGGCCGGCCTTCTGACGCGCGACCAGCTCATGCGCCTGAGCGGCCTGACCGGCCTCTACAAGGGGCTGCACCTCTATTTCAGCGACCGCCTGGCCGATGAATGGGTCGGCCTGCCCAATAGCGGGCCCCTGTTCGCCAACCGCCGCCCGCTCGACCGGATGATCGACGGCGGCCTGCCGGCAATTCTGGAGACACGGGACTATGTGGACGCGCTCAGGGGCGGCGCGTGAAGCTGCCGCTGACAGCGATTGCCGAGCCTGCCACCATGCGTCTGATCTCGACCGCCTATTTCAAGCCGCCGGTGCTCAGGCCGCTTGTCGACACGGACGAAGAGCTCGACATACTTGCCGAAATCGAGGGGCTGACCAGCCGCCGCCTGCGCGCCGAAACGAGCGGCGTCGGTGCGCTCGATGCGCGCGAAATGATCTTCCGCGCCTGGGGCCACACCTATATCAACGCCGCCTTTGCCTATACGCGCGCGGAGGGCAACCGCTTCAACGGCGGCGAGCGCGGCGCCTGGTACTGCGCCTTCGAGGAACTGACCGCGATTGCCGAGGTGGGCTATCATCGCAGCCGCGAACTGACCCGCATCGGGCGCTTCCATGACGAAGCGATCTACCAGTCATTGCTGGCCGGCTTCATCGGCGACTTCCACGACCTGAGACCCGCCGCGAAGCCGATTGCCTGTCTCGGCGCCGACCCGGCCATGGCCTACCCGGAAGGCCAGGCCCTCGCCCGGGCATTGCGCGAAGACGGCGCGCGCGGGCTCATCTACCCGTCCGTGCGCCGCGCGGGCGGCACCTGCCTCGTCGCCTTCGAGCCGCATACGGTGCAAAATGTGCGCCCCGGCGCGCGCTGGAAGCTCATCTGGGACGGCAGCCCCGAATACACGGTGACGACGGACTGAGCGGTGACAACCGATTGCGTCTCACTCACGCATCGGACGGTTCCTGGACCGTCGTTGGCTGCTCGGTAAAGCCCTCGACATCGGAGATTTCCTTGGTGTCGCGCTTTATCTCGAGCGGGCTTGCGACATAGATCGCCACCAGTTCGGCGGCCGATCGCAAGGCGTCGAGGTGAATGCGCTCATAGCCGTGCGAAGCATCGACGCCGAAGGCCACCAGGGCCGTGCGGATGTCGTGGCCGGCCTCTACCGCCGAAGCTGAATCGGAACGGTAGAAACGGAACACATCCTTCTGGAATCCAATATGATTTTCCCGGCACAGGTCGACCAGCTTGCGCGTCAGATGATAGTCGAAAGGCCCCGTCTGGTCGGCCATGGCGATGGTGACGCCGAATTCCGACGAGTTCTGGCCGGGCGCCGTCGTGCCGTTGTCGATCGTCACCATGGAGGCAACCTCGGGCGCAACGATCGAAGCCGCGCCGACGCCGACCTCCTCGGAAATGGTGAACAGCCAATGGACGTCGACCGGGGTGCGCAGCCCTTCGCGCTCCGTCGCCTCGAGCGCGGCAAGGGCGATCGCCACGCCCGCCTTGTCGTCCAGATGGCGCGACACGATGAAGCCCGAATCGAGGAATTCGGGCTGCGGATCGATCGCAACCATGTCGCCCACATCAATGCCCAGCGCCAGGGTTTCGTCGCGCGTGCGCGTCAGCGCGTCGATGCGCAGCTCGACATGCGGCCAGCCGACGGGCTGGGTATCGACCGCGTTGTTGTAGGTGTGGCCAGACGCCTTCAACGGCAAGATGGTGCCGCGGAAGCTGCCGCTGTCGGCATAAATGTTGGCGCGCGCGCCTTCGGCGAAGCGGGCCGACCAGTGGCCCACCGGAACGATTTCCAGCCGGCCGTTTTCCTTGACGTTCTTGACCTGCGCGCCGAGCGTGTCGAGATGCGTGACGATGGCGCGGGCGCCGGCGCGCCGGCTCCCCTGGCGCACGGCGCGGATCGCACCGCGGCGCGTCAGTTCCACGTCCATGCCGAGCCGCTCGAGTTCGCTCGTGCAGTGGCGCACGACCGTGTCGGTGTAGCCGGTCGGGCTGTCGATCGAAAGAAGCGCCTTGAGTTGGTCCGTCAGATAATCGGTGTCGATGCGCGGTTTCGTCATTCATCTGTTCTGGCCCGCATTCCGTCCCATTGCAATGCGTCGGGCATGGAATGCGGGAAAAGCAAATCGATGAAGCGCTCCGCCGTCGGCTGCGGCTCATGGTTGGCGAGACCCGGCCGCTCATTGGCTTCGATGAAGACATAGTCGGGCTCGGTCGGCGCCTTGACCATGAAGTCGACGCCGACCACCGGGATCTTGATCGCGCGCGCCGCCCGGCAGGCCGCGTCGACGAGACGCGGATGTACGATGCCCGTGACATCGTGGATGGAGCCGCCCGTATGCAGGTTGGCCGTCTTGCGCACGACGATCTCGCGCCCGGTGTCAGGTACCGTCTCTAGCGTGCAGGATTGCCCTGCCAGGCAGCGCAGGGTCTCGTCGTCGATGGGGATGGTGCTTTCGCCAGCCGTTGCCGCGGCGCGCCGGCGCGACTGGCTCTCGATCAGAGTGCGGATGTTGTCCTGGCCGTTGCCCACCACGCGCGGCGGCCGGCGCACGGCGGCGGCGACGAGCTTGTAGTCGATGACGATGAGGCGCAGATCCTCGCCCGCGAAGCAGGATTCGATCAACACCCGGTCGCAGACGCTGCGCGCCCCGGCGATGGCGCTGTCGACATCGTCCTTGCGCGACAGGCCGACCGACACCCCGCGACCCTGCTCGCCGCGCGCCGGCTTGACCACCAGGCTGCCGTGCTTTTCGAGCAATGCGGCGACGGCCGCCGCGTCGTCGGCATCGACCTGTTCGGGCACGGTCAGCCCGGCCCGCTCCACGACACGCCGGGTCACGGCCTTGTCGTCGCAGATCGAGACCGCGACGCCCGACGTCATTTCCGACAGGCTTTCGCGGCAATGCACCGCGCGCCCGCCATAGACGAGGCGGAAAAAGCCGCCCTCGGCGTCGGTGACCTCGACCTGCACGCCGCGCCGGCGCGCCTCGTCAACGATGATGCGGGCATAGGGATTGAGCGCGTCATAGCCATCCACCTGGCCGGCAAAGAGCTTCTCGTTGATCGAGTTCTTGCGCTTGACGGCAAAGATCGGCACGCGCCGAAAGCCGAGCTTCTCGTAAAGCGCGATGGCCTGCTCGTTGTCGTGCATGACGGACAGGTCGAGAAAGGCCGCGCCGCGTGCCTGGAAGTGCTCGGCCAGGCGCCTGACCAGCATCTCGCCGATGCCAGGATGGCGCGATTGCGGATCGACCGCCAGGCACCACAGCGACGCGCCGCGCTCGGGATCGTTGAACAGGCGCTGATGGTCGATGCCCGTCACCGTTCCGATGACGTCGCCGCTCGTGGTGTCCTCGGCGACGAAATAGGTGATGGAGCGGCTGTCGCGATTGGCCCAGAAGAATTCCGGACGCACGCTCACCATGCCGCGCGCGGCATAGATGTTGTTGACCGCTTCAGCGTCGATTTCCGAGGTCAACCGGCGGATGAAATAGCTCTTGGTCCTGCGCCGGCCCGGCCGGTAGGTCGACAGGTCCAGGCGATAGGTGTGCGAGGGGTCGAGGAAGGTCTCCTGTGGCGCAAGCGTCAAAAGCACGTGCGGGTCGCGCACATAAAACGCGATGTCGCGGCGGTCCTCGCCTTCGCGTGCCAGCGCCTCGACCAGCGAATGGTTGTCGGGAAAGGTCTGGGCGAAAAGCACGCGCCCCCAGCCGCAATCGATCGCGACGGAGGAACGCATTTCGCTTTCCCCGTCTTCGACATGGGTGATCGGCGGCTTCATGCTTTCGCTGCGCAGCCGCTTCAACCGGTAGCCGAGCGCCTTGTCGGTGCGGCCGGCATGCGCCCGCTGCTCGCTCGTGCGTTCCTTCGCCATCACCTCAAATCCCGTGCGTCTGCAGCCACAGCTCCAGGAGCCCGGCCTGCCAGAGCTCCGATCCGCGCAGCGGCGTGATGTGCTCGCTCGGGGCTTCGAACAGCTGTTCCAGCCACTCCTGGCGGAACAGGCCGCGCTCGCGCGCCTTCTGCGAGGTCAGCGCGCCGCGCACCATGTCGAGATAGGGACCGTCGACATATTTGAGCTGCGGCACCGGAAAATAGCCCTTCTTGCGGTCGATCACCTCTGCCGGCACGACCTGGCGCGCGACATCCTTGAGCACGCCCTTGCCGCCGTCGCGAAGCTTCTCTTCCGGCGGAATGCGCGCGGCAAGCTCGACCAGCTCGTGATCGAGAAAGGGAACCCGCGCCTCCAGGCCCCAGGCCATCGTCATGTTGTCGACCCGCTTGACCGGATCGTCGACCAGCATGGCTTTTGAATCGAGTCTCAGCGCACGGTCGACGGCCGTGTCGGCGCCGGGCCGCATGAGATGCTCTGCGACCAGTTCGCGGCTGTAGTCGACATCGTCCGTCCAGGCTTCGCCGAGCTGGGTCTTCAGCGTCTCGTGCGAGCGGTCGAAGAAGACGCGCGCATAGTCGCCGACCACGTCGTTGGAGTTCATCAGCGGCGGATACCAGTGATAGCCACCGAAGATCTCGTCGGCCCCCTGCCCCGACTGGACGACCTTGATGTGCCTGGAAACCTCCTGGGAGAGCAGATAGAAGCCGACATTGTCATAGGAGACCATGGGCTCCGACATCGCCGCGAAGGTGCCCGGCAGCGCATCCATCAGCCGATCGGAGGGCACGAAGATCTTGTGATGGTCGGTGCCGAACGTCTTGGCGATCAGGTCGGAATAGACGAACTCGTCGCCCTTTTCGCCATTGGCCTCCTCGAAGCCGACAGAAAAACTCATCAGCCCGGTCTGGCCGGCCTCGGCCAGAAGGCCGACGATGAGGCTGGAATCGACACCGCCCGACAGGAGAACGCCGACCGGCACGTCAGCCACCATGCGCCGCTTCACCGCGAGGCGCAGCGCCTCCATGACGCGGTCGCGCCAATCGGCCGAGGTCAGCTTGCTGTCGGCGGGATCGCGGGCAAAGGGCGGATTCCAGTAGATGCGTTCCTTCGACGTGCCGTCTGGTTCGATCACGCGGATGGTCGCCGGCGGCAGCTTCTTGACACCCTTGAGGATCGTGCGCGGCGGCGGCACCACGGCGTGAAAGCTCATATAGTGATGCAGCGCCACCGGATCGATCGACGTGTCCACGCCGCCCGATTTCAAAAGTGCGGGAAGTGCCGAGGCAAAACGCAACGTCTTGCCGTTTTCGGCCAGGTAGAGCGGCTTGATGCCGAAGCGATCACGCGCCATGACGATGCGGCCGCTGTCGCGCTCCTGGATGACGAAGGCGAACATGCCGTGGAAACGCTCCACGCAGGCCTCGCCCCAGGCGCGCCACGCCTTCAGGATCACTTCCGTGTCGCCATGCGAGAAGAAGGTATAGCCCTCGCCTTCCAATTCACGGCGCAGTTCGGGATAATTGTAGATGCAGCCGTTGAAGGCGATGGTCAGGCCGAGACCGGAATCGACCATGGGCTGCTGCGCCTTTTCCGACAGGTCGATGATCTTCAGCCGTCGGTGCCCGAAACCGGCATTGCCGTGGGTGACCAGACCCGACGCATCGGGCCCTCGCCGCGCCATCGCGTCCGTCATGTTGGAAATTGCTGTTGCGGAAGGCGTTCCGCCGTCGAACCTTATCTCACCACAAATGCCGCACATCGGCGCGCGTCCAAACCTCCATTGTGAAGTTGCAAATTCGCGCGATCTATTATAACTCTAATCATTAGAAGTCAAATTAAAGACACGCAGCCATCATGCTCGGTGAAGACACAGCCAACGCGCCGCGAGGCGAAAAGTTCCATGAAGCGGAGTTGCGGATGCTGCTGAAGGCAATCCGCCGCATCGTGCGCGCCAATGACCTGCAGTCGAAGGCGCTGGCGCGTGCCAGCGGGCTGACGACGCCACAACTCGTGATGCTGACCGGCGTGACCGAACTCGGCGAGGTGACGACGAATGCACTTTCCAGCTATGCCGATCTGAGCCCGGCCACTGTCGTCACCATACTGGAAAAGCTGGAACAACGCGGCATTGTCGACCGCTACCGCTCGACCATCGACCGCCGCGTCGTCTACACGCGCCTGACCGAAAAGGGCCGCGGCATGGTTGCCAATGCACCGGGCGTCTTCGGCACAGAATTCGCCGACCGCTTCATGGGCCTTCCGCAAGGCCGCCGCCGCGCCATGCTCGACGGACTCACCGAACTCGCAGAGATGATGAGCCGCGGGTGAGCCTGCGGGGCGCAGGTGATTTCGACCACATGCGCCGTTTTCGGGGCGCCGGACCGCCGCACCTGTTGACGAAAGGGCATTCAGACGGGACATTGATCGGGGGGACACAAGATGCGGGCATCCAATCCACGGCCACCAGCACTCCAATCGCGGCGTCACGGACCAGAAGCAGGGCTTCAGCATATCTCAACCCTCGCCGAACGCCCCGATCGGCGCTTTGACTATTGGCGTGCGCTGCACCCGAACATCGACATGGATGTGGTCGAAAGGGATACGCGCAAGGATTTCAGGGCTGAATTGCTGCACTACGCCGCGCCGGACGGTTCGACCTTCGGTATGGCCTCCGGCGATGACGTGGTTGTCCGTTTTGCAAAGCCCGATCGCGAGTTCGTTCTATTCAGCCTTCCTCTCTCTGGCTCGGCGGAACTCACGCAAGGCAGCGATGCAGCGCGCGTTGTTTCACCCGACAACGGCTTCCTCGCGCTCGATTCAACGCGGCCACTAACAACGGCTACCAAGCGATACAAACATCTCTATCTGACCATTCCACGAGCGAAGGTCATCGGGGTTCTCAATGATAGCGCAGATATGTTGCGCGACGGATTATTGAGCTTGCCGTCCAGCGGTGTCGCAGAACTCCTGAAATCACATCTCCTGATGACCGCGAAGGAAGGACAGCGGCTGAATGCGCATGGCGTGGCGGCGGCGGTCCGATGCGGCGTCGATCTCGCCCTGGAAACTCTTGCACAAGAACTGGTTCGCAACGGGCATTCCTTGCGCCAAGGTCCCACCGAAGCCCTTTATGCCGCCACTTGCCGCTATATCCAGCTTCACCTTGGCGACAGCACGCTTACCACTGCCCGGGTCGCCCATGCCGTCGGCTGCTCGCGCGCGCATCTCAACAGGGCCTTTGCTGAACGGGACGAACGGGTGGGCGAAACCATTCGCCTTGCCCGGCTGCAAGCGGCCTGTACGCTGCTGGCCTCGTCCGCGAATCCGTCGATCGAACAGATCGCCCATTCCTGCGGGTTCGCCAGTGCATCGGCATTTGCCCGCGCCTTCCGGGACTTTGCCGGAATGCCGCCGTCCGCTTATCGCGAACTCCGGGCACCAGAAGCCGATTCGTATCGCTGACGCTTCCAGCACCGATCGCGCCTCGATCCGCGTTAACGGCACAGGAAAAAGCTGCTTTTCAGGCGATTTGAGACAATCTGCACTGAATTGAGACACCCTGCAAAGCCCTGTTCGTGTATGCCTCCTCCAATTGAAATATTTGCGACTGGAGGCAATTGGGGATGGGACAAATGAGGGGACGGCTGCGAACCGCGCTGATTTTCATGGTGTTTGCGGTGTTGGCGGGCTGCGTGGGCGAGATGGGTGGATGTGCCACCCTGGACTTCCGCCTTGCGTATAATTACTCCATTCCAAATGAAGATGGAACAACTGATGAAGTAAAAATTATTCGAAGAAATATACCCGTCGGGAGAAATGAGAGAACAATCGCTCGCAGTACACTTGATATATACATCAACGGCACGGAAATATCAGATACAGATGCCAGGTTCGACGAAATTTTGAAGAAGATCTACATACCAGGCAATTCTGTCAAAGGGGACTGGGGAATTACAACAGCTACTTTAAATCTGAGGCCAATTGGCAATCCAGCCACCGGAATTCGTCCGGTATCTTGACATTTGATGTTTTCGCCACGGATGGGGGATTAAGATGAACATTAGGAATGGCGTCATCGCCACGTTCGGCATCGCAACGGCGGCAGCATTCATCGGGCCGGGTAGTGCGCTGGCCGAGCAAGACCCGGCAAAGATCCATCCGGAAAGCATGTCGATCACGGACGCAGACGGCAATCCGGTCCTGCTTGCCCCGATCCGCGTCTACACCGAGTACCAGTACGGCACCTCGAAATCCGACAGCGGGCTCAGCGACGTTGTCGACTACCGCGGACAGCGCGTTCTCGTCGGCGCGGATTTCATAACGCCCGGCCCCTGGCTCTTCGGCCTTGCGCTTTCCTATACCGATGCCAGCGACGACGGCAGTTCGCCCTTTGCGACCATCGACACGGACAAGATTGCCCGGGGCATATCATTCTACGTCGCAAAGCCGATCTTGCCCAACGTCGCCATTGGCGGTGCCTTCTATTACGAGGACATATCCGGGCAGTCGATCTACAACGGCTTCGACGTCAACCATGAGGATTCGGACGCCTACGGTTTCAGCGGCTTTGTCTCGATCACAAAGCCGCTGACGGAAAGGCTCGACCTCGAGCTGAGGCCGTACCTCAGATACAGCCATGGTGCGTTCAACTACGACCTGAACGTTCCGCCGACGGCCAGCACCGAAAGCACCTCGGTCCACCTGCCAGCGACGCTGTCCTTCGACGTCACGGAGGCGTTCTCTGTCTCGGGCATGGCGATGTTCAACTACACGCTCGACGAAGACACGTTCCCGAACGTGCCGGCCCCGAGCGACGCAACTGTGACGGTCGAGGCAGGCGCCTCATATGATTTCGGCAACGGAACCAGCATCTACGGCTCTGTGAACCACGTCCTGTTCGACAGCAACTACGACTCAACCAGTTTCCGGTTGGGCATGAGCTACGCATTCCTGCAATAAGGCGGGCCCTGCAACAGGGCGGGCGCCGCCGCATCCCCTGCCTCGACGGGCAGCGGGATGCGGTCAGGTCGAGCGCGTGACCGGTTCGCGGCCCGGCTCGACCCCCAAGAGGATGATGCTCACGGCGCGCCGTAGGCGGCCAGGAACACCCTGACGCCCCGCTCGGCATGTTGGCGCAACGCTTCGGGTGACGGGATTGCTTCGTCGCCCAAAAGCATCGCCCGGTTGATCGGCTCGGCCATCACCAGCCAGTTGAAATGCGAGGCGGCGGCCATCGGGTCGTCGAGGACGAGCAGATCGCGCGCAGCCAGCCGCTCGAAGGCGGCGGCCAGCATCGTCATGGCGCGCAAGGGTCCGCGCTCGTAGAGCACCCTGGCGAGGTCCGGAAAGCGCGGCACCTCGGCGATCACCAGCCGGCGCAATTGCATCAGCCGCGGCGTCATGACGACGGTGAGTTGGCGCCAGGCATAGTCGACGAGATAGCGCCTGAGCGCCTCGACACCCTCGACATGTGGCATCTCGGCGTGAACGGCGTCGCCCGCCCTTCCGGTCATGCTTGTCACGATTTCGACAAACAGCGCCTCCTTGCTGGAAAAGTGCTTGTAGACGGTCTGCTTCGACACGCCGGAAAGGGTGGCGATCTCGTCCATATTGGCGCCGAGATAGCCGTTCCTCAAGAAGGCCTCGGTGGCCGCTTCAAGGATCGCCTTGTGCTTGCGCGCCGAACGGCCCGTTTCCGCTTCCCCGGCCTGATTGTCGTCGGTTTCCATCGGCCTCATCCAGCCCGCATGTCCCTGGCCCGCATTCGCTTCAAACGGAAACGTTGAAGCAAAGATATGCACGCCATATCACTATGTTGGAGCACGTGCCTTTCGCTCAAACGATCCCGAATGAGCGGCACATGCTCTCGTTTCGAATGCCTGTTGACACTCTAGTACTGGACCGTCTAGTTTTTCGCAAGCTTGGAACTGGACCGTCCAGTTCTGCCCTAGATCGCCATTCCATTCCGGGAGACCGCCATGCACATCCAGTTCGCCGAACTGCCCGTCTTCGACCAGGACCGCGCCAAGGCCTTTTATGCCGAACATCTGGGCTGCGAGGTCGCCTCGGATGCCCCCATGGGCGCCGATGGATGGCGCTGGGTCGAGATGCGCCTTGCCGGCGCCCGGACCAACCTGCATTTCGTCCGCCGCGATGACGACAAACCGTCGGCCGGCCCGGTGCTGGTTCTGGTCGACGACGATGTCGCCGGCACGGTCGAGCGCCTGCGCGCGGAAGGCGTGGAGATCGTCACCGAGCCGCAGGACGCGCCGTGGCAACCGGGCCGGACCTTCGCCGAGTTCCGCGACAGCGAAGGCAATCGCATGGTGCTCGGCAGCGCCTGACGCCGTGCCGAAATCGGCCGCTTTCCTTCCCGCTGCCGTCAACAGCCGAAAAGACCAGGTTGACGGATCATGCTGCAGCGCCAACATGGGATTGCCGCTGGATGGCTGGATGGAAGGAAGCGACCGATGAAGACACGCAAACTCGGCCCTGAACTCACCGTATCGGCCGTCGGGCTCGGCTGCATGGGCATGAGCCACGCCTATGGCGGACAGGATGAGCAGGATTCCATCCGCACCATCCATCGCGCCGTCGAGCTCGGTGTCAGCTTCTTCGACACGGCCGAAGTCTACGGGCCGTTCGAAAACGAAAAACTGGTCGGTAAGGCGCTGAAGCCCTATCGCGACAAGGTGGTCATCGCCACCAAGTTCGGCTTCCGCATCGACACGAGCAAGTCGGGCGCCGCGGCCATGGCGGGCGTCGACAGCCGGCCAGCCCATGTCCGCGAAGTCGCCGAGGCGTCGCTGAAGCGGCTCGGGGTCGAGGCAATCGATCTCTTCTACCAGCACCGCGTCGACCCCGACGTGCCGATCGAGGATACCATCGGCGCCATGGCGGAGCTGGTGAAGGAAGGCAAGGTGCGCGCGCTCGGCCTTTCCGAGGCGGGTGCGGCGATCATCCGCCGGGCCCATGCGGTCCATCCGATCTCCGCCCTGCAGAGCGAATATTCGCTGTGGACGCGCGATCCGGAGGGCGAGGTTCTCGACACCTGCCGCGAGCTCGGCATCGGCTTCGTGCCGTTCAGCCCGCTCGGCCGCGGCTTCCTGACGGGCAAGATCCAGAAGCCCGACGATTTCGGCGATACCGATTTCCGCCGCACATTGCCGCGTTTCAGCGCAGAGAACATGGCGGCCAACGCCGCGCTGGTGAAGATGCTGGAAGAGATGGCCGAGGCCAAGGGCGTGACGACCGCGCAGCTGGCGCTCGCCTGGGTCGTCAACCAGGCGGACTTCATCGTGCCGATTCCCGGCGCCCGCAAGATCGCCCATCTGGAACAGAACGTCGCTGCGGCCGACATCGTGCTTTCAGCGGACGAACTTGCGACGCTTGCAGACATGCTGGCGCCGGAAAAATTCGCCGGCGATCGCTATGGCAAGGCCGCAATGTCGCTGACGAACCGGTAGGTCGTTGCTCCTCGTTCAAGCGAACCACCGGCCCTCGTCCTTCGACAGGCTCAGGATGAGGGCTGCCTTCGACCCGCCGGCGTCCTGCGAAAAACCGTCATCACAGTCATCGCAAGGATCAGAGACACATGTCGACTTCAGAATTGATGACGGCGCTGCACATACCGGCGCTCGCCGCGTCTCGGCGTTGATGACGCAGCGCAGGCGAGACTAAAACAGCCGCCCGCCGTTCGGCACGTCCTTGTCGATGGCGGCGAGAACGATCGCGCCGTCCGCGTCCGGAAAGCCGAGCGTCAGGACCTCCGACATGAACTTGCCGATCTGGCGCGGCGGAAAGTTGACCACCGCCATCACCTGCCTTCCGACCAGTTCCTCCGGCGTGTAGTGGTTGGTGATCTGGGCGGACGACTTCTTCACGCCGATCGTCGCGCCGAAATCGATCCTCAGCTTGATCGCCGGCTTGCGCGCCTCGGGAAAGGGCTCCGCCTCGACGATGGTGCCGGCGCGGATATCGACCTTCTCGAAATCGGCGAAGCCGATCTCCGGGCTGCGGGCGTTGTCGCTCGTCATGTCAAATCCCGTTCTGCGATGGCCTTGTCAGGCCGTTCCGTAGGTCTCGAAGAGCACGCTCGACAGCGCCTGGCGGGCCGAAACGCCAGACCAGATGACGAACTGGAAGGCCTGGAAATAGCACTCGCAGGCCTCCAGCGCGCTGTGCAGCAAGACCTCGACCTGCTGGCTCGTCGGCTCCACGCCGCCCGACAGGAGCAGCGCCTGGCGGAACATGATGGCGCCTTCCTGCTCCCACAGGTCGAAATGGCCGAACAGCATCTGCTCGTTGATCAGCGCCAAAAGCCGCATGATCTCCAGCGTCCGGTTGTCCGGCACCTTGATGTCGAAGGCGCAGGCCAGATGGAGGGCCTCGAAATCCTCCATCCATGAAAAGGAGACGTGATAGTCGGTCCAGTTGCCGGCCACCGAGATCGAGATCTCGTCGTCGCCGGCGCGCTCGAACGCCCACTCGTTTGCGTTGGCGACCTGTTCAATCACATCCACCGGATGCGCCTCGCGTGACAGGTCTATTTCCAGAAGGCTCATGATTGCTTCCTGTTGTTGTGGGAGCACCACCGCGCGCTCCGCCGGGAAACGCAGACGCGACATGCAAGACTGAGGGCCGTAACGGGAACTCTCCTGCCGGACGCCCTGCCCCGGCGCATGACCGCTTCGAATCATGCAGTAAATTCAGTCTATTGATGGAGAGTCACAGGTCCAATTCTTTTTTAACCTTACGGCCGGCCCACATGTGGATAGCGCTTTAGCCGGCTTTCCACGCCGTCGGTTAAGGGACTCTGTAAACTGGCTTTTTCGCGGCGGCGGGCTTGTGGAAACGCCACCCGGCTATTTCTTCGCCGGACGCTTCGTCCGCGCCGCGGCGGCCGGCTTGGCCGCCCCCGGCGCTTCCATTGCCGCGATTCGTGCCTCGAGCGCATCGATTCGCTCGGCGAGCTTTTCGTTCTCGCTGCGCGCCTTGGCGGCCATGTCGCGCATGGCCTCGAACTCTTCGCGCTGAACCACGTCCATGGAATTGAGAACCCGTTCGGCCTGAGCGCGGAAGGCCGTTTCCGCCTCGCGGCGCACGCCCTGCGCGGCGCCTGCGGCATCGGTGAGAAGCTTTGCGAACTCGTCGAGGATGCGGTTGGGTCCGTTGGTCGTCATTGGCGCAAATCCCATTCTTGCTCCGAGGTAAGGGGCCGGGGCCTCATTTGCAAGCCGCAACTTGCCGCAAAGGCGCGGCAATCGCGCTGCTTGACCCCGCCACGCCCCTCCATCATGGTCCGCGCGTCAACACATCCCGCAAGAGGCCGACCTTGTCCGAGATCATGCTGCTGCCGCTCCTGGCACTGCCCTTTCCCCAGATCGACCCGGTCATATTCAGCATCGGACCCCTCGCCGTCCACTGGTATGGGCTGGGCTATGTGGTCGGCATCCTGTTCGGCTGGTGGTATTCCAAGCGCCTTCTGGCGAACCCGCGCCTGTGGCCCAACGGCGAGGCGCCGCTGAAACCCGAAGCGCTCGACGATTTTCTCGTCTGGGCGGCGATCGGCATCGTTCTGGGCGGACGCATCGGCTATATCCTGTTCTACGATTTCGCGCGCTATATCGCCGATCCGCTCTCCATCTTCGCGGTCTGGCAGGGCGGCATGTCGTTTCACGGCGGCCTCATCGGCACCACGCTGGCCATGATCCTGTTCGCCCGTTCGCGCGGCTGCAGCATCTGGAGCCTGTTCGACGTCATCGCCGCCGGCGTTCCGGTCGGCCTCGGCCTGGTCCGGGTGGCGAACTTCATCAATTCCGAGCTCTGGGGCCGGCCGTCGGACGTGCCCTGGGCGTTCGTCTTTCCCAATGGCGGCGCCGAGCCGCGCCATCCGAGCCAGCTCTACGAGGCCGGGCTCGAAGGCATCGTCCTGTTCTTCGTCCTGCGCCTGCTCACGCACTATGCACTGAAGCTGAAGCAGCCCGGCTTCATCGCCGGCGCCTTCGTCACCGGCTACGGCCTGTCGCGCATCGTCGCCGAATTCTTCCGCGAGCCCGACGCCCATATCGGCTACCTGGCCGGCCAGTGGCTGACCATGGGCATGGTGCTGTCGCTGCCCATGGTGCTGATCGGCCTGTGGGCCATGCTGCGCGCACGCAGCGCGGCCGCAGCGTCGGCATGACGGCGCTCGAAAAGCGCATCAAGGCGCTCATCGCCCAGACCGGCCCGATGAGCGTGGCCGATTACATGGCCAGTTGCCTGTTCGATCCGCAGGACGGCTACTACACGACGCGCGAGCCTTTCGGCACGGCCGGCGACTTCACGACGGCGCCGGAGATCAACCAGATGTTCGGCGAACTCGTCGCCGTCTGGATCTATTCGGCCTGGCAGGCCCAGGACCGGCCATTGCCCGTCTCGCTCGTCGAGATCGGTCCCGGCCGCGGCACCTTGATGAAGGACGTGACGCGCACCTTGCGCCGGCTCGACGCCCAGCTTGCCGCACAGGCGCAGTTCATCCTCATCGAGGCGAGCCCGCGGCTGAGAGACGTGCAGGCGCGCACGCTGGCCGACGGCGGGATCGATTTCACCTGGCACGATTCGCTGGAGGCGCTGGTCGAAGCGCCGGCCTTCATCATCGGCAACGAGATCTTCGATGCCCTGCCCGTGCGCCAGTTCGTCAAGGCAAGCGGAGCGTGGCGCGAACGCTGCGTGGGTCCCGGCGACAACGATCAATTGCAGTTCGTGCTCGGTCCGGGAACGATTGACGGGACATTATTGCCCGCGGACGCCGCATTGGCCTCGGACGGTGCAATCTTCGAGCATGCGCCGGCGCGCAACGCCATGATGACGGCGATCTCGGCGCATATCCGCGCCCATGGCGGGGCCGGCCTGTTTTTCGACTACGGTCATCTCGAGCCCGGCCTCGGCGACACGCTGCAGGCGGTGCGCCAACACAAGCCCGAAGGCGTGTTCGACCATCCCGGCCTTGCCGACCTGACGAGCCATGTCGATTTTCGAGCCCTTGCCGAGGCGGCAAAGTGCCAGGGGCTGGAGACCGCCGTCATGAGGCAGGGCGATTTTCTGCTGGCGATGGGGTTGCTTGAGCGGGCCGGCCGGCTCGGCGCGAATGCCGGCGACGACGCCCGCGCGGCGGTCACCTCGGCCGTCGAGCGGCTTGCCGGCCCCGGCGCCATGGGACACTTGTTCAAGGTGCTCTCGGTATTTCCCCCGCACAAGGTTGTGCATCCCTTCGCCGGCGCACATTGACTTGATCTGCCCCCTGCCCCACGATCCGCGCCGCTTCGGCAACGGATGGCAAACAGACATGGCGAATGAACAAGGGCCGGATCCCATTCGGTCGCCCGCGCTCGGGACACTTGCCTCCCAAGGGGTAGCACACGGCTATTTCACCCGCAGGGGCGGCGTATCGGGCGGAATTTATGCCGGCCTCAACATCGGGCTCGGCTCGTCGGACGAGCGCGAAAGTGTGGTGGAAAACCGCCGCAGGGTGGCCGAGACGATGGGCGTCGCGGCACAGAATCTCGCCACCCTCTACCAGATCCATTCCGCCGAAGCCGTGACGATCAGGACGCCGCCGACCGGCGAGCTGCCACGCGCCGACGCGCTGGTGACCGACGTTCCCGGCATCGCGCTCGGTGTCACCACGGCCGATTGCGGGCCGGTGCTTTTCGCCGATGCGAGAGCGCGTGTCATCGGCGCGGCGCATGCCGGCTGGAAGGGTGCGCTCGGCGGCATCCTGGAAGCGACCATCGAGGCCATGGAAAGGGCCGGCGCCCACCGAAGCGACATCGTCGCCGTGCTCGGCCCGTCGATCAGCCAGTCGAACTACGAGGTCGGTCCCGAATTCGTCGAGCGGTTCAGGCTTGCCGACGACGCCAACGACCGTTATTTCGCGCCGTCACGCACGCCCGGTCACGCCATGTTCGATCTCAATCGCTACACGGTCGACCGGCTTGCGGCCGCCGGCGTGCAGGCATCGATGCTTGAGCGCTGCACCTATGGCGAGGAGGAGCTGTTCTACTCCTATCGCCGCGCAACACATCACAACGCGCCGGATTATGGCCGGCAGATATCGGCAATCGCGCTGGAGGATCGCTGATGGCTCTTCATTTCGAACGCACGGAATTCGACGCCCGCCGCGACCGGCTGCTGATCGAGATGGCCGACCGCAAGCTCGACGCCCTGCTCTTGTTCGCGCAGGAAAGCATGTACTGGCTGACCGGCTACGACACGTTCGGGTTCTGCTTCTTCCAGTGCCTGGTGGTCAACGCCGACGGCACCATGGTGCTCTTGACCCGCTCGGCCGACCTGCGCCAGGCGCGCCATACCTCGACCATCGAGAACATCAACCTGTGGACCGACCGCGACGGCGCCAACCCGGCCGCCGACCTGCGCAATCTGCTCAACGATCTGGACCTTCTGGGTTGCCAGATCGGCGTCGAATACGACACGCACGGGCTCACCGCCTATAATGGCCGCCGGCTCGACGAACAGCTCCAGACGTTCGGCAAGATCAGCGACGCCTCCAACATTGTCAGCCGCCTGCGCCTGTTCAAGAGCCCGGCCGAAATCGCCAAGGCGACGAAGGCGGCCGAACTGGCCGACGACGCACTCGATGCCGCCCTGCCGCTGATCAAGCAAGGCGCCGACGAGGGCAAGATCCTGGCGGCCATGCAAGGCGCGATATTTGCCGGCGGCGGCGACTACCCGGCCAACGAATTCATCATCGGTTCCGGCCCCGACGCGCTTTTGTGCCGCTACAAGGCCGGCCGGCGCAAGCTCAACAAGAACGATCAGCTGACCCTCGAATGGGCCGGCGTCTTTCACCACTACCATGCCGCAATGATGCGCACCGTGATCGTCGGCAAACCGACCAAGCGTCATCAGGAGCTCTACGAGGCGGCACATGACGCGCTGGTTGCGGTCGAGGAAGCCATGGTGCCCGGCAAGACCTTCGGCGATGTCTTCGACGCCCATGCCCGCGTGATGGAAGCGCACGGGCTGACGCGCCACCGCCTGAATGCCTGCGGCTATTCGCTGGGTGCCCGCTTCACGCCGTCCTGGATGGACATGCCGATGTTTTTCGGCGGCAATCCCGAGCCGATCGCCCCCGACATGACCCTGTTTGCGCATATGATCATCATGGATTCGGAAACGGAGACAGCCATGACCCTGGGGCGCACCTATTTGACGAGCGAAGCCGGCGCCAAGCCGCTGTCGCGTCATGGTCTGGACCTGATCGTCCGGTGACGATGGTGTTGCAGAGAAACCGTGCCGGGCGGGCAGGAAGGCCGTCGCACATGGCGGTGCTGGCCCGATACGCCGCCCTCCTCCTGCTGGCGCCGGCGCTTGCGGCCTGCAACAGCACCGAATCCGTGCTCGGCACCGTCGACGGCTCGTCCGCGGCGGCGGCCTCCACTCCGGCAACCCAGCTCGGCACGACGTCGGGCAACACGGCGCCGGCGCGCGTCAGCGGCCGCATCCGATTTGCCCCCGTCGTCGGCACGACGGTCGAGGCGGCCACGCCGCTTTCCCGGCGGCTCAAGGACAGCGCGCTCCAGCGCGGCCTTTCCATCGCCAACGGCGATGCTGCGGCCGATTACCTGATGAAGGGCTATTTTTCCGCCTTTTCGGAAGGCAACGGCACGATGGTCATTTTCGTCTGGGACGTGCTGGACCCTTCGGGCAACCGCCTGCACCGCATCCAGGGACAGGAAAAAGTCGCGCGGACGGCCCCGAACGCCTGGGACGCCGTGCCGCAAGAGACCATGGAATCGATCGCCGACGCGACCGTGAACCAGCTCGCAGGCTGGCTTGGATCGCGCAGCGGATAACCGGCACGGAGCGCGCTGCGACACAATATCTTTTGGTATGAAGGGTCGAATCGGGCCGAGCGGACTTGCAATAGTCGGCCAGAACGCTAAAAGCCGCCTCATTCCGCGCTGCTGACTGCCGGGGACATTGCATGAAGCTTTTTGCAGGCAACTCCAATCGGGTGCTGGCCGAGTCCGTCGCCCGATATCTGAACATTTCTCTTGGCAAGGCGAGTGTGCGTCGTTTCGCCGATCAGGAGATTTTCGTCGAGATCCAGGAAAACGTGCGCGGCGAAGACGTCTTCGTGCTGCAGTCGACCTCCTACCCGGCCAACGATCACCTGATGGAAATGCTCATCATGATCGACGCCTTCCGCCGCTCCTCGGCGCGGCGCATCACCGCGGTGATCCCCTATTTCGGCTATGCCCGTCAGGATCGTCGCGCCTCGGGCCGCACGCCGATCTCGGCCAAGCTGGTCGCCAATCTGATCACCCAGGCCGGCGCCGACCGCGTGCTGACCCTCGACCTGCATGCCGGCCAGATCCAGGGCTTCTTCGACATTCCGACCGACAATCTCTTCGCCGTCCCGGTGCTCTCGCGCGACGTCAAGGCGCATTACCAGCTGTCCAACGTCATGGTGGTTTCGCCCGACGTCGGCGGCGTCGTGCGCGCCCGCGCGCTCGCCAAGCGACTCGATACGCTGCTGGCCATCGTCGACAAGCGGCGCGAGCGGCCGGGCGAATCGGAGGTCATGAACATTATCGGCGACGTGCGCGGCAAGGATTGCCTGCTGATCGACGACATCGTCGATTCTGGCGGCACGCTGTGCAACGCGGCCGAAGCTCTTCTGGCCAATGGCGCAACAAGCGTGACCGCCTATATCACGCACGGCGTCCTTTCGGGCGGTGCGGTGGCGCGCATTACCGGCTCCAAGCTCAAGGAGCTCGTCACAACCGACTCCATCCAGCCGACCTCGGCCGTCGAAGCCGCGCCCAATATCCGCGTCGTCACGATCGCCGACCTGATCGGCGAGGCCATTTCGCGCACCGCGACCGAAGAATCCGTCTCCAGCCTCTTCGACTGATCAGGCCGCGAAGCGGACCAGCATTCCGGCGGCCACCGCGACGGCCAGCACCGCGATCAGGTTCGCCTGGTAGCGCATCAGTGCGATTGCCGCGCCTGAAGCGATCGCGGCGGCAAGCAGGTCGAAGCTTGCAGGCTCGGGCGCAGGCAACGCGAAGGGCCCGTATTGCCACGTCCCGACACGCCCGAACAGCACGTGGATGCCGAACCAAACGGCGAGATTGGCAATGACACCAACGACGGCCGCCGTGACCGCCGAGAGAGCCTTCGCCAGCCAGCGGACATGGCGAACCGTCTCGACATAGGGCGCGCCGGCGAAGATCCACAAGAAGCAGGGAACGAAGGTGAACCACAAGGTCACCGCAGCACCGGCCAGCCCGCCGGCGAGCGGGTCCAGTCCCGCCGCGCGGCCTCCGCCCAGAAATCCGACAAAGACGAGAACCAGGATCAGCGGGCCGGGCGTCGTCTCTGCAAGGCCGAGACCCGTGAGCATCTCGCCGGGAGCAAGCCAGCCATGGATCTCGACCGCCTGCTGCGCCACATAAGCCAGCACGGCGTAGGCGCCACCAAAGGTGACCGCCGCCATCTTGGAGAAGAATGCGGCCTCCCGGGCCAGGACGTGATCGGAGCCCAATACCGCGAACAACGCTGCAAGCGGCACGAACCAGACCATCAGCCAGACCCCGCTTGTACGCATGAACCGGGCCAGACCCGGCCGCGCCCATGCGGGCATCCCGGCATCGACAATTGCGTCGCCCCCGGCCTGGTCGGTGCCGCTGTCCGCGCTCATTCCGTGCGCCAGGACGCCGATCAGTGCGGCGGCGAGGATGATTGCGGGAAAGGGAATGTTCAATAGCGCGATGCCGACGAATGCGGCGACGGCAAGCACGACGGCGAGGCTGCCTTTCAGCGCTCGCTTCGACACTTTTACGAGCGCCTCGAGGACGATTGCCAGCACCGCCGCCTTGAGGCCGAGAAGCAACCCCTGCACCACCGGCACGTCGCCCACGAGAACGTAGACTGCCGACAGGATGACGATCACCACCGCCCCCGGCAGGACGAACAACAGACCGGCAATCAGCCCGCCGCGAACACCGTGGAGGAGCCAGCCTGCATAGGTCGCCAATTGCATCGCCTCCGGCCCCGGCAAAAGCATGCAGTAGTTGAGTGCGTGCAGGAAGCGCGGCTCGTCGAGCCAGCGCTTCTCCTCGACGAGGATACGGTGCATCAGCGCGATCTGGCCGGCCGGCCCGCCGAAGGACAAGAGTCCGATGCGCGCGAATGCGGCCGTCGCCTCGGCGAGGCCCGGCACGTTCCGGCCATTGACTGCCTCCCGGGTCATTGCGACGGCTTCCTGGGCCAGTTGTGCGTCTCCTCCCTTGCGTGCCGGCACCATCCGTAAAAGGCGTCAAAGATCACCATCCCCTTTTCGAGCTGGTGCAGATCGTCGTCTTCGGTGGCCGATAGGCCCAGCGCGGCGGCTAGCATGCCTGCCGCCTGCGGCTCGAGATCGAGCCGCGCCGTATCGGCGCCGCGCACGATGCTTGCCAGATGACCGAGTGCGCTGTCGGCAAGGCCGAACTCCTCGATCATCGTATCGAAACTGCAGCGCTCTCCGCGATGCGTGTAAAAGACGTCCGCCACATCAAAAGGAACCGCATCCATCTCATCGGCGACATCGCGAACCCATTCGGGGGCGACGAAATGGAAAATGGCGAACGGATCGACGAAACGCCGGATGAGCCACGGACAGGCAATGCGGTCGATCTTCGGCCGTTCCCGGGTCACCCAGACGCTCGGCGGGCCGGCGGGATCGACGCCCTGAATGTCGATTGCAATGGTAACGCCGTCCGCGGCCACATAAGCGTCCATGCCGCCATCGATCAGGGCGACGTCGACGCCTCGCGCCGCTAGCTCGGCGGCGGCGATTTCGCTGACATTTTCTCCATGCACGCAATAGACGACGATCGGCCGTCCGGCCGGCAGGTCCGGCAACCATTCGGCGACACGCATGTGATCCCTCCGGATCGAGCCGGCAATCCGCTGCCCGCTTTCGCGGTAAGCGGGCTCACGGCGCACATCGACGACCAGCGGCCAGTGGCCGCCACCGGTCAGGGCAACAAGGTCATGGGATGATATTCTTCGGGGCATGGGAATCCTCCGCGCAAATATGCGAAGGCGGAACTTGGGCCGTAGCCTATTCCGGGGAGTTCAGCCATGCCCCCGTAGCCGCGAATTATAACCCATTGCGGGCCGGTCTTCAATTCGCTCGGCGCTCGTCACGACGTAAAGGCGTCGCGGATCGCCTCGACCATGCCGTCGACCGCATCGCTGGTGGATTTCGGGTTGCGGTAGAGCACGACGCGCGAGGTGTCGATGTCGCCGAAGCCGTCTGCAGCTCCCAGTTCGCGGCATCCCGGCGGGATGTTGCTGCGCGAGATCGGCGCAATGGCGAGGCCTGAGGCGACGGCCATCTTCAATCCGCCGCTGGTGTCGCTGCGATAGGCGACGCGGTAGTCGATCTTTCGCTCCGCGAGCGATTTCATCGCGAAATCGGTGCACCAACCGGGACGGTTGTAGAGCGCGATCGGCAGCGGGCTCTCCATATGCTGGTTGTGTTCGTCCGAGGTCACCCAGACCGTCGGATCGATCATGAGCGTCTCGCCGCCCGGCACGTCCTGCCATTCGAACACCACGGCAAGATCGAGTTGGCCGGCATGGAGCGCGTTCATGTTGCGCGCCGACGAGCCGTAATTGGCCGATATCTCCACCTGGGGATGGCGCTTGGCGAAGGCTCCCAGGGCGTGCGACAGGATCGTGTAGCCATATTCCTCGGGAATGCCTATACGCACCTCCCCCACCAGGCTCGGCGTGCGAAATGCCGCTGTCGCCTCATCCAAAAGCGACACGATGCGTCGCGCATTGGGCAGAAACTGCTCGCCCTTCCGTGTCAATGCGACGCCACGTGAACCACGCTCGAACAGCGCCTCTCCGACTGTATCCTCAAGCCGTTTCACCTGCATGCTGATGGCCGATTGTGTGCGGCCGACCACCTCGGCGGCATGCGTGAAGTTGCCGGATTCGGCAACGGCCACGAAGGTGCGCAAGAGATCGCTGTCGAGTTGGATGGCTCCGTCTCCCATCAATGTGCGTGATGACAGACATCATAGCAATTCGTTTGAAACATGTCGAACCCAGCATTATCTCTCATCCACAACATGCAACCGAGGTGACCTGCCATGGCCTTCGCATTTGACTGGCCGACCACGACCGCTTGGTTCGGCAACCGCTCCAAAACGAAAGCGGACAATTCCCGCACTCCCGTCGCGACGCCGCTTCGCGACATTCTGTCCAAGCATGACGATCGTCTTCTGCGCGACATCGGGCTGGAGCGCAGAGAGGCCCTCGGCGTCGAGGGCATGACGCTGGAAATGCTGGCCAAGCAAAGGGCGATCTGGCGGCTCTGATCGCCAGCAGCGCGTCCTGCCTGCAAACGCGGGCCAGCAATCCAGGTCAAGAACAACAGTTCCTCACTCCCGCCGGTCATCGACCGGCGGGCTTTTTTTGCTCCAGCTTGCGCTTTGAACCGTACTTCGCTATAGAGCCGCCACCTGCGTAGACACCCTTGGAGGCAACGTGGGCGGAAGCGGCGCGGAGCCGCTTTCTACGTTTTCGGCCCCCGCACAGCGGGCGCTCGGAAGCGCTCCAGACAACACGCGAAAGGAAATGCCATGAGCCAGACATACGAGCTCAAGGCCGAAGCACGCGAACGGGTCGGTAAGGGGTCCGCCCGAGAGATTCGCCGCAACGGCAAAGTCCCTGCAGTCATCTATGGTGACAAGCAGCCCCCGGTGTCCATCACCCTCTCCTACAAGGAGATCTTCCAGCGCATCCACGGCGGCAGCTTCCTGACCACGGTCGCCACGATCGACGTCGACGGCAAGAAGATCCGCGTCCTGCCGAAGGATTTCCAGCTCGAGCCGGTGCGCGACTTCGTCTACCATGTCGACTTCCTGCGCGTCGGCAAGAACACCATGGTGAACGTGGCCATTCCGGTCCACTTCGTCAACGAGGATGAGGCGCCCGGCCTGAAGCGTGGCGGCGTGCTCAACGTCGTGCGCCACGAGGTGGAGTTCAACTGCCCGGCCAACGCGATCCCCGATGCCATCGAGATCGACCTGACCGGCCGCGACATCGGCGATTCCATCCACATCTCGGCTGTTACCCTGCCCGAGGGCGTACACCCGGTCATTCACGACCGCGACTTCACGATCGCCACCATTGCCGGCTCCTCGGCCATGAAGCCGGAGCCCGAAGAGGGTGAAGAGGCGGGCGCGGAAGAAGAAGCCGAAGAGGAAACCGAGACCGAGGAGTAATGCCGGTCATATCGGCTCGTCGCTTCACGACGGGCCGAACGGACGGAACTGCTCCAGATCGGGAGATTTGAGCCATGCAGATAGTCGCTGGTCTCGGAAATCCCGGCCCCAAATATGCCGGCAACCGGCACAATGTCGGTTTCATGGCGGCGGACGCGATCGCCCGCCGCCATTCCTTTTCGCCCTGGACGAAGAAATTCCGGGCCGAGATCGCCGAGGGAATGCTGGGCGGCGAAAAGGTCCTGCTCATCAAGCCCCAGACCTTCATGAACAATTCGGGCCAGGCGGTCGGCGAAGCGCTGCGCTTTTACAAGCTGCCGCCTTCGGCGCTCACCGTGCTCTACGACGAGATCGACCTTGCCGCGGGCAAGCTGCGAACGAAGACCGGCGGCGGCGCGGGCGGCCATAACGGCATCCGCTCGATCGATGCCCATTGCGGCAAGGACTATCGGCGCGTGCGCATCGGCATCGGCCATCCCGGCGCCAAGGAACTGGTGCACAATCACGTGCTGGGCGACTTCGCCAAGGCCGACTTGGCATGGCTCGACCCGCTGCTCGATGCCGTCGCCGACAATGCCGCTCTTCTGGCCCAGGGTGACGACAACGCCTTCATGAACAAGATCAGTCTCGCCGTGAAGAGGCCCGGCGGCGAAAGCCCGGCCGGCAACGGCAAGTCGAAGCCGAAAGGCCGCAGCCATATCCGCCAGGCGCGCCCGGCCAAGCCGGCCGCCAAGGTTCCCGAAACCGGACCGATGGCCGCCATGCTGAAGAAACTCTTTGGCGGCAAGGACTAACGGGATCGGCCCGCAGCCGAAACGACCGGACACGGTCTGCCAGACGACGTCACCGGATATTCCGGCACCGCCGCGCAAGTGGCAGGCTCATCTGCATCGTTGAAGCGCGTGCCCGTTGAGCATATATATGAAATCACAAATCTCGCGTTTTCATGATGTTGTGAAAGCTGGAGGACGGCGATGAAAAATGTCACCATTTCCTTGGATGACGAGTTGCACCACACGACACGCGTCGAGGCGGCAAAGGCCGGCAAGAGCATGTCGCGATACGTTGCCGATCTCCTGGAAACGGCGACAGGAACGGCGTCCGACGACGCGGCAGCGGACAATCCTCAAGTCGAAGCTCTGGAACGCATCTTTGCCGGCCCCATGTGGGACGTGACCGACGACGGCCGCATGCCCACGGCGCAAAAGCGCAATGAACGCATGAGCGTGAAGGCGCGCCTGGAAGCACTGCGTCAGATTTGGGAGTCGCCCACACTGCCCCTGTCCGAGGACGGGCGGATGCCCAACGCAGATGAGCGTAATGCCCGCCACTAGGGTATTCATCGACAGCACGACCCTGCTCTACACGCTTGATAGCAAGGAGCCGAAGAAGCGGCTCAAGGCGGCGATATGGCTTACTGCCCTGGCCGAACACGGGATCACGAACCTTCAGGTCCTGAACGAAGTGACGAACGTGCTGACGAAGAAACGCGCCAGATTTGACGATATTGATGTATCCGCCAGGGTCGACAATTTCTCTAGCTTCGGAAAGCGCCCGCTGACCTGGCACGAGGTATTGCATGCGCGCCGCTTGCACGAACGCCATGGCTACGCCTGGTGGGATTGTCTTCTCCTCGCCTCCGCGCTCGATCTGGGGTGCGAATTGTTCCTTTCCGAGGACCTTCAGGACGGTCAGGTGATCGAAGGCTTGACGATCGTCGACCCTTTCGCCCATAGCCCTGAACGAATTCTCGTTTCCTGACAGGACTGACATCATGGGTTTCAAATGCGGCATCGTCGGCCTGCCCAATGTGGGCAAGTCGACGCTTTTCAACGCGCTGACCAAGACGGCCACCGCCCAGGCGGCCAACTATCCCTTCTGCACCATCGAGCCGAACACGGGCGAGGTCGCCGTCCCCGACACGCGGCTCGGGAAGATCGCCGACATCGCCGGGTCGAAGGCGATCATCCCGACGCGCATTTCCTTCGTCGACATCGCCGGCCTCGTGCGCGGCGCCTCGAAAGGCGAAGGGCTGGGCAACCAGTTCCTGGCCAATATCCGCGAGGTCGACGCGATCGTCCACGTGCTGCGCTGCTTCGAAGACGACGACATCACCCATGTCGAAGGCCGCATCGACGCGATCGCCGACGCCGAGACCGTCGAGACCGAGCTGATGCTGGCCGATCTCGAAAGTCTCGACAGGCGCATCGTGCAGACCCGCAAGCGCGCCTCCGGCAAGGACAAGGAGGCGATCACCGTCCTGCCGATGATGGAAAAGGCGCTGGACCTTTTGCAAAACGGCAAGCCGGTGCGCATGCTGCTCGAGGGCATCGCTGCCGAAGACCTCAAGATCCTGCAGGGCCTCAACCTCCTGACCTCCAAGCCGGTGCTTTATGTCTGCAACGTCGCCGAGGCCGATGCGGCAAAGGGCAACGCGCAATCCGATGCGGTCGCCACGATGGCCGAGGCGCAAGGCGCGCGCTCCGTCGTCATTTCGGCCGCGATCGAGGCGGAAGTCGCGCAGCTTTCCGACGAGGAATCGGCCGAGTATCTGGAGGCGATGGGACTGGAAGAGCCCGGGCTCGACCGGGTGATCCGCACGGGCTACGCGCTTTTGGACCTCATCACCTTCTTCACCGCCGGACCGAAGGAGACGCGCGCCTGGACGGTCGAGAAAGGCGCCAAGGCGCCACAGGCGGCCGGCGTCATCCATACCGATTTCGAACGCGGCTTCATCCGCGCCCAGACGATCGCCTATGACGACTATGTGACGCTCGGCGGCGAGACGGCGGCCAAGGAAGCCGGCAAGGCACGCGACGAAGGCAAGGACTATGTCGTCCAGGACGGCGACGTGATGCTGTTCAAGTTCAACGTCTGAGGCCGTGTCGAGGCTGAATCCGTGCAGCCGGGTTGCACCATGCAAAATCCGCAATAACCTGTCGGCGATGCCCGGCACGAGGATCGCAGGAGCCCGCCGATGATCAGAGCCTTTGTTGTCGAGAACGAGCGGCTGCGCGCCGTGGACGATTTTCAGGCGGCTGCGCAGCAGATCGTGTGGGCCGACCTTCTTGCGCCGACGGATGAGGAGACCGCACTTGTCGAGGGCTGGCTCGGCTGCGACATCCCCTCGCGCGAGGAGATGGAAGAAATCGAGGTCTCGAGCCGCCTCTATGTCGAGGATGGCGCCTATTTCATGACGGCCACCCTGCCCGCCAACACCGACATCGACAGGGCCGAGATGGCGCCAGTCACCTTCGTGCTTTCGGGCAGCAGGCTGGCGACGATCCGCTACCACGAACCGCGCGCCTTCCAGACGTTTCCGCAGCACGCCGAGAAGGTGGCGATCGGCTGCACGAGCGCCGACACGATCCTGCTCGGCCTGCTGGAGGCCATCGTCGACCGCCTGGCCGACGTGCTGGAGCGCGCCGGACGCGACATCATGGAACTGGCCCGCGGCATATTTCACCCGGCCGAAAAAAAGAACGCTTCGAAGCGCGACCGCGACTTCCAGCTCATCCTGCGGCGCATCGGACGCAAGGAAGAGCTCGTCTCGAACATTCAGGGCAGCCTTTTGACGCTAGAGCGGCTGGCCGGCTTCCTGGGCGGCGCCACTTTGCAGATCAAGAGCGACAAGGTGGTGCGCGCGCGCGTAAAGACGCTGGCGCGCGACGTCAATTCGCTGAGCGATCACGCCGGCTTCCTGTCGCAGAAGATCACCTTTCTGCTCGACGCCACGCTCGGCATGATCAATATCGAGCAGTCGGCCATCATCAAGATCTTCTCGGTGGTCGCCGTGATCTTCCTGCCGCCGACCCTCGTCGCCTCCGTCTACGGCATGAATTTCCAGATCATGCCGGAACTGCACTGGGATATCGGCTACCCCTTCGCAATCATCCTGATGATCGCCTCGGCGGTCCTGCCCTTCCTCTATTTCAAGCGCCGCGGATGGTTGTGACGGCCTCCGCTGGTCCAGCATGATTACCTGGAGCGTACTTGCGCCGACCGGCCGAACAGGCCAAAATTGTTGAAACTTGAACAGGATGTGGCCATGGACCGGAAACAATGGGCCTATGAGGATTTCGAAGTCGGCGGCGAGGTGACGTTCGGCCCGCGCCGCGTCGAGGCCGACGAGATGATCGAGTTTGCCGAGCTCTATGATCCCCAGCCCATGCACCTCGATGAAGCCGCCGGGGCCGAAAGCATGCTGGGCGGCCTGTCGGCATCGGGCTTCTTCACCATCGCCACCTTCATGCGCATGATGTGCGACGCCTATCTGCTCGATTCCACCTCGCAGGGCTCGCCCGGCGTCGACTATGTCAATTTCCGCAAGCCCGTTCTCGCTGGCGACGAACTCTCCGGCAAGACGATCGTGCTGGACAAGCGCCCCTCCGGCTCGCGCAAGGGGCTCGGCTTCGTCTCGGTGCGCCACGAGCTCTACAACCAGCGCGGCGAGCTCGTCTGCGACATGGCCAATACTGGCATGTTCCTGATGCGCCAGGAGAAGGCGGCATGAACATCCACGACAATCCGTCGATCGACCGCAAGCTCGCCATCGGCGAGACGATCGTGCTCGGCTCGCACCGCTTCGAGGCCGAGGAAATCAAGGCGTTCGCCGCCAAATACGACCCGCAGCGATTTCACGTCTCCGAGAAGGAGGCGCAAAAGAGCGTCTTCGGTCGGCTCTGCGCCTCGGGCTGGCACACAGCGGCGAAATGGATGCATTTCAACGTTGCCTCCTACCCGGCCACGATCGAGCGTTCCAGGGCCTATGGCGAGCCGATCGCCTACGGCCCGGCGGCCGGCCTGCGCGATTTGAAATGGCTGAAGCCCGTCTATGTCGGCGACACGATCACCTTCACCCGCACCGCCGAAAGCCACCGCGCGCTTTCCTCGCGGCCCGGCTGGTGCCTTCTGTCGAGCCGCTGCGAAGCATTCAACCAGGACGAGGCGCTGGTCATGCAGTTCAAGGCGCTGGTGCTGATGAAGGTGGCGTAGGACGAGGCCGGTCGCGACAGGTCGCCATCATTTGCATCACACGCTGCGAATGCGCGCTAAGCGCGTCTTTGTAGGCCTGTTGATGCGGAGGTGAAAACCGCCAACTGAGCTTCGAACGCATGCTTGTATGCGGGCCGCGCTTCACCGCGGGCAACATAGGCGGCAAGGTTCGGATATTCCTCCAGCAGACCCGACCCTTGCAGCCTGCGCAGCACCGTCACCATCAGCAGATCACCGGCGCTGAACGCGCCGTCGAGCCAGTCGGCATCGCCAAGGCGAACGGAAAGGCCACCCAGCCGTTTCCGGATGCTATCCTCGAGGACACGCTGGCGCTGCTCGAACCATGGCTCGTCGCGCTCGAGGATCTTGGCGAGGCTGCGATCGAAGATCGGCGGCTCCACCGTATCGAGCGCGGCAAACATCCATGCGATGGCACGCGCCCGAGCATTCGCATCGTCCGGCAACAGGCCTGCATGGCACTCCGCGATATGGAACACGATCGCCCCCGACTCGAACAGGGCGAGATCGCCTTCCTCATAGGTCGGTATCTGTCCGAATGGATGGAGCGCGAGATGCGCGGGTTGCTTCATCGCTTTGAACGAAACCAGGCGAACGTCGTAAGGCTGGCCCACTTCTTCGAGCGCCCAGCGAACGCGCATGTCACGCGCCATACCCTTGCCGCCATCCGGCGAGCGTTCAAAGGCGGTAATGGTGGGGGGCATTGTTGTTCTCCATAGCGTCCGTCTTGAAGACGATCAGCTAAACGAGTTTCCGACACCCATGCTCGACCCGCTCAACCCCTTTCGAGCATGAAACCGTCGAAAAACGCCGCCAGCGCGTCATGGGCGTCGAGCGGCAGGACATGCGCGATGTACTGATCCGGACGCACCACCACCATGCAGCCCCGCTTCCGGTCGATCCGGCGCATGTCGAAAATGTCCTTGCCGCCGGTCAGGTCGGGACAGAACATCTTTTCGTAATCGTAAAGCCCGTAGCAGCCTTTCGCCGGCAGAAGGAGACCGGGCATCGCTTCCAGATCGAGATCGCGATGACCCTGCTGGAAAACGGCGCGCACGTCGATCACCGCGTCGACGTCCGCGCCCGCCGCCGTGTATTTCCTGACCGGCGAGTGCGGTGACTGCCCGAGAAACGTGCAAATCCGATTGATGGCGGAGTTCTCTGCAGCCGGCTCGTCCGCATCCGCGAAGGCGAAGATGCGCCAGCGCCCATCCGCCTTGATCGTGTGGCCGAGATGGACCGGCTTGGCGTCGGCAAGACGGATCGCCGGCGCGGAGTGAAAGCGCATTCCGATCTCGAGGCCTTTGGCCAGGTGCTGATGCTCGGATCCGCCCGTCAATTCCGATGGGCGGTATCTGGCGGCCGTGCCGGCCGTATAGCGCCCGTGCCGGACGAAATAGGTCTGGACCTCTGCCGGGTCGACCCCGTCCGGGTTGGCATCGGATTTCAACGGCGCGCTGAGCATGCGGGCCCATTCGCGGTCGAAATCGATCAGTTCCGCGGCGATCGCCTGCCGCTCGGCCGAATAGCTGTGCAACAGCTCCGGCCCGCTGCGACCCTGCAGCACATGAGCGAGCTTCCAGCCGAGATTGAAGGCATCCTGCATGGAAACGTTCATGCCCTGGCCGGCCTTCGGGCTGTGCGTGTGACAGGCGTCGCCGGCGATGAAGACGCGCGGCGTGCGGGTTTCGGCTTCCGGTTCGGCAACGTCGTCGAACCGGTCGCAAAGCCGCTGGCCGATCTCGTAGACCGACCACCAGGCAACCTCCTTCACGTCGAACGAATAGGGCCTGAGAATGCGCTGCGTGGCCGCAATCAGGTGATCGACCGTGATATTGCGGCTCGCCACGCGCTCGTTCTCACTCAGCTTGTCGAGCTCGACATAGATACGCACGAGATAGCCGCCCTCGCGCGGGATCACCAGAATGCTGCCCTCGCCTGCCGACTGGACAAGCGTCTTCAAACGGATGTCGGGAAAATCGGTGACGGCCAGCACGTCCATGACGCCCCAGGCCTGATTGGCCGAATCGCCGCGCAACTCACGCCCCAGAGACTTGCGCACGGAACTGCGCGCCCCATCGCAGCCGACCACATATCTGGCCCTGACGATCTCGACCTCGCCCTCATGGCCGGCATCGGTGCGCTCGAGACGCACCGTGACGGGAAAATCATCTTCGGCCGCGGCGCCCACCTCGAGATCGACCAGGCGCCTGGAATAGTCCGGCTCCAGGCGGTTCGGCGCCTTGCGCATGACGTCCAGATAGAAATCATGCACACGCGCCTGATTCAAAATCACATGCGGGAATTCCGAAAGCCCGTCCTCGACGTCCTGAACGCGGCCGCTGCGGGCGATCTTCTCGGGCCGCTCGGAATCGGGCTTCCAGAAGCTCGTCTCGTTGACCCAATAGGCCTCGCGCATCACCCGTTCGCAGAAACCGAAGGCGTGAAACATCTCCATCGTGCGGCAGGCGACACCGTCGGCCTGGCCAAGCTGCAGCGGCCCGGGTTTCTGGTCGACGATCCGCGTCGTGATGTCTGGAAAGGCGGCCAGTTGCGCGGCAAGGGTGAGGCCGGCAGGTCCGCAGCCGACGATCAGGACATCGACCGTGTCGGGCAAGGCATGGGTGTCTGCAACCGCCGTGGCCTTGGGATCTTGTTCGAAGAGGTCCGGATCGCCGGTCCTGACTCCGTTGAGGTGGAATTGCATTGGCCTGTTTCCTCCAGCCGTCCTTGCCCGGGCTCCTGTTTTTCTGTCTCGGCCGCCGTCCAAGGTTCGCCGGAACATGATCGGCATGCGCCCGGGTTCGGGCGCGCGCTCGACCACCCAGCCTGTTTGACAATGAGCCGGCCATGTCAAAACAAGGATCGACAGATCGCATATTTATACAGTACACTGATTATCAGCATACTGTCAATCTTGACCAGAGCTGGAAAGCGCGATGACACAAATCGACGACATGCCCGGACATCTGGTGCGCCGGTTCCAGCAGATCGCGGTCGCGGTGTTCCATGCCGAGGTCGCAGACGCGGGCTTTGACCTGACGCCGGTCCAGTATGCCGCACTCGTCAGTGTCAACGCCCATCCCGACATCGACCAGGTGACGCTTGCCGGCCTGATCGCCTATGACCGCACGACCATTGCCGGGGTGGTCGACCGGCTGGTCCAAAAAGGATTTCTGACGCGCGAGGTAAGCGACAGGGACCGGCGGGCACGCGTGTTGCGCGTTACCGATGCGGGGCTGGAAACGATCGGGAACATTACCCCGGCGGTGGAGGAGGCTCAGAAAGTCATGCTGGGCGGCCTGACCGATGAGGAGGCCAGGGCGTTCCTGCGGCTTCTGCGCAAGGCGACGGATGCCGCGAACGATCTGAGCCGCGCGCCGCTGCGCACGTCATCAACGGATGCGACGGCGGACGGCCGAATCAGGGCGAAATGAGAATGAACGGTCGCGGGCGTCATCCCGACCTCGCATGAGCCGTGAGCCGTGAGCCGGAATGACGGCGCAGGAGGTGCGTCCGGGATTGTTCGAGGCGAGGTAATTCAATCCCCCTCGAAGGCGACCAGGGTGCGTACCGGCACGCCGAGCGCTTCCAGCTTGGCACGGCCGCCGAGGTCCGGCAGATCGATGACGAAACAGGCGGCAATGATGTCCGCGCCCATCTGTGTGAGCAGCTTCGTCGCGCCTTCGGCCGTGCCGCCCGTGGCGATCAGGTCGTCGACGAGGATGACCTTTTCGCCCGGCGCCACCGCGTCCTTGTGCATCTCCATCTCGTCGACCCCATATTCGAGGCTGTAGGCCACCCGCACGGTCTCATACGGCAGCTTGCCCTTCTTGCGGATCGGCACGAACCCGGCCGAAAGCTGGTGGGCGATGGCCCCGCCGAGGATGAAGCCGCGCGCCTCGATGCCCGCGATCTTGTCGATCTTGTTGCCTGCATAGGGGTGAACGAGCTCGTCGACGGCGCGCCGGAAGGCACGTGCATCGCCGAGCAGCGTGGTGATGTCGCGAAACATGATGCCGGGCCTGGGATAGTCCGCAATGTTGCGGATGGACGCAAGAAGCGTGTCTTGGAGGGAGGATTTCATGCCATTGGTCCCATTGCCGGGTTGTTGTGGCGCCTTTTGGAACAAAAAGAAAGGGCGCCGAAGCGCCCTTCCCAGTATGATATTCGAGCGCTCTAATGCGCGTCGGCCCACACCTTGCGCTTGGTCATGTAGACGAGCCCGGCAAACAGGATCAGGAAGACCATGACGCGGAAGCCGGTCTTCTTGCGCTCTTCCATATGCGGCTCGGCGGCCCACATCAAAAACGCAGCGACATCCGAGGCATACTGATCGACCGTCTCCGGGGAACCGTCGTCATAGGTCACGATGCCTTCCGACAGCGGCGGCGCCATGGCCAGCGACTTGCCGCCGATGAAATGGGGATTGTAGTAGGTCCCGGTCGGAATCTGCATGCCCTCCGGCGGCTCCTCGTCATATCCGATCAACAAGGCGTGGATATAATCCGGTCCCCCTTCGGCATACTGGGTGAAGATGTCGAAGACGAATGTCGGAAAACCGCGTTCCACGGCACGCGCCTTGGCGATCAGCGAGAAGTCCGGTGGGGCAGCGCCGCCATTGGCAGCCGCCGCCGCCTGGGGGTTCGCGAACGGCGCCGGGAAATGGTCGGACGGGATCGCGGCCCGCTCGAACATGTCGCCATTGTCGTCGGGGCCGTCCGTCACCATATATTCGGCCGCGATCGTCTTCACCTGGGCTTCGGAATAGCCGAGATCCTCGAGCGCCCGGAACGGCACCAGGTTCATCGAGTGGCAGGCCGAGCACACTTCCTTGTAGATCTTGAAGCCGCGCTGCAGCTGGCCCTTGTCATAAGTGCCGAAAGGGCCGGCGAACGACCAGGAGAGTTCCTCCGGCTTCATGATCGGGAAATGCGTCGGCTCGGCCGCGCTGTGGCCTTCCTCGGCCGCATGCAGCGTCGCGCTCATTCCCGTCACGACCAGGCCCAGGACGGCCAGACCTGTGAGAATCTTTTTCATGCGAGCAGTCCTTTCCAGATTCTCGTCGGTTCAGGCGTTCTTGTCCGCGGCCGCGCCCTCGGGCACGGCGGCAGCACCTGCCTTGGTCTTCCCGAGCACGGCCTCGGTGATCGAGTTCGGCAGCTTGCGCGGCGTCTCGATCAGGCCGAGCAGCGGCATGATGACGAGGAAGAACGCGAAATAGTAGAGCGTCGCGGCCTGCGCCATGAGAACATAGGAGCCTTCCGCCGGCCGCGATCCGAGCCATCCCAGGAAGATCGCGTTGGCCGCGAAGAGCCAGAAGAACAGCTTGTACCACGGGCGGTAGGCGGCCGAGCGGACCTTGGAAGTGTCGAGCCAGGGCACGAAGAACAGCACCGCGATGGAGCCGAACATGGCCAGGACGCCGCCCAGCTTGGAATCGATCGGTCCGATCGAGAAGGTGATCGCGCGCAGGATGGCGTAGAAGGGCAGATAGTACCACTCGGGAACGATATGCGCCGGCGTCTTCAGCGGATTGGCTTCGATATAGTTGTCCGGGTGGCCCAGATAGTTCGGCAGATAGAAGACGAAATAGGCGAAGAGCAGCAGGAACAGCACCATCGCGAACGCATCCTTGATGGTCGCATACGGCGTGAACGCCACCGTGTCGGTCTTCGACTTCGGCTCGATGCCCGTCGGATTGGTCTGCCCCGTCACGTGCAGCGCCCACACATGCAGCACGACGACGCCGGCGATCATGAAGGGCAGCAGATAGTGAAGGGAGAAGAAGCGGTTGAGGGTCGGATTGTCGACCGCGAAGCCGCCCAGCAGCAATTGCTGGATCCAGTCGCCGACCAGCGGAATGGCCGAGAAGAAGCCGGTGATGACGGTGGCGCCCCAGAAGCTCATCTGTCCCCAGGGCAGCACGTAACCCATGAATCCGGTGGCCATCATCAGGAGATAGATGATGCAGCCGAGGATCCACAGAAGCTCGCGCGGCGCCTTGTAGGAGCCATAATAAAGACCGCGGAAGATGTGGATGTAGACGGCGACGAAGAACATCGACGCGCCATTGGAGTGGAGATAGCGCAAGAGCCAGCCGGAATTGACGTCGCGCATGATCTTTTCGACGGAGTTGAAGGCCATCTCCGTGTTGGCCGTATAGTGCATCGCCAGCACGACGCCGGTCAGGATCTGCGCCACCAGCATGATGGAGAGGATGCCGCCGAAGGTGTAGGCGTAGTTCAGATTGCGCGGCACCGGATAGGCGACGAATGAATCATAGATCAGCCGCGGCAGGGGCATGCGCTGGTCGATCCAGCGTTCCAGACCCGTCGACGGTTTGTAGGTAGAATGTCCACCGCTCATGTCAGATAGTCCCCTAATGCCTTAGCCGATCCGAACGACGGTGTCGGAAATGAACTCGAAGGTCGGAACCGCCATATTCTCGGGCGCCGGCCCTTTGCGGACGCGTCCCGCCGTGTCGTAGTGCGAGCCGTGACACGGGCAGAACCAGCCGCCGAAATCCCCCTGCTGGCCGAGCGGGATGCAGCCCAGATGCGTGCACACGCCGACCATAACCAGCCAGTTCTCCTTGCCTTCGCCGGCCGAGCGGTCGACGTCGGTGGCCGGCGCGTCGGAAGGCAGGTTGGCATTGCGTGCAACGGGATCCTTGAGCTCGGAAAGCGGAACTTCTTTCGCCGCCTCGATTTCCTCGGGCGTACGGTTGCGGATGAAGACCGGCTTGCCGCGCCACTTGGCCGTCACCGACATGCCCGGCTCGATGGACGACACATCGACTTCGATCGAGGCGAGAGCCAGGGTCGAGGCGTCAGGACGCATCTGATCGATGAAGGGCCAGGCGACCGCTCCCGCGCCGACGGCGGCAGCCGTACCGGTCGCGACATAAAGGAAATCCCGGCGTGTGGGTTCGGTGGTGTCGTGTGCGCTCACGGAACTCTCTTCCTCTTGACCCCGTTTGGCCGGCTCCCCATCCATCCCGCAATTTCTGCCCGCGCAGGCATGGCTCCGCAGGCCGGCTGGAATCTCCGGCAATTTGCGTTGGTTTCTAGGCATGAAGCCGACGCTTGTCCATATGCCAGCGGACCATGTGGGCAGTTTGTCGCGGGTCTATCGGACACGGTCCGCCCGTCGCCCGCTGCACGCCGCAAGCGATCGCCCGATCGGGGACGGCGCATATGCGGCATAGGCCGCCGACCGCGCCGGCCGCGGGCCTATTTCGCCCCCAGCCGAACCAGCACGCGGCCGGGAATCCGGTACTGCCGGATAATCTCGTCATGGCGGCGCAGACCGCACAATTCACGCTGGATGAAATAGGCGTAGACGGCGTCCGCCGCTTCCTTGAGGGTCCGTTCTGCGCCCTCGCCCGCCGCTTCGTCGCTTTCGGCGAGCCGCTTGAGGACGCGCTCCATTTTCTCTCCAGCCCGTCCGAGGGCGGCGGCCTTCTCGGCCAGGAAATCATACTCAAGAGCGTCAAGCGCTTCCTGGCGCTTGGCGATCCCGTCTGATGGTTTGCCGGCCATCCCCCCTATTCCGCGGCTAGACGATCGGCCAGGAAGCCGCCCGACTGCCGCTTCCACAATTGCGCATAAAGGCCGCCGCTGGCCAGCAGATCGTCATGGCTGCCCTCTTCCACGATTCGCCCCTTGTCGAGCACGATCAGCCGGTCGAGCGCGGCGATGGTGGACAGGCGATGGGCCACGGCGATGACGGTCCGGCCCTCCATCATCCGGTAGAGATTGTCCTGGATCGCCGCTTCGACTTCCGAATCGAGCGCCGAGGTCGCCTCGTCCAGGATGAGGATCGGCGCGTCCTTCAGCATCATGCGCGCTATGGCGATACGCTGGCGCTGGCCGCCGGAAAGCTTCACCCCGCGCTCGCCGACATGCGCGTCGTAGCCGCTGCGTCCCTTCGGATCGCTCACCGATACGATGAAGTCGTGCGCGGCCGCCCGTTTGGCCGCCTCGACGATCTCGGCCTCGCCGGCACCGGGGCGGCCATAGCCGATATTGTCCCGGATCGAGCGATGCATGAGCATCGGCTCCTGGCTGACCACGCCGAATTGCGCGCGCAGCGAGGCCTGCGTCAGGGTGCGGATGTCGTTTCCGTCGAGCAGGACACCTCCCTTCTCGACGTCGAACAGGCGCAGCATCAGATTGACGATGGTCGTCTTGCCGGCACCCGACGGGCCGACCAGCGCCACGCGCTCGCCCGGCCGGATGTGCAGCGACAGATCGTCGATGACGCCGCCGCCCTTGCCGTAATGGAAGGTGACGTTTTCGAAGCGGATGTCGCCGCTCGTGCGCTCGACCGAGACGGCGTTTTCGGCGTCGCGGATCGCCGGCTCGACCGAGATCGTGCCGGTCGCGTCCTGCACCGTGGCAAAGTGGCGGATGAGCCCGTTGATGTTGAACATCATCCAGCCGGACATGTTGTTGAGCCGGAAGACCAGGCCGAGCGCGGCGGCGATGGCGCCGGTCGAGATGGTTCCTGCGGTCCAGTTGGCCACCGCGATCGCGCCGACCGCCGCCATCATCGCACCGTTGAGGATGGCGACACAGGCCCGCACCGTGGTGATGTTGCGCGTCAGCCGGGTGACCGCGCGATAGAAATTCTCCAGACCGTCGCGCACGAAGGCATGCTCGCGCCGTCCGCTGTCGAACAGTTTGACGGCGACGATGTTGGTGAAGGCGTCGACCAGACGGCCGCTGAAGATCGAACGCTGGTCGGCCGTGGCGCGGCCGGCCCGGCGCAGTTCCGGCAGGATGTAGCGGATGATCAGTGCGTAGCCGCCGCACCATACCACCAGCACCAGCCCCATCAGCGGATCGAGCGCCGTCAGCAAGGTCGCGGCGAGCACCAGGAAGGTGAGGAACGACCACACCGACTGCAGCATCGAGACGATGAAATCGCCGACCGCCTCGCCGCCCTGCATGATCTTCTGGGCGATCCGGCCGGCGAAATCGTTCTGGTAGAACTCGTAGGGCTGCTCGATGACGCGCCGGAAGGCCTGCCAGCGCACCATGGCGAAAAAGCCGGGCACGATGATCTGCTGCTCGACGATTGCCGCGGCGATGACCACCGCCGCGCGAACGAACAGGATGAATATCAGCAGAACCAGGAGCTGCGGCCAATGGTCGGCCAGGAGCGTCGCCGGGCTCGAGGCGTCGAGCACGTCGATCAGCCAGCCGATCGCCCAGTAGAGCCCGGCATCGACGGCACCCGCCAGGCCGCCCATGACAAGCAGCAGCACGAAGGGTCCCTTCGCCTGGCGGGCGAAGTAGACGATGAAGCTCCAGGCATCGCGCGGCAGCACGTCGCGGCCGGGGTCGTGGAAAGGATCGATGACCCTTTCGACCCGGCGCCACAGCCGGCCGTCTGTGCTGTCGTCGTCCATATGGCGCGATTCTGATCCTTGCCCTGCAGTCACTTATCCAAGTTTCCTGAATCGATTTGGCAAGACGAAGGCGGCAGCATCACTCCGCCGCCTCCGCCGGTTCCAGGTCGAGGAAGCCGCCGGACTGGCGGTTCCAGAGCTGCGCATAGAGCCCGCCGCGCGCGATCAGCTCGTCATGCGTGCCCTCCTCCACGACCTCGCCCTTGTCCATGACGATCAGGCGGTCCATCGCCGCAATGGTCGACAGGCGATGGGCGATGGCGATCACCGTCTTGCCCTTCATCAGGCGATAGAGGTTTTCCTGGATCGCCGCCTCGACCTCCGAATCGAGCGCCGAGGTCGCCTCGTCGAGGATCAGGATCGGCGCATCCTTGAGCATGACGCGGGCGATGGCGACACGCTGGCGCTGGCCGCCAGACAGCTTCACGCCGCGCTCGCCCACATGGGCATCGAAGCCCTTGCGGCCCTTGGGATCGGTGAGCTCGCCGATGAAGTCGAGCGCCTCGGCGCGCTTTGCCGCCTCCAGCATCATCTCCTCGGTCGCGTCCGGGCGGCCATACAGGATGTTGTCGCGCACCGAGCGGTGCAGGAGCGAGGTGTCCTGCGTGACCATGCCGATATGCTCGCGCAGCGAATCCTGCGTCACGTCGGCAATGTCCTGCCCGTCGATCAGGATGCGCCCGCCCTCGATATCGTAAAAGCGCAGGAGCAGATTGACCAGCGTCGACTTGCCGGCGCCCGAGCGCCCGACCACACCGACCTTCTCGCCGGGCTCGATGGTCAGGGCCAGCTTTTCAAGCACGCCCTTCTGCTTGCCGTAGTGGAACCGGACATCGTCGAACACGATCTCGCCCTTCGACACGACAAGTTCCTTTGCATCCGGCCTGTCCTCGACAAGGCGCGGCAGCGAGATCGAGCTGATTCCGTCCTGCACGGTGCCGACATTCTCGAACAGCGCCGTCAGTTCCCACATGATCCACTGCGACATGCCCCACAGGCGCATCACCAGACCCAGCACCACCGCGACCGCGCCGACCGTGACGATCTCGGCCAGCCAGAGCTGGATCGAGAGAAAGCCGACGGCAAGCAGGCACAACGCGTTGAGCACGTAGAGCAGCCCGTAGAGCCCGGTGATCATGCGGAACTGGCGGTACACCGTATCGAGGAATCCGCCCATGCCCTCGCGCGCATAGGTCGCTTCGCGGCGCCCGTGGGAGAACAGCTTGACCGTCTGGATGTTGGTGTAGCTGTCGACCACGCGGCCGGTCATGATGGACCGGGCATCGGCCTGCTCGGCGGCGATCTTGGCCAGGCGCGGAATGTAATAGCGCATCAGGACGATGTAGCCGATCAGCCAGGCGACCAGCGGCGTGGCGAGCTTCCAGTCGGCCGAAGCCGCCAGAAACAGCATGCCGGCAAAATAGACCGTGACGTAGTTCATCACGTCCGTCATCTTGATGACGCATTCGCGCACGGCCAGCGCCGTCTGCATCAGCTTGGTGGCGATGCGACCGGCGAACTCGTCCTGGTAAAAGCTCGTCGACTGCTTCAGCAGATAGCGGTGCACCTGCCAGCGGATGCGCATGGGATAGTTGCCCATCAGGATCTGATGGGTGATGAGACCGTACAGGAACACCACCGCCGGCAGGAACACGCCGACGACAAGCGCCATGGTGAGAAGCTTGCCGCCCTCCTCGTCGAGGAAGGTCGCCCGGTCTCTCGCCGCCAGCCAGTCGACGATGTTGCCGAGGAAGGCAAACATCCACACCTCGGCGATGGCGATGATCATCATCAGCACCGTCGACAGGGCGAGCACGGGCCACGCGCCCTTGGTGAAATGCATGCAGAAGGCCAGAAACGTGCGCGGCGGCTCGAGCGGCTCGTCTGCGGGAAACGGGTTCAGTTTCTTTTCAAACCAGCGAAACATGGCAGTTCATTCTCTCAAAAAAATCAATCATCCTCGACGCGACTACCGGTGCCCCTTGCGCGGGCCAGATGCGCGCGCCGGTCTGTGTGCAGGCCGGCCGGATTCGATCGGGGTGGGCTTTGCCGGTTTGACGATACGATCGCCGCCAGCTTTCAAATGGCTCTCTGTGAGCTTCGGGCCAAGCGCCCTGCTGAAGGCTGCTGACATCGCACCGGCAGGAGCTGCCACATCGGGCGCCCCCGTCGCGATCGCATTTGGACGCTCGTCACCGGCGTGACTGGTCGACGAAACAGGTCTTGCGGAAAAATCGGCACACATCGCGTGAATCCTTCGGAAGAAAAAATGCTTCCAGCGGGATGCGGGCGATGACGGAGATTGTCAGTAGGTCGTCGAACCGATCCCGCCGTCAGGCGGAACGCCCATTTGCCGGGCAGTCAGAAGCGATACGCATGTCGTATTCCATCGCTGCCTCCTCTGGGTTCAGGTTGACGATGCGAGGCTCTATAGACCGATTTGCCCCGATTGGCTACCACCTTATTTGAGGAAGTGCTGCTTCACCACGCTTCACCCTCGGCTGTGGCAGGCGGGCAACGCAATATTGGGACCGAGAATGCACCGCGATCTGCGCATTGCGCTCTACCAACCGGATATCCCCGGCAACACCGGCGCCATCCTCAGGCTCGGCGCCTGTCTGGGGCTGGCCGTCGACGTGATCGAGCCGGCGGGCTTCGACCTGTCCGACCGGGCGCTCAAGCGCGCCGGGATGGACTATCTGGCAATGGCCGCCCTTTCCCGGCATGCCGACTGGACCGCCTTCGAAGCCTGGCGCAAATCCGAGGGCCGACGCCTCTTGCTCTTCTCCACCAGGGCCGCCCTGCCCTATACCGCCTTCGCATTCGAGCCGGGCGACATCCTCCTGTTCGGACGCGAATCCGCCGGGGCTCCGGAGGTCGTCCATAGCGCGGCGGATGCGCGTCTTGTCATCCCGATGCCCGGCGGCGGACGCAGTCTCAACCTGGCGATGTCGGCCGCGATGGCGGCGGGAGAGGCGGTGCGACAACTGGGCTGAACGAGCGTGCCGGCAGCAAAACCGGCCCCTCGACTTTTGCCTGACTTACAAAAACCGAGCTTTTTCCTATATTTTCAGGCATGACCCTGTGGCAGCGCATCACGCGCGCCGGAGGTGTTGTCCGGCGCGTGACGGGAATCCTGGCCTCGGTGCTGACCGTGATCGCCGGCGCTGTCGCCCTCGCCGCGCCGCAGGACGCCGCAACCGCGGTCATCCTCAAGCTCGAAGGCGCGGTCAGTCCGGCGACCGCCGATTATGTGTCACGCGGCATCGAGACGGCGGCTGAACGCAACGCACCGCTCGTCATCCTGCAGATGGACACGCCGGGCGGTCTCGACACCTCGATGCGCGAGATCATCCGCGCCATTCTCGCCTCCCCCGTGCCGGTTGCGAGCTATGTCGCGCCGAGCGGCGCGCGCGCGGCGAGCGCCGGCACCTACATCATGTATGCAAGCCATGTCGCGGCCATGGCGCCGGGAACCAATCTCGGCGCGGCGACGCCGATCCAGATCGGCGGCGGCGGTCTGCCTTTCGGCGGCGACGAGGAACAGCAGCCGGATGGTGACGGCGATGCCGAGAAGAAGGAGGAGCCCGCCGCCCCGAGCAATGCGGCCGAGGCCAAGGCGGTCAACGACGCCGTTGCCTTCATACGCGGTCTGGCGGAGCTGCGCGGGCGCAACATCGACTGGGCCGAAAGCGCCGTGCGCCAGGCCGCCAGCATGACCGCCACCGACGCGGCGCGGGAAAACGTCATCGACTTCACCGCCGCGACCATCGATCAATTGCTGCAAAAGGCCGATGGCATGACCGTCAAGGTCGGCCAGGAGGACCGCACGCTCAAGACGGCCGATCTGGCGACGCAGGAGATCACCCCGGATTGGCGCAACCGGCTTCTGGCCACCATCACCAACCCGAACGTCGCGCTCATCCTGATGATGATCGGCATCTACGGGCTGATCTTCGAGTTCATCAATCCAGGCGCGCTCGTTCCGGGCACGGTCGGCGGCATCAGCCTCCTGCTGGCGCTCTATGCACTGGCGGTGCTGCCGGTCAGTTATGCCGGGGCCGGACTGATATTGCTGGGCAGCGCGCTGATCGTCGCCGAGATATTCGCGCCGTCCTTCGGCATCATGGGCATCGGCGGCGCGGTGTCGTTCCTGTTGGGGGCGACCATCCTGCTCGACACGGACGTTCCCGGCTTCGAGATTTCCTGGGTGATCATCGCCGGTGTCGGCGTCACAAGCCTGACGCTGTCGCTTCTGGTTGCCGGTCTCGCCGTCACCTCGCACCGCCGCGGCGTCGCCACGGGGCGCGAAGAGATGATCGGCGCCGAGGCCGTGGTGCTGAACTGGTCGGGCGGCGCCGGACAGGTGCGTACGCATGGCGAGCAATGGAAGGCCGTCGGCGCGCAGACCTTTGCCGAAGGCGAGACGGTGCGCGTGGCGGGTCTGGACGGGCTCACGCTTCAGGTCACGGGCGAGGACGGCGCGCCCGAAGACAAGACGGCCGACGACGCCTCCAATGGAACGGCAGGCAAAGATTGAACGCCGACGGGCCCATCGCGCGGCCGCGGCGGCGGCCGGCCTTCGGCACCCATGACAGGAGTGACCAATGACCATTCCCTTCGATCTGATATTCTATGCCATTGTCATCGCCCTTCTGGCCCTCATTCTGTCCTGGGCCATCAAGATCCTGCGCGAATACGAGCGCGGCGTCATCTTCACCCTCGGCCGCTTCACCTCCGTCAGGGGCCCCGGCCTGATCATCATCATCCCGTTCGTCCAGCAGATGGTGCGTGTCGATCTGCGCGTGCGGGTCATGGACGTGCCCAGCCAGGACGTGATCAGCCGGGACAACGTCTCCGTCCGGGTCAACGCGGTCATCTATTTCCGCGTCATCGACCCCGAAAATGCGACGATCCAGGTCGAGGATTTCATGATGGCGACGAGCCAGCTCGCACAGACCACCTTGCGCTCGGTGCTCGGCAAGCACGATCTCGACGAGATGCTGTCGGAGCGCGACCGGCTCAACAGCGACATTCGCCAGATCCTCGACGAGCAGACCGACGCCTGGGGCATCAAGGTCGCAAATGTCGAGATCAAGCATGTCGACATCAACGAATCGATGATCCGCGCCATTGCCCGCCAGGCCGAGGCCGAGCGCGAGCGGCGCGCCAAGATCATCAATGCCGAAGGCGAGCAGCAGGCGGCGCAGAAACTTGTCGAGGCGGCCGAGATCCTGGCGCGCGAACCGCAGGCCATGCAGCTGCGCTATCTGAGTTCTCTGAATTTCATCGCCGGCGAGAAGAATTCCACCATCATCTTCCCCTTCCCGCTCGAATTCGCCTCGATGATGCCGAAGGCGGCGCAGGACAAGGACAAGGACAAGGCTTGAGACGATATACGATGTATAGATGCCCCGAAAACGGTGCTAATCCGCCGTCGGCAGGCGGCGCATGGTGAACTCGATCACGTCCTCGGGGCGCTCGCACCAGCTTTCGATCTCGGTCCAGTAGGCCTGTTTGGGCCAGCGCTCGAACCATTCGCGCGCCTTGGCGCGGGCGTCCAGGCGCGGCAACTGATAGGTTTCGCGGATGAACCCGTCGCGCGGCATGCGAGCGTTCTGCGACCGCTTCCGGTCGAGCGTCCGTTTCAGTCCATCGAGCGGCGGTCGACGTGGCGTACGCACTGACTTAACTCCCAAACTGCCCCGAAAGATTAGGCATGGCGGGGTGCAATTGCGAGTCTTTTCCCTGCGCCGGCGGGTCGCGGCGGCGGCGCCTTGCGGGGGCCCGGTTCCTGCGCTACTTGGCCGGTGTCCCTTGGCCATCGACCGCGGCGGGGCGACTGGCGCAAGGAGAAGAAATGCAACGCCCGGACATCCCCGCAGACATGCCAGCCGATCTGGAGACCAGGAAGGCGGAGGCGAAAGCCTGGTTCGAAACGCTGCGCGACACCATCTGCACCGGGTTCGAGCAGTTGGAGGACGCGCTTGCCGGTCCGCAGGCGGGCTGGGCCGCCGGCCGTTTCGAGCGCAAGGAATGGCTGCGCGAGGACGGCAAGGGCGGCGGCGGCGTCATGTCGATGATGCACGGCCGCGTCTTCGAAAAGGCCGGCGTCCACACCTCGACCGTTCATGGCCAGTTCTCCCCGGAATTCGCCAGGCAGATACCGGGCAGCGAGGACGATCCGCGCTTCTGGGCGTCCGGCATCTCGCTCATCGCGCATCCCTGGAACCCGAACGTTCCGGCCGTGCACATGAACACGCGCATGGTCGTCACCGCGCGCCAATGGTTCGGCGGCGGAGCCGACCTCACGCCGGTGCTGGATCGCCGCCGCACGCAGGACGATCCAGACTCGATCGCGTTTCACAAGGCGATGAAGCTCGTTTGCGACCGGCACGCCGGGGTCGCCGATCACGAACGGTTCAAGGCCTGGTGCGACGACTATTTCTACCTGCCGCACCGCAGCGAGCCGCGCGGCATCGGCGGCATCTTCTACGACTGGCTGCATTCGCCGGCCGAGAGCGGCGGCTTCGACGCCGACTTCGCCTTCACCCGGGATGTCGGACGGGCCTTCCTGATCGTCTACCAGCACATCGTGCGGCGCAACATGAACGCCAACTGGACCGAGGCCGACCGCGAGGAACAACTGCTGCGCCGCGGGCGCTATGTCGAGTTCAACCTTCTCTACGACCGCGGCACCACGTTCGGGCTGAAGACGGGCGGTAATGTCGAATCGATCCTGTCGAGCATGCCCCCGGCGGTGAGATGGCCCTGATGCGCGCGATCTGAGCGCGCTGTGGCCTATTGGGCGCGCAAGGGACGCTCCATCTATGGCCCACCCGTTACACTTCTGAAGCGCAGTATCGCATCTCCGGTCGTTGCGGCATTTTCACCGCAGGCGCTCCTGACTGAGCGCCTTTGCAACGCTATTCTGCTCCTCGCCACCATCATGGCGGTTCAGCGTTAGGGTGCACCGGATCAGCAGGTTCCAGTCCGGCCCATGCTCGACGATGAGGTGGAGATCCGAAATTTCTTCGAAATAATGCTCGACGCTCTTCGGGCCATCATCGCTTCGATACTCGATCACGGCCTTCCAACGCTTGCCTCCATGAAGGGAGACGACATTGGTCATTCGCTCGTCCTTGGAATCCAATACCGCAGGATCAGAAGGTAATGCTCGTCAGGGCGACATAGACGAACGTGGCGATGATGCCTCCGACCATGAGGATGAGCAGCCATGCTATCGGATCGACATTCAGTCTTGCAGGGGGTCTCATCTGAGCATCCTTGTTGATAGGCGGGCCACATCCCGCGCAAAGATTTTCTACCAGGAACGTGCTGCCCTGCGTTACGACGATGATCGGGCGCGCCTTGGCTGCGCGGGCTTCGCGCGGCGTTGCCCGGCGGATGTTTGAGCAACAGCCTGTTTTGCTTCGGCCTCCAGCCGCATTTGACGGAGTCTCGCGGTTTTTGCCTCACGGCGCTCGGCTTCAGCGCCGACGATGCTGCGCGCGGCAAGGTCGGTTATGTCGGCCTTCGTCTTGGCCTTGGAGGGCTTTGACTTGAATAGATTGTACTCGGAGATGATGCTGTTCATGCGGCCCACGTCCTCTGGTTCCGAAAAAGAAAAAGGCCGGGCGAACCCGACCTTCCTATGCGCCTCGATGATCAGTGCCAGTACATCCGTGGTCAAAGACCAGAGGCGCAATCCGGTTACGCAGCCTGAATGTTCTCGGCCGCGCTCTTGCCGCTACGATCGTCCTTGACGACGTCGAAGCTGATCTTCTGGCCCTCTACGAGCGAACGCATGCCTGCCCGTTCCACAGCGGAAATGTGAACAAAGACATCCGCCTGGCCCTCGCCCTGCTCGATGAAGCCGAAGCCCTTGGTGGCATTAAAGAACTTCACTGTTCCAATTGTCATGACGATTTCCTTTCAATCGGTCATTGAGAATTCCTTGCCGTGCAGGTGCACGACAAGCGGTCGAATCGATTTTGTGAGAGGAATATCGTCGAGGACGCGATGCGTCGGAAACAAAGTTCGACAAGCAAGATCGATAGATCCAATGTAGTCACAAACAGAAGCCGAAACAAGGCATATTTCAAATTATATTTTATTCTCAATAATATCAATCACTTAAGCGAAGCAAAGCCATATACAATATAAAATATGTAATACTGTATCAATTTAAGTATTACAATCTAGAATATAGTAATAATTGGATTTATTTTCCACATATTCATGATTTTCGGCACCGTTCACCGATGACGCTTGCGTTTGCAAGCCCCGACAGTCGACGTTTCCGGACACGGTGAAACCGTACGCAACTTCGTCGTCGCTTTTGTGTTATCCTTGAAGTCCATCCACGAAGGACACAGGAGGAAGAGCCATGAAGGAATATAATTGCGGTTCGCTCGTTCCCGGCTGTGAGTGGCACACCCGGCACGAGGACGAGGCCGAGATCATGCGCCGCGCGGTCGAGCACATGCGCGAGGTTCATGGCGAGACGATCATGCGCGAAACGATGATCGAGGCGATCCGCTCGCGTATCGAGAAGGCGCGCGACGCCGCCTGAGACCGATGGCCGGCGCGCCCTCCGTGCCACGTCGACCCGTATTTACAAGATCTGCAGTTTCATCCGTTCGGCGTGTTCCATCAGCGCCGAGCGGTCCATCGCAAAAGCCGAATCCACCCACATCTCCTCCAGATCGCGCAGCGCATTGCCCATTTTCGGCCCTGGCGGGATGCCGATCGCAATGAGGTCCGCGCCGGTCAGGGGAAATTGCGGCGCCTCCCAGTTTTCCAGGAACCGGTTGAGGCGATAGTAGCCGCCGGCCTCGACCATCGCCTGATCGTCGGCGGCAGCGCGTGCCCGCGCGCCGGCGAGCGCCAGGCGCAGCTTGTCCGAAAACCCCGACTGCCCGGCCCTGTAGGCGAGCTTGGCCAGTTCCGTTTCGCTCGTCGCCGGCTCGACCGCCGGCGTCGACGCCCAGGCGACCAGCCGGTCGCGATCGGCATTCGACATTTTGAGCCTCTGCGCCATGGCGGCGATGCGCACAGCGTCGGGCGGAATGATCGCGGCAAGCCGCATCAGGGGATCCGCCGGCCAGCCGAGATCGCGCTCGGCCTCGGCAAGCCCATGGATGGCGTCGATGCCCCATTTCTCGCTTTCCGGGAGAACCTGCGTCAGAACGCCGGACTGGCGCATCCACAACAGCGCGCGCGACGGATCGGGGGCTGAAAGCAGCTTTTTCAGTTCGCTCCACATCCGCTCCGCCGACAGGTCATCCAGCCCCTGCTTGAGCCGGGCGCAGGCCTTCAGCCCCTCGGCATCGGGCCGGCCCGAACCGTACCAGGCGAAGAAGCGGAAGAAGCGCAGGATGCGCAGATAGTCCTCGCGCACCCGCGCCTCAGCATCGCCGATGAAGCGGATGGTGCGGCTTTCGACGTCGGCCAGCCCGCCGACCAGGTCGATGACGGCACCATCGGCCTGCGCATAAAGCCCGTTGACGGTGAAGTCGCGCCGATCGGCATCCGCCTGCCAGTCGCGGCCGAACCTGACCCTGGCGCGCCGGCCGTCGGTCTCGATGTCGGCGCGCAACGTCGTCACCTCGTAGGGCACGCCGTCGGCGATGACGGTCACCGTGCCGTGCTCGACGCCGGTCGGCACCGTCTTGAAACCGGCCTTGCGGGCGCGTTCCACGGTCTCCTCCGGCAAGCAAGTCGTGGCGATGTCGACATCGCCGGCCGGCTCGCCCAGCAGCGTATTGCGCACCGCGCCGCCGGCAATGCGCGCTTCCTCGCCATCGGTTGATAGCGCGGCGAGCAGCTTTTGCAGGTCAGGTCTGGCGAGCCAGTCCGCCCTTTCGGCAATCGAGATTGCACTCACGCGTAAAGCCTCTCGTAAAGCATGTGTATCATTCCGGCCGTGATGCCCCAGATATAGCGCTCGCCATAGGGCATGGTGTGGAAAAAGCGCTCGCGGTCCTGCCAGATGCGGCTGTCGCGGCGATGATTGGCCGGATCCATCAGAAATTCGAGCGGCACCTCGAAGGCCTCGTCGACCTCGTCCGGATTGATGGTCAGCGAAAAGCCCGGCCGCACCGTGGCTAGGACCGGCGCGATGCGGTAGCCGCTGCCGGTTACATAGTCGGGCATGCGCCCGGCAAGGTTAATGAAACCGCGCTTTAGCCCGATTTCTTCATCCGTTTCGCGAAGTGCGGCATCTTCCGGACTGCCGTCGTCAGGATCGATCCGCCCGCCCGGAAAGGCGATCTGGCCGGAATGGTTGCGCATCGTGTCCGTGCGCCGGGTCAAAAGAAGCGTCGCGCCCTGTGGCCGGTCGACCACCGGCACGAGCACCGCCGCATCGCGCAGTTTCTGGCCCAGGATCAGATCCTTCAGGCCCGGATTGAGCGTGTGGTCGCCGAGTTCGACGCCATGCGGCGCCTGCTCGTGAACCGCACGCCGGCGAAAATCCTCCGCCGTGAAATTTTCAACGGGGCGCGTGTCCATCGTCAGGCGCTCAGCTTCTTCAGATCGCCCGCCGGCATGACGGGAAACACCGTGCCGTGCGAGCGCACGGCGAACATCATCCTGCCGTCGATCCCGATCTCCTCGCCATGCTCGACCAACTCGTACATCACCGGCCGGCCCAGCAAGGCTTCGAGACGGCCGCGCACCAGGAGATAGGGCTTCAGCCCGCCGGTTTCGGGCTCGACGACAAAGCGCAGCGGGTGGTCCGGCCCCGCCTCCACCACGTCGCCGACATTGGTGCGGAAGGTCATCACCTGGTCCTCGCCGTGGCCCGAGACATTCATCTCCACGGCGACGAAGGGCGCGTCCTCGACCCTGATGCCGACGCGTTCCACCGGCGTGACCAGATAGGTCCGGCCGTCCTCGTCCTTACGCAGCACCGAGGAAAAGAGCTGCACCAGCGCCGGCCGGCCGATCGGCGTGCCGAGATAGTACCACGTGCCGTCGGCCCGGATTTCCATGTCGAGATCGCCGCAGAATTGCGGATTCCAGCGCTCGACAGGCGCCGGCCCCTTGTCGGCCCGCGCCGCGCGGCCGATCAGTGCCGCCAGTCCGGCCGCGTCCGCGCTCTGTCGCAATACGGCTTTGCCTTCGCTTCGCGATTCGGTCATGGTCACGAAATAGTCACTGTGCGTCCGCTTGTCAGCCATTTTGGGTGATTTAAGTTGGGTCCGAGAGATACCACCAAGGTACGAATCGGGGGATCATGACGCCAGGGGCATGAGTTTGGGCCAACAGAGGATCGAGCGGCATGAGCGTGATGATCAAGGAAAAGGCGATCAGCGAAAAGGAGATGATCGCCGCGGCCGAAAAAGCCCTGGCTGACATATCCGAAGTCCGCGACGGCGTCGGCAAGGTCATCTTCGGCCAGGAAGACGTGGTCGAGCGCACGCTGGTGGCCATACTGGCAGGTGGCCACGCACTTCTTGTCGGCGTGCCGGGGCTTGCCAAGACCAAGCTCGTGGAGACGCTCGGCACCGTGCTCGGTCTCGATTCGCAACGCATCCAGTTCACGCCCGACCTGATGCCCTCCGACATTCTGGGCTCGGAGGTGATGGAGCAGGATCAGGACAATGCCGGAAAGCGCTTCTTCCGCTTCATTCCGGGCCCGATCTTCGCCCAGCTCCTGATGGCCGACGAGATCAACCGGGCAAGCCCCCGCACCCAGTCGGCGCTGTTGCAGTCGATGCAGGAATATCACGTGACGGTCGCCGGCGCCCGGCACGACCTGCCCGCACCGTTTCACGTTCTGGCCACACAGAATCCGCTGGAGCAGGAGGGCACCTACCCGCTGCCCGAAGCCCAGCTCGACCGCTTCCTGATGCAGATCGACATTTCCTACCCGGAAATCGAGGCCGAGCGGCGCATTCTTCTGGAGACCACGGGCGTCGAGGACGCCAAGGCCAGGAACGTGCTGACACCGGAGCGCCTGCGCGACATCCAGGCCTTGATCCGGCGCATGCCGGTGCCCGAAAGCGTCGTCGAGGCGATCCTGCAGCTCGTGCGTTCGGCGCGCCCCGGCAACGGCAATGCCGACACCGACAAGCATGTCTCCTGGGGACCCGGCCCGCGGGCCAGCCAGGCCCTGACGCTGTGCGCGCGGGCGCGCGCCCTTTATGACGGCCGTCTGGCGCCCTCGGTCGACGACGTCCATGCGTTGGCCGAGCCGGTGCTGCAGCATCGCATGGCGCTTACCTTCGCCGCGCGCGCCGAAGGCATGAATGTGCGCGATGTCATCGCGCAACTGGTGAAAGCGGCGGGCTGATGAGCCCGATCGGTTCGGTTTCACCTCCCGTCGCAACCAACGACGCGCTGGCGCGGGGGCGCGTTCGCGCCTCCTACATCCCCGATCTGCTGATCGACGCGCGGCGCATCGCCAACAATGTGATCGCCGGCTGGCACGGCCGGCGCAAGCGCGGCATCGGCGAGAATTTCTGGCAGTTCCGGCCCTATGTCGAAGGCGAGGCGATGTCGCGCATCGACTGGCGCCGCTCGGCCCGTGACGACCACCAGCTCTATGTCCGCGACCGCGAATGGGAGGCGGCGCACACGGTGTGGCTGTGGGCCGACCCCTCGCCTTCCATGCTCTATCAGTCGACGCTCGCCGGCGTGTCGAAGGAATCGCGCGCCCTGGTGCTGATCCTGGCGGTCGCCGAGCTTCTGTCGCGCGGCGGCGAGCGCATCGCCTGGCCCGGCCTGACCGACCCCTTCACGGCGCGCAACGGCGCCGAACGCATCGCCGCCATCCTGACGCACGCAGCCGAGATCCCCGCCCGGCCGGATCTTGCCACGATCCGCCGGTTTTCCGATATCGTCATCGTCAGCGATTTCCTCGATCCTGTGGACGAAATGATAACCCGCCTCGACGTTCTGGCGCGCCACGGGGTGCGTGCGCATCTGATCGAAGTGGCCGATCCGGCCGAAGAGCGCTTCCCCTTCAGCGGCCGCACCGAATTCCGCGACCCGGAAAGCGACGCCAAGTATACCGCCGGTCGGGCCGAGCAGTTCGGCGAGGACTATCGCAATCTCTACCTCGCCCGCCGCGAGGAACTGGCCGGCTGGTGTCGGCGCATCGGTTGGAGCTACACTGTCAGCCATACCGACCGGCCTGCCTCCGAAGCGCTCGTCAAGGTGCATATGGCGATGACCATGGGGAGCGGCCGGGGTGCCGGAGTCCGCTGATGAGCCTGCTTTCCTTCGCACAGCCGCTGGTCCTGTTCGGGCTCCTGGCCCTGCCGGTGATCTGGTGGCTGCTGCGCCTCACCCCGCCGAAGCCGCAGACGGAGGTCTTTCCGCCCCTGCGCATCCTGCAGCGGGTGCTGAAGAAGGAGGAAACGCCGCACCAGAGCCCCTGGTGGCTGACGCTGCTGCGTCTCCTCATGGCTGCGTTCATCGTGCTCGCCCTGGCCGAGCCCGTGTTCAATCCGCGCGAGCGGCTGGCTGACGGCGGCGATCTCGTGGCGATCGTCATCGATAATGGCTGGGGGAGTGCGTCCGATTGGGACGAACGCGTGCAGGCGGCCGAGCAGCTGATCGACGATGCATCGGCGAACGGCGCACCGGTCGTGCTGGCGCTGACCGCCGAGAAGTCGAACTCCGAGATCGGTCCGTTCGACGCCGAACAGGCGCGCGACAGGCTGCGCGCCGCCGGCCCGCGGCCGCTGCCCGTCCAGCGCACGGCAGTCCATGCCCGGGTCGCCGACGTGGTGGCCGCCTCGCCCGGCGCCACCGTCGCCGTTCTGGGCGACGGGCTGGCCGCCGAAGGCGACGACCAGGCCTTTGCGACGCTCTTGGAGAATGCCGACCGCCTGATCTGGTTCGCCCCGGAGCGATTGCGGGCGACCGGCATCACCGCCGTGGACAACCGGCCCGACCACTTTAGGGCAACTGTGGCGCGTTCCACCGGCGATGCGGCGCCGCGCCAGGTGACGGCCGGCGCCTTCGATGACCAGGGACGACGCATCGCCGATGCCGTCGCCACGTTCGCGCCCGGCAATGCGACGGCGGCGGCCGAATTCCGCGTGCCGTTCGAGTTGCGCAACGATTTCGCCGCCATCCGCGTCGACGGCGAGAACCAGGCGGCGGCGGTGCGCCTGCTCGACGAGAACTCGCGCCGGCGCCGGGTCGGGCTCCTGTCGCAGGCCGAGGCCGACCGGGCGCAACCGCTCCTGTCGCCGCTCTACTACATACGACGTGCGCTGCAGCCCTTCGCCGACATCGTGGAGCCGGACACGCCGGACCTCGCCGAAGCCATCCCGCAGCTTCTCGAACAGCGCCCCGCCATCATCGTCATGGCCGATGTCGGCACCTTGCCCGACAGCGTGCGCGGTCCGCTGATCGAATGGCTGCACGGCGGCGGCACGCTGGTGCGCTTCGCCGGCTCGCGCCTGGCCGCCGCAGGCAATGACGAGGAATTGCTGCCGGTGGCGTTGCGCATCGGCGAGCGTTCGCTGGGCGGCACGCTTTCCTGGACCGAGCCGCAGCCGGTGGCCGAATTCCCCTCGACGGGCCCGTTCTCCGACCTGGCGCCGCCACGCGACGTTTCCGTCACCAGGCAGGTGCTGGCCGAGCCGACCAGCGACCTTTTCACCAAGACCTGGGCCGTGCTGGCCGACGGTACGCCACTGGTGACGGGCGACGATCGCGGCGACGGCACGTTGGTGCTCTTTCACGTCACGCCCGAAGCGACCTGGTCGAGCCTGCCGATCTCCGGCAGTTTCGTCGAAATGCTGCGCCGGATCGTGCAATTGTCGCGCAATCAGGGCAGCCTGGACAATCAGGCCGTGGAAAACGGCGGCTCGCTCGCGCCATACACCATGATCGCAGCCGACGGCACGCTCGTTCCGCCGGGCTCGGATGCCAGGCCCCTCGACACGGAAAACCGGGCCGTGACGATCGAGAACCCGCCGGGCCTTTACGGCACGGAGGAAGGCTATGTGGCCCACAACCTGCTTGATGGCGATGCCGTGCTCCAGCCATTGGCGCGCCCGCAGGTCGATCTGCCGGTCACCAATGCAAGCTATGCCGTCGAGCAATCGCGCAATCTCAAGGGCCCCCTCCTCGCTGCGGCCCTGACGCTGATGATCCTCGACACGCTCGCCGTCTTCTGGATGGGCGGCATGTTCGTCCGCCGGCGGGCACAGCGCCGCCCCGTCGCCCCGGTCTGGCTGGCCGCCGCGCTCTCGGGCGGGCTGCTGTTTGGCATCTCCGGCGATGCGCGGGCGCAGGACGCCCAGGTGGACGACGCCCAGGCGATCGCCGCCATCTCGACGACACGCATCGCCTATGTGTTGACCGGGGACGCATCGATCGACGCGGTGAGCCGCGCCGGCATGGCGGGGCTGAGCCGGTTCCTGACCGAAAAGACGGCCCTCGAACCGGGCGCGCCGGCCGGCGTCGACATCGCGCGCGACGAACTGGCCTTCTACCCGATCATCTATTGGCCGGTCGACGAGGCCGCGCCGATGCCCTCGGAGGCCGCGATCGCGCGCATCGACGCCTATATGCGCCAGGGCGGCACCGTGCTGTTCGACACCCGCGACCAGTTCTCGACCGATCTCAGCCTTTCGGGCTCGACCAGCGCCTCGACACGGCGCCTGCGCGATATTCTGGACAATCTCAACGTGCCGCCGCTCGAACCGGTCCCCGAGGATCACGTGCTGACCAAGGCGTTCTATATCCTGCAGACCTTTCCTGGCCGCTATTCCGGCAGCCCGCTATGGGTGGAGGCTTCGCTGGGTGCGGCCAACGAGCAGAACCGGCCGGTGCGCACCGGCGACGGCGTATCGCCAATCATGATCACCGCCAATGATTTCGCCGGTGCCTGGGCAATCGACGCCAACGGCGATCCGCTGCTGCCGACCGTCCCGTCGGATCCCATGCAGCGCGTCTATGCCTACCGGGCCGGCGTCAACATCATGATGTACATGCTGACCGGCAACTACAAATCCGACCAGGTGCATGTGCCGATCCTGCTCGAACGGCTGGGCCAATAGGAGCGGGCAATGAACTGGTCCATCGCATTCGAACCGCTTCTGTCCTGGCCGCTCATCGCCGCGATCCTCGTCCCGTTGGCGCTGTTGAGCGCGGTCGGCCTGTGGTTCGGCCAGCGCGGCTCGGTCCTTCGCAGCGCGGCGCTCGCCGCCCTGGCACTGGCGCTTATCAACCCAGTGTTCCTGGAAGAAGAGCGCGAGCCGCTCAAGAGCGTCGTCGCGCTGGTCGTCGACCGCAGCCAGAGCCAGGAGATCGGCGAGCGCGGGCAGACGACGGACGAGGCGGTGGAGGAACTGAAAGCCCAGCTCGGCCGTTTCGGGCAGTTTGACCTGCGCGAGGTGGAGGCCGGACAGGCCGGGGGCAGCGATGACGGCACCCAGACGCGCCTGTTCGGCGCGCTGGAAAATGCGCTGCGCGACGTGCCGCCCTCGCGCGTTGCCGGAGCCATTATGGTGACGGACGGCCAGGTGCACGACGTGCCGGCCAACATGAGCGGGTTGAACGCGCCGCTGCACGCGCTGATCACCGGCGAAGAGGGCGAGCGCGACCGGCGCATCCGCTTCCTCAACGCGCCGCGCTTCGGGATTGTCGACAAGCCGCTGTCGATGACCTACCAGGTGCTGAGCGCCGGCGAGGACATCGACAGCGTCGATGTGCGCGTCAGCGTCAATGGCGAGCAGGTGGCGCTCGAGCGCGCCACGGTCGGGGCGGAAATGCCGCTCGACATCATTATACCCTCGGCCGGACGCAACATCGTCGAACTGGCCATCGAGCGCGCCGACGGCGAGATCACCGATACCAACAACCGCGCCATCGCACTGGTCGACGGCATCCGCGAAAACCTGCGCGTGCTGCTGGTCTCGGGCGAGCCGCATGCCGGCGAGCGCACCTGGCGCAACCTCCTGAAATCGGACGCTTCGGTCGATCTCGTCCATTTCACCATCCTGCGTCCGCCGGAAAAGCAGGACGGGACGCCGATCAACGACCTGTCGCTCATCGCCTTTCCGACGCGCGAACTGTTCGTCGAGAAGATCGACGATTTCGATCTCATCATCTTCGATCGCTACCAGCACCGCGACGTGCTGCCGATCCTGTATTACGACTACATCGCCGAATATGTGGAAAATGGCGGCGCGCTGCTGATTGCCGCCGGGCCGGAATATGCCGGCCTGCAATCGATCTCGCGCACCCCCTTGATGTCGGCGTTGCCCGCGCTTCCGACCGGCGACGTCATCGAGGAAGGGTTCTATCCGCGCCTGACCGAGACCGGTGAGCGCCACCCGGTGACGCGCGGCTTGGAAGGGTCGGACGCCGAGCCGCCGGCCTGGAGCCGCTGGTTCCGCCTTGTCGGCATCCGTCCGCCGGAAGGGTCCGTGGTGATGCACGGCCCGCGCGACGAGCCGCTGCTGGTCCTCAATCGCAGGGGCGAAGGCCGTGTCGGCATGTTCCTGTCGGATCAGGGCTGGCTGTGGGCGCGCGGCTTCGAGGGCGGCGGTCCGCATGTCGCGCTCTACCGGCGCATCGCCCATTGGCTGATGAAGGAGCCGGAGCTCGAGGAAGAGCGCCTGACCGCCAACGGCCGCGGCATGACGCTCGAGATCCGCCGCCAGACGATGAAGGACGATCCGGGAACGGCGACCGTGATTACCCCGAACGGCGAGACGCGCGACGTCACGCTTGCCGCGGACACCCCCGGCATCTTTGCCGCCGAATTCCCGGTTGACCAGATCGGTCTTTACCAGATCGCCAATGGGGAACTGACCACGCTGGCCCATGTCGGACCGGTCAATGCGCCGGAATTCGCCGACACGGTGTCGACCGAGGAGGTGCTGCGCCCGGCGGTCGAGGCCACCGAGGGCAGCGTGCGTCGCCTCAACGGTTCTGCCGGCGCGATGAGCCTGCCCGGTCTCGTGCCCGTGCGCGCGACCAGCGAGGCGTCCGGCCGCGACTGGATCGGCCTGCGCACCACAAGCGACAGCATCTTGAAGTCGGTCGACCGGGTCCCGCTATTTGGCGGGTTCCTGGGCCTCGGCCTGCTCCTGCTGGCGCTCGGCTCCATGTGGTATCGCGAGGGCCGGTGAGGCCGGCTCGATGGATGGGACCAGGTCCGCATGGACCATGTCGCCGTTGAGATCGGCGAGCGCGCCGTCTTTTATTTCGTGGATGAGCAGGCGGTCATAGTCGACCGGACGCGGCATGACGATCTGCTTGTAGGGGATGCGGCGAAAGCCGAGCGGCCCGTAATAGGGTTCGTCGCCGACCAGGATGACCGAGTGCGCGCCGTCGGCCGCCGCCGCCTCCAGCGCCATCCTGACCAGCTTGCGCCCGATGCCGCGCTCCTTGTGGGAGGGCCGCACGGCCAGCGGGCCAAGCAGCAGGGAGCGCCCCTGCCCCACCGCCACGCGCGTCAGCCGGACGGTCGCCACGACCCTGTCGCCGTCCAAGGCGACGAAGGACAGGTGGCGCTCATGCGGCCCGCCCTCACGGATTTTGTAGGCCGCGCGGGTATGGCGGCCAGGCCCGAAGGCCTCTTCGTTGATCAGTTCGATTTCGGGGTCGTGGGCCGGACTCTCGGCCTGGTAGGCGATTGCGTTCATCTCGCGGGGCACCGTCTCGTAGCGATGGAATGATGCCGCACCAATGCGGCAGGCACAAAATGCGCGCCGGTTCAGGCGCGTGCGTTCATTCGTCGTCGTACGATGCGGTTGACAGTCATGACAAAATCCCTGCGGGTCCGCTCCGCTAGCACCAATTCCCGCCGCCGTCCATCAGATTGTTGCGATTATCGCAACGCCTTGCCGGCCGTTGACGATGCGTTCAGGCAGCCGCCTGTTGGGTTTTTGCCGCCGATCGCTTAAATGCGAGGCTTCGAAGCACGGAGAACTGCAATGGGCTTGCTCGTCGACGGAAAATGGCAGGACCGCTGGTATGACACGAAGTCCTCGGGCGGCCGTTTCGAACGCGCGCAATCGCAATGGCGCGATTTCGTGACCACCGACGGCGCCCCGGCGCCCGGACGCGAACGCGGCTTCAAGGCCGAGCCCGACCGCTACCATCTCTATGTTTCGCTTGCCTGCCCCTGGGCGCACCGCACGCTGATCCTGCGCAAGCTGAAGAAGCTCGACGACGTGATCTCGCTTTCCGTGGTCGACCATTTCATGGGTTCTGACGGCTGGACGTTCGTCAAGCGCGACGGCGCCACTGGCGACACGCTCTACGGGCTCGACTATCTGCACCAGATCTACACCCGCGCCGACCCGCACTATTCCGGCCGCGTCACCGTGCCGGTTCTGTGGGACAAGCGCGAGGAAACGATCGTCAGCAACGAATCGTCCGAGATCATCCGCATGTTCAACAGTGCCTTCGACGCCTTCGGCGACGCATCGCTGGACTTCTATCCCGAAGCGCTGCGCAAGGAGATCGACGCCTGGAACGCGCGCATCTATCCCTCGATCAACAACGGCGTCTACCGCTGCGGCTTCGCCACCACGCAGGATGCCTATGAGGAAGCGTTCCGGGATCTCTTCGCCGCGCTCGACGAGGTGGAGGCGCATCTCGGCACCCAGCGCTATCTCGCCGGCGGGCGGCTGACCGAGGCCGACTGGCGGCTGTTCACGACGCTGGTGCGCTTCGACCCGGTCTACGTCGGCCATTTCAAATGCAATCTGCGCCGCATCGCCGACTATCCGAACCTGTCGAACTATCTGCGCGAGCTCTACCAGGTGCCCGGCGTGGCCGAGACGGTCGATCTCTTTCACATCAAGCATCACTATTACGGCAGCCACAAGACGATCAATCCGACGGGCATCGTGCCCGCGGGACCGGAACTGGACTACGCCGCCCCGTACGACCGGGAAAGGCTTGCGGCCCTACCAGTAGGGTGACGGATCGGCACCGTTCAGCGTTTCATCGATCCGCCGCAACGTCGCACTCGTCGTTCCTTCGGGCAGATCCGCAAGACTGAAGAAGCCCGCCTCGGCGATTTCCCGGTCCGGCAGGCGCGGTTCAAACTGGCGGAACTGGGTCACGTGGTAGAACGCAACGTGATCGCGCCGGCTCGCCGCCCGGTTGTGATGCACGGACTTGAGCACTGGCGGCCCGGTCAGCTCGATGTTGCCCTCTTCAAGCAGCTCGTGGACCAGCGCTTCTTCCATCGTCTCGCCGGTCTCCACGCCGCCGCCGGGCATCTGCCAGCCGGGCACATAGGTATGGCGCACCAGGAAGATGGTCCCTGCTTCCACATCGTGGACGATCGCACGCACGCCGAGCGTCATCGGCCGGCGCAAGAGGAAATAGCTGTGGAAGATGCGCGAGCGCAGCCGCGCCCAGAGACTGCCCCGGCCCGGATCGCGCCCGTCTGCCGCACTCATTGCGAAACCGGTTCCCACCTTCGGGTCCGATGTTCTAGAACATGTCCCGCTCAAACGGAATCGTTTGAGCGAAAGGTACATGTTCCGGCATATTGATCTGGCGCGCATATCTTTGCTTCAAACGTTTCCGTTTGAAGCGAACGCGCCAGAACATGTCCCGCTCAAACGGAATCGTTTGAGCGAAAGGTACATGTTCCGGCATATTGATCTGGCGCGCATATCTTTGCTTCAAACGTTTCCGTTTGAAGCGAACGCGCGCTAGAAGGATGCAATGTTTCGCCTCGCGCATATTTCCGACGTCCATCTCGGGCCCCTGCCCGATGTAACCTATCGCGAACTCGCCTCCAAGCGCATCACCGGTTATGTGAACTGGCACCGGAACCGCCGCCGGCTGCTGACGGCCGGCGTCACCGAGGCGATCCTTGACGGCATCAAGGCGGACGGCGCCGACCACCTCGCCATCACCGGCGATCTGGTCAATCTGGCCCTCGACGCCGAGATCGAACTGGCCCGCATCTGGCTGGAAACACTGGGCGAGCCGCAAGACGTGTCCGTGGTGCCGGGCAACCACGATGCCTATGTGCCGGGCGCACTGGCCAAGGCCTGCCGCGCCTGGCAGCCCTGGATGACAGGCGACGAGGCCACCGGCCAGGCCAACAGGAACGGCTTTCCCTATCTGCGCATCCGCGGCGACGTGGCGCTCATCGGCGTGTCGTCGGCCCGGGCGACCGCCCCCTTCATGGCCATCGGCCAATTCAGCTCCGAACAGGCGCGGCGCCTTGCCGTTCTGCTTGATATGACGCGCCGGCGCGGCCTCTATCGCGTCATCATGATCCATCATCCGCCGGTTCGCGGGGCGACGGCCGCACATAAGCGGCTCTACGGCATATCGCTTTTTCAAAAGACAGTGCGCCGGCACGGCGCCGAACTGGTGCTGCACGGCCACACCCACCTGCCGACGCTGTTCTGGATCGACGGCATGCAGGGCAAGATTCCCGTCGTCGGCGTCACCGCGGCGGGGCAAAGCCCGGGCGGGCAAAGACCGGCGGCCCAGTACAATCTCATCGATATCGCCGGGACAGCCGGCAACTGGTCGGTCGAACTCACCCGGCGCGGCGTCACCGGCCAGTCGCTCTCCGTAGCGACGATCTCGAAATCCGATCTGACACGGGGACAGGCTGCCAGCACGGCGTAGCGGGCAGGACTAACCAGGCACCGAGAAATAGGCGGCGACGTGCTCCCAGAAGATCGCGGCGACGACGAGCGCGCCGACGGCCGCGCCGAACAGGATGACGGCAAACCCGGACAGGACCGCGCGCCATCGCCCCCCCTTCGGGGCCGCTTCGGCAATGCCTTCGCCCGGCGCATCGTGCATGACGGGGAATACCGGACCGTCGAGCTGGCGCTCGCGTTCGACCATGCGCTCGGCGATGTAGCGGGTGACGGCGTCTGCGACCTGCTTCAAGTCGCCCGATTCGGCCAGCACGACCCGGCCGTTGCGCGTGTCGCGCACGAAGCGGTAGAGACGACGGTCGCGCCCCATGGCGACATGGGCGACCGCATCGATCCACAGCCGCGGCTGCATACCCGACGAGATTGCGAAATCGAACTGCGTCACCTCCGCCGGCACGTCGGCGAAGACCGGTTCGAGCTCCTGCGCCAGGAGCTCCAGGCGCATGCGGCTCGCCTCGCGCATTTCGACGACGACGTCGTCGCGGTCGGCGGACATGTTCTTGACGTCGCGGATCGCATCGGAAAGACGGCGCTGCTGATCGACCGCTGCCGCACTCATGTCTTCACTGGTCATGGCCGCACTCCCACGCGCACCGAACTAAGAAAGTGTTAACACAGAGCATTGCGCGAACAAAAGGCGAATTTGCGTCGGCATTCGCACGTGCAAAGGCAACGGTGGATAAGCGCGGCCCGCAACACACTTTGCAATCGCCGATATGCAGCCTATGTAGCCGCGGGGGTGGCCGATTCATATCGCTGGGATATTGGCACGATGGCACTTGCGGAACGGTTCGGAACGGCACTCTCTGGCCTTTCCGGAATGCGTCAACCCCGGTTCTCGGCCCTGCTGGACGAAACATTCGAAAAGCATGAGCGCGAAAGCCGCAGGATGTATCTGCGCGGACGCACCTTGTCGCTTCTCGCCGTCATGGCGCTGGTGCTCCTCGTCGTCCCCTACCCGGCCTTTCTCTACTATCACCTGCTGATTGTGATCTTCATCGCCGACGGGTTCGTGCCCGTTGTGCTGGAGCGCTTCGGACTGCTGCGTCCCTGGCACTCCTACCTGTTCGTCACGATCGACTTCGCCTTGATCACCTTCGTCCTGTTGTCGCCCAACCCATGGTCGCCGGAACCGCTGCCGCCGCAAATGGCACTGAGCTTTCAGACTTCGGTCTATCTCTACCTGCTGCTTGCCGGAATGGCGTTCGCGGACCGACCGAAGCTGGTCATCTGGGGCGGGATCGTCGGCGCCTTGAGCTGGACGGTCGGCGTCCTGTGGCTGGCTTCGCTGCCCGACAGCGTCGTCATCATGCCGCGTATCGAGGTGCTTTCGCCAGGCGATGCTTCACGATATGTCGACCAGATCTCCGGCCCGACCACCGTCGACCTGTCGGTGCTCATTCAGACCGTCGTTATCCTCCTGATCATGTCCGCCATCCTCGCCGCGGGCGTCTCGCGCTCGCGCAGGCTGGTCTGGCGCCATGCGCAGATCGAACGCCAGCGAATGAACCTGGCGCGCTATTTTGCCCCGGCAACGGCCGATGTGCTGGCCAAGCAGGACGAACCACTGGCGCGCATCAAGGAATTCAACGCCGCCATCATGTTTGCCGATCTCGTCGGCTTCACCCGCTGGTCGGAGCGCCACAGCCCGGCCGAAGCGATCGGCCTTCTCAGGGAGGTCCATGCGATCCTGGAGGAAGCCGTCTTCCGTCACGGCGGCACCCTGGACAAGTTCATCGGCGACGGGGTCATGGCGACATTCGGCATGCCGACGCCCCTGCCGCGCGATTCGCTCAACGCACTTACCTGCACCCGGGCAATCATTGCCGATATCGCCGCCCTCAACCGGCGGCGCACGGCACGCGGCGACGAGCCGGTGCAGGTGGCGGTGGGACTTCACTATGGTCCGGTCGTCGTCGGCAATATCGGCACGGAACGGCGGCTCGAGCTGGGCGTGATCGGCGACACGGTCAATGTGGCGAGCCGGCTGGAGGAACTGACGCGGACGATCGGCCGCACGGCCGTGGTCAGCGACGGCCTTATCGCCGATATCCGCGCCCGCTATCCCGACACCGTGGAGGGAATGACCGAAGGGTTCGAGTTTCTCGGTCCCAACCAGCTCGAGGGCCGACGCCAGGGCATCGCGGTGTGGGCAAGCCACGCGACGATCGACGCCACCGAGAGCCGCGCCCTGCCGCGCCGGCGGCAATGAGCGGGCATTTCAGCGCATCATCTGACGGACGATGAACAAGACCTCGTCCGGCTGTTCCTCCGCCAGCATATGGCCGTCGCCATCAAATGTGTGGAGCGCGAAACGCGGCGGCAGGCCCCGTGTCTGCTTATACGGCAGGACGCTGTCCGCCGTGCCCCACAGAACGGCGACCGGCATGTCGAGCCCGGCCAGGCTTTCGCGCGGGATCGCCCCCTGCTTGCCGTCACGTGTGATCAGCCCGGCAATATGCGCAAGCATCTCCGTCTGGCCGGCAGCGGCGCGCGCTGCGGCAAGCTTGTTCACCACGTCGTCCGGAACGTCGTGCTGCGGGCCCGACATCGCGGCCAGGCACACACGGATGCTCGCATCGTCGGTCGCGCCCGCATAGCGCTTGAGCAGCGGCGCGTTGATTTCCTCGCCGAAACCGCCCGGCGCGATCAGGCTCAGCGAGGCAACGCGCTGCGGCTGCGACAGCGCCGTCAAAGTCGCAATCGCCCCGCCCATCGAGTGGCCGACCAGGTGCGCCCGCTCGATCCCGCGCGCGGCCAGATCGGCGAGCACCGCCTTGACGGCGATCTTGACCGGCCCGGCCTCGGGAAAGGAAAGCGATTGCCCATGGCCCGGCAGGTCATAGGCAAGTATGAAACGGTCGGATGCGACAGCCTCCTGAAGAGGCGCCCAGACGCCGCCGACACCGCCAAAGCCGTGCAGGAAGACGGCGGGCGTGCCGCCGCTTCCCATCTCCCGCGCAAACAGACGATCCACCCCGGTCATGCGGATTTGACGCCGATGATGCGGTTGGCCGCCGCCACCACGGCTTCCAGCGAGGCGGCGACGATGTTGGTGTTGATGCCGGCGCCGAAGGCGCGCCCGCCGGGATGCTCCATATCCATGTAGCAGATGGCGGCCGCATTGGAGCCGCGCTGGATGGAATGTTCGGAATAGTCGAGCACGGTCATCTCCACGCCGATATGGCGCGACAAGGCGTCGACGAACCCGTCGATCGGGCCATTGCCGGTGCCGGTGATCTTCACCTCCTTGCCGCTCTCGAGGATGGTCGCCTCGACCATGCGCCGCCCTTTGGCCTGCGTGTCGGGATATGTGTGGTGGTCAACGAATTGCAGCCGCGCGCCCGGCTGGTCCACATAAAGCTCGACAAAGCGCTCATGGATACGCTTCGACGACACCTCCTTGCCCTCGGCATCAGTGATCGCCTGGATGTCCTCGCGCAGCTCGATCTGCATGTCGCGCGGCAGGTTGAGGCCGTAATCGGCCTGCAGCACATAGGCGATGCCGCCCTTGCCGGATTGCGAGTTGATGCGGATGATGGCCTCGTAGCTGCGCCCCACGTCGCGCGGGTCGATCGGCAGGTAGGGCACCTCCCACACTTGCTTGTTCGACTTGGCGATCGCCTTCATGCCCTTGTTGATGGCGTCCTGGTGCGAGCCCGAAAAGGCCGTGTAGACCAGTTCGCCGACATAGGGATGCCGCTCGGGAATGACGAGCTGGTTGCAGTATTCGTAGACATCCTTCATGCGGCCGATGTCGGAACAGTCGAGTTGCGGGTCGGTGCCCTGCGTGAACATGTTGAGCGCCAGCGTGACGATGTCGACATTGCCCGTGCGCTCGCCATTGCCGAACAGCGTGCCTTCCACCCGGTCGGCGCCCGCCATCAGGCCGAGCTCGGTGGCGGCAATGCCGGTGCCGCGGTCATTGTGCGGATGCAGCGAGACGATCAGGCTCTCGCGATTGTCGAGGTTGCGGCACATCCATTCGATCTGGTCGGCATAGATGTTGGGCGTCGACATCTCGACCGTCGACGGCAGGTTGACGATCAGCTTGTTGTCGGGCGTCGGCTGCATGATCTCGATGACGGCGTTGCAGATATCCAGCGCCACCTCGAGCTCGGTGCCCGTGAAGCTTTCCGGCGAATACTGGAACCGGTAACCGCCGCCGGCCCTGGCTGCCATGTCCGTGATCATCTTGGCCGCGTCGGTGGCGATCCGCTTGATGCCGGCGACGTCCTTCTCGAAGACGACCCGGCGCTGCAGCTCGCTGGTCGAATTGTAGAAATGCACGATCGGGGTTTTGGCGCCCTCGAGCGCCTCGAAGGTCCGCGTGATCAGTTCCGGGCGGCACTGCACCAGCACCTGGAGATCGACGTCGTCCGGTACACCCGCCTCCTCGATGCACCAGCGCGCGAAATCGAAATCGGTCTGCGAGGCGGACGGAAAGCCGATCTCAATCTCCCTGAAACCCATCTCCATGAGCAGCGCGAACATGCGCGCCTTGCGCTCATGCCCCATCGGATCGATGAGCGCCTGGTTGCCGTCGCGCAGGTCGACCGAGCACCAGATCGGCGCCTGCTCGATGCGTTTCGACGGCCAGGTGCGGTCCTTGAGGTCGATGAGCGGATAGGGCTGGTATTTCCGCGCGGCGTCGGGCATGCCCTTGGCGGCAGAGGCACCCACGGGCTTGATCGGGGTCTGTTCGTTCATCTCGTCTTCTCCGGCGCGCGTGCCGTTCAATGCCACGACAGGCTGCGCACTTCCATCAGTTTCTGGCAAAGGGTTTGCGAGGAGCAGGCGCCAGACGGCATTTCGACCGCCGGGTGCTCCTTCAGCGGGCCCGACGATCGCCGATAAGGCCGAGCAGAAGAAGGGTCGAGGAGAAGGCGCGCAGCGTCTCGCCCGTCAGCGACGGACGCGAGGCATTCCTGCGATGGGCGCGCGAATTCGACATGGCGTGAGGTATAACGGTCCGATGCGAGGCTGGCAAGCCTTGTGGTCATCGATACCAGGGCAATCGTTTGCACGGCCTGAGCACTACGACGCCCCCCTCTGGCCTGCCGGCCATCTCCCCCACGAGGGGGGAGATTACGCCGGCCGCTTGCTTCAGCACCTCTTCTGGAACGCTGGAGATTGGCGAAAGCAGAGGCGATGGCCGATCTCCCCCCGTGTGGGGGAGATGGCCGGCAGGCCAGAGGGGGGCGCTAAGGAGCGAAACCCTAATGTGTAAGAACAATACAAAATAACTCATTTCCCAGGCGCACTGCAAAAAGGACCAGATACTGCGCCATTTTCCCTATGTGACCGACACGGCTCCCAAAACCGTTGACCGCTGCGCAGCCGCCCTTCAAAACATCGTCCGAGACCGATTGACCTGAACCAAGGTTTCCAACATACTCGGTAGTATGTTGGCCTAATGGGAGGAAGCATATGGCGTTCGTGCGCGCAAACGGAGTGGTCGTGCACTACGAGGATACGGGCGGCGGGGACAGGCCGACCCTCGTCTTTTCCAACTCGCTCGGCACCGATTTCCGCATCTGGGACGCTCTCATCGGGCAGCTTGGCGGAGACTATCGCATCGTCCGCTACGACAAGCGCGGCCACGGCCTGTCAGAGGCGACACCCGCCCCTTACCGCATGGACGACCATATCGGCGACATTGAATCGCTTCTTTCGCATCTCGGCGTAAGCTCTTGCGCTATAGTCGGTCTTTCGGTCGGCGGCGTGATCGCACAGGGCCTTGCCGCCAGGCGACCGGACCTCGTCAAGGCGCTCGTCCTGATGGACACCGCACACAGAATAGGCACGGCTGCGATGTGGAACCAGCGCATCGACGCCGTGATGACGAACGGCATCGCGCCGATTGCCGATGCAATCATGGAACGCTGGTTCACGCCCGCCTATCGCACGCCCGACAATCCCGACTATGTCGGCTATCTGGCCATGCTGACGCGCACCACGGCGGATGGCTATGCCGGCACCTGCGCCGCGCTGCGCGACGCCGACTTCACCGAGAGCACGCGCGCGCTCAAGCTGCCGGCGCTGTGCATTGCCGGCGACCAGGACGGCTCCACGCCGCCCGATCTCGTGCGTTCCACGAGCGAACTCATTGAGGGATCGCGGTTCGAGGTGATCGCGGATGCCGGGCACCTGCCCTGCATCGAGCAGCCGCGTGCCACCGCCGCTCTTGTCGCGGGTTTCCTCAAGGACGCGCGCAATTTCTGACACAACGACGCCGGTCGACCAAGACAGCCGGCGCAAGGGAGGTCATTCATGTCTGATTACGTCACCGTCGCCCGCGATGGCGAGATCGCGATCGTCACCATCGACAATCCGCCGGTCAATGCGCTGAGCTTTCATCTGCGCCAGCCGCTGCACGCGGCACTGGAGGAACTGCGCGATGACCCGTCCGTCGCCGGGCTGGTTCTCGCCTGCGCCGGACGCTCCTTCGTTTCGGGCGCCGACATCACCGAGTTCGGCACGCCGAAGGCGCTTGAGCGCCCGAGCCTGCCCGATCTGATCGCGACACTTGAAAGCTTCGAAAAACCGACCGTCGCCGCGATCCACGGCACTGCGCTCGGCGGCGGTCTGGAACTCTCGATGGGCTGCCATTACCGGGTTGCGGACGCCTCCGCCAGGTTCGGCCTGCCGGAGGTCAAGCTCGGCCTGCTGCCTGGCGCCGGCGGAACACAGCGGCTGCCGCGCCTAATCGGCCCGGCCAAGGCGCTGAAGATCATCGTTTCGGGCAATCCGGTGGGAACCAAGGAAGCCCTGGCCGACGGACTGCTGGATGCCGTCTTCGAAAGCGATCTCGTGGCCAATGCAACCGCATTTGTCCGCGCCAAGGCCAAGGCCGGCGAAAAGCCGCTTCCCATCAGCCAGCGCGAGGACAGGATCGAGGCCGCGCGCAACGATCTGAAACGTTTCGATGCCGAAGCCGCAACGCTCCTGAAGAAGAGCCGCGGCCTCGATGCGCCGGCGCGCTGCGTGCAGTCGGTGCGCAACGGCCTGACCATGCCGTTTGCCGAGGCGCTGGCCACGGAACGCGAATATTTCATTGAGCTCCTGCAGGGCGACCAGTCGAAGGCGCAGCGCCACCTCTTCTTCGCCCAGCGCGAGGCGGCCAAGGTCGAAGGCGTCGACAAGTCGGTCAAGCCGCGCCAGGTCAAGCGCGCCGGCATCATCGGCGCCGGGACGATGGGCGGCGGCATCGCCATGTCCTTCCTCAATGGCGGCATTCCGGTCACCATACTGGAGATGAGCCAGGAGGCGCTCGACCGCGGCATTGCCAGGATCGGCACGACCTATGACATCTCCGTCAAGCGCGGCTCGCTGAGCGAGGAGGCCAAACAAGAGCGCATGGCGCTTCTGGCGGGCACCACGGACTATGCCGATCTCGCCGATTGCGACATCGTCATCGAGGCGGTGTTCGAGGAAATGGCGGTGAAGAAGGACGTGTTCGGCACGCTCGACGGGATCGTCAAAAAGGGCGCGGTGCTTGCCTCCAACACGTCCTATCTCGACGTCAACGAGATCGCCGGCTTCACAGACCGGCCGCAGGATGTGGTCGGCATGCATTTCTTCTCGCCGGCCAATGTGATGAAGCTTTTGGAGATCGTGCGCGGCGAAAAGACCGCCCCCGACGTGCTGGCCACCGCGCTCGACGTTGCCCGGCGCATCGCCAAGGTGCCGGTCGTCGTTGGCGTGTGCCACGGCTTCGTCGGCAACCGCATGCTGGCGGCGCGCTCGGCCGAACTCGAGGACCTGCTTCTGGAAGGCGCCACGCCCGAGCAGGTCGACAAGGTCTTTACCGATTTCGGCTGGCCGATGGGTCCCTTTGCCATGGGCGACCTGGCCGGTCTCGACATCGGCTGGCGCACCCGCAAGTCGCTCGGCAAGACGGCGGCGATCGCCGATGCGCTGTGCGAACAGGGCCGCTTCGGCCAGAAGACGGGCAAGGGCTACTACATCTATGAAAGCGGCGCGCGCAAACCGGTGCCCGATCCGGAGGTCGCCGCCTTGATCGAGGAGAAGGCGCGCGAGCGCGGCATCAACCGGCGCGAAATCTCGGCCGAGGAGATCACCGAGCGCACGCTCTATCCGATGATCAACGAGGGCGCCAAGATCCTCCAGGAAGGCATTGCCGCACGCGCCGGCGACGTCGACATCGTCTGGGTCAACGGCTATGGCTTCCCCGTCGGCAAGGGCGGTCCGATGTTCTGGGCCGAGCAGGAAGGCCTGGCCGGAATCGTCGAGCGGCTCGAGCATTGGCACGGCAAGACCGGCAAGGATGTCTTCGAACCGGCGGCCCTGCTGCGCCAGGCTGCCTCGGGAGGGGGCAGGCTGAGCGGCGTAAAAACGTCCCGGGCGGCCTGACGATGAAGCTGGCCGAGGCACCCTGGAAAGCGGCTTACCCGCCGGGCCTTTCTCCAGACGTGTCCCTCGAGGCATTTCCGGTTCACGACATCGTCGACCGGGCGGCGGCTGCATATGGCGACAAGGAGGCGGTCGTTTTCCGCGACAGCCGGCTGAGCTTTGCCGAACTCAAGGCCGGGGTCGACCAGGCGGCACGCGGCTTTGCGGCGGCCGGTGTCGCCAAGGGCGTGCGCGTCGCGCTCCTGCTTCCCAACACGGTCTATCACCTGCTTGCCTTTTTCGGCGTGCTGAAGGCCGGCGGCACGGTGGTGCATCTCAGCCCGCTCGACAGCCCGCGCGTGTTGATGCACAAGCTCACAGACAGCGGCGCGCGCATTGTCGTGACGACCAATATCGGCGAGTTCGCCGTCAAATCCGCCGCACTCGTCGAAAACGGCGCCATCGACCGCCTGATCGTCGGCGAGGACGAGGCATTCGGCCCCTCCCCGCTCACCGGCGAAATGCCGAAAGGCATTGAATTCAACACCTTCGCCGGGCTCGTTGAATCGACGCGCGATGGAATTGAATCTCTGCCCGAGGTCGATGTCGACGACCTGGCGCTCTTGCAATATACCGGCGGCACGACCGGCCTGCCCAAGGGCGCCATGCTGACGCACCGCAACCTGTCGACCGCCGTGTCGAGCTACGATCTGTGGTTCACGGCATGGGAACTGATGCGCCCCGGCCGCGAACGCGTTCTGCTCTTCCTGCCGCTCTTCCACATCTACGCGCTCACCGCGGTGATGCTGCGCTGCTTGCGCAACGGCAACACGCTGCTCGTCCATACGCGTTTCGACGCCCAGACCGCACTCGACGAAATCGAGAACGGCGCCACCAGCCTTCCCGCCGTGCCGACCATGTGGATCGCGATCTGTGCCGTACCCGGCTTCGAAAAGCGCGATTTCTCGTCGCTGCATTACTGCGCTTCCGGCGGCGCGCCGCTGCCGGTGGAAATCGCCCGGCGGCTGAAGGCGTCGACCGGCCACGACATTCTCGGCGGCTGGGGCATGACGGAGACCTCGCCCGCCGGCACGAACATCCCGCTTACCCGGCCCGACAAGATCGGCACGATCGGCGTGCCGCTGCCCGGCATCCGGCTCGACGTGGTCGCCCTCGACGATCCCACGCGCGTCCTGCCGGCCGGCGAGACAGGCGAGTTGCGCGTCTTCGGACCCAACGTGACGGCCGGCTATCTCAATCGCGAGGCCGAGAACAGCGGCTTCTACTCGCAAGGCGGCTTTCTGAGCGGCGATATCGGCTTCATGGACGAGGAAGGCTTCTTCACTATCGTCGACCGCAAGAAGGACATGATCATTTCCGGCGGCTTCAACGTCTATCCGCAGCTCATCGAGCAAATGATCTACGAGCATCCGGATGTCGAGGAGGTGCTGGTGATCGGCGTGCCCGACGACTATCGCGGCGAGGCGGCGAAGGCTTTCGTCAAGCTGCGCGCGAGCGCACGGGAACTCACGCTTGATGCTCTGCGCACCTTTCTCAAGGGCCGCCTCGGACCGCACGAAATGCCCACGGCGCTGGAAATCCGCGAGGCCCTGCCGCGCACGCCGGTGGGCAAGTTGTCGAAACTCGAACTGAAACAGGAAGAACGCGTCAGGCGGCACGCCGCCGAAGCAACGTGAGGAGGAAAGAAAATGGCCGAAGCCGTCATCGTATCAACCGCCCGCACGCCGATTGGCAAGGCCTATCGCGGCGCGCTCAACGACACCACGGGTGCGACGCTCGGCGCCCATGCGATTGCCCATGCGCTCAAGCGTTCCGGGCTGGAGGGCGGCGAGATCGAGGATGTCGTCATGGGCTGTGCGATGGAGGAAGGCACGACCGGGCTCAATGTCGCGCGCCGGGCCCTGCTTGCCGCCGGTCTGCCGGTGACGACAGCCGGCACGACCATCGACCGGCAATGCTCCTCGGGCCTGCAGTCCATGGCGCTGCTCGCCAACGCCATCCGCAACGACGGGGTGAAGGCGGGCATTGCCGGCGGCATGGAATCGATCAGCCTGGTGCAGAACGACCACCGCAACACGTTCCGGCTGAAGGACGAGCAGTTGATGGAGATCAAGCCGGAGGTCTACATGCCGATGATCGACACGGCGGAAGTGGTGGCCAAGCGCTACGGCATCTCGCGCGAGGCGCAGGACGAATACGGCCTTTCCTCGCAAATACGCGTCGCCGCCGCCCGCGAGGCCGGCCGCTTCGACGCCGAGATCGTGCCGATCGACGTGCGCATGGCCGTCGTCGACAAGGAGACCAAGGAGGTCAACCATAAAGACGTGACGCTTGCCCATGACGAGGGCCCGCGGCCCGAATCCACCGCCGAGGGCCTGGCCGGACTGAAACCCGTGCGCGAGAACGGCGTGATCACCGCCGGCAACGCCAGCCAGCTTTCCGACGGCGCCTCGGCCTGCGTCATGATGGAGGCTAAGGAGGCGGAGCGGCGCGGGCTCACGCCGCTCGGCATCTTCCGCGGCTTCAACGTCGCCGGCTGCGAGCCCGACGAGATGGGCATCGGCCCGGTCTTCGCCGTGCCCAGGCTCCTGGAGCGCCACGGCCTGACGGTCGACGACATCGGGCTGTGGGAGTTAAACGAGGCCTTCGCCGTGCAGGTCATCTATTGCCGCGACAAGCTCGGCATCGACCCGGAAAAACTCAATGTCGATGGCGGCGCCATCGCGCTCGGCCACCCCTACGGCATGAGCGGCGCGCGGCTTGCCGGTCACGCGCTGATCGAGGGCAAGCGCCGCGGCGTCAAATATGCCGTCGTCACCATGTGCGTCGGCGGCGGCATGGGTGCTGCCGGGCTGTTGGAGATCGCTTGAGGACAGAGATGTAGAGAGGACGCCCCCTCCACCGCTTCCGGCGGTCCCCCTCCCCCGCGAACGGGGGAGGATCTAGCGGCGCCGACCATGCGAAGCATGGTGGAGGAGGCTCAGAAATCCTGGAGAACAACAAATGGATCTTCGCTTTACCGACGACGAAATCGCCTTTCGCGACGGGGTCCGCGCCTTCCTGCGCGAGAACCTGCCCGAGGAAATCCGCAAGCGGCTGGTCGACGGCGAGTATATGGTCAAGGACGACCTGGTTCGCTGGAGCCGCATTCTTAACGAGAAGGGCTGGGCGGTGCCGCACTGGCCCGCCGAATACGGCGGCACCGGATGGGATCCGATGCGCCAGTACATCTATCTGGAGGAAACGCAGAAATTCCCGGCCCCGCAGCCGCTCGCCTTCGGCGTCAACATGGTCGGCCCGGTGATCTACACCTTCGGCAATGACGAGCAGAAGAAGACGTTCCTGCCGCGCATCGCCAATCTGGACGACTGGTGGTGCCAGGGCTTTTCCGAGCCTGGCGCGGGTTCCGACCTCGCCTCGCTGAAGACGCGTGCGGTGCGTGACGGCGACCACTATATCGTCAACGGCCAGAAGACCTGGACGACGCTGGCACAATATGCCGACTGGATCTTCTGCCTTGTGCGCACGGACCCGGACGCCAAGAAGCAGGAGGGCATTTCCTTCCTCCTGATCGACATGAAGACGCCGGGCATCGAGGTGCGCCCGATCGTCACCATCGACGGCGGCCGCGAGGTCAACGAGGTCTTTTTCACCGACGTCAAGGTGCCGGCGGAAAACCTGGTCGGCCAGGAGAACAAGGGCTGGGACTATGCAAAGTTCCTGCTCGGCAATGAGCGCACCAACATTGCCCGCATCGGCATTTCCAAGCAGCGCGTGGCGCGCATCCGCGAGCTTGCGGCGAAGGAAATGTCGGGCGGCCGACCGCTGATCGAGGACGAGCGTTTTCGCGAGAAACTCGCCTCCATCGAGATCGAGCTGAAGGCGCTGGAACTCACCCAGCTGCGCGTCGTCGCCGCCGACGCCAAGCGCGGCAACACCGGCAAGCCTGACCCGGCCTCCTCGATCCTCAAGATCAAGGGGTCCGAAATCCAGCAGGCCACGACGCACCTGCTTATGGAGGTGATGGGACCCTACGCCCTGCCCTACCGAGCCGAAAACGGCGAAGGCTGGAACGAGCCGCCGGACGGCCCCGATTACGCCGCCTTTGCCGCACCCGGCTATTTCAACAACCGCAAGGTCTCGATCTATGGCGGATCGAACGAGATCCAGAAGAACATCATCGCCAAGGCGGTGCTGGGGCTTTGATTGCGATGGGTTTGCAGACCCCCTCCACCATGCTTCGCATGGAGGACCCGGCTCCGCAGCTTGATCCTCCCCCGTTCACGGGGGAGGGGGACCGCCGGAGGCGGTGGAGGGGGCAACCGAAACAACAGGTGGGAACACAGCATGGACTTTGACCTGACCGAAGAACAATCGATCCTCAAGGACTCGCTCGACCGGCTGCTGGCCGACAAGTACGGCTTCGAGGACCGCAACCGCTACGCCAAGGCTGCCGAGGGCTGGAGCGGCGAGATGTGGCAGCATTTCGCCGAAATGGGGCTGATGGCCCTGCCCTTCGCGGAAGAGGATGGCGGCATCGGCGGCGGGCCGGTGGAGACCATGATCGTCATGGAATCGCTCGGCAAGGCGCTGGCGCTGGAACCATACTTCGCGACCGTCGTGCTCGGCGGCGGCTTTTTGCGCCTCGGCGGCTCGCCCGCGCAAAAGGCCGACCTCGTGCCGCAGGTGGCCGAAGGCGCCCTGAAGCTCGCTTTCGCCCATCAGGAGCGCAACGCACGCTTCGACCTTGCCCATGTCGAGACGAGCGCGACGAAGGACGGCGACGGCTATGTGCTGAACGGCGCCAAGAGCGTGGTCACGCACGGCGACTGCGCCGACAAGCTCTTCGTCACCGCGCGGCTTTCGGGCGACAGCCGCGACGAGACAGGCGTCGGCGTCTTTCTCGTCGATGCCGGCGCCGACGGGCTCACCCGGCGCGGCTACCCGACACAGGACGGGCTGCGCGCCGCCGAGATCACGCTGGACAATGTCAAGGTCGGTGCCGACGCGCTCTTCGGCAAGCCCGGTAAGGGCATGACGCTGGTGCGCGCCGTCGTCGACCAGGCGATCGCCGCTCTTTCGGCCGAATCCCTCGGCGTCATGTCGGCCATGCACGAGCTGACCGTCGACTACATGAAGGTGCGCAAGCAGTTCGGCTTGCCGATCGGCGCCTTCCAGGCACTGCAGCACAAGGCGGTCGACATGTTCGTGGCGCTCGAGCAGGCGCGTTCCATCACCATGTTCGCCACCATGATGGCCGACAGCGCAAATGCCGACGAACGCGCCCGCGCCGTGCATGCGGCCAAGGCCGAGATCGGCCGCGGTGGGAGGCTGGTCGGCGAGAACGCCATCCAGATCCATGGCGGCGTCGGCATGACGATGGAATATGCCGTCGGGCACTATTTCAAGCGCATGACGATGATCGACGTCGCCTTCGGCAATGCGGACCATCACCTGCGCGCGCTGGCGGGCGCCGGTGGCCTGTTCGAGGAAAAGGCGGCCTGAGAGGGCGCTGCGAGGGGCAGGCTTCCTCTCAGGCAGCGGCGACCGCCGCTCGGACGTCGCCCGCCTCTTCTGCCGGTGCGCAGTAAATGGCGTAGAGCGTCTCCAGGATGGTACGCGTCTCCTGCGAGGCGACGCTGTAATAGATTTCGCGACCGTCCCGGCGTGTCGTCACGATGCGCAGCGCCCGCAACTTCGCCAGCTGCTGCGACAGCGCCGACTGGCTCATGCCAACCGCTTCGGCGAGCGGCTGCACCGCCATTTCACCCTCAAGAAGATTGCACAGCACCAGAAGCCGGTTCTTGTTGGCGAGAACCGAGAGCAGTTCTGCGGCCCGCTCGGCCGATTCCGCCATGCGAGAAATTTCAATCGCCGCCATTCGAATAACCCTTGCACACATTCATATGTTTTCATATGTAGACGTTACCGCAATTTTTGCAACACCGTATGAGTTCAGACATGACGGAATTCACCCCACTTGCCTCACTTGCCGGCGGCGCCCTCATCGGGCTGGCTGCGGTACTGCTCATGGCCCTGCATGGCCGCATCGCCGGCATGACCGGCATTTTGACAGGCGTGCTGCCACCCCTCGCCTCGGATTGGCGGTGGCGGGCCGCGTTTCTCGCCGGCGCGATCCTCGCGCCGCTCGCGCTGCTGCTCTCCGGTGTATCGGTTCCCTTCAGCGTGCCGTCGAGCGCGGGCATGTTGATCATCGGCGGTTTCCTGGTCGGCGTCGGCGTGCACTACGGCAGCGGCTGCCCGAGCGGCCACGGGATTTGCGGCATGTCACGTTTGTCGCTTCGCTCGATCAGCGCTGTCGCAACCTTCATGCTGACTGCGTTCGTGACCGTCTTTGTCGTACGTCACGTCATCGGAGGATGAGGTCATGCCGAGATTGTTTTCAGCCTTCCTGATCGGTGGCCTGTTCGGCCTCGGAATAGCCATTTCCGGCATGATCAATCCGGCCAAGGTGCTCAACTTCTTCGACATCGCCGGAACCTGGGATCCAAGCCTGGCCTTCGTGATGGGTGGCGGCCTGGCGGTCGCCGCGATTGGCTATCGCATCGTTTTCGCCCGGTCAGCGCGACCAGTGTTCGAAAGTGGCTTCGCCCTGCCGCAACGCAAGGAGATCGATCGCGAACTTGTCGCCGGCGCGGCCGTGTTCGGTATCGGCTGGGGTATTGCCGGCTTCTGCCCCGGCGGTGCGATCCCTGCCTTGGGTCTCGGCCATCCCGAAACGCTGCTCTTTCTCACGGCCATGATTGCGGGCATCATAGCGGCGCGTTGGATGCGCACACGTATCGCTCGCGCTGCGGCGGCCTGACAGGGCCGCACCATTCAACAACAAGGAGGCACCCCCATGCCGTCGCCCCTGCCCTTTACGCCTGACACCTCCGTCAAGCCGGAGGTCATCGGCTTCTTCGACGAGGCCACCAACACGGTTTCCTATATCGTCAAGGACCCGGCCTCCGACGCCTGCGCCGTCATCGATTCGGTGATGGACATCGACTATGCCGCGGGCCGTATCGCCTACGATCACGCCGACGAGATCATCAAGCATATCCGGGACAATGGCTGGACGCTGGAATGGGTCATCGAGACCCATGTCCATGCCGACCATCTCTCCGCCGCGCCCTACATCCAGAAAGAGCTCGGCGGCAGGATGGGCATCGGCAAGAACATCACCATCGTCCAGGACGTCTTCGGCAAGATCTTCAACGAAGGCACCGAGTTCCAGCGTGACGGCTCGCAGTTCGACCGCCTGTTCGACGATGGCGACAGCTACGAGATCGGCACCATGACCGCCTACGCCATGCTCACGCCCGGCCACACGCCGGCCTGCATGACGCATGTCGTCGGCGATGCCGCCTTCGTCGGCGACACGCTTTTCATGCCCGACGGCGGCTCGGCGCGCGCCGATTTTCCCGGCGGCGACGCGCGCACGCTCTACCGCTCGATCCGCCGCGTCCTGTCACTGCCCGACGAGACGCGGCTGTTCATCTGCCACGACTACGGGCCCAACGGGCGCGACATCAGATGGGAAACGACGGTGGCCGAGGAACGGGCGCACAATGTCCATGTCCGCGACGGCGTCACGGAGGACGAGTTCGTCGACATGCGCGAGACGCGCGACAAGACGCTTGCCATGCCGAAGCTCATCATCCCGTCGCTGCAGGTCAACATGCGCGGCGGCCAGTTGCCCCCGAAGGATCAAGATGGCAAGACGTTCCTGAAAGTGCCGGTCAACGGCCTGTAATCCGAAAGGGCCGTGTGCCGGCCGCATATTGCGAGAAGAGGTGAGGCGCGATGGAGATCTGCCAGATCAATGACGAATTCGCCGTGGCCGGGCAGATCTCGGCCGATCATGTGCAGGCGATCGCCGATGCCGGCTTCAAAAGCCTGGTCTGCAACCGTCCCGACAGCGAGGACGGGGCCGTGCCGCATGACGGCATCGAGGCGGCGGCGCAATCGGCCGGACTGGAGTTCCGCTTCATTCCCGTCGTCAGCGGCGCCATCACCGAAGAGGACGTACGCGAGATGGGCGCGGCGCTGAAAACCTTGCCCGGGCCGGTGCTCGCCTATTGCCGCACCGGCGGCCGCTGCACCAATCTCTACGGCCTCGTCCAGCAGATGGGCGTGTAGCGCGCACGCCGCTTACCGGCATTTGCAACACGTCATCCCGGAAGCCCGAAGGGCTGTCCGGGACCTAGAACATGTACCTTTCGCTCAAACGAATTCGTTTGAGCGAAAGGTACATGTTCCAGCATATCGATCTGGCGCGCATATCTTTGCTTCAAACGTTTCCGTTGAAGCAAACGCGCGCTAGCGCCGCTTCGCCGGGATGACGCTGGTCGCAAAAATGCGCCTCAATACAATATGCGCAACAAGAACAGCGTGATCGGCGGAAACAGGACGAGCAGCACGGTGCGTGTCAGATCCGCCAGCACGAAGGGCGTGACGCCGCGATAGGTCGCGACGATCGGCGTATCCTTGGCCATGGAATTGATGACGAAGAGGTTCATCCCCACCGGCGGCGTGATCAGACCGACCTCCACCACGATCAGAACCAATATGCCGAACCAGATGGCAAACTCTTCCGCCGGAAGTCCGAAGTCGAGCGCCGTCACGATCGGGAAGAAGATCGGGATGGTCAAAAGGATCATCGACAGCGAATCCATCACGCAGCCGAGCAGCAGATAGAGCACCAGAATGGCGACCAGCACGATCCACGGGTTGAAACCCTGCCCCGATATATAGGCGGCTGCTTCCTGCGGCACCTGCGACAGGGCCAGGAAGCCGTTATAGATCGAGGCTCCGAAGACGATGAAGAAGATCATGCCGGTGGCCACGGCCGTCGCCAGGATGGAATCGATGAATGTCTTGCGCGTAAGGCCGCCATTGACCAGCGCGATGAGCCCCGTGCCGGCCGCGCCGATCGCCGCGGCTTCCGTCGGCGTGAACCAGCCGAAATAGATGCCCCCGACGACAGCGAAAAAGACCAGAAGCACCGGCCACACGTCGAACAGGGCCCCGAAGCGTTCCCGGTAGGTAGCGCGCGGGCTTGCGCCGGCAGAACCGGGATAGAGCCGGACATAGATCGAGATCGCGAGCATGTAGCCGATCGCCGCCAGAATGCCCGGCACGAAGGCCGAGAGGAACAGCTTGGCGATGTTCTGTTCGGCGAGGATGGCGTAGATCACCAGCACGACCGAAGGCGGGATGAGGATGCCGAGCGTGCCGCCGGCGGCCAGGGTTCCCGTCGCCAGGCCGCCCGAATAGCCGTAGCGGCGCAGTTCGGGCAGCGCGACCTGAGCCATGGTGGCGGCGGTGGCCAGCGACGATCCGCAGATCGCCCCGAAACCGGCGCACGCGCCGATCGCCGCCATCGCAACGCCGCCGCGGCGATGGCCGAGCCAGGTGTTGGCCGCCTTGAACAGGGATTGCGACATCCCGCCGAGCCCGGCGAACTGTCCCATCAGCAGAAAGAGCGGGATGATCGACAGCGAATGGTTCGAGAAGGTGGAGTAGGTTTCGGCCTTGAGCTTCGCCAGGATCGGATTCCACGTACCCGTCACCAGCCAGGTGCCCACGATGCCGCAAAGCAGCATGGAAAGACCGATCGGTATGCGCAGGAATATGAGAAGAAGAAGGACCGGGAACGACCAGATGCCGAGTTCGAAATTGGTCAAAGCATGCCCCCATGCGTCGGCGCGAATTCCGAACGGCCCCTGCGCACCTCACGCAGGCGCACGCCGGTCATGTATATCGAAACGATCACACAGACGACCGCGCCGACCATTGCAGCGGCAAAGCCCCACCACACCGGAAACTGCAGGATGAAGGTCGTCTCGCCGTAGCGGACCTTGTCCATCATGCCGACCCAAAGCCGCCAGGCGATGACGATGAGGGCGATGGTCATCAGGATTTCCGCGACGAGGTCGATCCATCTGTTGACCGAATCGGGCAGATAGCTGGTGAACAGGTCGACACTGGCGTGGCCGCGATTGAGCTGGCACCAGGGCAGGAAGGCGAAGACGGCAAAGGCCGTTCCCACCTCGACCAGTTCGAAATCCCCCGGCACCGGCGCCAGGCCGAGAAAGATCAGCGAACGGCCGGTGATGCTGACCACCGTCATGACGATCAGGACGGCAAGCACCACCCCGCCGAGGATCGCCATGATGCGCGCCAATCCATATATGACCGCCGATAAGGCCATGCGGTACCTCCCACCTGATTGCGTCCCGTTGCGGTCCCACCCACCGGTCGCAGTGCAACTCGCCTCCGGAATTGTTATGGCAAATAACAGTCTAGCGATCAACGTCCGACTTGATGCCACGAGAACGTCCGACGGGCAATGACCTAGCGCGCGTTCGCTTCAAACGGAAACGTTTGGGCGGGACATGCTCTGTCGACCGGCGCCATGGAGGCGGGACGGCGCCCGCCTCCATGATCCGGCATCCGCCTCACATGTCGGTGTATTTGTCGATCAGCGCGTTTGCCTCGTCGATCAGGGCCTGGCCATCGATGCCCTCTGCCTCCATTTCCTGAACCCATTTGTCGTAGACGGGCTGCGCGGCCTCTTTCCAGCGTTCGACCTCGGCTTCATCGAGCGTGATGATGTTGTTGCCCATGTCGACGGCGATCTGCCGGCTCGGCACGTCGGCGCCCGCCTGGGTCTTGCCGGCGAATGCCGAGAACTCCTGCCCCGAATTGTCGTCGATGACCTTTTTGAGATCGTCCGGCAGGCTCTCATAGCGGTCCTTGTTCATCGCCAGCACGAAGGCGGTGGTGTAGAGCGCGTGGTCGCCGCCGAATTCGGTGTGGTTCTCGACCAGTTCGGGCACCTTGAGGGCCGGCGTGACCTCCCAGGGGATGACGCAGGCGTCGATGACGCCCTTCGACAGCGCCTCCGTGATCGCCGGCACCGGCATGCCGACGGGCGTGGCGCCAAGTTCGCCGAACAGCCCGGTGATGATGCGGGTGGGTGCGCGCACCTTCAGCCCTTTCAAGTCCTCGAGCTTGCTGATCGGCCTGTTCGAATGGATCATGCCCGGGCCGTGCACCCAGGTGCCGAGGATATGGACGTCCTTGAAGTCCGTGTCCTTCATCTCCTTCTCGAACAAATCCCAGTAAGCCCGAGATGTCGCTTCGGCATTGGTCATCATGAAGGGAAGTTCGAAGACTTCGGCGCGCGGAAACCGACCCGGCGTGTAACCGACAACCGTCCAGATGATGTCGACCGTGCCGTCGATGGCCTGATCCATCAGTTGCGGCGGCGTGCCGCCGAGCTGCATGGCCGGATAGCGCTCGACCTTTATGCGCCCGTCCGAATCCTCCTCGACCTTGTCGGCCCACGGATCGAGCACCAGCTTCGGCACATTGGCCTGCGGCGGCAGGAACTGGTGCAGGCGCAGCGTCACTTCCTGCGCGAGCCCAGCGGCGCTGCCTGCCAGCAGCCCCGCGCAGGCGACCGCGCCGGCCAAAAGCATTGATCTGAATGAATAATGTCGCATTCGTCTCCTCCCGTTTGATCTCCACCATTCACGGCGATTATCAACCATCGCCGACGAACGGTCGAGCGCCAACCATAACCATTTTTATGTGACAAGGAAGACAGGGCTGGCCACTATTTTGTAACATATCCATGAATTCCGGCCGCGAAGCGCAATGGGTCCCGGCGCGCAATCTTGAACGACCTGAGCACTATGACGCCCCCTCACACGGGAAGGCTCGGCGTCTCCTTCAGCGTCTCCAGCACGATCGCCGTCTTTACGTGCTGCACCGATTCATGCGGCAACAGCACGCCGTTGACGAATTCCGACAGCGATTTCAGGTCAGGCGTGACGACCTTGACCACATAGTCCATCTCGCCGGTCAGCGCATAGGCCTCCTGCACCTCGGGCAGATCGGACAAAAGCTCGGCGAAGCGGCGTGCATTGTCGCGATTGTGCGTCGCCAGCGTCACCGTGATGATGTTGACCAGCGAAAAGCCCATCTTTTCGCGGTCGAGCATGGCGCGATAGCCGCGGATATAGCCCTCCTCCTCGAGCCGCTGGCGCCGCCGCGAGCATTGCGACGGAGACAGGTTCACCCGCTCGCCGAGATCGTTGTTGGTCAGCCGCGCGTCCTCCTGCAGAAGCGCCAACATCTTGCGGTCATACTGATCCATTTCTCTAACTCCGTGCACCTTTGGTCATAATGATGCACGAACCGTGCAAAAATCAAGGCGCCAAGGCGCGACATTGCACGCCCCGTGCATGGCTCTCTTGCTACAATGGAGCAACAATCCAGCCATGAGAGGAGGACGACATGGGTCCGTTTCCGCACGACGCGCCGCCGCCTGAAATTTCCGAGCAGAACCCCGCCGGCACCGACGGGTTCGAATTCGTCGAGTTCGCCCATGAGGACGCCTCGAAGCTCTCCGAGCTTTTCACGCGCATGGGCTACACGCCGGTCGCGCGCCACAAGACCAGGGACATCACGGTCTGGCGCCAGGGCGACATCAACTACATCCTGAATGCCGAGCCGGGCTCCTTCGCCGCCGGTTTCGTGGAAAAGCACGGCCCCTGCGCGCCATCCATGGCCTGGCGCGTGGTCGACGCCAAGCACGCCTTCGACCACGCGGTCTCGAAGGGTGCCCAGCCCTATGAAGGCAACGACAAGACGCTCGACGTGCCGGCCATCGTCGGCATCGGCGGCTCGCTGCTCTACTTCGTCGACACATATGGCGAGAAGGGCTCGGCCTATGACGAGGCGTTCGAATGGCTGGGCGAGCGCGATCCGAAGCCCGAGGGCGTCGGTTTCTATTATCTCGACCACCTGACCCACAACGTCTATCGCGGCAACATGGACAAGTGGTGGGGCTTCTACCGCGAGCTCTTCGGCTTCAAGCAGATCCACTATTTCGACATCGACGGCCGGATCACCGGGCTGGTCAGCCGCGCCATCACCAGCCCCTGCGGCAAGATCCGCATTCCGCTCAATGAATCGAAGGACGAGACGAGCCAGATCGTCGAGTATCTGAAGAAGTACAAGGGCGAAGGCATCCAGCACATCGCCGTCGGCACGGAAGGCATCTACGACGCGACCGACAGGCTGGCCGCCAACGGGCTGAAATTCATGCCCGGACCACCGGCAACCTATTACGACATGTCGTATGACCGGGTCAAAGGCCATGACGAGCCGATCGAGCGGATGAAGACGCACGGCATCCTGATCGACGGCGAAGGCGTCGTCGACGGCGGCATGACGAAGATCCTGCTGCAGATCTTCTCGAAAACGGTGATCGGCCCGATCTTCTTCGAATTCATCCAGCGCAAGGGCGACGAAGGCTTCGGCGAAGGCAATTTCCGCGCTCTCTTCGAATCGATCGAGGAGGACCAGATCCGCCGCGGCGTGCTCAAATCCGACGCCGCCGGCTGAACGCCTCCGAGGTCGAAACTGCACCGTCACCGGAGGGGGCAACGCGGCGCCCCTTTTGCCGCCGACCGATCGCCTTCAGCACCCGTGATCGCGCCATTGCACCGGCACGCGCCACGGGTGTGTCATGCCGGCTGAATGGGAGTCGGAAAAGCGGCCACAACACGGCCATGAATGCTGATTTCACTGTCCCCGCCTCGCGCGAATCCAGGTATCAGGGTGTCTTGGCGCGTGCGCATGGACGCACGGCACCCCGGTGCGCTTCCTCCCAACGATCGACGAAGGAGATATCCATGATCCGTTTCGCAAGCCTTTTGACCGGCGCGCTTCTCGCGGCGGGCGCGGCACAGGCCGATGAGGTCATTCGCCACAAGATCCCGAACTCGGACTTTCCCATCGCCCGCGCCGTCGAGGTGCCGGACGATGCCGACACCGTTTACCTGAGCGGCGCCGTGCCAGCCGTCATCGACGAAGATGCCGATTCGGCGTCGGTCGAGGCCTATGGCGACATGACCGAGCAGACGCGCAGCGTCTTCCAGGCCATCGACAAGACACTGAAGGACATCGGTCTCGACATGGGCGACGTCGTCAAGCTGCAGGTCTTCCTGGTCGGCCAGGACGGCCAGCCGATGGATTTCGCCGGCTTCATGGAGGGCTATACGGAATTCTTCGGCACCGACGCCCAGCCCAACCTTCCCGCGCGCTCGGTGTTCGAGGTGGCGGGTCTGGCCAATCCCGGTTGGCTAATCGAGGTCGAGGCCATCGCCGTGCGCGACGACAACTGAGCCAGCCTTGCCAGGAAGCCGCCGCCCAGCGCTGCAGAGGCGGCGGCTCCCGCGCTCAACGCTGGTCTTTCTCCACCGTCTGCTCGATGGCGCCAAAGATCGAATGGCCGGCCTCGTCCTTCATCTCGATCCTGACCGTGTCGCCGAAGCGCATGAAGGGGGTTTTGGGCGCACCGTCGTCGATCGTCTCGATCATGCGGATCTCGGCAATGCAGGAATAGCCCGCCCCATCCTCCGACACCGCTTTGCCGGGGCCGCCGTCGAGCTTGTTCGACACCGTGCCCGAGCCGACGATCGAGCCGGCGCACAGGGGCCGCGTCTTGGCCGCATGCGCGATGAGGGTCGGGAAATCGAAGGTCATGTCGATGCCGGCATTGGCGCGGCCGAAGGGCTGGCCGTTCAGGTCGACGATCAGCGGCAGGTTGAGCCTGCCGCCGTCCCAGGCGTCGCCGAACTCGTCCGGCGTGACGGCCACCGGCGAGAAGGCCGATGACGGCTTCGACTGGAAGAAGCCGAACCCCTTGCCGAGCTCCGCCGGGATCAGGCCGCGCAGCGACACGTCATTGACCAGCATGACAAGTCGGATCGCCGCCCGCGCCTCGTCGATGCTGGCGCCCATCGCCACGTCGTCGACGATGACGGCGATTTCGCCTTCCATGTCGATGCCGAACGCCTCGTCGGCCATCACGATCGGATCGCGCGGGCCGAGAAAGGAATCCGAGCCGCCCTGATACATCAGCGGGTCGGACCAGAAGCTCTCCGGCATCTGCGCGCCGCGCGCCTTGCGCACCAGTTCGACATGATTGACGTAGGCCGAACCGTCGGCCCACTGGTAAGCGCGCGGCAGCGGCGACAGCGCGTCGTGCTCGTGGAAACGCTGCGACGGCACCGAGCCGTGCTCGAGGCTCTCGGCCAGGGCTTCGAGATGCGGCGCAATACGCGTCCAGTCGTCGAGCGCCGCCTGCAGCCTCGGCGCCAGGAAGGACGCATCCGCATAGCGTGTCAGATCTCTCGACACCAATACGAGTTGACCGTCGCGCGTGCCGTTCCTCAATGTCGCCAGTTTCAAAGCCGTCGCTCCCTTGTTCTTGTCTGTTCGTCGAGCGGCACGACGAGCCCGTCGCTGCCGACCGTCAGGGGTCCGTCCCAAGCCGGCCGCACCGCATCGATCCAATCGTCAACGCCGATTTCGGGATCGTCGGCCGGGATGAGGTGGTTGAGCACCAGATGCCCGACCGCCGCATCCTTGGCGATCCGCCCGACATCGGCGGCCAGGCTGTGGCTGGCCATGAGATGCTCCTTGAGCCGGGCGCCATTGGCCGTGCGGCTGACGAGCCGGTCAATCCCCTGCTCCAGCATGGCCTCGTGCACGAGAATGTCGGCGCCTTGCGCAAAGGCGCAGAGCGGCGGGTGCGGCGCGGTGTCCGAGGAGATCACGATGCTCCGCTCGCCGCTGTCGAAGCGCAATGCGTAGCACTGTGTGACGGGCGGATGGTCGACACGCAGCGCCGTCACCTTCAATCCGTTCTCCTCCAGAACCGCGCCTTCGCCGAATTCCTCGACACTGACAAGTTCGCGCAGGTCGGGCCGTCCTTCGTCTTCGATGCGGATGTCGATGTCGAACGCCATCGACTTGAGAAATTGCGCCCAGTAGTGGCCGGTTCCCGCCGGGCCGAAGATGCGCACAGGACTTGCCAGTCCGGCCGTCCAGGCCGTGTGCACAAGCGGCCCCAGTTCCAGCACGTGGTCTGAGTGGAGATGGGTGACGAAGATGAGGTCGAGGCCGTTCAGATGCATGCCCGCATCGACGAGACCGCGCGTCACGCCGAGCCCGCAATCGACGACGATGCGGCGGCCGCCGATTTCGATCAGCGATGATGTCGGCGACGGTCCGCCGGGCCGGATCGCCGGCCCGCCCTTCGAACCCAGGATGACAAGTCTGTCGGCCAAGATCGCTCCTCGCAGCGCGGCAGGTTTGACGCCCCCGCGATTTTGTTGCAGTCGTAACCATCAAGATTGCAACTATCAATGGGCGTACGCCATGAATGTTGAAGTGGACCAGACGGCGGAGACGGCGGCAAGCCTGGAACTGGAGAATTTTCTGCCCTATCGGCTCAACAGGCTGGCCGACGCCGTCAGCCGCGAGTTCGCCCGCATCTACAAGGACCGCCACGGCCTGACCCGTCCCGAATGGCGGCTGCTGGCCACGCTCGGCCAGTACGGCACGATGACGGCCACCGCCGTCGGTGCGCATTCCTCGATGCACAAGACGAAGGTCAGCCGTGCCGTGACGGCGCTGGAGCAGCGCAAGTGGCTGGTCCGCGAAACGAGCGAGACCGACCGGCGGGTCGAGCATCTGCGCCTGACGAAATCCGGCGCCACCGCCTATCGCGAACTGGTCCCGATCGCCAGGCAATTCGAAACGCGCATACTTCAGGAAATGCAGGAAAGCGACCGCCGAGCGGTGCTGGCGGGATTGACCGCACTCGAAAAATCAACCCTTGGCGATTGACCCGAAAGGAAGCGGCGCCTATATTTGACTGGTCAATTTGACTGGTCAATGTCATGAAAACCGTAGCCGCAACTGAAGCCAAGTCGAAATTCTCCGAACTTTTGAGCGACGTCGAGCGCGGTGAAACCGTGCGCATTACGCGTCATGGGAAGACGGTGGCACGACTGGAACCTGGACGCGACGAAGATGAAAGGCAGTTCCGAGCCAAGGAAGCCGTTGAACGTTTTCAGGCTTGGAGGAAGACGCTTCCCAAGACCGATGTCACAGTAGAAGAGATTCTGGAATGGCGTGACGAAGGGCGCAAATAATTGCCGATTGTTATCGACAGTTCAGTAGCGGCCTGTTGGTGCCTTCCGGATGAAAGCTCGGCGGTTGCCGATGCGGCGTTGCATATGCTCTCTGAGACTGATCTGATCATGCCAAGCCTTTTCTGGTTTGAGCTTCGCAACGTCCTGTTGATAGGCGAACGGCGTAAACGCATCGCCATGCTGGATGTTCAACACAGTTTGGCTTTTGTCGACTCCCTACCTGCCATCGTTGACAATGCCTGTGTCGAACAATCGCTTATGATGCTGGCGCGAAGGCATGAATTGACGGCCTATGACGCGGCTTACCTCGAAGTCGCAATTCGAACGAATGCATTATTGGCCACTCTCGACAAGAAGCTCGTCCGAGCAGCGGAAGCAGAGGCGGTCCCTGTCCTCAAGGCCGAAAACCACTGAGGCATCAGGCGAGATCACCCGCCGTCGCGTCTTTTGGAGAAGCCAACACAAGGCTTCCTCACCAATCCATCACGACCTTTCCCGAATTGCCGCTCTTCATCGCCTCGAAACCCTCGAGATAGTCGTCGACGCCGATGCGATGGGTTATCAGCCCGCTGACGTCGAGCGGGCCCTGCACCAGCGCGATCATCTTGTACCAGGTCTCGAACATCTCGCGACCGTAGATGCCCTTGAGATGCAGCATCTTGAAGATGACCTTGTTCCAGTCGATCTCGAAGCCGGTCGGGGCGATGCCCAGAATGGCGATCTTGCCGCCATTGTTCATCGTGTCGATCATGTCGCGGAAGGCCGCCGCCGAGCCGGACATTTCGAGCCCCACATCGAAGCCTTCCGTCATGTGCTCCTCGCGCATGACGTCGGCCAGCTTTTCCTTCGACGCATCGACCACGTGATGCACGCCCATCTTGCGGGCGAGATCGAGCCGCACCGGATTGATGTCGGTGATCACCACCTTGCGCGCGCCGACGCATTGCGCCACCAGCGCGCCCATGATGCCGATCGGCCCGGCACCGGTAACCAGCACGTCCTCGCCGACGAGATCGAAGGACAGTGCGGTGTGGACCGCATTGCCGAGCGGATCGAAGATGGCGGCTATCTCGTCGGGCACATCGTCGGGGATCGCCACCACATTGTGCTGCGGGATGGCCAGATATTCGGCGAAGGCGCCCGGCCTGTTGACGCCGACGCCGAGCGTGTTGCGGCACAGATGCCCGCGCCCGGCGCGGCAATTGCGGCAGTGGCCGCACACGATGTGGCCTTCGCCCGAGACGCGCTGACCGACCGCGTACTCCGTTACGGCCTGGCCGAAATCGACCACCGTGCCGACGAATTCATGTCCCGTCACCATCGGCACCGGCACGGTCTTTTTAGCCCACTCGTCCCAATTGTAGATGTGGACGTCGGTGCCGCAGATCGCAGTCTTCTTCACCTTGATCAGAACGTCGTTGGGGCCGATCTCGGGGATGGGCACGCTTTCCATCCAGATGCCCGGCTCGGGGCGGGCTTTGACGAGTGCGTGCATCATGTTGGACATTCTCGGCGCTCCCTGAACTGAAACCTGCGGGGTCGGCGGTTCACCATGCGCGAGGGCACCAACACAGCCAACCTCACGAAATCACCCCCAACTCTCTTCCGACCTCCCCGAACGCCTCGACCGCGCGGTCGATATCGTCGAAGGAATGCGCCGCCGACATCTGGGTGCGGATGCGTGCCTGTCCCTTCGGCACGACGGGGAAGGAAAAGCCGATGACGTAGACGCCGCGCGCAAGCATCTTTTCCGCCATTTGCTGCGCCAGCGCCGCGTCGCCCAGCATGACCGGGATGATCGGATGATCCGCACCGGCAAGCGTGAAGCCGAGCCCGGTCATCTTTTCGCGAAACCGCGCCGCATTGGCATAGAGCTTTTCGCGCAAGCGCCCGCCGTCCTCGATCATGTCGAGCACCTTCAGCGATGCCGCCGCAATCGCCGGCATCAGCGTATTGGAGAAAAGATAGGGCCGCGAGCGCTGGCGCAGCCAGTCGACCACCTCGCGCCGGCCCGCCGTATAGCCGCCCGACGCGCCGCCCAGCGCCTTGCCGAGCGTGCCTGTGACGATATCGACCCGGCCTTCCACGCCGCAATATTCGGGCGAGCCTCGGCCATGCCGGCCGACAAAACCGACCGCATGGCTGTCGTCCACCATCACCATCGCGTCGTGCTTGTCCGCCAGGTCGCAGATGCCTTCCAGGTTGGCGACGATGCCGTCCATGGAAAACACGCCATCGGTGGCGATCAGCCGGAAGCGGCAGTCGGCCGCCTCCTTGAGCCTGGCCTCCAGGTCGGCCATGTCGTTGTTGGCGTAGCGATAACGCCGCGCCTTGGAAAGGCGCACCCCGTCGATGATCGAAGCGTGGTTGAGGGCATCGGAAATGATCGCGTCGTCCTCGCCGAGCAGCGTTTCGAAAAGCCCCGCATTGGCGTCGAAGCAGGAGGAGTAGAGGATCGTGTCCTCGAAGCCGAGGAAACGCGAAATCCGCGCCTCGAGCTGCTTGTGCTCCTCCTGCGTGCCGCAGATGAAGCGCACCGACGCCATGCCGTAGCCGTAGCAGTCGAGCGCCGCCTTGGCGGCATTGCGCAATTCCTCGCTGTCGGCGAGGCCCAGATAATTGTTGGCGCAGAAATTGAGCACCTTTTCGCCGCCGGCCACTTCGATGACCGCCGACTGCATGGACGTGATGACGCGCTCCGGCTTGTAAAGTCCCGCAGACTTCAGCCCCTCGAGCTCGCCGGCCAAATGGGCGATGAAACGCTCGCTCATCCGCTGTGGTCTCCTTTCACATTTCCCTGCAATTTGCCTTCGAAGCGAGGCTATCACAATTATCACCCGATGCGGTCCCCTCGCCCGGGCAGAACATTCGCCGGCCATGCCTTTATGTTGCAATGATGGGCGACTATTGCGACAGGCAAAGGAGCCCCCGAAATGGCCAAGACCGACAGCCTCTCCCAACTCGGCGCCAAGGCTGAAACGCCCGCCTCGCCCGACGAAGCGCTGCTGGAGACCGTACCCTATGCGCGCGGCGAAGGCCCGCCGGCGATCGTGCGTTTCACCTGCCCGGAATTCACCTCGCTCTGCCCGGTGACCGGCCAGCCCGACTTCGCCCATATCGTCATCGACTATGCGCCGGACGCCGCGCTTGTGGAATCGAAATCGCTGAAACTCTTCCTCACCTCCTTCCGCAACCACGGCGCCTTTCATGAGGATTGCACGGTGATGATCGCGCGCCGCGTCATCGAGGCGACGACGCCGCTGTGGCTCAGGATCGCCGGCTACTGGTACCCGCGCGGCGGCATCCCGATCGACGTCTTCTGGCAGACCGGCGCGCCGCCCGAAGGCGCCTGGCTGCCCGACCAGGGCGTGGCGCCCTATCGCGGACGGGGGTGAGACCGGCCGGGCTCTTCGCGCATGCCGCCATGCTCTCCGCGCCCCCTCCCCTCGCCGCCGAATCCGGCTATAACCTACCCATGTCGATCCGCCAGCTTTCCGAAACCATGATCAACCAGATCGCCGCCGGCGAGGTTATCGAGCGGCCGGCGAGCGTGGTCAAGGAACTCATCGAAAACGCACTCGACGCCCGCGCGTCCCGCGTCGAGGTCGTCACCGCCGGCGGCGGCCTCAACCTGATCCGCGTCATCGACGACGGGGGAGGCATTGCGGAGAACGAATTGCCTCTGGCGGTATCGCGCCATTGCACCTCCAAACTGTCCGACGACATCCACGACATCCGCTCGCTCGGCTTTCGCGGCGAGGCACTGCCCTCGATCGGCTCGGTGGCGCGGCTGACCATCCGTTCGCGCACCGCCGACGCCCCGCACGCCGCCGAAATTCTTGTCGAGGGCGGGCGCGTCGAGGGTCCGCGTCCGGCGGCGGCCAATCCGGGCACGCTGGTCGAGGTGCGCGACCTCTTCTTCGCCACCCCGGCACGTCTCAAATTCATGAAGGGCGAGCGCGCCGAAACGAGCGCCGTCACCGATGTGGTGCGCCGCATGGCGGTCGCCTTCCCGCAGGTGCGCTTCACGCTTTCGGGCACCGACCGTACGCGGCTCGACCTGCCGGGCGAAACGGGTGAGAACGGTGCGCTCAACCGTCTGGCGAAGGTGCTGGGCGCGGAATTTCCGAAGAACGCCATCGCCATCGACGCCGAGCGCGAAGGCGTGCGGCTGTCCGCCCAGGTGTCGACGCCCGCCTACACGCGCGCCAACTCGCTGCAGCAATATGCCTTCGTCAACGGGCGCCCGGTGCGCGACAAGCAGATCTCCGCCGCCTTGCGCGCCGCCTATGCCGATGTCCTGCCGCGCGACCGCTTCCCCGTCGCCGCGCTCTTCCTCACGCTCGATCCCGCGCTCGTCGACGTCAACGTTCATCCGGCAAAGGCCGATGTGCGCTTTCGCGATCCGGGACTGGTGCGCGGGCTCATCATCGGTGCCATCCGCCAGGCGCTGAGCGAGGCCGGCATCCGGCCATCGAGCGAGGGGGCGGCGGGCATGCTGTCGGCTTTCCGGCCGGGCGGTCCGGGCAACGCCGCGTCCTATCAGGCTGCCGCCCCCTATGCAGGGCGCGCCGCTCCGCCCGCATATGCAGGTCCGGAACATTCGCCCTACCGCCCCTTGTCATCCGGCTTCGGCGAGGGGGCGCAGGCCACGCTCGACCCCGTCGCCGCCCCGGCCGCCGATGCCCGCGCCGGCGAGATCGAGGCGGCCGCAGAGCTTACCCGTGCGCCGCTCGGCGCGGCGCGGGCGCAGGTGCACGAAAACTACATCGTCGCCCAGACGGACGATTCGCTCGTCATTGTCGACCAGCACGCCGCCCATGAGCGCCTCGTCTACGAGGCCCTGAAGCGGGCACTGCATTCGCGGCCCCTGCCGGCCCAGATGCTGCTTCTGCCCGAAATCGTCGACCTGCCGGAGGACGACGCCGAACGCCTGGCCTCGCACGCCGAGACGCTCAAGCGCTTCGGCCTCGGCCTCGAGCGCTTCGGGCCGGGCGCGGTCGCGGTGCGCGAGACGCCGGCCATGCTGGGCGAGACCGACGTGCAGAGCCTGGTGCGCGACCTGGCCGACGAGATCGCCGACACCGACAGCACCGACATGCTGAAGGAACGCATCGACCACATCGCCGCCACCATGGCCTGCCACGGCTCGGTGCGTTCGGGACGCCGGCTGCGCGCCGAGGAGATGAACGCGCTGTTGCGGCAGATGGAGGCCACGCCTGGCTCGGGCACATGCAATCATGGCCGGCCGACCTATATCGAGCTCAAGCTTGCCGACATCGAACGCCTGTTCGGCCGGCGATGAGGCACCAGCCGCCAACCTCTCTGCTTGACCTCGCAGGCGTTTTGTGGCGCTTAGCCATGCGGAGTGATTGAAAGATGAACCGGTTTGAAGGTCCCGGCGCGCGCGAGGCGCGCCTTCGTTATCTCGATGGCGACTTCCAGGTTGCCAGCCCCGGATCATTCGTGCGTTGCGCGGTGACCGGCGAGGCGATCCCGCTCGACGAGTTGAAATATTGGAGCGTAGCGCGCCAGGAGCCCTATGTCAGCGCCGACGTCTCGCTGGCGCGCGAGATCGAGATCAATCCCGACATGCGCAAGCGCGCCTGATCAGCCGGTCACGACCCGGGCCGTGAAACGCCGAATCGTCGCTTCTCGAAGGCGGCCAGCGTGGCGGAAATGATGGCATCGGGGGCATCGTCCCGCTCGAATGCCACGGCAATCTTCAAGACGGCAACAGTCTCGGCGAAAGCGCGCAGACCGGCCGATCCCGAAGCCAGCCGCACCGCATCCTTTTCGGTCGTGAGCAAATCCGCTCCGGCACGTTTGGCGGCATCCGCCAGCTCGCCGATATCGTCCTGCGAATAAAGATGGTGATCGCCGAAGGCACGCATACCTTCCAGCTGTGCTCCGGCCCGCCGGGCGCTGTCGAAGAATTTCTCCGGATCGCCGATGCCGGCAAAGGCAAGGAATGTGCCTCCGGCAATCTCGTCGGCATTCTCGGGGCGCATCACGGCGCTGTAGACCGGCTTTCCCGCCCGAGCGGTCGCCCGGATCACCCTGTCGGCGCCGTCGCCCTCGCCGATCGCCAGGACCGCATCGGCAAAGCGCATCTGCTGAATGAGCGGGGCGCGCATCGGTCCGCCGGGAATGACATGCGCATTGCCGATGCCGCGCCGGGCATCGATGACGATCAGGGCATAGTCGTAACGGATACGCGCGCTCTGGAAACCGTCATCCATGATCAGGAAGTCGCAGCCCTCTTCGATCAGGAGACGCGCCCCGGCCGCGCGATCCGGCGTCACCGCCACCGGCGCGTGGCGGGCCAGAAGCAGCGGCTCGTCGCCGACTTGGCGAGCGCCGTCGACCTGCAAGTCGACCACATGCGGATGGTGCATCGATCCGCCATGACCGCGCGACAAAACGCCGGGCCTCAGCCCGCGCGCAACCGCCGCCCGGCACAGCGCTATCACCGTTGGCGTCTTGCCCGTGCCGCCGACCGTCAGATTGCCCACGCACAGGACCGGTGCTGCCACCGGCTCGCGCTTCGCCCGCGCCATGCGGCGTGCACCGACGAGGCCGTAGATCGCCGAGAAAGGCCACAGCGCCCAGGCGCGCCAGTCCGCGCTTGCCCACCAGAAGGGAGGCGCCTCGCTCGTCATGTCCACCCGTTGTTGCGCTTGCCGCCGTCTTCCAGCCTGGCCTTGACGATGAGTGGCTGAATATAGGGCTCCAGCGCCTTGAGCGTAGAGGCCAGCGCACCACGCATGTCTTCGACCACCTGGCGCCCTGCTTTCATCATCTGCAGGCGCTTGTCGTCGTTCTTCAAAAGAAAATTGACGGCACCGGCCAGCATGTCCTGATCCTGCACGAGCCGCGCCCCGCCCTTGGTGACGAGTTGGCGATAGGCGTCGCGAAAATTCTGCACATTGCGGCCCGACAGCACCGCCGTGTCGAGCATGGCCGGTTCGAGCGGGTTCTGCCCGCCATCCGCCGTCAGCGAGCGTCCCAGAAACGCGATCTCGGTCAGCCGCAGATAAAGCCCCATCTCGCCGATCGTGTCACCCAGCAGAATGTCCGTATCGGACGCGATTGCGTCGCCGCGGCTGCGCCGAGCCACCCGCAGACCCTTTTCCATCATGGCCTCCTCAATCGCATCGGCGCGATCGGGATGCCTTGGCACGACGATTGTGAGAATGTCGGTATGACGCGAACGCAGCAACCGGTGCACATGGGCCGCGATCATCTCCTCCCCATCGTGGGTCGAGACGGCGGCCCAGGTCTTGCGGCGCCCGATCTCGGCCTCGACACGCGCCAGTTCAGCCCGGTCGACGGGCGGCGGATCCGTGTCCACTTTCAGATTTCCCGAGACGATGACGGGGCGCGCGCCAAGCGCGCGGTAGCGCTCGCCGTCAAGCTCGGATTGCGCCAGCACCAGCGAAAGCTTTTCCAGCAGCGCTTCGGCAAGATAGGTCCGTTTGCTCCACGAAGCGAAGGAACGGTCCGACAGGCGCCCGTTGACCATGACCTGCGGTATGCGCCTGGCGCCCAGTTCCAGGATCGTGACCGGCCAGAGCTCCGACTCGGCAATGATGGCGAGATCCGGAACCCAGTGGTCGAGAAAACGGCTCACCGCCGGCTTCAGGTCGAGCGGCACGTATTGGTGGATGATGCGCTCGCCGAAACGGTCCTGGACCAATTTGGCCGACGTCACCGTTCCGGTGGTCAGGACGACATGGATACCGAAGCCCGCGATGCGTTCGACCAGCGGCGCCACGGCCAGCGTTTCACCGACGCTCGCCGCGTGCACCCATACGAGCGGGCCGGTGGGCCGTGGCAGTTTGGACAACCCATAGCGCTCGCGCCTGCGGCCCCGGTCCTCCTTGCCGCGCGACGTGCGCCAGGCGAGATAGCCGCCGATCAGCGGATAGGCACCGGCACCCGCCCAGCGATAAGCCGCCAATGCTGCCCGGGCCCACCGCTCGCTCATGGCTTGCCGTCGACCAGCCGGTAGGCCTGTGCGGTGGCCGCGTCGAGGCTTTGCGTCACCGCGACGCGCTTGCGCTCCATTTCCGCGTCGTCGGCATCGGCGTTCACGTAGATCGGCTCTCCGGCGACAAGCGCACGACGGCCGAAAGGCAGGTTGATGGTCGTCTTGTCCCAGCTCTTTTCGAGCACCTTGCGGCGGCTGGTCGCGCAGGCGACCGGAACGATCGGGCGTCCGGAGATGCGGGCCAGCGTGACGATGCCCAGTCCGGCCTCGCGCGGCTTGCCATGCGGTATGTCTGCGATCATGGCGACGCTCCTTCCATGCCCAAGCGCCTTTTTCAGGGCAATCAGGGCACGTGCACCGCCTTTTTGCGCCGCCCGGCCGCTTTCACGTCCGCCCGAGCCGCGCACAGGCGTGATGCCGAAACGTTCGGCCACGGCCGCGTTCAGCTCGGCATCGCGGCTGCGTGAGAACATTGCCACCGCCTTGAGATAACGCGGCACGATGCAGGGTATCAGCAGATGTTGCCCGTGCCACATGGCGAAGATCGACGGCGCCTCCAGTGCGGCAACGGCATGCGGATCGTGCGAGCCCGGCACGACGCGATTGGTCAGATAGACGAAGCGCAGCACGCCCGACAAAAGCCGCACAAGAAGGCCCTTGACGAGGCGCGATTGAGCCAGCGGACGGCGTATGCGAAGCCAGAATGCCTTCATCGGTGCGTCCTTGCCGGCGGACCGGCGACGCGATGCGACAGCCGGCATGTCGGCCGTCCGGCGATCGTTCATCAATTCGCCCAACGGCTCAGCCTTCATGCGTTGTCTTGGCTTCCGGGTCGAGGAGGCGGTGCAGGTGAACGATGAAATAGCGCATATGCGCGTTGTCGACCGTCTCCTGGGCCTTGGCCTTCCAGGCCTGTTCGGCCGATTTGTAGTCGGGATAGATGCCCACGATGTCGAGGTCCTCGAGATCGCGGAATTCGATGCTTTCAAGCGACGTCAGTTCGCCGCCGAAGACAAGGTGCAAAAGCTGTTTGCCGGCAGTCCCTTCAGCCATGATCGGCCTCGCTCGTAGTTTAGGAATTCGTCGTCCTGATTAGTGCAATTCGCGCGATTTGCAAACCGGCGCAAGCCTTTATGTGGCAAGCGTCTGCGCCAGTTCGTCGAGCAGCGGGCCGCTGCCGGCGACCAGCGCGCCGTGGCGCACGTTGCGGCCGCCATAGTCCGGCCGTTCAAGACTGGCGTCCAGGATGCCGCCGCCGGCCTCGTGCAAAATGAGGTCGGCCGCCGCCAGATCCCAGTCATGCGCATTGGGTTTGACGAACGTGCCGTCGATCTCGCCACGCGCGATCGTCGCGACGCGGTAGGCTAGCGAAGGGATATAGCCGGTCGTCTGCAGCCGCGCGCGCAGGTTCGCCGGCACCGCCTCGATCATCGCTTTCGGACCGCCGATCACCGGATGCCAGCCGGCCTTGCGCACGGCTATCTCCTTGCCGTCGAGAAAGGCGCCGCGGCCGGCCTGCGCATGAAAATGCTCCTTCCTGGCCGGGCATTCCAGCACGCCCGCAATCGCGCGTCCCGCTTCGACCACCGCGATGGAAACGCACCAGCTGTCGCGCCCGTCGATGAAGGCGCGCGTGCCGTCGATCGGATCGACGACAAACACACGCCGAGCCGACAAGCGCTCGGGAGAATCCGCGGTCTCTTCCGACAGCCAGCCATAGTCCGGACGCGCCGCGGTCAGGCTCTCGCACAGGAAACGATCGATCGCGATATCCGCCTCGCTCACCGGCGAGCTGCCGTCCTTCAGCCAGACTTCGGGGCTGTTTCCGAAATAGCGCAGCGCAATATGTCCGGCTTCCTCCGCCGCTTCGCGGATGAGAGCCAGGTCGGAATCGAGCCGATCGACGTTGGTGTCAATTGCCGGCAAGCGTCATGCCCTCGATCAACAGGGTCGGCGCGGCGCTCGAGAAATTGCGGTCGACATCGTTGGCCGGCGTCATGCGCATGAACATGTCCTTCAGGTTCGACGCGATCGTCACTTCCGAGACCGGATAGGCGATCTCGCCGTTCTCGATCCAGAAGCCCGAGGCGCCGCGGCTGTATTCGCCCGTCACCATGTTGACCCCCTGGCCGATCAACTCCGTGACGTAGAAGCCGCTCTTGATCGACCGGATCAGATCGTCCGGCGAAGCGTCGCCGGGCTCGATGGCGAGGTTGGTCGAGGACGGTGTGACCGACGAGCCCGAGCGCACGCCGCGGCCATTCGTGCTCAGGCCCAATTCGCGCGCGGCGGATGTCGACAGGAACCAGTGGCCGAGCACGCCCTTGTCGACCATGACGAGACGCTCGCCCGCCACGCCCTCGCCGTCGAAGGGATGCGAGGCCTGGCCGCGCACGCGCAGCGGATCGTCGGTGACCGTGATTGCCGCCGCGGCGATCTGCTTGCCCATCATGTCGCGCAGAAAGCTGGTCTTGCGCGCCACCGCCGCGCCGTTGATGGCCGACGCCAGATGACCGGCAATGCCGCGCGCCGCACGCGGGTCGTAGACGACCGTCACCGGGCCGCTCTTGACCTTGCGCGCGCCGAGCCGGCGCACTGCGCGCTCGCCGGCGCTGCGCCCGATATCCTGCGGCGCGTCGAGTTCGTCGAAATGCAGGCGCGAGGAGAAATCATAGTCGCGCTCCATCGCCGTGCCCTCGCCGGCCACCGCGCTCACCGAGCGCGAAAACCGGGTGCCGGTGTAGCTTCCCATAAATCCCTCCGAGGTCGCCAGCACGATGCCGCCGAGACCCGCGGCAGCGCTGCTGCCCCCGGAATTTGTCACGCCGTCGACAGCCAGGGCGGCTTCCTCGGCAGCAAGCGCGTCGTCGCGCAGCCGGTCGGCGGAAACCTCCGTTGCGTCGTAGAGATCGAGATCGGCGATTGCCTTGACCAGCCGGTCTGCGTCGGCAAGTCCCTGATAGGGGTCCTCCGGCGACAGCTTGGCCATCGACACGGCCCGCTCGGCGAGTTGGCCGATATCGGCCCCGACCGTCGCCGAAACGCTGGCCACCCGCTTGCCGCAAAAGACCCGCAGCGACACGCCGTCGCCTTCCGAGGCCTCGGTCGATTCGACCTTGCCCAGGCGAACCGTGACATGGGTCGAACGGCCGCGCATGACAACGGCGTCGGCCGCATCCGCGCCGGCCTTGCGCGCCGCCTCGACGAGCGCGGTCACGCTATCGGCAAGCTTTTCGGTGTTCAGCGGCTGGGACATGCGATATTTCCGTTGAGTGAGCGGGCCGGCCGCCATTCCGGGCAGCTCGACAGCAATTCGGACAGGCTCCATCTATTGCGCCAGGCCGGCATGTGCAATGGGTGGGTTGGCAATCCGGTCAGACCGAAACGACCTTGATCCGGGGAATCAGAAGATGGCTGCAGAAGCTCCGACCTATTTCACCGAGGCCCTGCTGCTGCTCGGCGGCGCGGTCTTTGCCGCGCCGCTCTTCAAGAGCGTGGGACTTGCAACCGTACTCGGCTATCTTGCCGCCGGCGTGGCGATCGGCCCGGTGTCGCGGCTGATTTCGGGCGGTGACGACCTGCTGCACGTTGCCGAGCTCGGTATCGTGTTCCTGCTCTTCATCATCGGCCTTGAATTGAAGTTGTCGCGGCTTTGGGCTCTCAGGCACGCCATTTTCGGTCTCGGTTTCGCCCAGGTTCTGGTCTGCGGAGCCGTGCTGACATTTCTCGCGGCCGAGCTGACCGGGCTCGATTGGCCCGCGGCGATCATCATCGGCTTCGCCCTGGCGCTCTCCTCGACCGCGTTCGCCATGCAATTGCTCGACGAGCAGGGCGACACCAATCGCCGCTACGGCCAGACGGCCTTCTCGATCCTGCTGTTCCAGGATCTGGCCATCGTGCCGCTTTTGGCGCTGGTGCCGCTGTTTGCGCCGGGCGGCGAGGAGGCGACCGGCTCGCCGCTGCAGGAATTCGCCATGGCCATGCTCGCCATCGGCATCCTGGTCGTGGCCGGGCGCTACCTGCTCAACCCGCTGTTCAGGATCATCGCCAATACGGGCGCCAAGGAAGCGATGATTGCCGCCGCGCTGCTGGTCGTGCTGGGGTCGGCCACGCTGATGCAGCAGGCCGGCCTGTCGATGGCCATGGGCGCCTTCATCGCCGGCGTGCTCTTGGCCGAATCCTCCTACCGCCACGAGCTGGAAGCCGACATCGAGCCGTTTCGCGGCATTCTGCTGGCGCTGTTCTTCATGGCCGTCGGACTGTCGCTGCGCCTGACGGTCATCATGGAGAACTGGGTCATCATCCTTGTCGCCGTCCTCGTTGTCATGGTCGTCAAGGCCGTCATCATCTACGGGCTTTGCCGCCTGTTTCTGCGCTCCCACGACGATGCCGTGCGCGTTGCGCTCATCCTGCCCCAGGGCGGTGAATTCGGCTTCGTCATCTTCTCGGCCGCCGCATCGGCCGCGATCTTTCCGCCGACGACGGCCTCGATCCTCGTTGCCATCGTGACCATTTCCATGGCGCTGACGCCGCTTTCCGTCATGCTCGGGCGCTACCTCATCAGGCAGGAGGAAGAGGAGCAGATGGAGGAGAATTTCGACGGAGCCGGTTCCGACGTGCTGATGGTCGGCTTTTCGCGCTTCGGCCAGATCGCCGCCCAGATTCTGCTGTCGGGCGGCAGCAACGTGACGATCATCGACAATTCCGCCAACCGGGTGCGCGCGGCCGAAAAGTTCGGCTTTCGCATCTATTTCGGCGACGGCTTGCGCAAGGACGTCCTGGAGGCCGCCGGCATCCGCCGCTCGAAGATCGTCGCCGTGTGCACGCGGGAAAGGGATACGACCGACCGGATCGTCGAGCTGATCCAGGCCGAATACCCGCATGCCAGGCTCTATGTGCGCTCCTACGACCGCGGCCATACGCTTGAGCTGCGCGCCAAGGGCGTCGATTACGAGCTGCGCGAAACCTTCGAATCCGGGCTCATGTTCGGCCGCAAGACGCTCGAGGGGCTGGGCTTCGACGAGGACACCGCGCGCGAGATCACACAAGACGTTCGCCGGCGTGACGAGGAACGCCTGGAAATCCAGGCGGTGGAAGGCATCTATGCCGGCGGCGACAAGGTGAAGACGCAGCCGACGCCGGAACCGCTGATCAAGCCGAGCCGGGAATCGCGGCGGCTCGACCCGCAATCGGCCGAGCCGGCCGAAACCGCAATCGAATGAACACATGATTGGAGCATCGATGGTGACACCTTTTCACTTGGCCTTTCCCGTGCGCGACCTCGAAGAGACGCGCGCCTTCTATCGCGACGTGCTGGGCTGCGAAATCGGCCGCTCGTCGGAAAGCTGGGTCGACTTCTCACTCTTCGGCCACCAGCTTTCCGCCCATCTCAGACCCGGCGCCAATGATGCCGACCGCGACGGCGCCGTCGACGGAAAGCTGGTGCCGATCCCGCATTTCGGCGTGGTTCTGTCGATGGAAGACTGGCAGGCGCTCGCCGGGCGGCTGGAAGCCAGCCCCGGTGTCGACTGGCTGGAGCGCCCGATGGTGCGATTTGAGGGAGAGCCGGGCGAGCAGGCCACGCTCTTCATTTGCGATCCGTCCGGAAACGCGCTCGAATTCAAGGGGTTCCGGTCGATGGAGCAGGTCTTCGCGCATTGACGGCCGCCATTGGTCGAGCCCACGAAATCGAGTGAGAGGAAAGAGAGCCTTGACGCTGAAGCTTCAAGAGCGATGAGCGAACCGGTCGGCCGCGCCGCGCAGGCCAAGTTCACCGAGGGCTCGACCATGCGCCATGTCGTGGTGATGACCGCGACCGGCTCGGTCGGTCTCGTGGCGATCTTCATCGTCGACGCGCTGAACCTGTTCTACATCTCGCTGCTCGGCGTGCAGGAACTGGCCGCGGCCATCGGCTTCGCCTCCACGCTCCTGTTCTTCACCGTCTCCGTGTCGATCGGCTTCACGATCGCCGGCACGGCGCTCGTTTCGCGGGCGCTCGGCCGCGGAGATCGTGAGCAGGCCGCGCAATTGGGCGGCGCCTCGCTGGTCTTCATGGGGCTCGCCCAGCTCGTCCTGGCGCTGGCCGTCTGGCCGTTCTTGCGCCCCCTGACGGAGGCGCTTGGCGCGCGCGGCGAAACGCTCGACCTGGCGGTCGGCTTCCTGCGCATCGTCCTGCCCTCCTCGCCCATCATCGCGCTGGGCATGGCGACAACCGGCATCCTGCGCGGCGTCGGCGACGCGAAGCGCGCCATGTTCGTCACGCTGAGCGGCGGGCTGGCCGCGGCGGTTCTCGACCCGATCCTCATTCTCTGGCTGGGCCTCGGGCTCGACGGAGCGGCGATCTCCACCGTCCTGTCACGCTCGGTCCTGCTGGCCGTCGGCCTTTACGGGGCGCACAATGTCCACAGACTGGTGCGTCTTCCCGACCGGGCGCGGCTTGTGGCGGCCGCAAGGCCGTTCTTCGCCATCGGCATCCCGGCTGTCCTCACCCAGATCGCCACGCCCGTCGGCAACGCCTACGTGACATTTGCCATCGCCCGTTTCGGCGACGATGCGGTGGCCGGCTGGGCGATCATAGGCCGCCTGGTGCCCGTCGCCTTCGGGTTCGTCTTCGCCCTGTCGGGCGCGGTCGGGCCGATCATCGGGCAGAATTACGGCGCCCGTCGCTTCGAACGCCTCGCCAGAGCCATGCGCGACAGCCTCATCGTCACCGTCGTCTACGTGCTCGCGGCATGGGCGCTTCTCGCCATCTTTCATCGTCAGATCGCGGCTCTGTTCGCCGCCGAGGCGGACGCGCAGGACCTGGTGATCTTCTTCTGCCTGTTTGCCGCCGGCAGCTTCCTGTTCAACGGCGCGCTCTTCGTCGCCAACGCCGCCTTCAACAATCTCGGCTTCGCCACCTACGCGACCGTCTTCAACTGGGGCCGGGCAACGCTCGGCATCATTCCGTTCGTCTGGATCGGCGCGCGCTTCTACGGCGCGGAAGGCGTGATTGCCGGCTGGGCCCTCGGCGCAGTGTTCTTCGGCCTTGCGGCGGCCGTCACCAGCGCGCGCGTGATCGGGAAGATCGCCTCCATGCCGCCGCCCCAGGAACCCTTGCCCGGCCCGCCGCCATCGGCCCAATCGCCGTTTTCCACCAGCAAGGCGGCGACGGCGAACTGAAACCGGGGCACTGAGATTGACTGGCGGCCTACCCCTCCGCCGCCTCTTCATATCTGGCCACGGCATCGGCCACGGCGAGCTTCAGTTCGTCCTTCAGCGACGCCGTTTCGGCCATCACGGCACTGATCTTGAGAAAATCGAGCGCCCTGAAGCGTGAAACGGGTGGCCGGAGGAATATTTCCGGCCGCTGCGACCGGAGCTTCAGGGCATTGATGGACTGCATCATCAACTGCGTCGCCCCGAACAGGAGCTCGATCGTGGTCGGCGTCTTCTTGCCGTCGGGCGTCGGCGCGCCGACCACGTCGATGGCGATGACGATGTCGGCAACATTGTCCAGCAGTTCGAACGGCACGGGGCTGTAGATGCCGCCGTCGATGAGGGTCCGCCCGTCGCGCCGAACCGGGCGAAACACGGCCGGTATGGCGGCCGATGCAGCCATGGCCGATCTCAGTTCGCCGCTGTCGAAGACGGCAAGCTCATGCTGGAAATAGTCGGTCGCTGTCACCTTGAGCGGGATTTTCAAGTCCTCGAAGCGCTCGGGGATCTGTTCGGGCAGGAACACGTCGAGCAGGCGCTCGATGTTGAACTGGCCGATACGCAGGCCGCCCGACACGAATTCGGCAAAGGTGCCCGGCCGCGCCCGCCACATGCGCGAGGCCACCTCGGCGCGCCGGCCGAGGATGGAATGCGCATATTCGTTGATCTCGCGCCCCGACATGCCCGAGGCCATGGCCCCGCCCATGATGGCGCCGATCGAGGAGCCCGCGATCATTACGGGCTCGACGCCGAGCTCGTTCATCACCTCGATGGCGTGGATATGTGCCAGGCCGCGCGCCCCACCGCCGCCGAACGCGACGGCGAATGTCGGCGAACCGGATCGGCTGCCCTTGCGCGCCGCACTCTGCTTCATCCGCCTGGCCCTTCCGTTCACTCCTCGGCCGCCGGCCCCACGACCATCACGGCCGGCCGCGCCTGAAGCAGACGGCGTGCCTGCTCGCGGACCTCCTCGAGGGTCACCGCCTCGATCAGCGCCTCGCGCCGTGCGATGTAATCGATGCCCAGATCGTCAGTCTGCAACTGCACGAGCGTGCGCGCAATGGCGGCCGAGGAATCGAGATTGTTGATCGCATAGGCGCCGAGGACAAAGTCCTTCGCCTGCCGCAACTCCTCCGCGCTCGGTCCCTCCTCGGCCATGCGCCGCACCTCGTCCAGGATCACGTTCAGCGTTTCCTCCGCCCGGTCGGCGCGTGTCGACGTTTCGATGGCGAGCATGGAGGAATGATCGCGATTAACGAGCATGGAATTGATGCCGTAGGAGAGGCCGCGCTTTTCCCTCACCTCGCTGAACAGGCGCGACGAGAAGGTGCCTCCGCCCAGTATATGGTTCATCAGATAGGCTGCGAAGAACCCCGGATCGGACCGCTCGACCCCTGGATAGGCCAGCCGGATGGTCGCCTGCGGCAGCGCATGGTCGACATGCAGGTCCTGGTCGAGACGCGGCGCGGCGGGCCCGATCTCGTCAAGCCGGGCATGCGCGGGCAGATCGCCGAACACCCGGTCGAGTTCGCTCTTCAGCGTCTCCGCGTCGATCGCGCCGACGACGCCGATGACGAGATTGTCGCGGGCGAACAAATGCTCGTGCGCCGCGACGAGATCATCACGCGTGATCGTGGCCAGGGACTCCTTCGTGCCCTCGTCGCGGCGCGAATAGGGATGGTCGCCATAGATGGCGCGCGCCCATGCCCGGCTGGCCTCGGTTTGCGGATCGCGCGACCGCGCATCGATGGACGATACGATCTGTGCCTTGATGCGCGCCACCGGCGCGTCGTCGAAACGCGGCTCGGTGACCGCCAGGCGCAAGACGTCGAACGCCTCCTTCCTGGTCTCGGCCAGCATCCGCATCGACCCGCCGATGGAGTCATAACCGGCGCGAATGCCCATTTCGGCGCCCGCCTCGTCGAGCCGGTCCTGGAACTGCGTCCGGTCGAGGTCGCCCGCGCCCTCGTCGAACAGGCCGCTCATCAGGTTCGCCAGCCCTTCCTTGCCGGCCGGATCCTGTGTGCTGCCGCCGCGAAATGCAAACCGTACTGCGATCAGCGGAACCGTGTAATCCTCGACCAGCCAGGCGGTTATGCCTTTTTCCGACACCACTTTCTGAATGTCGACGGCGGCGCGCGCCGGCTGGACGGCCATCACGAACAGAAGAAGAAACCCGGCAACCCCGGCGAAGCCGTGGCGCAAATTGGTGCTGATCGGCCTCATCGTGCGTCATCCTCCTGGCTCTGCGCCGGCAGCAGGTAGCCGACGACCGCCCTGCCCTGATCGAGCGCCTGCGCCGCCTGCTTCACCTGCTCGGCGCTCACCGCCTTGATCCTGGCCGGCCATTCATTGATATCCTCGATGCTGCCGCCCGTGGTCAGCGTCGTGCCGTAGATGCGCGCCATGCCCGACTGGCTGTCGCGGGCAAATACGTAGCCGCGCTGATAGCGCCGCTTGGCCCTGGCCAGTTCCTTCTCCGTCACGCCCTCGGCGGCGATCTTCGCGATCTCGGCGACAATCGCGTCCTCGACCTCTTCAAGCGCCGCTTGTCCGCGCGGCGCGCCGTAGAGTTCGAAGCTCGTATCGTCGACCGCGTCGCCCTGATAGTAGGCGCCGACAGACGAGGCGACGCCCTGGCGCACCACGAGCTCTTCATAAAGGCGCGTGCGCGGACCCCCGCCAAGGATCTCCGAAAGCAGATCGAGCGCTTCGGCCTCGCCGGGCGCTCCTGTCTCGTAGGACGGAACGACCCAGGCCATGCGCAGGCTGGGGCGGCTGACGCGATCGTCGCTCAGCGTCACGGTCCGGCGCGTGTTCTGTTCCGGCTCCTGGGGCCGCAGGCGCGCCGAAAGGTCGGGCCCGCGCGCGATCTTGCCGTAGGTGGCTTCGGCCAGCGCGCGCACCTGCTCCGCCTCAACGTCGCCGGCGACGACCAGCACCGCATTGTTCGGCACATAGAAGCGATTGTAGAAGGCGACCGCATCGTCGCGGTTCAATGCCTCGATCTCGTGCATCCAGCCAATCACCGGGATGCGATAGGGATGGTTCTGGTAGAGCGTGGCGTCCAGTTCTTCGCCCAGCAGCGCGCCCGGCGAGCTTTCCACGCGCTGGCGGCGCTCTTCCAGCACCACGTTGCGCTCAACATCGATCACCTCGTCCGTCAGCACCAGGTTGCGCATCCGGTCGGCCTCGTAGGACATCATCGTCTTGAGCGCCTCGGGCCGCACCTGCTGGAAATAGGCCGTGTGGTCATAGGAGGTGAAGGCGTTTTCCTGGCCGCCGATCTCGGCCACCCGCGTCGCGAATTCGCCGGGCGGATGGTTCTTCGTGCCCTTGAACATCAGATGTTCGAAGAAATGCGCGATGCCGGACTTGCCGGCCTGCTCGTCGGCGCTGCCCACCTTGTACCACAGCATGTGGGTGACGACCGGCGCCCGGTGGTCTGGGATGACGACCACCTGCAGGCCGTTGTCGAGTTCGAAGCTCGCCACGGCATTTTCCGCCGGTGCCTTGGTCCCGGCCTCATCGGCAAGCAGGTCGCCCGGTCCCGCCAGCGCCAGCATGATGGCGATCAACAGGGCATGAACCGGTCTGGCAGATGCGATCATGATGGATCTCGGCTCCCGCTTTTCGGACCTTTGAGACTACGGTCGCTTCCCGACCGGGTCGGCAGTGTAGCGCGGCAGCCGATGTTGGCGAGGCGAAAAGCCCTCGCCCGGCATCCCCGCCGATCACGTCACCGCGAGAAAGCGGATGATCGTGTCACCATAGTGACGCTCGTCGATGAGCGCGAAGCCATCCGGCGTTTGAAAACCGGCATCCGCCGCCTCCTCGACGACGCACAGCGCATCCGGCCGCAGCCAGCCGCCCGCACGCGCCGAAGACAGCGCCCGCTCGCCCATCCCCTTGCCATAGGGCGGGTCGGCAAAGACCAGTCCGAACGGCTGAATGGTTCCGGCATCGCCGAGCCGGGTCGCGTCGCGGCGAAAGATCTTCGTGCGCCCCTGCAGGCCGAACGTCTCGACATTGGTCCGGATCAGGCCGCGCCCCTCGGCCGACTCTTCGATGAACAGGCAATGCACCGCCCCGCGCGACAGAGCCTCCAGGCCGAGCGCACCGGTGCCGGCGAACAGATCGAGCACGCGGGCGCCGGCGAGACGGCCTTCGAAACGGTGCTCCAGCACGTTGAAAACCGCCTCGCGGGTCCGGTCGGTCGTCGGTCTGATGGCGCTGCTGCGCGGCACGGCGAGCGGCCGGCCGCGAAACTCACCGCCGACGATCCGCATGCCCGCGTCCCTTGCCCGGCCGTTTCGCGCCACCGCCGGACGGTTTGCCGCCGGTCGGTTTGCTGCCGGTCGGCTTTCCGCCGCCGCGGCCGCCGGCCGGCCCATCCTGCCCGCCTTCGACCTTGGCCTTGCCGCGTGGCCTCGCCCCCGGCGCCATCCACACATTGGCGCTGCGCGTGCGGCTCGGCCGGTCCTCACGCTTCGCAGGCGGTCCGCCTTTCGGCTTCGATGTCTGCAGCCGGTCGAGCGCGTCCTCGCGCCGGCCTTCACGCACGCGCCGCCGGTTCTTGATCAGGCCGCCCTCGCCCGGTTCGTCAAGACGCGGCGGCCGCGTTGGCGCATGCGGCCGTTCTGCCGGACGTGCGGACGATCCGGAGACGGGCTTGTTGGAAAACGGCCTGACCACCGGCGCGTCGAAATTGGCCCCGGCCTCCTCGATCAGCGTGTCGCCGAGCTGGTCGCGCAATGTGCGCCCCTTGAGCTCCTGCACCGTGCCCTCGGCCAGTTCGCCGAGTTGGAAGGGACCGTAGGAGACGCGGATGAGCCGCGTCACGTTGAGCCCGAGCGAGGCGAGGATGTTCTTGACTTCGCGGTTCTTGCCCTCGCGCAGACCGATGGTGAGCCAGGCATTGGAGCCCTGCTCGCGGTCGAGCGTGGCCTCGATCGCGCCATAAAACACACCGTCGACCGCAACGCCGTCCTTGAGCTGCGCCAGCCGCGCCTCGTCGACCTTGCCGTGCACGCGCACCCGGTAGCGTCTCAGCCAGCCGGTCGACGGCAGTTCCAGCACGCGCGCCAGCCCGCCGTCATTGGTCAAGAGCAACAGGCCCTCGGTGTTGATGTCGAGCCGGCCGATCGTCATCAGCCGCGGCAGTTCCGCCGGCAGGGTGTCGAAAACGGTCTTTCGGCCCTCGGGATCGCGATTGGTCGTCACCACGCCGGCCGGCTTGTGAAACAGGAAGAGCCGCGTGCGCTCGATCGCCGGGATCGGCGTGCCGTCGATCAGGATGACGTCGTGGGGGCCGACATTGCGCGCCGGCGTATCGAGCACCGCGCCATTGACGCTGACCCGCCCGGCCTCGATCAGCGCCTCGGCCTCGCGCCGCGAGGAAACGCCGGCGCGCGCCAGGCGCTTGGCGATGCGCTCGCTCTGCGCCGTCGATTGCGTCTCGTCGGCGCGACGTGCCGGGCGCTTCGCCCTGTCGCGCTCGGAGGGGGCCGAGGCAAAGGACTTCTGCGGCCGATCACCCGGCTTGCCGCGCCGCTCGCCCGGCTTGCCGGGCCTGTCGGAAAATTTGCGTTCGGGCCGCTTTCCGGGGCGTTCTGCGGCGCGATCATCACCTTTTGCCCAGCGTGGCTTGCGCGAAGCGGCCTCGCCGCCCTCCTCGCCAGGGCCGCTGCGGCGCGGCCGATCGGCCGCCGCGCCCTTGGGCTTGGCGTATCGCTTGTCACCTTCGGCGCGTTTGCCGCCAAAACTGTCCTTTGCCCGCGCACCGGCGCCGGCCCATTTCGGCTTGCTCGGGCGCTCGGCATTGTCATCTGCCTTGCCGGCTGCACCGAATTTGCGCTTGCCGAAGCCGCGCGCCTGCGCCGGCTTGCCGCCGTCGGCATGGGGGCGGCCGGCGCCCTTGCGCTGCGGCCTGCCGTCGCGCTGTGGTCTGTCTGGTTTGTCGTTCATCTGGCCTTTGCCTTTCACGGCGGGTAACTATCAGCATCCCCGGACGCATGCGAGGAAATTGTAATCGAAATGAACCGAAACAGACGGCCCGATTTCATGGCGGCGGCGCTCGAGGAAGCACGGGCCGCAGCTGGCCGCGGCGAAGTGCCGGTCGGCGCGGTGGTGGCGCTCGACAACCGCATCATCGCGCGCGCCGGCAACCGCACGCGCGAACTCGGCGACCCGACCGCCCATGCGGAGATCCTGGCGATCCGCGAGGCCTGCCAGCATCTCGGTTCCGAGCGCATCGACAGGGCCGATCTCTATGTTTCGCTTGAGCCTTGCGCCATGTGTGCCGCGGCAATCTCATTTGCCCGCATTCGCCGGCTGTACTTCGCCGCCTCCGACGAAAAAGGCGGCGCCGTCGTCAACGGCCCGCGCTTCTTCGCCTCACCGACCTGCCATCACGCGCCCGAGGTCTATTCCGGCTTCGCCGAGACGGAGGCGGCCGAGATACTCAAGGATTTCTTCCGTTCCAGGCGGACCTGAAGGCCATTGCGGCAGGGGCTGTTGTTACAGGCCCGGGATCCAATCGCGCCAACTCGTCTGGCCGCTCTGCTTGCGCGCGGCCGCCTTGCGGTCACGCTCCTTTTTCCATTCGTCCTCGCCCAGCTCGTTGGCCGGTGCCGTCGAGGACGGGAGGCGATAGTCGAGCGGCGGCTCGCTCAGGAAGCGGCGCTGAGTGGGCGACCCCTGCTTGCCTTCCTGGAGGCGCTTTTCGAATTCGGCCCGCTGGGCGCTTTCGCCGGCGCCAAGGCCGCTGGGCGCCATATAGGCAACGTCGTCGCGCCGCCCGCGCTCGCTCGCCGCCACACTGGCCGCACCGCCGCCCGTGACCACGGGACGGTAGTCGATATTGTCGCTGTTGGCGTCGGCATAGGCGCGCACGCGTTCGCGCCGTTCTTCGGGCGATTCCGGCCAGGCGCCGGCCGAGGCCGTGCGGATGTCGTTCTGCGGTTTCGGCAGCGTCTTCTTGTCCGCCGGCTCCACCAATTTCGGACGCGGATTATAGGCGATGTTCTGCTTCTCGTCGGGACCGAGCGAAATCATGCCGGTGACATCCTCGAGCAGCTGCACGTCGGCGCGCGTGCCGGTGCCGTAGGTCGGCGTGCCGACACAGGCCGTCAGGCCGCCCGTCACCAGCGCCAGCGCAGCGCCTGTCGCGAACAATCGCGCCAATGCGTTGGGAACGCCTTCGTTCTTCACGGGTGATCCCCTTTCGAATTGCCGCCCCACTCCGGCGGATCAGATATCTGCGTCGTTTGAGCCGCAATTCCGGCAACAACATGACACATCGCTTCACGGAACCGATGCGCCGATCCAGTTTTCATCCTGTTGCAATCCCGCATGGAGAACCGGCTTGCGTCTCCCGGAATTGCACTCGCTTACGGCCCGCCTTGTAGCGCAAGCCGCGCTCAGCCGCAACGCGTCCCGACAATCGGAATCGGATCGCGGAAAATGCGACGCATCATGGACGGAAAGTGTTAAGGCGCCCTTGTCATCCCAAAGAACTACGGCGCTCCAACGTCGCAGTCGGCTCCACCTTTATGCTCAAATTCGCCCGAGCGCCTGAAGCTCGCGCAACGCGGCTGCATCGCGCGCCGAAACGTCCGGAAAGGCCGGATCCGACCCGACATCGTCCGTATAGCGCCAGGAGCGGGCGCATTTGACGCCTTGCGCCTTGTCGAACGCGACGCCGACGCCGGAGACGTCGTCGAGCCTGAACGCACCGTCCGGCGCCTTGCCGGCGACGATGGTGATGGCGCTGGTGATGCAGACTTCCGCCATGTCGACGCGGTTGACCGCCGCCAGCAGCGCTTCATCGGCGATATAGACGACCGGCGCCGCCTCGAGCGACGAGCCGATCGTCTTGTTCGCCCGTTCCAGTTCCAGCGCCCCGGTGACCACGCGGCGCACCTGGCGCACCTGGCGCCATTTGGCAGCGAGCTCTTCGTCGAGCCATTCGGCCGGAATGTCGGAAAACTGTTCCAGGTGCACCGAGACCGCATCGGGATGACGCTCCAGCCACGCCTCCTCCATGGTGAAGGGCAGCATCGGCGCCATCCATTTGACGATGGCGTCGAACAGGCGCCGCACCACGACGATGGCCGACTTGCGGCGCAGGCTCGACGGCGCGTCGCAGTAGAGCGCGTCCTTGCGCACGTCGAAATAGAAGGCCGACAACTCGACCACCATGAAGTCGATCAGGGCGCGCGTGATGCGCTTGAAGTCGAAATTGTCGTAGCCCTTGCGCACGACCCGGTCGAACTCGGCCAGCCGGTGCAGCATCAGCCGCTCCAGTTCCGGCATCTCGGCGACATCGACGTCCTCGCCCTCGTCATGGGCCAGCGTGCCGAGCATCCAGCGTGTCGTGTTCCTGAGCTTGCGGTAGGCGTCGATATTGGTCTGCAGGACGTTCTTGCCGAGGCGCTGGTCCTCCCAATAGTCGGTGGTCATCACCCACAGCCTGAGGATGTCGGCGCCCGACTGCTTCATCACATCCTGCGGCACGACCGTATTGCCGAGCGACTTCGACATCTTGCGTCCGTGCTCGTCCATGGTGAAGCCATGCGTGATGACGGCGTCGTAGGGCGCGCGGCCGCGCGTTCCGCAGCTTTCCAAGAGCGAGGAATGGAACCAGCCGCGATGCTGGTCGGATCCTTCCAGGTAGACGTCGGCCGGCCATTTGAGGTCCGGCCGGTCTTCCAGCGTGAAGGTGTGGGTGGAGCCGGAATCGAACCAGACATCGAGAATGTCGGTGACCTGATGCCAATGGTCCGGGTCATGGTCGGCGCCGAGGAAACGTTCCTTGGCACCCTTTGCGAACCAGGCGTCGGCGCCCTCCTTCTCGAAGGCATCCAGGATGCGCGCATTGACCGCCTCGTCCTTCAGCACCTCGCCATGATGATCGGCGAAGACGCAGATCGGCACGCCCCACGCCCTTTGCCGGGACAGCACCCAGTCGGGCCGATCCTCGATCATGGCGCGCAGCCGCGCCTGGCCGGCAGCGGGAACGAAACGGGTCTGGTCGATAGCCGTGAGCGAGCGGCTGCGCAGCGTCGTGCCGTCACCCAGTTCCTTGTCCATATAGACGAACCACTGCGGCGTGTTGCGGAAGATCACCGGCTTCTTGGAGCGCCAGGAATGCGGATAGGAATGCTTCAGCCGCCCGCGCGCGAACAGCATGTCCCTTGCGATCAGCGCCTCGATGACGGCCTTGTTGGCGTCGCCCTTCTTGCCGTTGTCGTCGATGACGCGGGCCGCCCCGCCTTCCCGCTCGGGACCGAAGCCGGGCGCATCCTCGGTGAAGCGACCGTCGTCGCCGACGGTGAAGGGGATCGCCGTGTCGATGCCGCGCGCCTGCAGTTCCTTCTGATGGTCCATCCAGGCTTCGAAGTCCTCGCGGCCATGGCCCGGCGCGGTATGCACGAAGCCCGTGCCGGCATCGTCGGTGACGTGATCGCCGGCCAGCATCGGGACGGCAAACTCGTAGCCGCCGCCGAGACCCTTGAGGGGATGGGCGCAGGTGATGCGACTCAGTTCATCAGCTGAGACTTCGCGCAGGCGCTTGTATTCGAGCTTCGCCTTGGCGAAGGATTCCTCGGCCAGCGCGTCGGCGAAGATCGGCTTCTCGCCCGCCTGCGGGCCGAAATCGTTTTCCGCCGCCGTCACCTCGTAGAGGCCGTAGGCGATGCGCGGCGAATAGGAGACGGCGCGGTTGCCGGGGATCGTCCACGGCGTCGTGGTCCAGATAACGACAAACGCCCCGAGTAGTTCATCTTGCTGCTCAGCAAGTTGGAGATCACGTGCTGTTGGCCCTCCCGTATATGTGGCAGGGTCAACCCCTTGAAGATCAGCCATATTAGATCGCTGGACCGGAAACTTCACCCACACCGTGTCCGACTCGTAGTCCTGGTACTCGACCTCGGCCTCGGCGAGCGCGGTGCGCTCGACAACCGACCACATGACCGGCTTTGAGCCGCGATAGAGCTGGCCGGACATGGCGAACTTCAACAGTTCGCCCGCAATGCGCGCTTCAGCGTGGAAGTTCATGGTCGTATAGGGATTTTCGAAGTCGCCCTCGACGCCAAGACGCTTGAACTCGGCCGTCTGCACATTGATCCAGTGCTGCGCGAACTCGCGGCATTCCTGACGGAACTCGTTGACCGGCACCTCGTCCTTGTCGAGCCCCTTGGCGCGGTATTGCTCCTCGATCTTCCATTCGATCGGCAGGCCGTGGCAGTCCCAGCCCGGCACGTAGTTGGAATCGCGGCCGCGCATCTGGAAGGAGCGCGTGATGACGTCCTTCAGGATCTTGTTCAGCGCATGGCCGATATGGATGTTGCCGTTGGCGTAGGGTGGGCCGTCATGGAGAACATATTTCGGCCGCCCGGCCGCGTCCTCGCGCATGCGCTTGTAGAGGTTCATCTCCTGCCAGCGTTCGACCAGCTTCGGCTCCTTGTCGGGCAGGCCGGCGCGCATCGGAAAGTCCGTTTTCGGCAGGTAAAGGGTCTTCGAGTAGTCGAGTTTTTCAGCAGTGTCGGTCATCGTCTCGCCGTGTCGGGCCGCGAAGTGAAACAGTCGGGCGGGCCCATATCATGAATGGATCTTTGAAGTCGGTGCAGCGCCAGAGCGCGCGGTAGTCCCGGACCGTCAGGCGCCTCAGGCCGCCCGGAGGGCCGGGCCGGTAATTCGTATCACGGTCACGTTGAAGCGGGCGAGCATCATCATGGCGGCGCTTTTAGCCGAGCCCGGCCCAAGAATAAAGCCACAATTGATCTTCCTGCCCGCCCTCCTTCGCGCGACATGCGCCGAGCTGCCCGATTTCATGGTCGTTATGCGGCAAAATCGCTGGCCGCAGGCCCGGCGCCATGGCAGAATCCGATTCGCGGCGGACCTGATCGGGCAACCGCAGGGCCGATACTCGGGCAACGCCCTCCCTTCGCGGGAGGGCGTCGGCCTTTTCCCCTTTTTCAGCCATCGGTAACGCCGCCCCCCGGCGCATGCGAACGTGCACGGCACCATAAGTTGCCGTAGCGTAAGTACGGTATTGAGTTTGCAACCCGTCGGGCGCAGAATCACCTGGCTGTTTCAACCAGGAGTGCCGTCAATGGCCAACGCAAATGCACATGAGGGAAACACGCTCGGTGACGCGATCACCGAGGTGAGATCGAAATGGGGCTGGTTCGTCGCCCTCGGAATAGCCTTTCTGGTTCTAGGCCTCATTGCCTTCTTCAACGTCGTCCTCGCGACGGTGGTTTCAGTCTATTATGTCGGTATCTTGATGCTGATCGCCGGCGTCGCGCAGTTCATCCACGCATTCGGCGTCAAGGGATGGGGTCAGTTCATCCTGTGGCTTCTGGCCGGCCTGCTCTACGCGGCGGCGGGCGTCATCGCCTTCACCAATCCACTTCTGGCATCGGCGGTGCTGACCTTCATCCTGGCAATCACCCTGGTCGCCGACGGTCTGGTACGCATCTGGATCAGCATCAAGGAGCGCTCGAACTCGGGCTGGGGATGGGTGCTGCTCGCGGGCATCGTGACCTTGCTCGCCGGCCTTGTCATCGCTGCCGGCTGGCCGGTCAACAGCCTCTGGATCCTTGGACTTTTCCTCTCCATCGACCTGATCTTCCAGGGCTGGTCCTTCATCGCCTTCGGCCTCGGCCTCAGGCGCTAGCGCGCATTCGCTTCAAACGGAAACGTTCGAAGCAATGATATGCGCGCCAGATCAATATGCTGGAACATGTCCCTTTCGCTCAAACGATCCGTTTGAGCGGGACATGTTCGAGCGCGCGTTGCGTCTCGCGCATCCCTACGCGGGCGTGACGCGTGTTCAATGCGCCCTTTTCCTTGGCGCCGGCCTGCTTCAGCGCCAATGCCTTCTGCGCGCTTTCGGCCAACGATATGCTTGCCGCCATGCGCCGGCGGCGCTCCGCCTCGTTGTTGAGACGGCGCATCACGGACGCCAGCACCTCCGCCTTGACCTTCGAGCCCGCATCGGCAGTAGATGCGGATGCGCCTTTCGGCTTGGCCTTGCCACGCATTTCGCGCCGTCGGCGATGCGCTTGCGAATGTGCCTTGTCGCGGCGTTCGCGCATCAACCGGACCAGCTTGGACAATTCCTCGTCCGACAGTTCCTGCACCGCCGGATGATGCGATTTTTCGACCAATTTTTGCTCGTCGGCGCTCAATGCGCGTGCTTCTTCCTTCCGCGTCATGCCCATGGGCCGTCTCCTTGTCGCTGCCCCGGGGTCACCCGCAAAGATGATACAATGCCCAAGGCAACCAGGCCACCGCCTGCCGACGGCGGCAACGCAACGTCAGTCCCGGTCGAAGGCAGTGTGACGGTCGATTGCGGAAAGCGGCTGTACGCCTGCCAGAAGCGCGCGGGCCTCGGCCTCGTCGCGCTTCATCTGGACCACCAGGGCGTCCAGCGAGGGAAATTTCCGCTCCCCGCGCAGGAAGCCGAAGATCGACACCCGGCAGGTCTCGCCATAAAGGTCGTCGGCGAAGTCGAAGACGAACGTCTCCAGGAGCGGCGCGCCGTCCGGGTCGACGGTCGGACGGCGCCCGAAACTCGCCACGCCGTCATGCAGCGTGCCGTCCTGGCGTCGCAGGCGGACCGCATAGATGCCGTGACGAAGTCCGGTTTGCGGCGGCAAGGCCATGTTGGCGGTGGGAAAGCCGAGCGTGCGGCCAAGCTGCTGGCCACCTGTCACGGTCGCCTCGACCGTATAACGATAGCCAAGGAGCCCGGCCGCCTCGGCCACAGCGCCTCTTGACAGGAGATCGCGGATACGGCTCGAGGAGACGACTTCCGCCCCCTCGTCGCGAAAGGCGTCGACCAGCGTGACGCCGAAACCGTTTTTCTTGCCCGCCGCCATGAGATAGGCCGGGTCGCCCTGGCGGTCCTTGCCGAAATGAAAGTCGAAGCCGGTCACGGCATGGCAGATGCCGAGCTGGCCGACGAGAATGCCCGACACGAAATCCTCTGCCGACCGGCTGGCGAACTGGCGCGTGAAGTCCTGCTCCACCACAGCGTCGAAACCCATGAAGCGGACGATGTCGGCTTTCAAGGCGGCGGGGGTGACGCGGTCGACGGGATGGTCGGGCCGGAAGACGCTGCGCGGATGCGGCTCGAACGTCAGCACCAGCGACGGCATTGTCCGACGTTGCGCTTCTTCCAGGGCCCGTTCCAGCACTGCCTGGTGCCCACGATGCACCCCGTCGAAATTGCCGATCGCGACGACGCCGCCGCGCAATTGCCCGGGAAGGCTCGTGCCGTCCTTGATGCGAAGGAAAGTCTTGCTGCCCATGGCGCTCTGCTTCCTCCTGCCCGGCGTCGTTACGTCAGATGGGGGATCGCGGCGACCGGATGATGGCCATGCCTGGCCAGAAAATCCGCCAGCTTGCCGGGATCCGGATTGTCCGGCTCGCCATAGTCGCGCGCATGGATGCCGCCCGAGACGTAAAGAACGTCGATCCCGTTCAATTCTGCGCCCTTCACGTCAGTCAGGATGCCGTCGCCGATCGCCAGCGCATCGTCCGGCCCGACCGGTGCGCCGAGCGCCCCTCCTGCCGCCGCCAGCGTTGCCTCGTAGATCGGCCTGTGCGGCTTGCCGGCAATCAATGTGCGCCCGCCGAGCTGGCCGTAGTCGCGGGCGAGCGCGCCGGCGCACCACACCATCCTGTCGCCGCGCTCGACCACGATGTCTGGGTTGGCGCAGATGAGAGGAAGGTCGCGCATGCGCAGGCGCTGCAGCATCTCGGCATAGTCGGCCGGCGTTTCGCTCTCGTCGTCGAAGAGCCCGGTGCACACGACGCCGGCCGCCTCGAACTCCTCGACGAGGTCCACGTCCAGACCGTCATAGATCGACATGTCGCGCTCGGGCCCCAAATGGAAGATGCGGCGCGGCCCCTCCGCGATGAGCCCGCGGGTCACGTCGCCCGACGTGACCACAGCATCGAAGGCATCGTCAGGCACGCCGAGTGCCGCGAGCTGCCGCTCGACCTCGCCATGCGGACGCGGCGCATTGGTGATGAGGACGACCGCCCTGCCCGCCGCGCGGGCCCGCCTGAGCGCCTCCACCGCCGCCGGAAAAGCGCGCACGCCATTGTGAACCACGCCCCACACGTCGCACAGGATGGCCTTGTAGCCACCGGAAATCTCATCCAGCGAACCGATCATCTGCAGTGCTTGCGGCATATCTGCTCCCGTGCGGCAGTGGCGGTGTCATGCGCCCTCGCTCGGGCAGCTTCGGCTTGCCGAATTATCCGAACTGTCGTGACCTGTCACCCGCTTTCGCGATTGAGATGAGCCGGCGCCACCCTTCCGGCCGGAGTTGCGAACCCGGACCAACGCGCGCCGAATTGCCGTCTGTCCGCCGATCGCCGTGCAATCCACGCTTCGGCGCCGGCCCGATATGCCACGTCATTGCCCGGCATCGTCCGCAAGCATCAGGGACATTGCAGTCAAATGGCGGCTTCACGCTTCTTGACTCGTGAAATCCAAGCGCCTATTTCAGCCGCCGTTAGCACTCATCAGGGCGAGTGCTAATACCTGTCCGGCTCTCCGGACGGAGGAAATTTGTTTCTCAAACATCCGCATCGAGGATAGTCAACATGGCAAAATCGAATTTCCGCCCGCTTCATGACCGTGTGGTCGTACGCCGGGTCGAATCCGAAGACAAGACGAAGGGTGGCATTATCATCCCCGACACGGCCAAGGAGAAGCCGCAGGAAGGCGAGATCATCGCCGTCGGCTCAGGCGCGCGCGACGAGACCGGCAAGCTCGTTCCGCTCGACGTCAAGGCTGGCGACCGCATCCTGTTCGGCAAGTGGTCCGGTACGGAAGTCAAGCTCGATGGCGAGGACCTTCTCATCATGAAGGAAGCCGACATCATGGGCGTGATCGGCTGAGCCGGCCGCGCTTCACCATTACACAATCGAATGTCAGGCCGTCTCCCCCGAGCGGCTTTGAACACAGGAGCTGAATATGGCTGCCAAGGAAGTAAAATTTGCCCGTGACGCGCGCGAGAAGATGCTGCGCGGCGTCGATATCCTGGCCGATGCGGTCAAGGTGACGCTGGGCCCGAAAGGCCGCAACGTCGTCATCGACAAGTCCTTCGGCGCACCGCGCATCACCAAGGACGGCGTGACGGTCGCCAAGGAGATCGAACTCGAGGACAAGTTCGAGAACATGGGCGCCCAGATGGTGCGCGAAGTCGCCTCCAAGACCAACGACGTTGCCGGCGACGGCACCACGACGGCCACGGTTCTCGCCCAGTCCATCGTCAAGGAAGGCGCCAAGGCGGTTGCCGCCGGCATGAACCCGATGGACCTGAAGCGCGGCATCGACCTCGCGGTCACGGAAGTCGTTGCCGATCTGGTCAAGAGCGCCAAGAAGATCAACACCTCGGCAGAAGTCGCCCAGGTCGGCACGATCTCGGCCAATGGCGAAAAGGAAATCGGCGACATGATCGCCGAGGCAATGCAGAAGGTCGGCAATGACGGCGTGATCACGGTCGAAGAGGCCAAGACGGCCGAGACCGAGCTCGAGGTCGTCGAGGGCATGCAGTTCGACCGCGGCTATCTCTCGCCCTACTTCGTCACCAACCCCGACAAGATGGTTGCCGAGCTGGAAGACGCCTACATCCTTCTCCACGAGAAGAAGCTGTCCAACCTGCAGGCCATGCTGCCGGTTCTGGAATCGGTCGTCCAGTCGTCCAAGCCGCTCCTCATCATCGCCGAGGACGTCGAGGGCGAGGCACTGGCAACCCTCGTCGTCAACAAGCTGCGCGGTGGCCTGAAGATCGCCGCCGTCAAGGCTCCGGGCTTCGGCGACCGCCGCAAGGCCATGCTCGAGGACATCGCCATCCTGACTGGCGGTCAGGTGATCTCCGAGGATCTCGGCATCAAGCTCGAGAACGTCTCGCTCGACATGCTCGGCCGCGCCAAGAAGGTGCGCATCGAGAAGGAGAACACCACGATCGTCGACGGTGCCGGCCAGAAGGCCGAGATCGAGGGCCGCGTCGCCCAGATCAGGCAGCAGATCGAGGAGACGACCTCCGATTATGACCGCGAGAAGCTCCAGGAGCGCCTGGCCAAGCTCGCCGGTGGCGTTGCCGTGATCCGCGTCGGCGGCTCGACCGAGGTCGAGGTGAAGGAGAAGAAGGACCGCGTCGACGACGCCCTCAACGCGACCCGCGCGGCCGTCGAGGAAGGCATCGTGTCGGGCGGCGGTACCGCTCTCCTGCGCGCCTCCGCAGCCATCAAGGCCAAGGGCGTCAATCCCGATCAGGATGCCGGCGTCAACATCGTGCGCCGCGCGCTGCAGGCTCCGGCCCGTCAGATCGCATCCAATGCGGGCGCCGAGGCCTCGATCATCGTCGGCAAGATCCTCGAGAACAACAGCCAGACCTACGGCTACAACGCCCAGACCGGCGAATATGGCGATATGATCCAGATGGGCATCGTCGACCCGGTCAAGGTCGTGCGCAGCGCTCTCCAGGACGCGGCATCGGTCGCCGGCCTGCTGGTCACCACCGAGGCCATGATCGCCGAGACGCCGAAGAAGGACGCTGGGGCTCCGGCCATGCCCGGCGGCATGGGTGGCATGGGCGGCATGGGCGGCATGGACTTCTAAGGAAGTCCATAAAGCTCGCCCATCAACCAAAGTGCTCAAGCCCGCATGCGGGCTTGAACCCAACCGAAACGGAAAGGGTGGTCTTCGGGCCGCCCTTTTCTTTTGGCCGAAAGCCTATCTATTCGTTGAGGAGACGTCCGTATCGCGGGGCGTCGGTCATGTCGTAGCGTGGCCGCCTCAGCCCAGCCGACTGGCCAGCACCTTATCGATGCGCCTTCCGTCCAGATCGACCACCTCGAACCGCCAGCCCTCGGCTTCGACCGTGTCGCCGACCTCGGGTATGCGCTTCAAGAGGTCAATGATGAATCCAGCCACCGTGTCGTAGCTGCGGCGACGCTGCAGTCGGATATGGATGAGGTCTGCCATCTCGTCGGCCGGCATCCAGCCGCTGATCAGCCAAGAGCCGTCCTGGCGCTGTGTGGCCTGGCTGCCGCTGCCCACCTCGTCGGAGCGGAATGCCCCGGCGATCGCATCGAGCACGTCGGCAGGCGTGATGAGCCCTTCGAAATGGCCGAACTCGTCGTGAACGAGCGCCACGGGCACGTTCGCACGCTGCAGCGCGTCGAGGGCGCTGAGCGCATCGACCGTGTCGGGCACGACAGGTGCCTGAACGGCATGCTTCTTCAGGTCGAACTTCCGCTTCGACAGGAGCGGCTTCAACAGGTCGCGCACGATGACGACGCCGATCATGGCGTCCGGATCCCCCTCGTAAACCGGTATGCGCGAGTGCGAGGTGGCAATGAGTGCCTTGCGCAGCGCCGCCTCGCTCAACCCGACATCGAGCATCTCGACTTCGGTGCGCGGCGTCATCAATGCCCGCACACCGCGATCGCCCAGCCGCATCACCCCGGCGATCATCGTTTGCTCCGCCGTCTCGATGACGCCGGCATTCTCCGCCTCCGCGATCATGGCGCGGATGTCCTCGTCGGTCGGCGCATCGCGGCCTCTGCCGCCCATGCCGAGCAGGACGAGCAGGCCTTTCGTCGTTGTGTCGAGCAGCCAGACGACCGGGATCGCTGCGCGCGACAGGAACAGCATCGCCGGCGCCAGCGCGCAGGCGAAGCGCTCCGGGTTGCGCAGTGCCAGATGCTTGGGCACCAGTTCACCGATGACCACCGAAAAAAACGTGATCGCACCGATCACAAGCGCGTAGCCGGCGATGCCGGCCGTCCGCGGCGACAGGCCCAGTTCGGCCAGCAACAGTCCCAACCGGCCGCCGAGCGCCGCGCCCGAAAATGCGCCGGCCAGGATCGCCACCAGCGTGATGCCGATTTGGACCGTGGAAAGGAACCGGCCGGGATCCTGCGCCAGTTGCAGGGCAGCCTTCGCCCCGGCCCGGTGCTGCTCGGCCATCAGCTTCAGCCGCGGCAACCGCGATGACACCACCGACAATTCCGACAAGGCAAAGACGCCGTTGAGCAGGATGAGTCCGGCCGCGATGAAGAGTTCGAGCATGGTGTGTACCGGCCTATATGCGGATCACCTTACGGTCAATCGACGTGATGAATGGGCGCAAACCTTTCGGATGACCACTCCGCGGCGAAGCAGCCGCGAATAAAGCTTCCATCACAACTCATGTTTTTGCTATCTGGCGCTGACATTTGCACCGATGCACACTAATGCCAGACAAGGAGCAGGACCATGAGCGCAACCCGCACCGAAACAGACACGTTCGGCCCGATCGAGGTGCCGGCGGATCGCTACTGGGGCGCGCAGGCGCAACGCTCGCTCGGCAATTTCAAGATCGGCTGGGAAAAGCAGCCTCTGTCGATCGTGCGCGCGCTCGGCATCGTCAAGCGCGCCGCCGCCGAGGCAAACATGGCGCTCGGAAAGCTCGATCCGCAAATCGGCAAGGCGATCGTGGAAGCCGCGCAGGAGGTGATCGATGGCAAGCTCGACGATCATTTTCCGCTCGTCGTCTGGCAGACCGGCTCGGGCACGCAGTCCAACATGAACGCCAATGAGGTGATCTCCAACCGGGCGATCGAAATGCTTGGCGGCGAGATGGGCACGAAAAAACCCGTCCACCCCAACGACCATGTCAATATGAGCCAGTCGTCGAACGACACCTATCCGACAGCCATGCATGTCGCTGCCGCCGAACGCATCGTCCACGACCTCGTGCCGGCGCTGAAACATCTGCACGCCGCTCTCGAGGAAAAGACAAAGGCCTTCGACCACATCGTCAAGATCGGCCGCACCCACACCCAGGATGCCACGCCGCTGACGCTCGGCCAGGAGTTTTCCGGCTATGCCGCGCAGGTCGCCTCCTCCATCAGGCGCCTCGAACTCACCCTGCCCGGCCTGTGCGAGCTTGCCCAGGGCGGTACGGCGGTCGGCACCGGGCTCAACGCGCCCGTCGGCTTTGCCGAAAAGGTCGCCGAGCGCATCGCAGCCATCACCGGCATCGACTTCGTCACCGCGCCCAACAAGTTCGAGGCGCTGGCGGCGCATGATTCCATGGTCTTCGCCCATGGCGCGATCAACGCGGCCGCGGCCGCGCTGTTCAAGATCGCCAACGACATCCGCTTTCTCGGCTCCGGCCCGCGCTCGGGCCTCGGCGAATTGGCGCTGCCGGAAAACGAGCCCGGCTCGTCGATCATGCCCGGCAAGGTCAATCCGACCCAGTGCGAGGCGCTGACCCAGGTCTGCGTGCAGGTCTTCGGCAACAACGCCGCGCTCACCTTCGCCGGCAGCCAGGGCCATTTCGAGCTTAACGTCTACAATCCGCTGCTGGCCTATAATTTCCTGCAGTCGGTGCAGCTTCTCTCGGACGCTTCCGTTTCCTTCACCGACAATTGCGTTACGGGGATCGAGGCACGCGAGGACAACATCAAGGCGGCGCTGGAGCGCTCCTTGATGCTGGTCACCGCGCTTGCCCCGACGATCGGCTACGACAACGCGGCCAAGATCGCCAAGACCGCGCACAGGAACGGCACCACCCTGCGTGAGGAGGCGCTCGCCACCGGGCTGGTGAGCGCAGAGGATTACGACCGCATCGTGCGGCCCGAGGAGATGACGCGACCGGGGTGAAGCGTACGGTTTGCGGATTTCGTGAAGGTTGCGGTATCCTTGCCCCGTCGGATTCGTGCTCTGCCTTGTCCTCCAGGCAAGATGAGCACGGCCGGCGAGGGCTGCGGTCGGCTTTGCCGCGATCCCTCGATAATGCAATTGTGAACGATGTGTCGTACACATACCCACTACTGTGAACGACGCTACTGGGCTATCCCGCAGCCGGAACAAAACCTTCGGAGATCCCCATGTCGACCAATGATTCCGCTACCGCACAGACCGGTTCCGCCGCTTCGGCCGTGCTTGTGCTCGGCCGCATCCTGCTTTCCGTGATGTTCATCCTCGCCGGTTTCTCCAAGCTCACGGCGATCGGCGGCACCGCCGGCTATTTCACCAGCCTCGGACTGCCGATGCCGACGGTGACGACCATTGTCGTCGGCCTCATCGAACTGCTGGGCGGACTGGCCGTTCTCGTCGGCTTCCAGACCCGGATCGCCGCGGTGCTGCTCGCGCTCCTCTGCGTCGGCTCGGCGCTGGTCGCCCACACCGACTTCGCCGACCAGGGCCAGATGATCAATTTCCAGAAGAACCTGGCGATTGCCGGCGGCTTCCTGGTCCTCGCCGTCTTCGGCCCCGGCGCGCTGTCGATCGACGCCAAACGCGGCTGAACCATCATCTTCGAAAGAACATGCGGCCCGGAGCGATCCGGGCCGTTTTGCGTTGCAGAGAGCCGTTCAGCCTGCCTCGATTGCTGCTCTCACCTGCTGGGCGAGTTCATCCAGCAGCGCCGCCTCGCCCTCGTCCCGCGCCTTGCGCGATGAGACGAGACAGGCCTGCGATTCCAGGATCACGCCATCCTCCAATATCCGCAGATGGTTCGCCTTGAGCGTCGAGCCGGTCGTGGTGATGTCGACGATGACGTCAGCCGAGCCGGCCGCCGGCGCGCCTTCGGTCGCGCCCAGGCTCTCGACGATGCGGTAGACCTGGATGCCGTGCAGTTGCGAGAAGAACTGCTGGGTAAGCCGCCAGTATTTGGTCGCGATCCTGAGCCGGCGGCCGTGGCGCTGGCGGAAATCGGCCGCCACGTCGTCGAGATCGGCCATGGTGGTCACGTCCAGCCAAATGTCGGGCACGGCGACGACGACATCCGCCCGGCCGAAACCGAGACGCGCCTCGATTGCCGCGCGCGCCTCCCAGTCGAGCACCGTCTCGCGCATCAGGTCTTCGCCGGTCACGCCGAGATCGACATTGCCCTGGCCGATTTCGCCGGCAATCTCGGAGGCCGACAGGAAGGCGATCTCGATATCGTCGCGCCCCGCGACATGCGCCCGGTAGCGGCGCTGGTCCTCCGGCTCGACGACCGGCAGGCCGGCCTTTGCCAGAGCGTCGAGCGCCTTGTCGCGCAACCGCCCCTTGGAGGGCAGAGCGAGCGTCAGTGTCATCGCGTGCCCTCCCGCAAGGCGCCGATCCGGTCGAGCCAGGCCGAAAAGCCGACGCCCGGAATGGGCTGTCTTGCGCCCAGCAGCGTCAGCAGCCGGTCGTAGCGTCCGCCGCCGATGAGCGGCCGCGCGCCGCCTTTTTCCGAGATCTCGAAGACAAGCCCGGTGTAATAGTCGAGCGGCCGGCCGAAGGCGGCGTCATAGGTGACCGCGTCCATCGGCAGGCCGAGCGCGCGCAAGGCCTCGGCCCGCGCGGCAAACGCGTCCAGCGCGCCGCCGAGCGAGATGCCCGCCGCCTGGGCGAAGTCGTTCAAGACAACCGGCGCATCGCCGAGCGGCGCACGGATCGCCAAAAAGCCCTTCAGCGCCTCGAAGGCCTCGGCCGACAGCCGCACGCTTCTCAGTTGCGTCTTCTCGATCAGCCGGCGGGCGATCTCGTCCGGTGCGCGGCCGAGCGTTGGCGACAGCCCCGCCTCTTCCATGCCCTGCGCGACGAAGCCCGCCAATGCGGACTGATCGCCATCGGCCACGAGCGGTGCCACCTCATCCGGCAGGGCGGTGTTTTTCGGCGGATTGGCCAGGTCGGAAAGGGCGGCCTCGAGCTGGTCGGCCGAACCGAAGGCGCGGGCAAGGCGCATGCGCCAGCCGCGCGGAAGACCGAGCGCGGCCAGCACCGCCTCGAACACCGTCTGGTCGCCGAGCGTGACGGCAAAGGACGCGCCGGGCGCAGCACATTGGAGCAGCGCATGGGCATCGGCGATCGAGCGCGCATCGGCTTTCGCGATATCGGGCTCGCCCAGATCCTCGATGCCGGCCTGGAAGAACTCGTTGCCGCCCTCGCGATGCTGGCGGAAGACCTCGCCCAGATAGCCGTAGCGGCGGGGCGTGCCGGCGCGGCTTTCGATGTGGTCAAGGCAGACGGGGATGGTGAATTCCGGCCTGAGACACAGGCTCTTTCCCGTCTCGCTCTCGGTGAGGAAGATGCGCCGGCGCAGATCCTCGCCCGCCATGTCGAGAAACGGATCGGCCGGCTGGATCACCGGCACGTCGGCAAGCGCGGCGCCGCGCTCTTCGAAAAGGCGCAATATGTCGGGGGCGAAGGCGGGATAGCGCAGGGTCATGGGGCGGCGGCCCGAATGAAAGCACCCCCCTCTGGCCTGCCGGCCATCTCTCTCTCAAGGTGGGAGATTGGCAGCAGTTCGGCGTTCGCCAATCGCCAGCGTTGCAGGACGGGCGAGGCGTGGATGAGGGCTAATCTCCCCCCTTGCGGGGGAGATGGCCGGCAGGCCAGAGGGGGGTACGAAGAAATGCTACCGGTCACGCCCGCTCCGCTCTCTGCGCGTCGAGGATCTTTTGCACCTCGACGACCAGATCGGACTGAGGCACGGTAATCTGACCGGGACGGCTTTCCTTGTACTGCTCGTGGTCGGCAATGTTCTGGGCAAGTCTTGCCCCGACGACCAGATCCTTGATCTGCACCTCGCCCTTTTCGCGCTCGTCGCCGCCCTGGATGACGACGCAGGGGCTGCCGCGCCGGTCGGCATATTTGAGTTGATTGCCGAAATTCTTCGGATTGCCCAGATACATCTCGACGGGAATTGGCGGACCGAGCGGCCTACCGTTTTCGTCGACTGGGTTGAGCCCATCGCGCAGAATCTTCGTCAGCCGCATGTAGTCCGCCTTGCGGTCTCTATCCATGACGGTGACGATGACCGGCCCCGTAGCAGAACGCTTCTCCAGCTTGCCGAGGTTCTTCAGCGCCGTCACCAGCCGCGACACGCCGATGGAAAAACCTGTTGCCGGCACCGGCTCGCCGCGGAAGCGCGAGACCAGCCCGTCATAGCGCCCGCCGCCGCCGACCGAGCCGAAGCGCACGATCTCGCCCTTCTCGTTGGGGATTTCGGCCAGAAGCTCGGCCTCGTAGACCGGACCGGTGTAATATTCGAGACCGCGGACGACGGAGCCGTCGATTCTTATCCTGTCGGGCCCGTACCCTGCCGCATCCACAAGCGCTGCAATTGTGCCGAGTTCATCAATTCCACTTTGCTCCATGCCGTTCTCTTCAGCCGCCTCTGCCATATCTTTGCAGAGTTGCCGGTTCGATAAATATTGAGTACTGCCTGGAAAGGGCCCAGCGGACAATTCGGCCTCAGATGCCCTCGCTTCGTCGACAAGAATTCCGGCGTTGCCCGATTGAAGCATCAAAGCGTGCAGCTTATCGATTTGTTCTTGCGACAGACCAGCCCCCTTCGTGAAATCACCCTCGCCCTTCTTGCCGCCATCCCAGCGACCGGGACCTAGTAACTTGTTGACCTCTTCACGGGGGAACTTATCCGCCTTGTCGATGGCTCTGAGCACCGTCAGCCGGCGTCCGGCGTTTTCCTCGCCGCCAAGCCCGATCGCCTCCAGCACCCCATCGAGCACCTTGCGGCTGTTGACGCGGATGACGTACTGGCCATTGAGACCCAGCGCTTCCATAACGTCGGCCATCATCATCGCCATCTCGGCGTCGGCGGCGACCCCCGGCGTGCCGACCGTGTCGGCGTCGAACTGCATGAACTGGCGGAAGCGCCCCGGCCCCGGCTTCTCGTTACGAAAGACCCAGCCGGCGCGATAGGAGCGGTAGGGCTTGGGCAGGCGCTCGAAATTCTCCGCCACGTAACGCGCCAGCGGTGCGGTCAGGTCGTAGCGCAGCGACAGCCACTGCTCGTCGTCGTCCTGGAAGGAAAAGACGCCCTCGTTCGGCCGGTCCTGGTCGGGCAGGAACTTGCCCAGCGCATCTGTATATTCGATCAGCGGCGTTTCGACCGGCTCGAAGCCGTAGCGCTCATAGACGGCGCGGATCTTCGCGCACATCTCGTCGACGGCGCGGATATCGTCCGCGCTGCGGTCGACGAAGCCGCGCGGCAGCCGCGCTTTCATCTTCTCGGATTTGCCGGTCATTCTTGTCGTTCTTTGTCGGTTCTGTTGGTTCTTGTCGGTCGCGAAAACATACAGCCGCGCGTGTAGCCGATGCGTGCCCGTGCGGCAAGCGCCGGCGCGGCTTGCCACACGCCGCGGCCGGGCGCTCAACGGCTGCGTCTTGCCAGATGATAGGTCAGTGCCGTGGCGATGCAGTGGCGCAGCGCTGCCTCATCGAAGGCGCTGCCGGCGGCAAGCAGGATCGAGCGGTTGCCCTTGTAGTCGAAGCTGTCGGGGTAAAGTTCGCGAAAGCGCTCGACGAGCCCGGTGTGGCAGATGAAATGGACCGCGACGGTATCCTCGCCAATCGCCGTCAGGCGGACCGAGCTTCCCACGCGCGGCTTTTTCGGCCCATAGGACGGCTCGCCCCATTTCGTGGTTTCGGCAATCGCGCCCACGCCCGGCGTGCCGGCCGCGACATCGAAGACCATGCCGCGCAGGCGAAAAAGCATTTTCGCCACCTTCGCCGGCCGGGCGGCGAAATAGGCAGCGACATCCGCATCGGCAATTTCAGGGACGTTTGAAGGCACGGCGCGCGGCCTCCACTTCGGCCCGGCAGGCGCAACCCTCGATATGGTCGTTGACCAGCCCCATCGCCTGCATGAAGGCATAGACCGTGGTCGGTCCGACAAAACTCCAGCCGCGCTTCTTCAGCTCCTTGGAAATCCGCGTCGAGACCTCCGTCTTCGGATTGGCGGCAAGCGTCGCAAAGTCGATCCGCGCCGGGCGCGCATCCTCTCCCGGCTCGAAGGACCAGAACCAGGCTGCGAGCGAGCCCGCCTCCTTCCTCAGGTCCAGCGCCTTGCGGGCATTGTTGATCGTGGAGACGATCTTGCCGCGATGGCGCACGATGCCGGCATTCGACATGAGGCGCTCGACATCGTCGTCGCCGAACAGCGCCACCTTCTCGAAATCGAAGCCGGCGAAAGCCTCGCGGAAATTCTCCCGCTTGCGCAAGATGGTGAGCCAGGAAAGGCCCGACTGGAACCCTTCAAGGCAGATCTTTTCGAACAGCCGGACATCGTCGTCGACCGGCCGGCCCCATTCGCGGTCGTGATAGGCGCGGTAGAACGGGTCGTTGCCGTGCCAGAAGCAGGTCTGCTCGCCGTCCGCCCCCTCGATCAACCCGGTCCTGACATCGTCCATCGGCCTTCGCCTCCCTTGTCGCGATTAAGGCCGCATTTACCAGATTCATGAACCGCCCGGTAACCATCGGGAAATCTTTCCTGACAAATCGGGCCCTGAATCCCATCCGTTCACCTTTCCGACGCCCCTTTTGTCCACAATCGCCACCGCTACGGCAGCTTCGTGCAAGCCGGCCGGACTATCGTACGACGGTATGTGGAGTGTACGTCGGATGAAATCGTCTCCTTGCAAGGCGGGGCTCGCGGTCGCGCTGGCGCTCGCGGCATCGCAGGCCCTTGCCGATGACCGCTACGCAGAGCGTCCGCCGCTCGTTGTCAGCCCAGACTTGACGGCGCCCTGGGTGACGCAGCTCAGGCGAGCCACGGTCGGCGGACCGATCGTGAACGAACGGCGATACGATATTCCCGGCACCTCGGAGCGCGGCTTGCGCGTAATGATGCGCCCACGCGACGCCAGGCCCGTGCAGCGCCAGGCACCGCCACCTGCCGCCCGGTCGCCAAAGACGGTTCATGTCGTGCGCCCTGCCCCGCAGCCCAATGCAGGCAACGTCAAGGCAGGACTCGACCCGAAATACCTGCCGCAACAGGTCGCCTATGACGGCCCGGAAAGGCCCGGCACCATCATCATCGATACGAACGAGAACTTTCTCTATCATGTCCAGCCCGGCGGCACGGCGCGCCGCTATGGCGTCGGCACCGGCAAGCCGGGCTTCGAATGGGCCGGCACCCACAAGGTGACGCAGAAGCGCGAATGGCCCGACTGGCGTCCGCCGGCCGAAATGATCGCGCGAGAGAGGAAGAAGGGGCGCATCCTGCCCGTCCACATGGCCGGTGGCCCGGACAATCCGCTTGGCGCACGCGCCCTTTATCTGGGCTCCACGCTGTACCGCGTTCACGGCACCAACCAGCCTTCGACGATCGGCCGCGCCGTCTCGTCGGGCTGCATCCGCATGCGCAACCAGGACGTCATCGAGCTTTACGAGCGTGTCGATGTCGGCACGAAGGTGGTCGTCATGTGACCTTCCGCGGGGCCGGCCGGGTTGAGGGGATGATGACCCGGCCGACATGATCCTTGCGCGCCTACCCGGCAGGACAAGGATCGCGGGCCAGAGGGCGGCACGCACCGGCGTGCCGCCCTTTGCATTTGTGGACGGCAGGTGGCTGCGTTGCGACAGCAACTCCCCTATGGTATTGCTTACATATGCAACGAAAAGCATCACCCGTTCTTGGATGGAAGCATATCCTGGACAATGGTGCCATCGTCGAGGTGAAGGTTTGGCGACTGCCGCAGACAACGCCCGACCGCCCACACGGGCTCAAATATTCGCTCTTCTACGGAAGGCCGGGCGAGCGCATCATCGGCTACGACAACGAAACCGGCAAAGGCGACCACAGGCATTATCGCGAACGTGAAGAGCCCTATATATTCAGGTCGCTGGAGCAATTGATCGGCGATTTCGAAACGGACGTCGAAAGGGAGATACGGGATGAGCGAAATCCGCATCAGGGTTGAAGGCGCCCAGTCCTTTTTCCGTCGTGCGCGCGAGGAGGCACGAAGGATAGACGCAGGGCAGTCTGCGCAAAGCCCCAACGAGCTCTCCTTCGAATCGATGGAAACACTCGCAGCGCTTCTCAGCACGAACCGCTGGAAGCTGCTCATCAAGCTGCGCGAGATCGGCCCTGCATCGATCCGCTCTCTCGCCAGGGCACTCGGCCGCGATTACCACGGCGTTCATTCCGATGTTGCGAAATTGCTCGATGCCGGACTGGTCAGTCGCGATGCGCAGCAGAAGATCTACGTCCCCTGGGCCAAGATTACCGCCGAGGTAACGTTGGACGCAGCCGCGTAAAAGAGAGCGCGCCCACGCGCCCTACTCGGCCGCTTCCAGCACCGGCGGCAGTGCGGCGAGGCGTTGCGGCCGTGGCCCGCCATAGGCCCAGTCGAGCAGTTCGACCGTGTGCACGACCGGCAGGGCCGAGCCGGACGCGATCTGCGTCATGCAGCCGATATTGCCGGTGGCGACGAGCTTGGCGCCCGTTGCCTCGATATTCTTGACCTTGCGGTTGCGCAGCCGCCGGGCAATCTGGGGCTGCAGGATGTTGTATGTGCCGGCCGAGCCGCAGCACAGATGCCCCTCGCGCGGCTCGCGCACGACAAAGCCGGCCTTGTGCAGAAGCTCCTTCGGCTGGCGGGTGATCTTCTGGCCGTGCTGCATCGAACAGGCCGAATGATAGGCGAGCGTCAGTCCGGGCTCCACGACCGGCGCGGGCAGGTTGAACCCTGCCAGATATTCCGTCACGTCCTTCGCCAGGGCCGAAACGCGCGCCGCCTTTTCCGCATAGTCGGGGTCGAGGCGCAGCATGAAACCGTAATCCTTGATCGTCGTGCCGCAGCCCGACGCCGTGATTATGATCGCGTCGAGCCCGCCCTTCTCGATTTCCGCCGTCCATGCATCGACATTGCGCCGGGCGCGTTCCAGCGCGGCCTCCTCCTTGCCCATATGGTGCACGAGCGCACCGCAGCAGCCCTCGCCGGAAGGCTGGACGACCTCCACCCCCAACCGGGTCAAAAGCCGGATCGCCGCGGCATTGATGCCCGGATCGAGCACCGACTGCGCACAGCCCGAAAGCAACGCCACGCGTCCCCTTCGTTCGCCTTGCGCGGCATGTTCGCCCGCCACGGCCGGCGCCGGCGGAATGGAGGCCGGGGCAAGCTTGAGCATGGCCGAAAGCGGATTCAGGCCGGGCACGCGCTCGATGAGCCCGGTCAGCGGACGAGCGAGCCCGGCAAGCCGCAAGGCGGCGCGAAAGCGCGCCGGATGGGGCAGCACGGCGGCCAGCAGCGCACGGATCGCCCGGTCGGCGAGCGGCCGGCGATAGGTCTTTTCGATATGGGCGCGCGCATGATCGACCAGATGCATGTAGTTGACGCCCGAGGGACAGGTGGTCATGCAGGCGAGGCACGACAGGCAGCGGTCGATATGGGTGACGATCTCCTTGTCGGCCGGCCGCCCGTTTTCCAGCATGTCCTTGATCAGGTAGATGCGCCCGCGCGGACTGTCGAGCTCGTTGCCAAGCGTTACATAGGTCGGGCAGGTCGCCGTGCAGAAGCCGCAATGGACGCATTTGCGCAGGATCTGCTCGGATTCGGCGACATGCGGATCGGCAAGCTGTTCGGCGGTGAAGGTTGTTTGCATGGATTATGGTGCTCGACTTAGGAACGAAGATCAAACCCGCCATCTGTTTCTATGCTGGCCACTTGCCCGATCTCGATTTCACGAATTGCCCGGGCGATACCATGTGCGATGGGCAGCAACAGGTGGAAGCGTTGAGCCGGCAGAACGATGACCGCAAGGCCCCAACGATCCAGCGTCTGTTGAAAGGCCAGGCTCTTGTCGCAGGTAATGAGGCATTGAAAGCCGTTTGAACCGAGTTCCGCGAGAAGCTTGCCGTTTTTGAGCCCCTTCCATGTTCGCGGAAATGCGGCGACATCGCAGTTCAAATCTCTCAGCGCACCGACAAGTCGGCGCGGCACATTTTCATCGACGACCGTTCTCAAGCCGCTTTCTTTCCGAAGTCACGCTTCAGATCGTCGACGGCCATTCGAAGCGCGGCTTCGGCTTGCGACCGTTCAACCGTCGGGAAGTCATCGAGGAATTCCTCTAGCGATACACCCGCTGCCAGATTCTCGAAAAGCGCATCGACCGGCACGCGGGTGCCCTTGAACACGACGGCTCCCGAGACGATGTCCGGGTCAGAACTTAGAATGTCCGAGATACGCATCTCATTCCTCCAACTGATAACATCATAACACGACACCAACCGGCTCGACTCGAACGGCTGCCGGACCCGGCATTCCCATCAAACCATCCAGCTTTGCGGATTGTCGATCGGCTCCTCGCGTGCGGCTTTCTGCAGGCCGAGGACGACGCGCACCACCACCCACACGACCACGGCGATCATCAGCAGGAACCCGATGGCGACGAAGGCGAGCAGCGCACAGATGAACGCATAGAGCAGGCCGATCCAGAAGGTGCGGATCGCCCAGGTGTAGTGGGTTTCCACCCAGCCGCCGGTCTTGCCGCGATTCATATAGGCCAGGACGATGCCGACGAGGGCCGAAATGCCGATGACGAAGCCGACGAGGTAGAGGACGTAGATGACCTGGACGTTCACCTTGCCCGGTTCCAGCCAGCGGTCGGTCTGGCGTTGCCGGTCGGACGGCGTGTTCGGATCGCTCATCGGGTCCTCCTCAAGCTTGCAAGGCTAACAGATTGCGCGGCGGGCGTCATACGGCCGGGATTGAGTATGGCCTTGGGGTCGAACTCGGCCCTGAGCCGTTCGGCAAGGGCAGCCAGCGCCGGCGGCTGCGGCTCGAAGACCGGCAGCGCCGCGCGCGCAGCCAGCGGCGCACGCACCAGCGTGGCATGCCCCCCGCCGTGGCGGCGGATCAGCGCGCGCAAAAGCTCGGCTTCCGGATCGGCCTCCATGCGCAGCCAGATCAGCCCGCCCTGCCAGTCGTAAAGGGCGTCGACCGCCGCCTCCATCCTGAGCGCCATGACCATCAGATGGCCTTCCGAGGGCGGCATGGAAATACGCCAGACCGGCCGCTCGGTCCCGTCGGCGAACGGCTCCACGTCACGGATCTGCCGCCAGACCTCGCGCGAGCGTTCTTCATGCGCGGTCTCCATGTCCGCCAGCGGCGCCATCAATTCCTTCAGCATCTTGATGCGATAGGCGACGGAGGGACCGAAGCCCTCGACCCTGAGAAGCGTCGAGGCGGGACCGGCCAGCGTGCCGTGCGCGACGCGTCCCGTAACGCTTTCGGGCAGATGCGCGGCCGCCGAGACCTCTGCGCTCGACCCCATTGCGCGCGCCATGGCGGCAGCCGCGCCGTCTTCGGTCAAACCGCGCAGGATCAGCGTTTCCTCGGTCTCGGCCCTCGGCAGAACCTTGAACGTCACGTCGGTGGCCACCGCCAGCGTGCCCCAGGAGCCGGCCAAGCCCTTCGAGAGGTCGTAGCCGGTCACGTTCTTGACAACCCGGCCGCCCGATTTGAACGCCTCGCCGCGCCCGCTCACCGCGTGGATGCCCAGGACATGGTCGCGCGCAGCACCCGCCTTCAGCCGCCGCGGTCCCGACAGATTGGCCGCCAGGAGGCCGCCGATCGTGCCGCGCCCGGGCCGTCCACCAAGCAATGGCCCGTAATCCATCGGCTCGAAGGCGAGTTCCTGATTGTTCTCGGCAAGCAGCGCCGCGATCTCGGCGAGCGGCGTCCCGGCCTTCGCCGACAGCACCAGTTCCTCCGGCTCGTAGAGCGTCACGCCCGAAAGGCCCGACAGGTCGAGCGTATGCCCGGCCTGCACAGGCCGCCCGATGGCGCGCTTGGAGCCATGACCGAGAATTTCCAGCGGCGCCTCCTCGGCGGCCGCCCACCGGACCGTTTCCAGGACCTCGTCGGCAGTTGTTGGAGTGAAGGTGGTCATCAAGACGTATCCGCAAGTCGGGCGCTGAACCCCATCTTGTCGACGACCGCTACGGCCTTGCGGTCGAACGAAACGAATGTTTCGCCGCCCATCGCCGCCCCCGCGCTGGCGATGACACCGTCGGCAAAGTCGCCGCCAGCGGCCAATACCGCCAGCCCGAACTCGACCGACACGACGTCGGCCACGACATTTCCGGGTTCGACCACCGAACGCACCGCGTCGGCAATATCGTCTGCCCTGTAGTTGTACACACTGCCGAGAACCCAAACGAGTTCGCAAAGGCATGGCAATGAAATTGCAACACGTCCCGCCGTGGAAAGCAGCCTGAAGGCGGCTTTCGCCTGAGCCTCGTCGTCCTCGACTACAAGCCGGACCAGCAGGTTGGTGTCCGCGGTCAGCCTCATTTCAGGCCGGCCCAACCCTTGGCGATCGCCTCATTCATCTCCTCGATAGTCGCAACCTTGTCGGTCTTGCCGGCCAGAATACCGAAGGCTTTCTCCCAGCCGCCCTTTCGCCGTGCGGCCCTCATCGCCAACTGACCGTCGGGCAAAGGATTGACCTCGATCTTCTGTCCCGGCTCGACGCCGAGATGCGCCAGCAGTTCCTTCTTGAGGGTCACCTGACCCTTGGCCGTCACGGTAAGAGTGGTCATCGTCGATCTCCCACATATCCGAAGGATCAAAAGTAAGGCAATATTGCCTTACTTTCAAGATGCATGTCAGAACCGCGGAATGTCCGGAAACGGCATTTCGCCGCGATGGATGTGCATGCGGCCGAGCTCGGCACAGCGGCGCAGTTGCGGGAAGACCTTGCCCGGATTGAGCAGATGGCCGGGATCGAAGGCGCATTTGACGCGCATCTGCTGGTCGAGATCGGCTTGGCTGAACATTTCCGGCATCAGGTCGCGCTTTTCCACGCCCACGCCGTGCTCGCCGGTCAGTACGCCGCCCACCGCCACGCACAGCCGCAGAATGTCGGCGCCGAACGCTTCCGCCTTGTCGAGCTCGCCGGGATTGTTGGCGTCATAGAGGATCAGCGGGTGCAGATTGCCGTCGCCGGCGTGAAAGACATTGGCGACGCCGAGCCCGTACTTCTCCGACAGCGCACGCATTCCGGCGAGCACTTTCGGCAACTCCTTGCGCGGGATGGTGCCGTCCATGCAGTAGTAATCGGGCGAGATGCGGCCGACCGCCGGGAAAGCCGCCTTGCGGCCGGCCCAGAACGACAGGCGCTCTTCCTCCGAAGCGGAAATCCGGCAGGTCGTCGAGCCGTTTTCTTGGGCGATCGCCTCCACCCGTTCGATGAGATGGTCGATCTCGGCCACCGGCCCGTCGAGTTCGACGATCAGCAGCGCCTCGACGTCGAGCGGATAGCCGGCATGGACGAAATCCTCCGCCGCGTGGATCGCCGGCCTGTCCATCATCTCCATGCCGCCCGGCACGATGCCGGCGCCGATGATGTCGGCGACGCACTGGCCCGCCTCTTCGCTCGTCGGAAATCCGATCAGCAGCGCCCGCGCGGCCTCCGGCTTCTTCAGGATGCGCACCGTCACCTCGGTGACGACGCCCAAAAGCCCTTCCGAGCCGGTCATGATGGCCAGAAGGTCATAGCCTTCGGCATCCAGGTGCTTGCCGCCGAGATACACGACCTCGCCGCTCATCAGCACCATTTCGAGCCCCAGCACGTTGTTCGTCGTCAGGCCGTATTTGAGGCAGTGCACGCCGCCGGAATTCTCCGCCACATTGCCGCCGATCGAGCAGGCGATCTGCGAGGACGGGTCGGGCGCGTAGTAAAAACCGTCCTGTTCGACGGCCTGGGTGATGCCGAGATTGGTCACGCCCGGCTGCGCGGTCACGCTGCGGTTGGCATAGTCGATGTCGAGAATGCGGTTGAAGCGGCTCATGACCAGAAGCACCGCGTCCTGAAGCGGCAGTGCGCCGCCCGACAGCGAGGTGCCCGAACCGCGCGGCACGACACGGATGTTGCGCTCGGCGCAATATTTGAGGATGCGCGCGACCTGCGCCGTCGTCTCCGGCAGAACGACGACCAGCGGCACTTGCCGATAGGCCGACAGGCCGTCGGACTCGAAGGCGCGCATCTCGTTGAGCGTATCGACCACGCCCTCGCCGGGCACGATGATGCGCATGTCGGCCACGATTTCCTCGCGCCGCGAAAGCGTAGCCCTGTCGGGTTCTGGCATGGCTGGGCCGCTCAACCGAATTCCTCCACCAACTGGTCAATTCTGTTTACCAGTAATTCGCAGCAAGGCAAACCGCGATCGCATCCCGGCCCGCGCGTCGTTGAAAAATCGACAGCCTCAGCTTTCGAAACACGTCAATACATGCATAAAGCCCCTGTCATGTTGAGCATCGGCGAACTGGAGATCTTTGCCCGCGTCGTTTCCGCCGGCAGTCTGTCTGCGGCGGGCCGCGAGCTTGGCCTGTCGCCGGCCGTCATCTCCAAGCGGCTGAGCAAGCTGGAGACCCGGCTGGGCACCCGGCTCTTGCAGCGCACCACGCGCCAGATCGCGCTGACGGAGGCCGGCCAGGGGCTCTACGAGCGGGCGCTGGCCATCCTCGCCGGCGTCGAGGAAGCGGAAGCCTTCGTCATGCGGCGCTCCAAGCAGCCGCGCGGCACGCTCAAGATCTCCGCGCCGACCTCCTTCGGGCGCATGCACATCGCGCCGCATCTGGGCGCCTTCATGCGCGACAACCCCGGACTGTCGATCCAGATCGTCCTGAGCGACGATTTCGTCGACATTGTCGGCGAGGGATTCGACCTCGCCATCCGCATCGCCGAGCTTTCCGATTCCAGCCTGATCGCGCGGCGCCTGGCGCCGGTCGAACGCTTCCTCGTCGCCGCCCCCTCCTATCTCGCGGCGCACGGCATTCCGCAAACGATCGACGATCTGGGAAACCATGTCTGCCTCGCCGCCCACAACAACGAGCCGTGGCGGCTCGAGGGACCGCAAGGCCCGATCGTCCATCGGGCGGAGGGACCGCTGCAGACCAATTCCAGCGAGATCGTGCGCGAGGCGGTGATTTCCGGCATGGGCATCGCCCTGCGCTCGACCTGGGATGTCGGGCCGGAACTCGCCGCCGGAAAGCTGGAGCGCGTCCTGCCGGACTATGCAGCCTCGAGCAAGCTGGCCGTCCACGCCGTCTATCCCTCGCGCCGCTTCCTGCCGTCGAAGGTGCGGCTGTTCATCGATTATCTGGCCGATCTCTACGCACCGGTTCCCTATTGGGAGGGCGGATAAGAGACCGGCGATCCTCGGTCGTCATCAATGCCCTGCCTCATCATCCGAATGCGAGCGCCGGATGCGCCGCACCAGCCACCACACGCCGGCCAGCACGAACGGCACCGACAGCGCCGTGACGAACTCCGGCTTGACCGCGGCCGCCACCACCGGCGAGCCCTTGGCGACATAGCCTATGAGCCCGACGACATAATAGGACACGGCCGCTACGGAGAGCCCCTCGACCGTCTGCTGCAGGCGCAATTGCAGCTTGGCGCGGCGGTTCATCGAACCCAGCAGATCGCGGTTCTGCTTTTCCACCTCCACGTCGACCCAGGTTCGAAGCAGCGTCGCCGCCCGTGCCAGCTTGCGCGACAGGTTCGCCTGGCGCTCCTCCACCGAGCGGCAGGTGCGCATGGCGGGCGCCACACGCCGCTGCAAGAACCCGCCCCATGTATCGTAGCCCGGCATGGCCTGCTCGCCGAGCGCGGCCAGCCGCTCCTCGACAATGCCGTGATAGGCCCGGCTGGCACCAAAGCGGTAGAGGCTTGCCGCCGCGTCGGCTTCCAGTTCGGCGGCCAGGTCGGTCAACTCGTCGAGCAGCGCATGGCTGTCGCGTTCGGCAAGGCGCATTTCGCCCGTCAGCAGGGCAAGCCGGTCCTCGATGCGGCGGATGCGCGGCGACAGCGACTGCGCCAACGGCAGGCCAAGCATGGCGAGCGTGCGATAGGTCTCGATCTCGATCAGGCGCTGTGACAGCGCCCCGACACGGGCCGGGCTCAGACCGCCATCGAGCAGAAGCATGCGCGTCAGGCCGTCGCCGTCCTGGCGGAAGTCGGTGATCGCGGCGGCCTTGCCGCCCTCCACCGCCGAATAGCACAGGCTGCCGGCATCGAATTCGGCAACGAGCCGTTCGGCCTGCGGCGTCCATTTGCGGATGTCGAGCCTGACACCGCAGATCGCCGTGCCGGGCGGATTGAAGCCGTCGCCGAAAGGCGAATCCGCTTTGTCGGGTTGACCGCGGCCGGTGAGCGGCCCCTCCCACAGATAGGTGGAAAATTCCGTGTGGCGTTCCCAGTAGAGCGTTCCCCTGCCCCAGTTCATCGCATGATGGCGCGCCTGGCGGTCGGGCGGAGACATGCCGAGGCGCCGGGACAGCTCGGCCAGAACGGCGTGATCGACTGTCGAGCCGCCCTCCGTCATGAAGGAAAGCTGGATCAGCCGGCGCGGCGCAGAAATCAGCGGATGCGGGCGCGCATGCACCTCGCCGGTCGCGCCCGCGCGCGCCTCGTGGGCGGCAAAGCCCATGACGCTGCCGGTCAGGCGCGCGCCATCGTCTCGTTGCGGCTTGTCCTGCTTCATCACACGCGCCATCCGCCTCGTCCACCATTGAGCCCTGCAAGCTTAACCGAGACATGGCCGCTTGTCCGCAGCGGCGCCGTGTCCCTTGCACGGCTGCGCATAACTGGACAAAAGATTTGACCAGTTATGGCGCGCCGCCTAATCTCCGCCCGTTGCATTCTTCCGGGGACGAGCGTTGGACGACATATATTCCCGGGTCGAGCATTCGCGCACGGCGGATGAAGTGATCCAGCAGATAGAGAGCCTGATCCTGGAAGGCGTCTTCCGGGTCGGCGACCGCCTGCCCGGCGAACGCGAACTGGCGCGCCGCTTCGAGGTCTCGCGTCCCATCCTGCGCGACGCGCTGAAGCGGCTCGAGACGCGCGGCCTCATCGTGACGCGCCGGGGCGGCGGCACGCAGGTGGCCGATATCATAGGCCAGGTCTTTTCCGATCCGATGCTGGAACTCGTCGCCACCCACCGCAAGCCGGCCTCCGACTATCTGGAATACCGCCGCGAACTGGAGAGCATCGCGGCCGAATTCGCCGCCCGCCGCGCCACGGCGGAAGATCGCGTCATGCTCGACGATATCATGCACCGCATGAAAGACGTCCATGCCGGCGGCGATTTCGACGCCGAGGCCGCGATCGATGTCGAGTTTCACAACGCCGTCGGCGAATGCGCCCACAACGTCATCCTGCTGCACACGCTGCGCTCGTGCTATCGCCTGCTTTCAGACGGGGTGTTCTACAACCGCTCGCTCATCTACAGCCTGCCCGGGGCGCGCGATTGCCTGCTGAGGCAGCATCTGGCCATCGGCGAAGCGATTGCCGCGGGCAGGCCTGAGGCGGCGCGCGAGGCCGCCCGCGAGCACATCGACTTCGTCGAACGCGCCATGGTCGAGGCCGAACGCAGCGACGACTGGAAGCGGGTTTCGCGCCTGCGCATGATGCAGCGCACGGCCGCCGACGGCCGGCCGCAAAAGCCTGCGAAAGACGGAGACGCGACGTGAGCCTTTCGCCCGCCGGACCCCGTGTCGGCCTCTTCGTCACCTGTCTCGTCGACATGTTCCGCCCCGCGGTCGGCCTTGCCGCGGCACGCCTGCTCGAGGAGGCCGGCTGCACGGTCGAGGTGCCTCTGGTGCAGAATTGCTGCGGACAGCCGGCGCACCATGCCGGCGAGTTGGACGAGGTTCGCGACACCGCCCGGCAGACGATCGAAACATTCGAGGCCTATGACTACGTCGTCGCGCCGTCGAGCGCCTGTGCCGGCATGCTGAAATCGAACTATCCGGACCTTTTTGCCGGTGACACCCTTTGGGCGCCGCGCTCCGAGGCTTTCGCTGCCAAGGTCCACGAACTGGTCGCCTTCCTGACCGAGGTGATGAAGGTGGACCGGATCGCCGCCGTCCATGAGGGCACGGTGACCTATCACCTTTCCTGCTGCGATGCCGCCGAGGCCGGCGCAAACCGCGACCCTGAAAGGCTGCTTGCGGCCATGCCGGGCCTCGAATTGAAGGCGATGCGGGGTTCGCGGGGGCCATGCGGCTGCTGCGGCAGCAGCCGGGCCATGCCGCGCGCCATGACGAATGCTTTGGCTGAGCGCAAGGTGGAAGCGATCGAGGCAAGCGGCGCGACTCTCGTTCTCGGCAACGATCTGGGCTGCATGATGGGCCTGGCCGGGCGATTGAAGCGCAAGGGGTCGCATGTGACGGCGCGCCATATCGCCGAGGTTCTGGCCGGCATGACCGATGAGCCGCCCATCGGCCGCGCGCGCAGGGCCGCATGACGAACCGCCCGCCCGAAAACGATGTCCTGTCCGGCCGACAGGCCGGACCGTTTCAACCGAACCCGATGGGGAAAGCATGAGTGCCATTCTGGAAATTGCCGATCTGAAGACGCTGGCGCGCCGGCGCGTTCCCAAGATGTTTTTCGACTATGCCGATTCCGGCGCCTGGACGGAGGGCACATACCGGGCCAACGAAGCCGATTTTGCCGACATCAAGCTGCGCCAGCGCGTGCTGGTCGACATGGCGAACCGCTCGCTGGAAACGACCATGATCGGCGAGAAGGTGGCAATGCCCGTGGCGCTGGCGCCGACCGGGCTGACGGGCATGCAGCATGCCGACGGCGAGATGCTGGCTGCCCGGGCGGCGGAGGAATTCGGCGTTCCCTTCACGCTGTCGACGATGAGCATCTGCTCGATCGAGGACGTCGCCTCGGTGACGGCGAAACCCTTCTGGTTCCAGCTCTACGTCATGCGAGACCGCGATTTCGTCAACGCGCTGATCGACCGCGCCAGGGCGGCCGGCTGTTCCGCGCTCGTGCTGACGCTCGACCTGCAGATCCTCGGCCAGCGCCACAAGGACCTGCGCAACGGGCTGACCGCGCCGCCCAAGTTCACGCCCAAGCACATCTACCAGATGGCGACGCGGCCCCGCTGGTGCATGGGCATGTTCGGCACGAAGCGCCGCACCTTCGGCAACATCGTCGGGCACGCCAAGGGCGTCGGCGACCTCTCCTCGCTTTCGTCGTGGACCAATGAGCAATTCGACCCGCGCCTGTCGTGGAAGGACGTCGAATGGATCAAGAAGCGCTGGGGCGGCAAGCTGATCCTCAAGGGCATCCTCGACAAGGAGGACGCCGTCATGGCGGCCAAGTCCGGCGCCGACGCGATCATCGTTTCCAACCATGGCGGACGCCAGTTGGACGGTGCGTCCTCCTCGATTTCCGTGCTGCCAGAGATCGCCGAAGCCGTCGGCGACAAGATCGAGATCCATCTCGACGGCGGCATCCGCTCGGGCCAGGACGTGCTGAAGGCGCTGTGTCTCGGCGCCAAGGGAACCTATATCGGCCGGCCCTTCCTCTACGGGCTCGGCGCGATGGGCAAACAGGGCGTGACCTTGGCCCTCGACATCATCCGCAAGGAACTCGACACGACGCTGGCATTGTGCGGCAAGCGCGACATCAACGACGCCGGCCCGGATCTGATCTATACTGCACCGGGCGAGGCGGCACCGAAGGCGCGGCCGAAAGCCAGGACCGGCGCCGCGACGGCAAAGGCCAAGCAAGGCGGATCGGCGGCGAAAGCGAAGGCGAAATCATGATCCTGCGACCGAGCGACCGCCCACACCGGGGATCTCGGCATTCCAGATCCCGGCCGGGCGTTCCCGCAGGCGCGCGCGGCTGAGGGGCCGACCATGGCCGGCGTGCATTTCCTCGACGCACGCGGGCCGCAAGGCATGCGCCTTTACGCCATCGGCGACGTGCACGGCCGGCTCGACCTCTTGTCGGCCATGCATGCGCGCATCCACGCAGAGATCATGCGCGACCGGCCGGCCGACTGGCGCATCATCCATCTCGGCGACTATGTCGATCGCGGACCGGATGCACGAGGGGTCATCACGTTCCTGATCGAGCGCATGGCCGAGGACGAGCGCGTCGTCGCGCTCGCCGGAAACCACGATGTCGGCCTCATTGATTTCCTCGCACGGCCCGAGCCGCACGGCCTGTTCGCGCGAAACGGCGGGGCTGCAACCGCGCGCTCCTACGGCGTCGAGATCGACTTCGCATCGCCCGACGGCGTCGCAGACGGCGCCCGCCGGCTGGCCGCGGCAATCCCACCGGCCCATGCGCAATTCCTGCGCGCCCTGCCCCTCTCTGTCGAATTCGGCGACTTCTTCTTCTGCCATGCCGGCATCCGCCCCGGCATTGCGCTCGACGAACAGGACCCGGGCGATCTCGTCTGGATTCGCGAGGATTTCCTGTTTCACCTCGAACTGCACCCGAAGGTCGTCGTCCACGGCCACACGCCGCATGACGTGGCGGAAGTGCTGCCGAACCGCGTCAATGTCGACACGCTCGCCTATGCCAGCGGCCGCCTCACCGCCCTTGTCGTCGACGGTGAGGACAAGCGCCTGCTGGAAGCCACCCACGGATCGGAATAAGGCGCCGGGCCAAGGCTGACGCGATTCAGAAAGCTTTGCTCGAACAAGGCGATAGGCCGGGAAAACGATTCAATACACGAGGGCCCGTTGCTGCGCCTGCAGCCGCCGCTCGATCGATACGACGCTTGCGCTTTCGCAGGCATTGACTTCGCATCGAGACCTGCATGTCGCTTTTCAACCATGGTTGGTCGTTTGTTGAACATGGGCAATGGCGATGATACGACTCCTCCATCCAACGACAACAAGGAGACCGATATGGCCGCCACGAGCGCGTTCCTGGATAATGTTTACAAGACCGATGGCGGCGAGGGCATGCGCCAGTACTACAACGACTGGGCCGACGTCTATGACAAGGATCTGCACGAGAACGATTACCGCACGCCCGGGCGCTGCGCCACCGCCCTTGCAGCACATCTCGGCGACAAGGACGCGCCGATCCTCGATTTCGCCTGCGGCACCGGCATGTCGGGCGAGGCACTGAAAGAAGCGGGCTTCACGACGATCGACGGGACCGACATTTCCGAAGGCATGCTGGACAAGGCGCGCGCCAAGGGAGTCTATCGCGATCTTATCCGTGCGAACTCCGATGCGGTCCTCGACACGGGCGACCGCAAATATATGGCCATTGCGGCGGTAGGCGCGATCGGCGCCGGCGCTGCTCCGGCCGACAATATCGACGCGGCCATCGAAAGCCTGGCGCCGGGCGGCATTTTCGTCGTCTCGCTCAACGACCACACGCTGGAGGATCCACAATTCGAGACGCGGCTGACCCAGGCCATCGCCGACGGCCGGGTCGACAAGATCATGGCCGAAGACGGTCCGCATCTGCCCGCCATCGATCTGGGCGCCCGTGTCTGGGCCGTGCGCCGTCTCTGACTACCGGGGCTTAGCGCGCGTTCGCTTCAAATGGAAACGTTTGAAGCAAAGATATGCGCGCCATCTCGTTTTGTTGGAGCATGTACCTTTCGCTCAAACGTCACCGTTTGAGCGGGGCATGTTCTAGGTTCCTTGCCCCGCGCACCGTAGAACCGAGCACGGGGCAGATGGCACGATTGATGCAATTGGAAACGTGGAAACGAAGCGGCAACGCGTTCAGCGGCTGACCGCGCCAACGCCGTAGCCGTCGATGGCGACGAGGTCGGACGAGGCGTCGGCGGCATAGATGCCGACGCCCCAGACCAGGATGCCCGAAAGCATGAAAAGGGAAAGGAGCGCTGCCTTCACGGGTGTCATCTTTGCTACCTGCATTCCGGCATAGGGCACGACTGTGGTTACCGCCCGGTTACGACGGCGCCGTGCATCCGATTGATATGCGTCGTGTTCTGGTGGCCGCCGCTTCGGACGTCTCTTCTCGGCGTCCGCCCACCCGCGGAAGCGGCGACCTCATAGCCTTGTACGACCGCTTGCGCCATGCTTCTGTGAAACACTCCACACGAATACGGCCGGGTGTGACATGAATGCGACGCAGAGCATCGCGGCACGGGTTGCGCGCCGCGAACCGGGAGACGCGTGATGCCGCTTCAAAACCGCGTCGACCCGTTCGGTGAAATCCATGCCGTCGCGGCACGCGGGCTGTTCACCGGCAATCGCGGCGTCATCCACGACCCTGCCACGAAAACGCTCCTGAAGCGCCGCTGGACGACGAAGGCCTGGATCATCTGCGCCTGTTCCTTCAAGGGGATGCGACGCGATGTGATGGGCCGCAACGCACCGTCGGGCCGGGCGGGCTGGACGGAACTGTTCTTTCTCGACGAGGTAACGGCACTGGCGGCTGGCCACCGGCCATGCTTCTACTGCCGGCGCGATGCGGCGCGAAATTTCGCGCAGGCCTTTGCCGCAGGATTGGACCTGCAGTCGGCAACCGCGCCGCAGATGGACGCGCTGCTCCACCGCCAGCGCCTTGCAGCAACCGGCCATGCGCCCGACGCCGCCCCGTCTCTCGCCACCCTGCCCGATGGCGCCATGATTGCGGTCAACGACGCGCCTTTCGCGATTCGCAGTGGCACGGCCCTGCCCTGGCGATTCTCCGGCTACGGCGCGCCGCTGCCGTTGGCGGAATTGGCCCGCGAGACACCGGTTCTGCTCACGCCGCAGGCAACGATCTGTGCATTGCGGGCAGGCTATTCACCAATGTGGCATTCCAGTGCCGATCTGCCTTGAACCTGCCACAACACTTGCCCATTGCTCGTCACATGCGTGCCAACTACAAAATGCAGAGGCTTTTCGTTCCACACCGGCTGACCGCGGGCGAGCCCGTCGAGGCAGACCCGCAGCAGGCGCATTACCTGCTCAATGTCATGCGCATGAGTTCCGGATCGGAAGTCCTTGTTTTCAATGGACAAGATGGCGAGTGGCTGGCGCGTCTGGCGGAGGCCGGCAAGAAGAAGGCACAGCTCGTTCCCGTCGCGCAGACACGCACCCAGCCGCCGCCGCCGGACCTGTTGTACTGCTTCGCCCCGCTCAAGCAGGGCCGCATCGACTACATGGTGCAAAAGGCGGTGGAGATGGGCGCCGGCCGGCTGCAACCGGTCATCACGCAGCACACGCAGATGTCCACGGTGGGCCTCGACCGCCTGCAGGCAAACGCCATCGAGGCGGCCGAGCAATGCGGCATCCTGGCCATTCCCAAGGTGGCGCAGGTGGTCAAGCTCGACCGGCTGCTATGGGAGTGGGAACCGGGCCGGCGGCTGATTTTCTGCGACGAAAGCGCCGACAGCAACAATCCGACAGAGGCCCTGAAAGCGGTCTCGGAAAGCAAGATCGGTCTGCTCGTCGGCCCCGAGGGCGGCTTTTCGGACGACGAGCGGCGGCAGTTGAAAACCCTGCCCTATGTGACGCCCATTCCGCTCGGGCCGCGCATCCTGCGCGCCGACACGGCAGCCGTTGCCGCGCTCGCCGTCATCCAGGCGACGATCGGCGACTGGCACTGATCCATCAGGATTGAGCCTTCTGTCAGGATTTTTTGCTTGATCGGACGGCGGCAATCCGGTCAACACTCGCGCCGGCCGCAACAGCCACACCAGTGCGAGGATGCTTCATGGCGCGCGACACGACCGACACCAGCCCGCTCGAGAATTTCGACGAGCTCGTCGCCTATCTGGCCGCGGGCTGCAAGCCGAAGGACCAATGGCGCATCGGCACCGAGCACGAGAAATTTCCCTTCTATTATGACGGCAATGCGCCCGTGCCCTATGCCGGCGAGCGCGGCATCAAGGCGTTGCTGGAAGGCATGCAGCGCGTGCTCGGCTGGGAACCGATCCTCGACGCCGACCAGATCATCGGCCTCGTCGAGCCGACCGGGCAAGGCGCCATATCGCTGGAGCCGGGCGGCCAGTTCGAGTTGTCAGGCGCCGCGCTGGAGACGATCCACCAGACCTGCCGCGAGGGCAATGCGCATCTGGCGCAGTTGCGCGAGATCGCCGAGCCGCTCGGCATCCGCTTTCTCGGCCTCGGCGGCAGCCCGAAATGGACGCTGGCGGAAACCCCGCGCATGCCCAAATCGCGCTACGACATCATGACCGCCTATATGCCCAAGGTCGGCACGCACGGGCTCGACATGATGTACCGCACCTGCACCATCCAGGTGAATCTCGACTTCGCCGACGAGGCCGACATGCGCCGCAAGATGCAGGTGTCGCTGCGCCTGCAGCCGCTCGCCACGGCGCTGTTCGCCAATTCGCCCTTCACCGAAGGCAGGCCCAACGGGCTGCAGAGCTGGCGCGGCGAGATCTGGCGCGACACCGACAACCAGCGCTCAGGGCTGCTCGAATTCTGCTTCTCGCCGCAGTTCGGCTTTGCCGACTACGCCGACTGGGCGCTCGACGTGCCGATGTATTTCCTCATCCGCAACGGCCGCTATTACGACTGCACCCATGTCACCTTCCGCCAGTTCATGGACGGAGCCCTGCGCGACAGCGTGCCCGACGGCATGCCGACCATGGGCGACTGGGCGAACCACCTTTCGACGCTGTTTCCCGACGTGCGGCTAAAACGCTTCCTGGAAATGCGCGGCGCCGATGGGGGGCCGTGGCGGCGCATCTGCGCCCTGCCCGCCTTCTGGGTCGGCCTGCTCTATGACGACGAGGCGCTCGACGCCGCCGACACGCTGACGGCCGGCTGGAGCTATGCCGACGTGCATGCCATGCGCGACGCCGTGCCCGCCAAAGGGCTCGACGCGACGCTTGGCAATGCCGGCTTGCGCGACGTGGCGCGCGAAGTGCTGACCATCTCGCGCCTGGGGCTGAAGAACCGTGGCCGCAAGAACCGCGAGGACTTTGACGAGACGCATTTTATCGCGCCGCTCGAGGAGATCGTCGCGCGCGGCACCACCAGCGCCCAGGAGATGGTCACGGCCTTCCATACGCGCTGGGGCGGCTCCATCGAGCCGGTGTTTCTGGAATATGCCTATTGACGACGGCTTGCCTCCTTTCCTCGTAATCCCAAGCGACGTTCCATCTGCAATCGAAAAGCGCTACTCTTTGGCCAACACTTGCCTGAGGAGGACCCGCCATGCTGCCGCTCAATGAAATGCTGGCCAACGCCCAGAACGGTCAAGCCTTCGAACAGATGGCCAGGCAGTTCGGCCTGTCGCAGCAACAGGCGCAGCAAGCCGTAGAGGCGCTGCTGCCCGCCTTCAGCCGCGGCCTGAAACAGAACACGGCCGATCCCTACAATGTCGGCGCCTTTCTGTCGGCCCTGTCGAGCGGCCAGCATGCGAAATATTTCGACGATGCCAGCCAGGCCTTCACGCCGGACGGCATGGCCGAAGGCAACGGCATTCTCGGCCACGTCTTCGGCTCCAAGGAGCTGTCGCGCGCCGTGGCCGACCAGGCCGCGCACGCCACCGGCATCGGCCAGGACGTGATGAAGCAGATGCTGCCGGCGCTGGCGGCGATGATCATGGGCGGCCTGTTCAAGCAGTCGACCGGTCAGCTCGGCGCATCGCCATCGGGCGCCGCGTCGTCGCGCGCGGCCGGCGCCGGCACCAACCCGCTGGGCGAAATCCTCGAGCAGATGATGCGCCAGGGCATGGGCGGCCAGGCGCAACAGCGCCGCGCGCCGCAGCCTGACATGGCGGACAACCCGTTCGGCAAGATCCTGCAGGACATGTTCGGCGGCGCGGCGCAGCATGAGCCGCAAAGCCGGCCGCAGACGCAAAATCCCGGCGACAACCCCTTCGGCCGCATCTACGAGGACATGATGCGCGGCGCCGGGGCGCAATCGAAGCCGGCGCCGGAGCCAGAAACGGCGAGCCCGCGGACCAATCCGAGCGGCCGTGAGCGCACGCCCTATGACGATGTTTTCGGCGACATGTTCGAAACCGGCGCCCGCCAGCGCGACGAATACCAGAAGAACATGGAATCGGTCGTCGACCAGTTCCTGAAGGGCATGGACCGGTTCCGGAGGTAGGCGCTTTTCCCGCGTCCTATCCCGGTCCCTCTCCACCGTCATCCCGGAAGCCATTCGGGCGGCCGGGACGACGTCGGTTGGATCAAATCGTCTTCGCCAGCGCGGCAAGCTGGTCGGCGCATTGGCCCCAGCCCTCGTGAAATCCCATTTCTTCGTGGGTCTTGCGATCCTCGTCGGTCCAGTGCAGGGCACGAGCGGTGTATTTCGTCCTGCCGCCGCCGATGTCCTCGAATGTCACGATCGCCGTCATGAACGGCTTTTCGGACGGCGTCCAGGCATCGACATAGGCATCGGTAAAGACGAGGCGCTCATTCTCCACCACCTCGAGATAGACCCCGCGATTGGGAAATTCCGTGCCGTCCGGCCCGCGCATCACGAACAGGCTGGACCCACCCGGCCGGACGTCGAGCTCGGCATGCGGCGTGGTCCAGGGTCGCGGCGCGAACCACTGCATCAGTAGCGCCGGCTCCGTCCAGCATCGGTAGAGCTTTTCGCGCGGCGCATCGATGACGCGCTCCAGAACGAGCTGACGGCTGTCGGTGCTGTTTGCCTTCGTATCCATCGAACCTCTCCTTTTCTGTATCTGTCAGCCAAAGGAACGAACGAGACCGGCACGCGCCGACAGCCTGGCAATATCTTTTCCGACGCCCTTTCGCTCAAACGATTCCGTTTGAGCGGGATATGTTCTAGCGGAACATCAGCACCGGCACCTTGCAGCGCCGCACCATGGCGGTCGTCGTGGAGCCGATGACAAGGCTGCGGATGCGCGAATGCCCATAGGCGCCCATGACCAGGAGCCCGATTCCCGCTTCTTCCACCCTGGCGCCGATAACCTCGTCGGGCTCGCCTTGCGCCAGTTCGGTCTCGACCTCGAAACCGGCACCTTTCAGGAGGGCCGCCGGCGCTTCGAGCCGCGAGTGGTTTTCGGGCGTATCGGCGCCGACCGAAAGCAGCACGCATTTCATGCCCTTGAGAAGCGGGCTCTGCACGAGATATTCGATCGCCCGGTTGGCGCTTCTGCCGCTGTCATAAGCGATCAGGAAATGGTCGAACGGCGTAAAGGCCCGTGCGGCGACCAGCACCGGCCTTTTCGAGGCGCGCACCACGCGTTCCAGATTGGACCCCAGATGCAGCTTGGCGAAATCGGCCGCCTCGCCGCGCTTGCCGATCACGACCATTTCGGCGTCCGCTTCCAGATCGGCAAGCGTATCGAGTAGATCGCCATGGCGCAGTTTTGCCGCGACCTCGTCCACCCCGGCCTCTTGCAGCAGCGACTTGGCGGCGTTCAGGATGGCGCGGCCCTTCTCCTGGGCGATCCGGCCGTGCTGTTCGTCGAGATCCGCCAGTTCCTTCAGAAGAGTGGCCCGCTGGTCGACGTCGAGGCTGCCGCTCAGGTCGAAACCGGAGGCCATGCGGCGCCCCAGAACGTGGGCAACGTCCACCGGCAGACCGAGACGGTCGGCCGCCCAGGCGGCAAGGCCGGTGACGCTCTTGGCATAGATCGACCCGTCGACCAGCGCGAGAATTTTGGACATATGGCGCTCCCTCAATGGCCCATGAGGCGTTCGAATGCGCCGGGCTTGTCATATATTGCGAGCTTGTCGACCAGCGTCGCGCTCGCCTCGTTCATGCCGATCAGTTCGACCTCGGTGCCTTCGCGGCGGAACTTCAGCACCACCGTGTCGAGCGCTCCGACCCCGGTCAAGTCCCAGATATGCGCGCCGCTGACGTCGATGCGCACCTTTTCCACCGCTTCCTTCAGATCGAACGATTTTATGAAACGTTCGGCGGAGGCGAAGAACACTTGCCCCTGGACGACATAGGTGCGCTGGCTCTGGTCCTGCGAAAGGGTCGAGGTGATGCGGAAGATCTGCGCCACCTTGGAGGCGAAGAACAGGCCCGACAGGAGCACGCCGACCAGCACGCCGATGGCCAGATTGTGGGTGACGACCACCGCGACGACCGTTGCCAGCATGACGGTGGAGGAGCGGCGCGGATGGTCCTTCAGATTGCGGATCGAGGCCCAGGAGAAGGTGCCGATCGACACCATGATCATGATCGCGACAAGGGCGGCCATCGGGATGATCGACACCCAATCGCCGAGCCCGACGCACAGGATGAGCAAAAACACGCCGGCGGCGAAGGCCGACAGGCGGCCGCGCCCGCCGGATTTCACATTGATGACCGACTGGCCGATCATCGCGCAGCCGGCCATGCCGCCCAGAAATCCGGTGACGAAATTGGCCACGCCCTGGCCGACGCATTCACGATTCCTGTTGCTCGTCGTGTCGGTCAGCTCGTCGACGATCGACGCCGTCATCAGCGATTCGAGCAACCCGACGACCGCAACCGCCGCCGAATAGGGCAATACGATCATCAAGGTTTCGAAATTGAGCGGCACGTCCGGCAGCAGGAAGACCGGCAGGGTCGACGGCAGCTCGCCCATATCGCCGACGGTACGGATGTCCATCCCGAAATACATCGCGGCGCCCGTGAGCACCACGATGCAGACGAGCGGCGACGGGATCGCCTTCGTCAGGTGCGGGAAGAGGTAGATGATAGCTAGCCCCGCCGCGAGCATGACATAGGTCAGCCAGGGCACGCCGACGAGTTCGGGGATCTGCGCCATGAAGATCAGGATCGCCAGCGCGTTGACGAAACCGGTGATGACCGAGCGCGAGACGAAGCGCATCAGGTCACCCAGCCGGCAAAGGCCCGCGATCACCTGCAGTATGCCGGCCAGGATCGTGGCGACGAGCAGATACTGCAGCCCGTGCTCCTTGACCAGCGTGACCATGAGCACGGCGGTGGCCGCGGTCGCCGCCGAGATCATGCCCGGCCGTCCGCCTGTAAAGGCGATGATGACGGCGATCGAAAAGGAGGCATAGAGCCCGACCTTGGGATCAACGCCCGCAATGATGGAAAAGGCGATCGCCTCGGGTATGAGCGCAAGCGCCACGACGAGGCCGGAAAGCAGGTCGCCTCTGATATTGCCGAACCATTCCTGGCGGGCTTTTGCAAAATTCATGGTCAAACGGATTCCTTTCCGCGGGCCGGAACGGCAAGGGGGGCGGCGGGCGCCCGACTGATTGGATGATGAAAGCGGCATGCCGGCGCGTCATACGCCACGACAAGGTATGCGGCCGCACCCAGGGGGACGGCGCAACGATCAATACAATGTGGCGCTATGCTTCACATCGGTTGGGGCCAGCTTTCGACACAGGTTCTTGCTGCAGTGCAATAACGGCCTTATGGCCCAGGCGCAGAGCAACTTCAAGTCTTGCGCTGCAATAAGGTGTACATGGCTGCCATGCGTTTCTGCAAACACCAAGTCGCACTGCGCTGCTTGCACAGGCATCAGCATAAAAAAGCCCGGCCTTCAGGGCGTGAAGGCCGGGCAGTTGGCAGGCAAGCCGGGGGGAAGCCGGCGGGAGTTTCAGGCCTGCGGAAACCGGAGCATGATACCGAATGGTCGACGCCGGAATTCAGAAAATATCATGCTCAAACAACAAGATAGATCGCGGTTCTGATTCAACGAAGCAGCATTGCGATCCGGTCAGCAGATGCGCCGCGCTGCGTCCTCGGCTTCGAGAGAGCGCGCCCGTGCCATGGATCCGAGCGTAGCGGTGGGGTCCTCGCCGAAGGGCACCAGCCAGGCGACATGCAGGTCGCTCCGCGTCAGGCCGATATCGGCCAGTTGCGCATCCGTCATCTCGCCGAGCCGGTAGACGGCACGCCGGTTTTTCCAGCTGCGAAGGAATGCCGCCACGCGGCTGAACACACGCGTCGCGAAAGCCGGACGCGCATGGGCTGGCATTGCGATCGTGCTGTGGTCAAGCGCGGACATCGTTCGTCTCCTTCGCTGCTTCGGGCGCAAACGCACTCCTCCCCTCGGCACAAACGGCCGGCGGGCAAAGGCGCGACGCCATCCAATGAACAATCAGAACATGCCATTGGCAGATTGATTAGTCGAACGAATGTTTCTAATCTTTAGCATCAAAACCCGTGATGGATTACGCCCATGGCCACGCCACTCGACCTCGACCAGCTGCAGACCTTCATCGCCATTTCCGATACCGGCAGCTTCACGCGCGCCGCCGGGGAGGTGCACCGCACCCAGTCCGCCGTTTCCATGCAGATGCGGCGCCTGGAGGAGCGCATCGGCAAGCCGCTGTTCGAAAAGAACGGCCGCACCAACCGGCTCTCCGAGGAAGGGGAAAAGCTCCTCTCCTACGCCCGGCGCATCATGCGGCTGAACCGCGAAACCCTTGCCGCATTCGACGACCAGCGTCTGGAGGGCCATATCCGCATCGGCACACCGGACGACTATGCCGACCGGTTCCTGCCAGAGATCATGGCTCGGTTTTCCCGCTCCAACCCGCGGGTGGAACTCACGGTGATCTGCGAGCCGACGGTCAATCTCGTCGACCTCATCCGGCGCAATCAGCTCGACATCGCGCTCATCACCCATGACGAGGACAAGGGCGCCTGCGAAATCGTGCGCCGCGAGCCGCTGCTCTGGGTCGCCTCGCAAGCCCATTGCGTGCACGAAGAGGAGGTCTTGCCGCTGGCGGTCGGCCGGCCGACCTGCCTGTGGCGGCGCGCGGCGATCGACCTGCTCGACCAGATGGAGCGCGAATACAAGATCCTCTGCACGAGCTTCTCGGCCACCGTCATCAATGCCGCCGTTCTTTCGGGTCTCGCCGTGTCGATCCTGCCGGAATGCGCGCTGCGCCCCGGCATGCGGGTGCTCGGCGAAGCCGACGGCTTCGGCGCCCTGCCCGATTGCCGCATCGGGCTGTTGCGCGGCCATACGAGCCAGCCCGACGTCGTCGACGCGCTGGCGCGCCACATCGCCGAAAGCCTCGACAACATCTCGCTGCCGGCGGCCGACGAGCCCGCCGGCTTCGACTTTTCGTCGATGACGGCGATCCGAACGCGCCGCCACAGGCCGAACATGATACCGGGGTGGTGAAGGCGGTCCGTTGCTGCCCTACCCTTCCCGCTCGAACAGCGTGTGCGCCATCACGCCGACACGGGACTCGATCGCCTCGCAGGCGTCGAGGATCATGTCCTCGCGGAAACGCCGGCCGACGATCTGGACGTTTATCGGCAGACCGTCATGCATCCCTGCCGCGATATTGCCGGCCGGCAACCCCATGAAATTCATCGCGAAGCTGTAATGGGCCTGGCCGAGCACGTCGCGCACGCCTTCGACGCCTTCGGCATCGCGGTTCCAGGCATAGACCGGGCCGAACAGGAACGGCGTCAGCACGAGCGGATAGTCCTGCATGAACAGCAGCCATTCGCGCGTGTAATGCGCCCGCTTGGCCATCGCGAGCAACAGGTCCTTGCCCTCGAACGGCTCGAAGATGGCAAAATAGTCGGCAAAGATGCGCTTGATCGTGTCGCTGCCATAAGCCTCGATGTCGGGACCCATGAGTTCGCGCACCTCGCCCATCAGCGCGCGGTAGCCCGTGTCGGCACATTCGCGCACCAGGGGCGGATCGATTTCGATCACCTCGTAGCCGGCGTCGACCAGGCAGTCGCTCGCCTTGTCGAGCGCCGCCTCGACGGCCGGATGAAGCGCGAACTCGAACGTGTTCTTGGTGAAGGCGACGCGCACCGGCCCCTCATGCGCCGGCCCCTCGAACGGCATCGGCACCATCCAGGGGTCGTGCGGATCGTATTCCACCAGCGCCTTCATGGCCTGGCGCACATCGCGCACCTCGCGCGCGATCACGCCCTGGACCGACATGAGCTGCGCCAGAGTGCCCCGCTCGGCCTTGGCCGAGGGATTGTAGGCCGGCACGCGCCCGAGCCCCGGCTTGACCGTCGCCGCGCCGGTGGCCGCGCTCGGAAAGCGCAACGAGCCGCCGATATCGTTGCCATGCGCCAGCGCGCACATGCCCGACATGACGGCGGCCGAGGCCCCGCCCGAGGAGCCGCCGGGCGAAGCCCAGTCCGCCCAGGGGTTGAGGGTGCGCCCGTGTAGCGGGTTGTCGGTCGTGGCACGGAAGGAGAATTCAGGCGTGTTGGTGCGCCCGATGACGATTGCCCCCGCCTTCTTCAGATTGGTCACGACCGGCGCGTCGCCCGGCGCGATGACGTCCTTGAAGGCCTCGACGCCGTTGGGCGTGGCGCGGCCTTTCTGGTCGATATTCTCCTTGATCGTCACCGGCACGCCGTGCAGCGGCCCGACCGGCCCCGAAGCGGCCATGACCGCGTCGAGACGACGCGCCTCGGCGATCGCCTCGTCGCCCAGATCGTCGACTACGGCGTTGAGGGTTGCATTGCGCGCCCGCATGCGCTCGACGCTGGCCCCGACAGCCTCTTCTGCGGAAATCCGCCTGGCTGCGATGCTCTCGGCCAGCTCACAGGCACTCAATTGCCACAAGGCGCGCTCGGTCATTCAAAATCTCCCATATTGCCGCATTCTTCACGGGCCGGCCCCGCCGGCCCATTCTTCTTCCCTGATCTTATGTCTCTTGCTAGCGCGCATTCGCTTCAAACGGAAACGTTTGAAGCAAAGATATGCGCGCCAGCTCAATATGTTGGAGCATGTACCTTTCGCTCAAACGGTTCCGTTTGAGCGGGACATGCTCTAGGAGCCTGTCCAGATAGCTCCGGCATAGGGCTGTTGGCTGAACGATAGTGGGTTCATGCCGCTTGGGCGAGCTTGGTGAGGTTGT
>NZ_WOAC01000011.1 GCF_009749525.1 Mesorhizobium xinjiangense | reverse complement strand
CGTTGTGATCGGAACGTCGACCAGCGAGGCACTCGCCTTGGCCGTGCGTCGGCTGGGTGGCGTTCGGGCGCTCGCCGCGCCGACCGTCACGGCCGACTATTTCGATGCCCTCGAGATCGAGGAGCAGGTGGATTGGTTGAATGACGTCGTGGGCAGAACAACGTTCCACGACGGTGCCGACACCAACTACATCACATTGCTCGATCGCGGCGTCAGCAGGGCGCACCCGCTCATCGCTCCGGCGCTCGCCGTCGCTGACCGCCATGCGGCGGATCCGGCGTGGGGTCTTGAGGATCCCGTTGGTCACGGTACGCAGCTCGCCGGCCTGGCTCTGTTCGGGGATCTGACGGCCGCGCTGCAGACGATGAACCCCATTCATGTTCGTCATCGGCTGGAGTCCGCCAAGATCATCCCGGACGCAGGCCACAATCCGCACCATCTGCTGGGCGCCGTTACGCGCGATGGCGTCAATGCCGCCGAGGTCACCGGTGACCGTCGGCGGACATTTACGATGGCGAGCACCACCGAGGATGATACTCCCCACGATGGCGCCCCCACATCCTGGTCAAGCGAAATCGATCAGCTGACCTCCGGCGTTTCCGGCGACAAGAAGATTAAGCGATTGCTCCTGGTGTCGGCTGGCAATACCAACCAGGACCAATTTGGGAACGATGACTATCTGACTGTCTGCGATCACCCGGACCACGAAGTGGAATCGCCGGCCCATGCCTGGAACGCGATTTGTGTCGGAGCTTATACCGAGAAGAATGCACTGCCGGCGGGCGAGTTTGGCGCGCCGCTAGCGCCGGTCGGCGACCTCGCACCATCATCGCGGACGGCAAGCTGGTCATCCCATTGGCCGCTCAAACCCGACGTCGTTTTCGAGGGTGGCAATTGGCTGGTCGACGGTGCCCCTCCACCTATGAAGCATCCTGCGCTGTCGCTCCTCACCACCGATCATCAGTTCCCGCAGCGGGCCTTCACCACCACCGGCGAGACGAGCGGCGCCACGGCGCTGGCAGCGCGCGCCGTCACCGAGCTTTGGTCTGACTATCCCGACCTTTGGCCCGAAACCGTCCGCGCCCTGTTCGTGTCGTCCGCGCGCTGGACACCTCAGATGAGAAGCCATTTGCCGGCCAGCCGCGTCAAGGGAGACTACGCGCCGCTGTTCAAGCGCTATGGCTATGGCGTTCCGGACTTGGAGCGCGCACGCCGCAGCGCGTCCAATGCGCTGACCCTTGTGGTGCAGGACACAATCACGCCATACCGGAAGGCGGACAAGGCCGCCCCGCAACACGTTCATAACGAGATGAAGGTGTTCCAGTTGCCGTGGCCGGTCGCGGAACTGCGCAAATTGGTCGATGCGCCTGTAAGCCTGCGCGTTACGCTGAGTACATTCATTGAACCGAACCCGTCCGAGCCGGCAAGAGGTTCGAAGTTCCGATACGCTTCACACAATCTTCGCTTTAAGCTGAACCGGCCGAACGAGAGCGAGGCCACGTTCCTTGCGCGTATCAGCAAGGCCGCCGAACAACCTGATGAACCGATCCTTGAGGAAGATGATAACTGGATGTTCGGTCGCAACCGACGCGATGTCGGGTCGCTGCACATCGACGAGTTGGTATGTCCGGCATCCGACTTGGCGCGCCGAAACCTGATCGCGGTGCATCCTGTCGCCGGCTGGTGGAAGACGAAGACCATCCCCGATCCGGAAAATCGTACTGCCCGCTTTGCTCTGATCGTGGAGATCGATGCTGGCGAGACGAACGCGGATCTCTACGCGGAAGTCCAGGCCGTAATCGAGAACCTTAATGTGATTGCCGCTTCCGTCTGACCTCGCAGCGCCGCGGGCGTGCTGCAGTAGTGGTCTTCAGAGCAGCATGATAGTTTGGCAAATGGACGGGGCCATAAATGAGTAAAACCCATCATCTTGACCTGCTGAACAATAGCATTTCCTATTTCAGGGAGGCGGTGTCTTATGCTCAGCGGGACTCGGATGACACCAATCACTGGAAGTTCGCAATCCTGCACGTCGTGCAGGCAATGGAGCTGGCTTTCAAAGAGCACCTTCGGCGCGTCCATCCCGCATTCATTTATGAATCGGTCGACAGGCCCGGAAAGACACTCACTCTGCGTGGTGCACTCGAGAGGCTGAAAAATCCGCAGATCGGCAATATTCCGATCGCCGAAGCCGAGGCCGCTAAGATCGTCAAGGCGTTCGACCTGCGAAGCGAATTGACCCATTTCGAGTTCAATCATTCGCACGATCATATCGAGTTGAAATTCGCCGAGATTTTCAGCTTTATGATCTTCTTTTACCGAAGCTATCTCGGCCTTGCCACTGCGGATTTCATCGACGAAGACCAACACAACAAGGTCATTCGCTTGGTAAGAACCCGCGCCGAACTGCTAGAGCGAGCGAAGGCTTATGTAGGTGGCCGTGACGATGGCGATGTCTGGCTGTGCCCCTCCTGCCAGGAGGCAACGTTCCTCACGGCGGAGGAGCAATGCTGCTTTTGTCATCACAAGGAACAAGTCGTCGAATGTCCGACATGCGGTGAGGAGACCCTCGAATCCGAGTTGATAGACACCTCGGATCTGCTCCATTGGGATTACGATGAGGGGCGAATGGTCCTTATCGAGAATTTCGGACTGGAGGAGCGTGCGTGCTCAGAGTGCATTACGGAAACGAGGCAGAAGGTCGAGGACCTGAGACGAGCGCAGTACGATGAAGACCTTGCGATGGATGAGTACTACGCCCGGAAAGGCAGATAAGGCGGACAGCAAGGCTTTGACTACGTCGAATTTCCTCTCGGCAGACTACAGGGCTGTCGGCTTGGTATTGTAATTCACGGGGCTTCAGAGCCACTCAAGCACGATCATCGTTCCCCATCCGGGTAGGCCGGTTTGCTGGGCGATTGCGCGCCGGTTGACAGTGGCCCGTCACGAGCGCGCTGCACCTTCGGTTGCATGCCCCACTTGTTCGCCGGCTGAGGGGGGCTGCCGCGTCCGCATCGACGTAGTCTCAGAGCTCGGGTACGCGTCTCCAATCGGGCCTCGCAAGCACTGAGGTCAAGACTTCTTTCGACGTTTTTTCGTTGCCGCGATCATCGGCTGCTCCCGAGAGACATCCAAAACGATTACGGTCAACTTGTCCTTCATCTGACGAGGCAGGTCATCGGTGAGCAGAGTACGGCTAATGACACCGGTTGCCCTGCCAGAAATATCCTCGCTGTCACACCATTACCCCCTTTAGTAACTCAGTTTGCCTAATCTCACCCGTGATGTGTTGCAAGAATTGCAATGCCTGTCGTCCGGCCTACAAGCACTCTTAGTGCCTTATCCCGTGCCGTCAGCAAATCGTTCAGCAGCTTAGTGAACCAATGTGCGATACGATGAGATACAATTGCGTTTCGAGGTCCCATGTCTGAAGTCGACTGGCTAAGCCATCTCCTCCAAATCATCTCCGTTACCGGTCAGCTCGAGGTTCGCTGCGCCTACGGTGCACCGTGGCGCGTTGCCTGGAGCCAGGCTGAGGCGAACGAAATTCCCTACCACGTGATAGTCAAGGGCCGAGCCATTCTCGAGGATCCGGAGACGAGAACAGCACGAGAGCTGCTGAGTGGCGATATCGTTCTGCTGCCACACGGAGCGGAGCATGTGCTGCATGACGGTAGCGGGCAAACGCCAATCCGTACACACGAAAGCGTGGGCTCTGCCGGATGGATGCTGAGCGAGAACGACGGCCAGGGTGAGCAACTGGATCTGCTGTGCGGGCGTTTTTTCGTCGCGCCCCCCCATGATCGGCTGATCCGCAATTACATGCCGCCCAATCTCGTGGCGCGAGCCATGGACGGTCATGGAGAAGAGGGCATCGGATCCGCTTCCAACCAGCTTGCGAGCCTGGTGGGGCTGATGCGAATGGAGTCCGCTCGCGACCGAGCGGGGGGACGCGCAATTCTCAACGCACTTTCTTCGGCTCTATTCACCTTGGTATTGCGCTCGGCCAGCGAAGCCGAGAAGGCGCCCGAAGGCTTGTTGGCGCTGGCCGGCCATCCGCGGCTCGCTCCGGCAATCGCCGCGATGTTCGCCGATCCTGCGCAGCCTTGGAAACTGCCTGATCTGGCGGACTTGTGCGGCATGTCACGCGCGACCTTCATGCGGCACTTTCAAGACAGGCTAGGCTGCTCCGCACTCGACCTGTTGACCGATCTTCGGATGAGTCTGGCCGCCAACGAGTTGAAGAAGCCGGCGATCAGCACCGAGGCTGTGGCCGAGACGGTTGGGTATCAATCGGTTTCCGCATTCCGGCGTGTGTTCGCCGAAAGGATGGGGATGACCCCGGGGGAATGGCGCCGTCTGTCACACAAGGGCGAGTATCCAGCCCTCGCCTAGTACCCATGTGCGTGCGGATTGATCCTTTCAAGCATAATATTGAGCCAATCCAGTCTCGAAAATTTCACCTTCGGCCGTAAGTTGGGCTCCGTCATCACTTGTTGAGGGAGCCACCCAATGAACTACATCGTCACAGCCGCCGCCGAGCCCGCAACCGGCGCCATCGCAGAAATCTACGCACAAGCCGAAAAGAGGGGGAGCACTCTCGGGCCTCTAACTTCCCCTTCAACCGCGCGACCAACCCCGACGAACGCCGTCATCGAAACTATCCTGAGCCGTAGCGCCGCCAAGTATTACGACGCTACCGCCACCCTGAGCGACGACCAGATCCGCGAACTGGTGCGCATTGGCACCGCCGCGCCGACTTCGTTCCACCTGCAGAACTGGCGCTTCATCGCGGTTCGCACGCCTGAAGCCAAGGCACGACTCCATCCGATCGCTTGGAAGCAGCCCGCGATCCTCGATGCCGCCGTCACCTTCATCATCATCGGCCAGTTGGCCGATGCCAGCACCGTCCCCGAGCGCCTGGCGCCGGTGGTGGAAGCCGGCATCATGCCGGCGCACCTGGTGCCGGAATGGGAAACCCCCGCTCGCGGATTGTATGACGATCAACCGCAGCGCCAGCGCGATGAGGCTGTGCGCTCCGCGACCTTCGGAACCGCGGCGATCATTTACGCGGCCCGCTCGCTTGGCCTGGGTTCCACGCCGATGATCGGTTTCGACGCCGAGGCCGTGCACAGTGAGTTCGGCCTGCGTGAAGACGAGGTCCCAGTCATGCTGCTGACCGTCGGGCCGGAGCGAGCCGGCAACTGGTCGCAGAAGCCCCGCATGCCGGTGACCGACGTGCTGGACTTCGCATAATTCTCAACCAAACCAAAAACTTATGGAGACTATGATGGCAAGAACTGCTGCCCTGAAGCCGGAACACGTGCCCGCCGAATCGAAACCCACTCTCGATGCCTTCACGAAGAACATCGGGTTCACCCCCAACATGATGGCGGCCTTCGCGCAGAGCCCGATCGCGTTCAACTCGTGGGCCACCCTGCTCGGCTCCCTGAGCAAGGCGCTCGACGTGAAGACACGCGACAGCATCGGCCTTGCGGTCTCCGAAGTGAACGGCTGCAACTACTGCCTGACGGTTCACAGCTTCACAGCCGAACATATGGCCAAGTTGTCGCCTGATGACATCATTCTCGCCCGGAAGGGCCGTGCGAGTGATCCTAAGCGGGACGCGGCCGTCCAGTTCGCGCGCAAGGTCATCGAGACCCGTGGTCACGTCAGTGACGCAGATCTGCAACCCGTCCGTGAGGTTGGCTACACCGATGCGAACATCATCGAGATCGTCGCATTGGTGGCCATGTACTCCCTGACGAATTTCTTCAACAACGTGTTCGATCACGACAAGGACTTCCCCGCCGTTGCGCCGGCCGGCTCAATCTGAGCTCTGTCCGTTCGCAACCTCTTGAAGCCATTGGAATCGATCAGATGAACATTCTCCATATTGACTGCAGTCCGCGTCAAGAATCGCATAGCCGCGAGCTTTCAGCGGCGATCGTCAAAAGGCTTCTTGAGGTTGCGCCGGACGCGAGCATCAGCCGGCGTGATTTGGGGAGCGAACCCTTGCCGCACACCGTGGCTGATTACGCAGCTGCGCTATCGACGCCGGCCACGTTAGCGGCTCCGCCGGAGGGCGTTTTCGATCTTTCCGAAGCACTCATCCGGGAAATCGAGGCTGCCGATGTGATTGTCATCGGAACGCCGATGTACAACTTCAGCATTCCGTCGACTCTCAAGTCGTGGATCGATCAGATCCTGCGGGTTGGTCGCACGATGAAGTCGACGCCGGCCGGGAAGGTGGGAATGCTGCGGGATCGTCCGGTATTCATTGGTGTCACATCCGGTGGCGTCTTTACCGGCGACCGAGCCAACCAGCCGGATTTCCTCACGCCCTATCTGTCGTTGGCATTTAGCTCCATTGGGCTGAAGACCCTGCAGTTCCTGCCCGTACAGGCCACTGCGTTCCTCGACCAGAACCAGGCGCTGGCGGCGAGGGACGACGCTCTCGCCGCTATCGACCCGACCGTCATGGAAGGCCTTCGTTCGGTTTATGATCGGCCTGCAAGCGATCGAGCATCCGCGCCATGGCGAGCCAGCCGCGCCGAGGCTGGGCCGTTGTCGGTCGAGATCTTGGCCGCGCTTGGAGAAGCGGGCGTGGCCCGTGACCCTTCGCTCATGCGACCCGCCCGACCGATCACGGTCTCATAACGCTCGGCTATCAATCCCATGGCCAAAGATGATTTTCCTTTGCGCCGTCATAGCCCCAAGCTTCGATCTGTGCCGCCTCTTCTTGCGCACGCCGCAGGCCGTTGGCGCGCCAGTATCATAACCACGGGCGCCCGCCCGGATCATGAGCACAAGGTTTTTTCGATGATGTCATCCATTGGTACTGCCGAGGGGACGGTTCCCAGAATCGGCGACAGGATCACCGACAAATCGGCGCCGCCCGACGACAACGCCATCCGCGGCTGGATCGGACCGGAGGCATTCGAGCGTTGGGCTGAGCTGCGGAACTGGATCAATGAATTCTACCCCGGGGTTTTCGCGCCGGACTGGCTCTATGGCGGCAAGAACCGCGGTTGGTCTCTGCGCTACAAGAAAACCAAGGCGTTCACCACCTTGGTGCCCGAATACCGGCGGTTTTCGACCGTGGTGGTCATGGGAGGGGCAGAACGGGAGAAGTTTGAGGAGCGGCGATATGTCTGGCGCCCGCAATTGGTCAAACTCTACGACGAGGCCAAAACATACATTGACGGGAAATGGCTGACAGTTGCCATCTCGTCGGCAGATGATCTGCGCGATGTGACGGACCTGTTGATCATGAAGCGCCCGCCACCGTCAGCTCGCTGAGGAAGGTCGTCGAGCCCCACGACCTGAAGTGAGACGGGGTCTACCCCATCCGCTCCGCGAGCTGAGAGGGCAGTAGTCGCCAATCGTTATTGTTATCGCAAACCGACCTTACCATATTTTGGACATGCAGAAAAATGTAATCTCCTTTCGCGAGCATCGTGAGCTCGGCGAGGTCGCGTGGCTGCGCGATCACGATTACGCCTTGGCGCTCGCCGCCGAGCAGGGCAAACCTGTTCTGCTGCTGTTCCAGGAAGTGCCTGGGTGTTCGACATGCGTGCGCTTCGGGCAGGATGTCCTGACGCATCCGTTGATGGTGGAGCTGATCGCCGATCGGTTCGTGCCGGTGGCGATCTTCAACAACCATCCGGGTGCAGACGCCGAGATCCTGCGCCGCTACGACGAGCCATCGTGGAACAACCCCGTGGTGCGATTTCTCGGGCCTGACGGAGCCCAGCTCCTGCCCAAGCTGGCAGATCGCTACGACGCGCTGGGGCTCCACGATAAGATCACCGCGGTTCTCGAGATGCTCGGCAACGATGTCCCCGGCTATTTCCAGTTGCTGGGGCGCGATCTGCTGGTCGAATATGGCCTCAGCAAATGCGTCACCTACACAACGCCGTGCTTCTGGTCTGGCGAAACGAGCCTCGCCCAGCATCGGGCGGTAATCACGACTGATGCCGGATGGATCGATGGCGAGGAGGTGGTACAGGTGCATTTCGATCCGCGGGAGGTCTCGCGAGCCGATCTGGATGCTTACGCACGAACCGAGGGGTTCAGCCCAATCGAAAGCGGCGGTTTCGAGCTTGACGGCGAACCGCAGTACTACCTGCACAAAAACGCGGCTTGTCATCTGCCTCTAACGCCGGCCCAGCGTACACGGATCAACCTGGCCGTGCCTTATCGCGAATGGCTCGCGAACCTGCTCAGCCCGCAGCAGTCGGCATGGCTTGCCGATGCACGGCTTCAGCGATCGAGCGGGGAAGCAACCTATCGCCAGGACATTCGGAAGAGCTGGCCGGCGCTGGCGGCGCAGCTTGGCCTTGTCGGGAAGGAGAAGTGATCATGGATGTCGGAACCATCGGCCTGATTGAGGATGGGGATATCCTGCTCGACCTGGCATCGCTGGCACTGAGCCATCTGGATCACGAGAATACCGACATCGGCCCCTATCTCGAAAGGCTCGAAGAGATCGAGGACAGGGTGTGCGATGAAGGGCGGAGCGCGGTTCTTTCGAGAGAACGCGCCGCCGTGCTCTCGCGCGTGCTGCATGGGGAGTTCGGGTTTGTTGGCGATACCGAAACTTATGATGCGCCGGTCAACGCCGATTTTAGCGGCGTGCTCGACCGTAAGCGCGGCCTGCCGATTGCACTGTCGATCCTTTATGTCGCAATGGCTCGCCGGGCTGGATGGAGCGCCTACGTGCTTAACCTGCCGGGCCATGTGATGGTCCAGATCGGCGAGAAGAGCCCCGTGGTGATCGATCCCTTCGCGGGTGGGGGTCCGGTGTCAGAACGGAAGATTGCGGCGATCTGCCAGGCTTGCCTTGGCAAGGAAGGCGGCGCTTCCGCACTCAGCGTCTTTCGGATGAGCAATCGTGACGTACTGGCGCGGTTGTTGAACAACCAGGCTGTCCGCGCGGAAAATGACAACGATCCTCACCGGGCCCTGGAGGTGTATCGGCGGATCACGCAGGTCGCACCGGAAGTGCTTGACGCCTGGCAAAAGCTTGCGCGTCTGCAATTGACATTCAACGATGTTGCAGGTGCGAGGAAAAGCCTGTTCGCCATGTCAGAGGTCGCGCCTGACAAGAAAACGCGCGATCGGATCATGGGTGCATTCGAAGCGCTCGGTTCAGCCAAACCTGTCTCACTGTAGAGGGCACCGGCCTACGGATCGCCTCGCCGTGGGAATGGCGTGGGCCGGAGGCATGTACCATACCGCCATTTAACCGGGAGAATATGTCGTGGATGCAAAGATCAGATTCGAGGATCGCCGCTTCAATCCGGATCTGGTGGAGTTTCACCAGCACGCCAAGGCCATGGCTGGTTCGGTCGGCTATACGGCAAAGCTAGGTATCGACGGCCAGCTTGCGCAATTACTGCGGTTGCGAGTGGCGCAACTCAACCCTTGCTCCTACTGCCTCATCCTTCACAACCAGGCGGCAGCGGACCAGGGAATCACGCCTGAACGCATCGCAAATCTGCCGAGCTGGAGGGAAAGCACGCTCTATAGCGATGCCGAACGCGCCGCCCTTGCTTATTGCGAAGCCCTGACCATCTTCGAACAGGCGAGCTTCGCTGCTGCACATGATGAGGTGGCGAAGCAATTCAGCGAAGTCGAAACCGCTGAGATCGCCGCTGTGATCATCAATATGAATGTCTGGACGCGGCTCAAGCTCGCCCAAGGGGCAACCCCAGTTAAAGCCAGCGATTCCGCCTGATCGACAAGTAACTCGTGGCCATGATAGGGCTGACGGCGGGGACCCGGCTTGATCGAGATCAGGCAATAGCCCGGCGCATCACGCGAACTGCGAGCACCTTGAATGTCAGAAAAACATATGCTATTTTCTGACACATGAACACGACCAAGACATCGGTTCCCGATCGGATCATGCAGCGCGCCCGTGCCGGCGGGCGCGGCGGCGTCTTTACGCCCAGTGACTTCCTCGATGTAGCGGGGCGCGCCGCGGTCGATCAGGCCCTTTCCCGACTGGTCAAGAACGGGAAGCTGCGTCGCCTGGCGCGTGGTCTCTATGATTTCCCGAAAGTCCATCCGAAGCTGGGTCCACTTTCCCCGGCCCCCGATGATGTTGCCCGGGCGCTTGCGCGCGAGACTGGTTCGCAAGCACAGATCGCGGGCGCGCACGCCGCCAACGCGCTTGGCCTATCGACCCAGGTTCCGGCAAAGAGCCTTTATCTGACCAACGGACCCTCGCGCAGGATCGTGCTGGGCAAGCGCGTGGTCGATCTGCGCCACGCATCGCCCAAGCACCTCATCGCGCCGGGCAGTCCTGCCGGAACGGTTGTCCAGGCGCTTCGCCATGTCGGACCAGTGCGAGCTGCAGACGTTGCCCAAGTTGCTGCTCGCCGGCTGTCGGCCAATGACAAGAAGGTGCTCGCCTCCAGTGCCATCCAGGCTCCGGCCTGGATGCGCCCCACGCTGATCTCGATCGGCAGCACAGCCGCGAGTTCGGTTGATGGATAGCGTCGCCCTTCTGCCGGCTGGCGATCGGGCGGCTCTCTTCGGAGAGACCGGCGCCGGCCGTGGCGTCGCCAATACCATCATCGAGAAAGACTTCTGGGTCTGCTGGACCTTGAAGCGCCTGTTCAGTCTTCATGAGGAGGCGGCGGCCAGCCTGGTCTTCAAGGGCGGAACGTCACTGTCCAAGGCCTACGGCATCATTGGTCGCTTCTCCGAGGACATCGACATGTCCTTTGATCGTACTGATCTCGGTTACTCAGGGGATCGCGATCCTGAAAACGAAGGCATCAGCCGTAAGAAGTCAGGGCAACTCATCGATGGCCTGGTCGCGGACGTCGAGCGGCATATCGCCGACAAACTCCTTCCGGCGTTGCGTGCTGCAATCGTTCAGCAGCTGGGCGAGCCGCAAAATGGCGAGTGGTCGCTCGTGGTCGATGACACTGACGCTCAGACGGTGAACTTCCACTATCCGCCGTCGCTTCCGGCGGCAGACTATCAGGGCATGGCCTACATCACGCCGCGCGTGAAGCTTGAGCTCGGTGCTCGCGGCGATCCGTGGCCTGCCGAGCACAAGATCATTCGTCCCTACGCGGCAGACGATTTCCCTGACTTCTTCGGCGATCCGGATACCACTGTTACGGTTCTGTCGGCGCGCCGCACCTTCTGGGAAAAAGCCACGGCCTTGCATGCGGAGGCCCATCGTCCAGCGGAGTCGGCGACCCCACAATATTTCTCGCGCCACTATTATGATCTCGCCATGCTCCTCGGCTCCGACGAGGGCAAGGCCGCCGCCGTTGATCTCGAGCTTCTGGCAACGGTGGCAAAGCACAAGACGATTTTCTTTCGCTCGGGCTGGGCCAGCTATGATAGGGCGCGCGCCGGCACCTTACGGCTAGTGCCGGACGAGATGCGGATCAAGGATCTCAGAGCTGATTATCGCGCAATGGCGCCGATGATGTTCGACGATGCACCGCTGTCATTCGACGACATTCTTGCCGCGATTGGAGAGTTCCAGGAACGCGTCAACAAATAGTCCCAGCACTTGCCCGGACTCGTGGCTGGCGACGCGTCATTCTGGCCCAGGAAGGATTGTCGCGCGGATCCTGAAATCGGCTACGTTGCAGGTTTCGGGAGTTGCGAGCCGCCTCCTCCGGAAAAGGTGGGGCGTCCCCTTCGGGACGGGCTGTTGGCTTCGCTGAAGCCCCTGTCGGGTCTTCCCCCATTCGGGCGGCCATCCCTGACGCGGAACCGATATCGGAACTCGTCATCGCAAGGGGCAACGCCTCCAATCAGAAGGCCGGGCTGATCACGCCCGGCCCTTGATCGTCGCAAAAAAGGGCGGCACCGTTCCTCGGAACGCGCCGCCCTGCAGGCTGCGGTGTTGCCTAGTTGACGGGGGTGAAGGTCACGTGGGCGACAGAAGCATTGACGTCCCAGTTCCAGTCCTTGGGTGCATCCGCATCGCCCCGAATACCGGTGTGGTAGGCAATGACGCCATTTTCCGGATCGCGATCGTTGCCGGCGCCCAGGGAGCCCAGCAGGCCCGTCTTTTCGTTGTTGTTCTCCGATCCGGCATCGTAACCGCGGACATCAATTGTCATTGGTTCGGTCAGGCTGAAAGCATCGACGCCGGTAAAGCCGGAAAAGCCGTCATTGGTGTTGCCAAGCATCCAGACGCCGTCCAGCAGCGGGTGTGCCTCATCGACCCGGACGAAGAAGGTCCGCTTCTGACCAGGCAAGGTGTAAATGGCCAGTTGCGCATCGCCGATCGTGGAGTCTTTGTTCATGGCCGCAGCGAGCGCGTACATCGCGGTGTTGCCGCCTTCTGCGACCGCCACGAGCTCCACGCCCGCTTTGTCACCGAGCTTGAACAAGGCGGGGGCATCCGCCGTGTGGCTTTCGACCACCGTCGGCGAAAACGGCTGACCGGTCAGAACGTTCTCGACCGTGATCATGATGAGTTTGCTGTCGCCATTCGAAGGCGTTGCATCCTGAGCAAAGGAGGGAATGGCTATGGCTGCGGCCAGTGGCAGCGCGATGAACAGGGCAGTCTTTGTCAAGCTGGTCGATTGAAACTTCACGGTGGTGTCCTTTTGGTATGTTTGCATTTCGATAGGCGAGTTCGCGGCCGGACAAAGGCTCACCACGTGCTGATCTCTCAGGCCGTAGGCCATCGTGACCTGTGCGCAAGCGCGTGAACGCCCGGATGTCCGGAAGATTGGATTCAGGAGGACTGGAAATGAAATCGCTTCTGGCCATTGAATCGATAGCCGGCCGTTATTGGTGATGCGCGCATACCGCACGCAGTGACATGCCGACGGTTCGACTCTGTGTGGCGCGGCCATTGCGCCACGAACACCACTGCTTGCGAGGATGGCGGCCGCTCGGTCGGGTGAACTCAACCAGATTCCCGCTAAGCGGCCCGAAACATGTCAGGGTCGTACGGCGGTAACTTCGATCTCGACCAGAAAACCAGGGCTGGCGAGACCTGCTACCTTGACCACCGAACGAACGGGGAGATTTGGCTGTTCGGTCGTGCCGAAGAATTTGGTGTAGCCATCCATGAAGCCTGCGAAATCCATCTCGCCGCCCTGCGCCGGATCGCCGACCAGGAAAGCCTGCATCTTGATGACGTCGCCCATTTTCAGGCCAAGTCCGTCCAACGTCGCCTCGATCGACTTCAGGACGGATTCGGTCTGCGCTTGAGTATCGCCATAAGCCGCGATCGTTCCCTCTTCGGCATTCGGGTCGATGACGGCAGGGACGGCCCCGCTCAGATAGACCGTCGTCTTGCCTGTCGGCACCTCCACCGCCCGGGCGATGGGGAAGTCCGAATTCGGGATCTTGTGGCGCACCACTTCATCGGCAATTGCGCTGCCCATCATGGCAGCGGTCGCAATCAACATGGCAACGCAGATCGGTGCTTTCATCGCTGGTCTCCTTAACGGACTGTGGCAAGCGGCGGGTTCATGTGCTCCCGCCGTTGCGCCGTCACATGCGCTGGTGATCAGCGCGAGTCCTTCACATCCTGCGCTGTCGCAGCATCCTGGTAATCGTTGCCGAAATGGGTACGCACATAGTTCACGACAGCCGCCACCTGGTCATCGCTCATCATGTCGCCGAACGGCGGCATTCCCTTCTGGCCGTGAAGGACGATGTAGATCGGATAGCCCGCCGACACGAGATTTTCGTTCTTGGCGAGCGCCGGGTAGTGTCCCGCGCCGACCGCGCCCTGACCCTTGTCCATGTGACAGGCGGCACAGACATGGGTGTAGATTTCCTCGCCCGATTGTTCGGAGAAGGTTCGACCCTCGCTGAACGTGACGCCGGCCGAGTCGGCGAAGGCCGCGGACGCGCCGAGCAGGGCCATGAGCGGGAAGGCGGCGAGGCCGCGGACGATGTGATTTTTCATGGTCGTAAGCCCTGCTGAATTGAGTTGGGTTTGGATCATGGCTCTCACCCCTGGAGCACGCGTTGATGCAGGCGCGTGATCGCATCGAGGGAGGATAGGATCGCCCCCTCCTGCCAGGCGGGGATGTAGGAGGCATGCTCGCCAGCCAGCACAATACGGCCGTCGATCTGGCACAGATTGTTGTAGTGCTCCTTGCGCGCTTCTTCGGTCCAGTCGCCGGAGCACCCCAGCGTGAAGGGCGAACGGTGCCAGGCCACGGCAATGCCGTTCTCGAACTCATCCTTGTATTGCGGATGGATGAGCGCGCCCTGCTCCACGGCGTTCCTCACGCGCTCCTCAGGCGACATGGCGGTGAACTCGTAAGAATTCGGCCCGTTCCACGTATAGCAACCGAGGAGGACGCCTTTGCCCTTCGAGTTGTAGTCGGTGCTTGGATAGGAGATCTGCGAGATCGGCTGATCGGTGTAGGAGATACCACCGAAGATTTTCTCGTCCTCCTCCCAGAAGCGCCGCTTCATCTGCAGGCCGACCTTGACCGCCGAGACATAAGGAACGGCGGCGATGGCAGCTTGCATCGGCCCGCCGACCTGGATGTCGATCTGGCTGAGGATGGTGAGCGGAATGGTGCAAACACACCAGTCGGCGCTTTCTTCATTCATCGCGCCGGGGTTCTCCGCGTCCTCGTAGGTCACGGTCACGCCGTTCTCATTCTGGTCGATCTTGGTGACCTTTGCGTTGAAGGTGATGAGATCGCCGACCTCCTTGGCGAAGGCTTGGCCGATGCGGTCCATGCCGCCGACAGGCTGAAACATGGTGGTCTGGAACTCGTAGAGCGCGAAGTTGGCCAGCGAGCCCCACAGCCGCGAGCTGAGAATATCGGACAGGCCGATGATGTCGCTGGGCACCGGCTCGGCCCCGATACCGCCGCCCGGATCCTTCTTGTAACCGCGGAATTCGGACGAATGCAGGCTAGCCTTGTAGCCGTAGTCCTTGTCCAGCGCGCCCCACGAGCGCAGCGCTTCGAGAAGGATTTCCTGGTCTTCCTCGGTGACCATACCTTCGAGGTGGCCCTTCTGGGTCACCTTTGCTAGCAGTTCCGACGTGTGACCCTGGAAGTCGGTCTTGATCTCGCGCACCCGCTGTGGCTTCCCGCCGAACGCCTTTGTCGAATGCAGGTAGGCGTTGTGATTGAACTGCTGGAATGGCTCGAGCTGGACGCCGAAACGCTTGCAGTAGTCAAGCAGCCCGTGGTGGTGAAAGGGGATGCGCCACGGGCCAGGATTGAGATAGAGACCTTCGTCGAACTCGCATTTTTGGGTGGCACCGCCAAGCTCGGTATAGGTGTCGCCGCCCCGTAGCGTCCAATTGCGGCCGCCGGCGCGATTGTTGAACTCCAGTATCTTGACCTTGTAGCCGGCCTGCCGCAGTTCCAGTGCCGCGGCCATGCCGGCAAGTCCGGCGCCGAGGATCAGCACGGACGCACCCTTGGGATCTCCCTCAAGCTTGATCGGGCCGGTGTAGTCGGACGTAGCCGCGAGGCCCATGCTGGTCATGGCCTGATACATGGCGGCACTGCCGGCCGTCATGCCGATCAATTTGAGCAGATCCCGCCGGCGCATGCCGGCGTTCGGTTCGTCGCTAAGCATTCAACGTCTCCTCATCGTGCGGTCCGCAATCCGACCCTGTCCGGTCGGATGGCAAAACTTGGCCAAAGCTTCCAAGCTCAGCCAATGAAAACGTTGTATGGATTTCATGCCCGGCGGGAATTGTAGGCGCCAAAGGCCCCCGTATGTCATGGGCAGGTAATGTCGGATATCAAAGCTCACACCAATGCGTGCCGGCGAGTCCCTCCACCAAACCATCGGCGGAGCATGGCGTTCAGATCGTCGTGCAACGGGCCGCCGCCCGGCTCATTTCATTGGTCGGATCATCGTCATTGGGCGACGCGCTAAATCATGAGGCTGAGCTGACCATGACCAAATCGCTGATCGTCGCTGAATGACGAGATCGTCACGCCGATCAAGCGGATCCCTTTCCCGGTCGGGAAGAGTGGCTCAAGCGAATGGCCGGTTCATATCGGGGCGTTAGATGGATCTTGGTGCCTCCGACGTCGGATATCCTGAAGGTTCATGAGATTGACTAGATCGTCCGCTTCCTCCAGCTTGAACCCAGTCGCTCGGACAACCCCGTCGATCTGGACTTCGCCACGTGCCGTCCGCCTCTCGCCTTAGATCATATCGTTGCTGCGCCATAGGTCACCCTAACGCGCGCCCACTGTGACAAGACCGAAATTCCTACTTTCGGTCAGAGATCTGGCGTCGGAAGATCGGGGAGGTGCAGGGCTTCCTCTCGTCCGCTAGAGGTTCGTGGCCTCAACCACTGCATTTTTCCAACTCCGCGATCCTGTCGACAAGTTCGCCCAAGGCGCCGGACATGAGCTGCTCCTCGCTTGTTGCCAGCAGTCGGCCTGAACGGTCGAGCGGGCTGCCTTGTGTGCCGGGTCGAAGCTGTTGTGGAAGCACCTCCATTCCTGCAGCGGCCAAGAGGTGCCGCAGAGCCGGAAAGCCGCGCATTCCGCCGACGCCCATCGGTGCCGCGCCCACGAGAGCGGCTGGTTTCCCGGCAATGAGCGCGCGTTGTTCCGTTTCTGTGAGCATCAGCCAGTTCACGGCGAGGCGGATCTGCGTGGAGAAGGCGCCGGTATATTCATCGGCACTTACGAAGAAACCATCTGCCCGGGCGAATACCTCTATCATTGCCTGGAGGGATTGATCGTTCACCACACCGAGGTCGATAGGTGGCAAATCGTATTCCATCAGGTCCACGCTCTCGACGGCCAATCTGCCCAAGAATCTTTCCCTGGCCAGCTCAGCGGCAGCAGTGGAGAGCCGGTTGTTTACGGAACTGCGCAGGGTGCTGCCTGCAAGAAAGAGTAAGGTTCGCATGGAGTCCCCATTTTTCGAGGTGGTCGGGCAAGGCCCGGACTTGTCTTGACACCTAAAGCCACTCTCCGTAAATACAAAAGTGCGAATAAAGGACAATGTTCGAATAGCGAACAGAGTCGAAGGAGGGAACGCGATGATGGATGGCTCGCAGCCGACTTCCGGAGGTATGCCCGTTTGGGCTGAAGAGGACGGGGGAACGCGCGTTCCCTACTGGATCTTTCAGCGCGAGGACGTACGCGCCCTCGAAAACGACAAGATCTTCCACGGCAACAGCTGGAATTACCTTTGCCTTGAGTGCGAACTCGCGGAACCGGGTGACTTCGTGGCCGTCCATGTCGGCGAGACGCCTGTCATCGTGACTCGCGATTCCGATGGCCAGTTCTACGCATTTGAGAACCGCTGCGCCCACCGCGGCGCCCTGCTGGCCCTGGAAGACCGGGGCAATGTCAAGGATTTCACCTGCGTCTATCACGCCTGGACCCATAGCCTTCAGGGTGACCTCAAAGGGATCGCCTTCAAAGACGGCATAAAGGGCTGTGGCGGCATCGCCGAAGGTTTCGACATGACGAATTACGGGCCCCGCAAGTTGCGCGTGGACTCGATCGAGGGGATGCTGTTCGGCAGTTTCGACGATGCCGTGGACGATCTCGAGGATTACCTCGGCGACGAGCTGATCGGGCGCATCGCCCGGGTGTTCAACGGCCGTACCCCGGTGGTGCTGGGCCGCTTCACTCAGATCCTGCCGAACAACTGGAAGCTCTACGTCGAGAACACCAAGGACAGCTACCACGCCAGCATCCTGCACACCTTCTTCACCACCTTTGAGCTCAATCGGTTGTCTCAAAAGGGTGGGATCATCGTGAGCGAGGGAGGCGGCTGCCATGTCAGCTACTCGATGATCGACCGGGATGCGGAGGAGGCGAAGAAGAACGCGAGCCTCTACTCCGACCAGAAAATCCGGTCGGACCGCGACATCTCGCTTCAGGACACCTCGATGCTGCAGGGGTTCAAGGAATTCCCCGACGACATCACCCTGCAGATCCTAACCGTCTTCCCCAATTTCGTCCTTCAGCAAATCCAAAACAGCCTTGCCGTGCGGCGGGTGCAACCTAACGGTATCGGCAGCACGCAACTGCACTGGACGTATCTGGGGTTCGAAGAAGACACGCCGGAGCAGCGAAAGATCCGGCTTAAACAGGCCAATCTCGTCGGCCCGGGCGGCTATGTCTCGATGGAGGATGGTTGCATTGGCGGTTTCGTGCAGCGTGCCACCGCAACGTCGCCGAACGAACGCGCCGTGCTGGCGATGGGCGGTTACGATATCGCCTCCGGCAACGATCGGATCACCGAGGCCTCGATCCGCGGCTTTTGGGTTGAGTATCGCGCGAGGACTGGGCTGTGAGGGATTACGTGCAGACCGCCGCCACCGCCGCCCGCATCGCCGACGCGCAGGCCCGCTACGTGCACACCATTGACGATGGCAACTGCGTGGACTGGCCGGAGTTCTTCGTCGACGACTGCTTCTACATGGTCACGACGGCCGACAACTTTGCCCAGAACCTCGAGGCCGGGATCATCTGGCTCGACAGCAAGGCAATGCTGCATGACCGCATCCTGTCGCTTTTCGAGGCCAACGTCTACGAGCGACATTCCTACCGGCACCTGATCGGGCAGCCCTTCATCACCGCCATCGAGGGCGAGGAGGTGGAGTGCGAGTCCTCCTTCATGGTGGCGCGCATTACCCGCGAGGGGCCGACGATGCTGTTTGCCACAGGGCGCTATATAGACCGCTGGCGGGTGACCGACGACGAGGTGCTGATCATGAAGCGGATCGTCGTGCTCGACAGCGGCCATATCGACACGTTGCTGGGCTTCCCGCTATGATGGATTTCACCCGCGACCGCATCCTGGTGTCGATCGGCGACCCGAATGGCATCGGGCCGGAGGTGGCCGTGAAGGCGGCCGCCGCGCTGGCTGACGCTCCCCGGTTGCGGCCAGTGCTGGTGGGGGATGCCCATGTAATCGATCCACTGGCAAAGGCCGAGGGACTGAGCCTCGCCGAGGCGCCGGAGGTCTGGGGAACAGCGGGAACGGTGGACGTGGCGCCGGTCGAGGCACTTGCGCTCGGAGCCAACGCGCCGGGCACAGTGAGTGCCGAGGCCGGGCGGGCGACGGTGGCCTATATCGAGGCGGCGCTGGCGCTGATCGACGGCGGCACGGGCCGCGCCCTCGTGGGCTGCCCGCATTCAGAAACTGCCGTCAATGCAAGCGGTCGTAACTTTGCGGGATACCCGCCACTCCTGGCCGAGCTGCGCGGCACCGGGCCGGACAGTGTCTTCATGATGCTCGTAGGCGGCGGCCTGAGGATCATACACGTCACGCTCCACGAGGGGCTGAAAGCGGCTCTCGATCGGATTTCCCCTGAGCTGATCGAGCGCGCCACCCTCGCGGGCGTCGATGCGCTAACGGCCCTCGGCATCGCCGCCCCGCGCATCGGACTCTTCGGGTTCAACCCACATGCCAGCGAGGGCGGCCTCTTTGGCCCGGAAGACCTGGCGATCGTGACACCCGCGCGCGAGCGCCTACGGGCGCGGGGGCTTGACGTGGAGGGGCCGACAGGGGCTGACACGATGCTGGCTATGGAAGGATTCGACGCCTTCGTCTGCATGTATCACGACCAGGGGCATATCCCGGTGAAACTGCTCGCGGGGCGCACCGCCTCCGCCCTTGCGGTGGGCGGGGGCGTGTTGTTTTCCAGCGTCGGGCACGGCGCGGCGTTTGACATCGCGGGGCAGAACCAGGCCGACCCGGATGCCACCGTGCGCACCATAAGACTGATTGGAGGCGTTCAATGAGTCACACCATCACCGTGCGGGACAAGGACATCGTCGTGGAGTGCGAAGCCGGAGAGACTGTGCTGGACGCGATGGAGCGTGCGGGTTTTGCAATTCCCTACTCCTGCCGCAAGGGAGTGTGCGCCTCTTGCGAGGGCGGGCTGTGCGGCGGCGAAGCGCAAGTGCGCGGACAGGGGCACCTCACCGGGCCGCAGGAGGGCGTTAAGCTTTGCCAGGCGCGGCCGTTGACCGACATCGAGATCGCCCCAGCGCGAATCCGCAAGGTCGACCCGGTGGAGCGCAAGGTGCTACCCGGCAAGGTCCGCAAGATCCAGCGCCTTGCCGAGGACGTGGCCGCGATTCATCTGCGCTTTCCAATCGGGAACCGTGCGCCGTTCCGCGCGGGACAATACCTGCGCGTCATGCTGCCTGACGGCGACAGCCGCAATTATTCCATGGCCAACCCGCCGCAAAAGAACGATGCCCTTGAGCTGCATATCCGCCACGTTCCGGGCGGCAAGTTTTCCGAGTCCATCCTCGCCCGACTGGCGCCGAATGACGTTCTGGAGGTTGAACTGCCCTATGGCGAGTTCACACTGACCGAGGCCGTCATCCCGGCCCTCCTGGTGGCCACCGGCACCGGTTTCGCACCGATCCGGTCGATTATCGAGAACCAGGTCCGCTCCGGCGCCGCGCGCCCGCTGCATCTTTACTGGGGCGGCAATGGAAGTGACGACATCTACATGCGCGCCGCCATGGAGGCGCTGGCGGAGCGGCATGTTTGGTTCACCTTCACGCCAGTTGTCTCGGGTGCAGATGCAGGCTGGCAGGGCCGCAGGGGCTTTGTCCACGAGGCGGTGCTGGAGGATTATCCGGACATGGCAGGGCTTGAGGTCTATGCCTGTGGCGCCCCCGTGATGATCGAAGCGGCGCGCCGGGATTTTTGCGCCAAAGCTGGGCTCGACCCCGACCTCTTCTTCTCCGATGCATTCGTGCCTTCGGGAGATGCCGAGGCCGTGCCCGCATGAAACGGATCCCGGAGGCGTGCGAAAAATGAACGGAGCGGAGGCATTGACCAGGGCGCTTCTGGCGGGCGGGGTGAACACCTGCTTCGCCAACCCCGGCACCTCGGAAATGCATTTCGTGGCGGCCCTCGACCGATTCGAGGAAATGCGCCCAGTGCTCTGTCTGTTCGAAGGCGTGGCGACCGGAGCGGCCGATGGCTATGGCCGCATGGCCGACAAGCCCGCAGCCACGCTAATGCACCTCGGGTTCGGTCTCTCCGGAGGATTGGCCAACCTGCACAATGCCCGCAAGGCGCGATCCCCGGTGGTTAACATCGTTGGCGAACACGCGTCCTGGCACCTGGAGTCCGGCTCGGCGCTTGTCAGCGACATTGAGGGCCTTGCAGTGCCAATGTCTGACTGGGTGCACACCAGCAGAGATGCCAGTAGCGTGGCGCGTGACGCCAGCGCGGCAATCACGGCAGCACGGGCACGTGGCGGCCAGGTGGCGACGCTTATCCTGCCCGCCGACACGGCGTGGTCCGCGGGCGGGCAGCCGCCGGACGCCCCGGCGCCGCCGCCCGCTTTGCAAACCGTTGACCCAGGGGCCGTCGGTGCTGCGGTGAATGCCTTGCGAAGCGGTGAGCCAGCCCTCCTGCTGCTCGGGGGACGTGCGCTGCGGCAAGGCGCTCTGGAGATGGCGGGTCGGATCGCCGCGGCCACTGGTGCGCGACTGGCCACGCCCTATGGCATAGGCCGGCTTGAGCGCGGGGCAGGGCGGGTTCCGGTGGAACGCCTTCCGGCGTTGATCGACCCGGCGCGAAAGGCTTTTGCGGGCATCCGCAACGTGATCCTTGCCGGAGCCGAACACCCCGCAGCGATGTTCGCGTATCCAGACAAGCCGCGCGCGATGGAAGATCCGGGCGCACGATTCATGTCGCTGGCCGAAGACTCTGCCTGCGCCCCCGAAGCTCTTCGCGCGCTCTGCGGCGCGATTGGCGCAAATGCGATCGATCCCGCGCTGGAGCCGCGCGAAGCTCCACTGGCTCCAACGGGCCACCTCACACCCGATGCAGTGTTGCAGGCCGTTACATTCGCCATGCCCGACAACGCGATCATCGTCGATGAATCGATTTCGGCAGGTCGCAACTTCTTCCCGCTGTCGAGGGGCGCGGTGCCGCATGACTATTTGCAATTGCCGGCTGGCGCGCTCGGCAATGGTATTCCTTCCGCTCTCGGAGCCTCGATTGCCTGCCCGGACAGGCCGGTCATCAATCTCGAGGGCGACGGCAGCGCTATGTATACCTTGCAGGGGCTGTGGACCCAGGCCCGTGAGAAAGCGAACGTATTGACCATCATCTTTTCCAACCGGCGCTACAACATTCTTGATGCCGAGATGAAAGGCGTTGGAATCTCGGAAAAGGCGGGACAAAGGGCACGGCGCATGCTCTCGCTCGACAGACCCGACATCAGCTGGGTCGACCTTGCGCGAGGCTTCGGTGTCGAGGCGGCACGTGTCACCGAGATCGGGCCCTTGATCGACATGGTCAAGGGGTGCGCGACACGGAAAGGACCCTTCCTAGTTGAAGCAGTGCTGCCATGACCCTTGCGCCCGCACCCAATTTCTCACCTTGCCGTGGCTCAGGTGCCGCCTGTGCCCGGTTCGCGCAGATACTTTCTGCATTACCCAGCCCATCAATGAATTGAACATTCAAGCCAGGGAGGAAATCATGTTCAACTTTTTCAAGCTCAAACCGTCCACTATGGGCCTTGCCCTCGTCGCGGCTCTGATCGGCACCGTGTCGAAGGCGGATGCGGAGATCGTTGTAATGGGCGGCAACCCGGAGGGCAGCCTCTTCTACGCCCAGTCGCAGGCCCTCGGGGCTATCATCGGTCAACACACCGACATCCGTGTCGACGTGCTGCCGCAGTCGCCCACCGTCTACTTCCCGATGTTCATGACCCAGGAGGCCTCGATCGGCCTTTCCAGCCCAATCGAAGCCGATTTCGCGGTACGCGCCAAAGGGCCCTACGAAGGAGTGAACGACGGCGAAGGCTACCCGATCACGACCCTGATGCTCGGCTCGCCCATCCGGCTTTCGCTGGTGGTCCGGGCCAATGCCGGCATCGATACCATCTCCGATCTCAAGGGCAAGCGCGTGGTAGCGAATTACGGCGCTTTCGCCGGCTCATCCATCACCGCCGAGGCGGTTCTGGCCAATGGTGGGCTGACTACCGATGATGTAGAGCTCGTCAGTGCGTCCAGCTATCCCGAAGGCGTCAGCGCCGTGATCGAGGGACGGGCCGATGCCGCCGTGGGATCCATGGGCAGCGGGATCCTGCAGCAGCTCAACGCGGCGGAAGGGGCCAAGCTGCTTTCCGTCGATCCATCCGAAGAGGCGATGGCCCGATCCCGCGAGATCGGCTCCGCCTTCGTGCCGCTTAAGGTGAAGGCGGGCCCGGTCGGGGTCGACGAAGACATCCACGTTCTGAGCTATGCCACTACGCTCTATGCGCGGTCCGATCTCGAGGATGAGACGGTCACGACGATCCTTCAGGCGATTTGGGATCACCACGAGGAGCTGGAGGCGATCCACCCCTCGCTTGCGACCTGGACGCCCGACCGCTTCGCCAGCGAACAGACCGTGGTGCCCTACCACCCGGCAGCGGTGACCTTCTACAAAGACCAGGACGCTTGGACCGACGAGGTTGAGGCCCGCAACAACGAGGTTGCAGGCGAGTAACGATCTGTTGCGGCCCTTCCGCAAGCCGCGGGAGGGCCGCATCCAAGCGAGCCATCCGACCGGCCTAGCTGAAGGGCGCTCGGCAAGGGAGGAAAGCGAGAGTTTCATGAATAACAGAAGACAACTGACCGGAGGCTGGAAACTGGCCGTCTGCGTGCTCGCCATCCTGATCCCAGTGGCCTCAGTGATCTACGCGTTGCAGTTGTTGCCGCGGTTCGGAATCGTCATCTACAAGGAGCAATTCCTCGCCCTCTTTCTCGCATTTTGCGTGGCGATCACCTTCTTTACCAAACCGCCCGTCGCCAAGGATCTTGCAGGCATGCAATGGATCGACCTGGTGTGTGCGCTGCTGGCGCTGGGCGTCGGCGGCTACATTTTTATCGAATACGAAACCATCGTTCGCAATCTCGGGCTAATCACCACCGACAAGATAATCGTCAGCGTCATAGGCCTCGCGCTGCTGCTCGAGGCGGCCCGTCGTCACGCCGGCTGGGCGATGGTCAGCGTGGGGCTGCTGGCCCTCGCCTACGCCTTTTTCGGTCACTACCTCTCGGGCATGTTCGAGACCCGCGTGATCCGCTGGGACCGTCTCGTGACCTACAACTACCTCAACGCCGGCGCCGTCTTTGGCATACCGCTTTACGTGGCCGCCACAATCGTCACCAGCTTTGTGATCTTCGGGCAGGTGTTGTTCCTCGTGGGGGGCGGCGATGCAATCTCGGATTTCGCGCTGGCCCTCATGGGCCGCCGTCGCGGCGGGCCCGCAAAAGTCGCCATCGTCTCCAGCGCCTTCTTTGGCTCGCTCTCGGGCAGCGCCTCGGCAAACGTGGCGACGACAGGCATCCTCACCATTCCTCTGATGCGGCGGGTGGGCTACAGCGCCGAGAAGGCCGCCGCGGTCGAGGCCGTCGCATCGACCGGTGGGCTCGTGCTGCCCCCGGTCATGGCGGCGACGGGCTTCCTGATGGCCGAGTTCCTCGGTGTGCCCTATGCTACGATTGCCCTTGCCGCGGCCGTCCCGGCGCTGCTGTTCTACTTCTGCCTGTATCTGCAGGTCGACATGGAGGCAGGCAAGGAAGGCCTCACCGGGGTGCGCGGCGAGGAGCTGCCGGACCTGCGCGACGCCAGCCTGCGGATCATACCTGTGGCGGTGCCCTTCGCGGTGCTGCTCTATGCGCTTTTCGGACTCAACTGGAACCCCGCCGCGGCGGCCTTCTCGGGGGCGCTGTCGACAGTGCTGCTGTCCCTTTTCCTGCCCAAGTGGCGTCGGTCGCTTCTTGGCTATCTCCGCACCATTGCGGCCGCAGGGGAGGCGGCGGTTTTTATCGCAATCATGTGCGCGGTCGCCGGGATTGTGGTGGGGTCCCTGGGGCTCACCGGCCTTGGGTCCAACCTATCGCAGAACCTTGTGGAGATTTCGGGCGACAGCGTCTGGATGCTGCTCATGTTCTCCGCCTTCGGCTGCATCGTGCTCGGCATGGGCGTGCCAGTGACGGCAACCTACATCATCCTCATTATTTTGATCGGTCCGGCCATGGAGCAACTTGGCGTCGACCGCCTGGCGGCTCATATGTTCATCTTCTATTTCGGTACGCTCTCGTTCCTCACCCCGCCGGTATGCCTCTCGGTATTTGTCGCCGCGGCCATCGCCGGTTCGGCCCCGATGCGCACCGCGCTGCAGGCGCTCAAATTCGCCGTCGTGGCCTACATCATCCCCTTCGCCTTCGTGCTGAATGGCAGCTACCTGCTGATTGGCGGCTGGCAGAGCATCGCGGCGACCATGGTGTCCGGCGCGGCAGGTGTGTTCATGATCTCATTCGCCCTGGTCGGATTCTTCGTGGGGCCGGTGGCCCTCTGGCTGCGCGGGCTGGCCCTCGTTGCTGGTCTGGTCGCGATATTCCTCGTCGGCCATTACTGGGCCGTCGCGCCGGCGGCAGTGGCGCTGCTCGTCGGCTTCTACGCCTTCCAGAAGCGGGTTTCACAGCACCTCGACACCAGCGGCAGGACTGACGTCGCCAACTCAGAAGTTGCGGGATAGCGCCTCGGCGTATTCCCGCAGCACGGGCAGCAGCTCGCTCTTCATCCGCGCGGCCGAGATCCGGGCGCGGGAGGCCGAAACGCTCATGGCGGCGACAGTCTTGCCGGTGTGGTCGACGACCGGCACCGCCATCGCCGCCATCCCGTCTTCCAACTCTTCGTCGGTGATGGCGACCCTCTCGTCCCGGGCCCTCAGGATCATCTCGCGAAGCTTCTTCTTGTCGGTGATCGTGTGCCGGGTCAGCGCCTTCGGCTCCAGAGCGGCGAGGTAGGCATCAAGTTCCTCGTCGGGAAGATCGGCAAGCAGTACCCGTCCGGTAGCGGAACAATAGCCAAGCAGCCGGCGGCCGATCCGGGCCAAGGACGAAACAATTTTTTCGGCCTCGGCGCGCGCCACGAAAACCGGTTCGTAGTTGTCAAGCACGGCGAGAGAGACCGACTCGCGGAGCCGGTCGCGAGCGTTATCGAGATGCGTCTGGGCCAATTGCGGCAGTGAGGTATTCTGGAAATAGGCATCTCCAAGCCGCAAGAGCCGTGGCGCTGGATGGAAGGCCGAGCCGACCTGAACGACATAGCCGAGATTGAGCAGCGTCAGCAGACATCGGCGCGCGCTGGCACGCGTGGTGTTGGTCGCTCTGGCCGCTGCGGAGATAGTCAAGGGCTTCCGGTCGGTAGAGAAGACCTCGATGATGCTCAGCCCCTTCGCGAGCCCAGCGATGTTCTCGCTATTAGTTGTCAAGAAGCCCTCCTTCGCTACGAATCCGTGCCGCAGCGCCTCGACCATACGCGCCTTGTTCATTGGCCGCGAATTTGGGGGATGAGCTGGTTGGACGCAACTCCATGGGGTCAGGACTCACAACCAGAACATGTGTGATTTTCAACGAAGAGATCCCTGTCAGATGTTTCACCAAGTGTCTGTTTCTGCAATGACTTCGAAAAGTATGAGAGTCCCGCGCACAAAAATTCAAACCACAATAGATTCGAGTAGCTCATTTGGAATCAGTTAGTTATACAAATAGCTGACGGGGTCCGGCTTCGGTGAAATTTCACAGTCGACCGGCTGGACCGCGATCACGATCGGCATGCGCTGACCCGGGACGATCATGCCGGCGTCCGCAGCGCATCAGCGGGATCGACAATTGTTTCACGATTGTTTTCGTCTTCCATGACCATGACCGGGAAGAAGCGTTGCTACCCGTAGCACTTTAAAACGAAACCTTCTTTATTGGTGAAATGTTAAGTCAGACGCCGCAATTGCGCGCCCTGGCGGCTCAAGTGAGAAGGCTTCGGACAGTCAGAACTGGATTGTATTCATGGTCGTGCAGATGTGGTTTCTCGTGCGCGCGGCGCCAACAAGATTATGCCTTCCATACTCGTAGAGATTGTCGTGGCTTCTCTCCAAGGGCGCGACAGCGAACAGCGGTCCGATGGCACCATTATCCCATGTCGAGATAAGACAACGAGGTTGCAATGAAGCTCTGTCTCAAGCGTGTCTATGAGCCCCCGGCGGAAAGCGATGGTCTGCGTGTGCTCGTCGACCGTTTGTGGCCGCGAGGCCTGAAGAAAGCGGATGCCGCGATCGATCTGTGGCTGAAGGAAATTGCCCCGTCGTCTGTTCTGCGCGAGTGGTTTGGACACGACCCGAAAAAATGGCCCGAATTCCGCCGCCGCTACCGCGACGAATTAGAAGAGCGCTGCGAGGACTTGGACATGTTACGTGAGCGCGGCGGCACAGGCCATGTGACGCTTCTCTATGGCGCAAAGGACGAACAGCATAACCAGGCCGTGGTGCTCATGGAGTTTCTGAAGAAGGATGGATCGTGAACGGTGATTTCAGACGCCGGTCGCGACGATGGTCCACGCATCACTTGTGATCGGGATGGGCCGGGCGAATGTCCACATCTCCCTCATTTTAACCACATTGATCGGATCGCCGGCGACAACCGTGCCGTCTGTAGAGCGTTCCGCCCAAACCACCTGGGTATGGAAGCGAAGCGTTACCTCGATCGCGTCGCGGGTCACCTCCACGTCGACGACATCAACGCGGTCGATAGCGATTAGGATGAATTCCGCGGTCTCTCCTCGCTCTTTGCGCTCGGCAATGGCTTCCTCGAATGCCGCTAGCACGTCATGCGACAGAAGCGGCTTCAGGGGTTCGATGTCCGCGGCAGCATATGCCACGGCGATGGTTTCATAGGCCTGGCTTGCGCCATCGAGGAATGCGTTGAGGCTAAATGCAGGGTCGAGTTGGAGAACATCGACAAAGCGCTCGTCATCCGTGCTTGGGGTGGCGTCTGCCGTTCGTATCGAGTGACCGAGTTGTTCCGTGTCGTCGGCTTCGCGTTTCCGCGTGGCCGTACTCAAGATTGAAAAAAGGGCCCACCAAATCCATAGAAGCGAGATTAACGCCAGGTTGGTTGCCGCCTCTGCCATTTCATTCATTTGCTCCTCCCTTCATGGTATTCGGTGCAGGGAAGCCAACTGGTGAAACGGCGGCGGCGAGTACAAAGTCCACCCAACCGACGGCCTTGCGAGCCGACATCGACACCAACATGGCCTAGTCTCCGGGCGCGACCATTCATCTCTGCTCCGAGTGCGGGATCACAGGCTGGAGACAAGCGGGTTGCTCGGCCTCTTTGGAAAGGTCCCGCCGCGCACGACGTAGGTGCTGTCGCCCATCCCATCCAGACTCGCGTCACGGGTCTCGTGCTGCTCGAAGAGGTAGGCGACCATACGTCGACTCGATGGGGGGCGTCGCCGGCCACGGTACAGTCAACTCCGATCTGCGCCGCACGCTGTTCCTTGCAATCAGTCCGCAACGGGATCCTGCGCAAAAATCGAAGCGATCCTAGATAGCGGTCCGCGTGCCGGGGTGCGCTCGTTCGACGGCGCTCTCCTCTGGTGCGTTGAGAACCGAGGTCGTGAGCAGGACCGCAGCGGCGAGAACCCAGTAATACCACGCGTCAAGCCCGGTAAAATTGAAGGCGAAGGGGGCAATGATGAAAACTACACCCAAGGCGCGGTCCACCCAAAGATGCAGCCGGTAGGGGATAACCCTGACGAGCCCCGTCTGGTGGTCCGTGAGAGCCGGCAGCACCAGTGCCGCGACACCGGCCACCACCGAAAGCCACAGTGCGACAGGGCTGCTCTCGCCGAGCTTCAGCAAGAATGGCGCAACAATCAACAAGATGGCGACAGGATAGTCGATCAGGTAAGCGTGCATGGATTTTGTGATGAAGCGGAAAGGCATGGTGTAACTCCTGTGCGCTCGGCAGCTCAATCGAGCTCTTGCGACACCGAGATGAGGGGCGCCTCGCACGAAAAACGATTCGACCGTGTTGTGATCGATGGGTCACCCGTGCTGCCACCGAGTTATCCCGATGAGGTGTATAAGGAGCGTATTCCCGTCTGCGCCTTGTTAGAAATGCCGGCTCGTTATCGTTTTCATTCCGCTCTTGAGGGTCGCGCCCAACGTTATCAGACACTGACCATGCCGAGCGCGCGGACGACTTCCGCCGCAACAGGCCCGACATCTTCTTCGAAGCGCAGGATCTCGGCACGCTCGCCAAGATGATCGGCGTCCCTGCCCATGCCTTCCTTTCATCGGTGCTTGGATGGTCGTTCACGTCGTTGGCGCGCGGAGTGCGACCGACACAACGCCCGATGATCGGGCTATTGAAACCCCTGACCCATCGGCCGTGCCGGAGCCGCGCGAGTGGGAGAAGGACAGCGATCTTGCAGCCTCGTACGTCACAGTTGACGAGATCAGGGTGAAAACGCGGGATTTCCGGTGATGTTTGCTACCAGAACGAGAATCTTCGCGCGGCAGTTCTCGACCCCTTTGCGGTCGTTCACAGGGCTGGCTCGGTTAGTGAGAAGCCGCCGTCCGTTTTCGCGTCAGGCAGCGTTGAAGACGAACGGTGCTTGCTGGAGCAGGTTTTGCCCGCGGACGAACACCTTGCAGGTTCTACGTGCGCGGGTGATGCCGTTGTAGAGCAGTCTGGCTCTTAGCTCATCGCTCCCTGGCACGCCGTGCGGCCAAAGAATAACGACGTGATCGAACTGCCGGTTCTTCGCCTGATGGATACCAAGAAGCGGAATGCCGCGCACGCGATCACTCGCATGAGCGCGGAAACTTGCAGCCTTCCGATCCACTAGGGCGCCAAGTTCTGGTGCGGTCCAAAGCGTCTTGCCCTGCCGGATCATCGATTGAAAAGCGGCCGCCGTAACTTGCGACACCCAGCGTGGCGGGTTTTCTAACTGAGCAAATCGCTCGGCAACCTGTGCGGGCGTTAGTACGTCTCCATCTCCTACGACCGCCATCACGGCTGCGATCTCGTCCGAGGCATGCGGCTCCAAGATCAATCGTATCGGAGGTATATTGTAGGTGGCGGAGTGCAATCCTTGACTGAGCCTTTGGGCGATCGCTTCAGCCCAGTCGCGCCCTGCCGGTGGAAAGAGCACGGCACGCGTTCCTTGCGCATAATGTATCGCCGCGCCGATGCGGAATGGCGCGTAGTTCTTGTAATAGTAATTGATAGTCAGCCCCGGACCTGCGGCAGGCGCCACGAGCTGGCGTAAGTTCGCTCCGGCGTTTAGCAAGCCAGCAACCGCTGTTCGATGGATGTGGTTGAGTTGGGTGGTATCCCCGCCCTGAAACCACTCCATGAACGGGCCGGTGTCTATCTCCTCGTTGAGGCATTGGAATTCGTCCGCAGCGACAAAAACGGACGCATGCGGCGCGAGCGCGCTTACGATGCGCAATCGTGGCGGTGCGAGTTCCTGCGCCTCATCCACCAGAATGACTGGATAGGAGCGTGCGACCCATCTCGCGACTTGCGGATTCTCCAGAAGCTGTCCGCAGGAATTGCAGTTTGCGTTAAAATCTCCGGTTTCGAGACCCAGCGCCGCCGCAAGCGAACGCCAGCGCGTCAACACCTGCAATGCGAAGCTGTCGATCGTCATGGCGACCGACTTCCCGCGCAACAGCGGATTTAAGCGTAGCTCCTCGTCGAGGCGGCGGCGCGAGCCATGCATGAAAGTCAGCGCGAGCACCTTCTGGTGTGGCAGCATCGCTTCTTGCGCCAGCCGCTCTCCCACGGACTCCATGAGCCTGTGGGTCTTGCCAGAACCTGCCGGTCCCTCAAATCCCCGGAAAGGCATCGTTGAACGTCCAATGCGTGGTTATCCCATTCGCGTGGGCTGCGGTTTGGGCCGAGTTCGCAAGGGGTTGTTTGCCGGTCGCTATTGCTGCCAGAACGGAAAGAACGTGCCGCACGCGGCGGCTGCACGCGGGCTTGCCGACTATGACATCGGCCAGTGTGCTGTGGAGAATTTCGTCGCGCTTGGCTCCGTCGGCTTTCAGATGGTCTGCAAGCCCGCCGATGTTTGCGGGTAAACCGAAGGCCGCGAGGTCGGCGTGCGCGATCATGGTTGCATCGGCGCTGCACACCCACGCGACAACATCTTCTATTATCCAGCCGTTCGGCCACTGGATGACCCGGTGACAAGGTGATGCGCCTGCCGACAAAGCGGCCTTGTAGTCATTGCCCGCCCCGTCTCCGTCGACAAGGCAGGTGATTGAAGGATGCACGATCGCAAGGTCGCGGTAGGTCTCCGCAATGCGCGCATCTTTGGTTGGAATGACGCCGACTTCGTGCGTGAAAGTTGCCCCTTGTGGGTCTGCGGGAAGCTCCGTCAAATCGGCGATGCGGCCGAACAAGCGCAACCATGACGCGTCGAACTTTCCTTCGGGAACGAGGACGGCGGGATGCATGACTGCGGAAACCGTCGCCGCGCGCTCGGTCAGAAAGAGCGAGCGCCGCACTGCCGTCGCGTTCTGGTCGATCGGCGACTTTAGCAACGGATTGGCGGATAGCGCGCCCGCGCGGTTGACCATCAACACGAGTTGATGAGGATCGGCCACCGATGAGACGGTCGGCGAATGGCTTGTGATGATCGTCTGCGTCGCCATCTTCTTCAAATAGTGGAGCAGCTTTCTCTGCTGCGGCGGCGGCACATGCAGTTCGGGCTCTTCGATCAGCATGATAAAGTTATCGCCGCGCGCTTTGCGCAGACTGCCAAACCGCATGAGCAGCACGAGAGTCTGAAGCGAGATGATTCCGTTGCCATGCCTACGGCCAGGCAACGGCGGGCGTCCCGCTTCCTGAAAGTGCGGCATCACGGCATCGAGTACGCCGTCGCTGTCGGTCGTGGTCAATCTAAGACTAAGATCGATCTGGCGGCCGAAGAGCGTTTCGAGATCGTCATTCACCTCACCGACGAGCGCGGCAAGCTTCTCGTCTTCTTCGAGCGGCTGTTCGGGATTGCGGAGCCTGTCCCGCTCGGCCAGCACCGCCTCCGCTGGGTTACCCCCCACGTAAGCGACCGTCTTCCGGAACAGATCGGAGCCAAAGGACATCATCCGGTCCCAAGTCCGGTTGGCGGGCACAAGAAAGAGGCCAAGCTCTTTGATGAGGCTGATAGGGAGCGGCACGACCGGCGAGTCATCCGCGAACGGATCGTCGTCATGTGCATCGTCATAGAAGTAGCGCACCGTATCCGTTTCGAGCGTCGTGCGATCGAAGTGCGCACAGAACGCGATCTGGCAGGCAAGCTCGGTCGCCTGCGCTGTAGCCGCCGGATGTAGGTCGCCGCTGACGGGGTCAAACCATTTCTCGACGCCGCGTCCCTGCCGGAACCAGTCATGGTGGTGGTCGGGGTCGTTGTGAGCGAAACCCGAAATTGTGGCGACGATCTTTATTCTTGTTGCCGCGACGGGATCGGAGCCGAAGAAATCATGTTCCGTGAGATGGCGTACCAGACGTTCGCGCCCGAGAAGCAGCGCAAGCGCCTCGACCACAGTTGTCTTTCCCGAATTGTTTGCGCCAATGAGAATAGTGAAATCGTCGAACAGAACCGTTCCGTTCTGGATGCCGCGAAAGCCGTCTATGTCCAGTCGAACTATCTTCATTGTTCCTGCCCCCACGAGAACAATAGCATTTGAGGAAGCGCCGGCGAAGCGCGAAGATTGAAGTGCGCTCGCTCCCAGCGACGAGCGCGCGTGTTCGCCGCCGGTTACGGAGCAACGATCAACTTTACTGCTGTTAGGCGTCGCGGCTGCAGTGTCAGTTTCCCGACTAAAGCGATGTTGCCTGAATGTTTGCTTCAATGTCCGCGAAGGAGGCGCTTCCGGTCGAAAATCATCGACCATGTGAAAGGCAGCTATCCTCGCGCGGCCGCCTACAACCTGTCATTCCGCTTCCCACCTCATCTCGGACATTTTGCCGTCTCCTGGTTTAACATGGCGTCGCCCAGGGGGCCGGGCTGTTGGCGGAGCTGAAGCCCATGCTGGTCTTCATCCTTCGGACGGCCATCCCTGACGCTGAAGAGAAACGGGGGAGATGCTAGGTAGGCTTCGACACTGGATCGACTATCGCCGTGCCCTTCGCGCACGCTGGCAGTATGATGCGAAGCGACTTCTCGCTGCAGAGCAGACGAACGCCTATTATGAGGCGCAACGCCGGGCCACCCGTGCTCGGGTGCGGCGTGAGAAAAGTGAAATCTACCATTGGGCCAAGGTGGCGGCCGAGGTAGCCCGACTCTCACCTCAGGTAGAAATGAACATCACGGTGCTGACGCATATCGTCGACGACGAAGAACGTCGCAACCGTTAAGCAACGTCAGGCCCCAACCCTCCGCCCCACGCTTGTCGTCGACTACGAACCAACTCGAGGACAGTGGTCGACCGGTATTGTGATTGGGCGGGCGGTTCGGGAAATCGAGAGCCACCGGGCTGGTTCACTTTGGGCAAATCCGACCCCCGCTCTCTGTGGATGGCTTTCCTAGTCCGGTTCCGGATCTTCCCGATCAACCCACAAGGGGTCCGCTAGCAAGCTGCGGCCGCTTGGCTTCGCCGGCGCGGTGATCGCGACCTGAACCGGACATTGACGGACGCCATCGAGCGGGGATCGGCCTTGCTCAACGGTGGAGCCCTTCAGATGTCACACGATCTTTCCCTCGCCCAGAACCACGCCTTCAATCTCTCCCGCACTCTGATGGTCCCGGTCACGCTCTTCGCGGTCAACGGCGAGTTCGGCGTAATGCCGAGCGACGAGCTCGACGACGCGGACGTCGAGGTGATCCACGAATACGACCCTTACCAGGTCGGGTCGGCTCATTGAGCCGGCTCCGCCACCAAGTTCGCAACCCAGCAGAAATGCCGGGTTGCCAGTGGACGCCTCCCGCCCTTGGCTGACGCGGAGATGTGCCGCTGGCGAGCCGGCGACCGCAAGGGAGGCTGCGCCGCGGCCCGGGCGACCTACCGGTCGCCTTTTGCCTGTGGCCGCGCCCTTGCCCTCGCCGCTCTTCGCGGCGTTGGGGAAGCGGTCCCGCAGGCCTGCGGGAATGGGCACAAGAAATGAAGAGGCTGGCGCCGAGAGGGTTGCTGGAGGCAATGATGGAAAGAAATGAGGTTGACGAACTCAGAGACCGTGTTCCTTGTGCGGCGGTGCTGGAACTGGCGGGTTTCGGGATCGACGAAAAGGAAAGCACGCGACGCGCCGTCAAACATCGACGCGGCGACGACATCATCATCGTGATCCATGAGGGAAAGGGCTGGTTCGATCCGCTCAGCGATGCCAAGGGCGACGTTTTCTCCCTCATTCAGCACATAGACAACGTCAACTTCGGTGAGGCGCTCGGACTCGCGGCCGAGCTGGTCGGTTACATACCGCGCGAGCCAACCTGGCGAAGACCCGCTCGCGATCCTGACCTGGAACCATCCGTTCATGCGCGCTGGCGCGGCCGGCGTAAGCCATGGCGTGGGTCGGCAACCTGGCGCTATCTGCGCGGCGAACGGTTTCTGCCGGAAACGGTCCTTCGTGCTGCAATTGCGGCGGACTGCCTGCGTGAAGGCCCACATGGCAGCATGTGGGCCGCTCATGTTGATGCCAGTGGTTCGTTGGTTGGTTGGGAAGAACGAGGCCCCGAGTGGCGAGGATTTTCATCGGGCGGCACCAAAATACTCTTTCGCTTTGGATCCACTGCGGCCGTGCGGGTGTGCATTACCGAAGCAGCTATCGACGCCATGAGCCTCGCCGCCTTCGAGGGTATACGGGAGGGCAGCCTCTATCTGAGCACAGGCGGAGGCTGGTCTCCAGCAACCGAGGCGGCGGTCCGAGCACTTGCAAACCGTCCCGATGTGCAGCTCGTGGCTGCTACGGACGACAATCCGCAAGGGGAAATTTTCGCGGGCCGCCTGCGCGAGATTGCCGAAACGGCCGGCTGCGACTGGATACGGCACAAGCCCCCAGCCGAGGACTGGAACGAGGCGTGGAAAGCAAGAGTGAGGGAGGAGCAGGCGAGAAGGGAATGGAGACGGGGCCTGCCGCATGCCCGCCGGTCGCGTCAAGGGTAAAGCTTCGCCCGCTACGCGGCCCTTGACCCGGCCGGGCGGAGAGGCGGCAGCGGGGGAGGGGTCAGAAGGGTTGAAGATGACGGTGAGATCGGAAGGATGAACCGCGCTCCGGCCCGACAAGGCCATAGGAGCCCGTTCATGACCCTTTCTTCCATCCGCAAAGTTTATCAGGGCATCGCCGACCGCAGGCAGATGTTTCGCATGTTCGACCGCCACGCGCAGCGCCCGAACCGCTTCCAAGGCGATTCCGGCCCGCTCTATGCTGGCGAGTGGTTTGAAGTGGCTCGGGCAGACCACGACTATATGTTCGAGATCCTGCCGCCGCTGTGGATTCGCGGTGAAATGTTCGCCCTGCGCGAATTTCTCACCGGCTCGGTCACCAGCGTCTTCTACACGCTGCACATAGACGGCAAGATGCGCTACTTCCACGCCTATTGCGACCTGTCGCAAGCACGCTCGGCCGTCGAGATACGCGACGTGATCGTCGAACGCGAATCTCGCCCGATCCGCGCCATGACGCGCGAGGAACGCATCGAGCATATCTGGTCGAGCACCCATGATGAGTACCGTGGTTATGCCGGCGAACTGTGGATGCCCGAACATCGCGGCAAACGCACAGTCCTCTTCTATGGATGGAGCCGCGGGACGACTCTCAAACTCCTCGATGCACTGACGGACGACGAAATCGCAGCAAAGCTTCCGGTGCATCTGCGGCATCTGCCCCTCGCGATCGCGGCGTGAGGAGGCAGCCATGTTCACATTTCCAATCATGGCTGTGCGCAAGGTCATCGATCGTGGAATCGCCGATGCCGCCGCTAATGGTGGCCATCGCAACCCCTACTACGGCACACGACCGGGCGAGGGCGAAAAGCCCGGCCTCTGGCTGGTCGGAGATCAGGGGGTCTACATTCTCTCCAACGGCAAGCTTGCCGAGTCCCAACACGCCCTGGTCATCTATTCGGAAGAGTGCCACCCCGTCGGAAACCCCAACTGGTGGGACTACAAACGGCGCTGGTTCGGCGGCGACGACGGTATTGAGTTCATAGCGGCCGAACGGCTGATTCCGCTGTTCGACCGAAACCATCGCTCGACGCATCTGCGCGTACAGCTCAGCGAGACCGAGATCTCACTGACCCTCATCACCCGCTAGTCGCCTCACCATCCGCGAGCCCTTCCGCGACCGGCATAGCCGTGCGCGCGCTCGCGCTCGCCCGACATTCACGGAGAGTTTCCATGTCACATGACGACCCATTCACCATCGACCTGTTCGGCAACACCGCCCTGTCTTCTGGGCTCGGTCTCGGCGTCACAGCCTTCGGCAACATTTTCGACGATGTTTCCGATGACGATCATGACCCGGTTCCGTCTTCACCGGCGCCTGCCATGCCGATCGCCAGCGTGACGGTCCCACCAGCTCACGCCGAAACGCGGGGAGCAAACTTCTATCTCGCCTCCGACCGGAATCTGGCCAGAGGCTGGAAAGAGCGTGCTCGTGACAATATCGCCGCGATCCGGCTTGCCGCCGAGATCGAGGATCAGGAGCGTGCCGCAACACCGGAGGAGCAGGAGAAGCTGATCAGGTTTATCGGCTTCGGCGCATCCGATCTTGCCAATGGCGTTTTCCGCCGTCCGGGAGAGATTGAGTTCCGCAAGGGCTGGGACAAGATCGGTTCCGACCTGGAGGATGCCATCTGCGAGGCCGACTATGCCTCGCTGGCCCGTTGCACCCAGTATGCCCATTTCACGCCGGAGTTCATCATCCGAGCTATTTGGGCGGGCCTGCAAAGACTCGGATGGCGCGGCGGCCGTGTGCTCGAACCCGGCATCGGCACAAGCATGTTCCCAGCGCTGATGCCGGAGCCGCTGCGTGACGTGTCACACGTCACCGGGATCGAGCTCGATCCGGTCACGGCACGCATCGCAAGGCTATTGCAGCCGAGGGCGCGTATCGTCACAGGCGATTTTGCCCGCACCGAGTTGCCGGCGAGTTTCGATCTCGCCATCGGCAATCCGCCGTTCTCGGACCGGACAGTGCGGTCGGATCGCGCCTACAGGTCTATGGGCCTGCGCCTGCATGACTATTTCATCGCGCGGTCGATCGACCTCTTGAAGCCTGGCGCCTTCGCCGCGTTCGTCACCGGCTCCGGCACAATGGATAAGGCGGATTGTTCTGCCCGCGAGCATGTCGCGAAATCCGCGGACCTGCTTGCCGCCATCCGTCTGCCCGAAGGTAGCTTCCGCGCTGACGCTGGCACGGACGTCGTCGTCGACATCCTGTTTTTTCGGAAGCGCAAGGCCGGGGAGCCGGACGGCGATCAATCATGGCTCGATACTGAGGAAGTGCGGCCCGCGACCGAGGACGAGGGTACCATCCGCGTCAATCGCTGGTTCGCACATCATCCGAATTTCGTGCTTGGCACGCACGCCCTCACCTCAGGTCCCTTTGGCGAAACCTACACATGTCGGCCAAGGCCGGACGTCGCGCTGGGCGAGGCGCTCGCCGCTTCCATGCTTCTTCTTCCGGAAGCGCTTTATGACGGCGAACCAACCGAGATCGATTTCGATCTGGAAGACGCAGACGATGCGGCAATCATCGATCTGCCGTCCAACCGCCATGTCCGTGAGGGCAGCTTCTATTTCGACAAGGCGCACGGGCTGATGCAGGTGATCGACGGCGAGCCGCTCAAGGTGAAGGTGCGTAAGGGGCGGAGCGCCGACGGCATACCGGAAAAGCACGTCCGGATCATTCAGAAGCTGATCCCGGTTCGCGATGCCGTTCGGGAAGTGCTGAAAGCCCAGGAGCTCGATCGGCCATGGAAGGACCTGCAGGTCAGGCTTCGCATCGCATGGTCGAGCTTCGTGCGTGACTTCGGGCCCATCAACCATACCAGGGTTTTCGTGACGGAGGACACCGAAACCGGCGAGACGCGCGAAAGCCATCGCCGCCCCAACCTCCAGCCCTTCCTCGATGATCCCGATTGCTGGCTGGTGGCGTCGATCGAGGACTACGACCTCGAAAACGATACGGCGAAGCCTGGTCCCATCTTCACCGAGCGTGTCATTTCTCCGCCTGCCCCCCCTGTCATCACCAGTGCCGCCGATGCGCTGGCCGTCGTGCTCAACGAACGCGGTCGCGTCGATCTTGAACACATCGCTGAACTCCTCCATCGCGATCTGGACGATGTCGCCGCGGAACTCGGCAGCGCCATCTTCCGCGATCCGGCCGATGGTTCCTGGCAGATGGCCGACGCCTACCTCTCCGGGCATGTGCGCGACAAGCTCAAAGCGGCCGAAGCCGCCGCAGCACTCGATCCAGCCTATGAACGCAATGTCGCGGTCCTGCAGGGCGTGCAGCCGGCCGATCTTCGACCCTCGGACATCACCGCGCGCCTCGGCGCTCCGTGGATACCAGCCGCCGATGTCGTCGCCTTTGTCAAGGAGACGATGAACGCCGAGATCAAGATCCACCACATGCCCGAACTGGCCTCATGGACGGTCGAGGCCCGCCAGCTTGGCTGGTCAGCGGATGGGACGTCAGTGTGGGGCACCGAACGCCGCCATGCCGGTGAATTGCTTGCCGACGCGCTGAACAGCCGCGTGCCGCAGATCTTCGATACGGTGAAGGACGGCGACAGTGAGCGACGCGTCCTCAATGTCGTCGACACCGAGGCTGCAAAGGAAAAGCTGCACAAGATCAAGGAGACTTTCCAGCGCTGGATCTGGTCCGACCCGGATCGCACCGACAGGCTGGCGCGAGTTTATAATGACCGCTTCAACAATATAGCCCCTCGAGCCTTTGACGGCGCCCATCTCCAACTTCCCGGCGCCTCGGGCGCCTTCGTTCTTTATGGGCACCAGAAACGTGGCATCTGGCGGATTATTTCGGCCGGCGCAACCTATCTCGCCCACGCCGTCGGCGCCGGCAAGACCATGACAATGGCCGCCGCCATCATGGAGCAACGTCGCCTCGGCCTCATCAACAAGGCGATGCTCACCGTGCCTGGCCATTGCCTGGCGCAGGTTGCCCGTGAGTTCCTGGCACTCTATCCGACCGCTCGTATCCTTGTTGCCGATGAGACCAACTTCACCAAGGACAAGCGCGCCCGGTTTCTCAGCCGGGCGGCCACGGCGAATTGGGACGCGATCATTATCACCCATTCGGCATTCAAGTTCATCGGCGTGCCGTCGGCCTTCGAGCAGCGAATGATCCATGACGAGTTGGAACTCTACGAAACGCTGCTCACCAAGGTCGACAGCGATGACCGCGTATCGCGAAAGCGGCTCGAGCGCCTGAAAGAGGGTTTGCAGGAACGGCTGGAGGCACTCTCCACCCGCAAGGACGACCTGCTCACCATTGGCGAAATCGGTGTCGACCAGATTGTCGTCGATGAGGCCCAGGAGTTCCGTAAACTCAGCTTCGCCACGAACATGTCGACGCTCAAGGGCGTCGATCCGAACGGATCGCAGCGGGCATGGGACCTCTATGTGAAGTCTCGCTTCGTGGAGACGAAGAATCCGGGTAGGGCGCTCGTGCTCGCCTCCGGCACGCCGATCACCAATACACTGGGCGAGATGTTCTCTGTCCAGCGTCTGATGGGCTTTGCTGCCTTGATGGAGCGCGGCCTGCACGAGTTCGACGCGTGGGCATCGACCTTCGGCGATACAACCACCGAGCTGGAGCTTCAGCCGTCTGGCAAATACAAGCCGGTCTCACGCTTCGCCAGTTTCGTCAACGTGCCCGAGCTGATTGCGATGTTCCGCGCGTTTGCGGACGTCGTGATGCCGGAGGATTTGCGCCAATATGTGAAGGTTCCCTCGGTCTCGACCGGCAAGCGCCAGATCCTCACGTCGAAGCCAACCACAGCATTCAAGCACTACCAGATGGTACTCGACGCACGCATCAAGGCCATCGAGGAGCGCGACCGCCCGCCGGAGCCCGGGGATGACATCCTCCTCTCGGTCATCACCGATGGCCGCCATGCCGCCATCGATCTACGCTTGGTCGACCCCGACAACGACAATGAGCCCGACAACAAGCTCAACAATCTCATCTCCAACGCCTTCCGGATCTGGAGGGAGACGTCTGGGCACACCTATGTCCGACCGGACGGCAAGCCGTTCGAGCTACCCGGCGCCGCGCAGATGATCTTTTCCGATCTCGGCACGATCAGCGTGGAGAAATCACGCGGGTTCTCAGCCTATCGCTGGATACGTGACGAGTTAGTGCGGCTCGGCGTGCCTCCAGAAGAAATCGCCTATATGCAGGACTTCAAGAAGTCGGAGGCCAAGCAGCGCCTGTTCGGCGATGTTCGTGCCGGTAAAGTCCGTTTCCTCATTGGCTCGTCGGAGACGATGGGCACCGGTGTCAATGCGCAGCTCCGTCTCAAGGCCCTGCACCATCTCGACGTGCCGTGGCTGCCGTCCCAGATCGAGCAACGCGAGGGCCGCATCGTTCGACAGGGCAACCAGCATGACGAGGTGGATATCTACGCCTACGCTACCGAGGGTAGTCTCGACGCGACCATGTGGCAGAACAATGAGCGCAAGGCGAGATTTATCGCAGCGGCACTCTCCGGCGACACTTCGATCCGCCGTCTCGAAGACCTCGGCGAGGGGCAGGCAAACCAGTTCGCCATGGCAAAGGCGATCGCATCCGGCGATCAACGCCTGATGCAGAAGGCTGGGCTCGAGGCTGACGTCGCACGGCTTGAACGTCTGCGCGCCGCCCATATCGATGACCAGCACGCCGTCCGCCGGCAGATACGCGATGCGGAACGCGACATCGAGCTTTCGAACCGACGCATTGCAGAAATCGGCCAGGACACGGAGCGCTACATTCCGACCGATGGGGATGCGTTCGCGATGATGGTCGTCGGCAAAGCCTACACCGAGCGAAAAGAGGCGGGTAGGGCGCTCATGAAGGAAATCCTCACGTTTATCCAGCTTCAGCACGAGGGTGCGAGCGTCATAGCCTCCATCGGCGGTTTCGATCTCGAATATGAGGGACAGCGCTTTGGCAAGGACGGCTATCGCTACTCCACCATGCTCTTACGCACCAATGCGGACTATGAGATCGATCTTCCGGTGACGACCACTCCGCTTGGAGCGGTCTCACGGCTTGAACACGCTCTTGGCGATTTCGAGGGGGAGCGGGAACGCTATCGTCAGCGTCTAGCCGACGCCCGCCGCAGGCTGGCGTCGTACCAGTCACGCGACGAGGAGGGCGAGTTCGCCTTCGCCGGCGAGCTCGCGGAAAAACGTCGACAGCTTGCCGAAATCGAGGAGGCGCTCGCCATGGATATCGAGCGTCCTGATGACGCTGCTCAGATGGCTGCCTGACCCGACCTTCGAGCCAGCCGCGCCGACAGGCTTGGCTGGCTCTTTTCATGTCGATGGTTACGTCGACGGCATTGCTGCCCTTTCGGTCCAAGGAAAGGAAAAGAGGAAATGTGAGGGGAAAACTCCGCTCGCAGATCGGTCTGACCGGTGCCGCTGGCGCTCAACCGCGCCGCTCGCAATCCCGGCCCGTCGTCCTGCGCAGGGCTGTCAGCCCCGCTTGTCCGGCCGGACAGGGATGCTCGGCCGCAGTTGCACCGGCCCGCCCGCTCCGCGGGCCGGGGGATGTCTTCGGGAAGAAGACGCAGAAGGACCGGTAAGTCGCCGCGTCCCGAAACCCTGAGAAGGAGCATCCCCATGGAAATCAAGATTGTCGATCCGCGTTCGCTGATAGAAAATCCTGACCGGGCCCGCCGGAGCAAATCCAGCCCGCAGGCAGACGCATTGCTGCTGGCGACCATCAAGGCCGTCGGCGTCGTACAACCGCCCGTCGTTGCCCCACAGACTGATGGCGGCAACGGCTTCGTCATCCAGTTCGGTCACCGCCGCGTGAAACAGGCAATCGCCGCGGGAATTGAGGAGATCGCCGTTCTGGTCGGCGAAGCGGCCGAAGATGGCGGTGCGATGCGCTCGATGGTCGAGAACATCGCCCGCGAAAACCTCAATCCTGTCGATCAGTGGCGCGCGATCGAGCGGCTGGTTGCACTCGGTTGGACCGAGGAGGCGATTGCCGTCGCTCTCGCCCTGCCGGTACGTCAGATCAAGAAGCTTCGCCTGCTCGCCCACGTGCTGCCGGCTATGCTCGACCATATGGCCAAGGGCGACATGCCCGACGAGCGTCAGCTCCGCATCATCGCGGCCGCCTCGCTCGACGAGCAGAAGGAAGTATGGAAGGCGCACAAGCCGTCCAAGGGCGATCCGCAGGTTTCGTGGTGGAGCGTCGCAAACGGCCTGGCGAAGACCCGCATGTATGCGCGCGATGCCAGCTTCGGCGATGACCTTGCGCAGGCATATGGCATCGCGTGGGTCGAGGATCTGTTCGCGCCAGCGGATGAGGACAGCCGCTATACCACCAATGTGGAAGCCTTCCTGGGCGCCCAACAGGAATGGATGACGAACAATCTTCCCAAGAAGGGCGTCATCACCGAGGCGAACACCTGGGGCCAGCCCGAACTGCCGAAGAAGGCAGAGCGCGTCTATGGCAAGCCGTCGAAGTCCGATCACGTTGCCATGTATCTCGACCGCGACGGCAAGGTGCAGTCAGTCCACTACCGCATGCCTGAGGACAAGAAGAAGGCCAAGGGCAATGGCGCGGCCGAGGAGCCGGTTGTGGTCTCGAAACCTCGCCCTGATGTCACGCGCAAGGGCATCGACATGATCGGCGATCTGCGTACGGATGCGCTGCATGAGGCGCTCGCTCGGGCGCCGATCGAAGACGATACGCTGATGGCGCTACTGATTCTGGCATTCGCCGGCCAGAACGTCCGCGTCGACTCTGGCGCTGGTGGCGACTTCCGCTTCGGCAATCGCTTCGGGCGTCATGCCGCCATGCTGTTCGATGCCCAGGGCAAGTTCGCCTTCGACGCGGACACGTTGCGCGTCGCCATGCGCAACGTGCTTATCGATGTTCTCTCGTGCCGGGAGAACATCAGCAAATCCGGCATTCTGGCGCTCGTTGCGGGCGAGGTGCTTGGCGCCGATGGGTTCTTGCCGAACATGGGCACGGAAGAGTTCCTGTCCTGCCTCTCCCGTCCGGCGCTCGAAGCCTCGTGCGTCGACACGCCGGTCCTGCCGCGTCAGCGAGTCAAGGACACCCGCGCTGCCTTGGTCGAGCACTTCAAGGAGGGGCATTTCGTGCATCCCGCGGCCTTGTTCGCGCCGGATGCAGAAGGCCTCGCCGCGTGGCTCAAGAAGAATGAGACCGTCGAAGAGTCTGAAGACGACGATGCGCCGGAGCATCAGGACGAACTCACTGAAGATTCGGCCCCAGCGGACGGCGATCTCAATGACGAATACTCCGAAGGCTTCCGCGAGGCGGCCGAGTAACAGGCCTCCCACTGCCTTCCGACGTCACCCCGCCGCCGGCACCACCGGCGGCGGTTCTATTTTCACACCGTAAAAACTGGAGAAACCCATGTCCGCACATTTGGTTTTTGAGCACGCCCCGTTGGGTTCGATCATAGAATTCAACGATGGCACTCCACGTCCTCCCGAACGCCACCGCAAGAAGCTTCAGGCCTGGCTTGAGCGCAACAACCGCGGTCGGCTCATCCGCAAACGCGGAAAAACGATGGTCGGCTATACCGACATCCCGGCCGAGATCACTCTGCACATGCAGGATATCGGGAGCCGCTCCGTTATCGTTATGCGCGTCTTGCGCAGCTTTTCGGTCAATACCGATCTCAGCTTCTCGATCGTTGAGCGTCCGGCGGCGGGATCGGTGTTGGTTCTGGAGCGACCAGGTCCTGACGCAGAGTTGGTCCATGTCGGCGACAACGGGCAGGACGCAGAGGAATGGCTGACGCGGCATGGCTATCCGAATGCAGTCCTTAAGGAGGTCACCGCCGACGAGGCCGCGGCCGATGTTGTCGAGGGGAGGACGGCAGCATGAACGCCATCGATCTTCCGGCCCAGCCGGATGCGACCCCCGGATCTCCGGGGGTTTCATTTGGCCGCAGCGCCGACGGCATGACCGTCGCGCTCGTCGGCGATACGGCTTTCGCCATGGCGCCGGCCCGTGATGGCCGGCCTTTCCTTGTCGCGGCATGGCGACTCCGCAAGCCGATGGACGAATGGACCCGCGAGGATTTCTACGGTCATTCCGGGGATCTTGCCGACGAGGCGGCATTTCGAGCCCGCGTGCTGGAAAACGCTGAGCATCAACGCGAAAAACGTGCGCTGGGCCGCACGGAAATCCATTCCCGTGCCAACACGCCCTGGGGCGCATCGCAGGGTGCGACCGTCTTTGCCGAGGGCGTCACCTGCCACTCCACGGCAGGGCACGGCGGCTTCCACCTTTCAAGCGAACGGAACCGCAGGGTTCACCCCAAGCTTCGGGCACCGGGCGGATGGTACGAAGAGGATGAGTGCTGGGCAATTGTTGCGCTCACCTACCCGCATCTCTTCACTGCCTTTGAGCGGCGCTGCGCGGAACGAACGATCAAGGATTCCTGGCCGGATGCCTGGGAGACGATCTTCGGCACCGTCCTGCAGCCGGGCGAATCCCGCACGAAGGACCAACGAGCCTTCGAGCTTGAACACGCCAACGACTGGATCGTGATCTCGGCGATCACGTCCAGCCACGAAAAGGGTTTCGTCGAATGCGTCGCGACCCCTGGCGGCAAACGCGGCGCCGGAACCGAGGAACGGCGCTTTCTTGTCCCCTCGTCAGAATATGACGTCGGTCAGTTCGGTTTCGTGATCGATCCCGGTCGGCACCGTGTCTATGGCGGGCCATCCGACTTCATCGGCTGGCAGCGCGGGAGAGTGGCATGATCGTGTCATGCGACCGCCGCGCGCAGCTACTTCGTATGGAGGAGGCTCGCCGGCAGACCCAGCACCAGCTCGACATCATCGAGCGCCAGATCACGCGCCGCATGACGGCGCTGATCCCAGGCCTGAAACCAAAACGCACGGCGTATCGCGGGGGAAAGCCGCCCGATGCGAGCGCGTTCCTTGAACGCTATCGCGCCAATCTGGCGGCCATCACCGCCGAGCGGCAGCCCGAGATCGACGCATTGTCACGCAAGCTCGCGCGACAGGACAAGGCCATCGCCGCCTTGCGGGAGCGGCTGTTGCCAGCCAATGCCCAGGCTGCGTGATCACGACACACCAATCAGCATCAAGAAAGGAGGACCACAATGCCGCTCTATACGATCGAGGCCACCTATCGCCTGCCCGTTTATCGGCAGCGCACCTATGAAGCGACGACGTCCGAGGCCGCCTGCGAGTTGGCGATCGCGGACGAAGGCTGGGGAGACGGCAAGGAGGATGTCGAGACCTCCGGCGAAACCTATGTGACCGGCATCTGGAAGGGCCGAACGGCCTATGCTGGAACGACCATTGCCGTGCCCGATCGGTTCGATGAAACCATTCAGCGCAAGGCCGATTTCTTTGATGATCTCCTCGCTCTGTTGAAGGAACCCGCCCGGCCAATGGGATTATCGCGGCATGAGTTTGAGCATTGGCTTCCGCGAGCAATGGCGACGATCGCGAAGGCAGACGCCATCGTTGCCGACGCGGCGAGAGGACGCTGAGATGAGCAAGCCAGATGACCTGCACGCCGGACACTATGTAGCGACGGCAACTGTCTACGGAAATCGGCGCAACCTTTTTTACTTTGCGCCGGGAAAGGAACGCCACATCGGCACGCTTGTCGCGGGTTCCCGGTCGCAGATCGACCGGTTCGATGACGATTGCGAGCGGATCGTGCGTGCACTCGATCTCTACGATACAGCAGCTGCCGCGGTTGGGGGCGGCCGAACCGTTGATGACGGGGAGGGCGCCCCATGAGCCGAGGATTTCGGGAAGCCCCGACTCACCCGCTTGTCGAGCATTGGGACGACGAGCGCGAATTGGGCAACGGGATCATCGTGACCCTTCGGCTAGGTCACTTCTTCTATGACGATTGTGGCGTCATGGGTTTCGATGCGGTGAAGGACGCGCTGAGCGCCATTCGGGAGCTTGCCAGGCGGCAACGAGACGGTGCGAATCGACCGTAAGCTCATGCCGAGCGTCACCCGGTCGATGGTGCCGGCGTCCGTCCGGACACCGCGTCGCCGATCGTCATGTCGGACGCGAGCGCGCGCACTTGCTGCTGGCGTGCTTCAGATGTGCAAGGGATCTGCGGATACGGACCCGGTGCATTCGGTACATTTATGAGCTACCTTGGCCAAAACGCGCGAGGGACTGGAAATGGACGAACCGACCTGGGCCGCTTTCCAGCGGCTTCTCAAAATTGCTAGGAGCGATACCGGCCAAGCCCGGCGGGTCGCGAATTTCATTCTCGCATGGTGGAACGCGGAGAGTCTCGGCGGGTTCGATATTGCGGATCTATTCGCGGTCGATCGAAAGATTGCGGCGGACATGGCCGTGGTCTTTTCCTGGCTCGCCCGGCAGGACGACGCGGTCTATGCGACGGAGCATCGCGCCGAAATCGAAGCAATTATCGCCGAATGGCGTCCGGAGGTCTGGGCCCGGTCGAACGAGCCGGCCTGATATCGGCCGAGCTCAACGTTTGCGCACGAGCTCGGTGCGCAGCTCCAGCCCCTTGATCGTGTCGTGCCGGCAGTCGATTTCTTGCGGTTTGTCCGTCAGCCGGATCGGCTTGATAACCGTGCCCTGCTTGAGCGTCTGGCCAGCGCCTTTCACTTTCAGGTCCTTGACCAGCACGACCGAATCTCCGTCTGCCAGCACATTTCCGGAGGCGTCCCAAGCTTCTAACACCGGGGCACCAGAGGCTGCAGCGATCTGCCAAGCCGGCACCCATTCCCGGGTCACATCGTCGTAGACGTAGTCTTCATCGCTCTGGTCCTTGGCGGCCATATCGCAGGGCGGAACGCATTTGCCAATCCCACCGAATGGCTCTCGCAGGCCGCTTCGGGGAGCGAAGCAACTGATCTTCGATGGTGGCGGCGGCTGTTGATCCCGGTGGCTCGGCAGGCACGCTGGCCATGGGCATGGGAGATCTCTTTCCTGTCGACGGTCGGTCCAGACTGTTCCTTGCCGGCTCATCCCCTCGGGTTTTGCTGCGGTCTTAAACCGGCTGCCGTTGGCTTCAAGGTCGCGTTCCGCGCCGCGAGGCGGCCGGATATCGCCGGTCTCGCCAAGCCAGGCCCGCGTCCTGCGCAAGGGCTGAAAGCCCTGCTTGTCCGCAAACCTGTCTTGCTCGCCGCTGGCGCTCCCGGACCCTGAAGCCCCCGTCTGACGCCGGTTTTTCCTGACCGCACCCGAAGGGAAGACCGGCAAGGGCCGATCCGAGCCTTCGGCGAACCGAAGGAAAGGACTTTCCCATGACCAAGACCGCTCGCGCTTCCCGCAAGACAGCCAAGGTTCTCCCGCTACGCAAGGCCACCACCCTCGAAATGGTCAGGCTCTGCTGCCCGGACGCGGCTATGGCCGAGCAGATCGCCGAGGCGTTTGGCCTTGCGGTCCTAGACAGTGATGGCATCCGTGACCTGCACGAGCGCATGATCGTCGAGACCGCCGATGCGCTCAGCGAGGGCCTGGGCGAGCGGGCGATGCAGATCCATCTGCAGCGGATCGTCGGCTCCTATGTCGGGTCCGCCCACGGCGCCGGCCAGTTCTACTCCCGCGCGGTCACCGAGGCCAAGGACGCGACAAGCAGGCTCGCCAACGACATCCGCGACGAAGACCTCGACGGCCCGGTCGGTTTCGACAGCGTCGCCCAGCGCAAGCGCGAGTTCGCTGCCGATATGTGCCTTCAGTCCCATGCGCTACGCATGGCGGCCGAGGGTGTCGTTGCCGCCTACGAGCAGGTCGTCGGCGAGAAGTGGAAGCCGTTCGAGCGCGCCGTCGAGCATCCCGGCCAGGCAGTTGATCGCAAGGCCGTCGAACTCCAGATGGCGGCTTTCGGCTAAGCCGCCCCGGCGAGGCTTCGGCCTCGCCCCTTTTGCCGTTGTAATCGGGCCGGTCTCAAGCGAGGCTGGCCCTTTTTCATGTTGCTATGAGGTGGCGCGCCCGCGTGGGCTCAACGGAAATTTTTCCGCATCGTCATTCCAAGGGTCGAAGACAAACGCCCCGGACGGCCGTGCGTCCTTCACATTGCGCGTGACCAGATAGAGATCGAGATTGATCGCTGTTGCGGCAAGCATCGTGTCGATGACTGGCGGCGCGTGACCGCTTTCCCGCTTCACCTTCCCCGATATCCTTCCCCATTTTCGCACGATGTCGTCATCGAGCGACACGACCCGTCGACCGAACCGCTCGGCAAGCGCGTCGCGCGCCGCAATGTAGCGCGGCCGGTCCTCGTGATCGGGTGGAAGGTTGTGGATGCCCTTGTCGTACTCCGCCAGCGTCAGCACGCTGATGTGGAAGGTTTCCTCGTCCTGACCTGCGGCCCAGGTCTTTACAGAGGGCGCGCCGCGCGGATTGATCAGGGCGGCCACGACGTTTGTGTCGAGCAGCCAGCCCTTCAAAGTTCGACGTCCCGGCCGCGATCCATCTCGCGCTCCAGATCGAGTTCCTCGAGATGCAGGCTTTCCATGAACGCGACAAACGGCGCGCGGGGCTTTTGTGGCGCCAGCCTGTCGAACTCTTCGACACTCATGACGACGACCGCATCGCGGCCACGCACGGTCACGCGCTGAGGCCCTTCCTCGCGCGCGTGACGGACCACCTCGCTGAAACGCGCCTTGGCTTCTTCCAGCTTCCAGCGTCCGGTGGCCGTTCGGCTGGCGGGCTTTTTGCCCCTGATCAGTTCTGCCTGCTTACCCATCGGTCCTACACCTAGTCAGATAGTCAGATACATAGCGCGTCCGGCGCTGAAATTAAAGACCAAGGATAGGCAAGGGTCGGAGAAATGCCGCTCGCGGCCCCGTTCCGGACGCTGGTCCTGCCGGGGATCGGCGGTTCGCGCAACGGCTTCGCCGTCCTCCACTTCGTTCCGGCCTCGTGACCACCCCATCGCGCAGGCGCGACGGGGACCCCGGTCGGGTGCGCGCCCTTCCGCCTCCCCGGCCGACGGACCCCGTAACGGGGCCGCGATCGGCGCGGCCTCCTCAACGGAGGTTCGAAGAAAATGAGTAGGAAAGAAAACGGATCGCGCGCCGACATCTATGTAAGGATCACCGAAAAGATCGTCGAGGAGCTGGAAAAGGGCGTTCGGCCGTGGGTGCAACCCTGGCGGGCGAGCCACGCGAAGGGCCGCATCACGCGCCCATTGCGCCACAACGGCGAACCATACACTGGCATGAATGTTCTGCTTCTCTGGTCGGAAGCGATGGCGAACGGTTACGCTACTCCGATCTGGATGACGTTCCGCCAGGCCGGCGAGCTTGGGGCGCACGTCCGCAAGGGCGAGACCAGCTCGACTGTCATCTATGCCAGCCGGTTCACCAAGACAGAGACCGATGCGCAAGGCAGCGAGGTCGACAGGGAAATCCCCTTCCTGAAAGCGTATGGGGTGTTCAACGTCGAGCAGATCGAAGGCCTGCCGGACCACTATTATCACAAGCCCGAGCCGGTCGAAGATCCGATCGAACGAATCGAACATGCCGATCGCTTCTTTACCAACACCGGGTCCGAGATCCGGCATGGCGGTTCGCAGGCGTTCTATTCGCCGTCCTCGGGCCACATCCAGATGCCGCCGTTCGAGACTTTCCGTGACGCCGCGTCTTACGCTGCCGTCCTCGGACATGAGCATGTCCACTGGACGGCGGACCCTCGTCGCGTCGGCCGAGACCTCAGCCGCTATTCCAAAGATCGGAGCGAACGCGCGAGGGAGGAGCTGGTCGCGGAGATCGGCTCCGCACTCCTTTGCGCCGATCTCGGCATCGTGCCGGAGCTGGAGCCGCGCCCCGATCACGCCAGTTACGTTCAATCGTGGTTGCGCGTTCTTCAGGGGGACAAGCGTGCGATTTTTCAGGCGGCGGCGCACGCGCAGCGAGCGGTCGCTTTCCTTCATCAGCTCCAGCCGCAGGTGAAGACTGAAAGGGAGGCGGCGTAATGGCGCCACTTCCTTCTTTCCGGTTGCTGATCCTCGCCTGCTCGGCGACCAAGCGCGAAGGGCCGGCCTACATGCCGGCCATCAAGCGCTATGATGGCCCGCTCTGGCAGACATTGCGCCACGTCGATCCGGATGGAACGAAGGCCCGCGTCGCCGTCCTCTCCGCCCACTACGGGTTTCGTGACGCTCGCACGCCGATCGAAACTTACGACAAGCGCATGACCGAAGAGACCGCCATCGCCATGAAGGCGGGCGGCCTGGTGACGCGCTGGCCACGTCCAAAAACGCAGCGGCGCGTGATGCCGTCCGGCGAACATCCAGGAATGCACATCGGCAGCATGACCGCCTTTAGGCGATGTCCGTTTGCCGAAGTCGCTCTCGTGGGCGGTCATCTCTATCTCGACATCATGCGCCATTTCGTCGGACTGTTCCGCGACGGTGGCTATGTCGCCGCCGATGCTCGGATCACTGAGATCAACGGCCCGATCGGCCGTATGCGCCAGGAGCTGCGACTGTGGCTCGAGCAATACGATGCGGAAGCACGCTGATGCTCCACCCTCCATCGTTAACCGGGAAAGGTGCGGAACCTTTTTGTTCCGGCGCGCGGCCCTCCGCGAGAGGAAACCCACCTTTCTGGCAGGCTTGATGTCGCAAGCGCGCTCGCGCTTCTGGCCAAGCAGCGGAGCGCACGGTCACTCATCATCGCACGGTCAGCCCCGGCCGTTGTGGAGTGCCGCTCAGACTCCGACACGCGCGTAGATGCGGGCCTCCCGATGGAATTTGAAACTTTCTCCAGGGCTCCGTGACCAACGTTGTCGTCAAAACCAGGACGCGGCGGAGCATTGAGGGAGGCGCGCGACGATCGACCTGGCGGCCACGGCCGGCGTTCGATCCTGGCAATATAGTCGACGATGTTGTTGTTGCCGTTGACGAGGACCGCAGAACACCGATGATCGTAGGCTACCACCGCCTCCTTCCGGTTGGGTCATGGCGCACCCACGCAGACCTCAATGGATCTGGTGTGACCGGAGGCCGACTTCGTCTCGATCGCCTTTCCGCAACGGTCGTTTCCGATCTTTTTCCGCCGCCCGGCAGGCCGGGCTTTGCATCGCGAAGCAAAAAGACCGTCCCCGTCCGCCCTCCACTTCGTTCCGGCCCGGTGGGTGCGGAGCCGCTCGCCGCCGGTCCTTACACCGCCATCGAGGTCGCGATAGGCGCGGCCCGAGCAAACCCGAAAGGAAACAGTCATGGCTGTCATCGGCGAATTCACCACCAACGGCAACAACAGCATCGTCGGCTTCGTCCGCACCCTTAGCGTCAGCTTCAAGGCTCGCCTGAACCCGATCGAGCGTGTCTCGCGCGACGCCCCGGACTTCCGCGTTACCGCCGGAAACAACGTCGAGGTCGGCGCCGGCTGGAAGCAGGTCTCCAATGACGGCGAGGAATACGTCTCCGTCAAGCTGGACGATCCGAGCTTCAACGCCCCGATCACGGCGGCGCTTTGGCCGAGCGAGCAGGAGGGAGCATACGCCCTCATCTGGAACCGCCCGAAGCGGGAGAGCTGATCCCCGCCAAGATGGAGCCCCGCCGCCAAGGCGGGGTTCCCTACGCGCGTGATGAACCCGCAAGCAGGCATCGAGCCTGCTGGCGGGTTGTCGGGCGTGCAACCGGGACCGGGGTGTCTGCTCAGATCATCCGAGGATGCCATGGCGACCCGAAGGCCTCAAGGACGAGCGGTCCCCCCAAAATGCTGACGCATTTCGGCTCCCCCACTCGCCGGCTCCGCCGGTCGCTACGCGATCCCTGACCCCTCCGGCCCACCATGACCGCCGATGTCATCTTTCACCAACATCAAGGAGATGACCAATGTTGATCGATCAGCACATCGAGGAGCTGCGTGCCGAGCTGCGAAATGCCGTCTATCAGGACGAGCGTCGCTGGATCGAGACCGAACTGGAGAAGGCACTTGCCGAGCGTGAGGAGATCTGGGCCGAGATGGAGGGCCTGATCAGCGCCGAGCCTCCCTTTTAGGGAGGCTTTGATCAGCGCCGCATCGCTTACGTGCGGCGCTGACGACTTTCGGATGCGAGCGAGTGCGCATCTGCCCGTCCCGGCTCAGCCGTTGAGGGCATCCTTGATCGCCTTCGCCGGTGTGAAGGTCAGCTTTTTCGAGGCCGCAATCTTGATCGTCGCACCAGTCGAAGGGTTCCGGCCTTCGCGTTCCGGGGTATTTTTGATTTTGAATTTGCCAAATCCGGGCACGCTGGTTTCAGCGTTGGTCTTGGCCGCGTCCACAATCTGGTGGAACACGCTCTCAACGATCGACTTGGCCTGAGCTTTGGTCAGGCTCTGCTCGGATGCGATCTTGTCGGCAATCTCATTCGTTGTTGTCATTGAAATACCTTTGTGTTGGAAAGCCCCAACCACCTATGACAACGAATGCCTCCCTTCGGAAGAGGCCGGCCAGCTCATCATCTGCGAAAATCCACCGAAAACGGCCGGAATTCATGGGTTCAAGGCGGTTTCGGCATCTGCTCTTCCTGAGCCGGCTCAATCCCGATAGCCGCGCCGCCGCTTGGTTCGTTCCAGCTTAGCCATAGTCGCCCCCGCCTCTTCGGCCTGATCGAAGGTTTCCATCATGGACTGGCCGTTCGTGCCGATCCGGCCCCAGTTGCGGATGACGGACGCGCCACCGAACAATGTCGGCTGGATGGCCAGCGTATAGAATCGGCGCATATTCTGCGACGGATCGATGCGGCGAAGATGAACCGGACCTGTCTCTTCGTTCTCCATGGCTGGAGTCTCGCTTCCTTTGGAAGCGGCGTCCAACGCATTTCGTGAATCGCTCGGGCATGACCGATTCATTTCAGTGATGGCCCCTTGGGGGCAGTTGCTGTTCCCTACAGCATGGTGGTGTCGTGCCAGTACGATGATTTTCGACCGGAGGGATTGGGCGCCGCCGCTCGGGGAGCGAACGGCTCTACTCGCGACGCAAGGCGGCGCTTACGAAGCCCGCAAGCGGTCTCTGCCATTCGGTGACGATCCTCGCGCAGCGCCTCGAGGGCACAGAAAAACGGGCAAGGTCCGCGTGGCGTATGGGATGGTACAGAGCCGGCTGGTCACCGGATACGGACCGCGCCCTTTGGGCGCGGGTCTTCCTCTGAACGTCCTAGTGTACGCCAGCCCATCCGGCGTCAATGACGGCGCGGCACCTCCAATTTTCTGCCGACACCCTGGCGGGCGCCTCCAGAAAATGGGCACCTCCGCTTGCCGCGGGACGGCCGCGTTCCGCGGTCATTGACCCCTCTGGTCTACAGCGTGGGCTCCTTGCCGTCAGAAAGACGAAAGGAGTTCATGATGACAAACATCTTCAATCCATACTCGCGTCTCGGCAGCGTCGAAGCGATCCGCCACGAAGTCCTTGTCCGACTCGATCAGTGCAGGACGGAGTTTTCCCGGGCCATGCATGTCAGGCTTCTGGAGATGCTCGATGAAATGCGTATCGATATAGAGAGCGAGCTTCCGATGTGGATCGAGCTGGACGCAAACCGGCACAAGTCGGAGTCGGACGCATTCCTGTTCGACCTCTACTTCGAGCGCCCGTGCTGCGATCAGCGCTGGATCAACGAAGGGCCGTTCTCCGTTCTCGAAGAGATCAGCGTCCTTGTTCACGGAGACGAGCCTGGCATCGTCTGCGGCGTGACGCTGGATCACACTCTGGTCCCGGCGTCCGAGCTCGACGGCCTTGATGAAATCTTCGCCGAAATCGAGCGCGAGATCGGCGTGCGTTTCATTGCCGCGCGGGTCAAGCGCAACGCTGCGGCGTAGGAGACCCCCCTGTCCGACGCTCGGGGAGGCGGCTTTGGTCGCCTTCCTGAATTCGATCTCGCATATCGGGCAGCGCTATTGCCGGCTAGTCGCCGGATGCGGTCGCGTCCCCTGGCGGGCCGCGGGCTGATCTACCTCTGACGTCCCAGTGTGCACCCGCCACTGCGGCGTCAAGGACATCGCGGTCCCCCCCAAAATTCTTGCGCATTTCGGCTCCCCCACTCGCCGGCTCCGCCGGTCGCTCACGCGATCCCTGACCCCTCGCGCCTACGGTGCGGGCACCTTCCATTAGAAACGAAAGGAGACTTTCCTATGAATTCCTCGCAAGCGCTCAACCTCATTGTGAAGCTCGCTGGCTTCAAGCTCCTCGTGCGGGCCAACCGCTTCGGTTGCGACAGCGATTTCGCACGGGAGACCCATGATTACGTCATCGCCGTCCTCGACGGTTTCCGCGCGGAGCTGGCCGAATTGATCCACCTCGCATGCCAAGCCACATGCGAAACCGATCCAGATGAGCAGGATGACCTCATCTACCATCTGCTTCAACGCCAGAATGCAACGGAGCGCAACTGGTACGATTGCCAACCTCTCGAGGTAGGTGGATGGAATCGCTCGGAACCCGATGGTTCGTTTCGACATCCCGTCACTGGGAAAACCGAGTTCGCTGACGAAATTCCGCGCGTCATCGATATCCCCCGAGAACGCTTGTGCGGTCTGCCCGCCATTCTCGATGACATCGAGATCGAGTGCGGAATAGCGTTCACCTACGACATGGTCATCTACAAGCCAAGGCCGCGCAATCCCGAGGCGACGAAGACGATGCCGGCTTTCGACCCAGACGCCGAAATCCCGTGGTAACGGCTACCGGGGAGGCGGCGCTGTCGCCTTCCCTTTTCTTTCCCGATGCTTCTGCTCTGGCGGATACGGTGTGCAGGACATCGAACCGGATCGACCGGCCCGCAGTCCTCTATGAGAGGGGGAAGCCGCCCTCTCAAACTCTCCCCGGAAGGGGCAGGGCAAGCCCCGCCCCCTCCAACTCCCCCACCCCTGGAAAGGGGTGGTCCACCCCCTTCCAGACCTTCCCCATCTATACGGACGCGGCCCCTGGTCGGGGCCGCGGGCTATCTCTCTCTGACATGGCATTTTGCACCCGCCACTCCGGCGTCAAGGACGAGCGGTCCCCCCAAAATGCTGTCGCATTTCGGCTCCCCCGCTCGCCGCCGCTGGCGGTCGCTTTGCGATCCCTGACCCCTCGCGGCTACGGTGCGGGCCCCTTCCGTCAGAAAGACGAAAGGAGACTTCATATGACCCACCGGAAAATCATCTCAATCGATGGAGGCAGCGCGGAATACTGGAGGCAGCGCAAACTGGGCTTCCGGATGATCCGCGAGGCGGAGCAGGCCGCGAAGCGACTGGAAAATGCGCCGATGTATATCGCAGGCAAGTGGGACGAGGACTATGGCGATTACGAGCCTGTTGAAAATCTCGGCCCTCTCGACGACATGGAGGATGCCATCCGGGCCATCGAGGCCAACGAAACGGCGGTCAGCATCCTTGTCGCGCAACGTCGCACCCACATCGGCAACTCTCCGATCATGGCGGTCATCCGCGAGCTGGGCCTGCCGAACGACAGCCGCATCGAGGATCCGGCCTTCAATCCGCTGTGGGGACCTGACGGCGACTGAGGTTCAGGCGAGAGGCGGCGGATGCCGCTTCTCGCCTTTGCCTGACGTTGGGAGCCAGACCAGCCGGTTCGACCGGCCGGCCTGGCTGTGAAAGGGGGGCAAGCCGCCCCTCTCAAACTCGCCCCATGAGGGAAGGGCAAGCCCCTCCCTCAAACCCCCTCCCAATGGGGAAAGGGGACGGTTCCCTCCACCCTTTCCCCAAACCCCTATCCCTCTCCCGGAAGGCCTTCGGCCACCACTCAGGACGGCAGGTTCGGCATCGGGCCGTTCGCGATATCCCACACCCACGCTGGCATGTCGCTTTCGCCGATCAGCTCGTCGAGCCTCTCGCGAAACGCGGCATCGGCATCGTCCGGCATCAGATAGAGGGCCGTCGTGTCCCCGCCGGCTTGCGTCACGACGAGGCTCGCCATCGGCTGGGCCGGTGGCAGGTTGTAGCGCAGCGACTTCACGAAACCCGCGCCGCTCTTTGTTAGCCGCTCGATCAACATCGCCTCATAGCTGGTCTCGATCGGAATCCAGTTCTCGTTGACCGCCATCAGGGCGATCGCTTCGACCGTCGCGACACCGGCCGCGCCGACGCCGAAGGTGGCGACGGCGACCAGATGCGAGTCCTGATTGGCGTCCCACAGCGCCAGCTCGTTGGCGAATGCTTTCCTCATGCGGTGCTTGATGTCTTCGGCGAGCATGAAGGGGAACCGCGGCGCGTGCTTCACCACGAGCTTCGCACCAATGCGCGACGGTGCGATCTCCTTCACTTCGCCGATCAGGATCGCCAGCGAACGGCGGTTGCGGTTTGAATGGATCGCCTTGCTCAGGAACTCGGCGCGGCGACGCATGATCGCATCCTCGCGTTTCGCGTCGAACATCTCCGGTATATAAAGAGAGTGGGCAAGCGGCTGTCCCTTCGCTATCGACGTAGCCGCGGCATCGAGAAGGAACTTTCGCAGCACCGCCCAGTTGCGCCGTCCGGACATTGCCGGGCGCCAGCGATTGAAGCCCGCGCGATCCCAAAGGTAATGCAGCATTGCCTTCAGCGACAGCTTCACGCCGTCGGTCTTTGCTTCGCTCGGCTGGGAGCCTTCGCCGACACCAGGCGCTGCGCGGCCGGATAGCTTCGATAGGCTGAAGCCGAGCTTCAGCGCAGTCGTGCCATCCTCGACATTCTCGATGATCGCCTCACCTTCCACCGACACCAGTCCGGACAATTCGGAAGGCGGCTCATAGGAATCGCAATCGACATCGTGCTGCGGCCCGGTCCCTGGCATTCGCTTCAGGATATGCCGATCGCCCGAACGCGCGATATACATCGCCACGCCTCCTGGAGAGCACAGGCAAAGCGGGTGCTCGTGGCGCGCGAATGCGCCGGCGAGCAACTCCTCGGGCGCCGCGGGGTCGAATGCGATATCGGTGGCGCCTATGCGGATGCGACGGCTCATTGCCGAACTCCGGCGGTCGATGCCGGTCCGTTGCACCAGCCGAAGTCTGGCCCGCCCCAGGGACGGGCCAGACCCTCGCGCACCAACATCTCGCCGAGCGAGATGTCTTCGCGCGCCACGATCCGCAGCTTGCGGCCGTAGCTGTCCTGGTCTCGCCAGCTGCTGATCAATCGGAACCTGCCGGCATTGAGCAGATCGAGCAGGCGCGTCTTCGCCATTTCCCCGGCCTGTGCCTCCCCCGCACAGTCCGGCTCGGAAATCTCGGGCGCGTCGATATCCGCAACGCGGATCTTCGTGCCCTTGAACCAAAAGGTGTCGCCATCGACGACGCAATTGGCGCGAACCGGACCAGAGCAGATTGTAAACTCCGCCCGGTGCTGATCACGCATTGGCGGCTCGAAGGATACCGGTATGTGCGCTTCCAGCTGTGCGGGCACAGCCCGTCTGCCGAACTGATCGCTGGTCAGCACAAATCCGACACCAACAAGGCAAAGGCCAAGGGCGGACAGCACAAGCGTTCTCGCGCTCATGACTCCTCTTTCTCCCGGTGGAATCGGTTCTTGCCGGTGACTGCCTTCATATCGTCGCGTCGGAACCAGATCGCGCGTCCGCAGCGCAGCGGCGCATTGCCGGCTGTGAACACGATCTGTTCGTCACCGCGCATTCGCAGCACCTCCTCGGGCAGGATCAGAGGCCGGGATACCAGTTGCTTCGACCGTGTCCGCGATGACCCCGACATCTGCGACGATCGACTGAGCTGGTCGACCTCAACCGTGGTGTTGCCGCAACGGCGCGAGATATAGTCCGCCGTTTCCGGGTCGTTGATGGCCGCGAACGACACCCATGATGCGCTTTCGAACCATTTGGAGGTGGCGTCTCGGCCGCCATAGGTTTCGCGCATCTGGCCAATCGACTGGAACAACAGCACAAGGCTGATACCGTACTTTCGTCCGGCGTCCCGTGCGGTTTCGAGAATGCGCAGATAGCCTAGCCGCGCCACCTCATCGAGAAGGAACAGAGTTCGGCCATTCACCTCTCCGTTCCGATTGTAGATCGCATTGAGCAGCGCCCCGACAATGGTGCGTGCGAGACCCGGATGGGTCTCAAGCGTCTTGAGGTCGAGCTGGACGAAGATGTCGGTCTTGCCCTCGGCGATGTCGTCGGTCGAAAAGCTCGAGCCCGACACCAGCGCGGCATAGTTCGGATAGCTCAACCAGTGGGTTTCCTTGACCGCATTGGCATAGACGCCGGAGAAGGTTTCCGGGGTCATGGCGATGAACGGCGCGACGTTCTCCTTCACGAAACCCGATGCTGAATTGTCGTAGATCTGCTGCAATCGCTCGCGCAGCTTCGGCTCGGGTTCCGACAGGTTGGCGCGCATCTGACGCAGATGCTGGTTTTCTTTTTCCGTATGGCCGGACAGGCAGACATCGGCGATCAGCGCGGTGATGAGCTGAAGCGCCGACGCCCGAAAGAAGTCGTCTCGGATTGATGTCGACCGGCCCGTGTCGGTAACCACCCAGTTGGCGACCGCCACCACATCCTCTTCCTTGGTGCCGCCGAAGCGGCCGATCCAGTCGAGGACGTTCACCCCGGTCGTCGGGTTCTTCGGATCGAGGACGAACACGTCTCGTCCGGCTTTGCGCCGATGCTCGATGACCATAGGCGCGACCTCATTGGAGGGATCGAGGGCGACCAGGCCGCCGCCCCATTTGAGCGCAGTCGGAACCGTTACGGATGTCGTCTTGAAACCGCCCGAACCGGCGAACGCCAACCCATGCGTGGAACCGAACGACGCGTCGAAGCAAAGCAGCGGAGATCTGCCACCCGCGCCCCACGTATCAGGATCGTCCGCGCGAAACCCGCGATCGGCGACGACATCCTTGTCGACGCGATAAGCCTCCCCGACGACGATGCCGCCAACGTCGGGGAAGAGGTGTTTGGCGGCGTTGAGCTCCATCCATTCAGCTTCGCCGTGAACCGCACGCTTGCCGCGCACGCGGCGCGGGCTCGATGGGGCAAAGGCGGCATTGCCGCGAAGCGCGACCCGCAGTGCAAAGACGCCGGCGACTGACGCGATTGTCGCGCCCATGGCTGTCGCCGGATCGATATAGGATGCAATGGTGCTACCTACCGGCAACGCGCCGGCGAACGAGCTCAACCGAAGCGCTTCCTGGACCACGGCGACTATCACGACCGCGAGCGTGCCGATCAGAACTCCAACACCCGCATAGCGAATTGCGGCCGCGCCTTTTGCAGCAAAGAGGAAGATAATCCCGGTTCCTGCCGCCGACACGTAGGGCAGAGCAATCCCGATCCGGCCGAGCATGATCTGCGCCTGCGGCGACTTCCCCAGGCTCGCCATCCATTGCTCGATGCCAGTGAGCGAAATGACCACGCAGACCATGATGATACACGGCGAGGCAAGCAGGGCGATCCTAGTCGGGGTCATGCGCGAACGCCTTTTCGCCGATTGTCAGCAGTCGCGCCCGCTCGCGTTCGTCGGCTCTGATCCGGCTGGCGCCGTCGATCAGAAGCCCGAGCAGCAGCGCACGCTTCTCATATCGCAAACCCGCCTTGGCAATCAGGCCGCCGAGCTGGATTTTCTCCCTGGCATCCTTCCGGCGCGCTTCGGTCTGGCTGGCTTGTCGCATGCGCTCAAGCTTCCCCAGGCGACCGCGCAGTCGCGCCAGACGCGACCGGCGAGGCCGCCGGCTTTCCCTGCCGGGCGCTGCCCTTGCGAAATTTGCCGGCAATCTCCTCGAGCGCGGATATCAGATCACCCTCCTCCACGTCGATGTCGCCGAGACCGGCCTTGAGGGCCAGACGTCCGATGCGCTCGGCCTCGCGTGTCTCGGCGGCTTTGAGCTGCTCCTGCAGGCGGGCGATTTCCTCGCGGATTTTCGAGGACGGTTTTTTCATTCCGGTGGCTCCCTTTCCGTTCGACTGCCTGTTGGCAGAAACAAGAATTGCCCGGGATCGCGCGTAGCGCGACCCGGCATATATGCGGGGTCGGCGAAGCCGACGCTTCTTGAGATGATCCCGGCGTTCCGAAGGAATGCCTCCAAGGGCGCAATTATACGTCGCTGGCGCGACGTGTTTGCGTTGCGGCCCTGGAACGACCGTCAGATCCCTTCGGAACAATTGGTTTCAACCGGAAGAGGGAGCGGTACTGCCGTGGCCATTGCGCATTTCTCCGCCAGCATCGTCAGCCGCGGCGACGGGCGCAGCGCTGTGCTGTCGGCGGCCTACCGGCATTGTGCGCGCATGGAGTACGAGCGCGAAGCGCGGACAATCGACTACTCGCGTAAAGCGGGTCTGCTGCACGAAGAGTTTGTGATCCCGTCGGACGCCCCCGACTGGATCAGGACGATGATCGACGACAGGTCGGTCGCCGGAGCATCCGAGGCGTTCTGGAACAAGGTTGAGGCCTTCGAGAAACGCGCCGATTCCCAGCTCGCCAAGGACGTGACCATCGCCCTGCCGCTCGAACTCTCGGTCGAGCAGAACATCGCTTTGGTGCGGGATTTCGTGGCGAACCAGATTCTTGCGAGGGGCATGGTCGCGGATTGGGTCTATCATGACAATCCCGGCAACCCGCATGTCCATTTGATGATGACCCTGCGCCCACTGACGGAAGATGGGTTCGGGCCAAAGAAGATTGGGGTGATCGGTCCTGACGGCCAGCTGCTCCGAACGAAAGCCGGCAAAATCCAATATGAACTCTGGGCTGGTGGCACAAAGGATTTCAACACCTTTCGAGACGCGTGGTTCGAACGGCTGAACCATCATCTTGCGATCAACGGAATCGCTCTGCGCGTCGATGGCCGCTCATATGAGAAGCAGGGCATCGACCTCGTCCCGACTATCCATCTTGGTGTTGGCGCCAAGGCGATGGAGCGCAAGGCGCAATCCGGCGGCGGGAGGCTCGAGCTTGAACGGATCGAGCTTCTGGAGGAGCGACGCGCGGAGAATGCCCGCCGCATTCGGCAGAATCCGGAACTGGTTCTGGATCTCATCACGCGAGAGAAGAGCGTGTTCGATGAGCGCGACGTGGCGAAGATCCTGCACCGTTATGTCGACGATGCGGGTTTCTTCCAGAGCCTGCTTGCGCGCGTCCTACAAAGCCCCGAATTGCTGCGGTTGGAGCGAGAGCACATCTCGTTCGCCAGCGGACAGCGGGCGCCGGCGAAGTTCACGACGCGCGAGCTGATCCAGCTTGAAGCCGGAATGGCGGCAAGAGCGGTCTGGCTCTCCCGACGTTCGTCGCATGGCGTACCCAACGCCGTGCTGGAAAAGACCTTTGCGCGCCATGAGCGCCTGTCGGAAGAGCAGCGTTCGGCCATCGAGCATGCCACCAGAGGCGCTCGCATCGCCGCGATCGTTGGCCGAGCAGGCGCCGGAAAGACGACCATGATGAAAGCCGCCCGCGAGGCATGGGAAGCCTCCGGCTATCGGGTTGTCGGTGGCGCACTGGCTGGCAAGGCGGCCGAAGGGTTGGAGAAGGAAGCGGGAATTGCCTCCCACACGCTCTCGTCGTGGGAGCTGCGGTGGCAACAGGATCGGGACCTGCTCGACGACAAGACCGTGTTCGTGCTCGATGAAGCCGGCATGGTGTCTTCGCGGCAGATGGCGCTATTCGTCGAGGCGGTGACGAAGGCACGCGCCAAGCTCGTCCTCGTTGGTGATCCCGACCAGCTCCAGCCGATCGATGCAGGTGCGGCTTTCCGCGCCATTGCCGATCGCATCGGCTACGCCGAACTCGGGATTATCTACCGCCAGCGGGAAGGATGGATGCGCAAGGCGTCGACCGATCTCGCCCGCGGCAATATCGGCGCAGCACTCGATTCCTACGACAATGCCGGCATGGTGCGGGGAGAATGGACGCGGGATGAAGCCGTCCAATCCCTCATCGCGGACTGGAACCGCGATTACGACCCGGAGCGGACCGCGCTCATCCTTGCGCATATGCGTCGCGACGTGCGAGCACTCAACGAGATGGCACGCGAGAAGCTGGTCGAGCGCGGTGTTGTCGGCGAAGGCTTTGCCTTCCGGACCGAGGACGGAGTCCGCAACTTTGCAGTCGGCGACCAGATCATGTTCCTCAAGAACGAGGGATCGCTCGGCGTCAAGAATGGCATGCTGGCGAAAGTGGTCGACGCTTCGCTGGGCCGCATCATAGCGCAGATCGGCGTCGGCGATGATCGTCGTGAGATCACGGTCGAGCAGCGCTTCTACAGCAATGTCGATCATGGCTACGCCACAACAATTCACAAATCACAGGGCGCTACAGTCGACAGCGTAAAGGTCCTCGCCTCGCGCTCGCTCGACCGTCATCTCACCTATGTGGCACTGACCCGCCATCGGCACGATGCCCGGCTCTATGTCGCTCTCAACGACTTCACCAGAACGGGCGGCATTCTCGTCGGTCACGGTGTAGCACCCTATGAGAACAAGCCGCAAAACCGCGACAGCTATTTTGTGACCCTCGAAAACGGCGAGGGCCAGCAAAACACGATCTGGGGCGTCGATCTCGAGCGCGCAATGACAAAGGCCGCGCCCAGTATCGGTGATCGCATCGGTCTCGAGCATAAAGGTTCGGAGCCGGTCGTGCTTCCAGGCGGACAGACGGTACAGCGCCATTCCTGGGAGGTCGTCGACATCCGCGAGCTGGCTCTGTCGCGGGTTGCCGAACGTCTGTCGCGTGACGGCTCAAAAGAAACCACGCTCGATTACGAGAAGACGTCCCTCTATCGCGCCGCTCTTCGCTTTGCCGAAATCCGCGGGCTCAATCTCATGGCCGTTGCGCGTACTATGGCGCGCGACCGGCTCGCCTGGACCATTCGCCAAAAACAGAAGCTAGCCGAATTCGGGACCCGCCTGCGCGCGATTGCCGGGCGGCTCGGGCTGTTTTCCGGCGCGCACCAACAATCCCAATCCAGCGAAATCAAGGAGGCTAGACCCATGGTAGCTGGCGTCACCATCTTCCCGAAATCCATTGAGCAGGCGGTGGAGGATAGGCTCGCCGCCGATCCTGCCCTCAAGACGCAATGGGAAGAGGTCTCCACCCGCTTCCATCTGGTCTACGCCCAACCGGAAGCTGCCTTCGCCGCCGTCAATGTCGACGCAATGGTAAAGGATGCGGCGCTTGCCAAGTCCACGACCGCGAAGATCGCAAATGATCCAGAGAGCTTCGGCGCGTTGAAGGGCAAGACTGGCTTGCTCGCGAGCCGTGCCGATAAGCAGGATCGCGAGACCGCGAAGCTTAACACATCGGCGCTTGCCCGAAACCTTGACAGCTACCTCCGCCAGCGGGCCGAAGCCGAACATAAGCACCAGGCCGAGGAACGCGCGCGTCGCCTCAAGATCTCCGTCGATATTCCGGCGCTTTCCTCGAATGCCCGACAGGTGTTCGAACGCGTGCGCGATGCGATCGATCGCAATGATCTGCCCGCCGCGCTCGGCTTCGCATTGGCAGACAAGATGGTCAAAGCGGAGATCGATGCCTTCAACAAAGCTGTGTCTGAACGGTTCGGCGAACGCACCCTGCTTTCCAACTCCGCCAAAGATGCGACTGGTTCGACATTCGAAAAACAGGCATTCGGCATGGCGCCGGGTGAGCGGGAAAGGCTGGCGTCGGCATGGCCGACAATGCGCGCCGGTCAGCAACTTGCCGCGCATGAGCGCACGACGCAGGCTCTCAAGGACACCGAGGCCCTTCGCCAGTCGCAGCGCCAATCCGAGGCACTGAAGTGACCATCAGGAGGATCCGAACGGCCGTCATCGCCGCAATCGTCCTTATCCCGCCGGTGACGTCGGTCGTCGCCTACGGCGCGGGCTTTCGACTTAATTTGACACCTAGCTATCCGCTTGGACTCTGGCGAATCGAGGCTTTGACCCGTCCGGTCGCGGTCGGCGATGTGATCTTCATCTGTCCGCCCCGCACCCCGGCGTTCGCACTTGGCGTCGAGCGCGGTTATGTGAGGCCGGGAACGTGCGAAGGGGGCATGAGCCCACTCATCAAGACCGTGGTAGCGCTCTCCGGCCAGAGCGTCGATATCGCCGGTAGCGTCACGATCGATGGCACGGCTCTTCCGCACTCCGATGTTCACGCCGTCGATGCGGCTGGCCGGGCCCTTGCTCCCTATTCCGGCGGTTTCGTGCCGACCGGCGCCTTGTTCCTTCACTCCGATTTTGCAGGTTCCTATGACTCGAGATATTTCGGGCCGATCCCCGCTTCCGGGCTCCTTGGCCTGGCACATCCGGTCTTCACGTTTGACCGGTGACACGACGAAGCTCATTGCGCTTCCCTTTCTAGCTGCTGGCGTTGGCGCCGTGGCTTGGAGCGGTGAACCGCGTCTGCTCCCGCTCGCCGTCCTGTTCTCCGCGCTTTGGGCCTTAGCGCCGTCTCGGCTTGGCGCGATCATGGTTGCGGCGGGATATTTCCTCGCCGCATCACGCGGTCTCCCGCAAGGCGTGGTCAATTTCTACGGAAGCGGCTTTGGGGCCGGTATCGCCCTCTGGTTCGGCGCGGCGGCCACCTTTGTCCTCGTTCATGGGATCATGTGGACCGCGCGCCCGGGAATTGCGAAAGCCCTACGCTACGGTCTGGCCGCGATCCTCATGAGCGTGCCGCCGTTCGGGATCGTCGGCTGGGCGCATCCGGTCACCGCTGCCGGCGTGCTGTTTCCGGGTTGGGGATGGTGGGGCCTTGCGGCCGCCGCTATCGGTCTGCTCGCGATGACGACGAGGATCAGGCTGGTCCTTACCCCAATCCTCGCCGGGTTGTGGATCTGGTCGATCGCGACGTGGACGCCACCAGTTCCGCCAAATGGCTGGGTCGGTATAGATTCGCATTTCGGTGGAGCGCGAGACGAGTTCGCCGGATATGCGCAGCACCTTGAGACGATCGCATCCGTCACAGCGGCCGCGCGCGCAGGCAATGCGGTTGTCGTCCTCCCCGAAGGAGCCGCTGGGATGTGGACGTCGACCGTCCGGAACCTCTGGCGCGACCGGCTTGCCGGCCTTGACGTCGAGGTCAACGCCGGCGCAATCGTCGTGGACGGTCGGGGCTATGACAACGTCATGCTCGGCATATCGAGCAGTGGCGCGGATGTCCTGTACAGGGAGAGAATGCCGGTGCCGGTCTCGATGTGGCAGCCCTGGCGGGACCTGTCCGGTCAGAGCGGCGGCGCACACGCCCATTTCTTCGATAATCCGATTGCCACATTCGGAGGTCGACGCCTGGCGCCGCTGATCTGCTACGAGCAGCTTCTTGTCTGGCCGGTGCTGCAATCGCTCTTTTATGGGCCGGACGTGATCGTGGCCACTGGCAATGGCTGGTGGACCGCCGACACCACGATCGTTGCGATCCAGCGTGCGTCCGCGATCGCCTGGGCACGCCTTTTCAATCTTCCTTTGGTCACGGCCTTCAATACTTAGTGGAGCGATCTATGTTCGAGCTTGCCTTGATTCAACAGTGTGCCGACCCCGGCGTGGAAATCGGCATTGTCGAGCGCTTCATCTCTGAGGTCGGTTCGGACAATCCCCTTGCAGTCAGGATTACCTCGGGCAATCGCGTCATCTTGCCCGAAGCTCCTCAGACACCGGATGCAGCTCTCCGCCTGATCGCACACTATCTGGGGCAGGCAGTTGTCAGGGTCGGCATCACGCAGTACCCAGCCGGGCACGGAATTACCGACGCCTCCGAGCTCAACAGCGACCTGTTGGATGCCTGCGGAAATATCCAGATGGGGTCGACCTTGTTTGGCAAGGTCTATCGGATCGTCGCCCATGCCCATGGCGAAACGAGCGCAGAGGTCTTCACTGAAGCGCTCAAGGCGTGGCAGACGGGCATGTTCGAGGGACGATATGTGTTTGGCGAGGAGGATCCGGGCCCATTGCCAACGGATGATGAAGCCGCCGACCGCGCGCAGCCTGCCGAGCACACGGATGAACAGGAAAGTCCCACCCCTGATATCGGCGAGGCTTCCGGCGGCGACGGGATGGGGGATGATCCAAACCAAGCTGGAATTCGCGTCGATATCTCAGGGTTGACCGGTGAGAGGTAGTCCCGCGAGCCTCCGCGTCGAACTGGCAGCGGGTGTTCTTGCCCAATCAATCATCTGTCGCAGTTCGAAGCGATGACCACCCGGAGTGCCGAATAGACGGCACTCCGTACTGGTTGAGCTACCCGGCGGCTTGCATGTCGAGGCGGTCTTGATCCGCCGGTGCGTTGAACACGGAAGTGACGAGCAGGACGGCAACCGCGAGCACCCAGTAGTACCAGGCGTCGAGCCCCGAAAAGCCGAATACGAAAGGAGCGATGAGGAAGACAATGCCAACGGCGCGATCGACCCAAAGGTGCATCGAGTATGGGATAATCCGCAGAAGCCCGGTGGGGTGGTCGGTGAGGATCGGGAGCAACAGTGCCGCGACCCCGGTCACGACGGAGAGCCAAATCGCGATGGGTCCACTCTGGCCGAGATTTAGCAGGAACGGCGCGACCATCAGAACGACGGCGACCGGATAGTCGATGAGGTAGGCGTGGATCGATTTAGTAATAAAACGGAATGGCATGGCTGTGCTCCCGATAGCTCGGTTGAGTTCAAGGTTGTGTTGCCACACCGGGTCAAGAGCTCCTCGTCCGGTTCGCGCTCGGAAGCGACAGAACCGTACTCTTTGTCTCTCTTTCATCAAGCCCTGTCGGTGAGGTGCAATGGAAAAATACCGCCGTGCGTGCCGCTTTAGAAATGACCGCTCATTATCGTTTCCATTCTACTTGAAGCGCAGAAATGCAGGTCCCATTGCGGCTGAATTCCAGATACCCTGGCAGGGGAAGCGCCTCACCGCACAACCGCACCTTGGCTTTGTTCAATCTCATCTTTCGTCGTCCGCGCCAGTCACTTGCATGGCGGCGGTGCCTTATTTGCCCTGGCGCCGAATTCAAAGGGGCGTCGAGAACACCACGTTTCGTCCGCAGTGGCGCTGAAGGATCTCGCTCGCGGCTTCGGTTTGCTCTGCATTGGCGGGATTTACGATCACCAGAATTCCGCCCTGAAGTATCTGTTGGCGTGCCCAATCTTGGTTCTCAGTCTCACGATGGCGGCCGAACAAGGCAGTCAGGCCACCCGCGCCACCAGCAGACGCCAGCGCCGCTATAAGCGCAGGTGCAGCCGCGCCGCCGCTTGCAGCCAACGCTGCGCCTACCCCCGCAAATGACGCCACCGTCGCTGCGAGCGAGGTCAATAGAGTACGCACCTGCTGCCGGTCATCGGCAAGTTCGATCTCGACGCGTGGGAGGTTGGCAAGATCACACCCGACTGCCTTGGCGCAGGACAACGCGACGTCCTCTTGCGCAAGCAAACTGATTTGGGCGCGATCAATGCCAGAAGTCTCGAGTTGCGCTACCGCGGCCTCGAATTGCTCCTCGGTTTGCATCGCTCCCGTGATTTGTCTGGCTTCCCCAACCATTGATCGACCTTTCAGGTGTTATATGGCGGCGCGTTGCGAACCGCGGCTGTCACGAGTATCCGCCACTCTGCTGGCTGAGATTCCCGAGATAGTCACGCTTCCCGACCGGGGCGCCCAAGTGTCGAAGGATCGCGTGCGCGATCGAGATGTGAAAGAAGAAATCCGGCACTACGAGGTGCCGAATGTAGTCGTCGCCGCCATACCAACCATGCGCGATCGTCGGCGTTATGTCATAGGTGTGGGTCTGGGCGCCGTTGAGCATGTTCGGCTCAATCGCCTGAAGGAAACCGCGAGTTTCCAGCAGGCGGCCCTTAAGCGCCGGGTACACCATCGCAGGTCTAGCCGGAGTTGGTGGGTCGCGCTGCATGAGCTTGGACATGTGGGCCTCGACCTTGTTGCAAGAAATGCTGGACTGCTCCCCGAAAGACAGCATGTCCGATGCGAGCCTCGCCTGGAGCACCGCTCCCGGTGTTAGGCCCTTGGTGCGCTCGAGTGCTTGCGCGTGATCGAGGTAGTCGTCGAGCACCCTCAGGCCATGCAGCATGGCCGGCACCGTTATTTCGTAGACTGAAAAGGACAAGGCAACCTCCCGCGACGGCAGTGGACTAGGGAGTAATACGTCTAAATGCCATGCCTGAGGCGCATCGTTACGATAACGCAGCAAAGATGTTCGCGAAGCCGTCATGTCACGTCAAACGGCGAAAAACGAGCGTGCGGCACAGGGCTCGATGCATCAACATGTCCCCAGTTCGCCGGCCGACGCGCTGTGGTGTTCCGTCCCGTCGTGCAACCCGACCGTTGCGGCGTCGCCGACGACCCTGGCTGACGCCCGACTAGGAATCGACTTATCTGGAACCTGAGTTGGAACGACCTGTAGCGAAATGCACATCGTGAATGGCGGTCCCGACGGATAGTAGCCGCGAGCAACTGAACAGTCGTCCGCCGGCGGCCTAGTACCGCTTTTGCCGGGGACCCTACAGTTGTCATCTAGCTTTGGTGTTAAACAGCCACTATGAATGTCGCCAGGGCAGTACGCGCTGCCTTGGGGAGTAGAGACCCCTATTCACCGGTTGGTGTCGGCCGTTTCGGCACCGAAATCCTCTGGCCAACGGCCGGGGGCCTGCGACGTATGTCCAGGTGCCTCGGTGCTAAAGGTCGCAGGACCGTGTGAATACGGTTTTCTACCCCCCGGCTTGGGTACACAGGATTGATGTCTACGGGGGCGCACCGTGGACCGACCTGCTGGGGTTGAGATGGGAATCGATCGCGCAACGTTTAGTCAAGAAGTTGAAGACTTGTCGTCGGCCGTGGCCGACCTCGTCGATCGGCTGGATCGCGGCGAATTAGAGAGTCTTGCGGTCTTGTCGATCAAGGAGCATCGCATGCGCCTGCAGGCGGCCCAGGATGCCTATGAAGAATGGAACGCTGCGGAAAGCGCAGGCGAGCAAAACGCGAGCGAATTGAAGTCCCTCTACATGAAGGCGGCACTCGACAACCGCGTCCAGATGGCAATCGTAGCCGTGCTCGTTGAAAAGCTCGGCGGGGTCCCTGACCTGCCCGATGACGGCGAGCCGGCGGTCAGATCAGACGACGGGCCGCTGCTATCATGACCGCGTGCGTCGTGTTGCTCGCCCCAAGCTTGACCCGCGCCTGCTCCAGGTAGAAGCGCACTGTCTTTTCAGAAAGGCGCGTGAGTCGCGCGATCTCAGCTTGGGTCTTGCCTATTGAGGCCCAGTTGAGGCACGTGACCTCTCGGGGCGAGAGCGCAACGTCTGCGGTCTGCAACGTGTCATCCCGTCTACGTAGGAGATTGATGTGAACGTAGGCGATCGCGGTCGCTGCGTGGGTTTCGTCCCTTATCGCTACGCAGTCGGGCTTCGTTCTCTCCGAAGCGAGGGAGAGGAGCGCTATGCGCCCGAAGCCTGTCCTGATCGGGATCGTGAATCCCGACTTGATGCCGAACTCGGCCGCCTCCCCCGCGATCCTACGGACCTCACCGCCGTGGCGCATCATGTCGGCTCCCGACCACACAAACGGTCGTAGCGCCCGTTTTGCGTGGGCGATCGTGGGGTCGATCGCGACGTAGCCCTCAGCAAGGTATCGCTGGAGCCACTCCTCGGGGTAGTTCGAGAAGATGCGCGTGTCGGTGCCCTGGATGTGCCCGTATGCAAATCGATCGAATCCGGCGGTCTTTGCGAATTGCTGTAGCGCCTGCCGGATCGCCACCGGTTCCTGAACAAGCTCAAGCGCGTCGACAAGACCGTCGACGTGCTCGTCCAGATATCGCGCTGGCTCGTTCGCCCCCATCAAAGCCCCCTCCCCTGAGCGTTTGCAGATCCTCTCGTCTATTTGGAGTCCGATGGCCTCCTAGGCAGCCCGCGGTCGCGACAGTTGATCGAGCACAGGAAGCATATCACGCGGATCCGATCGGCGCGTCTGGTCCGGGTCGACCTCCGAATACTCGATGATACCATTGCTGCCGACAACGAACCGCGCCGGAATTGGCAGGGTCCAGCTGTCTTCGCCATTGAAGGTCGGCAAGTCGACGCCACCCGCTCTGTGCAGGTCGCGCAGGAGTTCAGGGATGCGCCAGCGCACGCCGAACTGAGACGCCACCTTCCCTCTCGTATCGCCAAGGATCGGAAACGTCACGCCGGCGATCGCTCGAGCGCGTCGGTTCTCCGCCGGCGTCTGCTGCGATACGCACACTAACGAAGCACCACGGGCGACGACGGCTGACTGCATCTTCTCAAGCGCTTCCAGGTCGAACGCGCATGCGGGACACCAGCTCCCCCCGTAGAATGTCAATAGAATCGGGCCACGTCGTAACAGGAGCTCTGACGACACCTCGACGCCATCTTGATCGCGGAGCCGGAATGCTGGCGCGTGGCTCCCCGCCGACAAGGCCCGCTCCGCCTGTCGCGACGCGATCAGGTACTCGGCGGCTTCGCGCAATGCACGAGCCTTAATTTCGCTGATCCTCATCGAGTTTGGCAGGCTGTGTTCTGCAGAGGATTGGTCGTGTCGTGGCATTCTTCCTCTTTCGTTGCCGTCGCTAGTCGGGCTAGCCTGCATAAGAGAATGATCCATTCGGTCCGATCGCAGTAGCCGCTGGCGACAACTTAAAGTTATTCACCCGGATCATGAATGACCGACCGCGCTCCGCAGGAGGAGGTCAGGCTTCCTGACTCTAGAGTAGACCCTCAACCAACATCGTCGTGCCATTACGCGCGAGCGCCATGGGTCTGGGTGTTGGTATTGCCGCTGGTGATATTGGGCATGATCGAGGCGCCAATCACAGGGAGGACGTCGATCCAGCGGACCCTAAGTCTCGCGTCAACTGCCGCTTCAGCATCCTGACCCATCCGGCACGTTCCGACCGGGGTACCGCACCGTTGTCACGCCACGCTTTTACCCATTCGCCTGTGTCCGCGTTTGAATGAACGTGCGGGGCCAGGATCCAATTCTTCCTCGAATACGGCGCCAGCGAGGCCTAGACATACGCATGGCCGCGAGGCAGACGCGACAGCATATCCGAAGCGCCCCTCGGCAACCCATGCAACCTCGATGGCACGCTCGTTGTCGAGCGCGCAACTGTGCCCGCACCTTCAAGTCGCCCTTGATGGTCGTCATAGCGAAGGTCATGCCCGCCTTTACTAGCGGACGAGAAACCGGGAGCTCAGGTGAGCCCCGGCGTGTATCGACCGTCGAATGTCGTCCCTCGATTCGCGTCGGCGAATCTGATCCCGACGGCGTCGCCATCAGGACCGGCGATCCATGAAACATCGTAGGTAGCGTAATACGACGGCGGCCAGAACGACTGGAACCGCCCGTCATCGTCCACTTTCCATTCTCCAGACGACTGTGTCCCGTTCTCGGTGTAAACGGTGCGCCCGTCGGAAGTGAACACCTGCGTTGCGCCGTCGGCGTAGGTAAATTGTGCTCGCGTCAGTGCGGCGGCGATGTGGGCTGGATCGATTCGGTCGCCGTCGCTAACAGCGGATGATTCTGTAGTGACCATCTCCTCCTCCATTCGAATGTGTGTCCGTCAGGCGCTCGTCCGCCAATCCCAGAATGCCAAGCACAGCTCGAGGGAATTGGTCTCGCGAGTTTGTCACTTTTGCAGGATGAGTCCCCGCATTCAATTTAGTGTCAGGTATCGTTTCCATAGCGACTGGTAATTGGCCGACGACAAAGAAGGGAAACGCGGTCGATACGTGAACTGAACGACCGGCGCCTCGTTCATAGAGCCGCTGGACGATCGTTATTGCTGCATGTGCGACAGCGTGATGCTTGCAGCGGCTGGGGCCACTTCGACGCTGCCATCAAGTACCGCCGCAACGTTTGCATTATGAGCGGGGCAATGATCGCGTGGCGTTCAGGACTCGAGGGCAGCTGGGGCGGCAGAAATAAAGGATGCTTTGGAAGTTTTCGGATCATGACGTGAAGCGTTTGATGATCCCCATCAACCGTTCGCAGGACTGTTCGAGCTGTCGTTCAGGCGTGGTCGCGATGCCCAGCAGTAAGCCGGATGGTGCAATCTCTGGTGAGGCATACCAAGCGGATAATGGGCTCGGCCCCATGCCGAACGCGAGCGTTTCTCGCGCTATAACAATGTCTCGTGTTCTGGCCGGTAAGCGCAGCAACGCCGTCAGGCCCGCGACCGAAACCTTCTCGCCTTCGGGGTGGAGGTTGCGTAGCAAAGCGTCACGTTTGCCTGCATAAACGCGCTTCGTGCGCCGTAAATGCCGCAAGTAATGGCCTTCGCGCATGAACTCGGCGATCGCGAGTTGAACCGAGGGACCAGGCGGTGGCGCAAGGCATGCGGCGACTTCCGCAAAGCGGGTCGCTACCGCAGGAGGTGCGACGAGGAAACCAAGACGCAGAGCTGGACTGATGGTTTTGCTGAAAGACCCGATGTGAATGACGCGTCCGCTCCGATCGAGGGACGCGAGTGCCGGAGCGGCGCGACCATTGAGCTGTAATTCGCTCAGGTAGTCGTCTTCGATTACCCAGCTTTCATTCCTTGTCGCCCAATCCAGAAGTCGCAATCGTCGCGTCAGGGACAGCGTGAAACCGAGCGGCGCCTGCTGACCTGGTGTGACGACAACCAGGGCAGCATCGGGGGCCTTGCGGATGCCATAATCGACATCGATGCCTGCCGCGTCGACCGGGATCGGGACGAGCGACATTCTAGCAAGCTCCAGCCCGCGGCGGCTGAAGGGAAAACCCGGATCTTCCATCCAGACCTTGCGCCCTTCGAGACCGAGTGTCCGCAATGCCAATCCGAGCCCACTGCTGTATCCGGCGGTGATCATGACCTGAGAGGGCGAACATTCGAGCCCGCGTGCAACGGCGAGATATGCTGCAATCTCACGTCGTAGTTCCAGCTCACCGCGCGGGTCGGGGTAGATCGGCGGTGCGGCCGATTCCGCGCGGATCGCGTGCGAGCGGATCCTTGCGATCAGCGTCGCGGGAAATCTTTCGTGTGCGGGTACGCCCATCTGGAAAATGGCCGGCCCTGCCGTCATCTCCAGATATCTCTCTAGGAAGGAGCCGGGGTCGGGCGGCGGTTCCGTCGGAGCGATGTTGGTTGGGCGATCCGCGACATGGGTTCCGGCGGCGCGCGATGCAACGATGAGCTGAGCTGCCGATAGTTTTTCGTAGGCTGATTTCACCGTACCGCGGGACACGCCAAGCTGGGATGCCAGGTCCAGCCATGAGGGCAGGCGCGCGCCTGGAACGAGCACGCCGGCTTCGATTGCGGTGCTGATGCCCTTTCGAATCTGCTCGGCCAGCGGCGTCTTCGCAGATCGGTCGAGCTCCAGTTTCAGTGGTTGATTCATGCCCCCGTAGTACACGATCTTTGTCTGTTCTTGGTGCTTTTTTTGGAACCAGATGTGGGGCATTTCTAGGTGGCTGCTCGCGGCATCCGTTGCCGATAGCGTCGACATCTCCTTACTACCCCTGTCGAACAACCGGCCTACGGAGCCAAATCACATGAGCAAGCGTCTCGACTACAACCAGATAGCGCCGGCTGGAGCTAAAGCTCTCGGTGGGGTCTACGGATACATCATGCAGAGCACCCTCCCCCCGGTTTTGGTCGATCTGGTCTATTTGCGCGTCTCGCAGATAAACAACTGCGCCTTTTGTCTGGACATGCACACGCGCGACCTCCTGAAAAAGGGCGAGAAAATGGAGAAGATCGCGCTGGTGCAGGCGTGGGCAGAAGCTGGCAACCTCTTCGACGAACGTGAGCGTGCCGCTCTCGCATGGGCAGAAACGGTGACGCGCGTGGCTGACACCGGTGTGCCGGATGAAGCTTATGAAGGCGTACGAGAGGTCTTCAGCGAGCGGGAGCTCGTCGACCTGACGATCGCGATCAGCTTAATGAACACTTACAACCGGATGGCGATCAGTTTTCGCAATACCCCACAGGCGGCGCTCAAAGACTAATGCCCGCGGCGTCGAACGTTGTCCAAAGGGGCAGCGCCACGGTGCCGCACATCCTCTCAAAAAATGAGAGACACAGTCTCGTTATGCAGGTATTATCTTTGGTAGCGAGAGGTGGCATTTATATAGCCGGAAACCTGCCGGAAAACAGTATGCAAATAGAGTAGCGATGAACGATCGACTTACAGCGCTGAAATTGTTCGCCCGGGCAGGTCGTATAGGCAACTTTTCGAGCGCGGGTCGTGAACTCGGTCTCTCCCAGCCCTCCGCATCACGCCTTATTGCCGCTTTGGAGGCTGAAGTCGGCGCGACGCTGTTCAGCCGGACAACCCGCGCGGTCACGCTAACTGACGCTGGCGCGACCTATCTGACGCGGGTGGAAGCGATTCTGTCGGCGCTGGATGAGGCGGACCACGAGGCGCGCGGAACCGGCGAGCTGCGAGGAGCGCTCCGTGTCGGGACTTCGTCGAGCTTTGTGCTTCGAGAAATCATACCCAGGCTGCCGAAGTTTCTGTCCGCGCATCCTGAGCTCCGGGTCGAGCTGCTATCGAACGATCGGTATCAGGATCTTGTAACCGAAGGCATCGACGTCGCCTTCCGGTTCGGAAGTCTGCCGGACTCGAGCGCCACGGCGCGGAAATTATTGGACGATCCACGGGTTCTTGCAGCCGCTCCGAGTTATCTCGCGGAGCACGGCACTCCCCATATGCCGTCAGACCTTGCTCAGCACGCGGTGATCCTCGGTCCGGCCCATCTCTCACCGACGTTCTCGTTCAGCAAGGACGGGCGCGTTGCATCCGTTCGTGTGAAAAGCCAGTTGACCGTGACAATCAACGAGGGGGCGATTGCCGCGGCCGAGGCTGGGATGGGCATCGTTGCCACGGCCTTCAATAGCGCGAAAGCTGAGTTGGAAGGCGGCACCCTGGTTCGCGTTCTGTCCGACTGGGGCTTCGGCTCGATGGAAGTCAACGCTTTGTTCCTCAGCGGCAAGATCATCAAGCCTGCGGCACGCGCGTTCACGGACTTCCTGATTGAGCAGCTTCGAGGCTGACTTTCTTCGGCATTCCGACCGGTTATCGATACGATAGCTTTACCCGAACGTTCACCGGATTTACGTTCCAAAACTACCTTCTGGGCTCTGTGTGGCGTTGATTTAAATAAAAGAATCAGACGCTTACGTCGTTTCGTGACCGATCTGCGTATGAGTTCAGCTGTGTGGGACAATAATCAAACGATAGGGGCTCAATCGTGGCCAAGGTACTCGTCCTTTATTACTCTTCTTACGGGCACGTGGAGACGCTGGCGCATGAGATTGCGGCTGGAGCGGCCGCTGCAGGCGCGAGCGTCGACGTCAAACGCGTCCCCGAACTCGTGCCTGAGGAAGTAGCCAAGGCTTCCGGATACAAACTCGATCAGAGCGCACCTGTGGCCAAGATTGAGGATCTACCGAACTACGACGCCATCGTCGTGGGTACGGGCACTCGATTTGGGCGCATCTCGTCCCAGATGGCAAGCTTCCTCGATCAAGCCGGCGGCCTGTGGGCGAGAGGTGCCCTGCATGGAAAAGTGGGCGGCGCTTTCTCTTCATCTGCTACGCAGCACGGCGGCCAGGAACTGACGCTGTTGGCGATCATCACCAACCTCTTCCATATGGGGATGACGGTCGTAGGGCTCGACTACGGCTTTGCAGGCCAAAGCAAAGTCGACGAGATCACGGGCGGCGCTCCGTATGGCGCCACGACCGTTGCTGGTCCTGACGGCAAGCGCGAGGTAAGCGAAAGCGAGCTTGCCGGAGCGCGTTATCAAGGTCGGAGGATCGCAGAGGTTGCAGCCACGCTCTACGGCTAGAGTCCCATGGAAATTGCGAACCCTGAAATCGATGACATGGAGCCGACCGAGCGTGAGTTGCTCGCCGAGTTGCGACGGCTCCGTCGCTCATTGCGGCTTCATCCGACCGATATGCCTGATCCAATGGAGGCACTTTCAGCCGGTCAACGCGTGGCGGACTTGGTCGCAAGCGTCATGGGCTCCTGGAAGTTTATCATTTTCCAGACCATTGTCCTCGTCGGATGGGTTTCGATCAATCTCATCGGCGTGGCGAAAAGCTGGGATCCGTATCCATTCATTTTGTTGAATCTGGCGCTCTCATTTCAAGCGGCCTATGCCGCGCCGATCATCGTGATGAGCCAGAACAGGCAACAAGACATTGACCGCATGGCGGCGCAGAATGACTATAAGATCAACCTGAAGGCGGAGCTCGAAATCGAACTGCTCCACGAGAAGATTGACGAGCTTCGGGCCCAAGAGGTGTTGCAGCTCTCCGAGGCCGTTAGCTCGCTAACCGATTTGCTCGTGCAGTCGAGGAAATCGGGCAGCTCGGATTTCACCAGAACGTTGGACCGACCGGATGGCACCGCGTAGCCCGATGTTTCAGCTGTTGCGCCCGCAATCGCAGGCGCCACTTGCTCTGCAACAGGTCTCGTTCTGCACCAGTGGCAGTCACGAATACAGTTAGAACCGCTGAACTCAAACACGTCGCAAAGGAGTCCACCATGGTCACCAGAGGTTTTTTCGGACGTAGTCCGGGAGGTGACGAGGCCGATCGGATCCCGCCAGGCCAGCACGTTGTTGATCACTGGCCTGTCCTCACAGCCGGACCAACGCCGCGCATCGAGACAGCCGATTGGAAGTTTACCCTCAAGATCGGGCCGAGGCCCGTCAAGGTCTGGAACTGGAGCGAATTCAACGCGCTGCCCAAGACCAAGATGACGAGAGACATTCATTGCGTCACGACCTGGTCAAAACTGAATACCGCCTGGGAAGGCGTGATCATCGACGACATTCTCGCAGATGCCGGTGTGGAACGCCCCACTGATTTCATGCTCGCTCATTGCTTCGATGGCTACTCAACGAACGTTCCCCTTGCAGATCTCGCTTCGGGAAAGGCCATGGTCGCTATAAATTACGAAGGACAGCCTCTTCCGCGCGACCATGGTGGGCCAGCGCGGCTACTCGTCCCGCATCTTTATTTCTGGAAGTCCGCCAAGTGGATCAACGGACTTCAATTCACCGAGCGCGACGAGCCGGGCTTCTGGGAACTTCGCGGATATCACAAATATGGTGACCCGTGGCGTGAGCAGCGATACACGAATGACTGAGGAGAGCACACGATCGGCGGTTTGGCAGACATGCACGATTACCGAGATCGTTGAGCAGACGCCCAGTATCAATAGCTACTTCCTGCGGCTGAGCAAGCCATTCATATATATGGCCGGTCAACACGCCGATGTGCGACTGACTGCTCCGGATGGCTACGTCGCAATGCGGAGCTATTCGATCGCGTCGGCGCCGAGTGACTCGCATGTGATCGAGCTTGCGATCGAACGCCTCGCGGATGGTGAAGTCTCGCCGTTCTTCCATGACGTTGCAGCTGTGGGTGACGAGATCGAACTTCGCGGCCCGATCGGCGGCCATTTTCTGTGGCCGGAACGCCCAACCGCACCGGTTCTGTTGATCGGAGCGGGCTCCGGCGTCGTTCCGCTGATGGCTATGCTCCGACACCGCCGCGATCTGGCGCAGACTGTGCCGACTGCTCTGCTTCTGTCATCGCGGACCGAGCGTGACGTGTTGTTCCGCGATGAGTTGCTGTCATTGGAGACGGCCGACCCCAACTTCGAGTTGGCGCTCGCGATTACTCGTGAAAGCCCAAAGCGCACCACTGATTTTGGACGGCGCATCGACAGCGATATGGTCGCTGACGTTATTGGCCGGCTTCCGCGTGTGCCGGAGCACGTTTTTGCCTGCGGATCAAACCCCTTCGTCAATATCGCGGCCGATGGTGCGCTACTGGCGGGACTGGACGCCTCGATTATCAAGACCGAACGATATGGCGGTTGATGGCGCCCAGGACCATTCAACACACGGAAAGGAAGCAATATGACACCAGATGACAACGCACCTAAGCTCCGCGAGGTTGTTGTCGCGAGCGACCCCAACAAGCACGGGGCCCTGGTTGGGCACGTCGGAGCATCCGAGTTTCCTATTGGCGGCCCGGATGCCGTCGGTCAGGTTTCTCCCGGTCCTAATCCTTACGATCTTCTCAGCGCATCGCTTGCCGCATGCACTGCCATGACCGTTCGATTTCAGGCCAAGCGCCAGAAACTTCCTCTCGAGCGGGTAGAAGTGGGCGTCAGCTTCCACCATGGTGCCGAGGGCCAACGAGACTCGTTCGAGCGCACTCTTGTGCTGGAGGGAGAACTCGACGCGCAACAGCGCGCATTCCTGCTGGAGGCGGCAAATCTCTGCCCGGTTGGCAACATTCTGGGCATCACCGCCGATATTCACACTCTCTCGGACCGCACAGTCTCTAGCCAAACGGCGGGCGGTCAGGCGAGTTATGAGGATGATCTGGCTGAGCTCCCCATCCCGTATATCGATGCCGATTGAGCCTCTATCGTGGCGTCGATCACTGCATTCGGGACCCCGCGGTCTGTCGTGCCCGCGAAATCTCAGCTTCCGCACGACCCTTGACTCTGGATGCCTGCGCCGACTGTCAATCTCGGACGATGGGATATTCGTCCCGGCGCCTACGCCGCTTCTTGGCCAAAGCAATTGCGTTGAAAGGTGTATTCAGTGATGGATCATACTCGAAGCGGCAGCGGTCATAGCGGACACTTGCCTACAAGTGGGCCGGGCTTGGCGATTTCAGCCTGGCTGACGGGCATCTTCTTCGTCGTCGAGATGGGTATCGGACTATGGACCGGGTCCATCGTGGTCATCTCCGACGCCTTCCACACTTTCTCAGCGGTGGGTGGGGTGCTCGTGGCAATCGTCGCCGCGCGGCTCGCCCAGCGTCCCGCCGACGAAGATCGCAGCTTCGGTTGGTATCGGGCCGAGATCATCGGCGCGCTTGTCAATGGTGGCTTCCTGCTCGTAATGGCGCTGGTGGTAATCGTGATGGGAGGTATGCGCCTGACCCATCCGATCGCACTGCCGACCGGTCCGATGCTTCTGGCGGCGGCCGGTGGACTTGTGACCGAATTCATCGCGCTCGGTCTGATCTGGAAGCAGAGCCGGAGCGACCTCAACGTGAAAGGTGCACTCTGGCACATCATCCAGACTTTCGTTGGCAGCCTGATCATAATCGTCGCCGCCGTCGTGATCTACTTCACCGGCTTCCTGCTTATCGATCCGATCCTGGGCATGGGTTTCGGCTTCATTCTACTTTGGGCAAGTTGGCATATCCTGCGCGAGGCTGCCCATCTCTTGATGGAAGGAACACCAGCCGATGTCAGCCTCTACGAAGTGGTCGATGCGCTCATGGGGGTCGAGGGGGTGGCAAACGTGCATCATGTTCATGCCTGGGCGCTAACCAGCGGGCGTTACATATTCTCAGGTCACATCAAGGCTGAAGCTGACGCTGACCCAGGAGTTGTGCTGAAAACGGCACACCGCCGTGTGAAGGAGCGCTTCGGCTTCTTTTTTGTGACTTTGCAGGTGGAGACTAGCTGTCTTGACGAGGCCGGCTCTGAGGCGATCGACATCACGCGCGCAGCCGGCAACAAGGGTTGACGATATACTGGTTGGACAGGAAGCCCTACTCCTCGTCCCAATAACAGGTTAAACAAGCGGTTGGCCTCTCGGAAAGTGAGAGAAGATGGATCGTTTGGAAGCAATGGAATATTTTGTCGCCGCGGTTGAAGCTGGGAGCTTCTCCGCGGCCGGGCGGCAGTTGAACGTTCCTCTCCCCACGATCAGCCGCAAGGTCGCCGATCTCGAGGCTCATCTCAAAACCCAGCTTCTCGTCCGGTCAACGCGAAAGTTGGCGCTGACAGAGGCCGGCGTCAATTATCTCGCCGCATGCAGGAGCATTCTCGATCAGGTTGGAGAGGCCGAATCCCAAGCTGCTGGCGAGTACAGTATCCCGCGTGGCGTTCTGACGATCACTGCACCGATCGTTTTCGGCCGGCTGTATGTCGTCCCGATCGTCACCGCGTTCCTGGCCAAATTTCCCGAGATAAGTATCTATTTGACTCTGTCAGATCATACGCTTGACCTCGTCGATGAGCACATCGATCTCGCCATTCGCACGGGCATGTTGCCTGACAATGCGTTCGTTGCGACCAAGGTTGGCGAGATACGCCGCGTCGTGTGCGGGAGTCCCGCTTATTTTTCGACCCACGGAACGCCGAAAACGCTGGACGATCTGGCCAAGCATATGTGCATCACCTACACGGCGCTCGCGTCGGGTATGACCTGGGTATTCGACCCTCGAGACGGCAAACCGAGTCGAGGGGTCCGTCCAATGTGTCGACTGAAGATCAATACCGCCGAAGCGGCGATAGACGCCGCGATTGCGGGTATTGGCGTCACAAACGTCCTCTCATATCAAGTCGCCATGCCAGTCTCTGAGGGTAAGCTGTCCCTCATCCTTCAGGATTTCGAGCCCGAGCCGACACCGGTCCATATCGTTCACGGCCGGCAGGCGCTCTTGCCATTGAAACTGCGCCTCTTCGTCGATTTCGCGGCTTCGCGCTTGCGAAAGTCCCTGGACGACGACCTCGCAAAATTGAGCTAAGGTCGCTGAAGTCGCACTAGGCAAAAATCGACGCTGCGCAAGGCAAACCCCGACCATGCCGCGCGGGAATATGACAAATTTGCATTTAGGCACTACCGCCAGCTTGCAGCGAACCCAATATCAATAATAGGCGCCGACGAAGGCAAGAAACACGACGATGCTACTCCAGGACGAACTCGATGCTGTTAGGGAGAGGTGCTATGAAAGCACCCCTCAGCATATCAGCCGTGTCCGCCAGGACGCCATCGAAGATCTCGTTTCGTCAGGGATTGCCGAAAGGGCTGTTCGTGCTGGAGATTATGCTCCGCGCTTCCGCCTGCGCGATCCCGATGGCAAATTGATCTCGTCCGACGACCTCCTAGACCGTGGCCCTGTCCTCGTCGTTTTTTATAGAGGGCGGTGGTGCCCCTATTGTAACGTCGACTTGCGCGCGGTTGAGGCCGTCGCGGAGGATTTTCGGTCAACCGGTGCTTCGATTGTTGCACTCTCTCCGCAAACTGCGAACGTGAGCGGCACCACCGGACGAATGCACAACCTCTCGTTCCCCTGCCTGGTCGACAGGGGCGGGAGAGTCGCTCGCTCGTTCGGACTGCGTTGGAAGCTATCCCAAGAGTTGCGGGCCGCCGAGATGGAAACCGGCCTGGACCTTGCCGCCGTGAATGGTGAGCCGAGCTGGACGTTGACGATGCCGGCCCGGTACGTCATAGGCCCGGATGGAATCGTCGAGTACGCCGATATCAGCGCCGACTACACGCGACGCGGGGATCCAACGGAGCTCTTTCCGGTCCTGAGGCAAATTCGTGCACCCGTGGTGCACTAATCCTCAAGCGTAGCAGTCCTGAGTTCCAGAAAGCGTGTCCGCCCGTCCAAGGATGCCCGACGCGGGTTTCATCGCGCCAGAACCGGTGCCAACCTAGCTTCACGAGATCGTGCCCTTTCTGCCGTGCGATGCAGCACGGTGATCGCACGTGGTTGATAGTGACACGCAGAGTTGGCGGTGAACATCCGATGGAACTTCATCAGGTTCGGTACTTTCTGGCGGTTGCAAGCACGCTCAATTTCACGCGCGCCGCGGAGATGTGCAACGTCACGCAACCGGCCCTGACCAAGGGGGTGCAGAAGCTGGAACAGGAACTCGGGGGCCAGCTTATCTACCGAGAGCGGCAACTTACCCACCTAACTGACCTGGGAAAAGCGGTGTTGCCTATGCTGGAGCGCGCACTCGCATCGACCGAGGCTGTTCGACGCAGGGCGCGCGAGTTTCAACAAAAAGAGATGGCTCCTTTAGCTATCGGTCTCGCGCCGTCAATTTCCGCGTCGCTCGTTCTTGAGCCTATCACCGAAATTCGCAAATTCGTGCCTGGCCTCCATGTCGAGCTTCGAGAAGAAGCGCCGAACCGCCTTGTCGAGCTTCTGCTGGAGGGCGAAATAAATGTCGCCCTGGTTGGTGATCTCGATGACAAGCCGGAACGTATCGACGACTGGTCGCTGTTCGCGGAGCGCTATGTCGCCGTTCTCGCCCCGTCGCATCAGCTCGCAGATCTTCCGGTGATCGGAATGGAAGCACTCCGAGAAGCCACGATTCTGGGCCGCTGCAACTGCGATGTTGAACCGAAGTTTCAAGAACAACTGTCTCCCGACGCGCCAAAGCATCACAATCACCGCAGCGACCGAGAGATCCACCTGCAGCATCTTGCTGCCGCAGGTTTCGGAATTGTCCTTGCTCCTGAACATATGCCACGGTTGCCTTCTCTGAAGGCACTTCCCATCGAGGGGGATCCCGTATGGCGGGAGGTACACCTCCTTGTCGTCCAGGGGAGGCGCTTCTCTCCCGCACTTGATGCCTTCGTCAAAATCGCCCGACTGCGTGATTGGTCTCTTCACATGGGAATGCCTCCGCACCCCCCACACCACAATCACATCGCAGCGGCCGTCTCTGCGTGACCGCAATTATGGCCAGCTCCTGCCGCGGAACGTTTATGATGTTCGCTTACAGGCGGTGGGCCTTTCGTTGGCGGGTGACTCTCGTTCCGTCAAACCCCGCCGACATCCTCACCATGACCGCGATGAATAGAAACGATAACCGCCGGATATTTCCCAATGAACCTCCTTCGACATAGCGTCTCCCAGGAGACACCGGGAGTTTCATATGAGCGTTGATTTTAATGTCTGACCACGTTGCAAAAACCTTCGATCAGATGCGAAACGAAATTCTCGCCGGATTCAATGACGCCGACCGGGAATCCTACGTTCATCTTGTTGACTGGCTTCGTAAGACTGATGTCGTGTCGCACGCATTGCAGGTAGGCGATACTGCGCCGGACTTTCTTCTTCCCGATGAGGAGGGGCGGCTCCATTCGTCCATACAGCTACGCGAAGCCGGGCCGTTGGTGGTTAGCTTCTACCGTGGTGGGTGGTGCCCGTTCTGCAGCGCAGAGCTTCGCGCGCTTCAGGCGATCAAGGGGAAACTCGATGACCTGCAGGCCAAGGTTATTGTGCTTTCTCCCGATACACGTGATCTGCCAAGGCGGCTGAAACAGCAGTTGAATCTCGAGCTGACAATGCTCGCGGACGTCGACCATGGCGTCGCCGCATCGTACGGCATTGTGTTCCGAGTCCCTGACGAAACCAAGGCCCATTATGCGGGGCTCGGCCATGACTTCGGGCACCGTCATGGAATGTCAGAATGGATGCTGCCAATTCCGGCGACTTACGTAATCGATCAGGATGGCGTGGTCCGAGGCGCCTTTATCGAGCCGGATTTCACAATTCGCCAGGAACCTTCCGATATCCTCTCCAGAGTTCGCAAACTTTCCGGATCTCGGACTGGAGATATTTCCGGCTCCGACGAATGATATCTGCGGCGGGACAGTTTCGCTAATTGGGATGAGAACCGCGATGCATCGTTTCCCACATCCTGTCTTCGTCGCCGCAGGGCTGCGTACACCCTTCGGGCGCGGGGGCGGCGCACTCGCCGACTATGATGCGGTCGGCTTATCGGTTCCCGTCGTACAGGCTATGGCCGATCGCGCCGAACCCGACCTCGTCGTCTGGGGAAGCGTGATCCCCAATCTCAGCTGGAGCAACATCGCGCGCGAAGTCTGGCTCGATGCGAAGCTCAATCCCAACGTTCCCGCGTTCTCTGTAGTGCTTGCCTGTTCGACCAGCATGACCGCCGCGTTTACCGCGGCCGGCATGCTTGGCGGCGGGATCCACTTAACTTTGGTCGGTGGCGCAGAGGTGATGAGCCGGCCGCCAATCGGACTGACATCTGCGGCATCGAAACGCTTGATCGACCTGTTCGCGCATGATGCGGCAGCTGCGCTCACTGCCCTGAAGGCACTCGAGCCGCAAGACTATGCGCTTCCCATCAAGGGATGGGCTAATCGCATCACCGGCCGCACGATGGGCGACCATATGGAGGAGACCGCGAAGGCATGGCACATCAGCCGCGAGGCACAGGACGCGTGGGCGCTCAAGAGCCATCACCGCGCCGTTGCCGCTTGGAATAGTGGGTTTTTCGACGACCTCGTCGTTAAACTGCCCGAACTCGATCGTGACGCCAATCCCCGCGCCGATACGTCGGCAGAGAAGCTCGCCGCGCTCAAGCCCGCCTTCGACAAGACGAGCGGAAAGGGAACGCTGACCGCAGGGAATTCGTCACCCATCACTGATGGTGCCGCGGGCTGTTGGATCGCCAGCGAGGCCGGCCTCGAGCGGCTGCCGGCGAACACGCCGTATCTCCGCCTGGTCGATTACGAGATAGCGGCGGTCGACCACCATACCGAGGGGCTGCTGATGGCGCCGTCTTATGCCATCCCTCGCCTTCTCGCGCGGCATGGCCTGGGTTTTGAAGACATTGACCTCTGGGAGATCCACGAAGCCTTCGCGGCCCAGGTGCTGGCGAATGTGGCAGCGATCGAGCGAAACGAGTGGGTTCGTTCGAAGACCGGCGTCGACGCGAATTTCGGCACCTTCCCTTGGGATCGGGTAAATCCGAATGGCGGCTCAGTCGCGATCGGCCATCCCTTCGGCGCAACTGGCGCGCGGGACCTGAGTCAGGCCGTGAAGGAGCTTTGGTCGCGACCGGTGGGATCGCGCGGAGTCATCAGCGTCTGCGCCGATGGTGGCCAAGGAACCGTGGCGCTGCTCGAACGCGTTTAATGAACTTTCCCCGGAACCCCGCTCGGCCATAACGAGGGAGCTCAGCGATAACGCGCTGATCGCCGTCTAGAGCACTACGTTCCGCAAAAGGTCTGCAAAACCCGCTCGTCCTCGCGCGGCGGCAAGGCGTAGTCGGACCGCTCAGGCTGCTCGTCGAACGGTCTGACGACGACGTCCAGCAATTCTTCGAATGGCCGGAAGTCAGCGTCCTCGACGGCGGCCTTGATGACCGCCTCGATGCGATGGTTGCGCGGGATGTATTTCGGATTGGTCGACAGCATGACCTGCCGGCGTTCGGCGGGTAGCTTCGACTCTTCGGCTAGTCGCCGCCGCCAGCGCACCGCCCATTCGTCGAATTCCTTCGGGTCGGCGAAGAGGCGGCCAACGCCGCTGTCGCCGGCCGGCCCTTCGATCTCTGCAGCCAGCCTCCGGAAGGTCAGCGTGAAATCGGCCCGGTTGCCTGCCATGGCTTTCAGAAGATCCCCGATGAGCTGCAGATCGCCTTCCTGCTCCGCGAACAAACCGAGCTTACGTCGCCAGCCGCGGTGGAAGGCCACGTCGTAGGCGGCCTGGAACGTCTTGAGGGCCTCCTCGGCAAGCCGTACCGCCTCGTCCTGATCTTCATGAATGATCGGCAACAGGCTTTCCGCGAAGCGCGCAAGATTCCAGACCGCAATGCCTGGCTGATTGGCATAGGCGTAGCGGCCCTGCCGGTCGATCGAGCTGAACACCTTAGCTGGGTCGTACTCATCCATGAACGCACACGGGCCATAGTCGATCGTCTCGCCGGAGATCGTCATGTTGTCCGTGTTCATGACGCCGTGGATGAAGCCGACCAGCATCCAGCGTGCGACCAGATCGGCCTGGACGGCAATCACCTGTTCGAGAAGAGCGAGATACGGCTGGTCGCGTTTGGCGAGGTCCGGGAAATGGCGGCCAATGGCGTGGTCGGCCAGCAGCCTGATTGCCTCCACGTCCTGCCGGACGGCGAAATACTGAAACGTGCCGATGCGGATGTGACTGGCGGCGACGCGCGTCAGCACCGCGCCCGGCAGCGGCGTCTCGCGATAAACCGTGTCGCCGGTCAGAACGGCGGCCAGCGTGCGCGTGGTCGGGATGCCCAGCGCCGCCATGGCTTCGCTGACGACATATTCGCGCATCACCGGCCCAACGGCCGCGCGCCCGTCGCCGCCGCGCGAGAACAGGGTTCGTCCGGAGCCCTTGAGCTGCAGGTCGCGCCGCTTGCCTGATGTGTCTATGATTTCGCCAACCAGCAACGCCCGGCCATCGCCGAGCTGCGGCACGAAATTGCCGAACTGATGACCGGCATAGGCCAGCGCGATCGGCTCCGCAGCCGCCGGGAAACCGTTCCCGGCCAGCATGGCGATTCCCTCGCGGCTTTCCAGCCATCCGGCGTCAATCCCGAGTTCCGCCGCCAGCGGCCAATTGATACGGATCAGCTTCGGCGCCGACACGGTATTGGCTCCGGACCGCGTGAAAAACCGATCGGGCAAGTGTGCGTAGCTATTGTCGAAGGCCGGCGCGGCGGCCCTCGTCTGTCTTCCCGACTGTCTCACCGCTGTCGATTCCGCCATGGAAAACCTACTCTCCGAATGAGCTGCTGTGGTTTGAATAAAAGTGCCTACGGGTCTTGATCGTCTTTCCCTAACTCACCCGAATCCCGTCGGAACCCCAAAACGAAGGCTCTGACCTTCTCTGCAGACATCTCGCATGGCTTGAGCGATGCGCCATCCGTTCCCAGCCGGTAGAGGTTGAAACTGATGATATCGGTTCCAGCCAATTTTCGCGCAAACAGACTGATGCGTCGTCCGTCATCGGACCGGCGATAGGTCACACCATATCGCTGACCTTCATAGATCCCTTCGCTGTAACCGTCGGGAAACATCGCTAGCGCGCGCTCGAACTCAGCGCTCTCCATCCGCCGAGATCCCTTTCCTACACCGAAGCGAGCCCTTGTTAGCACGGAAAGAGGGCGTCAATGCGCGGCACTTGTGACGAGTGGCATCGAAGCTTCGCGCCGATCGTATCGCACCGTCGGCGTCAGCATCCCCACGATCTCCTCGCCGATCGTCGGATGCACGGCCATGGCAGACGTGAAGTCTCTCATGGTGGCCCCGCTGCCGACTGCTATGGCGAGCACCTGTATCATTTCGCTCGCTTCTTCGGCGAAGATGTGGATTCCGAGGATCTTGTCCGACTCGCCGTCAACGACGATCTTCAACATCGATGCTTCGCAATCGCCCGTCACGGCCGCCATTAACGGGCGGAAACGGACCTTGTAGACATCGACAACTGGATATTGCGCCCTGGCCTCCAGCTCAGTCAGCCCAACCGTTCCAATTTCCGGGCTGGAAAAGACCGCAGTCGGGATATTTGAGTAGTCGACCTGCCAGGCATTGTTGCCGAAAACGCTGTCGGCGAATGCATGTCCCTCGCGGATCGCGACCGGCGTCAGATTGAACTGGTTGGTCACGTCGCCCACTGCATAGATGTTCGGGATGTTCGTGCGCGAGTTCGCGTCGACGGTGATGGCGCCGTCCCTCCCAGTCTTGACCCCAGCGCACTCGAGTCCAAGCGCCGTCGTGTTCGGAGCGCGGCCGAAGGCGAGCAGCACCTGGTCTGCCTCAAGCCTCCCCCCCTGCTCGGTCGTGACGTCGATGCGTGCGGCTTTGTCGCTGTCAGCCTTCCTCTCAAGGCGGACGATGCTGTCACTGAGCATCAGCTTGATCCCGCGGTTCGTGTAGGACGCGGCGACCGCCTGGCGCACGTCCTCGTCAAAGCCGCGGAGCACATTGCTCCCGCGGCAAACGACTGTGACGTCGCTTCCCAGTGCGGCGAACAGGCCTGCAAATTCCATGGCAATGTACCCGGCGCCGCCGATGACGAGCTTTCTCGGGAAAGTCTTCAAGTCGAAGATCTCGTTCGACGTAATGCCGTGCTCAATGCCCTCAAAGGCAGGCAATTCGGGTCGTGCGCCAGTCGCGATCAGGATCGTGCGCGCACGCACCCGTCGCCCATCACCGAGAAGATGTACCGTATGGGCGTCCTCAAGTATGGCCCTGGACCTCACGACCTCGACGCCAGCAGTCTCTTGCCCGGTGCTGTACAGCTCTTCGAGACGCGCGATTTCACGGTCCTTCGCCGCAACCAGGGAAGGCCAGTCGAAACGCGGGACCGACAGACGCCAGCCGAATGCCGCAGCATCTTCAAACTTGTCGCTGAAACGCCCCGCGTAGACGAACAGCTTCTTCGGTACGCAACCGCGAATGACGCATGTCCCTCCGAGCCGGTGCTCTTCGGCGAGCATGACTTTGGCGCCATGTTTCGATGCCACGCGCGCCGCGCGGACCCCTCCCGATCCGCCCCCGATGACGAAAAGGTCGACGTCAAACTCAGGTTCACGCGGAACCACAGAAGCCTTGGCCGCCGTGGTTGAATGGGTTGACGTCGGCTGCACCAAATTCATGTCGTTCAAGTCAATATCCAATTCGTTGCGCGTGGGCTGGCAGAATCCAGGCCATCGTGTTGTCGGGGCGCAGCGTCCATCGCGCGCCCATTGAATCCGGATTTCACCCTGAAATCGAACGGTCTCGATTCCTAGCGCGAGCCCTGAAACCTCGGACTCGCGGCGTCGTGTTTTGGACTTTCGGGTCAGACTGCTCGTTTGAAGTCACAGGGCCCTGGACAAGATGCCGTGCGCGAGACTGGCGGGGAGTGCGGCGATAACCACGTCTTATTAATAGCATGCCCGTGCGCCTATTCCGGGACAGCGCCCCTAGTAGCTAAGCTGGGAAATAGGGTGCGTCATGTTGCGGGAGACATGAGCGACGAGCCGATACCCTGCGCAGCTTAAACATTCGACTTGGCAGAATAGACCTGGACCGCGCAAATGACTTCACAGCCCCAACGCCTGAACTTCGCCGGCCATTCTGGCGCGAGCCTCTCTGCACGGCTTGACCTCCCCAACGGGCCGATCCGCGCTTTCGCACTCTTTGCCCACTGCTTCACGTGCTCGAAGGACCTGGTCGCAATTCGACGGATCGGTGCCGAACTCGCCCGTATGGGCGTCGCTGTCCTGCGCTTCGATTTTACTGGTCTCGGTTCAAGCGAGGGGGAGTTCTCGTCGACCAACTTCTCCTCGAACGTTGCAGATATCGTTTCCGCCGCAGACTACCTGCGCCAACATTTTGAGGCTCCCTCCGTGCTCATCGGACACTCGCTCGGCGGTGCCGCTGTGCTGTCGGCATCAAAGCGGATTCCAGAGACCCGCGCCGTGGTGACGATCGGTGCCCCTTCAGACGCCAGCCATGTGTTAAAGCTTGTATCGGGCTCCGACAGGTCAAAGATCGATGGCGACGGGTCTACGGACGTGCGCATTGGAGAGCGTACGTTCAAGATCAGCAGGCAATTCGTCGAAGACGTATGTCGCGAGCCGCTGGAAGAGGATATCGCGTCGCTGAGAAAACCCATTCTGATCATGCACGCCCCGCGCGACGAGATCGTTGGCATCGACAACGCCACCGAAATATTCCTGGCCGCAAAGCATCCTAAGAGCTTCATCTCCCTGGACGCAGCCGACCACCTGCTTTCCGATCCGGCCGACGCCGCATTCGTGGGTCAAGCGATAGCCGGCTGGCTCTCACGCTACCTTCCGGCGGACAAGCCCGAGGAGGACGACGTCCACACCGACGTGCGCGTCATGGAGACGGGCGAGGGCCGGTTTCAGAACATGGTGCGCGCGGGCCGGCACCGGCTCTTCGCAGACGAGCCAGAGAAGGTAGGCGGCCTCGACACCGGGCCGACGCCATACGACTTCCTCTCCATCGCGCTTGGCGGCTGCACTTCGATGACGCTTCGCCTTTACGCAGAACGCAGGAACATTCCCCTGGGCCTAATCAGTGTCGACGTCACGCATGAGAAGGTCCATGCCGTCGACTGCATCGAGTGCGCGACGGGCGAAACGCCGGACGCAAAGATCGACCGCTTCACGCGCACCATCACGGTGGCGGCCGCGCTGACTGACGAGCTCGGGGCGAAGATTGTCGAGATCGCCAACAAATGCCCGGTCCACCGAACGCTCGAGACTTCGTCCGTCGTCACCACGTCGGTTGCTACGACGTTGGTATCGGCGCCCCCGCGAAGCTGAGGTCTTGGCTAGGAGGCGTAGGTAACAACTCGATTCTGAGGGCCTGGTGAGGCGCCGGGTCACAATGGGAAGACGTCGCAACGCGTCTCGAGCACCCCGACAAACGGATTCGTTCGCGGCGTCTTCATTCCGGAAGTGGGATGAACTCGCGATCATCTCCCGGAGGCAGGTGAAAGCGACCATGAGCCCAGTCGCCTTGGGCCCATGTGTCCCTCGCGGCGTCGATCTTCTCCTGCGACGAGGCAACAAAATTCCACCAGATATAGCGTGGGCCGTTTAGGGTCTCGCCGCCGAGCAACATCAGTCGCGCGCCCTGCTCGCCGGCACGCACTGAAATGGCATCACCTGGCCGAAACACCATCATCCGGCCGCTCTCGAACCGATCGCCCGCGACTTCGATCGCACCTTGCGTGATGTAGAGGCCGCGATCCTCGTGATTGTCAGGGAGGGGCAAAGCAGCACCTGGCTCAAGCACTACGTCGGCGTAGAACATCTCGGTGAAGGTCTTCACCGGCGCCTTGGCACCCCAGGCAGTTCCCAGGATCAACCGCACTGCTTTGCCCTCTCCTTCGAGCAAGGGAAGGGCATTTTTCCCGTGGTGCTCGAACTGTGCGTCCGTTTCCTCGGCGTGGTCCGGGAGCGCCACCCAGGTTTGAATGCCAAAGAGGCTGCTCTTGCCTTTGCGCGTGTCCGCGCTCGTGCGCTCGGAATGGGTCACGCCGCGCCCGGCGATCATCCAGTTCACTTCGCCGGGATAGATCATCTGGTTCGTTCCCAATGAATCCCGATGCTGGAATTCGCCGTCGTAAAGATAGGTTACAGTCGCAAGCCCGATATGCGGATGGGGCCGCACGTCGATTCCGTTCCCGGTCAAAAATTCAGCGGGCCCCATCTGGTCGAAGAAGATGAAGGGACCAACCATCTGCCGCGCCGGCGCCGGCAGTGCACGGCGCACTTCGAAACCACCAAGGTCCCGGGCCCGTGGGATGATCTGCGTTTCGATCGCGTCGGCCTCGCCGGCTTGCGGGCAATGCGGCTCGAGACCCGGGTTCCAGCTCATGTCGCGGTCCTTTCATCGTGCGTTGGTTGACCGTAGTCTCGCCTCGACCGCGCGGTCGATCGAAGGATTATTCGAGCGGCGTGGTCAGCGGATTGTCACCGGTGTCGAGGACGAAGACCGCGAGAAGCTTTGCGGGCTCGGTCTCGCTCGCGTTGCGGCTGACCGAATGGGTTGCGCCCGGCTCTTCCGACCAGCTCTCGCCGGCCTGATAGATGCGCGTCTCGCCGTCATTCACTTGAGACTCGATCGAGCCCGAGATCACGTAGGCGTAGATAAACGCCGATTTCGCGTGGGTATGAGCCGGCGATGCGGCCCTCGGGGGATAGGTAACCTCGACAGCCACCAGGGATTTCCCGGGAATATTCGGAATGGTCGCTTCGAAGTTCTTGGCGACGGTTTCCGCTTCCTGGGCACCGGCGACGCTTGCCATCGGCGAGGCAAGGGCGACCGCGGCGACAACTGATCGGATCTTCATGGTCGTTCTCCACACTGCCCCGTTGTTGGGGACTATTCGGAGGATTGCCAATCCTCTGGGTAAAAATACACCGAGAATGTCGGCCATGCCGCGCAACACCCCCCAACATGGAGGTGTCAAGCGCGCAAAGTCTCGCCGCCATCCGCATCTGGGTAGTACTGAGGCGCTTCACGACGATCGTATTTCCCGTAGTCGCGCACGATCCGAACTCTTCGCATCCTCGCCTTGTCATTCGGCGCGGAAGAGTCCTCGTAGGTCCGCGCCGCCGTGGCGTCCTTCCAGGATACGAGCACAATGAGATCACCCGGTGTGAGCACCGCGTCGAAGATGTCCCAGGATATCATATTGTCGGCCCACGGGTTCAGGCCCAACCACTCGGCACAGTCGTACGGGTTGTTGGTCTGCTTCCACTCCGAGGGCCGACTAGCGTTGATGAGCGTGACCGCGGTTCCCTCCCCGACCTCGGTCTCGTCGAGCCGCTGCTCCGTCAGCGCGTAATCCGCGGGCACCTGATTGTCGGCGGTGATCTGGCCAACGCGCAGGTGGTAATCCGCGAGGATTTCGTTTCGGCCCCTCTCCTGGATCTCATGATGACGTTCGTTGGTGCGCCACCGGACGAGCGACTTCTCATCCCGCCAGTTCGAAAGCGAAAGAAACCAACCCTCGCGGGTGAGGCTCCTGTAACGAACGTTGTCGACGAAGCCGTCTACCTGTTCCAGCTCGGGGCGGAGCCTCTCGGCGTTCTCGAGGTAGTCAGCAACCTTCTCATTGTTCGGGAGGACCTCGAAAAGTACTGAAAACATGATCGTATCTCATTCTTGGGGCGCCAACGCGTAGTCGATCCCAACGCAAGGGGCGCGAACATCCGCGCCGCCTTCTCGGACCAAAACCCGGCTGTGCGTAACATGACCACGCTACCCCAGAGCATGGAATTCTAAATCGCGAGTGGGAAGTCACCTCATGCTATCGAGTCGATAGCCGTCCGTTATGATGACGTCAGAACGTAAGTACTCCCCCCGACTGCCGTAGAGCCTCGCTTGATCGAGCCCGTTCCGAGTGTCGCGGCACAGATCGCTCACCACATGCCAGCACGCTCGCCGATAACGGTCGGCTATCGACTCCATGGCTAACAGTGATTTTCCTTCGCGGCGCCATCGTCCCAGAGTTCGAGCTGTTGTCGCCCTATCTCGTGTTCCGGCCAAGTCGGTGCCCGTTCAACGAATCCAGGGCAAGGAGGTTCGAGATGCAGATCAACGAGTCACTCAATGGTTCCCTTCACGACGAGCTCGAACTCCCCGCGTTGGAGGATGTCTTCGTACTCGCGGACAGCGCCGGGGTTGCGATTGGGGCGCGGCGGGTATTCAGCCCGAGTGTCCTGAGGGTTCCCCATGCTGTCAGCGGCCGTATCGCGTCCAGGTGCGTAGAGATTCCGCTCGTTGGCAGTGACGGCGAGGTCTCCGGCGTCCTGTGCCGGGCCGCCACAACACCTAAGACAGGCGACATGCTCGCGCCACATCGGCCGAAGGGGGGCTGTCCGACCGTGGACGTGGAGCAGTTCGCCGTGCACGACATCAACAACCTTTTCGCCGTGATCGCGAGCGGTCTGCGGCTGCTCGAGTGTCAGGACGATGCCGGGTACCGCAGGGCCATCGTCAACAAGATGGAAGAAGCGATCACGCGGGGCGCCTTTCTCAGCCGGCAGCTGCTCGACACAGCGCGACTTTGCGACCACTCGATCGACGGAGCTGTCGACGGCGATCGCTTCGCGTCGATGGTAGCCACGCTTTTCCAGGCGCTGCGCCCGGATATCGCCGTTCGCAGCGAGATCGCTCCCGATTTATGGGATTTCAATGCCGACCCGGAAGGGCTGTACTTCGCACTGCTGAACCTCTTTCGAAACTCGGCCGACGCGATGCCGGGCGGCGGCGCAATCACCCTTACAGCGCGGAACATCGAAGCTTCCGGTTTTGCTGCAAGGCGAGCCGTCGAGATCGTGGTCGCTGACGACGGGGAAGGCATGTCCAGTGAGGTGCTCTCGCAAGCCCTCAACCCGTACTTCACGACAAAGCCTCCGGGCAGGGGTAGCGGCCTCGGGCTCCCCCAAGTCCAGCGCTTCGCTGAGGAACGGGGAGGCGCGGTGGGCATAGAGAGCAAGCAAGGTGCCGGAACACGGGTGCGCCTCACTCTCCCGTGCGTCAACGCGGCGGAGGTAGCAGGCAGCATTGTCACAGGCGACGTCGCGTACCGGCCAACCCTGGAGGGAGGCGTATTCTACGCAATCAACACACCGACAACTCCAACTGCGGAGTAACGACCGCAAACGCGAGAGAGTTGTTCTGCGATGGAGCTCATGATCCCACCCATCCGCCTCGGGAGGGCGCGCTGTGCTCTGGGGATCGGCACGACAGGACCATTACGCTAAGGCGCACAGAGCGCCAACACGCATCGTACCCCGCCGGTGGTCGTGCGGGATCGTGAACAGGAGACCTTCGCTTGATTTTACCTCCCGGTACGACAGTCGCAGTCGCCGACGGCGCAACGCTCCGGCTATTCCGCAACAAGGGTGTGAAACCAGGGGTACTTCTGGTCGAGATTACTTCGCCGAGACTTGGCCCCACCAACTCAGGCTCAGGCACCCGCCATCACTCCGGGTCAGCCAACCCCGATGCAAGACGGCTCGTCGAGGATAACTTCGCGGCAGCAACGGCGGCGTTCCTCAACAAACAGAGCTTGGATGGGACGATAGAGCATTTGGTGGTAGTCGCCGACCCGAGGACGCTGGGTGAGCTGCGCAAACACTTCCACGCTGATCTGACAGGCAAGATCATAGGTCAACTCCCCAAAGATCTGAATCAGCGCCCAGTCGAGGACATCGCATCACTGATCGCTGAGGCGTGACGCCCGGCCGGAACGACCTGCCGGGGCACGATTGCTTCTACTCACCAAATCGACGGCGATGAAGATTGTCGCCCGGCAGCGATGCCAGGCGGGGGACTGGCGCAGCAAGACAGCATGAAGCGTGTATGCCGCACCGTTGTTTCTTGGATGCAGTGCCGAATGCATCGATTCAATAGCCAGAGGTCATTGGACCATGGAGACCCGCGGTCCTACTTTTAGACCACCTGCACGGGAGACCAGAAGATGAAGACAGACCCCAAGAATCCTGAAGCAGTGTCGCAGCTGTCGCCATAATTTCGATGTTAAGGTAAAACGATATGTACGTTCATATTCTGGTCGCGACGGATGGTTCTGATCTGGCGGATCGTGCACTCGATCAGACGATCGCAATCGCCAAGGCGCTGAAATCTGACGTCACTGTGGTGACCGTGAGCGAGCCGGCTTCGGTCGTGGGTGCGGGCTACTACGCCGGCACGGGTTACATCGGTGATCCGATCCCGGGGCTCATCGAGGCGCAGGAAAAAGCGGCCAAGGATTTGCTCGACAAGGCCGAGCACAAGGTGAAGGCCGCTGGTCTTCCGGTAAAGACGGTCTACGTCAACGACAGCTTCCCGGCCGAAGGCATTGTCCTCACGGCCGAGGAGATCGGGGCCGACCTGATCGTCATGGGATCGCACGGCCGTCGAGGCCTCGGTCGCCTGCTGTTGGGTAGCCAGACCAGCAACGTGCTGGCCCAGACCAAGACACCCGTGTTGGTCACTCGGTGACCAACGTCCTGCTGTCGCCAGGGGCGTCGGACTATGGGCGCTGGCGTTCCTGTTCTTAAGTTGCCAGCAAAGGAGATCACAAAATGAAGACATACAGAAAAATTCCCGAAGCAGTGGCGCAGCTGACGCCGGAACAATACCGGGTCACCCAGGAAGATGGCACGGAGCGCCCGTTTCAAAACGAATACTGGGACAACAAGGAACCGGGACTCTACGTGGATGTGGTGTCCGGTGAGCCACTATTCGCGTCTGCAGATAAATTCGACAGCGGCACCGGTTGGCCGAGCTTCACGAAGCCCCTGGTGCCGGAAAACGTGGTCGAGAATGTTGACCGGTCCCACGGAATGACCCGCACCGAGGCTCGTTCCAAACACGGCGACAGCCATCTCGGCCATGTGTTTCCCGATGGACCTCGGGAGAAGGGAGGTCTGCGCTACTGCATGAACTCGGCGTCTCTCCGCTTCATTCATCGCGATCAGCTCGAGAGCGAAGGATACGGCGAATATCTCAAACTCTTCAATCAGGAGGCTTAACGATGGCTACGAAAACTGAACGCGCACTTCTTGCCGGAGGTTGCTTCTGGGGAATGCAGCAATTGATAAGGCGCCAGCCAGGCGTTGTTTCGACCAGGGTCGGCTATTCCGGCGGCGACGTCCCGAACGCAACCTACCGCAACCACGGTACACACGCAGAGGCCATCGAAATCATCTTCAATCCCGAGGAGACCAGCTATCGGGATATCCTCGAATTCTTCTTTCAGATCCACGATCCGTCGACATTGAACCGTCAGGGCAACGACCGGGGTGCGAGCTACCGTTCCGCGATCTTTTACACGAGTGATGAGCAACGCCGCACGGCCGAAGACACAATAGCCGATGTCAATGCGGCCGGCTTGTGGCCAGGGAAGGTCGTCACGGAAGTTGCGCCGGCCGGCGACTTTTGGGAGGCGGAACCGGAACACCAGGATTACCTCGAGCGCATCCCCAACGGCTATACCTGCCACTTCGTTCGGCCGGACTGGAAACTGCCACGACGAAACGCCGCGTGACGCCCGAGGTACTGATTTGCACGGGCACGACATGACAAATGGTATTCAGGGTTTGGTCGCACCGGATCTCCTCGTTTCCCATTGGATCGATGAGACCGGGCGGCCGCGAGCACCGCTGACACTCAATGATCTAGGGTCACGGCATCGTATCTTGTTCTTTTACCAGCATTGGTGCCCTGGCTGTCACTCGCATGGGTTTCCGACACTGCTCGAGTTGATTGAGCATGCAGCGCCGCTGGATGTTGGATTTGCCGTTGTCCAGACCGTGTTCGAAGGATTCGACGTCAACACGGCCGATCAGTTGCCCCTCGACCAGCAGCGATACGGACTCCGTGTACCTTTCGGCCACGACCCGATCTCGCCAGACGGACAATATCCAACAACGATGGTGAATTATCGGACGGGTGGTACGCCGTGGTTCGTTGCTATCGATCCCGAGGGAACCGTGATCGGGAATGGGTTCTCGGTCGACGTCAACAAGGTTGTGAGCATCTTCCGAGAGCGGTCGTGACCGGGAGCCTGCAGGCTGTATTGCGACGGCTTCTGGACGTTCGGACACGGCTTTGAGATTCCTCCAATACGTGCTTGCTTTAGCGTCGCATTGGATTGGTACCTTCAGTACTCGATACCCAATGCAAAAACACTTGCGAGGCCTTGCAATGAAACCTTCGCAGCTCTTCCAAACGGCGCTCGGACCAGACGACCTTCATAGCTTCTTTCACGAGGTTCGTCAGACCAGTGAAAGGCTTGGTGCACCACTTTCTGATGCCGATGCGACGGTCCAGTCGATGCCGGACGCAAGCCCGGCCAAATGGCACCTCGCACATACGACCTGGTTCTTCGAGGCAATGGTGCTCCACCCGTTCGTCCCAGGCTACGAGCCCTTCGATGAAGAGTTCAGCTTTCTCTTCAACTCCTATTACGAAACGCTCGGAGCTCGGCAGCCACGGCCCAGACGCGGGATGATCACACGACCCGCATTGAGCCAGATCCTAGACTATCGAAAGCATGTCGATTTCGGGCTGGACGCATTGTTGCGCACGAGCCCCGACCAGAACATAGCGGAATTGGTAGAGCTTGGCTGTCATCATGAGCAGCAGCATCAAGAGCTCCTCCTCACCGATATCTTGCATCTCTTCGCTCAGAACCCGCTTCACCCCGCCTATCGCGATCCTGGGCCTGTGGAAGTGGAGACGGCCGATCTTCCTCCGCTCGCCTTCACCGATTTCGACGGGGGAATCGTTGAGATTGGGCATGGGTCCGTCGGATTTGCCTACGATAGCGAAGGCCCCCGTCATCGCGCGCTGGTTGAACCGTTCCGGCTCGCCAACCGCCTCGTCACGAACGGCGAATGGGCGGACTTCATCGCTGACGGCGGGTATAGGAAGTCGCTCCTATGGCTATCGGAAGGTTGGGCCAAGGTGCTGGCCGAGGGGTGGTCGCAACCTCTCTATTGGGAGGAGCGTGACGGACAGAACTGGACGATGACACTAAAAGGGTTCCAGCCCATCGATCCCATCGCGCCCGTCACCCACATAAGCTACTTCGAGGCAGACGCATTCGCGACATGGTCAGGAAAGCGCCTTCCGACGGAGTTTGAGTGGGAAGCCGCGGCTCAGGAGATCGCGATCCAGGGCAATTTCCTGGACACGCATCGTCTTCGTCCCAAACCGGCATCACCTCATGTTGGTGGTCTTCAGCAAATCTTCGGGGATGTCTGGGAGTGGACCCGCAGCGCGTTCTCGCCATATCCGCGATTTCACGCGGTTGAGGGCGCCATTGGTGAATACAACGGCAAATTCATGTCGGGCCAATTCGTCCTCCGCGGGGGCTCCTGCGTGACCCCGCCGGGGCATATTCGCGCGAGCTACCGTAACTTCTTTCCCGGGCATGCTCGATGGCAGTTTTCCGGTCTGAGACTCGCAGAGGACGGGTAACAGCCCGGCGAAAATACATTCCTTTTCATTCAAGTCTGAAGGAGACACCCGTGAGCACACAACAAATCGTTCCCGACATGGAAGTGATCGGCGCCGACGGCGTGCATTTAGGAACCGTCGAGGCCATTGCCGATGGCCGCATCCGGCTGTCAAAGCGCGATAGCGGCGAGGGCAGTCACGAGGGGCACAACCACTTTATTGACCTCGGACTGGTCGCCACCGTGGAGGGAACGAAGGTCCGCCTTTCGGCGAATGCGGCCGTGGCGGTCACCTTCGAAGAAGAGGAATCGCATAAGCCGGTTTGACCGGAAACGGCGCCTTCTCGTTCGATCGTCCTGAGGATTACACTAGAAAGAAGCAGACCCATGTTGCGCAAAGCGATACTTGCCGCGGCCGCCATGGCGGTGATCGGGAACTCCGCCTACGCCCAGGAGAGCACGGGACCGATCACGGTCGGCATGTCCGGTGGCTATTTTCCCTTCACCTTCGTCCGGCAAGGAGAGCTGCAGGGATTCGAAATCGACCTGATGAACGCGATCGGAGAAGAGCTTGGTAGGGAGATCGAGTTCGAGACCATGTCGTTTTCCGGTCTGATCGGCGCACTAGAGGCTGGGCGTATCGATACCGTCGCCAACCAGATCACGATTACGCCGGAACGCGAGGAAGCCTTCGTGTTCAGTGACCCGTACGTTATTGACGGCGCACAGATCGTGACGCGCGAGGGGAATGAGGCGACGATCTCGGGCCCGGAGGACCTCAGCGGCAAGTCGGTCGCGGTCAACCTCGGTTCGAACTTCGAAGATCTTCTGCGCGAACTGCCGAACGCCGATCAGATCGACATCCGCACCTATGAAAGCAATATCGAACAGGACACGGCACTTGGGCGCGTCGACGCGTTCGTGTTGGACCGCGTGTCGTCGGCCCAGGTGATCAAGGAAAGCCCGCTGCCGCTGGCCCTTGCGGGTCAGCCCTTCAGCGAGATCCGCAATGCCTATCCCTTCCGCGACGACGAGGAAGGTCGCGCGCTGCGCGACAGAGTGAATGCCGCCCTCGACACGTTGCGTGAAGACGGCACGCTCACGGAAATCTCGCAAAAGTGGTTCGATGCCGACATTACGAGCTCGGAGTAAGTGACGGATGCGGGCACTTGATCTGCAGTACATGCTGGGTCTGGTGCCCGTCATTCTCAGTTACGTGCCGCTGACGCTCGCCATGGCGGGTATCGCCATGGTGCTGGCGCTTATCATTGCATCGCTGTTGGCCGTGGAGCGCGTCGTTCGTATCCCTGTGCTCGATGGGCTAGTCGCGATCTTCATCAGCTTCTTTCGGGGCACTCCGCTGCTCGTGCAGCTATTCCTGTTCTATTACGGACTGCCACAGATCGTGTCCTTCCTGACGCAGATCAACGGCGTAACGGCAGCGATCATGGGCCTGACGCTGCACTTCTCCGCCTACATGGCCGAAAGCATTCGGGCGGCGATCATCGGCGTCGACCGGAGCCAGTGGGAGGCCAGCCAGGCGGTCGGCATGACTCAGAGCCAGATGATGCGCCGCATCATCCTGCCGCAGGCAGCGCGCATCGCCGCCCCAACGCTCGTCAACTATTTCATCGACATGATCAAGGGCACGTCACTCGCGTTTACCCTCGGCGTTACCGAGATGATGGGGGCAACCCAGAAGGAAGCAGCAGGTAGTTTCCTCTATTTCGAGGCGTTCCTCGTGGTTGCGATCCTCTACTGGATCATCGTCGAAAGCCTTTCCTTCGGCCAACGTTGGCTGGAAGTGCACCTAAACAAGGCCCACGCACGATGATCCGGATCAAGGGGCTTACCAAGCGCTTCGGCGACAACACGGTGCTGAACAACATCGACCTCGAGATCGAGCGCGGCGAACGCATTTGTGTGATCGGCCCTTCAGGTACGGGCAAGTCGACGCTGCTTCGGTGCATCAATTTCCTCGACCGTCCCGACTCCGGCACGATCGAGTTCGGCGATTTCAAGGTCGAGGCAGCGAAGGCCACCCGCCGGCAGATTCTGGCGCTCCGGCGGTGCACCGCCTTCGTCTTTCAGAACTATTCGCTCTTCACCAACAGGACGGCGCGGCAGAACATCACAGAGGCGCTGGTCACCGTCCACAGACAGTCGTCCGATGAGGCGAACAGGCGCGCCGATGCCATCCTGCGTGAGACAGGTCTCCTCGACAAGGCTGAATCCTATCCCGCCGCGCTTTCCGGCGGACAGCAGCAGCGTGTCGGCATCGGCCGTGCGATGGCGCTCGACGCGGACCTGATGCTGTTCGACGAACCCACCTCTGCGCTCGATCCGGAATGGGTGGGCGAAGTGCTCGACCTGATGCGCCGCGTCGCCGAAAGCCGGCAGACCATGCTGATCGTGACTCACGAGATGCAGTTCGCGCGTGAAATTGCGCATCGCGTGATCTTCATGGATGGCGGCCGCATCGTCGAGCAGGGGCCACCGGGAGCGATTTTCGGTGCGCCACAGGATCCGCGCATCCGTGATTTTCTGCGGAGGGTTTCCTGAGACACCGCGATCATAACGCCGAAAGGAAACGCCCGTGACTTCAAGCCTCGAACAGCTTCGCACAATGTCGACGATTGTTGCCGACACCGGTGATCTGGGTGCGGTCGAAAGACTGAAGCCGATAGATTGTACGACAAACCCGACCATCGTCCTCAAGGCGATGGAGGATGATGCGTACAACGACGTCGTCGATGAAGCGCTGTCATGGGGACGCAAGGGTAGCGGCGACCCTATGCGCGTCGCAGCGGCCACCGCCGATCGCTTGGCGATTTCCGTTGGTGTTGAGCTTTTGCGCCGTATTCCTGGATACGTGTCGACAGAAGTCGATGCCAACCTCTCGTTCAACGTCACCGCTTCAGCGGCCAAGGCCCGGCAAATTATATCGGACTACGAGCAACGTGGCATCCAACGGGACCGCGTCCTCATCAAGCTGGCGGCGACCTGGGAGGGTATTCGGGCGGCCGAGATCCTGCAGCGGGAGGGCGCAATGTGCAACATGACGCTCCTGTTTAACCGCGCGCAGGCAATCGCAAGCGCTGATGCCGGTGCATTCCTGATCTCGCCCTTCGTCGGACGCATCTACGACTGGCATAGAAAAGTCGAAGGAAGAGATTTTACCGCCGAAGAGGACCCCGGTGTGGCGTCCGTTCGCAATATCTACAACCACTTCAAGACCGAAGGAATCGAAACGATCGTCATGGGCGCATCGTTCAGGAATATCGGTCAAATCCGAGCGCTGGCTGGCTGTGACCGGCTCACAATCGCGCCAACGCTCCTCGATGCCCTGGAATCGAGCAACGATGAGCTTCAGCGAGTGCTTTCGCCTGGCGCCGTTCCCCGAACATCACTGAGGGAGCCGACGGATGCCATTTGCCACTGGTTTGTCAGTGAAGACGCAGTCGACATCAAGCGTCCGGGACCCAGCGACCCCATCGATGAGGTTACGTTCCGCTGGATCATGAACGAAGATGCTATGGCAACCGAGAAACTGGCTGAGGGCATTCGAACATTCGCAAGTGACCTGCAGGAACTGCGGCACCAGGTGCGAAGGCGGCTTCAATAGCCACCCCGGAGGCCAGAGGCGAGGACCTTTCGAAGGGTTCGAGGCAAGACGGGAATATTATGAAGTCTTAGCAAGAAAAGGAACCAGAAATGGCAATTGCGAGATGGAACGGCACGGTGATAGCGGAATCGGACAAGACCGTTGTCGTCGAAGGCAACCATTACTTTCCGCTCGAGTCCGTCAACACTCAGTATCTAAAGCCGAGTGACACAACCAGCCGGTGTCCGTGGAAGGGCGTTGCGAAGTACTATTCTCTCCTCGTCGATGGCGAGGCCAACGAAGACGCAGCATGGGTGTATGCCGACCCCTCCGACGCAGCGGCCGCAATTAAAGGCCACATTGCATTCTGGAAGGGTGTAGAGGTGACATAGTACGGGGGCCCGCGGCCGGACCAATCCGGACCCCGTGGGCGTTTCGCGGCTTTCTTACTCTCATGAGCCTGTGCACATCGTTGCACAGCAGAACCGCAAGCCAACGATTTTATCGGTCGACTTCACCAAACACGATGTCTAGCGAGCCGAGGATGGCGGAGACGTCGGCCAGCATGTGGCCCTTGCATAGGAAATCCATCGCTTGCAGGTGCGCAAAGCCCGGCGCGCGCAACTTGCAGCGATAGGGTTTGTTGGTTCCGTCGGAAACAAGGTAGACGCCGAATTCGCCCTTTGGCGCCTCGACGGCCGCATAGACCTCGCCCGCCGGCACCCGGTAACCCTCGGTGTAGAGCTTGAAGTGCTGGATCAGCGCTTCCATCGAGCGCTTCATCGCGGAGCGCTTGGGCGGCACGATCTTGCCGTCGGTGGTCGAAACCGGGCCGACTTTCTCCTTGCCCAACAGCTGGTCGACGCATTGGCGGATGATCCTGGCCGACTGGCGCATCTCTTCCATGCGGATGAGATAGCGGTCGTAGCAGTCGCCGTTCTTGCCGACTGGCACGTCGAAATCCATCTCGGCGTAGCATTCATAAGGCTGCGACTTGCGCAGGTCCCACGCGGCACCCGAACCGCGTACCATCACGCCTGAGAAACCCAAGCCCCACGCGGTGTCCAACGGGACGACGCCGATATCGACGTTGCGCTGCTTGAAGATGCGGTTCGGCGTCAACAGATCATCGAGATTCCTGACCGTTTGTAGAAACGGGTCGATCCACTTGCCGATGTCCTCGATCAGCCTTTCGGGCAGATCCTGGTGGACGCCACCCGGGCGGAAATAAGCCGCGTGCATTCGTGAACCGGAGGCACGCTCGTAAAAGACCATCAGCTTCTCGCGCTCCTCGAAGCCCCACAGCGGCGGCGTCAGCGCCCCAATATCGAGCGCCTGCGTCGTGATGTTCAGGAGATGGCTCAGAATGCGACCGATCTCGCTGTATAGCACACGGATGAGCTGGCCGCGCTTCGGCACCTTGATCTGAAGCAGCCGTTCGACGGCAAGCGCGAAGGCATGCTCCTGGTTCATCGGCGCCACATAGTCGAGCCGGTCGAGATAAGGCACAGCCTGCAGATACGTCTTGTGCTCGATCAGCTTCTCGGTGCCGCGATGCAACAGTCCAATATGTGGATCGACGCGGGTGACAAGTTCGCCATCCAACTCCAGCACGAGGCGCAGCACCCCGTGAGCTGCGGGGTGTTGCGGCCCAAAATTGATGTTGAAGTTGCGGACAGAGGTCTCAGACACAATGATAGCCTTCGGCCCTGACCATGACGCGATGACAAGTGTTCAACTCTTCCTCCCTTCGCATTCCCATAGTCGAAAATGCGCAACCGTCCCTCGGCTTCCGACAACTCAGCACCAACCCAAGGGGCTTTTTCCCGCGAGGAGAGCCACCCGCTTCAGCGTTCGCGGCTGCCCACGTTCACGTCTTCCGGATTTTCCTCTCGGATCGATTGCTTTTGGGATACTTCACTGGCTTCAATTTCGGTGGCTGCCGCCCACACCTCGTCGAAGTGCGTTGAGGGAATAATGACGGCACCCGAGGAGTCGGCGTACACATAGTCTCCGGGGACGATGGTGACACCGTCCAAGACAACCGGCACGTTCGCCGCATCGGGCATGAGTTCGGCCGTGCCTGCGCGCACCGCCTCGCCGGCGCAATAAAATACGGGCTCATACTCGGCCAGCTCGCGAAAATCGCGCAGCCGCGCATCGGTTATCAGTCCGGCGACACCGGTGTTGTTTAGCCTGGAAAGCTTCGTGCCGCCGCCCACCGACGTGTTGCCGTACCCGGCGCTGTCAAACACAATGACCTTCCCGTGCGGCTCATTGCCGATCGCCGCATAGAAACATCGCGCGAAGCTGTTGGCCTCTTCCTGGAACAAATCCTCCCGATAGGGAAGGAAACGGATTGTTACGGCAACACCAAACAGGACGCGTCCGGGCGTCGGCGAGACGAGGTCCAGCACATTGGCCTGGTGATGGAGCACCCTGCCAAGCGCGTCGGTCACTGCCGCTACACTTGGGCGCTCCCGCGGTTCCTGCACACTGCTGATCAACGCCGCGCCTCCTTCCTTGCTTCGGCCCGTGGCAACGCTCTTTTCGCGGTAGCCGGACGAACACCTTGGGCCGGTTCAGGTTGGTCACTCAAGTGGTTTGAGGCCGGCCAACACCGTGGGAATGAGCTCGCTCACAGTCGGATGAATGTGTACTGTCCGCATCATCTGCTCGTACGATGTGCCGGCCGCCATCGCCTGCAGAAGCGAGTGTACAACTTCGTCACCCTCTATTCCGAGGACTGCCGCACCAAGAACTCTCCCGGAAGTAGCGTCGACGAGAACCTTGATCAGTCCTTGAGTTTCGCCACGCTCATGAGCGCGGGCAACATTCGCCATAGGATACGTGGCAATCATTGCAGCCCGACCCGACTGGCGTACTTCGGCCTCGGTCATGCCGATGCGGCCGAGCGGAGGATCGATGAACAGGCCATAGGCGGGGATGCGGTCCGCTATCGACCGGTTTCCGCGATCGACCACGTTATTCGCAACTATCTCATAGTCGTTGTACGAGGTGTGAGTGAAGGCACCGCGTCCGTTGACGTCACCAAGGGCCCAAATCCCCGGCACCGTCGTGCGCAGATGATCGTCGACGGGTATGTAACCACGGTCATCAGCTTCGAGTCCGGCAGCGCCGAGATCCAGGTCGGAAGAATTTGGCGACCGCCCGAGTGCAACAAGAAGGTGGCTTGCTTCGATTGAATTGCGCCGATCGTTCGATCTGAATGAGATGCGGACACCATGCTCCGTCGCCGTAGCTTCTTCGATCGCACTGTCGATCAGGAAGCTGACACCATCTGCTTCCAGTATCGCACGGATAGCGGCGGAGATATCCTCGTCCTCGCGGGGCGCGAGCCGCTTCGCGCGCTCGATGACAGTCACCTTCGCCCCGAAGCGGGCGTACATCTGCGCGAACTCCAAACCGACATAGCTCGCGCCGGCAATCACGAGGTGATCCGGAACTACGTCGAGGTCCATCATCGTCGTGTTGGTGAGGTAGGGCACATCAGCGAGACCAGGCCAATCCGGGATGGCGGCCGATGCGCCCGTATTGATGAAGATCTGCCCGGCCCTTAGCGTGCGGCTTCCGACGCTAACTTCCTTCGGGGCAACGAAACGCGCCTGACCTTCTATGTATTCCAGCGCCTCGTGGCCCGCGAGCAAATCGGTCAGGCTCTTGACCGACTCCGATACTACTTTGTCTTTCCGAGCTTTGACCGCTTTCATGTCAACGCTTATCGGCCCGTCGATATGCACGCCGTATTCGGCACTCCGTCGAGCCATCCACGCAGCTCGCGCGCTCGCAATCAACGTCTTTGTCGGCGTGCAGCCGTCATTGACGCAGGTTCCCCCGAGATGCTCACGTTCGATAAGCGAAACCTTCTGGCCTTGCTCGGCCAAACGGACTGCAAGAAATGGACCGGACTGGCCTGCGCCGATTATGATCGCATCGAATTCTTCCGCCATGCGGTCCTCTCGTACGTAGGAGATGCGGTGAGCATGGCTATGCGATGTCTTCGATCACAAGCTTCCGCCCCTTGAACTCTACGGTTTCGCCGGCCCGCGCTCCTTCGATTGCCTCGTAGATCGGAGCCATTGTGGAGATCCCCATGACCTCTTGTCCATCGCATGTGAACTTGGCTGTGGAGACCGCAATGATGAAGGTTCGACCGGAGAGCCGCACGAGCGCACCCTCGGCAGCCGTCGATTTTGGCCCGAAGTCGATCTTTCTCAGCTTGTCGAGCTTGTCGCTGTGATCGTGAATGGTATCGTCCAGAGCTTCAGAAAAATCACTCGCGACCTCCGCCTGGGCGTGCTCATCGTTTTCTATCGGCTCGCTGCGGTCGAGCCGTGCGTCAGCAACATAATCTAAGTATTTCTCTCGGGCACTTTGAAACGCGGCGGCCTCAAGCGAGAGCATCGTCTCTTTGATGATGTTCTTGTCCAATGTTCACTCCCTCAGGGTTCTTGTTTTACTCTGTCCGACTATCCGTTGCGGTTGCCGACGCACCGCTACCGTCGCGGACGCGGTTTATTCGTTGTCGGGAACATCCGCCCCTTGATAGGGAATTCGGTTCAGCCGCGAATCCCGAAGTATGCCGGTGACCAGCCACACATATGTCTGCTCGGCGGTGTCGAAGCCGAGCATCGAGAATGACTCGCCGAAGGGGCATTCCGGAAAGTCCGGATAGTCGATGCGCAAGACGTAGCGCTCCGGATCGCGGTCGAATTCGCCCTTGTAGACCTTGCGCAGGCCGTAGCGGCTCGGAACATCGCTATCTTCGACAAACTCGGTTTTGCGGTTCTCCGCCAGTTGATCGGCCAATCTGCGGTCGCAGATCTCGTCGAAAATGTCGTACGCGTCGACGAGCAATCCCTTGCTGTGCGACTTCAGATCCGAAATGGCATAGATATTGGACGCATCCTCGCCGTCTCTTCCGCTCGCCAACCGGAGGGCGGTGTCCACGTGGATGTCCTTCGGGTCTAGCGCCGAACTACGTGCCAGGTCGACAAGGCGACCATCCTTTATGCGAAACTCGCGTTCATAACCCTGGTCGACGAGCTGCGAAACGGCCTCCACGACATCAGCTACTTTCAATCTCATCCGAAACTCCCTCGCGAGTGTTTGCCGACGGTATGCCGGCAGCGTCTCACTGGGAAATATCCGACTGTTATCGAATCCATTCCCACGCGTTCACAGCGGCGATGAGGCGTCAGCCGCGTGCGTAGAGAGGATAGCTCATGTGGTCCTGGTAAGCGAACGGTGAGGCTGACCTGGAAATATTGTTTCTATATGAGAAGATCGCCCAACTGCGCCAACGCGGCAGAGTTCCTGGAAGGCGTCCCCGGTGGCAGAGGCGGCATAGCGACGGGTTCGGCGCGTTCACTCGGACAACGCCGGGGCATGCTATTCATAACGCGGGGTTATCACCGCGCGGGCGAATCCTGCTGTACACCTAGCCACTTAGTGCAAGAGCGTGAGGCTTTGGCAGTGACGCTGCGCCATTGGCCCGGACCCGGCGGCGAATTCGATGAAAATGGGCCAATGATGGAGGTGATAGATGTCGCGTACCGTCGCAGAGGCGCTCGTTGATGTCCTTGAGGAGGTGGGCGTCAAGCAGATTTTCGGCCTGATCGGCGACTCGCTGAACCCTTTGGGCGATGCCGTCCGGCAGAGCAAGATCGAGTGGGTCGGCGTACGGCACGAAGAGGGCGCCGCCCTGGCCGCGGCCGGCCAAGCCAAGCTGACGGGCCGCCTCGCAGTGTGTGCCGGAACGACGGGGCCTGGGAGCACGCACCTCGTCGCGGGCCTTTACGAGGCTGCGCGCGACCACGCTCCAGTGCTGGCGTTGTCGGGGGAGATGCCGCGTCGCCTGAAAGGCATCGATTACCACCAGTCGACCGAACCCGATCTGCTCTTTCGGGATGTGTCGCTCTACACCCAGACGATCACCGCGCCAGCGCAGGCGCCCAGTGTGATCCATCAGGCGATTTCGTCTGCGTACGCAGGACCCGGAGTCGCGCACCTGACCCTCCCCCAAGACGTGCTGTCCAGTAGGATCGATCACGCTGTTCCGAGTGTGGCCACACTGAACCCTCGTACTGAGATCGCGCCGGACGATTGCGAAATCGACGCGGTTGCCCGCCGAGTCGATGCGGCGCACTCGGTTGCCATTCTCTGCGGGGCGGGATGTCGGGGCTCGTCCGACCTGCTCCTCGACTTGTCAGACCGCCTCAAGGCGCCGCTCGTGCACACGATCCGCGGCAAGGAGATCATCGCCTATGACGACCCACGCTGGATGGGCGGGCTCGGGTTGATCGGGAGCAAGCCGGCCTACAACGCCGTTCAGGACTGCGAACTGCTTCTTATGGTCGGCACGGACTATCCCTATTCGAACTTCCTGCCGGCGCACGGTAACGTGATCCAGATTGACGAACGTGCCGCAGCGATTGGCCGGCGTGCGCCGACGGCGCTCGGTGTAAGGGGCTCAGTGCGCCCGACACTCGCCGCCCTCCTGCAGAGAGTGCGACAGAAGACAGAAAGTGCCTTCTTCGACAAGGTCGCTCGGGGGCGCCGCGCTTGGGACGAGCTCCTCGATAAGCAGAGCGACCTCATGCGCAGCCGCGACAGGATCCATCCACAGGCGGTAGCCCGCGTGGTCAGCGACCTTGCGAAAGACGACGCCGTATTCGTCTTCGACACAGGCCTCAATACGTTGTGGTCGGGCAATTGGATTCGACAGAGCGGCAATCAGCGCATTGCCGGCTCCTTTAACAACGCCGCCGTCGGCACGGCCCTCGGCCAAGCCAACGGCATTCAGGCGCTCGACCGGTCACGACAAGTGATCGCCCTTGTTGGGGATGGCGGTTTCAACATGCTAATGGGCGAATTCCTTACGGCTGTTCACCATCACCTGCCAGTGAAAATCGTGATCTTCGACAATGCGGCATTCGGGCTCATCACGCTCGAGGCGGAAAGCTTGGGAATTCTCCCGTTCCGCGAGGCAATCGAGTTCCCGAACCCAGATTACGCAGCGCTGGCGCGCGCTTGCGGCGCGCAGGGCTTCACGGTGCGTGATCCGGCGCTACTCGAGGCGATTTTGATCGAAGCGTTCGCGTGCCCCGGCCCCGCTATTGTCGGGTGCAGCGTGGCGGCTGACGAGATGCCCAACCTTCCCCACGTCGAGCTCGAGCAGATCGGAGGCTACGCCGTAGCGAAAATCAAGGAAGCGATCGCCGCTTTCACCGGCGGCTGAGCCGGAGCGGAGTACGGCGCTGAGGCGGCCCTCACGCGCAAATCATCCGGTCCTGAATTACATGCGGTTATTGAAACCATATCTTTACCGGTGAACTTCACGGCAATAACACCGATTACAGAGATAGCGTGACAAGACCGCTGCCGACCGTTGGCACTCGGCTGCAGTCAATATTGCGAGAAACGACATGATCCAGAGCATCGCAGGACGAGCTGCCCCGGAACTCACGGTTCCGTACTGGATCGACGGCGACGGGAAACAGCGCCCGCCTCTTACCCTGGAGGAACTTGGGGCACGCTACAGAATTCTGTTCTTCTACCAACATTGGTGCGACGGGTGCCATTCGACCGGATTCCCGACTCTCCAGGCGCTGGTTCAAAATCCCCGCATCAAGAACGTCGGCTTCGCAGCAGTCCAGACCGCATTCGAGGGCACTTACGTCAACACGCGCGACAAGCTGCCCGTGGACCAGCAACGCTATGGCCTGCGAATTCCCTTTGGCCATGAGAGCCGCTCGCCGCTGGGCGTCAATCCCACGACTATCGAAAACTACTGCACCGGCGGCACGCCATGGTTCGTGGCGATCGACCCCAACGGCGTGGTTTTGCAGGACGGATTCAGCATCGATTCCGGTAGGTTTATCAGAGCACTCGGTGAGAGCGGTCCGGTCGCCCAGTGAAGATCTGCGGGACATCCACGGACCTCCACTCGCACCGGACGTCTCTTGTCCACAACAGCGGCGTAACGAGCAACAAGAGGCTTACGTGTCCTGGTCACTGAATATCGGAAAAGTAGCGGGCACGGTGGTGCGGCTGCACATCACATTCGTGCTGTTTCTCGCGTGGATCTTCGCCTCCAGCTACGCGGCGCATGGGGCGGCTGCGGCGTGGAACACCCTCCTCTTCGTGGTGCTCCTGTTCTTGTGCGTACTGCTGCACGAGTTCGGGCACATCTTCACTGCCCGAACCTTCGGTGTGCTGACGCCATATGTGACACTGTTGCCGATCGGCGGTGTCGCGCAGCTCGAGCGTATTCCGGAAAAACCGTGGGAGGAATTCCTCATTGCAATTGCGGGTCCGGCCGTCAACGTGGTCATCGCTGCCATGTTGATCGTCTTTGCCGGTGCGCACCTGGGCGCAAGCGCCGCGATGGGTGTCGACGACATGCAGATTCCGATGGTGGACCGGCTTGCCACGGTGAATCTCTTTCTGGCTCTCTTCAACCTCATTCCCGCCTTCCCCATGGATGGCGGCCGCGTGCTTCGCGCGGCTCTTGCAAGTCGCATAGGATTTGTACGGGCGACGGAACGCGCCGCGTCGATCGGCCAGTTCACGGCCTTCGTACTCGGCTTCATAGGTCTCTTTTACAATCCGATTCTCGTCTTCATCGCCATCTTCGTTTATCTGGCAGCCTCCTCCGAGGCTCATTCAGTCGCGTTGCGCGCTGTTTCCCAGGGCGTGCCGGTGCGCCACGCAATGATGACCGACTTCATCACGCTCCAGCCTGAGACTCACATCGACGAAGCGGTGGAGACGCTATTGCGGACTGCCCAAAGAACGTTTCCCGTGGTCGACGGCAGTGGAAGTTTCGTCGGCGTTCTCGATCGTGCCGACATCCTCAAGTCGATGAAGCAGGCGGGGCCGGATGCGACGGTGGGTGACGCCATGACTGCGCCTGCTCCGACGGTCGACTGTCGCGCCACTCTCGAGCAGGCTTTCAGACTGATGCAGGAAAATTCCGCGACGACTGTGGGGGTCACGGACATCTCCGGGAAGTTGGTCGGCCTCGTGACGAGCGAGACGCTCGCGGAAATGATGGCGCTCATGGTTTTGCCGAACCGTGTCGGGAATGGAGGCACTTTTAGCCCAGCAGCGCGTCGGGTTCGAGGCTTAGAGAGTTCGGCTTCATGATCCAATGCGCAAACGATGGGCTGCGACGGTCTGTATGGGTCGTACTGTAGGTGCGCTGGGTGATGTCTTTGCTTACAATCTTGGTTGACCGTCAGTACGACCAGGAAACGGAGATTTCTCTTCTTGCTTATCCCCTCCCGCCGACTTGACCCAGCTGTAGATGAGACACGCGACCATATCCTTGGCGCTTCCGGCGCTCCAATTACGCTGGTCGAATACGGGAGTTACGCGTGTCCACATTGCCGAGTGGCCAACGAAACCATCGCTTCACTGCGTGATCGGTTCGGCGACCGCATGCGGTACGTGTTTAGGCATCGTCCACTAGCGAACAACGACCTCGCCCGCCGCGCAGCGGAAATCGCGGAGCACTCCACGCCCGAGCAGTTCTGGAAAGTTCACCTGGAACTGATGACGCGTTCGTCGGAATTGACTGAGGACGATCTCCTCGCGGTCAAGACCGAACTCGATCTCGACTATCCGGAAATCTCCGAGCGAGCGAGGGAGCGTGTTTATGAGGATGAACGCTCAGCCGACGCCAATGGCGTGGTTTTCACGCCGACTTTCTTCATTAACGGGCGGCGGTACGACGGGCCATGGGATGAAGTCACGCTCGGCGATGCGATGCTCGGTACGCTCGGCCATCGTGTCAGGGCAACGACGCTCGACTTTGCAAGCTGGGGCCCGTCTGCGGGTGTCCTCCTGCTCATTGCGACCGTGTTGGCACTCGTACTCTCGAACTCACCGGTTGGCGGTGCCTTCGCGGAATTCTGGCACCGGGAGCTCGGCGTCAATCTCGGCGGCTGGCACTTCGGTATGTCGCTGCAGCACTGGGTCAACGACGGTCTGCTCACCATCTTTTTCCTGGTCGTCGGTCTCGAGATCAAGCGCGAATTTACCGTCGGCCACCTGGCGAACCGCCGATCAGCGGCGCTCCCGATCGCGGCCGCGATCGGCGGGATGATCGTTCCAGCACTTTTTTATCTGGTGCTCGCACCGACTGGTCCATTGTCACGCGGCTGGGGTGTGCCCATGGCAACGGATACAGCTTTCGCGATAGCGCTCGTAGCGATGATGGGGCGACGGGTACCAGTGGAATTGAGGGTCTTCCTGACAGCCGCCGCAATCGTCGATGACATCGGTGCGATTCTGGTCATTGCAGTGTTCTATGCGGCCGATCTCCAACTCGGCTACCTTGTTGCCGCGGCGGCTACATTGGTAGTTCTAGCGCTACTTAATCGCGCGCGAGTCTATCTGGTCCTGCCTTACATCCTGGTCGGGGCGGTGATGTGGGCGTGCATCTATGCTGGAGGTCTGCATGCGACACTTGCCGGTGTTCTCCTGGCCTTGTTCATCCCGACACGCCCGCCGGCGAATCTGCACGCGCTTATGAGGCAGGCCGATGCCATTCTGCTGGAAGAAGCAAAGCGCGGCGGCGAGGTTCTCCGTCATGGACCTTCCCTACCCGCGCTGAACGCCCTTGATTTTATTCACGAGCTCCTCGAATCTCCGGCAGACCGCCTGTTGCGACGCTCCGGGGCACGATCCAGCTACTTTGTACTTCCAATTTTTGCGTTGGCGAATGCAGGCGTCGTCCTTTCCGCAGACGTCCTCGATGGCCGTGGTCCCCTTGTTCTGGCGATCATCACGGGGCTGGTGTTAGGCAAACCGCTGGGCCTCGTTGGTGGCGCCATGATCGCTGTGAGGATCGGTATGGCCGAGAAGCCAGGAGCCTATAGTTGGCGCCAGCTCGCGGGTGCCGGGGCGCTCGCGGGCATCGGTTTCACCATGTCGCTCTTCGTTGCTGGTCGGGCTTTTCCAAACGCCGATGACTTTGCGGTCGCAAAAGTCGCTATTCTCGCGGCGTCCATCTGTGCCGGAACTATCGGCACGATCATCCTCTGGAACGCGAAATCGCCGAATGACGCATAAACGTGAGCGGGCTCCTGGCGCGAGTTCCGTCTCTGGACGAACGGAGACTCATTGCGGACTCGCGGTGCGCATCGCTGAAGCTATCCTGCAAGATGGGACAACATCAAAACCTGATTGCACAAGTTGGCCGACCAATCGAGCTGCCCCAACGGCCTTGTGGAACCAATCGTTCAACCCCCGCACCTCCGAGTCTCGAGACGAAAGAGAACATCCGTTGAGAGGCGCCAATTCAAACCACAATCCCGCAAGATTTCACACGTCCTGGCGTAAGAATGACCGAGGCCACTGAGAAAATCGACTATTCCAAGACGCTCTATCTGCCGCGGACGGAGTTTCCCATGCGCGCAGGCCTTCCCGACAAGGAGCCGCAGCTCGTCCAGCGCTGGCAGGACATGAAGCTCTACAAGAAGCTGCGCGAGAGTGCTGCCGGCCGGCCGCTCTATGTGCTGCATGATGGGCCGCCCTACGCCAACGGCAACATCCATATCGGCCACGCGCTCAACAAGATCCTCAAGGACGTCATCAGCCGCTCGTTCCAGATGCGCGGTTTCGACTCCAACTACGTGCCCGGCTGGGACTGCCACGGCCTGCCGATCGAGTGGAAGATCGAGGAGCAGTATCGCGCCAAGGGCCTCGACAAGGACCAGGTGCCGGTCAACGAGTTCCGCAAGGAGTGCCGCGACTTCGCGCAGCACTGGATCGAGGTGCAAACGGAGGAATTCAAGCGCCTCGGCATCGAGGGCGACTTCGACAATCCGTACACGACGATGAACTTCCACGCCGAGGCGCGCATCGCCGGCGAGCTGATGAAGTTCGCCATGTCCGGCCAGGTCTATCGCGGCTCCAAGCCGGTGATGTGGTCGGTGGTCGAGCGCACCGCGCTGGCCGAGGCCGAGGTCGAGTACCACGACTATGAGAGCGACACGATCTGGGTGAAGTTCCCGATGGCGTCGGGATCTGGTGGACTTGCCGATGCCCATGTCGTCATCTGGACGACGACGCCGTGGACCATCCCCGGCAACCGCGCGGTCGCTTATTCGCCGCGCATCTCCTACGGGCTCTATGAGGTTACGGTGGCCGAGAACGACTTCGGGCCACAGACCGGCGAAAAGCTGATCTTCGCCGATGGGCTCGCCGAGGAGTCGTTTGCCAAGGCGAAGCTTGCGTTCAAGCGGCTGAGCGATGTCACTGCCGAGGAATTCGCCTCAATGAGGCTCGCCCACCCCCTCAAAGGCCTCGGCGGCGGCTATGAGTTCGCCGTGCCGATGCTTGCCGGCGACCACGTCATCGACGATGCCGGTACGGGCTTCGTTCACACCGCGCCCGGTCACGGCCGCGAGGATTTTGATGCCTGGATGGATGCCGGCAAGGAACTAGCGGCGCGCGGCATCGAAACGCGCATCCCGTTCACCGTCGACGATGCCGGCTTCCTGACCAAGGACGCTCCGGGCTTCGGGCCGGACCGCGAAGGCGGTGCAGCCCGCGTCATCGACGACAACGGCAAGAAGGGCGACGCCAACAAGGCCGTCATCGAGGCGCTGATCGCAGCCAACGCGCTGTTCGCGCGCGGCCGGCTCAAACACTCCTATCCGCATTCCTGGCGTTCCAAGAAGCCGGTGATCTTCCGCAACACGCCGCAGTGGTTCGTCTACATGGACAAGGACCTGGGCGACGAAACCACCCTGCGCAGCCGCGCGCTCAAGGCCATCGACCAGACGCGCTTCGTTCCGGCGGCCGGGCAGGCACGCCTGCGCGCGATGATCGAGGATCGGCCGGACTGGGTTCTGTCGCGCCAGCGTGCCTGGGGCGTGCCGATCTGCGTCTTCGCCAATGAGGAAGGCGAGATGCTGAAGGACGAGGTCGTCAACGCCCGCATCCTCGAAGCCTTCGAGGCGGAGGGCGCGGACGCATGGTTTGCCGAGGGCGCGCGCGAACGCTTCCTGGGGTCCCGCGCCATCGAGAACTGGACGATGGTGATGGACATCCTCGACGTCTGGTTCGATTCCGGCTCTACCCACACTTACGTACTGGAAGATAGGCCGGATCTGAAATGGCCGGCCGACATATATCTGGAAGGCTCGGACCAGCATCGCGGGTGGTTTCACTCATCGCTGCTGGAAAGCTGCGGCACGCGCGGACGCGCACCCTACGACGCTGTGATCACCCATGGCTTCACCGTGGATGAGGAGGGTCGCAAGATGTCGAAGTCACTTGGTAACACTATCGCGCCGCAGGATGTGATGAAGCAATCGGGCGCCGATATCCTGCGGCTGTGGGTGATGACCACCGACTATTGGGAAGAACAGCGGTTAGGCAAGAACGTCATCCAGACCAATATCGACGCTTACCGCAAGCTCAGAAACACCATCCGCTGGATGCTCGGCACGCTCGCGCATGACGAGGGGGAGGATGTGCCGCTCGCACAGATGCCCGAACTGGAGCGCCTGATGCTGCACCGCCTATCCGAGCTCGACGAGCTGATACGCGAGGGCTACGACGCGTTCGACTTCAAGCACATCAGCCGCGCTCTGCTCGATTTTATGGTGGTCGAGTTGTCGGCATTCTACTTCGACGTCCGAAAGGACGCCTTGTACTGCGACGCACCGTCCAGCATTAAGCGCAAGGCAGCGATCCAGGTTGTGCGCACCCTTTTCGATTGCGTGGTGAAATGGTTCGCCCCAATGCTGCCCTTCACCATGGAAGAAGCCTGGCGCGACCGCCATCGGGATTGTGTCTCCGTGCATCTCGAGCAGTTTTCAGAGCTGCCAGAAGAATGGCGCAACGACGCATTGTCGAAGAAGTGGCGCAAAATCCGGCAAGTTCGCCGCGTCGTCACCGGTGCGTTGGAGATCGAGCGCAAGGAAAAGAGGATCGGGTCATCGCTGGAGGCAGCTCCAGTGGTCTACGTTGTCGATTCCGCCCTGTGTGCCGCTATCGAAGGGGTCGATATGGCCGAGATCTGCATCACTAGTGACATCGACATCCTAGCCGAGGAAGCGCCGTCCACCGCTTTCTCGCTGGACGATGTCAAGGGTGTTGCCGTCGTCTCTGACAGAGCGAAAGGGAAAAGGTGTGCCCGCTCCTGGCGCTATACCGACGATGTTGGGTCCGATCCGGAATTCCCGGATGTCACGGCGCGCGATGCGGCGGCCCTGCGGGAATTAAGGGAACTCGGGCGGCTGTAAATCAGCCGACTTTCAATTCACTCGCGAAGTTTGAATGGGTTGAGCTCTGGCATTCCAGTCAGCGACCAATGTGTGACCTAATCCTCCGTTCAGGCAACGATATTCACGATGCGTCCCGGGACGACGATCACCTTGCGCGGCGGCTTGCCGTTGAGCGTGTTGCGCACGACCTCCAGCGCAAGCGCCGCTTCCTCGACGGCAGATCGATCTGCGTCTCGCGCGATTGTCAAATCGCCGCGCTTCCTGCCGTTGATCTGCACCGGCAGCACGATCTCATCGTCGACGACGAGCGCCGGATCGAACTCCGGCCAGGGTAGATTCGCCACCAGACCCTTGCCGCCCAGCGTCGCCCAGCACTCTTCGGCAAGGTGCGGCATCATCGGCGCGATCATCCGCACAAGAGCCTCGACCGCCTCGCGCAGCGCCGCCCTGGCGGGTGAATCGGCGCGGGATGCACTTGCCAGCTGTGGCGACAGGACGTTGACCAGCTCGTAAAGGCGCGCGACCGCCTTGTTGAAACCCAGCCGCTCGATCTCCTCGCCGACGGCCTTCACCGCCTTGTGCATGACCTTCGAGATCATGGCCGCATCGCCGTCACGCGCCGGTGCGGGCGAAACCCCTGCCACCGCCGGCGCGAACTCTGAGACGAGTCGCCACACCCGCTGGACGAAGCGGTGCGCTCCTTCGACGCCGGCTCCGGTCCAGATGACGTCGCGCTCGGGTGGCGAATCCGACAGCATGAACCAGCGCGCTGTATCGGCGCCGTAGCTTGCTATGATGTCGTCGGGATCGATGACATTCTTCTTCGATTTCGACATCTTCTCGACCGGGCCGATCATGACTTCCTCACCGGAGCTTATCATGCTGGCACGGCGCACGCCGTTGGCCTCCTCGATCTTGACCTCCGCCGGCTTGACCCAGGTTCCGTGGGCGCCACCGCTTGTTTTGTAGGTCTCATGGACGACGAGGCCCTGCGTGAACAGGCCCTCGAACGGCTCCACGACGCTGTTCAGATGTCCCGTTGCCTTCATCGCCCGCGCGAAGAAGCGCGAATAGAGCAGGTGCAGGATCGCGTGCTCGATGCCGCCGATATACTGTTTGACCGGCAGCCAGCCCTTCGGCCCGTCGACATAGGCAAGGTCGGTGGGCTGCGCCTCGTTCCACGGATCGGTGAAGCGCGCGAAATACCACGAGGAGTCTACGAATGTGTCCATCGTGTCGGTGTCGCGCCGCGCATCCTTGCCGCAGTTCGGGCAGGCGACGTGCTTCCAGGTCGGATGATGGTCGAGCGGATTGCCCGGTCTATCGAACGAGACGTCGTCAGGCAGCCGCACCGGCAGGTCGGCTTGCGGCACGGGCACCGCGCCGCAATCGTCGCAATGGACAACCGGGATCGGGCAGCCCCAGTAGCGCTGCCGAGAGATCAGCCAGTCGCGCAGGCGGAACTGCACCTTGCGCTCGGCCTGGGGCCTGTCGCCGATGGCCACGCCGGAGAGCCGCTGGGCCACCTCGTCGAAGGCGGCCTGCGGCTTCATGCCATCTAGGAAGCGCGAGTTGATCATCACGCCGTCGTCGGTGAGGGCTTCCCCGATGATCCGGAACGTTGCTGCGTTGGCATCGTCCGGCATCACAACCGGAACGACCGGCAGGCCGTATTTGTTGGCGAAGTCGAGGTCGCGCTGGTCGCCCGACGGGCAACCGAAGATCGCGCCGGTGCCGTAGTCCATCAGCACGAAATTGGCGACATAGACCGGCAGCGTCCAGCTCTCGTCGAACGGATGCACGACGCGGATACCGGTGTCGAAACCCTTCTTCTCGGCGGTCTCGATTTCTGCAGCCGAGGTCCCGCCGCGCTTGATCTCCTCGATGAAGGCAGCCAGCTTCGGATTGTTCTCGGCCGCCATTTTCGCCAGTGGATGATCGGCAGCGATCGCCATGAACGAGGCGCCAAAGATCGTGTCCGCGCGGGTCGTATAGACTTCCAGTTCGCTCTCGCCCGAAGGCGCGGATGCCGGGTCGAGCTTCCACCGGATCTGCAGGCCCTCGGAGCGGCCGATCCAGTTCGACTGCATCAGCTTGACCTTTTCGGGCCAGCGATCGAGCGTGTCGAGGCCGTCGAGCAGATCCTGCGCCATTGTCGTGATCTTGAAGAACCACTGCGTCAGGTCGCGCATCTCGACCGGAGCACCGGAACGCCAGCCGCGTCCGTCGATCACCTGCTCGTTGGCGAGCACGGTCATGTCGACCGGATCCCAATTCACCTTGGCGGTCTTGCGTTCGACGAGGCCCGACTTCCAGAAGTCGAGGAACATCTTCTGCTGGTGACGATAGTAGGACGGGTCACAGGTCGCGAATTCGCGCGCCCAATCGAGCGACAGGCCCATCGACTTCAACTGGCCTTTCATCGTCGCGATGTTGGCATAGGTCCAGTCGCGCGGATTGACCTTGTTGTCGCGCGCTGCATTCTCGGCCGGCAGGCCGAACGCGTCCCAGCCCATAGGATGCAGCACGTTGAAGCCCTTGGCGCGCTTGTAACGCGCGACCACGTCGCCCATCGTGTAGTTGCGGACGTGACCCATATGGATGCGCCCCGACGGATAGGGAAACATCTCGAGCACGTAATATTTCTCGCCCGGCGCGTCGTTCTTCGTCTCGAAGAGCTTCGCATCGTCCCAGGCCCGCTGCCATTTCGGTTCAGATACGCGGGGGTTGTATCGGTCGGTTACCATGTCAAAATTTTCGTTTGCTGGAGGCGACGAAAATGCCACGGCGGTCCCCCGTCAGCTTTCGTATTGCGGCAACCATATTCGGAGCTCCGGAGTTTGGAGAGCGGGGGAGCGACCAGCCGGCCCGAGAGCTCGCATAGCGCTCGGAACAGAACACACCGCGGGCCCATACATATTGGGTTCCGCAAGCGCATCCGCATTCATGTCAGGGGTTCGTGGGACGATTAATTGAGTGCCCAACGGGTTCGGACGACGGCGGTTCGGTATGACCGCCAAAGCCATGTCGCATCGCGGAAAGAACTTTCTCCGCGAAGGTGTGATCCTTGCGCGAGCGAAACCGTGCGTAGAGCGCGGCCGTGATCACATCCGCCGAGACCGCCTCCTCGATCGCCGCATTGACGGTCCAGCGGCCTTCGCCAGAATCATCGACGAATCCGGAATAGGTTTCCAGCGCCTCGCTCTTGGCGAGGGCTGAGGCGGTCAGATCGAGCAGCCATGAGCTGATGACGCTCCCACGTCTCCACACCTCGGCGATGTCTGTGATGTTGAGATCGAACCGATGTTGCTCGGGCAGCGCCTCAACATTCGCATTCTTCAGGATATCGAACCCTTCCGCGTAAGCCTGCATCAAGCCATACTCGATGCCATTGTGGACCATCTTTACGAAATGGCCGGCCCCGCTCGGCCCTGCATGAAGGTATCCTTGCTCGACCCGGGGGTCGCGACCATCACGGCCTTCAGTCTGCGGGATTTGACCGATGCCGGGAGCTAGCGTCGCGAAGATCGGGCCGAGGCGATCGACGATGCCTTTGTCCCCGCCGATCATCATGCAGTAGCCGCGCTCAAGCCCCCATACGCCGCCGCTGGTTCCGACATCGACGTAATTGATGCCTTTCTCGCGCAACTCTGCGGCCCGACGAATATCGTCCTGCCAGAACGTGTTGCCGCCATCGATGATGGTATCGCCGCTGCTAAGGAGATTGCCGAGCTCGGTCACGTAGTCCTCGGTAACCTGGCCGGCCGGCAACATTAGCCAGATCGTCCGTGGCGCATCGAGTTGGTCGACCATGTCCTTGAGCGAGGAGCCCGCTATTGCTCCCTCTCGGCCGAGAGCTTCGACCGCATCCGCATTCCTGCCGTAGACAACGACCTCGTGCCGACCACGGACGATGAGCCTCCGAGCGATGTTGCCGCCCATGCGGCCCAATCCGATCAATCCAATCTGCATTCGACGGGTCTCTACTTGATAGTGTTGCGCAACATGGCACTGAGCTCCGACCATCCATTTTCAAGAGTGCCGCCGATGCTCGATGAGCATTACCCATTGAAAGCAGCGTCGGACGAAATTTTCCAATAGCCGGTATGCATGGTTTCCATGGCTGTCGGAAATGATGCGGCGTCCGTCACAGCCTGTCGCACATCGCAGGAACATTGCGGGACCGCGACGGCACTACGCAGCTTGCTAGCGACAATAACGATCGTCTATCGACTCCATGGCGAGCGGTGATTTCCCTTTCTGGCCTTACAAGGTCACGTTCCAACGCATTATCATATCGAAGCGTCGGTGCCGCGACCGACACGCGGAATATCATGTCAGATTGAAAAGCCGGGAGGGTCGATATGCAAAGCAAGAACGTGATCGGAGTCGGCACGCCTCTTGGTGGTGGGATCAGCGAAGTTGCCTCATTCCCGGATGTGGCTACCGTTCTTGCGGGCACTGTCATCCCTCGGCGAACGACATGAGCGCACCAAACCTGAAGGAGAGATCAGAATGAGTATGGAAGACGCCAACAGTCGACTCGAGGGACCGTTGGACACGCCGAGCAATCTTGGCTCGAACGCCACGAAGGATATCGCGGCAGCACTCACCGCGCTTTTGGCCGACGTCTTCGCGCTTTATGTCAAGACCAAGAATTTCCACTGGCACATGTCGGGCCCGCATTTCCGGGATTATCACCTTCTCCTCGACGAGCAGGCCGCCCAGATTTTGGCGATGACCGACGACATAGCGGAAAGAGCCCGCAAGATCGGTGGAACGACGATCCGCTCGATCGGCCATATCGCCAGGTTGCAGCACGTCGAGGACAATGATGCGGATTTCGTCTCGCCCGAAGACATGCTGGCCGAACTAAAGGAAAACAATCTGATGCTCGCCCAGCGCCTTCGGGACACCCACAATGTCTGTGACGAGCATGGCGACGTCGCGACCGCCAGCCTGATCGAAAATTGGATCGACGAGGCAGAGCGCCGTACATGGTTCCTGTTCGAGTCAACCAGGAGAGCTTGATCCTGAGCGCTCGACCGGGATTCAAGCACGTAGAACAGGCGGTCGGCGATGGCGCCGAGCGGGCAAACCAAATTTCTCCGATGCTTCGCAATTTTCGCAATTCACCGACGTTCGCATCCTGATGCAATCATGCCGCGACCGCACTTCCGAAAGTGTCAAACCGCAGCCGGTGTGACGGTAGAGGGAGCGCGAGACGGAATCGAAATTGGACTGCGGCTTGAGTGAATTGTGCCTGGGTCATGACGGGGCTGAGTAGGCCAAAGCTGCGAACGAGCAGCACTGCAAGAAGTGCTTGTCGCACAGCGTTGACCACTGACGCACGAGTTGCTCTGAATAATGGACGCTATAAATGACCACCGACATCAGTATAATCCTGCGCAAGACTGCCGAGTATCTGATTGCCTCCGGGCAAGTCGAAAACGCACTATCGGCCGGACAACACGCTCCAAGCTTCTCGCTGCCCGATCAAGACGGTGTAAAAACCTCATTGGAATCGATACTGCGCCGCGGTCCGCTCCTTCTGGTCTTCTATAGCGGCAGTTGGTGTCCTGGATGTAATCTTGGCTTAAAGGCGCTGGAAGAGGTCCGCCCATCGATCGAGGAACGTGGAGCGTCACTCGTCGTCATTTCGCCTCAGACAATTGAGGAGAATGCGAGAACTCAAAGGGCGATGAAGGTAAAGCTACCAATCCTGTGCGACAAAGGCGGAAAGGTCGCGCAGCGGTTCGGGGTCCGGTGGCGTATTCCCGAGCTGCTCCGAACTTCGCATCTGAAGAGCGGAATAGATTTGCCGAGTCTTCACGGCGAGGATAGTTGGATGCTTCCAATCCCATCACGGTTCGTTGTCGATCAAAACGGGGTGATCGCCTACTCGGAAGTCGATCCGGATCAAACTCATCGGTCGGACCCGTCGGACATCCTTCCAGTACTGGATCGGCTGTGGAGCGTGCGCGCCGCGTAGTCGCCGCCTCGGAACGAATTTCCACGCGTGAACGTGCAAGCATTTTTTGTAGCTATCGTTTCATGAATGCACGGACTTGATGACGCGATAGGCTGAACGCATAAGACTTCACAAATGGCCAATCAGGTCACCCGACTTGACTGAGGCTACCGATCCCAGGACGCCGGGACGTCGCGTTGCAAGCCGGCCAGTATGCTGCGTACGTGACCAATTTCGTCCTCATTGATCGTGTGTCCCATCGAGGGGTATATGCGCTCAATCACGTCGCCTCCGAGAGCGCCCAGGACCTTCGACGACTCGTGGACTCGGGCAAGCGGGATATGATCGTCGATATCGCTGCACCCCAGGAATATGGCCGTGCCAGCAAGGGACCCCGGATAATTTCGCGGCGTATTTTCCGGGCCAATGAGGCCGGCGCTCAGACCGATCACCGCGGCGTAGCATTTCGCGTTGCGCGCCGCGAATTCGAGACCGAGACAGCCTCCCTGCGAGAAGCCAAGCAGCGCAATGTTTTTCGGCGCGAAGCCGTGACGCGTCAGATTGTCGACAAGAGCCCCAATCGTTGCAAGAGAACGGGACAGATGGGGTTCGTTTTGCTCGAGTGGCGCCAGGAACGAATAGGGGTACCAGGAGCCGCCAGTGGCCTGCGGCGCGAGATACGCAATGTCTGGTTGCGCGATGACCTCCGCGAGCCCCATCATGCTTTCGGCCGATGCGCCGCGCCCATGCAAAAGGATTGTCACCGCCTTGGCCTTGGCCAGCGGAGCTCCGCCGGTAGCCACCTGAAGTGCGTTGCTCATCGCGCCAGCTCCAGGTGCGGCAGGACCTCCTCAAGCTCTTTCCGCCGCGGTTCAAGGAAGGCCGGCAGCTTCAGATCGGTCCCAAGTTTCTCCAGAGGCTCGTCGACGGCGAAACCTGGCTCATCAGTGGCAATTTCGAACAGGATGCCGCCGGGCTCGCGGAAATAGACAGAGCGGAAATAGTTGCGGTCTTTCTGTTCGGTTGCCGCAAGACGATGATCGACCACGAGCTTTTTCACCATCTGCCTCTGCTCAGCGTCGTCTTTCGCCCGAAACGCCACATGGTGAACGGAACCCCGGCCCATGCGTCCGGCCAGGTTCTCCCTGGCTACATGGATATCGACAATGCCGCCGATCGTGCTCTGCGCCTTGAAGCGAACATGTCCTTCATCGTGTCCACGGTTCTCGAACCCGAGAACATCGGTGAGGATCGCCCCGGTGGGAGCAGCTTCCTCGAGCTTGAGCGTAACGCCATGAAAGCCTCGAATGGCGTGCTCGGCCACAATAGGGCCGTTGCTCCAACTGTCTTCGGCTTCGGCACCCGCCACCCCGACCAGGGCCAGGCTCATCCCGTCGGGATCCCTGAAGGTTAAAACCTTGTCGCCGAACCGTTCCACCGGGGCATCGTGTTTGACGCCCAATTCGTTCAATCGCCGGACCCAGAATTCGAAGGATTCGAGCGGCACACGGAATGCCGTCGTCTGCGTCAGTCCGACACCATTGTGGCCAGGCGCAGCATGCTCCCAAGGAAAGAAGGTCAGGATCGTGCCCGGGCTGCCGCGCTCGTCGCCGAAGTAGAAGTGATACGTCCCCGGATCATCGAAATTGACGGTTTTCTTGACCAGGCGAAGACCAAGGCCCCGAGTGTAAAACTTGAGATTAGCGTTCGGACTACCAGCTATCGCTGTGACATGATGGATACCATGCATACCTGTTTCTCCCTTGTCCTGTTCCAACCGTCGCGAACCAACGCCGACACGCATCAATTGGAAACCCTGAGCCGCGATCGCACAGCTGAATTCGCGACGGACCGATCACGACGCGTTGGTATCGGGCCGGCAGGTCGTGCGGTCATCTCGCCCCCCGAGCCGCCACTGTAGCTGGCGGCGCGTGGTCAACCTCCGTTGCGCCGCGTGTTGCTGGTGTGGGCGTAGCCTTGCCCTCCTCCAACGCCGCAGCGATCGCATCATCGACGCGTTCGAGCCACACGAACTCAAGCTTATCTCGAGCGCCCGCCGGGATGTCGTCGTAGTCACGGCGGTTGCGGGCGGGCAGCATGACGCGCGTCAGGCCCGCTGCCGCGGCAGCAACAACCTTCTCCTTGATCCCGCCTACGGGCAACACTAGGCCCCGAAGCGAAATTTCTCCCGTCATGGCCGTATCGCTTCTGACATTGCGGCCCGTGACGAGGGATGCGAGCGCCGTGAACATCGCGACCCCAGCACTCGGTCCGTCCTTTGGCGTGGCACCCGCGGGCACGTGGATGTGGATGTCGCTACCCTCGAGTATGCTGTCGTCGATGCCGAGCTCCGAGCAACGTGTCTTGAGGAGGGTCATGGCAGCCTGGGCGCTCTCTCGCATGACTTCGCCCAGCTGTCCGGTCAGGATGAGAGCGCCCTTGCCGGGCGTTCGCGTGGCCTCGATGAACAGGATGTCACCGCCGACTGGTGTCCACGCCAAACCTGTTGCAACGCCGGGGACACTCGTCCGCATCGCGACCTCGCTCTCGAACCGAGGCTGGCCGAGCACGGCGCCAATGTCCTTCGTGGTCAGCCTCGCCTCGCTCGCGCTTCCCTCCGCGATCCGGACCGCGACGTTGCGCAGAGTCTTGCCAATCTCACGTTCGAGGCTGCGGACACCCGCCTCGCGGGTGTATCCGTTGATGATGAGGCGCAGGGCCTCGTCGTCTATGCCAACCTGGTTGGACGTCAGCCCGTTTGCCTGGAGCTGCCTGCGCACGAGGTATCGTCGGGCAATCTGCAACTTCTCCTCTTCGGTGTATCCTGGCAGGCTGATGACCTCCATCCGGTCGAGCAGTGGGCCCGGCACCGTGTCGAGGAGATTTGCGGTCGCAAGAAACACGACGCGTGACAGGTCGAACGGGACCCCAAGGTAGTTGTCGCGGAAGGTCCCGTTCTGCTCCGGGTCGAGCACTTCGAGCATCGCGGCGGAAGGATCGCCTTGGATTCCGCGTCCGAGCTTGTCGATCTCGTCGAGCATCATGACGCAGTTGCGCGCGCCCGCCTTCTTGACCGCCTGAATGATGTTGCCCGGGAGTGCCCCGATGTAGGTCCTTCTATGGCCGCGAACCTCTGCCTCGTCGTGAACGCCTCCGAGGCTCACACGCACGAACGGTCGTGCCATCGCGCGTGCGATGGACTGGCCGAGGGACGTCTTGCCGACGCCGGGGGGGCCGGCAAAGCATAGAATGGGTGCCTTACCCTCGGGCGCGAGCTTCCTGACCGCGAGGTACTCGACAATCCGGCTCTTGATCTTCTCGAGACCGTAGTGGTCCTCGTCGAGGATGCGCCTTGCCTCCGCGATATCGATCTCAGCCTCTGCCGGCAGGTCCCATGGCATGTCGATCAGCCAGTCGAGGTAGTTCCGGACCATGCCGGCTTCGGCCGCGCCCTCGGGCATACGTTCGTAGCGCCGCAGTTCCTTCAGCGCCTGGTTCGACGCCTCCTCCGGCATGCTCGCCTTGGCAATGGCGTCGCCCAACTCCGCGACCTCCTGGCCCTTGCCATCCTCCTCGCCCAATTCCCGTTGGATCGTCGCCATTTGCTCACGCAGGATGGCTTTGCGGTGTCTCTCGTCGAATGTCGCTTTCGTCTCGCGCCCGATCTTGTTGCTGAGCCGCAAGACCTCAATGCGTTCGGAGAGAAGCCGCGCGACCTTGTCCATGCGGGCGACAAGGTCGACCGACTCCAATATCTCCTGCTTCTCCTTCGGCTTGATGTCCATGACCGACGCGGCAAGGTCGGCGAGTGCGCCCGGGGACTCTGTACTCTCAAGCGCGACGATCAGCTCTTGCGGCGCCTGCGGAAGCAGGCTCGCGGCCTCGACTGACAGCTGGCGCAGGTTCAGAAATCGCGCCTCGATCTCGGGTGAGATGCTCACCGGTTCAGGAATCTCGAGTACGCGTGCCGTCAGAAACGGCGTACCGGGAATGAAATCGAGCACCCGCATCCGCTGCACGCCCTGGCAGACGACGTGGTGCGTGTCGTGGGGTCCAGAAAGGTAGCGGATGACATTCGCAACCGTGCCGAAACGGTAGAGATCATTCGGTCCCGCTTCACCCAGCTCGGGATCTTGCTGCAGGAGGATTCCTATCTGGCGCTGTTCGCGGACCGCCTGCTGCGCAGCCGCAACGGAGGATAGTGCGCTGAGCGTCATTGGGGCCAGCGTCCCCGGGAAGAGCACAGTGCTTCGTACCGGGACGATCGGAACGGCATCCTCCGGGATCAGGATCGGCCGTTGCGTGTCTCTCTGGTCGGCAGGACTTGTTTCGAAGTCTGGCATAGGCTCCCCTTCAGGCCGACTTGTTGAGACGGAGGCCGATACAGCCATGGCTGGAAAAACGGGTTATCGCGTATCGCCCCGGCGGCAGGACAATGCGGCGCTCGAAACAACCCTGCGGGAGTTCCAAACGGTGGATCCGCGCATCTCGCAATTCCGGTGGCAGCACGCGGCGGCCTCTTACGACGAGGGCATCGCCCTCGATCGCTGCTTCGACATCATTGGGGGCAACCCCCGGAAGCGCGACGAGGATCAGGATCTCCGCCTCGGTCTCAAGCACATCGACAGGCGGTTCCCAACACGGCTCGCGCAGCCCCTCGCGAGGTTGCAGCCTCACGAAGTGCTGGTGCATTCGCTCAGCGCGCGCGAGCGATCCGAGCGCTGCAGAGAGCATCCAGTTCACATGATCCGTACCCTGCATCGAACCCCTCTTAACTTATGGCTTCCGCGACATCCCGCGACTAGACACCTCAGCGCAGATGCTGACAGCCACCTCGGTGGCTTTGCTTGACAGGACGAGACCACTTCGTTCCTACCAGTGCCGGGCGACTACATTCATCAAACTCGGATGATCACCTTTCGGCTGGTCCGATTGGTCGATTGAACAGCGGCGGCATCGAGGTTTGAGATGCCCCGCCTTGCTGTAGCGGTCGGCGTGAGCTGCTCCCCGACTTTGGACCACCCGGATGGAGATCTTCCGGGGATGACCGTGTTTGCTACCGCCGCCTGAACGGCGAGGGCGTGTGTTGCAGCTAGGCCCAGTTAGCCACCGTTTGAAATCAATCATCTGGCATGGTCGAGGGTGATCGGCGGCCGACCACGTGCGGGCGTTCCGTAACGAACGCCGCGCTCCGCAGTCCCCACGCTAGGGAAACGTTAAGCCGAAAGCGGTCGGATCGGGCTGCTCGCCTTTTCGAGGCACCAAGAAGCGCTCCAACCCACCCGGCACAAAGCTGGCCAACAGGGTCGCTTCGTCGCCGACTACCTCAATCGTGTGCGGCACACCGCGGGGGAGAGCCGCGTAGGCGCCCGGCCCCACCTCAACGCGGGCATCGCCGACCCGCGCGATAAGGTGCCCCTGCACCACGTAGACAAGCTCGTCTTCGCGGGAGTGGGTGTGCATTGGCGGTTCCTCCCCTGCGCGTACTTTCCATAGGACAGCGCCATATTCGCCTCCAGACTGGCTGCTCTCCACTTTAATTTCGATGCTCGAGCCCCCGTTCGTGGTCACCGTCTCGCCGTCACCGGGCGGCGTTAGAACTGGTTTCTGGACTGACATTTTTTGTTCTCCTGATTGTCGACGTTTGTTCGAGTGTCTCAGTGACGGCGAAAGGCTGCCGTTTACGCCCATCAGCATGGGATGATCCACGGCGAGTGGGAAATGACACCACGTCATGAAGTCGATAGCTGCGAGTTATGATAGTCATCAGGCATACGAGCGCTTCAAGGAGGAGCTTAGGCTCGATCACCTCGACAGCCGGTCCTGGACGGGACGGCGTGGACAGGCTTTTCTCCAAATCCCGCCGCCTCAACGCCGCAGGACGGAAAAGTGTCGCAGGAGCCCGCCTCGACCAAGCATGCCGGCCGCCAGACAAGCGATCCTTGACATACTCGCACGGCCGCCACCTCTGCGATGCCCCAGAGCGTCCTCGGCGTGCGCTAGGGCATCGACAACAGTGATGTTCAGTCGTCCCAGCTCGGGTCGGCGTTTCCCAATAGCCGGCGTGTATCGTTACCATAGCGACTGGTAATTGGCCGACGACGCTGGAGTAGGCTATTGAAACATTGACCTTCGTAGCTACACCTGCCGCTATCGTCGCCCGCGTCCCTGGATAGGACCATGTGATTGTTGTGGCGCCACTGCTGGTCATGACCGCGCAGGCTGCCGGCTATCTGTGCGGTTCGAAGCAATCGAACCCGAAGAGAGATTCACGTGATCCGCTTCTATTTTCATCCGACGCCGAACCCCGCGAAAATCGCACTCTTTTTGGAAGAGTCTGGACTTGCCTATGAGGTCATTCCGGTTGACACCAGCAAGGGCGAGCAGCACTCACCTCCGTTTCGGCTGGTCAATCCGAATGGCAAAGTTCCCGCAATCGTCGACACCGACGGTCCGGGCGAACGCGAGGTGCGGGTTTTCGACTCCACTGCAATCCTCATTTATCTTGCTGAGAAAACCGGGAAGCTTCTGGGCACGCCTGAGGATCGACCGGAATTGCTTTCCTGGCTACTGTTCATCGCTTCTGGCCTTGGCCCGTTCTCCGGCCAGGCCGTGCATTTCCAGTTCGCCGCACCCGAAGGCCTCGATTACGCGGTCAACCGGTACCGCCGCGAGGCGGAACGGCACTATCAGGTCTTGAACGATCACCTTGAAGGTCGAAGCTTCATCGTCGGCGACACCTACACGATCGCCGACATCTCAGCCTGGGGCTGGCTCGACCGCGCCTCAAGAGTAAGGAAAGGTGACGTAGATCCGCTCGCGGCCTTCCCGAACCTCAAACGCCTGTTCGAGACAGTCGATGCGCGACCGGCCGCGGCCCGTGCGCGTGACATCGGCAAGAGCCATACTTTCAAGACGGTCAATGACGAAGAGACCAAACGGGCGCTCTTCCCGTCGAATTTCCCGCCAGCGGCTTAACAATGCTCCTGAGGAGAACGTGCAATGGGCGATAGCGGTGAATACATTCCGCCGAAGGTGTGGACCTGGGAGAAGGCCAGCGGCGGTACATTCGCCTCCATCAATCGTCCGATCGCCGGTGCGACCCATGAGAAAGAACTGCCGGTGGGCAAGCACCCACTGCAGCTCTATTCGCTCGGCACGCCGAACGGCCAGAAGGTCACGATCATGCTGGAAGAATTGCTGGCGATTGGCCACAGCGGCGCAGAATATGATGCCTGGTTAGTCAAGATCGGCGAAGGCGACCAGTTCGGTTCCGGCTTCGTCGAGCTCAACCCCAATTCCAAGATCCCCGCCCTGATGGACCGCAGCGGGCCAATACCGATTCGCGTCTTCGAATCCGGCGCGATCCTAGTGCATCTCGCCGAAAAGTTCGGTGCCTTCCTACCAACAGATCCGGCGGCCCGCGCTGAAACACTCTCCTGGCTGTTCTGGCAAATGGGCTCGGCTCCGTTTCTCGGCGGGGGGTTCGGCCACTTCTATGCCTACGCCCCGACCAAACAGGAATACCCGATCAACCGGTACGCCATGGAGGTAAAGCGCCAGCTCGACGTGCTCGATCAGCGTCTTGCCGATAACGAATTCATCGCCGGCGCCGATTATACCATCGCCGACATGGCCATCTGGCCCTGGTACGGCGGGCTCGTAAAAGGCTGGCTGTACGACGCGGGCGAGTTCCTCTCGGTGCACGACTACAAGAACGTCACACGCTGGGCCGATCAGCTCTTCGCACGCCCGGCCGTCTACAGAGGTCGAAAGGTCAACCGCACGAGCGGAACCCCGTCGAGCCAGCTTCATGAGCGACACGACGCGAGCGACTTCGATACGAGGACGCAGGACAAGCTCATGGGAGAGCAGCTATGAATATCACCGGCAAGCGCGTCCTCATCACTGGCGGATCGAGCGGCATAGGTTTGTCTCTGGCTCAGATTCTCTTGGCAAAACACGCGAAGGTGGCCATCAGCGGACGTCGTTCAGAGGTCGTCGCCGAAGCCGTTCGTTCCCTGCAAACCGAAGGCGCCGAGGTCCACGGAATAGCGGCTGACGTTGCCACGGCAGAAGGACGCGCCGCTACGCTTGAACAGGCTCTTGCGGTGTTGGGCGGCCTCGATGTCCTCGTAAACAACGCCGGAGGCGTGCGGGCCGGTCGCTTGGAAAATACCGAGGAATCCGAGTTGCAGGCCATGATCGAAGTCGGTCTGATCGCCCCGGTTCTTCTGACGAGGGCAGCATTGCCGGCCCTCCGCAAGAGCGGTGAGGCCACGGTGGTGAACGTCTCCTCTGGCATCGCGCTCGTCGGTGTGCCGTTCTATGCGACCTACGCGGCGGTCAAGGCGGGTCTTGCTCGTTTCAGCGAGGCGCTACGGCGCGAGTTGAAGGGAGAGGGCATCCATGTCCTGACCGTCTATCCCGGCGGTACAGACACGCCGATGATGAAGTCGAACCGTGCCGGGCCCGATCTTGGCTTCTCACGCGAGCCAGCCGCTGCTGTTTCCGATGCAATCGCTACAGGAATCGAAACCGGGGCGTTCGAGGTTATCCGCGGGGGTGAAACTCGCGCGCAGATGATCGCACTCAATCGCGAGGACCCTGCTGCGGTCGACGACCGCTTTCTCGGATTGAAGTCGGCGCTCGAGGAAGCGGTGAAGGATCACGCCGCGCTTTGAGCGCAAACGATCCGACAAGGAAAACAATGGTGATGCTGCATAATAGTGATGCCTTTCCCTCTCTCACCTTTAGCCGCGCCGGCGGCGGCGAAATTCATTTACCTGGCGATCTGGCCGGCAGATTCGGTGTGATTCTCTTCCACCGCGGCTCCTGGTGCCCATTCTGCAATGCCCAGCTTGCTGCATTTTCGCGCGCTGCGGACAAGTTCGCCGGCGAAGACATCAAAGTCATCTCTGTATCGGCGGACGATCGGGAAAAGACGGAGGCGCTCGTTGAAAAGTACAAGCTCGCCTTCCCGGTCGCCTATGGCGCCGATGCACGGGCGGTTTCGGCAGCCACCGGAGCCTTCGTCAATGACGATCCCGTCTATCTTCAAGCAACCGGGTTCCTCCTTAATCCTGAGGGGCAGGTCGTGACGGCTGTTTATTCGACCGGCGCGATCGGACGACTGCTGCCGGATGACGTCCTGGGACTCGTCCGTCACCTGAAATCATCGGCAAAGACCTGACGCGAAAAATCGTGCGGCATTTGTAAATCAAACTGGTAGGCGTACTCTGGACCTGCCATGAGCCAAGTCTACACGGGAGTATTTCATGCGATTGTCTAAAAGGATGCTCGGGGCCCTTGCGGCGCTGGCAATGACGGCGACTACGGTTCAGGCCCAGGTCGTCGTTTCTTCCAAGATCGATACCGAAGGCAGCGTGCTGGGAAACATCATCCTGGAAGTCCTTAGGGCCAACGAGATCCCTGTTACCGACCGGATCCAGCTTGGCGCCACTTCGGTCGTGCGCGAAGCGATTACTGCGGGTCAGATCGACATTTATCCGGAGTATACGGGCAACGGCGCATTCTTCTTCAATGAGGCCGACAAGCCCATCTGGAACGATGCGCAGCAGGGCTATGAGGAGGTCAAGAAGCTCGACTATGACGCCAACAAGATCGTCTGGTTGTCGCCCGCTCCGGCCAACAATACCTGGGCCATCGCCCTGCGCGACGACGTGGCTGGGCCGAACAACCTCAAGACGCTCACCGATTTCGGAAAATGGATCGCGGGCGGTGGCGAGGTCAAACTCGCGGCCTCGGCCGAATTCGTGAACTCGCCGGCCGCGCTTCCGGCGTTCCAGACCACCTATGGTTTCACCCTCGAGCCCGAACAACTCATCACGCTTTCGGGTGGCGACACCGCCGCCACCATCGCGGCGGCCGCTCAGCAGACCTCAGGCGCAAATGCGGCCATGGTCTATGGCACCGATGGCGGCATTGCGCCCTCCAAGCTCACGGTGCTCGAGGACGACGAAGGCGTGCAGCCGGTCTATGCACCCGCGCCCATTATCCGCGAGACCGTGCTCACGCAATATCCGCAGATCGCCGAGCTTCTGCAGCCCGTATTCGCCAAGCTCGACCTCAAGACCTTGCAGGACCTCAACGGCCGGGTGCAGGTGGCGGGAGAGCCAGCCAATGCCGTGGCGCTCGACTTCCTCAAGACAAACGGCTTCGTTGAGTAAGCTGGACGGTAGATACGACCGGTAGGCGGGACATTCTCGCCCGGCCCATCGGTCACCTACGGAGGGACGTGAGGGGATGGATACCGATGACGCAAGGCGTTGGCACGGCATTGCCGAAACGGACTATCGGCCTCGATAAGCTCGGCGTCGTCATCGCGCTTATCCTTGCCGCCGCTTGGTTGCTGCTGCCCTTCGCCGATTTCAAGCCCAACCGCATCCTCCCCGGAGAGCCGCGCTCGATCTTTTCGGCGTTGCCGCCGATCTATGCTGCCATATTGGCAGTTGGGCTCGGCCTTTCCATTTTCGCCAGCCTAATCAGAACCTCCGCCATCCCGCGCCTTCTGCTTGGCTTCATCGGAGTTGTCGCTCTCGTCCTGGCTATCGGCGTCGCCGGCCATTACCTGACGCCCGAAGGCGACAATCTCGCACGCATCGCACCGGGTGCGGGCTTCTGGGTACTTGTGGGCGCGTATGCCCTCCTTGCAGCCGATTCCCTGACGCGCCTGCGCCTCGGACCTTGGCCGCGACTCGCCATCCTGGCGCTGGTCGTCGTCGGCATCTGCGCACTGCTCTGGAGCGGTGCTTGGGACGAGCTCTCAATCCTCAAGGAATATGCCAGCCGTCATGAAGCTTTCTGGCGGGAGGGGCAGATCCACATCCTCCTCGCCTTCGGCTCGCTGATCGTCGCCTGCATCGTGGGCATCCCGCTGGGCATCGCCTGCTATCGCTCCAAGCGTCTGCGCACCATTGTCCTCAACGTTCTCAACGCCGTCCAGACCATCCCTTCGATTGCGCTGTTCGGCCTCCTTATCGCGCCGCTCGGCGCATTGGCTGCCGCAATGCCGGGGCTCGCCGCCATCGGCGTTTCAGGAATCGGCGTCGCACCCGCCATGCTAGCGCTGTTCCTCTACAGTCTCCTGCCGCTGGTCGCGAACACTGTCGTCGGCCTTCTCGGCGTCCCGGAGGACGCCAACGACGCGGCCATGGGGATGGGCATGACCGACGGCCAGCGCCTCGTCGCGGTGGAACTGCCTTTGGCCTTTCCGGTCATCCTAACCGGCATTCGCATCGTCCTGGTCCAGAATATCGGCATCGCTACGATCGCCGCGCTCATTGGCGGCGGCGGCTTCGGCGTCTTCGTGTTCCAAGGCATCGGCCAGACCGCAATGGATCTTGTGCTGCTAGGGGCTGTGCCGACCGTCGGTCTCGCCTTCGTTTCCGCCGTCATCCTCGACGCGTTCGTTGAAATGACTTCGCCACGGGAAGCTGCCAATGATTGAGATCGCCGAGATCAGCAAAACCTATGGCAACAGCGCGGTCGTCGATCGTGTGACGATGAAAGTCGAGCCCCACACGATCACTGTCATTGTCGGCACGTCGGGTTCGGGCAAGACCACACTCCTGCGCATGATCAACCGCCTGGTCGAACCCTCGTCGGGTACGATACGCATCGATGGCGAGGACACACGTACGGTCCCCGCCTACGAACTGCGCCGGCGCATGGGTTATGCCATTCAAGGCCACGGCCTTTTTCCCCACCGAACCGTCGGCCAGAATATCGGTACCGTCCCGAAGCTCCTCGGCTGGGACAAGGCACTTATCGCCCGCCGTGTCGATGAACTGCTCGAACTCTTCCAACTCGATCCCGGCGAGTATCGCGACCGCATGCCCAGCGAATTGTCCGGCGGCCAGCAGCAGCGCATCGGCGTGGCCCGGGCGCTGGCCGCCGAGCCCAATATCCTTCTCATGGACGAGCCCTTCGGGGCACTCGATCCTATCATTCGCGCCCAGGCCCAGCAGAACCTCCTCGATATCCAGAAGCGTTTCGGCACCACAATCGTGCTCGTCACCCACGACATGGAGGAGGCAATTCACCTCGGCGACAGGATCGCCGTCATGGATGATGGTCAGCTCCTCCAGTACGCCGCGCCTGAAGAAATCATTGCTCGCCCCGCGACTGATTTCATCGATGAACTTATCGGCACCGGCGAGCGTCCTTTCCGCCTGCTTTCTCTTGCCTCGATCCGCGCGGCCGTCGAACCAGGCGAAGCCGATGGTGCGTCCATCTCCGCCGATGCCACGCTGCGCGATGCCTTCGCAGAGCTTCTCTGGTCCGGCCGCACCGCCCTGCCGGTCGAAGATCGGGGCAAACGCATCGGCCGCGTAACGCTCGCCGAGCTCAAACGCCGCGCGGCCCGCCCGCGATGAGTTGGTCCTTGATCATAAGGCTGCTCGTTCTCGCGCTACTGATCGCTTTTCTGGTCGCGCCCGAAAGCTTCGCCTTCCTGCTCCAACCGTTCACCAAGATCGGCCAGCCCGCTATCTATGATCGCGGGACCCTCTGGGGCCTCACGCTCAGCCACCTCGCGATCACCTTCGCCGCAACGTCCCTTGCGACTCTCGTCGCGCTCGGCCTTGCAATTCTCGTTACGCGGCCGTTCGGGGCGGAATTCCTGCCGCTCTCGCGCAGCCTCGCCAATATCGGCCAGACCTTTCCTCCCGTCGCCGTTCTGGCTTTGACCGTGCCCATTCTCGGCTTCGGCACCGCCCCCACGCTGGTCGCGCTATTCCTCTACGGCCTGCTGCCGATCTTTGAGAATTCGATCACCGGCCTCACCACTCTGCCTCCGACCGTCACCGTGGCGGCGCGCGGCATGGGCATGACCGGGCTACAACGCCTCGTGCGCGTGGAACTGCCGTTGGCGCTGCCGGTGATCCTCAGTGGCGTTCGGCTTTCAACGGTGATTTCGCTGGCCACTGCCACTATCGGTTCGACCGTGGCGGCGCGGACCCTGGGCGAGATCATCATTGCCGGTCTCACCGCCAGCAATACCGCCTTCGTCATGCAGGGCGGCCTCATCGTCGCCGTGCTGGCCGTCCTGATCTACGACGGCCTCTCGGCCCTCGAGCGCTTCTTCGTCGCACGCACCACCAAGGGCTCGAGTCTCTCTCCGAGGTGATGTTAGCGCGTACAGTCCTCTCGATCGGACTGCGTTCCGATTAACCCGAATTGGGATATCCAAGCCGCCTTGGCGTTCCACAGCGACGGGCCTTAGGTGGGATCGAGCTGGTTCCTGATCGCAGCGCGGAGGACGGGAAGTAGCTCCGCGTCGAACCAGGGATTACGTTTCCGCCACGCGACGCTTCGCCACGATGGATGTGGGGTCGGGAAGATGGCGGGGGCGAAGCGGTCGAAGCTTCGGACACGTTCGACGAGGGTCTTCCCAGCATCCTTGGGAAGGTAATATTGCTGGGCGTAGGATCCAACGAGAAGCGTCAGCCGATCCGCCGGAAGATGCTCGAGGATGCGCGCGTGCCATTGCGGTGCGCATTCCGGCCGTGGTGGCGCATCGCCACCGGCCGCCTTGCCTGGGTAGCAAAACCCCATAGGAACCAGGGCGACTTTCGCCGGATCGTAGAATTCGTCCAGATCGAGTCCAGTCCACTCACGAAGCCGGTCACCGCTGTCGTCCTGCCAGGGGATCCCGCTATTGTGGACCTTAGTTCCAGGCGCCTGGCCGATGATAAGGATCCGTGACGTCGAGCTGAACTGCAAAACCGGCCGCGGGCCAAGCGGGAGATAGGGCGCACAAATGGTGCACCCTGAAATTTCGTCCAACAATGCGGTATCCGGGTGACGCATGGACCGAGTGTCAGCTCGCGGAGTTCGTCACTTGCAGCCCGCGCTGCACGCCGGGACGCGCGAGGCCGCGGTCGAGCCACGCCTGCACTTGAAGAAAGCGGTCGAACCCGACGAGCTCGCGTGCTTCGTAAAAGCCGATCAGGTTACGCACCCAGCCGAGCAGAGAAATGTCGGCGATGCTGTAGTCACCGCCCATCACCCAGTCGCGGCCCGTGAGCCATTCGTCGAGGACACCGAGTAGCCGCGCCGATTCAGCTGCATAGCGGTCGCGCGGGCGCTTGTCCTCATAGACCTTGCCAGCGAACTTGTTGAAGAAACCGACCTGGCCGAACATCGGTCCGACTCCGCTCATCTGCCACATCACCCACTGGATCGTTTCGTAGCGGACGTTGGGGTCGGCCGAAATAAACTCCCCGGTCTTGTCGGCAAGATACAGCAGGATCGCGCCCGATTCGAACAGCGCGAGCGGCGCTCCACTCGGCCCGTTCGGATCATAGATGGCAGGAATTTTGCCGTTGGGGTTAAGCGCGAGAAAGGCGGGATCGTGGCTTTCGTTCGCCATGATGTCGATCCTGTGCGGCTCATAGTCGAGCCCTGTTTCCTCGAGCATGATGCCGATTTTCACCCCATTGGGCGTGGCGGCGGAAAAGAGCTGGAGCCGGTCTGGGTATTGAGCCGGCCAGCGCGCGAAGATCGGATGATTGAGTATCACTGTCAGTTTCCTTGACGACCGCAGCTGTCTGCTCAGGCATAAATCCGCCTAAACCCAGGGTAAGCGACAGCTCCTGTAGGAGCTATCTGCGACAATTGGGAGGACAGGAGGAACGGCCCTCCCCGCTCCGACTACGGCCGAACGCGGATGACCGTCTTGCCTGCGCGTCGCTCGGTCGAATTGAAGGCGGCGACGGCATCGTCGAGTGTCGAAATCTTGCCGATATTTGTCCGGATGCGACCGTCCCTCACTCGCTGAACAATCTCCGTTAGCTGGCTACGATCAGCCTCAACGACGAAGTCGATTGCCAAGCCATCGACAGGCCGTGCCTCGGCTGGGCCGACAACGGTTACGAGCGTACCGCCTGAACGGATGAGTGCAGCTGACCGCCTCTGGATATCGCCGCCTATGACATCGAACACAAGATCGACACCACCGATATCTTCCAGGGTGTCATTTTCGAGGTCAACGAATTCATTTGCGCCGAAGTCGAGCGCTTTCTGACGGTCGGCGGCACGTCCAGTACCCACGACATACGCACCGGCCGCGCGTGCAAGCTGTGTCACCATCGAACCCACTGCGCCAACTGCGCCGTGAGCAAGCACGCTCTGCCCCGCCTGAAGACGTCCGTGTAGGAATAATCCCTGCCATGCGGTGAGACCCGAGATTGGCAAGCTTGCGCCTACCGTGAAGTCGACGTCACCCGGCAGCGGCGCGAGATTGCGCGCCTCCATGGCTACATACTCCGCGAGCGTGCCGTCGCGATGCCAGTCAGCCAAGCCGAACACGCGCTGACCCACCGACAGACCCGTGGTTCCATAACCAAGCGCGGTAACCACTCCGGCCAGCTCGTGTCCAGGGATCGATGGCGTACGATTCTGGTCGCGGCGGTCGGCCCACGTCGAAGGCCAGCCCAGTTCGGTGTTGACGAAACCGGCTGCATGAATCTGAACAACGACATCGTTTATCGCTGCCTGAGGCTCGGGCCGCTCCACCAGCTCCATTCCGGCTGTTCCCGCTGCCTCGTCCTTCACAATGATAGCTTTCATGGAAAAGTCTCCTCGGTCATCTGCTTGTGGTTGGAAATGTCGAACCCGTGGGCATTTGTCGCTCACTCGCGAACGCGGATGATGGTTTTCCCTTTGCGTCGCTCGGTCGAATTGAAGACTGCAACGGCTTCATCGAGTGTCGAGATGGAGCCGATGCTCGCACGGAGCCGTCCGTCCCGGACCCTCTCGATAATTTCGTTCAGTTGCAAACGGTCGGGCTCAACGACGAAATCGACCGTTAGGCCATCGGTGGGCCGTGTTTCGGCCGGACCCATGATGGACACCAACGCTCCCCCGCTTCGAACCAGACGCGCGGACTCCCTCGCGATGTCGCCGCCGAGAACATCGAACACCAGATCCACATCACCGACGTCTTCCAGCGCGTTATTTTCGAGATCGAGGAACTCTTGGGCGCCGAAGTCGAGCACCGCCTGACGGTCTGCCGCGCGTCCGGTGCCGATGACATAAGCTCCGGCCTCGCGCGCGAGCTGCGTTACCATCGAACCAACCACTCCGGCCGCGCCGTGTGCGAGGACCCTCTCGCCCGTCTGAAGGTGTCCGTGCTGGAATAGTCCCTGCCACGCAGTCAGACCAGACATCACCACGCTCGCTCCGATGGTGAAGTCGACATCGCCGGGTAGAGGCGTCAGGTTGCGCGCCTCGACGGCCACATACTCCGCCAAGGTCCCGTCTCGATACCAGTCCGTGAGACCGAATACGCGCTGGCCGACCGACAGACCGGTCGTGCCATATCCAAGGGCGGTGACCACTCCGGCCACTTCGTGCCCCGGGATCGACGGTATCCGGTCACGGAAGACGCGATCGGTCCAGGTTGGGGGCCAAGTTAGCTCGTCCCAGGTGAAACCCGACGCATGAACCTGAACGACGACGTCGTTTGTCGCTGCCTGCGGCTCCGGCCGCTCCACCAGCGTCATCCCGGCCGTGCCGCCGGACTGGTCGGTCACTACGATAGCCTTCATGATGAATCTTTCCTCCGTTACCTGTCCGACTGGCGGAAGCTTTTCTTTCTAGGTCAGCGACCAGCGCGGGCGAAGTTTTCGCAGCTACTGTCCCCGGTCCTGCCGGCGTCTGGATTGCGTGCAGCAACGACGGTGAACAGCGTGGCGACGATCGCAAAGCCGCCGTATCCGAGCGCGATCTGCGGTAGGGAGAGAATGTTGGAAAGCTGGCCGAAAACGAGGCTGGGGAAGGCCGTGCCGCTGTAACAAATGAGATAGATCGCGCTGAAGATGGGCGCCCGGTCAGCTACCGTGCTGCCATCCAGCAGACCGCGGGTAGCGGCGCTGATGGCGATGCCTTGTCCGGCGCCGGCGAACATGGTCGAGATGATGAACAACCAGAGTGTGCCGGCGTTGATCGCTGTAATCATGCCGATCATTCCAACCAGGAAAGTGATCATGCCGATGCGTTGCGCTGCTGCGGGCGCGAACCGACCGCCGATGGGTGCGCCGAGAACGCTCGGGGCCATATAGGCGGCGAACACAAGTCCGAGGATGAGCGGGCTGCGCGTGTGGAGTTGATCTTCGACCAATCCGGGCATGAAGGCCTGGTAGAAGCCGCCGGTCGCCCACGTTGCCAGGAACACTGCCGCCGCGACCGGGAGCAGATGCCTGACCCGCGCCGGTACATGGACCCGCGGTACCAATGATCGCCAAACGCCCGGCGTCGGAGTTGCTGTTTCCGAGCTGACGGTGATGAGCACGGCGGACAGCAAAAGGAAGCCGATACAAACGAAATAGATGAGTTCTCGTGGTGAGGGACCGAACTGGACCAGTGCGCCGGAGGCAATAGCTCCGACAGCCAAGCCGAGCATGGGTCCCTGGCTGGAGGCGACGGAGGCTAGCCATTCCGGCTTATCGGGAGCCGCATCGACGATGTAGGAGGTCAGGGTGCTGCTGGCCAATCCGGTGCCGAATCCCATCAGGAGTCGAGCGCCGACCAGGGTAGCGATATGATGAACGTTCAGCAGCAGCACACAGCCGCAAAGGAGCAGGCCGAGGCTGGCGATAGCGGTGCGCCGGCGGCCGAGATGGTTGGACAGTCGTCCTAGCACCAACAGTGCGACGATGGTGCCCAGGGAGTTGCCGACGACGGCCATCGAGATGCCTGCGTTGGTGAGCCCATCTTCAGCCCTGTAAATGTTGTACAACGGAACCGGTGCTGCCGTCGTTACAAACGAGGCCACCAGGGAGACAACTGCGGATAAGAACGCCAGACGGAGCTTTCCATCGCGGGCCTGATCGATAACTGGAGCAGCGCTTGGCATGGAGCTGTCCTTTTCCTTGTTTCGCGCGATTGAGTAAGATCCGTCCCAGGTTGCGCTGGGCGTTACTCGATAAAATCTGCGACTGTGTTGGCCATTGATCGCAGCGCGGGCCAGGATTTTCCAATAGTCGGCGCGTATCGTTTCCATAGAGGAGGGGAATACTTGCGCGTCAGGTTTCCTTGCGGTTTCGTCACGGGTAGGCTCGCCATACCTTCGAAACTACGCTGATTGAGTTTGCCCCCCGGCAACCGAAGCGGCTCTTAGCAGCTCGATCGGTGTTTCCTACGTTGAGCTGTCAGCTGGCTCGCATTGTGAGATGCGCTTGGCCTCAGCCCGGTATTCGGATGGGTCGGTGCCAAAGTGCCGTCGAAAGGTCCGCGTGAAACTGCTGCGGCTCTGGTATCCCGCCTGCATCGCGACCTGGTCTATCGAGAGCGCGTTTGCCGCGAGCAAGCTGGCAGCGTGACGCATCCGTAGGCGCCTCAGGACGGCCATCGGCGACTCGCCGACAGCCGCAGCGAACCGGGCCATGAATGCGGAACGGCTGAGAGCTACCGACTGCGACAGGGAATGCACAGTATGCTGCGCAGAGGGCCTGTTCGCCATTTCGGCGAAGGCCCGCGCGATCGGCGGGTCATTGAGGATCGAGAACCGTTCCACCCAAGGATTCGTCGATATAAGGCATCGCCTTAGGAGTGACAGAAGCACAAGCTTCAGGAGGGCCGCCGACATCGGACCTCCTCCTACTTCCTGCGCAGCCAGTTCCGACATTGCGTAGTTCATCACCTGGTCCAGCTGGTCGTGCGCATCGAATGTCTCGACGATCGGCACCGCCTGAGAGGCGAACAGGTCGAGTCCCGCGGCGTAGAGTGCGACGAACGACCCGCACCCCACCCGCAACGCAGGCTCGGCCCCGCCGATTGTGTGACGCGGCGAGGCGCCTGGAACGAAAATGACTGCTTGCTCCCCACCGTGTGACCGCGCCAGCGCGCCACTTACACCAGGCGCCACGATCGTCGTCGTCCTGCGTGCGGGAACGACCACGAGGGTGTGGGCGCAGATATCGATCGGCGGCTCTCCTTCGACGTGGATCACACCTGAACCGGCAAAACCGTAGTGGATCGTGGGGTGTTCACTCCGCCCGACTTCCAGTCGCGTACCCGCCGCCAGCGCGCACTCCGACAGCCTGACGTGGTTGACCTCCAACGTCGTCATCAGCTTGTCGAGATCGGCGCGCGAGATACGCCAAATGGGTTGAACGTTCACGTCCAGGAGCCTCGTGGTAGCGACCCCACATCAGCTCGGCGTTTGGGACAACGGAACTGGTCCTAGACTGCGCGAGCAACGCCGGCAGTCCAAGATGAATGGCTCTTCCGCACTCCAACCTGGTGTGGTTGATCGTCAGTTCGTGTTGCAATCGCCTTGACGGGATTGCCGTCAAACAATCACCCAGATGAGCGCGGCCGAGTAGCCCTTGGGGCCGAATTTGATAAATTCAGCCAGGACATGAATTCGGGAGAAAAACCTTTATGCTGCAGCAGGAAATCCATGAATAGAGGCGTCGTCTGACGCAACGAGGGCAAAGACGCAGAACCTGCCTTCCGAGTCATCCCAAACGTGGGCCAAATCCCAGCCAGCGACCGCAGCGACAGAAGCGAACCCGGTGCGGTCGTATTTGCGGGAGCTCTCTGTATGTATCGTCTCTCCATGCCGAAAGTGGAATGCGCGTTCCCCGATCGCAACCGACTGTTCCGCCAAGCTCACCAGGTGCATCTCGACTGCCTTGTCAGCTTCATTCCACCTCGCCTCGTGCCGAAAGCGTTCGGGCCGGAAGTCTGCCCCGAGTTCCCGGTTGATCCGGGACAGGATGTTGAGGTTGAAGGCCGCAGTGACGCCCTCATGGTCGTCGTACGCGCGCAAGAGCACATCCACGTCCTTGAGCAGGTCGACGCCGACGATTGCGCCCCCGCCTGACTCGACGTGACGCCACATTTGCCGGAGAAACGTCTCGGCGTCAGCTCGGTCGAGATTACCAATCGTCGACCCGGGGAAAAACCCAATGCGGCGACCAGGCGGGATCCCTGGCGGCATATCGAAGGCCTGGACAAAATCGCAGGCGACAGGCCGAACCCACAGACCCGGAAAGCGCGAAGCCATGCGCTCCGCGGTCTGGAGGAGGTATTCCTCCGCTATGTCGATCGGCACATAACCTTGTGGCGCGCATAGCGAATCGAGGACGAGCTCTGTCTTCACCCCCGCCCCGGCTCCGTACTCGACGACCACCGCGTCCTCTCCGGCAAACTCAGCGATCTCCGAAGCCCGGTCGGCAAGGATCTCCGTCTCCGCGCGCGTCGGGTAGTACTCGGGTAGTCGCGTGATCGCCTCGAACAGGTCTGACCCGCGTTCGTCGTACAGCCACCTGCACGGCAGCGTCTTCTGAACACGGGACAAACCACCGACGACATCGGAGAAAAACGGACCATCCCGTTCCTGTGTGGTTGCGGTGAGGTCGTGCATTGGCCGCGCTTCCCTTTCCTTGTCACGGGCGTGCAGCCGCACGCCGCCGAGATCGTCAACGTAGGTGCGGCGAAGGTACTGCGAATCCACAATGCGTCTCCGGTCGTCCAAATACGGTTCGCCTTGGCGGTTGGAGCGCACGCGAGCAAAGACAGTTGCCACGCGCACAGATACGATGGTCGACACTCGTTTTATTGAGGCTGGCGGAGGCAGAGGATGGACGCCGAGATCAAAGACAATCCGGAGAAGCACCGTTTCGAGCTACCGCTCGACGGTGATGCGCTCGCGGTCTCCTATTACAAGGAGGAAGACGGACGCGTGGTCTTGCTCCACACCGAGGTTCCGCAGGAGCTGTCGGGACGGGGGATTGGATCGCGCCTCGCCCGCGGCGTATTCGAGTCTCTGCGCGCAAAGGGGCGCCGCGTGATCGCGAAGTGCCCGTTCATGGCGGCATATGCCTCGCGGCACCCGGAATATCTCGCCATGCTCGACGGTTGACCGCTCAACCACGATAGCCACTCGGGAAGATAATATCCTGATCCACGAGGACGTTGAACCTGTAGCCCGGGCGAATTTCCAGGGTGGGCTGGACATTCAGGTTGCGCGAGACCGTTTGTTCCGAGATCTTACCGAACGTCTCGGCGAACGAACGGCGGGCGGCGCCCTCGGCACTGTTTTCTATACCGAGTGCGTTACGATCCTGCGGAATCATCATCTCCGTACCGGCACCGATCAGCGCGACCAGGATCGCTGAGCCGAAGGTCCGGAGATAGTGGTTGTCGACCTGATCGCTAAAGCCGCCATAGCCCGCTGCATCGGTGCCAGCCATGCCGCCGATCTGGAGCGTCGAGCCGCTCGGGAAGATGATATCGGTCCAGATCACCAGAACACGGTTTTGGCCGAAACTCACATTTGAGTCGTAGCGTCCGAACAGCTTCGATCCCTGCGGGATGAGCAGATGTCGTCCGGTGGCGCTGTCATAGACATTCTGGGAAATCTGCGCAGTGATGCGACCGGGAAGGTCGGAATTGATGCCGGTCACGAGTGTGGCGGGGATCACCGAGCCCCGTTTGAGCTCGTAGGGGGACATCTGGGGAACAACCTGATTGGGAAGATAGCCGAGGTCCTGGAGATCCTGGTTGAAGAAGCGCTCCTTGCCCGCTTGGCCATTCGGATCGGTGTTCTGCCCCGCAAGGCCTGACTGCATCGCTGTAGCGTACAGGTCGAGCGCACTAGGCGGGCGTGTCGCCGGCGCGCCGATGTTTCCGGATTGCGACGCGTTACCCGGATTTGCCGTCGCAAGATCATCCTGCAGGTTGACGGCAATCGGAGAGTCGTAGGCGGCATCATTGGCTTGGAGACCGGCCATACGCTGACGATGCAGCTCGCGCAGGATCTGTTCCTCTTGCTCCCGATCGAGACGGGCTCGCCAAATTTCTTCCGGCTCGAGCTGTCGGTGTGCCGGTTCAGCGAGCGGCGTTGGCTGCACCTCCGGCGTGAATGGATTGGTGGCGGTCTCGTCAGTCTCAACCGGCGCCGGCTGGAACTGCGTCTGGACGGGCTCGCCGATGATCCCGTCGGGCACACCTTGCGTTAGCTGGTCGGCATAGGTCGAGGCGGGGCGCGAGCCGGGAGCGAGGTCGGTGTTGTCATCGCCGAACCGCAGTCCCCGTGTGGAAAGACCATAAATGATGACGCCAAAGAACAGGAGGACAAGCACAATCGCGACGATGATCGGCAGTCGGTTAAGACGACGGATGCGTGGTGTGCTCGCAGGATCAGCTGCGCCGAGCTTGAGGGACTCGACCATCACGGATGTCCTGTCCCGCGTTGCATGACCGAAAGCGGGCTGGTCGGCGTCGCTCCGGCCGCTCCGAGCTGATACATGCGGGTCAAATCCAGGGCTGGCGTCGAGAGGCGCGCCAGAACACTCCCTTCATAGCTGTCGATGACGTAGGCCAAGGGCACCGTGTCGGCTGGATCAGCCTTCTGGTCGGTGACTACGGCATAGCCCCACCCCCGCAGCGATGCCTCGAGTGCCTGTCCAAACACGGATCCATCCGTCCGGAGCTTGATCGTATTGGTGCCCGGGCCGACCTGTTCGGCCAGTCGGCCAACCATGTCACTAGCAATGCTGCTCGCCGCCTCTGGTGTCAGTTCCATCGTCACCGAGCTTGTAATCAACCCGGCGCTGCCAAGCGTCTGGCACGCGCCGAGGGAGATCGTGAGCAGAAGAAGAAGGGTGAGCCTGCCGATATGGTAGGGGTATCGCATTGACTACCCTCCCCGCCTGATGGTGATCTTCTGCTGGTCCCGACCGACGCCTGACACAAGGATGGCGTGGTCGATATGGTAGTCCACAACCATCATCGTGCCGTTCATCCGATAATTGACGATGCGGTTCTCGCCGCCGCTAACGACAAACAAGACAGGCGCATCCTGGCCGGAAAGCGAGCCGGGGAACTGAATGTAGGTCTTGAGCCCATCGGAGTAGATCCGGGTTGGCTTCCAGCGCGCGCCGCCGGTCATTCGGTACCCGAAATCGAGCTGGTCCGCCGGCACGCCGGCACCGGGAACGATGCTCGCCTCGATGCGCGCATTGATCTCGGCGAAACGGGCGTTGACGTCCTCGGGATACTCAAATCCGACACGGGCCATGTACTGGCTGTGATGGGATTTGAGCTGAATGTGATAGGTCCGCCGCGACGTGGTCACCACCATCGAGGTGACAAGGCCCGACTCGGCCGGCTTGACGATCAGATGCACGGCTTGCCCGCCCGGTGCGCCGGACGTGGCCGGCTCGACCTTCCAGCGAACGGTATCGCCAAGCAGCACATCCCGCACGATCTCTCCCGCCTGAAGCTCGATGTCACAAACCTGGAGCGGCGAGCAGACAACCGAAGGCTGCACCTCGCCGAAGAGAAAAACGACCTTGCCATCGGGGCCGCGCGTTACAACCCCCTGCCCCGATTGCCATTGCCCGGAAAGGCTTGTGCCTCGGACTTCGTTGGCGCTCAGGTTCTGCGCCAGGGCGGTCAAAGGTATTGTGGGAAGAACCAGCGCAGTGCAGATCGCCATGCCCCGGATTCTGGATAAACTCATCATACAAGCCTCCGGGCACTCACAATTGCGCCGTCCAGTCAAAATCTTTCAGATAAAGCCCGATCGGGTTGAGGCGGATGACCGCCTCGTCCTGGGGCGGGGTCAGGGCGACGGTAGCAACGCCGCGATATCGTCGCGTACCAAGCTCCTTGCCCTGCCGATCGCGTTCGTATTCCGTCCAGTCGATCTGATACGTCTGGTTGGATAGCGGCACGATATTGGTCACCTCGACGGCGACGGTCATGGTCCGTGCGCGGTCAAAGGGGGAATTTCCGCGGAACCAGGCGTTGACCTTCTCGGTTGCCGGATCGGACGTGCGCAAATGGGCGTAGGTGCGGTCGATATATTGCTTCTGGACGACCGCGTCCGGCGTGATCGACCGGAAATTGGCGACGAAGCTGCCGAGCGTCGCGCGAACGACGCGTGGATCGGCATACTCGATCTGCTGCGGAAAGCCTGCGCTCGCGGCTGTGCCCAGCCGATCCACTTCCACGATATAGGGGACCAGTTTCACCTGCGTGCTTTGAAAGAGCGCGTAGGAAAATCCGATCACCGCCATCAGCATGCCGGTGACGCCGACGATACGCCACGCGGCGGCCGCTTTCACATAGGAGCCATAGCGCTCGTTCCATTCGAGGCGCGCGGAAAGATAAGGATTCTCAGGTGGGTTGGGTGCCGCCATGGCTGTTCACTCACGCCTTGTCGTCTTTGGAGGGGCGGCTCGAGGCATTGCCCTGGCCCTGATCGAGTTTGGAATTTGCGAGGCCAAGGGTCGATGCGCCCCATGTCCCTGGAACACCGATCGCCTTGTCACGCGCCGCTGAAGCGAGTGCCCCTCCAGCGGCTCCCGCTCCGGCGGTCATACCCTTGAGGGCGGATGCACCTAACGAGCTGCCTTCGGCGCGTGCGGCGGAATAGGCCGAGGTCCCTGCCCGCGCACCGCCCCATGCCAATGCAGCGCTTCCCGCTGCGAAGCTTGCGGCCTGCCCGCCGTGTCGGATCGCTTCCATCCCACTCGTGACCGAGACACCCTGAACCACGCCTTGCACGATGTTGGGCACGTAGATCGAGATGATGAAGACCACGACGGAAATGCCGGCGATGGCCAGCGTCGACAGATATTCGTCCGAACTGGCTGGACCATTGGCCAGTCCGACCAGAACCTGCGATCCGATCCGGGCGATCATGACCAACGCCATGAGCTTCATCCCGACCGAAAACGCATAGACGAGATAGCGGACGGCGAAATCTTTGGTGAAGCTGGACCCGCCAAGCCCCAGCATGATCATGCCGGCGAGAAGGCCGACATACATCTCGACCATCACCGAAACGAAAATCGCAGCGACGAGCGAGAAGCTGATCACGACGACGACCATGGCAAAGACCGCCGCAATCGCTAGTGCATTATCCTCGAAGAGCCCGAACTGGGCTTTTTGGGACATGGCGCTGGCGACTTGGAGCCCTGCGTTGAAGACGTTGGCCGGCGACGCCGATCCGCCACTGGCGCCGATCTGGAACAGGCTGTCGACCATGGCTCTGGTGAAGCTCGGTCCTTGCTCGAGAATGAACACGAACAGCCCGATAAACATGATGCGTCGCACCAGCTCGGCGAACCAGGTGTCGAGCGAAGCGGCGGCCAATGCCAGCCAGACGGCGGCGATGCCGACCTCGATGCCGGCGAGAATCCAGAAGAGCGAGCGTGCCGCGTTCATCACGGTCGTTTCCCACCCCTGCGCGGCACTGGCGACCTCGTTTTCGAGGTTGGTCAGCAACGATCCGTCCTGCGCAACGGCTGCCGGTACGAACGCCAAAACGGCGATAAGGGTGATGATCGACAACCTAGTTGTTGGGGGTGCCACTGCTCGCCCCCTCTCGTCCATTCCAGCGGGGCTGCATCTCCTGCCCGCCCGTCGTGTCGAACTCAGGCGGAGCAGTTTGGATTTTGTGACTTTCGGCAGGCTGACCTTGGTCGGTCACGACCCACACCGCGACGCCGATCAAGACGGCGATGACGATTAGTGTGGCGACGATCAGAGCGATTGGATGTTTCATCACCAGCGCGGCTCCATCTCCTGGCCGCCTGACGACGATGGCGCCGTCGACTGGAAGAATTCTTCGCGCCGGTTCTGAGCGAGATCCTGTGCTGCCTGCTCGGACTGATACCAGGTGCCCATCATGGTGATCTGCTGGGAGACGAGGCCGCGCAGTTTCTGCGTTTGCGCGACCTGCTGGGCGGCGATTTCATGCCCTACCTGCAGCGCCTGCATCTGGCCGACCGAGGATTCGGACATGGATCGAAGCTGCGCCATTGTTGCCTCCTCGCTGCCGAACTGTTCGGAGGTCAGGCCAGCGGCCCGCAGCGTCGCCGCAATCGTGTCGCGATTGGTGTCGGACCAGGTCTGGTAGCTCGAGGAAAAAGTCTCGCCACCGGCGAGACCGGTATCGAATTCGGCAAAACTCTGGAATCGTTGCTTGAGAACATCGTCCATGTTCCCCATCGAAAATGCGATCCCCTGCCCCTGATTGACGAGGCTCTGAAGGCGAGTGAGATCGTTTTCAACCTGACCCCAGACATGCTCGGGAAGCTGCAAGGTGTTTTGCAGCATGTTCTCATAGATGTTGAGTTGGTTTTGAATCTGCTCGGCGAGTTGCGTGATCTGTGTGACCTGGTTCTGAATCTGCTCCGCAGACTGTCCGACAAGACCGACCAGCTCGGAATTGTTGAGCAACTGCGTCCATTCTGTTGCATTACCCATAGCGGCGCCTGCATGCACCGGTGTGCTGCCCCCGGCCATACTTGACGTTAGAAGTGCAGCAACGACGGCCCTACGCCCGCGCGAGAATAGTTTCGGCATTGCCGATCCCCCTTTCGGTGAGCCAGGCGGCAGGCCAACCGGCACCATGGTCCTGGCGAAGTTGCTGGATGCGTTTGAGGTCCTCCTTGCCGCTCGCGCCGGCGAAGGCGAGTGCGACGGGACCGAGCGCCATATCGAACATCCGCCGTCCTTCCGGCGAGGCAACGTAGTAATCCCACTTGGGAATGGCGGTTGCGACGATTTCGATCTGGCGCTCGTTGAAGCCAATGCGCTCGTAGAATTCGCGTGTGCCGGGTTCCCGAGCCGCGCCGTTCGGGAGACAGATCTTGGTCGGGCAGCTTTCCTTGAGCACGTCGATGATGCCTGACCGCTCGGCATCGGAAATCGACTGGGTGGCGAGCACAACGGCGCAATTGGCCTTGCGCAGCACCTTCAGCCATTCCCGGATTTTATCCCTGAAGGTCGGGTGGCCGAGCATCAGCCATGCTTCGTCGAGGATGATGAGGCTGGGCGCGCCGGTGAGACGTTTTTCGATACGGCGGAACAGGTAGAGCAATACGGGCACGAGATTGCGCTCGCCCATGTTCATCAGGTGTTCGACCTCGAAGGTTTGAAATGCCCCAAGGGCAAGCCCGTCCTCTTCGGCGTCCAGCAATTGACCCATCGGCCCATCGACGGTGTAGTGGTGAAGCGCATCCTTGATCTCGCGCATCTGGACGCCGCTGACGAAATCGGACAGCGAACGGCCGCGTGCCGATGCCATCAGGGCGATCTGGCGCGAGATCGCGTTGCGATAATCGGGCGTGATGGTCACGCCCTGCATCGCGACGAGCGTTTCAATCCATTCCGCAGCCCAGGCTCGATCGCCTTCCGAGGACAGTTCGGCGAGCGGGCAGAAGGAAAGTGCAGCCGCCCCCTCCCCTCCCCCGACCTCATAATGATCGCCGCCGGCGCCGAAGGTCAGCGGCAACATCGAATTGCCCTTGTCGAAGGCAAAGATCTGCGCGGCGGCATAGCGCCGGAATTGTGCAGCGATCAGCGCCAGCAGTGTCGATTTTCCCGATCCGGTCGGCCCGAAGATCAGCGTGTGTCCCACGTCATCGACGTGCAGATTCAATCGGAAAGGAGTGGAGCCGGAAGCGACTTGCATCAGAGGTGGAGAATTGGGCGGATAGAATGGACACGGCGCTGTGGCGCTGCCCGACCAGACCGAGTTGAGGGGAACGAGATCGGCCAGATTGCGGGTGTTGATCAGCGGCTCGCGGATATTGGAGTACCAGTTCCCCGGCAGCGAACCGAGATAGGCTTCGGTCGCGTTGAGGGTTTCGATACGGGCTCCGAAACCTTCGGCCTGAATGAGGCGTCGCACCGCTTCGGCCCGGTCGCGCAGTTTTGCGTCATCGGTATCGAACATCACGATGACAGGGGTGTAGTAGCCGAAGGCGACGAGCTGAGACGACGCTTCGGCGATAGCGTCTTCCGCCTCTGCCACCATGTGCATGGCGTCCTGGTCGACCGAGCGGTTCTGCGTCTGGAACAACTGATCGAAAAATGGCCGCACCTTCTGCTGCCACTTCTTCCGCGTGCGCTCGAGCTTTTGCCGAGCCTCCTGGTCGTCGAGGAAGATGAAGCGCGAAGACCAGCGATAGGTCAGCGGCATCAGGTCGAGCGTGTTGAGAATGCCAGGCCAGCTCTCGGCCGGAAAGCCATCGATCGCCACGACGGCGAGGTGGCGGCCATCGACCACCGGCGATAACCCATGGTGGAACTCGGCCGTCGCCAACCAATCGAGATACATCGGGATTTCAGGCAGCCTGACCGGATGATTCTCGCCGACGATGCAGAATCGGATGAACTGGAACAGCTCATCATATCGAGCGACCCGCCCGGTCGCGGGATCCGTGACAGAACGCGTTACCATCCGCCGGATTGAGACGACATTCGCGAGATACTGCTCGACTTCCCGGATCGATGTTCGGAAAGTGTCAAGGACGATATCAGCGTAGGTTTCCGACCGGCTTTCGTCGTCGGAATAGACGTAGCGGGCCAGACCCGAGCGACGCCGTTCAGGCGGACGATAGGTGAGGATCAGCGCGTGTTGACTTTCATAGTGGCCACGCTCGCTCTCGAATCGTGTCCGGCGCTCATCGTCGATTACCCGTGTCACCGGATCGGGAAAATGGCTCTCGTCGCGCGACGGATAGGCGACGGTCGGCACGCGCACGGCTTCGACCTGGATCATCCATCCCGAACCAAGTCGCGCCAGGATCGCGTTGATCTGGCGCGATACCTCATTCCGTTCGACATTGGTCGAGCTTTCGGAATCCGGCCCCGCGAAATACCAACCGGCCATCACGGACCCATCTTTCAGCAGGATCACGCCGTCATCGATCAGCCCCGCATAGGGGACAAGATCTGAGAAGGATGGACGGGAATTGCGGAACTGGCGGAGCGCGACCATGAGAGCGTCAGTGCCTCCGCCACGGTGATGATGTCGGCCGGTAGCTCTGGTGATAGCCGATATGCCGGACGTAAACCTTACGCATCAGCGGGTCTGCCTTGGCCATCATGCGCAGGGCTGCCACCACTCCGATCCAGACGGCAATCCCGAACAGAGCGGAGAACCATGTGAGCACGACAAAGATCAGGATGATCGCGGCCAGGCCGGTCAGCAGGACCAGTTCACGATCCGCACCCATCAAAAGGTTCGGGCGCGACAGCGCCCGATGGATGCGTGATCGGACGAGAGGTGTGCTGGCTTCAGGCATCCAGCATCTCCCCTATCTCCCATGGCCTCGCCGTAGCGGCGTGATCGAAGTCACCGATGGACGCGCCCGACGCTCCGAACAAGCCAACGATCTGTGTCGCGCCGAGGAGAATGCCGGCGACGAGGACCACGTACATGAGGCGACGGGCGAAATCGTTCAACTCGCCGCCAAAGATCAGCATTCCGCCCGCGACGGCTACGGCTGCCAAGGCAATGAAGCCGGCCACCGGCCCGGTGATGGACTCCTGGATCTGTTGAAGCGGACCTTCCCACGGCAGCCCACCGCCTCCGCCTGCCGCGAAAGCCGGTCCGACTGTGATCGCCAGCGCTATGAACGCCAAAGTGACTGACGTTTTCCTGCTATGCCTCATTGAAGGGTCCCTCTCCGGAGTAGGTCTCAACCTGGTATTGGCCACCTGAAAAGCTCTCGACATGGATCGCTTCCCGGATCCGCCTCCCCTTCGGGGTGCGTTCGATCGAGATCACGAGATCCACGGCTTCCCCGATGACTTCACGCATGGGCTGTTGGCTCGCCTCGGCGGTCAGTTGCTCAAGGCGACGCAGTGCAGAGATGGCGCTGTTCGCGTGGATGGTTGTGATTCCGCCGGGATGCCCCGTGTTCCAGGCTTTGAGAAGAGTGAGCGCGGCGCCGTCTCGGACCTCTCCGACGATGATGCGGTCTGGGCGCAGACGCATGGTGGATTTGAGCAACCGCGCCATATCGACCGTGTCCGTGGTGTGCAGCGAGACCGCGTTTTCCGCGGCGCACTGTATCTCGGCCGTGTCTTCGAGGATCACTAGGCGGTGTTCTGGGGACGTGCGGACCATCTCTGCGATCACAGCATTGGCAAGGGTCGTTTTCCCCGATCCAGTGCCGCCCGACACAACGATGTTGAGACGCGAATCGATAGCATTGCGGATCAACTTCGCCTGCTCGTCGGTCATGACCGTGCCGCGCACGTAGTCGTCGAGCGGGATGAGTCGCGACGCTCGCTTTCGGATGGTGAAGCTCGGGGCGCTTACCACGGGCGGCAGCAACCCCTCGAACCGATGGCCGCCGATTGGCAGCTCGCCCGATATGATTGGTTGGTCTTCGTCCGCTTCGGTCTGGAGCGCGTGCGCCACACTCCCGATGATGATCTCAGCCGCACCGGGCTGAAGGCCACCTAGACTATCCATCCCCCCACCCAGCCGCTCAAGAAACAGCTTGCCGTCCGGGTTCAGCATGATCTCGACCACCGAGGTGTCCTCGAGCGCTGAGCAGATCGCGTCGCCCAGCGCATCCTGCAATTTACGAACAAGTCGAGGATGGGACCGCAAGGAATTCATAGTCGCCGCCCCGCGCTGCCATAGGAGTCACGTGGGGAGTCATCGGCCTTTCCAGGGAATGCTCGCGGATTGCACATGCGGATGATTTCGCTCAATTGCTGATCGGGCGACTGGATCATGGATCGCAAATGGTCGTCAGCCCGGCATAAATGCCGGGTCGGATTGTTGTGTGATCCGGCGATGCCGCCCCCGAGAACGACCGATTGTGACGCCGCCGAGTGAGAACGCGAGCCGACGAGCCCCCGCAAATATGCCGGGGTGACCGGGGGCGGTGAGTCGGCTCTGCTACGCCGGGCACGGGTCCATCCGCCTCCAAGATGGCCCGTCACTCTTGGGCGTTGTCAGCTGACAATATCGGGAAAAAGCAAGGAATACAGTTTGTTAGGCCCAATGGGGTGGGCTGTTAAGAAACCATTAACCTAATATTCCTTGACCGACAGATGGGAGTCAGATCAATTTGCGGAAATTTTCACGATTGGCTCAGTTTTGCGACTTTCACGATGAAGCCCACCGCAGTCGAGAATTCACGACCCAAAGGAGCCCAGGCGTTCGATGAAACGATCTGGGAAGACTCGCAGGCGTTGGGATCCCAGCTCCAGGTCCTGCGCGAGCGCCTGTTTGCTCCGGAGGCCAAGAAGGAGCTCCGCTCGTTCTCAACCGCCGAGACCGCCAAGCTGATCGGCGTCACCGAGAGCTATATCAGAAATCTAGCCACCGTCGAAGAGGGCCCGGTGCCCGAAAAGGCGAATAATGGCCGCCGGCGGTACACGCTCGAGCAGGTTCATGAACTGCGCCATCACCTGACCAAGGGCAAGACATCCTATGTGCCGTGGCGCAAGGACGATGAGCACCTGCAGGTCATCGCCGTTACCAATTTCAAAGGCGGCTCCGGCAAAACCACAACCGCGACCCACCTCGCACAATACCTTGCGCTTCATGGCTACCGGGTCCTTGCCGTCGACCTCGACCCGCAGGCGTCCATGTCAGCTTTGTTCGGCTACCAGCCGGAATTCGACGTCGCCGATAATCAGACGCTCTACGGCGCAATCCGGTATGACGACGAGCGCCGGCCGCTTTCCGAAATCGTGCGCAAGACGTATTTCGCTGGTCTCGACCTTATTCCCGGTAACCTCGAACTGCACGAATTCGAACACGATACGCCGCGGGTCTTGGCGAGTGGCACGCATGACGATGACGGACTGTTCTTCATGCGCGTGGCCAGCGCATTGCACAGCGTGGCAGACGACTACGATGTGGTAGTGATCGATTGCCCGCCTCAGCTCGGCTTTTTGACCATGTCGGCACTGTGCGCTGCAAGCGCGGTGCTCATCACCGTGCATCCGCAGATGCTCGACGTGGCGTCTATGAACCAGTTTCTGGCTATGACCTCGCAATTGCTGGCTGTCGTGCGCGATAACGGTGGCAACCTCGACTACGACTGGATGCGCTACCTGGTGACGCGCCACGAGCCGAATGACGGCCCGCAAAACCAGATCGTGGCCTTTATGCGCAATCTATTCGGCGAGCGCGTGCTCACGCCGATGATGGTCAAATCGACCGCCATCTCGGATGCCGGTCTGTCGAAACAGACTGTGTATGAAGCTCCGCGCGAGTCCATGCACCGGCAGACCTATGATCGCGCGATCGAATCCATGGACGCCGTGAACGGCGACGTCGAAAAGCTGATCCTGCAGGCTTGGGGGAGGGTGGCCAGATGAAAAAAGCGGACGGAAGAGGCAGGGACATCCTTCAGGGCTTGGTCGCCGCCGGCAAGCCGGGCCGTCCCGCCGACAGCTCGCTGCCGCAAGCTCGACCATCGGGCGCGGTCAAGGCCATGAGCCTTGGCCTCGATCGACTCTCGGCCGAAGCGGCGCAGGCCAAGGCGCTGCGTGAGGAGCTGGCAAATCGCGAGACCACCCAGGACCTCGACCCGGCCCTGTTCAGCCCTTCGATCGTCTCGGATCGCATCCCGTCAACGAGCGATAGCCGTTTCCAGGATCTGAAGGCCGCAATCGCGGAGAACGGCCAGCAGATCCCTATCATCGCGCGCCCGCACCCGACAGAAGACGGCCGTTATCAGATCGCCGCCGGGCACCGTCGTTGGCGGGTGGCGCAGGAGCTGGGCCTTAGCCTCAAGGCGATCATCCGAAAGCTCTCGGACCACGAGATGGTGGTTCTGCAGGGTCAGGAGAATGGCCCCCGCGAAGATCTGACTTTCATCGAGCGGGCCCGGTTCGCCATGCAGATGGAAGGCCACGGTTTCGACCGCGACACGTTATCCGCCGCCCTCAGCGTTGATAAGCCAGAGATCTCACGCTTGCTGACAGTAGCGCAGGCGCTCGGCGAGGACCTGATTGTGGCAATCGGCCCCGCGCCAAAGATCGGCCGCCCCAGATGGCTTCAGCTCGTCAAGGGGCTGGAACAGGCGGGGGCGCGCGATGAGTTGAACGAGTTGATCTCCTCCTCGGCGTTCGAGGCCGCGGATACCGATGAACGCTTCACGCTGGCGCTGCAGGCCGTTGGGCCCACGAGACGGACGGCAAAGCGGCGTCCGGTTTCCTCGGATCGTGTCGCGTGGCTCGAGAAGAAGGGCGGCAATGTCCGCCTCGTGTCCGACAATGCCAGCTTCGCCAGTTTCCTCCAGCGCCGCCTTCCTGCACTCCTTGATGAGTTCAAGGGCAGCCCTGAAGCGAAATCCAGCCAAATGTCGAAAGGAGCAAAGCACTGAAAAACAATCGCTTTCTGCAAATTGTCAGCTGACAATTTGCAGACCGAAGCGACGGAAATGAAACCGGGCAAAGAAAAAGGCCCCCGAAACGACATTCCGGAAGCCCTTCTCAGTTGTGGTGACGAGAGAATCGCACTTCCAGGAATCACAGTCAAGGCCCTCAAGCCGCAGTGAACGTCGATTCGGCGAGCGGATTTCTATTGCCTAGCAATAGGTGAAGAAAGATGCAGACCCATATGTCCACGACGCCCTTTGGGCGGCGGTCGATGACGCTCGGCATGATCACAAGCCAGCTTGTCGCGAAATCAGTGCCTGAAGACGCCAGTGTTCAGAAGTGGAAGGTGTTCCAATCCATCCGCGAAGCCAGAGACTTGCTCGGCGCCACGGATAGATCCCTGGCCATCCTCAATGCCCTGCTGTCGTTCCATCCCGAAGCCGAACTCTCCGGTTCGGGGGAATTGATCGTCTGGCCTTCGAACGAACAGTTGGCTGCGCGGGCCAACGGCATGCCCCCGACCACGCTGCGGCGGCACCTGGCCGTACTCGTCGACTGTGGCCTGGTCATTCGGCGCGACAGTCCCAACGGCAAGCGCTTCGCCCGGAAGGGCAGGGGAGGCCAGATCGAGCAGGCCTACGGCTTTGACCTGTCCCCGATCGTGGCGCGGGCCGAGGAGTTCGCCGAACTCGCGGAGTCCATCAAAACTGAGAAGAAGGCATTTCGGGTCGCCAAGGAGCGCCTGACGCTGCTGCGGCGCGATGTCGTCAAGCTGATCGAGGCGGGCATCGAAGAGAGGGTGCCTGGCAATTGGGGCAGGGTGCAGCAAACCTATCAGGCTATCATCGGCCGTCTGCCGCGCACAGCGCCTAGACAGCTCGTGGACGACATCTGTACCGACCTGCATGGCCTCTACACCGAGATCCGTGAGGTGTTGGAAACATTCGCAGAAACACAGAATATGGACGCCAATGAGTCCCATTCTGATCGCCACATACAGAATTCAAACCCAGACTCCCAATTTGAATCTGAAAGCGGCTTTCGAGCAAAGAAGGAAGAGGGCGGCACCGCCGCGGAAACCGACAACGTACGGAGCCTGCCGAAGCGGGAGCTGCCCTTAGGAATCGTACTGGACGCTTGCCCAAATCTGCGCGACCTGGCGCAGGGCGGAGACATCCGGCACTGGCGTGACTTTCTCGCGACGGCAGAGTTGGCCCGGCCGATGCTGGCAATCAGCCCCAGCGCCTGGCGTGAAGCCTGCGACGTCATGGGCGAGCAACACGCGGCGATCACCCTCGCGGCGATCTACCAGCGGACAGACCAGATCAACAGCTCCGGGGGATATCTGCGTAGTCTCACTGACAAGGCACGGGAGGGTAAATTCTCCGCCTGGCCGATGATTATGGCGCTGCTTCGGGCGAAACTCGAGACTGGTAAGTCGAGAAACCCAGGACCCGATGAAGCTTCCCGAACACAGAGCGATCACACCGACGCACCACAAAATGGACCCGGCCTGGAGGTCTCCGACGCGTTGCGAAGGAGCCTGCGAAGCAAACCGTGGTGACTTGAGGGAATTTGGATGATGGAGAATCGTAAACTCGTTGGCCCAGCAATCGCCGCAGCATTGACGAGAGCGCGCAAGGTCGAAGATCGCGCCCCGCGGACGCTGCGTGTCCGCTTGCACCTCGTGACAGAGAATGGTGGTGGCCTGCAGATTGCAGCGCGGGTTGCCGCGGGGACAGACGATGAACTCATCGTGCAGGAGAACAAGGGGAGGCGGTTCATCTCCTGGGATGAACTGGATGAGACTGCCGATCAGCTCGTAGAAATTGTCGAGGAAGTCGCTGAAGAAGTCTTGTCGGCCGTCCAGAGTCTCCCACGCCCGGTTCCCCGTTCAGGTAAGAGCACGAACATCGAAATTGTCGAGAGGGAAACGGAATTGGCGGACCTGTGCGCAGGAAGAGTGATCGGTGCCGCGCACACCGTCATCAATGATCCAACTGTGAGCCTGGATGCCGCAGCGAGGGCCGAAGCCGCTATGATGGCTGGGGTGAAACTGGCCGCACTTTCTGCATTTTCGATCGGCGTTCGGGCTGGAGAATTGCTCAAGGAGCTGGAGTCTGAATTAGGCAACCTTAAACAACGGTGCACGCGAGACCACCCAGCCTTCTCCATGCATCGAAAACTACATTCGTAGCCGGTCATGCGACCCTGTGGTCGGCGGGGAGCTCGATTTGGCCCGTTCGATCGCCCATTGCGCGAAATCATTCCGGCTGTTGATGGTCCTGGTTTCGATTGCTGCGCTTCGGGGTTATGGAATTCTTGGGCCAATCTGATTTTGACCGCAACGCGCGATTTGTAAGGCGTTCGCGCCACAAGATAATTCCACACTTGCGCGTTCAGGTCACCTCGAGCAAGCCAGTGCGCTTCGCACGGTCAAGAAGGTTCTTGACGGACGAGGGCGCCCACTTTGTACCGCCACGCGGCGTGCGCTCGTGAAGGCGCTCAAGCTGATTGGCGATTTCGCGCAAAGTAAGCTCCGGATTGGAGGAATGCATACCTGCCACAAGCGTCATCAAACGGTCTTCGGGCAGCCGGGGTGACGACTTCCTCAGGAGCGACTTGTCGGCCATCCCTTCGCTAACCATCCATTTCATCGCGCGCCGCAAGCGCTCCGGGGTCCAATTGACGCCACGTTGTTTGAGGACACGCGAAATGTCGACCCAGGTGTGATCCGGACGCATGCGCCGGACGATTGGGAGCCACTGATTGGCGGTTGACTGTAGACGCGCTCCATAGGCTGCCTTTTGAGCGGCCGTCATCTTGGCCAGCACATCCGGCCGACGTTCCCGAACACCTGGATTGCCTGGTAGACGACCTTTTGCCTTGGCGGCTTTGATACCCGACTTTGTGCGCTCTGAGTTGAGGGCCCGTTCCAGCTGGGCGACGGCGCCAAGGACCTGCAGCGAAAACATGCCCTGCGGGGTAGTGGTATCGATCGGATCGCTGAGCGACCTGAAATGCGCGCCTTTCGATGTAAGGTCCTCGATGACGTTGAGCAGGTGACTGACCGAGCGGGCCAGGCGGTCAAGCCGAACGACAACGAGGGTGTCGCCGGCACCAATCTCGTGAACAAGCTTGGCGAGGGCAGGGCGGGTCCGGGAGGCGCCGGAGCCGTGCTCCCGGACGATTGTTTCGCATCCGGCCGATCGCAACTCCATCTCCTGCGATTCCGTAGCCTGCTCGTCAGTGGACACGCGGGCATAGCCGATAAGTCGGCCCTGTGGTCGACGAGAGGAGTGATTGAGCGGTGTCTTGGCCATTTGGAACGTCTGAGAGCCGTATCGGAGAGAAAAATTACAAACACAGAAGATACGGATAACTGATCGTTTGTAAACGTCTCTAGAGGCCCTTATACTGTTCTGAGAAACCGTGGAGGGCCAGGAAAACAGCCTTTCTCGTCGATCTGAGCCGTGATGAATGTCCCGTTGTTCAATCCGGAAGGCCTGGCGCTACCTCTTAGAACGCGTGCGTAAAAATCAATCGCTGTGACGGAAGCTAAATATATGTTAGCTTCTGTTTGAGAAATAATAGCACAGGGAAACAATGGGTTACGAAATCGACGACTTGGCTCTCCAGACCCTGCTTTCGGCTATCGGACGGGCCGAGGACCAGGTTGCCCGCCTCGACGAGCTCGTGCGGCGCAGTCCGGTCGGCGACGGATTTGCCGAGCGTGGGCATTTCTTCGATGCCGCAGCTAGCATGTGGGTCGCTGGCGAGCTTGTCCATATGGATGACCTGGTCCTCCACGATGCCCGTATGGATGTCCGCGCGCCGACGCATGAGCTGACAATAGCACACCAGATTCTGCGGGTTCGCCGCCGCATTGCTAACGGTAAAGCCGACTGGGCAACGAGCAACGCCGGCATCGCCTGTCTGACTGGGTATGCGGAACTGGCGCTGGAACAGCCGGCCGAAGAGGAGAGGGTGCCATCAGATGAACCGGCTGGCCTCGATTTCCCAGATGATGACGATGCGTTTGCGAAGGAGTTGGCAAGCTTCGACGCAGTCCTCGATCAGTCGCAGCAGGTCCTCGACCGGGTTTCCAAAGGGCAACAAGAGCAGGTCCGAGCCCCTCTGGTCGTGGGAGAGCTAATGATCCGAGATCCGGATTGGGACGAAGAGGACCGTTTGACACAATGGAAGCGGGTTCTCCAGGATACCGCTGGAATCCCGGCCACACTGGCATCAGCCGTACTTTGGGATGCGTGGGAAACCCTGGAACCGATGCAGCGCCAGCATTGGCTCGGCAGTCAGTTGATCAGCGCCAACCTGCGGGCGAGGGGGAAGGTGACTTCCCACCTATTCGGGTTCAATGTCGGGCTGAAGGCAGTGCCAAGGGAGCAACGGCGGTCGTCCAACCGCATAACCCGGCTCCTGGCATTCCTTGATGCCATGTCAGCCTCGGCAGAGGCTGGCATCAAGGAAATCGCTCGGCTGACGCAAGCGCGAGAGCAGATGACGCGACGGCTCAAAGGCCGACGTTCGTCGAGCAATCTACCGGCGGCGATCGATCTGGCGCTGTCGCGGCCAGTTGTGTCGGCATCGACTGTCGCCAAGGCGGCGAAGGTCACGCAGCGCGGGGCGCTCGGCCTCATCGCGGAACTAGGGATACGGGAATTGACTGGGAGAGGGCGGTACAGGGCATGGGGAGTGATCTGATCGGGGGCGTACCATCGTCGCCTCCGATAGCCTTCCCTTCCTATTGAGGTCGTTTTTGCAGGCTATCCGCTTGCCGGGAAGGTGCGTCGGCTCCGGCGAGGTCCGGCAAAAAGTGGTTGAACGTGCTTGGAACGGGTGTCTCGCCCTTCCATTAACTTTTTAGACATATAAAGTTCTTTGCAGGTGATTTGGTGCGATCACCTGGGGCTCTGGAAGGCGAAGTAATATGGCATCGGCACAGCAACTTATAGGACTCGTCAAGAGTCATGCCGAAGGTGACGAAGAACGCTTCTTCGATCTCGCCATGCAGCTTGCTGCCACGGAGAGCCAGAAGGGACACACCAGGCTTGCCGAGCAACTCAGGCAATGGGCCGAAGCGAGTCGAACTCCGCAGAAACCTGCTGCTGCAAAGCCAACGCCGTTGGCAGCGCCTCGAGGCGATCTCGCAGGCTTTCTGGACGCCAGTTATCCCTCGACGCGGCTCAACGATGTCATTCTTCCATTTCACCTGGAGGATGAGTTAGTCCATATCGTCACCGAAACGCGCATGCGCGAGCGGTTGGAAGAAAAGGGGTTGCGGCCGCGCCGGCGACTATTGCTGGCTGGCCCTCCAGGAACGGGGAAGACCCTGAGCGCTGCGGCACTTGCCGGCGAATTGCGGTTCCCGCTCTTCACAGTACTGCTCCATGGGCTAATCACGAAATTCATGGGCGAGACAGCCCAAAAGTTGCGCATGATTTTCGATGCGGTTCGAACCACGCGGGGCGTGTACCTGTTCGACGAGATCGATGCGCTCGCCGCTGCGCGGGGAGCTGAGAACGATATTGGTGAAGCCCGCCGCATCCTGAACTCCTTCCTGCAGTTCCTGGATGAAGACACGGGCCCATCAATCGTTGTTGCGACCACGAACCTTCCGCAAATTCTCGATCGAGCTGTCCTGCGTCGCTTCGACCTCGTTCTGCCGTACGAGATGCCGACTGGTTCGGCGATTGAAAAGGCGCTGCGCCGGCGGTTGACCGGCTTTGAGGCGAACGCTGTCGACTGGGGCGGGGTCACAAACCATGCAGAAGGCTTGTCGACCGCAGACGTTGTTGCCGCCGCGGAAGACGCCGCAAGAAGGACGGTATTGGCAAATCAGGACCGCATCGAGACCACAGCCCTCATCGCCTCCCTGGACAGACGCCGTTCGCTACATGGAATAGGGGGAATGGCTGGGGATGCCGAGGGATCGCGAACACTTCATCCTGCACGCACTCGGAAGAGCGCAGGTCTTCAAAGCCAAAGGCGGCGGGTCGCCAAAAAGGCCAAGTGACGTTGCTGATCGAGCGGCCCATGCGCATGCTCTCCTCCAGGCGCTTGACCATCTTCCCAATGTAGCGGCGGACAACCGGCCCGGACTTTACCTTGAGGTCGAAGGACGCCCGGGAGAGGTGATGGTGACGTCCGGGCTCGATGCCAGCGGCCTGACACTCCTGAGGGTCGAGCCGGCCACTGCCGACGAGCAGCCTAGTCGCGCCACCGTCTTCGCCTCCCAGAACGGCATAAGCAAGCTCCGTCAAAAAATCGAAGACTTTCGGGAGAAGAACCGGACGAAAAAGGACGGGTCGGAAGGTCGACCCTTCAATGCCGACCTCGTGCAGAGCATCGGTGCGATCATCGAGGCGGGATTACGGGCCTTGTGGCGCAGCCCCAACCAGAAATTTCCCGAAGGGAACAGCGCGAGGCCCTGGGAAATCTGGCTCGACAAGGCAGCGGCTGCCCAGTTCATTGCAGGCGCTCCCGAATATGGCGTCGTCATCAGCACCGACCGCTTGGAGTTCCCCGAAGATATCGTTGTGATCGGAACGTCGACCAGCGAGGCACTCGCCTTGGCCGTGCGTCGGCTGGGTGGCGTTCGGGCGCTCGCCGCGCCGACCGTC
>NZ_WOAC01000010.1 GCF_009749525.1 Mesorhizobium xinjiangense | reverse complement strand
CTAAGGTGGATCGGGTTCGTTTTACGCCGCCAGTCGCTCCGTCGTTTCTGCCGTAGCATAGACCTCGTCGGGTGTCCTGCCGGCGAAGGTCGAGTGCGGGCGTCGCCGGTTGTAATAGTCCATCCAGGAACCGATGCCGTTGCGGGCCTCGCTTCCCGTCTCGAAAGCGCTGAGGAAGACGCATTCGTATTTGAGGCTGCGCCACAGCCGCTCGATGAAGACGTTGTCCATCCAGCGGCCGCGTCCGTCCATGGAGATGCGGATGCCGGCGTCCTTCAGCGTGGCCGTGAAGGCGAAGCTGGTGAACTGGCTTCCCTGATCCGTGTTGAAGATGTCGGGCTTGCCGTGCCGGGCGATCGCCTCTTCGAGCGCGGCGACGCAGAAGTCGGCTTCCATCGTGTTCGACAGCCGCCAGGCCAGCACCTTGCGGCTGAACCAGTCCATGATAGCGACAAGATAGAGGAAGCCGCGCCGCATCGGGATGTAGGTTACGTCCGCACACCAGACCTGATCGGGCCGCTCGATAGCCAGATGCCGCAGCAGGTAGGGATAGATGCGGTGCTGGGGATGCGGCTCACTGGTCTTCGGAGCCTGATAGATCGGCGACAGCCCGATCTTGCGCATCAGCCGTCGGACCCGCTTGCGGCCGACGCACCAGCCTTGACGCCGCAGGTGCCGCGCCATCTGCCTGGAGCCATACCAAGGCATTTCCATGAAGGCCTCGTCGATGATGCGCATCAGTTCCAAGTTCTCAGGCGTCTCGCCCGCCGGCTGTCGGTAGAACGACGCCCGCGAGATCGAGACCAGTTCGCACTGGCGGCGGATCGAGAGCCGGTTGTGATCGGGATCAATCATCATTCTCCTCCGATCCAGGCTCAGCGATCGAAGGCCTTGGCCAAAAAATCCCGCTCGACGACAAGCTGACCGATCTTGGCGTGTAGCTTCGTCACCTCGGCTTCCCGGCCGGCCTGGGCATCGGAAGCCTTGTCGTCGAACGCCTTGGCCAGGTTCTCGATGGCTTGCCGTTTCCACTGGGTGATCTGGTTGGGATGAAGCTGGTGCTTCGTCGCCAGCTCCGAAATCGTCCGCTCGCCGCGGATCGCCTCAAGTGCGACCTTGGCCTTGAACTCGGCCGTAAACCGTCTGCGTGTCTTCATGCTGGATCGTCCTTTTCATCGATCGATCCACCTTAAGCCCCTGTCTCAGAAACCGGCACCACCTCTAACCGGTGATGCCTCACCAACTACGCCTCCCGTCGTTCGAATGGCCCCGACGTTCGACGGGAGTTTTTTCCAGCCGCAGTACCAGCCGGGGGGATTGGAGGCACCTGTTGTGTTTCTGGAGCCGGATTTCGGTTGGCTTGTTGCCGCGCTTCGAGATGCGACCGCTTCGACGGACTTCGCCGGTCTGCAAGGTCCTGGCGTGAGGCCGAGATAGGCACCGCGCGCATCATCCAAAAGGCCAAGGCGACCACCGTCAACGGCGGGCGTATCTTCATGTGCCTAAGCAGGCCCAATTGCCCCCGCATGCGCCTGCTGCATTTGTCCCGGACGCGCTTTGCCCGGCCGGGACATTTTCATTCTTTCTCAAAGTCCCTTGCTAGTTTCGCCAGACTAGTGCACGTGTCTGTTGCGAACTGTTGGAGCTCGCAACTTGGCTGGCGGGCGTCAAGCCCCTTCGCTCGCCGGCTTTCTAATGTCTCCCAGACACGTTGAGGATCTGTGCCGCCGTAGAAAGATCAATTGATCCTTCTACCCTGTCGGCCCTCTGGCCTCGTTGTAGCGTCGTCAGCCGCGCAGCTATCATCGCCCGCTGGTCGCCGTAAGTGCACCGACTCGCGGTGGCCTTCGAATTAATTTGACATTCAACTATCCGCCATCACGCGACATTCATGGCGCTTCTCAAAAGCTGTCCTTTGCGTAACGGCTTGAGTCTAGGACCCGAGAGCCGTTGACGAACTTCATGGGCGGCGGATTGTCGGCTTCCGACAGGTTATACACCTTGAGGTATTTCCTGGTGTTTTCGACGGCCGTCCTGGTGCTGCCGTCTTCGAGGAAGCCCCTGTAGAACAGCAGGTTGCCATAGGTCGGCGACCGCATCACGAAATAGCCGTCCGGCACCGTGCCGTCATAGCCCGGAGGCAACAGCAGGTACTTGCCGCCCTTGCCCTTGTCCGAGCCGGCATTGCCGACATCGCCGACATATTCGAACCAGTGGCTGTCGATGAAGCCGAGAATGTTCGGCGGCGTCTCGACCACCAGCGGTCCGGCCTTGGTGTCGAGCCACATCAGGTTGTAGATACTCTCGGTGTTCCCGGTCAAGAACAGCGAATGCGAGTCCATCAGGTCTTCAAAGACCAGGATGGACTGGTTGTTGTCGGCGCCCTGGCTGGCAAGGCCAATCCGGAAAGCTTCGATGGATGCCCCCGGTATGGCGTTGAGGAAGGCCTCGACGCCACGCATGAAGTCGAGGTTGTCGTAAATCTTTTCGGAGGTAGCATCGTCCGGGAAGCCGTCGAAGAATTTCAGCGTCCCGAGACGCGTATCGACGCTTTCCAGCGTGGTGATCGCCTCCGGTATCGGCGTCGTCATTTTCATCTTCGGCGCATCGGCGGAAGCGGCTCCAAGGCTTTATTGTTCAATGAGCTATCGAATCGGTTCGAGCTGTGGGGCAACTCGGGAGCCCTGGGCGCAATCGCGGAAGAAGATGTTCCGGTTGTTCGGCGTCGATATCCATTCATACTGCCAAAACGTTGCGATCTTGTCCGGCTTACCATCAAGTCGCCCGAACCGAGATTGTGGTGGCAAGACCTGCAAGTTGCTGCCACTTGCCGGCGTTGGAGATATTTGCCTCACTTCACCGGCGGAAAGATCGTCGCCCAGTCGTTCTTCATGCTGATCACATTCCAGCCTCTCCTGGTGGCTTTATCCATCAGCGCCTGGGTGAAGGCGCCGAAATGCGTATCCGGCTCGCCATTCGCGGGCCCGTAGGTGTACTCCCGCTCCGCGTCGTCATGAAAGACCAGCATCATCAAGCGTTTGCCGTCGCCGGCTGCCGTCCATTCCAGCATCTGGCTGTCCCCATCGGTGTTGCCGAAGGCGGCAATCGGGCGCTTGCCGATATGCGCGTTTATGCCAACTGGCTTGCCGCCTTCGTTGTCGTCGAACGCGACCTCGGGGAGACGCATCAGCACCGGCTTGCCGTCGACCTTCTCGAACCTGGTCTTGATCGAAGAGCCGACGACCTGCTCGGTCGGAATGCCGTAGACCGCCTCGGTCATCGGCCGCATGAACTCGATGCCGCCACCCGAGACGATGAAGGTCTTGAAGTCGTTGGCGCGCAGGTAGTCCATCAGATCGAGCATCGGCTGGTAGGCGAGATCGGTGTAGGGGCGGTCGAATCTCGGGTGTTTGGCCGTCTTGTACCAGTCGGTGACGATCTTCTCGAAATCCGCGGTGCTCATCCCGGCATGGGTGGCCGCGATGATCTTCATGCCCCCCTTCTCTCCGCCCTTGGCCAGGGCCTCCATGTCGTTCTCGAGCGCGAACTTGAACGGCTCGGTGCTCTTCCATTCGGGATGCTCGGGCGCCATCGCCTTGAGCCGGTCGATCGCAAAGGCGAGCTGGGTGTAAATCGGGTGCGAGGGCCAAAGCGTGCCGTCGTTGTCGAAGGTGGCGATGCGGTCGCCGGGGGCCACGTAGTCAGGGCCGCCCTCCTCGGTGACCGCCTCGACGAAGGCAATGATCGCCTGCTTGTTCGCACCGTCGTTCCAGGATGGCAGCGGGTCGGTCTGTGCCGCTGCCGGTGCGGCGAGCAGAATGCCCGCGATTAGCACCGGGATGGCGCGGCGGATGTGCGATGAATGAAACGTCATCGTGGTCTCTCCTCCATGTTCGTAGCAGTCCGGCTCAAGCCTCGGGCGCGACGCGGCTGGGGTGCGAGGGCGCAGAAAGCCGTCGGCCCGATCCGCATCTCAGCCGCGCCTTCCATCTATTGCACCAGCTCTATCTCGGAGGGCCGCCAGGTCTTGTCGATCCAGGGCTCCAATGGCCCGTACATCCGCAGGAGCACGAACCAGCTCTTGCCGGGGATGGTCTGAAGCCAGTTGCCTTCCTTGCCTTCCGGCGCCTCGGGCGCGAAATACACATCGTAGGAGCCGTCAGCGTTCTTGATCATGCCGTCGGTCTGGCTGCCGACAGTCGGGAACTTCTGGCTCGTCTGGAGTTGCGAGCGGGTTTGGGTATCGTACATCGTGACGGCCCAGAAATCGTTCACCGGCACGTTCGGCGGTAGATGCAGCCTATAGGTCTTGGACCCGTCAAGCGGCTTCTTGTCGGCATCGAGACTGGCCAGGGCGTAGTCGGACCCGGCACCAGCTTTCGTCACCGCCATGGCCGGCGTAACGCCGGCAGCATTGAAGTAGAACAGAAGCCGCGCAGAGAGGCCCATGGCCCCATCCGCCTCGAACGAGGTGTTCTTGTTCGCAAATCCCATTATCCAGGAACTGTCGGTGTCGGGATAGATCTGGACCCCACCGATGCGAGGATAGGCGGTGATGACGCGCGCGGTTGCGTTGCCGAGCGTGCCTGCTTCGGTCAACAGCTTCTTCATCCGGTCGTCGGGCTCGAACTTCTGGCCCTTGACGATACCGATCGAAGCGATCTCACCGCGCGTTTCGGGCCCGATCGCATCGATCGGCTCGTGCTGGATTATCGCGTCGAGGATTTGGAAGTATTTCAGGTCGTTCGGGAAAACGGTGTTGAAGCCTTTCCCGGACATGTCGACGAATTCAGTCGGCGAGGGATTGCCGGCGTCTTTCAACGGGTAAATCTTGACGCCCGAGGTGATGTTCTGGACCGCCGGCTTGAGGCCGTCCTTGATTGAGCCGCGCAGGAACAGGAAGTTCTTGTTGGTCGGGGGCTTGAGCAGGAAATACCCGTCCGGCACGTCGCCCGAATAGCCCGGGGGAAGCACGAGGTACTTGCCGCCCTTGCCTTTGTCAGGACCGGTGATGCCGATATTGCCGACAAATCTCTGCCAGGCATCGTCGAGAAAGCCAAGCATCCCGGGCGGCACTTCGATGACCGTTGGCCCGTCGTTCGCCAGGTCGGTGCCGGACCACGCGTAGAGCGTCGAGGTGTTGGGCGTCACCATGACGGTCGCCGAATCCAACAACTGTGGGAAGAACGCGACCTTGTTCGGCGCGTCCGCGCCTGCCCTGGCAAACCCGTCGAGAAGGCTGTAGACCGACACGGCGCCGAGATTGTCCAGAAAGACGTCGGTGGCGCGCATTCTGTCGAGGTTGTCGTAAACGGCCTGGGTCGTGTTGCCGATTGGTACGCCGTCAAAGAACTCCAACGTGCCGATCGAAGTGTCGACCTTGTCGGGGATCGAGATCGACCCCAGTTCCGCTTCCGTGACATCCGCCGCCGCCAGCTGCAGCGACCCCACGGCGACAAGGGCTGAGGTGAGCAGAGCGACCGCGAGTTTGGTCGCGAGAGGCCTGCCGTCTGAAGCAGGGTTGCTTGGGGGTTTCATGTTTCGATCTCCAATATATTTCGTCCGCCTGCATTTGCTGGTGATCGGCATGACCACCGGTGCGGTGCCGACGTCCGCCGCCGGCACCGCATTAACCAGCTCTACTGCTGGACCAGCTCGATCTCGCTCGGACGCCAGCTCTTATCGAAGAACGACGGCAGCGGGCTGTAGAGGCGCAGGATGGTGAACCAGCCCTTTTCGGGGTCGGTCTGGATCCAGTTGCCGCGATCCACGCCGTCGGGCTGCTCGGGCGCGAACCAGACGGTGGTGGAGCCGTCCTCGGCTGCCGTCGCCGCCGGCGAGGGATAGCTCTGGCTGCCGGCGCGCGGGTACTTCTGGGGCGTCGCCAGCATCGAGCGGGTCTGGTTGTCGTAGAGCGTGAGCGACCAGAACGCCTCGGCCGGAATGTCCTTGGGCAGCGTCACCTTGTAGGTCTTCGCGCCGTCGAACACATCACCCGCGGGATCGAGGAAATTCATCAGATACTGCGATCCGACGCGGGGGATGTTCATGATCATGCCGGGGCTGTCGAGCGTGTAGCCGTAGTAGAAGGCCGTGCGCGAATCGAGGGTGCGCGCACCAGTCGGCGGCAGTGGCTTGAATTCGCCATCGGCGAAGGCAGGCGGCGGGGTCTCGAAGAAGGCGCCGCCCTCCCAGAGCATACTTCCCCACTGCGATCCCTCGTAGTAGGCCCAGTCCGGGTGGACCGCGTAGGGGCGCCAGTTCAGCACCCGGCCGGCAGCCTGGCCGACGGCGGCGGCATCGGTGAGTATCTTCTTCATCCGCTCGTCGGGGGCGAATTCCTTGCCCTTGACGATGCCGATGGCGGCAAGCTGGCCGGCGAGCTCCACGTCATAGCTGGTGGCGGGCTCGGCCTGGACGTTCTCGTTGATCCACTCGTAGAAGCCAAAATCGCTGGGCGGGATGGTGTTCATTGACACATCACTGAACTCGACGAATTTGGTGTCGGGGATCTTCGCATTTTCCCCGAGGCGCACCGCGCCGGTCAGCGCCTCGGCGATGCTGGTGCCGTAGCCGCCCGCCGCGTAGGGATAGATCTTCAGATTGGCCTTGATGTTCTCGACCGCCGGTTTGGGATCGTCGTTCACCAGGTAGGCGCGCGAGGCGTAGAGGATATGGTCCGTCTTCGAATGAGCGACGAAATATCCGCCCTCGGGAAGCGGTCCGTCGTAATCGGGCCCGACGATCAGGTACTTGCCGCCGAGACCGCGGTCCGGGCCGGGGAATCCGACGTCGATGATCCACGAGAACCACATGTCGTTGATGGTGCCCACGCCATCGGACGGCTGTTCGATCACCATCGGCCCCTTCGAGAGGTCGACGACCGAGATATAATAGACGGTGTCGGCGTTACCGGTCAGGAACAGGGACGCCGAGTCCGCCAGTTCGGACGATATGATGACGTCGTTGTAGTCGGCGCCAATGCTCTGGAGCCCCTTGTGGAAGCCGAGGGCCGAAGCACCGCGAAAGCTGTTGTTGTAGACGTTGAGCGCGTTCGTGAAATCGAGCGCGTCGAACACCTTTTGCGCGGTCTCAGCGGTCGGCGCGCCGTCCTTGAAGTCCAGCGTGCCGATCGAGGTCTCGATCCTGTCGGGGGCGCCGAGCGATTTCACCGTTTCCTCGGAAACCTGGGCCGTCGCTACGGCCGATTGCATGAGAAGCAGGGCGAGCCCTGCGGCGATCGGATGTCTCATCTTTCCATACTCCTGATATAATAGGTTGGTGCTTGGGGCGGCCCGCTGGGCGTCGCGGTTAGTGAAGAACCGCCCGTCGGTAGCCGCGCCTTGCGACGCCCGCATATGAAAGCGGCGTCAGCGGCATGCCGATGATGTCGATGAACACGGAAGCCTCGGAGCCCGTCTCTGGCATCTCGCCCCCAACCACCTTCACCGTGTAGGTCAGGTTGTTGTCGTTCAGTTCCGGGTTCTCCAGGACGACGACGACCTGCTTGAGTTCATCTCCTTCAAGGATCGACAGGTCGGCGTTCGGCGGGTCGGAAAGGAAGCTGTCCCCGCCCTTGCTCCAGAACGGGATGAAGGCAGCGGTTTTCATGTTTCCGGCAATGCGCTCGGGGCGGTCGGAGAAGAACAGCGTGGAGCCTGAAACGCCTTCCAGGGTAAGCCTGTTCGCAGCCTTGTCGTAGCGCATCCCGTCGGCCGTCTGCACGAAGAGGAAGTCGGCCATCTGGTCGGCCGCATGGGCAGAACGCCCCTTCAGCGAAGCAGCCGTTGCCGCGAGGCCGGTTGCGGTCAGAAGAAGGTTCCGCCTTGTTGTGTTCATGTCGCGCTCCCTGATCCGATAGTGGGCGTGCATTACCCGACAGAATGGTTGGCGCGTTTTCCTTCGGAGGGGAACGTAACTAACGGTAAACTACGGGCAGGTCTGGCACGGATCTGTCCAGCCCAACCGCTGGTCAGACAGCAAAATCGAGGCCGGCCTTCCTGAGCGAGTTCAGGAAGGTTGCAGCGTCTTCGGGGCGGCGAAGGCGCCGGTAGACTTCCTGGCGCATGTTGTTCACCAGTTCTGGCGCATTCTTCTCCAGCCAGGCCCGTTCGCGGTCGGCCTCCGTATTGTTCCCCGCTTCTCCGAAGATCGCCGCCGCTATCAGGTGATAGAGCTGATTTTTCGGGACCGGCGATTTCCTGATCCACATGGATGCCTGCTCGTAGTCGCCGCTGAAATAGGAACAAAGGGCAAGAATTGACTCGTAGTAACCGAAAGGCCCAACGCTGCGTTCACGCGCTTTTTCGATCAACGGGCAGCCGTCGCTCCAGCTTCCGGACAAGGCCAAGCTGGACCCGAAGCTGCCCATCAGATCGGTATCGTTCGGGTTGATGGCCATGGCCTGCTCGCCCACCTTTCGGCTCGCTTCGAATTCGCCCTTCCAGTAGAGGGCGGACATCTCGGCGTGCAGCGCGCGGACGTTGCGAGGGTCCAGTTCCGAGGCATGCCGTGCCATGATAAGAATGCGATCGAATTCAGGCTGCCATGCATCGGGATCAAACGGAAACCGGAACCGAAGCTCGTCAATGCTGATTTGCGCCAGGAGAGCCCAGGCGGTCGCATAGCTCGGAAAGCGCTTGACGGTCTTCTCCAGGCAATTGCGCGCTTCGCGGCCGGCCCTCGGATCGAGGCTCGCTCGATAGGCATAGTAGGAGAGCGTGCAAGAGTAGGCGCCCCAGTCGCCGGGGGGTGCGTCGACGTTGTTCGCGATGTCCGCATGGTAGATGACACCGTAAGTTTGCGCCAGGCTGGTCACCACGTTGCGCGCAATGTCGGCCTGTGCCTGCAAGATCTCGGCAACAGTCGTTCTGCCATGATAGCTGTCTGCCCACAGGACCGTACCGTCGCTCCGGTTCACTAACCTGGCCTGAAGACGAAACGCGTTGGCCGCCATGCTGACACTTCCGGAAAGGACATAGCGTGGGGACGTGGAAGGACTGTCGGCGGATTCAACAACAACAATGTCCCGGAACTTGGAGAGCTGGCTGATAACTTCCTGCGTCAAGCCGCTTGCAACGGTGGCGGAGGCTTCGGTCCTGCCCAGGTCGTCGAACCGCTCCACCAGCACGCGCGGAATTGCGGGAGTTGCGGCATCAAGGCGTGTCGGTCGTGGCTGAAAGGCGAAAACAGCCGCCACGGTCGCTGCAGAAACAGCCAGGATTGCGAGCACCAGCCAATTCTTGGGTTGCTTGCCTGTCGCTTTAGCAAGGGTGTCCTTTGTCGCAGCGCCTGATGGCGTCGCTTCGGCAGCATCGGGCGCGGGTCGCCTTGAGAACGTCGGAACATAGGCGCCCTTCGGTATGGTGATCAGGATCGGATCCGGCTGGCCAGCGGTCAGATAATACCGCTCCAACGCCCGGCGCAGATGCCCAGCTTCGATGCGGACGATCGGATCGTTTTGCGGATCGAAGGACGTATCCCGCCCGAAAACCTCGATTGCAACAGAATAGGCCTTGATGCGGTCGCCGCGGCCAGCCAGTGTTTCCTCGACCACATAGCTCAAAAAGCGACGGTCGCGTTCACTGGCGTTGAAGTCGGCGCTGTTCAGTATTCTGGCAAGCTGGGCGCGGCAATCCTCCGCAGGGGAAAAATCCCCCTTTGCCGTGGCTGATTCCACTGGGGTCACCGAACCTTCACCTGGTTATATCTTGGCGACCGTCGGCTTCTCTTTTGCCGTCATTACATCAATCGCCCACGTAATTTACATACAGCCGCTGGTTCCAGCAATAGCCCTCGGATAGCATGCCGAATTCAACGGATCGTGAAGATGAGCGGACTAACGGGCAAGCAGGCAGCTCTTTCGGCGGTGGTCAGTCGTTACCCCCAGTTCGAACTGACTATTCGCCGGCTGTTCGGTGCGGACGAATCCTTTCGTGACATCTGCGAGGAGCTCGCGGATGCCGAACGCGCACTTGCAAATGTCGATGAATTGCCGATCGCTTTGCGTGAGGCAAGACGCATGGAATGGCAGGAACTGGTGGATCGGCTGGCGGAGGAAGCGAGGACCGCGATCCTCGACGGGGAGCGTGTCACGAAATCGCGCATCGTTCCTCCGCCATCGCGATGAACGTTGCGGCGAGTTTGACATGAGCAACCTTTTACCACTTCACATAGGGCCTCACGTAAGCTGCCGGCATCGGCAGCCAAGTGGCGAGAGCCATTGATTGCGGGGACAACCCCATCAGTCCCGCTAAGCGACTGAATTCGGATAATTTCTCCCTAATATTGTGCCCGCGTGCGTGCTACGAGGGCATCGTCTTTGGCACAGAACAAATCGGGCGAGGCTTGGTCATGCCGATCACAAAGCAAGGGAAGTCACCTGCAAAGCTCTTCCGCTATCTGTCGGCGAAGTGGCCTCAGGCGTTCAATCCGGGAGCACCAAGGCCGCTGAAGATCGGCATCCATAACGACATTCGCGCGACGACGAACTTTCGGACGAGGAGTTGTGCAGAGCGCTGCGCGCCTACACCCGAACGGATCAATATCTGAAGGCATTGTGCGCCGGGGGCGCGCGTATTGATCTCGACGGGAACCAGTCCGGTGAGGTGTCGGATGCCGAAGCAGTGGCCGCCAAGGCACTACGGCGCACCCGAAAAGCAAGGTCAGAAGCCCGGCAAACGCCGCAGCCGACAGGACAACCTGAGCCCCTGTCGGCACCGGAACCGAAAAAGGTGCTCGCCTTCAAGGCCAAACGCACGGACGACAGGTCTCAAGATGTCGTTGTGGTGACCAAGCGTCGCCGATCATTCCGAAAGCCGGTGGCTTAGCACAGGGCTGCGATGACGGCGCGTCTTACGGCGGGCAGGCTCGGCTTGGCCGAGGCGTTGATTCTGGAGGAAGGCATAGGCGATCATGGTCATCAATGCGTGGCGATGAATCCCATGCCAGGATTGGCCTTCGAAAAAATCGAGGCCAAGTTCCTCGTTCATCCGCTTATGCGGCCTAATCGCAAAACCGCACCGTGGGAAGAAGCGAAGGCGTTGCAGCGGGTCGCTGCCGGATGACCGTTTGGTCAGGCTGGAGCATGTCGCGGCGTGATATTCCTGCAACTATCTTGCGCAAATGCCGAATTGGACGCTGTGTTCAGTCGATCATATCGATTTGACTGCATTGCTGCTTGTAGCCACCACGAGAGCTTCACTCTAAAGGAAGCGCGTCCCTTTGGGGACAGCGGCGTTTTGACAGGTATGCCCAACGCCCCCGCCCAAAGCATGCCTGGCGGGCGTCGCTGGGGCGGTCTGGCCGGCCGGAAGCAGGGTCGACGGGCAGACTGCCCCGCATTCTCAATCTGTATCGATCGCCAAAACAGAAAGGCCGCCCCGCGCGAGGCCGGCCGGGCGATTCAGAAGGCCATGAACCAACGAAACGAAAGGCTCGACGCCATTGCCGCCAGTGACCATGCTTGATGAGATCGGACATCCGAACCACTGGCGTATCCGATTTTCAGTCGCTTACTAGGCCGTTCGAAAAGTTTGAGCGCGATGACATCCTGCGACCCGATAAGCGGCCGGGGCTCACCGTTTCGCCTTATGCCCCGGCTCCCAAGGTGCAGGGCGCTTGAGGAGCTCCACCATTTCCGGGACCGAAGCGGGCGGACGGGAGAGCACGTTGACGAAATGGCCAAAGCCTTCCAGGCTCATGCGGATCGGCTCCGGTACTATGCGGGCCTCCGACCGGCATGCATATCGCGGCGATATCGTAGTGCTTTCGCGCGTCATGGCGTTGTTCCGGCGCTTATCGGATACTGTAGCGTAGGCGTTGGTTGCGGGGGCAGGATTTGAACCTGCGACCTTCAGGTTATGAGTTTGCTACAGGCCGTTTTCGCTACATTTTCCGTTCCTGCGAAAACACCGCCAAACGCCACATAAAACGATGTTTTCGTTGACATATTTCGACCACACCCCTACGCTTTTCTGCGACTGAAAACTCCGCAGTTTTCTCCCAGATGATTCCGATTTGATTCCGGAGATTCCGGCGTTCACGAGGTGTTCCATGCCGAAGATCACGAAACGTTCCGTCGATGCCGCAGCGCCGGCCGACAAGGAATTCTTCCTTTGGGACGACGAGTTGAAAGGCTTCGGTCTGCGCGTCTATCCTTCGGGTCGGAAGATGTATCTTGCGCAGTTTCGCGCCGGCGGCCGGCTACGCCGCGTCAACATAGGCCTTCATGGCGCTCTGACGCCCGAACTCGCCCGCACCGAGGCGATGAAGCATCTGTCCGATGTCCGGTTGGGCGGCGATCCCGCGACCGACCGCGACAAGCGCAAAGCCTCGCCCACGATGAAGGAGTTCGGCCAGCGCTTCCTCAAGGAACACGTCGCCGTACATTGCAAGCCGTCCACCTACGGCGAATACAAGCGTTCGGTTGAGCTGTTCATTAACCCCAAGCTGGGTTCCCCTCGGATCATCGATGTCACCCGCGCCGACGTCGTCAATTTGCACCAGTCGATGAAGACGACGCCCTATCAGGCGAACCGCACGCTCGGCGTCCTCTCGATCATGTTCACCGTCGCGCACACTTGGGGGGTGCGCACCGACGGCGTAAATCCCTGCTGGAAGGTGAAACGCTACAAGGAAGTCAAACGGGAGCGTTATCTGACCCCGGATGAGCTCGCCCGACTCGGCAGGGTCCTGCGCGAATCCGATAGCGAGCCGGAAGCCGCGAACTGCATTCGCCTCTTGCTTCTTACCGGCTGCCGCCTGGGCGAGATTCAGACGCTCAAATGGGAGTACATTGACTTCGACGCAGGTGTCTTGCGCCTCCCCGACTCCAAAACCGGTGCCAAAATTGTGCCAATTGGCAAGGCTGCCATCGACGTACTGAAGGACATCCCGAAGCTGAAGGATAACCCGTATGTCATTACCGGTCGCGTCGAGGGTCAATACCTGACCGACATCCAGAAGCCTTGGCGCCGGCTACGGAAGCGTGCAGGACTCAGCGGTTTGCGTATTCATGATCTGCGCCATTCCTTCGCCTCGGACGCACTCCAGCTTGGACAAGATCTGACAATGATCGGCAGGCTCCTCGGGCATACACAGGTTCAGACAACAGCCCGCTACGCCCATCTCAAGACCGATCCAATCCGCACGGCAGCCGACAAGGTGTCGGAAATGATCGCGATCTCTCTCTCCAAGCCGGTCGAAGCGACGGTCAGCGAGACAGCCGAAGATAACGCCGCCTAACCGCAAGATGTGTAGGAGATCGGAGGCAGTTCGCCATGTGGGTGCAGTGCGCGATGAAGATTGGGCGTCGGTATTGACCACAAGATTTGCATTGTGGGTCACCACAATCACCTGACGATTCGATTTGACTTCGATGAAAAGGCCTACCAGCTCCTCAAACTCGGATTTCGGATCACTCGCGCCCCTCTATCGAGTGAGGGCCAGTCGTATCTGCTTTTCAATCTCAACTATCGCAAAGAAGGCGGCGCCGACGCCGACAATCAACAGTCCGTCCAAAACCGGCACAGGCCGCGTGCCAAGGATCGCCTGCAATGGCGGCAGGTAGGTGACGGAAAATTGCGCGGCGGTGATGGCGATGACCACAATCCAAACGACCTTCGTCCCACGCGCCGCCGCCCAAGTCAGCGAGGTGCTGTGGATATTCCGGATGAAGAAGAGGTGGAAAATTTCCAGCACCACAAGCATGTTCATCGCCATGGTCTGCGCCAATTCAAGAGAATGGCCCCGGTCTATGGCATAGGTGAAGATGCCGAAAGTCGCTGCCAGGAACAGAAGCGCGACCAGCACCACGTGCCAGACGAGTCCCCCCGACAGGATCGGCGCGTTCCGGGGCCGCGGCGGGCGGGCCATGGTGCCGGCCTCGGTCGGCTCAAAGGCGAGCGCGATACCCAGCGTGGTGCTGGTGATCAGATTGATCCAGAGGATCTGCACCGCCGTCACCGGCAAAGCGAGCCCCGCCAGCAGCGCCAGAACCACGGTCAGGGACTCGCCCGCATTGGTGGGCAGCGTCCAGCTGATCACCTTCTTGAGGTTGTCGTAGACGGTGCGCCCTTCGCGCACCGCTGCGGCGATGGTGGCGAAATTGTCGTCGGCCAGCACCAGATCGGCGGCTTCCTTGGCGGCCTCGGACCCCTTGAGCCCCATGGCGATGCCCGCATCAGCGCGCTTGAGCGCCGGCGCATCGTTCACCCCGTCGCCGGTCATGGCGACCAACAGCCCGTTCAATTGAAGCGCCGTGACAAGGCGCAGCTTGTGTTCGGGGCTTGTGCGGGCAAAAACATCCACCCCGGTGACATTCAGCGCCAGTTGTGCGTCGTCGAGCTTGTCAAGATCGGCGCCTGTGAGCACGCGACCGGGGTTCTCCAGGCCGATCTGAGTAGCGATGGCGGCGGCGGTGCCGGCGTGGTCGCCGGTGATCATCTTGACGCGGATGCCTGCCGCACGGCATTCCGCCACGGCGGCAATCGCCTCGAGCCGCGGCGGATCGATCAGGCCGACAAGACCGAGAAAGCTGAGGCCGCCTTCCAGAGCGACAGGGTCTATCCGGTCACCCGTCTGCCGCTGTTCGGCCAATGCCAACACCCGAAGCCCGTGGCTGGCCATGGCATCTGCGCGACCGAGCCACGTTGCAGGATCAATGTCGCCGCACATGTGCAGCACCCGCTCCGGCGCGCCCTTTACATGGGTCACGCGGCCATCCCCGCTCTCGGTCAGCACGGCCATGAAACGGTGGCGGGAATCGAATGGAATCGCGTCCAGCCTGCCCGCACCGGCCCGGGAATCGCCCGTTGCCTTGCGCGCGAAAGCCAGGAGAGCTCCCTCCATCGGGTCGCCTTCGACCTTCCACTGCCCGTCACGATAGACGATTGCTGCGTCGTTGCAGAGCTCCGCCGCCCGCGCGAGGCGCGATAGGTCGCCCTCGGGCGCGACTTGGCCTTCCGGCCCATAGCCTTCGCCCGTGATCTCGAAGGTGCCCTCAGGCGTCTCGGCGGCAGCGACGACCATCTCGTTGCGGGTCAGCGTACCGGTCTTGTCGGTGCAGATGACCGAGACCGAGCCGATGGCCTCGATCGCAGGCAGACGGCGAACAATGGCATTGCGCCGCGCCATGGCCTGCACGCCGATGGCGAGTGTAATGGTCATTACCGCAGGCAGGCCTTCGGGAATAGCGGCTACCGCGACTCCGACCACGACCATGAACATCTCGGAAAAGTCGTGGTGACCGACATAATAGCCATAGGCGAGCAGGAGAGCCGCGGCCAAGAGGATCAGGAATGACAACCACCGCGCAAAATGGTCCATCTGCGCGACCAGCGGTGTCGTCACCTGCTCCACCCCCGCCAACAAGCCGCCGATGCGGCCTATCTCGGTGGCAGGGCCGGTGGCCACCACCAGCCCGCGCGCCGTACCCTGCGTGACGAGCGTGCCCGACCACAACATGGACCGCCGGTCGCCCAGAAGTGCCTCGGGGGCAACCGGTGCCGACGCCTTTTCGACCGGCACCGATTCGCCGGTCAGGATCGCCTCCTGCGCCGCTAGCCCGCGCGCCTCGAGGATACGCAGGTCGGCGGGCACCCTGTCGCCCGCCTCCAGGAGCACGATGTCACCCGGAACCAGATCGGCACCGTCCACCGTCACCCGCGCACCGTCGCGCAGGACGGCGGCACGGGGCGCGAGCATGTCGCGGATCGCCGCCATCGCCGCCTCGGCCTTGCCCTCCTGCAGGAATCCGATGACCGCATTGGCCAGCACCACGGCCAAAATCACCCCGGTATCGACCCACTGCTGAAGTACCCCCGTCACCACAGCGGCAGCCAGAAGCACGTAGATCAGCACGTTGTGAAACTGCGCCAGAAGCCGGCGCAAGGGGCCGCGGGCCCGCGCCTCGGGCAGCCGGTTCGGGCCGTGCTGCGCCAGCCGCCGCGCGGCCTCGGCTTTGGTGAGGCCGTCCGTTCGGGAATCAACGGCAACGAGGCAAGCCGCGACGGGCTGACTGTGCGGGCCGGTCAGGCGCATCACGGGCGACTCACCGTGCTGTATAGCCGCCGTCCACCACCAGCTCGGCGCCGGTGACGAACTTTGCCTCGTCCGAAGCGAGATAGACCACCGCCCAGGCGATGTCGTCGGGTACCCCCATATGACCCAGCGGATGAGCCGATCCGGCAGCGGCCTTGGCGGTCTCGAGATCGTCCGAGGTGGCGCGCAGGTGGTTTTCCACCATGGGCGTCCAGATATAGCCGGGGTGGATCGAATTCACACGGATACCCTCGGGCGCATAGGTAATCGCATCGTTCTTGGTCATCAGCCGCACCGCCCCCTTGGAGGCATGATAGGGCGCAATGCCGCCCACGCCGATCAGCCCGGCGATGGACGACAGATTGATGATCGCCCCGCCTCCCGCCATACGCAGATGCGGGATCGCGTGTTTGGTGCCGAAGAATACGCCTTTCACGTTCACCGCCTGCACCCGGTCCCATTCGGCCTCGGTTACCTGATCGGTTTGTTTGGGTGTGCCTGAGATGCCCGCATTGTTGACCACGATTTGCAAGCCCCCAAAGCGCGCGGCGGCTGCATCGATCGTGTCCTTCATCGCCGCCTCGTCGGCGACATCGACTTTCCAGAAGGCAACCTCATGGCCTTGCGCCGTCAGCGTGGCGGCGAGCGCCGTGCCTTCCGCCTCAAGTAGGTCGAAGATCGCCACCTTCGCGCCTTCCCCGGCCATGCGCTCCACACAGGCGCGACCGATTCCGACAGCTCCACCGGTCACGATGGCGGGTTTCCCTTTCAAACGATTCACAACAGTTCTCCTTGCTTAGATAGTGCAGAGATGAGGTGTTACGGGCGCGGTTCAGGTCGTCTGGCGGACTTCAGTGTCGTTTTGGGAATGTCCCCGTGCCGTCCCCTTCCCGGCCGCCATACAGCTACCTGGACAGTCCGCCGGGAGCGCCCTGAAAGGACTCCAGCTATTCAGACGCAAAGAGCGCGCAGCGCTTCCAGCTTGACGAGATTTACGGTGCGCACGCCCTGGAGGCGAATGTAGCCCTTCTCGCGGAACTTCGAGAAAACGCGCGAGACCGTCTCGATCGTCAGGCCGAGATAGTCGCCGATATCGGTCCGTGACATGACGAGCTCGACCTGCGGCAGGCCGTCTTGACGCTCGAACAGATCGAGCAGGAAGGCGGCCACGCGCTCGGCGGCGTTCTGGCGCCCGATCACCAGCAAATGCTCCTGGGCTCGGATCAGCGCCGTGAGCGCGACGGGAAGGATCTCGCGCGCGACATCCGCACCGATCGGCTGGCGATAGATGCGGATCGCGGAATTGCAGATCGCCTCTGCGAAGAAATGGTGGTGGCCGTCCGCCTCGAAGCCGAAGACATCGCCTGCCACGTGGAAAGCACTGATCTGCCGCCGGCCATCGGAAAGCAGGCGGTAGACGCGGACAGCGCCGAACTCCACCTGGTAGAGCGCGGTGGCCCGCTCGCCCTGGCCATAGATTTCCGCATTGGGCAAATAGAGAAGCACCTGATGCGGCTGCGAGGCGGCAAAGGCCGGTGGCGCAATGCACGCGGCTGTTCTCGGTTGAGCGGCGGGAATGCCCAGGTTGGTTGTTCTTGAAGGGATTTGCACGGCGTTGGAAGCGAGCATCTTGATGATCTCCGATCTTGTCGGATCATCAGTGCCCCGGAACGCCGATCGAAGAAATTCGGTTATATCCTAAGGGAAACTACGTAGGCGTGGCGCGCTGCGGCTCCTGCTTCAGGGCATCGCGCACGGCTTCGACCAGCTTGTGACCAAGGAAGGGTTTCACCACCACCCGTTCGAAGCCTCTGGCGACCATGTCCTGCGCGTGGCTGACCAGAACCACCATAGGTGTGCGCATGCTCGCCAAGAGTGTTCCGCTCTGCGCCGCCGCCGGTATCGACCGGTGGTCGATCACCAGACAATCATAACGGTCCGACAATGTGTCGAGGTCGGGCAACCACTCCACGATGTTCACGCGGCAGCCCTCGGCCTCCAGCACGAAAGCCAGTGAACGCCGGAAATCCGGATCCGGCGCGACAACGAGGATTTTGGCATTTGTGGGCAATTCGATCTGCTTCTTGGCACAACGGGCCTTCTCAGCCTGTCGGCCATAGTGCACCGACAGGAGCCCAAACCGCCTTGCGCTGGATCAAGCCCACCAAGGGCGCCTCAGGGGCTCTCGTCGCCCGCCGCCAAAACCATGCGCACAAGCTCGGGCAGGTTCTTGGCGTTCATCTTGGCCATGACATTCGAGCGGTGGACCTCTACCGTTCGCGGGCTGATATTGAGGTCGTAGGCAATGGTCTTGTTGGGGAGCCCGGCGACGATCCCGGCCATGACCTGCCGCTCCCGTTCGCTAAGCTGGCCAAGCCGTTGTCGTATGGCCGAAATGTCGTCCTGCTCCCGCGGCTTCCTTTTGAGCTCAGCGATGGCCCGCGCCACTGCTTCGAGCAGAACCTCGTCCTCGAATGGCTTCTCGATGAAATCGAGCGCGCCCGCCTTCATCGCCTCTACTGCCAACGGCACGTCCCCATGTCCCGTAATCACGATGGCGGGCAGCATTGCACCCTCCTCGTGCAACCGCTTGAGCAGCTCGACGCCGCTCATATCCGGCATACGCAAATCGGTGACGAGGCAGGCGTTCTCCAGTGCCCCGGCAACGGAGAGGAAGGAGGTCGCCGAGCCGTGCACGCGCACCGCGTGCCCCGATATCGTCAGGAGGAATGCCAGCGATTTCCTGACAGGCTCCTCGTCGTCAACAATATGAACTACGACATCACCGCTCATTTTCCTGTTCCTGCTCTTTTCCGGCCGGCAAGGTGAAGCGGAAAGTCGCCCCGCCCTTCTCGTTCCGCTGCATGATCAGTTCGCCCCTGTGGGCCTCAATGATCCGCTTCGATATGGAGAGCCCTATTCCCATCCCGCCGGGCTTGGTGGTGACGAAGGGCTGGAAAAGCTGTGCCACCACGTCTTCCGGCACACCCGAGCCCGTGTCGGAAACCTCCACTATCGCTTCGCCGCCTTCGCCCTGCATGATTCGTACCACCAACTCGCGGGCTTCGCTCTCCTTCATGGCTTCCATGGCATTGCGCATGAGGTTGATCAGTACCTGTTGGATCTGCACGCGGTCGACCAGAACCACCTTAGGGCCGGACTTGAAGTCGAACACCGTTCGCACGCCCATTTCACGCGAGCCGACCAGGGCGAGCGCGCCGGCCTCCTCCACGAGCTTGTGGAGATCCTCTGGTTGCTTTTCGGTATCGCCCCTGGTGACGAACTCGCGCAGGTGGCGGATGATCTGGCCCGCGCGCAGCGTCTGGCGGGCCGTCTCATCCAATGCCTCGCGCATGCGGGAGGCCAGCGCGTCGTCCATATCCCGCAGAAGCCGGCTGCACCCCTGCACATAATTGGCGATGGCCGAAAGCGGCTGGTTGAGTTCGTGCGCCAATGTAGAGGCCATCTCTCCGAGTTCGTTCAGACGTGCAAGGCGCGCAAGCTCCGCCTGGATTTCCTCCAGCCTCGCCTCCGACTCGGCCCTTTCCGTCAGGTCGCGGATGAAGCCGGTAAAGAATATTTGGCCGCCGCTCTTCATCTCCCCCACCGCAAGCTTCATGGGGAAGGTCGAGCCATCCTTCCGCCGTCCGACGACGACGCGGTCGATGCCGATAATCCGCCGCTCGCCGGTCGTCAGATAGCGGTGGATGTAGCCGTCATGTTCGCCCTGATAGGGCTCCGGCATCAGGATCTTGACGTTCTGCCCTACCGCTTCGGCTTCCGTATATCCAAACTGGCGAATGGCGGCCCGGTTGAAAGAGATCATCGTGCCCTGCACATCAATGACCACCGTCGCGTCCGGCACCGTATCCAGAATGGAGCGAAGATGGGCTTCACGCGCATCGAGCTGTTCCTGCGCGCCACGAGCGATTTTCCTGGCGTCACGGTAGCCGGAGCCGACGAAGACCAACGCGGCGGAGAACAAAAACGACAAAAGCGCCGGCACGGCGCCGAAGCCCGCCATCACCTCAGCTGCCCCTGCCGCGAGAAAGGCGGCGCCGACGACCAGGACCAGGAGGCCCGCGCGTTTTCCTCCCCAGATAGCGGCGCTCAGAACCGCCACCGGCACGAGCAGCAAGAACCACGTCTGTCCCATTCCCTGGAAGATCACTTGCCGCCCCGATTAAAGCGCTCTGATTACCGGACGTTACAATAGGGCGGCTTAGGGGAAAGCGCCACCATTCGCCAGCGCGGCAAGATGTGCCGCCGCTCGATCTTCTTGTGGCGGCGGTGCGACGCGATAGGGCTTACATCAGATCATGCATGAGGTCAGGCACGATCTGAAGGTCCCGCAGTGCTGTCCGCAGTGCCCCCCTGCGATCGCGCGGAAGGGTGGCAACCTCGACACCATTGGAAAGCGGCACCCCCTGATGCCGGTCTCGGCCCTGCTGCGCAAGCATCAGCGAGAGCACGAGTTCGTGTGCTGCGAGCACACGACGGATCGCCGGCCCGTTGCCGATCTGCCGCTCCAGGAGCCCTTCGAGGCGCGCCCGCGTGGAGCGCGCGCGGATATCGTGACGGATCGACAGCGCCCGCGCGGCAGAGACAAGAGGGAAAAGGGCATAGCGCTTGAGGTCGATCCGGCCTTCCTCCGTCCGCAATCCGCCGAACAGCGTGAAGGGTGTGGGCAGACTGGCAAGCCGTTCGCCGAGCACCAGCGGAAACGCGGCATCAGCATGCCCATATGCGTAGGCGCCCTCGAATAGGGTCTCGCCAAGCCCTCTTTCGCCGTGCACGGGGGCAAGATCGAAGAAGATATCGATGTTAAGCAGGTCCTGAGGGCGGGAGCGGCGCATCCACCCGCTGATGCGTTCCCTCCAGAGATCCAGTGAACCGCGCCATTCCTCGTTCTTCGCCATCACCCCACCCTTGCAATAGGCGATCCCGGCTGTATCGAGAATGGCGGCGATCCGCCCGCCAAGGGCGCCGAACCACCGATCCTCCGGCCCGCCCGGCACGCCCCGCTTGAAGACGATGGCATTGTCCTGATCGGCGGCAAGCAGGCTCTCGCCGCGCCCGGCGGAACCAAGAACAAGTACGGCATAGGGTGATGGTGGGTCGCCCAGGCCAACAATCTTCATTTCCTCTTCCGCAAGGATCGCCGCCCGACGCGTCATGGCGCGCAGTTCCTCGCTGACGATCTCGGCAACAGTCCGCGCTTCGATCTTCTCTGCCACCAGTGCAGAGGCAACGGAGGGAAGAGACGCCCAGGCAGCGGCCATCTCAGCGCCGGACCTTGCGGCATCGATCATATCGTCGAGCTGGATTGCCGCGCTTGCGCGCAGGCGCAGGAGATCACGCGCGGATATGACCCCTATAAGCGCTTCCTTCTCGTCATGCACGCCGAGATGACGAACCCCAAGCCTGTCCATGCGGCCGATCGCGCGATAGGCGAAGGCCTGCGCACGGATGCTGATGAGCGGTCGGCTGGCAAGTTCGCCCGCGCGGCGCTCAAAGCTCCGCTCACCATCCGCCGCCAGCAGGCGGAGCACGTCGCGTTCGGTGAGGATGCCATATTCGCCTTTGTGGTGGCTGTGCTGACCGCCCTGGGAGACCAGGACGGAGCCCACCCGTCTCTCCGCCATCAGCCCGATCGCCGAGCGGAGCGATGTTTCATGGCGGATGACGATAGGAGGCGTGGCCATGAGATCGCCGACGCGATGCTGGTAGGCGAAGGGGTCGATCGCGGCAAAGGGTTGCGGGACCGGCCGTGCGACAGGATCCGCCCACCCTGCCCTTGCCTGCTCGTCCTGCTCCCTTGCAAGCTGGAGGGAGGCTCGCTCCGCCTCGGCAAAAGTACGAATGCCCATGGCCTGCAGCCTCGGCAGGAGGCCGGTGAACACTTTCGCCGCGGCCACGGCGTCGCCCAGCGCCTGATGGCGGCCTGTAACTTCGAACCCGAGCCAGGTAGCGAGCGCCTCGAGCGAGTGGTTGCGCAGATCGCGATTGACGATGCGGCTCAGCGTTCGCACGCACAACGTCCGCGACCGCTTCCAGTGGATTCCGGCACGCGCCACTTCCCTCTCTATGATGGCGAGATCGAAGCCGATGGCATAGCCGATCAGCGGGCGCCCGCCGCGAAACCTCTCGAAACTGCGCCATGCGGAAGCAAAAGCAGGCGCCTCGCGCACCATTTCGTCGGTAATGCCGTGGATGCGCGTTGATTCTGGTGGGACAGGCATCCCCGGATCGACCAAGCTTTCGAAGGATTGGTCCGGACATACCGCGCCACACGCGATCGCCACACCCCCGATCTGGACGAGGCGCGCCGCGCGTGTGTCGAGGCCGGTGGTCTCCGTGTCGAAAGCCACCGCGTCGAGCGCAATCAGCGGAATCGCTCCGACGTCAGGCTGCACTAACGCCCCTCCCATCTTCAGATGGCTTATACGGTGCACTGGCGCTTCGAGCCACGAAGAACGCCACAGGTATGAGGTTCAGGCTGCCCGTTCCCCGAGCCGCCGCATCTGATCGAGCCATTTGCGCCGCTTCCGGTCGCCAGCGGGCTCGATCATACCGAACAGGGTTTCCTTCACCGGGCCGAGCCCCACGAATTTGAGGATGTTGCGCCGCATGCCGCGCAGCCCGTGACCGAAGAACCACCAGCGATAGAAGAAGGCCGGCATGCCCATGGTGACGACGATCCGCGCCGAGCGGCCCTTGAGGAGGGTTTCGGGAAAACCGTGCTTGCCATAAGCGAAGGCCACGCCCGGCCGCATTATCTGTTCGAGGAAGCCCTTGAGCAGGGCGGGCATCGTTCCAAGCCACAGGGGAAAGACAAAGACCAGATGCTCGGCCCGCAGGATCGCTTCCTTGGCAGGCTCAAGTTCCTGCGGCACCGAGCCGTGCAGGAAGTCCTCCTGCGTGCGCAGGAGCGGGAAATCGAGCCTTGCAATGTCGATCCTGGTCACTTCATGGCCTGCCGCCTCCGCGCCCTGCGCATAGGCATCAGCCAAGGCGCGGCAGTAGCGGCGGGGGTCCGCGTCGGGGTGGCCCTGGACGATGACGATGCGTCTGGTCATGGCGCTTCCTGGTTTGGAATCTACCGAAACAATACGCCCCGACCCAGGCATCGCCTTGACCGGCGTCAAACGCCAGCAGTCGGGAACAATCGGACGGAGTTCCTCTTCCCTTGATCATGCGCAAGACTACCGTGCTGCGGTGCCGCTAGAACTAGGCTGGTTAACAAGAGGCGGGCTTTCCATGACCATCCCAATCTCGAAAATGCGGTCGATCCGAAGTCGGTGGCTGTTTTCGGCGCCTCCATCCGGCAAGGCTCCGTTGGCCGGATCGTTCTTGAAAATATCATCGCAGGCGGCTTCGAGGGCGATATCTGGCCGGTCAATCCGAAATACCGGGAGATCAACGGCCGACGCTGCCATGCAAATGCGGATGAACTGCCGGCAGCACCCGACGTGGCGGTTATCGCCACCCCACCCAAGACGGTCCCAGGCATCATTCGCGCGCTGGGAAAGAAGGGAACGCGCACGGCAGTGGTGATCAGCGCTGGCCTGACGCGCGAGAACGGGCTGCGCCAGGCCATGCTGGACGCGGCGAAGCCATACCTCTTCCGCGTCATCGGTCCCAATACGGTGGGCCTGATCGTCCCGCCCGCGAAGCTCAATGCAAGCTTTGCCCATATGAACCCGCAACCAGGCGGCTTGGCGCTCCTGTCGCAATCCGGAGCGATCGCGACAACGCTCATCGACTGGGCGGCGGATGAAGGGATCGGTTTCTCGCACGTCGTCTCGCTGGGTGATATGGCCGATGTGGATGTCGGCGACTATCTCGACCTGCTTGCAGGCGACGCCAGGACACGCGCCATCCTGCTCTACCTCGAGAGCATTCCCAACCCGCGCAAGTTCATGTCGGCGGCCCGCGCGGCGGCGCGCCTCAAGCCCGTCATTGCAGTCAAATCAGGTAGGCATGCCGCCGGGGCAAAGGCAGCAACCACCCACACCGGCGCACTTTCCGGCTCTGACAAGGTTGTCGAAGCAGCACTCAGTCGCGCCGGCATCCTTCGCGTGCACGGCCTCCGCGAGCTTTTCGATGCAGCGGAGACGGTCGCCCGCTTCCCCAAGCTTGAACGGTCGCGGGTGGGCATAGTCACCAATGGCGGCGGCGCCGGCGTGCTCGCCGTCGACAGGTTGGCAGATCTGGGTGCGGAGCTTGCCGCGCTTTCGCAGGAGACCGTCGACAAGCTGGACAAGGCCCTACCCGCGAACTGGTCGCGCGCCAACCCCGTCGACATCATCGGCGATGCGCCCGCGCAACGCTACAGCGCCGCCGTATCGGTGGTCGCCGAGGATTCAGGAACCGACGCGCTGCTGGTGATGAACTGTCCCACGGGACTTGCCTCCCCGGCCGAGGCGGCGCAGGCCGTTGCGCGGCTTGCACGAGGGGGAATGATCAACGGCAAGCCGGTGCTTACCTGCTGGTTGGGCGAGAAAACCGCGCGGGAAGGCCGCCACGTCCTGCAGGAGGCGGGCATCGCAAGCTTTGAGACCCCCGCCGCGGCGGCGGCCGCAGTCTCATACCTCAGCGACTGGTCGCGAGCGCAGAAGGTCCTGATGCGCGTGCCCTCGAGCCGCGGCGAAGACATGCGCGGCGACAGCGAAGCTGTCCTCGATATCTTCCGGAATGCCGCCTCCGAAGGCCGGCGCATGCTCACCGAGCCTGAAGCCAAGGCAGTGATCGAGGCCTACGAAATCCCGGTCCCGGAAACGATCGTCGTTCGCACGGGCAACGAAGCGAGAAAAGCGGCAAAGCGCCTGCTCAAGCAATCGGAGAAGATCGTCGTCAAGCTGCTCTCCAAGGAGATCAGCCACAAATCGGATGTTGGCGGCGTGGTGCTCGATATCGCCACGCCCGAAGCCGCGGTCGAGGCGGTCCATGACATTGAAGAGCGCTTGCGGAAAACTGGTGACGCCGGAAAGATCGATGGCTTCGTCGTGCAACCGATGGTCACCAGGAAGGGAGCGCAGGAGGTCATCCTTGGTATCGGCCGCGACCCCATTTTCGGCCCGACTGTGCTGTTCGGCGCTGGCGGCACGGCCGTGGAGATCCTCGACGATACCGCGATCGCCCTCCCCCCGCTCGACAATTTGCTTTCCGGCGACCTGATCGACCGCACGCGCATCGGCCGGCTGCTCGCCGGGTATCGCGACCGGCCCCCCGCCGATCGCAAAGCCATCGTCCGGGCGCTGAACGCCTTGTCGCAACTGATCGTCGATTTCCCCTGCATCGTCTCGACGGACATCAATCCGCTGCTCGCCGACAGCGAAGGCGTTATTGCGCTCGATGCACGCATTGAGATCGAACTGAGCGATGTGGAACACGCCGGCCCCAACCCGGCGCTCGCCATCCGGCCCTACCCTGCCGCTTGGGAAAAGGAGGTCGTCTTGAAGGGGGAGGAATATCGCCTGCGCCCCATCAAGCCGGCGGATGTGTCGCTTTATCCCGCCTTCCTCGCGAAGGTCTCACCGGAGGACGTCAGGTTCCGCTTCCTCGCGCCGCGCCGGCATTTTCCCGATGAGATGCTTCTGCGGCTCACGCAACTCGATTATGAGCGGGAAATCGCCTTCGTCGCTCTGCGAAAGGAGACCGGCGAACTTGCCGGTATCGTGCGCCTGTCGTCGGATCCGGACAAGGAAACAGCCGAGTACGGCCTTCTCGTCCGCACCGACCTGCAGGGCCGAGGCCTGGGCTGGGCTCTCCTCACGCATCTCATCGACTATGCACGGGCAGACGGACTGGGCGTCATCGAAGGCTTCATTCTCAGTGAGAACACGAAAATGCTCGCGATGGGTAGGGAGTTCGGCTTCAAGCAGGCACCCCACCCTTCAGAGCCCGGCGTGACGATCGCCACCCTCAAGCTACGGTAGCCGCTCGCGGCGCTTGGATTGGGCATCCTCCGCCCCGGCGTATGACGCGGGCCGTTGGCTTACGTCTTCAGTGTTGGTCGACTGGTCTATCATCGACAATGGCTTGCCCTGGAAGCGGCCCTTCAGGACCGCGATCAGAGCCAACGTAATAGAAATCGTCGCTGGCCCGAGAACAAGCCCGGAGGCGCCGAACAGGATGATGCCACCCACGGCGCCAATGAAAGCCAGAACGGTGTGCAGCTTCAGCCGATTGCCGACAAATATCGGGTAGAGCAGATTGTCGATCGTGGCGATTATCACGCCGCCCCATATAACCAGAACAAGAGCACGAACCCACTCGCCTTCCACGGCAAGAAAGATGGCTGCGGGGACCCAAACTACGAACGCACCCAGCACGGGCACGATCGCGAGAAGGCCCATGACCAGCCCCCAGAACGCGGGAGCCGGCAGGGCAAGCAACCAGAACATCAGTCCACCCAACGTGCCCTGAACGGCGGCGACCATGACGGTACCGAACACCGTGGCATACACCGCATCTGTGAAACGAGCGATGATATGTGCCGTCTCGTCGCTGTTCAGCGGCGAGAATTCTCTCAGGGCGCGCACCGCAAGCTGTCGATCGCGCAGGAAATAGAAGAGCATGTAGAAGACGAGCAGAAGCACGATTGCCTGATTGATGGATCCGCGCAACAGCGTTGCACTTTGTGCAGTGAGCCACTGGGCGATCCGACCCATCATCCCGGCGAGATCGAGACGCTCCCCGAGCCATACCGCAATCGTGGAAAGTATCGGTACGCCATTGATAATGCTCTGCCAGTCGGATGACCGCAGCGCGCTTTCGACGTTCACGGCGCCATCGGCAGCCTCCCTGACAAGCTGCTGCACGATAAAGAGCAGAAGCAATATTACAATCAAAGCAGCCACCGACGCCGAGACGAATGCGGCGATGTTTGCGCCAAGGTGCATTTCGAGTTTCGGCTGGACCGGCGCGATGAGGACGCCGAGCACGACAGCCCAGACAAGTGCCGGGAGGAATGGCAGTGCCAGCCGATAGGAGAGGTAGACGCCCAGGGCGGCGGCGGCCACGAGGACCAGCATCCTGGCCGCGCTCGAATCCATCCGCTCGATTACGGTGACAGCCTTTGGTGTTCCGTTCTTTTCCGCTTTGGTATTTTGCTGACGCATATCGCTCTCACCCCGAGGACCCGACGGAATTGCCAGTGCCGGCCGTCTCCGGGGAGGACGATCGCCTGTCGCGCATTGCCGCAGGTTCAGATTCGAGCCTCAGAGTTTTTCCACCAGCTTCACCTGGTAGGTGTGCATCACGCCGTCGCTGAGGATCGAGACATATTCGCCGGTCACGAACCGTTCGTCGCTGAAGCGAAAACCGAGTTCGTCGTCGTCCTCGCCCTCGCCGTAATCGAAATACCACTGGCCGCCCGGCTTGCGGCGCAGGCGGCCCACCAGATCCTCCTCGCCGGGGCGGAAACGGCGCACACGGCAGTTCGCCTGGTGCTTCACGCACTTCTTTGCATCGAGGTTGCCGTCGTCTTCGAGCGGAACGACAAGATCGTATCCATAAGCACGATCACCCTGCGGGTGGCCTTTCTCGCGCGCAAGCTCGAGCCTCACATGGCGGAATTTCTCACTCAGGTGAGCGGTCGTGACAGTCATAGCGTCTCTCCAATCGGTAATGCATTGGCGCATCCTTCCGCGTTCCGAGACCTTCCTCCTTGATCAGGGTCAATCGCCTCCGCAGCACCGACGAGTGCACTGCTTGATCCAGCGCAAAGGGCGCACCGCTCATTCGCGGTAAGGAAAGCGACAAGGCGGAAATTCCGCATGCAAGGAGCGTGTGATGACCTTCAAGACTGTATTGAGCGTGATCAGTGTCGAGCATTCCGATGGCGATTTGCGATTGGCGATCGATCTGTGCCGACAGATCGACGCCCATCTTGCAGTCCTGGTGCTTTCGATTGCCGTCCCGCCGCCAACCAGCGAATACGCCGCGGTGATGTCAGAAGCTTGGCTGCAAGACCGTCAGGCTGAGATCGACCGTCTCCATGTGCGGGTGGAGGAGGTGACGGCGATTCTCGCCGAGAGCGAACTTTCGGCCGATGTGGACGGCGAATATGTCGAACGGTCATGGACCGACGACATGGTCAGCCGTCGGAGCCGATATGCCGATGTCACCCTGATCGGCCCGGAACTCGGTGCCGACGAAGATCTCAAGACCATGGTTCTGAAGGGTTCCCTCTACGAGTCCCAGATCCCCGTTCTGCTCGTCCCGGATGCCGCCGGCGCGACCTTGCTGCCGAAGAAGGTTTTGCTCGCGTGGGATGGCGGACCCGAGGCCACCCGTGCCGCACGTGAAGCCCTTCCACTGCTGATTGGTGCAAAGGACGTCCATCTCACGATGATCGACCCTCAGGCAACCGAAGACGGGCTGAACATTGAGCCCGGAACGGACCTTGCCGCCTATCTCGCCCACCACGGCGCAAAAATCACCATCTACCGGCTCCCGAGCGGCGGCCAGCCAATCGCGGAGACGCTGCGCAGACATGCGGTCGATATGGCGGCAGACATGGTCGTGATGGGCGCCTACGGTCACTCGCGCCTGCGCCAGAGGATTTTCGGCGGTGTCACGCGCTCCATGATCGAGGAAGCGGATCTGCCCGTTTTCATGGCACGCTAGCAAAGTGTGGACATCGAAATGACCGTCGTCACGCCGCCGCGGCAGCCGACCGGAATGAGCGAAGCCCAAGCGGCTGAGCGCCTTCGCGCGCTTCGGCGCCAACCCGCCTCCTCGCACCGGCTGGCGACCTGCTCGTGGCAATAGCAATCCGTGGAGAAGAAAATGAGAGCCAAGGACCTGATGTCCACCCCATGCGTAGCCGCATCTGCCGAAAATAGCATCAAGCGCGCTGCGCAGATCATGGTGGATCACGATCTCAGCGGCCTGCCGGTACTTGGAGACGATGGCCAGCTTGTCGGAATTATCACGGAAGGGGACCTGCTTCGCCGTTGCGAGCTGGGCAACGTGGAAAAGGCTGGTGAAGAGCTGCCGCCGGAGACCAGGGCACAAGGCTATCTCCACAGCCATGGGTGGAAGGTCGGTCACGTCATGTCGCGAAGCGTGGTGGCTGTAAAGGAGGATGCACCCGTCAATCGAATAGCGGAGCTCATGCTCAGGCACAGGATCAAACGGGTTCCGGTGCTCCGTGGAGATCGAGTCGTCGGAATCGTCTCCCGCCGTGACCTCCTCCAATTGATCTGTTCGGCGCCTGCCGATGCCACTGCGCCTGGCGACGCGGCGATGGCGCGCAGTATCCGTGCGCGACTGCATCAGGATCTCGGGCTTGGCGATGAGCAGGTCAAAGTCGAAGTAAACGCGGCAGAGGTTCACCTCCAAGGATCGGTCAGGTCTGAAGCCGAGCGCCAAGCCGTGGTGGCGTTAGCCGACGGCATGCGCGGTGTGGCCGGGCTCGTACTTGATGTCGTGATTGCGCCAACCCTACGCGGTAATGACCTCCGCGAGCACTGAGACGCGGAGATCATTGAATCGTGACGGGCAGGATCATCAGCTCAGATAGACCTCGCTTCCATAGCGTCGCATCATTCGCTGGCTATTAAAATAAGACCCGATTTTCGAGATGGATTGCTTCATCATCCAGATCCAGCGCGGGCGGTTTTCGTAGAAGAGCGGCAGAACGGTTCCTTCGAGCTTGTCCAGGCAGTCGGACGCATGTTCCGTGGCGAGCCGGTCCCCTTCGCCGATGGCCCAACCAGTAACGCCTTCGACCCATCCTTCACTCCACCAACCGTCTAGAACACTGAAATTGAGGACGCCGTTGAGCGCTGCCTTCATTCCGCTGGTGCCGGACGCTTCCAGTGGCGGCATGGGAGTGTTCAGCCACACATCCGCACCCGACACAAAGAGCCGCGCCAGCTCCATGTCGTAATTCGGAACGAAGGCAACCGGGAGCTCCGGCGCCAGTTCACGGATATGGCGATGGATCTCGGCGATCAGCACCTTGCCTTCCTGATCCCGCGGGTGCGCCTTGCCGCCCATGACGATCTGGAAGGGATAGCGCCGATTGATTTCGCGAAGCCGATCGAGGTCAGTGAAGATGAGATGGGGCCGCTTATAGCCGGTCATTCGGCGAGCGAACGCGATGATCGGCCGCTCCTCATCGAGCATTTGGCCGGTCGCCTTCGCCACCGCGGCGACGAGATCCCTCTTCGCCCTTTGATGCGCGTTCCAGATCGCCTCGTCGGGCAGCTGCTCGCAGCGTGTCAGCCGCTCCGGCTGATGGGCCCAGCTCGAAAGAATGCCCTGGAACAGTTCCGCGAACGATGGATGCGCCCATGTCGGGACATGAACCCCGTTGGTGACCGCGCCCACCTGGTAGCCTGGGAACATAAGGCGGGTCGTCTCGGCATGGACTTCCGCCACACCATTGACATGCCGGCTGAGGTTGAGCGCGAGGAGCGTCATGTTGAGCTCGTCCTTGCCACCCAGCTGCTTGAGCAAGTCGGGGTCTATCAGCCCCCCATGCCCCAGGATCCGCGCTACTTCGCCATAGGAGAACCTGTCATGGCCGGCTTCGACCGGCGTGTGGGTTGTGAACACGCAGGCCTCGCGGACCTTGTCCAGTCGCCCCTGCAACGGCACATCCATTCCAGTCTGCGTGGCGAGAAGGTGGAGCGTAAGCAGCGAGGCATGACCTTCATTGAGGTGATACTTCTTGATCTCGAAACCGAGTCCTTCGAGAATCCGCGCGCCGCCGACCCCCAGCACGATTTCCTGCTTGAGACGGTAGGCGGCATCACCGCCATAGAGACGGTCGGTTATGCTTCGATCTTCGGGACAGTTCTGCTCGAGTCTCGTATCGAGGAGAAGGACAGGGATCCGCCCGCCGAGCGGGCAGGAGACGACGTAGAGCCATGGTCTGACCCAGACGGAACGTCCCTCGATATCGACGGCCACCATAAAATCCAGCTGCGCGGCCCAGTCTTCCACGCGCCATGGATCCGGATGGTCGACCTGCTCCCCTGCGCTTCCTATCTCCTGCCGCAAATAGCCCTCGTGCGACACAAGCGTGACGAACACGAGCGGCAAGTCGAGATCGGCGGATGACCGGGCGCAGTCGCCGGCAAGTATGCCGAGGCCCCCGCTATAGGTCCGCATCTCCGGCCGGAGGGCAATCTCCATGGAAAAGTAGGCAATGCTGGTGTGCCTCAGAAACTGTTGGAGAGTGTCCATGGCTTTCTGTTCCTTCATGGGACCGGTCGGCTCCGGTCGTCGCCGGCATGCGCCGCCGCGAGCCTAAACCTTTTCGACCGCTGACAGGACATGGCGTGCGATCACCACTTCCTCGTCGGTCGGGATCACGTATACGTCGACCGGGCTGTCCACAGCGCTGATCCGCTCCGCATGGGATTCGTTGGCGTCTTGATCGATCCTTGCGCCGAGCCATGTCAGACGTGAGCAGATGGCCGAGCGGATCGAGGCCGAGTGCTCGCCTATTCCTGCGGTGAATACCAGGCCGTCGAGACCGCCCATCGTACTGGCCAGTGCCGCCGTCTCCCGCGCCGCGCGGAAGGCGAAGAGCTCGAGCGCTTCGCGGGCGTGCGGATCGCGGCTTTCCGAAAGCTCTCGCACGTCGCTCGAGATACCGGAAACCCCCAGAAGGCCGGACCCCTCGTAAAGCACACGCTGAAGCTCCGCGGGAGAAAATCCCTCCTCCTGAAGGAGGTAAAGGAGCACGCCCGGATCGATCGCACCGCAGCGCGTGCCCATCACCAGGCCGTCGAGCGCGGAAAATCCCATGGTGGTGTCGACGCTGTTGCCGTCGCGCAGGGCGCACAGGCTCGCCCCGTTTCCAAGATGCCCAACGACGGTCCGTCCTGCCGCGAGTTCCGGAGACACCTGCCGCAGGCGGGATGCTACGTATTCGTAGGAAAGCCCATGGAATCCGTAGCGCTGGATCCCCATAGCCTCGTAGCGCCGCGGCAGGGCATAGCGCCTGACCGTAGCCTCAATCGTCCCATGAAAAGCCGTGTCAAAGCAGCCGACCTGCGGCAAATGCGGTCGCAAGGCAGTAAGGGCACGGATAGGGGCGATGCTGCGCGGCTGATGGAGCGGCGCAAGGGGCCTCAGCTTCTCCACTTCATCGATCACCTGCGGCGTCAGCAGTACCGGCTCGCTGAACCGGTTGCCGCCATGGACGATGCGGTGACCGGCCGCAACAAGTCCCTGACCGGTCCAGCTGTCAGCCCAGCGGAGCAATTCGCCGATGAGATCTTCAAGGCCACTGCCCGGAAACTCCTTCTCCAGAAGCGATCTCCCATCCGGTCCCTTGGCCGTAAGGCTTCGCACGTCGCCAAGGCCGATTGCTCCACGGGCAATGGAGCGCAGCTCTCCCGAGAGGTCAGCCTCGTAGAGACCGAATTTGAGGCTCGAGGAGCCGCCATTGAGGGCGAGGATGGCATTCGGCATCAGTCACCAGCTTCGGCGGCCGTCTTGTAGGGCCACCCCCAATCGCGGATCTCGGGCATGTCCTCGCCGTGCTCGCGGATATAGGCGGCGTGTTCAGCGAGCTTGTCGTTGAGCCGTGCGACCAGTTCGTCCGACTCGCCGCCCAACCGCGTCACGCGGGTGGCGGCGGCAATGGCGAGATGGAACCGGTCGAGCGAATTCATGACCACCATATCGAAGGGCGTGGTGGTCGTGCCTTCCTCGCGGAAGCCGTGCACATGCATGTTGTCGTGGTTGGCGCGTTTGTAGGTCAAGCGGTGGATGAGATAGGGATAGCCGTGATAGGCGAAGATCACCGGTTTGTCCGTCGTGAACAGGGCGTCGAAGACCTGATCGTCAAGGCCATGCGGATGCTCTGTCGCCGATTGCAGCGTCATCAGGTCGACCACATTGACGACGCGGATCTTCAGGTTAGGGAAATCCGTGCGCAGAATATCCACGGCCGCCAGCGTCTCCAGCGTCGGCACGTCGCCTGCGCAGGCCATCACAACGTCCGGATCCTCGTCCCGGGCCACCGTCCCCGCCCATTCCCAGACGCCCGCCCCTGCCCTGCAGTGGATCTCGGCCTCATCGGCGCTCAGCCATTGCGGCCCCGGCTGCTTGCCCGCCGTGATCACGTTGATGCGGTTGTAGGTTTTGAGGCAGTGGTCGGTCACCCACAGCAGGGTGTTCGCGTCGGGCGGGAAGTAGAGGCGGATCGTATCCGCCTTCTTGTTGGCAACGAAATCGGCGAACCCGGGATCCTGATGGCTGAAGCCGTTGTGGTCCTGCCTCCAGACATGGGAGGTGAGCAGGTAATTGAGCGATGCGATCGGCTTGCGCCAGGGGAGCTCATGCGAGACTTTCACCCATTTGGCGTGCTGGTTGACCATGGAATCCACGATGTGAATGAAGGCTTCATAGCAAGAGAAGAGCCCATGCCGGCCGGTTAGCAGATAGCCCTCCAGCCAGCCCTGGCAGAGATGCTCGCTCAACACCTCCATGACACGGCCGTCGCGCGTCAGATGCACGTCGTAGGGCTCGATCCTCTCCATCCAGACGCGATCGGTAACATCGAAGACGGCGTCGAGCCGGTTGGACGATGTCTCGTCCGGCCCCATCAGCCTGAAATTATCCACGTTGAGCTTCATCACGTCGCGTAGATAGGTGCCCATCACGCGCGTGGCCTCGGCCTTCACCTCTCCCGGCTGCCGCACGTCGAGGGCGTATGCCTTCCAGTCCGGCAGGACGAGGTCGTGCTTTAAAAGCCCGCCATTGGCATGGGGATTGGCGCCCATGCGCTTGTTCCCCGAAGGTGCGAGAGCCGCAAGTTCCGGCCGAAGGCGCCCGTTCTCGTCGAACAGTTCCTGCGCCTTGTAGCTCAGCATCCAATCCTGCAGCACGCGCCGGTGCTCGTCATCGCCCCGTGCGTTGGCAACCGGCACCTGGTGCGAACGCCAGAAGTCCTCGACCTTCTTGCCGTCCACCTCTTTCGGCCCGGTCCAGCCCTTCGGGCTGCGCAGGACGATCATGGGCCAGCGAGGGCGCTCTCCCGACCACGCCGGATCGCGTGCCTGCCGCTGAATGGCGGAGATGCGGTCGAGCGCCGTGTCGAGCGTCCGCGCCATCAGCGGGTGCATTTCGGCGGGCTCGCTGCCTTCCACGAAGAACGGCTCATACCCATACCCGGTGAAGAGAGCGCGCAGCTCCTCATCGTCCATCCGGCCAAAGATCGTGGGATTGGCGATCTTGTAGCCATTCAGGTGAAGAACAGGCAGAACGGCACCGTCGCGCGCCGGGTTGAGGAACTTGTTGGAATGCCACGCGGCGGCCGTGGGTCCGGTTTCCGCCTCGCCGTCGCCGACCACGCACGCAACCAGCAGGTCGGGATTGTCGAAAGCGGCGCCATAGGCATGCGCGAGCGCGTAGCCGAGTTCTCCGCCTTCATGAATCGAACCCGGCGTTTCCGGGGCAGCATGGCTGGGAACCCCGCCAGGAAAGGAGAACTGGCGGAACAGTTTTCTCAGGCCTTCGGCATCCTGGGGCACATCCGGATAGATCTCGCTGTATGTCCCTTCGAGATAGGTGTTGGCCACCATCGCGGGGCCGCCGTGCCCCGGACCGCAGACATAGATCACGTTCAGGTCGCGCGCACGGATGACCCGGTTCAGATGGACGTAGACGAAGTTCAGACCCGGCGTCGTTCCCCAATGCCCCAGAAGCCGAGGCTTGACATGCTCGGCCGTGAGCGGCTCGCGGAGCAGCGGGTTGTCCATGAGATAGATCTGGCCAACCGAAATATAGTTTGCCGCTCTCCAATAGCGGTCGATCGCTTCAAACTCCGAGAAGGACGGCCCTGTCCCGCCGTCGGTTTTGGCAACATCCATTTGAATACTCCTCACGGCAGAAATCTGGGGCAGAAGCACGGAACGAAAAGGCTTTCTCGAAAACATGTCACGTCTGCCCGGAGGAGACGTTGATCGGTGTCAACATGCACTTCAGATTCGGGACGCGCGAGGAGAGCGAGCCGCTGAGACCGCCACCACGGAAACGGAACACGCGGCGGCCGCGAATTTGTTTCCGTTTGACACGGGTCAAGGCGCTATTGCGCCGATCTGCCAATTTACGCGGGAACAAAGAGGCATGCACCGCGATGCAACGGAAGTTTCGAATTATGGCCTTCGCGGCTCTGCTCCTGGCGAGCGTTGCAAGGCCTGCAATGGCCGAGGACGCCCAAGTTGCATACGGCAGGGCCCTCGTTGAGGCGAACTGTTCGCGTTGCCATGCGGTAACTCGGACCGATGTCAGCAAGCACCCGGAAGCGCCGGCATTCCACACGCTCTGGGAGCGCTACCCGATCGATGCTCTCGAAGAAGCCTTCGCCGAAGGGATTTATGTCGGCCATCCGGACATGCCGGAGTTCGTGGCCGACCCTGACCAGATCGCCGCCATCATCGCCTACATCGAGTCGATTCAGGACTGACGGCGGCAACCAAGGAACCAGAACCATGACTGAACAAGTAAAATGCATTCTCGTGGGCGTAGCCGCGAAGGACGATTTCTCGGCGACGCCAGCGCTCGAATTCGCCATTGCTCTCGCAAAAAAGCACGGCGCCTGTCTCACCGTCTGCGCCCTGCCCCCCGCCTTCTATGTGCCTGTCACACGCACCGGCGGATCCGCGTCCGCCATCCTCAAGAGCGAGATCGGACGTCTCGAGGAGATCACCCATCGATCCGCACGCAGTGCGTCGGAGCTCGTCAGCAAGGCCGGGGTCTCGTGCATCGCCGAGCACACGCTCTCGCCGCTTGAACCCAGAACCGGTCGTCTGGTGCGCCTGGCGCGCGTGAACGACGTCACCATCCTCGATGCCGCCGAGCCCGAGGACAACGCCCAACGCGCCGCGATCGAAGATGTCCTCTTCGACAGCGGCCGACCCGTGCTGGTCATACCGCAGACAGGAGGAAACGCAGCACCCCGGCGCATCGCCGTTGCCTGGGACGGCAGCGCCCGTTCGGCACGTGCGGTGGCCGACGCCCTGCCTTTCCTCAAGCAGGCAGGCGCCGTTTTCGTCGTCACCGTCACGGGCGAAAAGGATCTCTCGCGTATGGCGCCGGGTGCCGATCTTGCCACTCACCTCCTTCAGCACGGCGTTTACGAGCCGCACTTGGAGACGCTTTCGGCGATCGACGACGATGCGTCGGCAAGGTTACGCAAATTCGTAAAGGACGAGTCCATCGATATGCTCGTCATGGGCGCATTCGTCCATTCACGCTTCCGACAGGCGATCCTCGGCGGCGTTACGCGTTCGCTGCTGGACGACGTTCCCGTGCCACTTTTCATGGCGCATTAGGGGAGTGCGGCATTAGTACGGCCGGCAGTTCGCGAACGTCAGCGGGCCCCCAACGATTTACCGACCCGGAGTATAAGGGATGGAAATCCTCGCAATAAGCCTTGCCCTGGTGCTGTTCGCCACTGCCGGCCTGCAGATTTGGCGCTGGCTGGACAACCGGCATGCCGCGCGGGTCTGGCGCAATCTGGCGGCGCAGGCCGATGCATCGCCTCCGGAATTCCACCCATCCATGGTCCAGGGGTTACCTGAACCCGCCCGCCGCTTTCTCCTTTTCACCATTGCGCCCGGCAGCCCTATCCGCACCGTCGCCGAGGTCGAGATGACTGGCCAGATCAGCCTCGGGACGAAAGAGAACCCGAACTACATGCCCATGCACGCAAGGCAGATCCTGGCACCACCCCAGGGCCTGGTCTGGGCTCTCGATGCAGGCCAGGGTGCAATGCGCATCCAAGGCTCCGACGGCTTTGACGGAGCAACCTCCTGGACCCGGTTTTGGCTGCTCGGGACCGTTCCCGTTGTCCGGGCGGGAGCTGGAGCCGATCATGCGAGAGCTGCATTTGGCCGCATGGTTGCGGAAGCCGTTTTTTGGGCCCCAGCGTCCCTCCTCCCCCGAAACGGTGTCAAGTGGGAGGCCCTTTCCGAAAGCCTTGCCCGCGCGACCGTTACTGCCAATGGCATGGTCCAGACCGTGGATGTCAGGATTGCGGAGGACGGCAGGCCAGTCGAGGTGGTCATTCCGCGCTGGACGAATGCCAATCCTGAGAAATTATATCGCGAGCAACCTTTCGGGGGCTATCTCGCTGCGTTCACGCAATTCGAGGGCTATAGATTGCCCACGCGCGTCGAAGGGGGAAATCTCGTCGGCACCGAAGACTACTTTCCATTCTACAAGGCGGAAGTAAGCGTCATCCGATTTGTCGGTGGGCACTAGCAACAAAATCGCCACATACCTCGAAACCACTCATTCAGCATCGGGATCACTGAATACGGTTCCTGCGCGGCGTTCCAGAATCGCGAGCGCATCCTCGAGCGCACCAATGCCGGCGATACCGCCAGTCGCCCTGACAAAGGCGCTCGCTGCCTCGACCTTCGGCCGCATCGAGCCGGCCGGGAAGTCTCCCGGATCGAGCTCGCCTGACACGGCTTTGCGGATTGCTGTTTGGTCTGGTTGGCCCCAGTTCCGATAGACAGCATCCACATCGGTCAGCATCAGCAGCGCGTCGGCGCCCAGGTCTTGCGCCAGGAGTTCCGCCGACCGATCCTTGTCGATCACCGCCTCCACCCCCATCAGCCCGCCGTCGGGACGGCGGACGACCGGAATGCCTCCGCCGCCGGCGCAAACGACGATCACATTCTGCTCAAGCAGCAACTTAACCACCGACACGTCGGGTATGTGCTTCGGCAGAGGCGAGGCCACGACACGGCGATACTTGTCCCCGTCCGGCGCAACCGCCCAGCCGCGTGATTTCGACAAGCGCTCTGCTTCCTCCCTTTCATAGACGGGGCCGACCGGTTTGGTCGGGTGCCGAAAGGCGGGATCAGCCGGATCGACCTCGACCTGCGTCAGAAGGGTCGCGACTCGGGGGCCCTGGGGAAGCGCGTTTTCAAGCTCCTGTTCGACGAGATAACCGATCATGCCTTCCGTCTCGGCGCCCAGCACGTCGAGCGGATAGGCTTCGTCGGGCTTGTAGGCGGCCGATTGCAACGCGAGGAGACCCACCTGCGGCCCGTTGCCGTGGCAGACCACGACGCGATGGCCGGCCCGCACGACCTCCGCTATGGCCGCCGCCGCGCGCTTCACATTGGCGCGCTGGTTCCCGGCCGTCGGCGGCTCTCCGCGCTTAAGCAGCGCGTTGCCGCCAAGGGCGATGACGACCAGCATCTTTCACCCCCCGATCGTCGCCACGAGGACGGCCTTGATCGTGTGCATGCGGTTTTCCGCCTGCTCGAAAACGACCGAGGCGGGGGATTCGAACACCTCCTCCGTCACCTCCATGCAGTCGATGCCGAATTCCTCGAAGATCTTCTCGCCCATCTTGGTCTCGCGGTTATGGAAGGCGGGCAGGCAGTGCATGAACTTCGCGTGCGGGTTGCCCGTCGCCTCCATGACTTCGGAGGTGACGCGGTATTTCGTCAGCCGTTCGATGCGCTCGGCCCAGACCGATTGCGGCTCGCCCATGGAAACCCAGACATCCGTGTATACATAATCGCACCCCTTCGCGGCCTGCTCGATGTCCTCGGTGAGCGTGATCCTGGCGCCAGTGCGCGCCGCGATCTCACGGCATTGGTCGACCAGCCGCTGATCAGGCCAATATTGTTCCGGTCCGCAAAGCCGCATATCCATGCCGATGAGCGCCGCGCCGACCATGAGCGAGTTGCCCATATTGTTGCCGGCGTCGCCCAGGAAGGCGAAGGACACGGCCGACAGGTGCTTGCGCGTGTATTCGCGCATGGTCAGGAAATCGGCCAGGATCTGCGTCGGATGGAACGCGTCGGTCAGGCCGTTGTAGACCGGCACGCCGGCATGGCGGGCAAGCTCTTCGGCGAGATCCTGCCCGAAGCCGCGATACTCGATCGCGTCGTAAAGACGGCCGAGCACACGCGCCGTATCCTTCATGGACTCCTTATGGCCGATCTGGGTTCCCGTGGGCCCGAGATAGGTGACATTTGCGCCCTGATCGTACGCAGCGACCTCGAAACCCGTCCGGGTGCGGGTTGAATCCTTCTCGAAGATAAGGGCGATGTTCTTGCCCTTCAGGCGCTGCTGTTCGTAGCCGCCATATTTGGCCTGCTTCAGAGAGGCGGAGAGCCTCAGGAGAAACCGGAGCTCATCCGGCGTGAAGTCGAGCAGCGTCAGGAAGCTGCGTCCGTGGAGATTGACGGGCATGGTCTTGGCCTTTGGGGTTGGGATCAGGTGGGATCGCGGATGAGCGGGCAGGTCATGCAATGTCCGCCACCGCGGCCGCGTCCGAGCTCGGCGCCGGGGACGGTGATGACCTCGACACCGGCCTTTCTCAAAAGCGTGTTGGTGTAGACGTTGCGGTCGTAGCCGACGACGACGCCGGGCTCGAGCGCGACGACATTGTTGCCGTCATCCCACTGCTCGCGCTCCTGGACGTAGGCATCGCCACCCGTCTCCACGACGCGCAACTTCTGAAGACCCAGTGCTCCGGCCACCACCTCGGTCAGTGGCTGTTCCTCGACGCGGACGTCCACCGTACCCGGCTTTTCGCCGGGGCGGAGGGAATAAGCCTCGATACCGTTCACCACTTCGGCAAAGACGGTGACGAGGTCGCGGTCGCAGAAGGTGAAGACTGTGTCCAGATGCATGCTCGCCCGCTCCCTGGGCAGCTTGCAGGCGATGACACGCTCGGCGGCTCCGTGGGCGAAGAGGGAGCGCGCGACCTGGCCCACGGCATGGGCCGTCGTGCGCTCGCCCATGCCGATCAATACCGCGCGATTGCCGATGGGCATCACGTCGCCACCTTCCACCGTGGCCATGCCGAAGCCGCAGTCGGGGTCGCCGAACCAGATGGGAAAGACGGCGTCCCGGAAGTCCGGGTGGAAGCGGTAGATGGCGGCGATGTTCACCGTTTCCAACTGCCGCGCGTTCCAGCGCATCGGATTGAGCGTCACGCCCTCGTAGATCCATGAGGTGGTATCGCGGGTGAAGAGATGGTTGGGCAGCGGCGGGAGGACGAAATCCTCCGCCGCGAGCACCGAAGCCACCACGCTGTTTGCCTTCATTGGCAATTCGACCTTGCTCAACCCGCCGACGAGGATGCTCGACACCGCATCGGCATCGATCTCCATCAGGTGAGCATGCAGATCGTCGGCAAGGCCGACGCCGACCGTATTGTCGTTGACGCGCCGGTCGAGCAGCCAGCGCCGCGCCTCCGGGATGCGCATGGTCTCCGTCAGCATTTCGCGCAGGAAGACCACCTCCACGCCGCGATAGCGCATGGCATCGACGAAGGTCATGTGCTCGACGCGGGCCTGCTTCACCCACAGCACGTCGTCGAACAGCAGCTCGTGGCAATTCGACGGCGTGAGCCGCGCCAGCGCGGTGCCCGGCCGGTGCACCATGACGCGGCGCAGCCGGCCCACTTCGGAATGCACTCCATAGGTCGGGGACATCGGTACACCTCAGGCGAGAACGGTTGCGACGCTGAGGCAGATCATGATGATCGCCGACAGGATGAGAAGCAGCGGCCACATGAAGGCGAGCCAGCGCTCGTAGGGCACCCGGCCGATGGCAAGCGCGCCCATCACCACGGCGAAGGTCGGGTTGACGAGGTTCACCAGGCCGTTGGCCGATTGATAGGCGGTGACAACGAGATCGCGCCCCGTGCCGACGAAATCGGCCACCGGCGCCATGATCGGCATGCTGAGCACGGCGAGGCCGGAGGACGAGGGCACGAAGAAGGACAGAAGCACCTCGATCCAGTAGATGACATTGACGAACACCACCGCCGACAGGCCGGAGACCGAGACCTCGGCCCAATGCAGGATGGTGTCGGTGATCTTGCCCGCATCCATGATGACAACGATGCCGCGAGCGAGCCCGATGATGAGGGCAACACCCAGGAGATCGCGCGCGCCGTTCAGGAACGCATCGACGAATTTCTGCTCGCCGGTCCGCGCGATAATGCCGATGAGGAGCGCGGAAGCGAGGAACAGGCCGGTCATCTCGCCCATCCACCAGCCGCCGAAGAGCACGCCCCATACCATGACGACGAAAGTCAGGCCAAAGAGCGCGAGCACGATCTTGTGCAGCCAGGTGAACTCAAGCTCGGCGTCGTTCTCGTGGCCGGCGAGGAAATGCGCCTCGTTTGCAGCCTTGCGGTCGTAGACGAGCGACTTGGTGGGGTCGAGCCGCACGCGCTCGGCATAGCGCATCACATAGATGACGCAGGCGAGCCATGAGAGGCCGAGGATGACGAAGCGCAGCACGATACCCTGCGTGAAGGGGATACCGGCGGCATCCGACGCGATCACCGTGGCAAACGCGTTCACCGTCGAACCAAGCACACCGACGCCCGCGCCAAGAAGGATCACCGCCACCGCTGTCACTGCGTCATAGCGCGCCGCGATCATGACCGGGATCAGCAGCATGTAGAAAGCCAGCGTCTCTTCGGCCATGCCGTAGGTGGTGCCGCCGAAGGCGAAGAGGCCCATGAGGACCGGGATCATCCACTTCTCGCGGCCGCGCAACGCCGTCATCGCACCGCCCACGCCGGCATTGATGGCGCCGGTCGAGGCGACCACGCCGATAAAGCCGCCGATGACCAGCACGAACAGAGCCACGTCGATCGCATTGGCCGTGCCGCTCGCCGGATCGTAGAGACCGGCGATCGGCGCCATGATCACGTCGAAAATGCCCTGCGGGTTCGAGTCCGTCGTCTGGTAGGTGCCGGCGACCGGCACTTCCCTGTCGAGCGCGGTATTGAAGGTGCGCTCATACTGCCCGGCCGGAATGACCCAGGTGAGCGCGGCAACGAGGATGATAAGGCCGAACAGAATGGTGAAGGCCGATGGAAAGGGGAGCCTCCGCGGCTCAGTTGCGTCGCTGGCGATGGCCATGACTGCGTCTCCTGGAAAGAATTGACCGGACCACCCTTCCGGCAGCCCTCAATTCCCCTAGCTCGAACGCGCCGCGCAAACTTTGATCCAGCGCAACGTCTCCGAGGAAGCCTGAGGTAGAGACCGAGACACTACTTTCGCATACCCACCAGATCGGAAATGGCAGTCAAGGTATTTGCGCCAGAGCAAAGAACTTCGGCCGGTCTGCCTGTAGCGTTTTCTTCATCGACAACCGGACACTACAAGGAGACCGAAATGTTCACGCGTCGCGAAGCACTGCTGGGCGTCGCCACAGCCGCCATGCTGAGTGCCCTGCCCTTGACGGCGTCGCCCGTTCTAGCAGACGAAGCCGACGCCCTGCCGCGCCAGACTGTCGCGCTGGTCCCGCCGCCCTTCGTGCATGATCACGAGCAGGTGGCGATCGGCGGGCCGAAGATCGTCAAGTTCACCATGACTATCCAGGAAAAGCAGATCGTCATCGACGAGGACGGTACGACCTTCCAGGCCATGACCTTCGACGGCTCGGTTCCCGGACCGATGATGGTGGTGCACGAGGGCGACTATGTGGAACTCACGCTGGTCAACCCCGAGACGAGCAGCCTCGCCCACAATATCGATTTCCATGCCGCGACCGGCGCCATGGGCGGCGGCGAGCTGACCCTGATCAATCCCGGCGAACAGACCACCTTGCGCTTCAAGGCCACCCGCGCGGGCGTCTTCGTCTATCACTGCGCGCCGGGCGGGCCGATGACTCCCTGGCATGTGGTCTCGGGCATGAGCGGCACCATCATGGTGCTGCCGCGCGAGGGGCTGAAGGACGAGAAGGGCGAGCCCATCCGCTACGACCGCATCTACTATATCGGGGAGAACGACTTCTACGTCCCGCGCGATGTGGATGGCAACTTCAAGGGCTACGAGTCGGCGGGTGATGCGTATGCCGACACGGTGGAGGTGATGCGCGGTCTGGTGCCGACACATGTCGTCTTCAACGGAGCCAAGGGCGCGCTGACGGGCGATAACGCCCTGACCGCCAAAGTCGGCGAAACGGTCATGATCGTCCACGCGCAGGCGAACCGGGACACTCGGCCCCACCTGATCGGCGGCCATGGCGACCATGTCTGGGAAGAGGGCAAGTTCGCCAACCCGCCCGCCAGGGATCTCGAGACCTGGTTCATCCGCGGCGGCTCGGCGGGTGCGGCGACCTACACCTTCCTGCAGCCCGGCCTCTATGCCTATGTCAATCACAACCTCATCGAGGCGATCGAGCTGGGAGCGGCCGCGCACATCATGGTAGAGGGCGAGTGGAACGACGACCTGATGAAGCAGGTCGACGCGCCGCGACCGATCGCGTCCTACTGAGCAAGCGCGTCTGCATGGAGAAGGCCCGGCGCATCGCGTCGGGCTTTTCCGATTCAGGCAGGCTGAAGCCGCCGCGTGACGAGTGCCGGACCGTAGAGGACGGCAAAGCCGAGGAAGGCGAGCGCCCACGCCCCGCCCGCCGCGTGGATCCAGACCATCCGCACATCGAAGGCCGCCACGATGCGTAGAAGCGCAGCGGCAAAGACGGCAGCAAAGATGACGTTCGTCGCCCGGTCCGCCTGGAGCGTCCGGCCGGTATGCCCCAAGGTGGCGCGCACCATCACCGAAAGGGTCATGCCGCCGATCGCGCCGCCGCCCAGCGCATGCATGCCGGCGGCCACCGGAACGGCGCCCGGCGCGAGAATCGCCAGGGACAGGAGTGCGAAGCCGATCGGAACGAAAGCGTAGGCAAGGTGAAGCACCGCGACCAGCGGATCGCGCCAGGTACGCTCGCCTGCCCAGCGCGCCAGTCGCCCGGCCTGCAGGATGGCGGCGAGCGCCATAAGCGTTGCGGACATCGCGTGTTCCGGCGCGACGGTCCACGCGGCCAGCGCCAGGATGGAAGCGGCGATGGAAAGGCCGTCATACCGCCCGAAGGGAACCGGCAAACGCCCCGGATTTTCCCGAACCAGCCAGTTGCGGGTGAAGGACGGAATAATGCGGCCGCCGATCAGCATGATCAGGGTGATCGCCGCGGCGAGCCCCAGACGCCGGCTGATGTCGGAAGCACCATAGAATTGTGCCTCGATGTGGAAGAGACCGTTTGCGAGGAGAAGGACCGCGACCGGCACGAGAACCTTGAGATTGCGCCAGTTCCTGCCGGCGACGATCTCGCGGGCGATCGCCAGGCCGAGGGCGGCGAGAAAGGCGCAATCGATGACGGCGGTAAGCTGCCAGCCAAGCGAAACCGACAGAAGAACGGCAAGGCGCCCCGCCCCCCACAACAGAACGAGCACGAGAAGCGGCAGGCCCTGCACGGGCAGCCGGCCCGTCCAGTTGGGCACCGCCGTCAGGAGAAAGCCGGCGACGATCGCCGCGAGATAGCCGAACAGCATCTCATGGATATGCCAGTCCACCGGCAGAAACAGCATGCGCATGTCGAGCGCACCCATGTAAAGCGGCACCCATATGAGAATCGAAAGGCCCGCATACAGCGAGCTCAGGAGAAAAAACGGCCGGAAGCCGTAGGAAAGCAAGGCGGGGCCCTCGAAGGCCCGGAGCCTGGGAATGGCCATGAATGCACTCCAATGGAAAGACGGCCGGGCGGCACTGGCTCGTGCTTGTCCCGGCCGTATCGTCACATCGCCAAGAAGATCGTAGCGGCGCCATGCCTCACTTCGAGGCGACGACCTGCCCAAACAACTCGGCAAACACCTTGCCGGCCTTGCCGGGATGCTTCACCGTTTCCGCCTGGGCGGCATTGACGGGTTCACCGACGGTGATCAGGGCGACCATGCCCATGCCGTAGTGGGGCGCGCATTTGATGCCGTAGATGCCTTCCTCGGCGAGCGTCACCGTGACTTCCTCGTTGATCTTGCCCTTGAAACCTTCCGCTCCTTCGGGGACCATCCCCTTGATCGTTTCCGCGTTGTGACCCTTGTCGACGGCCACGAATCGGACCGTGTCGCCAGGCGCCGCACGGACGATGTCCGGCACGAAAACCATCGCGCCCTTCTCGCCTTTGTTCAGCATCTCGATCACATGCTCCTCGGCGCTGGCAGCGCCGGTCACGGCGAGCAGGACGCAGGCTGCGGCGAGCATTGTCTTTTTCATTTCGGTTCCTTTCCTATCGGTCTCGGGTGTTGCATCCTGTCTATCGCCGAGAGCAGGCAGAGAATTTGCGCTCGCGCAAAGTGAGTGGAAATATCTGACCGAACCGCCCGGAGATGACGTGCCGAAGCTCGATGCATCGCTGATTGCCGGTCTGCCTCCTTTTGAAGGCCTCGAAAAGGACGAGCTCGAGCAAGTGCTCGCCCCCGCCCGATCCTTGCGGTTCGAAAGAGAGAAGCCGATCTTCGAACAGGAAGCGGAGGCGCATTTCTTCTTCGTCCTGCTCGACGGGCATGTGCGCGTGGTGCGCACTACGCCGGAAGGCCAACAGGTCATTGTCCGCTACATCAGCGAGGGTGAGGTCTTCGGCATCGCTACCGCCCTTGGCCGCACGGCCTATCCCGCGACGGCGATTGCTGCGGTGGATTGCGTGGTGCTGGCCTGGCCGAGCGCGCTGTGGCCGGAGCTTTCAACCCGCTTTCCCGCGCTTGGCGCCAACACCTACAGGACCGTCGGTAGCCGCCTGCAGGAGGCGCATACACGCGTGATCGAGATGTCGACGGAGCAGGTGGAGCAGCGCGTGGCGCACGCTCTCCTGCGCCTTGTCAGGCAGACGGGCCGGAAGACCGGTGAGGGAATAGAGATCGATTTCCCCATCACGCGGCAGGACATCGCGGAGATGACCGGCGCGACCTTGCACACCGTCAGTCGGCTGATGAGCGCATGGGAGGGGGAGGGAATCGTCAAGAGCGGACGCAAGCGCGTGACCATTTCCGACCCGCACCGCCTGATGCTGAAGGCGGAAAGCCGCGAACAGCGGTAGCCGGTCCCTCAACCACCCGCGATCGCCGCCCGCAACTCCTCCAGGAAGACGCTCTCGTCCACCCTGTGCGCGCGGCAAGCCTCGGTGACGGTGTGGAATGCGGTGATGGGGCAGCCGACGCACAGCATGCGATAGCGCAGGATGACAGAGATGGCGGACGGCCAGGCCCGCATGATCTCCTCGAGCGTCATATCCGGGTCAAGATGCACCTTTCGCACGGCTGCTCTCCTTGCAGACGGCACTGTCGTCCGTGCCGCACCGCAAGTCCTTGTGCTTGCGCAAAGAAGATCGATTCTCAAACGGCCGCCGAGTGCCGCGCCGTGCCCTTTGCCAGATACTGATCGAAGCGGGCGGCGACGGACCGCACCAAGGGCCGCCCTTGCTGGGGTACGACAAAAAGCTCACCCTGGCGGACAAGCATCCGCGCGTCTTCTTCTGCCAGTGCCTCCGCTTCCTCGACAATGATACGGCCGGTCATGCGGAACCGGCGCACCGCCTCCTCACTCGAAAATGCAAAGTCGCACATGAGGCGCTCGATCACCCAGGCGCGCGCCCGGTCCTCACCGGTAAACGCGATCCCCCGCGCGGTCGCGAGCTTCCCCGTGCCGGCCAGGCGCTCGTAAGCAGGTGTCGCGGTGACGTTCTGCGCATAACCTTGTTCCAGCCTGGAAATGGACGAAGGTCCCAGGCCGATCAACGTCGTGCACGGGTCGTCGGTGTAGCCCTGGAAGTTGCGGTGAAGCCGCCCTTCGCGCGCGGCAATGGCCAGCGAATCGCCGGGCCTGGCGAAGTGGTCGAGGCCGATCGGCTGATAACCGGCGGCAGCGATGATGCGGGCGGCGCGTTGCTGCTGGGCAAACCGCGCGTCCGATCCCGGCAACCAGGTTTCGTCGATCATGGTCTGGTTCTTCTTGAACCAGGGCACATGCGCATAACCGAACAGCGCGATGCGGTCCGGCGCGAGAAGAAGCGCCTGCCGGATCGTCTCCTCCAGGCTTTTCTCCGTCTGATGCGGGAGGCCGTAGAGCAAATCGAGATTGAGCGAAGCCACACCTCGGGCGCGCACGGCATCGGCGACCGCTTTCGTCTCCTCGAAACCCTGGTCCCGGTTGATGGCCTTCTGGACCTTGGGCGCGAAATCCTGCACCCCGAGGCTCGCGCGTGTCATGCCGATGGCGGCGAAGGCGTCGTAGCGGCCGTCGTCCATGTCGTTGGGGTCGAGCTCGACGCTGATCTCGGCATCCGGCCGGAAATCAAACGCGCGGCGCAGCGCATCCCCCAGCGCAAGGATGTCGTCCGGCTTCAGGATCGTGGGCGACCCGCCACCGAAGTGCAGCGCCCGCACGCGGGCACCGCGCACGAGGCCGCCGACGGTGGCTATCTCCCGATGAAGCGCCTTCAGAAAGGCGGCCACCGGCTCGTAGCGCCGCGTCATCTTCGTATGGCAAGCACAGAACCAGCACAGCCTGTCGCAGAACGGGATGTGCACATAGAGGGAGACCTCCTCGCCCGCCCCGATCTCCCTTAGCCAGCCGCTGAAGACCGCCCCATCGATGCCGGAATGGAAATGCGGTGCAGTGGGATAGCTCGTATAACGCGGCACGGCCTCGGAGAGCCGCTCCGTTCCGTTCCATGATTCACCGGCCCGCTGCATGACTGATCCTCTCTTTATCGAGGTCGATTGCCTGCGATCGGGGCGGCCGGCTTTGATGTAGGTCAAGGCGCGCGCACCCCGCTTCCGGAATGTCCCCTCCGGGAGGAAACCAGGCAGGTGGTGCGAATGAGAAATCCAAGCGCGAGCCAAATCGTCGCTTCCGGCAGCAATAATAGAAGTGACGCGATCGAATCGCCCCTCGAGCGTGTCTTCGCGCTCGCGATCGCCGTTCTGTGGCGGGAACTTTAACCGGTGGGCGATCCGGCTGGCGCAGGGGGTTGGGCCTCCGAATTTCTTCTGAGGCGCATACTGCTCGCAACCGCGATACTGGGGCTTGCTAGCGGCCTCGCCCTGCAGCTTGGCTTTCGTGCAGGCGCTTTTCCTCTCCTTCGGCCGGAGGTGTTCTGGACGGCGGCGACGCTGCCCGTCGTGGCGGTGCTCCTGATCTCGATCCTGCGCGACTTCTGGATCGGCCGGTTCGGCGTCGATGCGATCGCGTTCACTTCGATGTCGGCGGCGCTGCTGCTCGACCAGTCGCTTGCCGCGATTGTGGTGGCGATCATGTATGCCGGTGGCACGGTATTGGAGGACTTCGCGCGCGGCCGGGCCGAGCGCAACCTCAAGGCGCTGACCGACAGGTCTCCGCGATTTGCGCGCCGGAAATCCGCGGAAGCGGTCGAGACGATTCCGGTCGATGATGTTCATGTTGGCGACGAGATTCTCGTTCGCGCCGGCGATGTGTTGCCGGTGGACGGCCATCTGCTCGACGCGACGGCAAAGATCGATGAGCAAGCCGTCACCGGCGAGCCATTGCCGGAAAACCGGCGCGCGGGGGACTACCTCCGCAGCGGCACCGTCAATGCCGGTGAGGCTTTCACGATGCGAGCGTCGGCTCCCGCTGACCGGAGCACATATGCAGGAATCGTGCGCATGGTCGCCGTTGCCCAGACGGCCAAGGCGCCCTTCATCCGCATGGCGGACCGCTTTGCCCTTCTCCTGTTGCCGGCCACGCTGATTGTCGCCGCGCTCGCGTGGTATGCCTCGAGCGATCCTATCCGCGCGCTCGCCGTTCTGGTCGTTGCAACACCTTGCCCGCTCATCCTCGCGGCCCCGGTCGCGTTCATCGGTGGTGTTTCGCGGGCAGCGCGCGCCGGCATTCTGATGAAGGGCAGCGAAGCACTGGAGGCGCTCGCGCGAGCGCGTACCGCCGTCTTCGACAAGACCGGCACGCTCACCCGCGGCGGCGCCCAGCTGGTGGAACAGGAGACCGCACCAGGCCACGATCCGGAGGAGGTGCTGCGACTGCTCGCCTCCCTGGAGCAGGCTTCCCATCACGTGCTGGCGGACGCCATCGCTGGCGAGGCGCGTACCCGCAATCTGACGCTGTCACATCCCGCCAGGGTGAGGGAACACCGCGGCGCCGGGCTGGAAGGCACCGTTGGCGAAACGCAGATCCGTGCCGGCTCGCGCGCTCTCGTATTGGGCGATAGCCTCGCACCGATCTGGGCAACGGACGGCGAAAAACGTTATGGCGGCCAGCCGGTGCTCAGGGTCTATGTTGCCCTTGACGGCCGCCTTGCCGGTGTCTTGACCTTCGGCGACGCCTTGCGCGGCGACGCCGCCGAGACACTGCGCACCTTGAAATCGGCCGGCATAAGCCGGACGGTCATGCTGACGGGAGATGATCACCAGGCCGCGACACGCGTGGCCGCACAGCTCGACATCGATGCCGTGATCGCCGAAGCAAGCCCGTCGGAAAAGGTCAAAGCGGTACAAGACGAGATGCGGCAGGCGCCGACCATGATGATCGGCGACGGCATCAACGATGCCCCCGCCCTGGCCGCTGCCACGGTTGGCGTTGCCATGGGCGCGCGTGGCGCTACCGCTTCCTCGCAAACCGCGGATGTCGTGATCCTGACCGACCGCCTGCGCCCGGTGGGCGAGGCCCTGCAGATCGCGCACCGCACGCGCGCGATCGCCCTGCAAAGCATCGTCGTCGGCCTGAGCCTCTCGGGAGTGGCGATGATCGCCGCCGCCTTTGGTCTGATTACGCCGGTCGCAGGCGCCCTCCTGCAGGAAGGGATCGATATAGCGGTCATTCTCAATGCCCTGCGGGCACTCGGCGAAGGCAGCGGTCCCGGACTGAACCGGGCTCCGTCGGTTTCCTTGACCACCAGCATACCGCGCCAATGACGTTCCGCCAGGTGCGACATCACTTCCGTTGAAGTCCGTTTGATCGGCCGTTAATAGTGGTATCAAATTTACCACTTATTGGATGATCCATGAGCAATCTTCGCATCGAAGCTGCACGGCCGAAGCCGGAAAAACCGATCGCCGCCGAAGATGTCGACCGCGCCTTCATCGGCGGGATCGTGCGCGACTTCTACGCCCGCGTGCGCAAAGACAAGCGGCTGGGGCCGATCTTCGCCCGCCATATTGCCGGCGACTGGGAGCCGCATCTGGAGAAGATGACCGACTTCTGGTGCTCGGTGATCCTGAAGACCGGGGAATATCAGGGCCGTCCCGTCCCGACGCACCTAAAGCTCAAGGAGGTGCGGGAATCCGACTTCGCCATCTGGCTCGGCCTCTTCCGCCAGACCGTGCAGGAACGCTGTTCACCGGAGGTGGCCGGCGTCTTCATCGACCGCGCCGAGCGGATCGCCAGGAGCCTGCAGCTTGCCATGTTCTTCACCCTCGATGCGGCCGGGAAGGAGCCTGCCGATCATGACCCGAAATAAGCGATTCGCCAACGCAGCGGCGGCCTCCGTCGCCCTCGTCTGGCTTGGTATGCTTGTCGGCGTTTCCTTTCTCGCCACGCCAGTGAAATTCCAGGCGCCCTCGCTCGACCTGCCGGTGGCGCTGGATGTGGGCCGCGTCACCTTTGCTCTCTTCTCGCGCATCGAATGGATTCCGGCCGTGCTCCTTCTTCCCGTTGTCGTGTTGCCGCGCCTGAACGGCTGGATGATTGCGGCGGCGATTGGCATCATTGCGCTGCTCGTCGCCGAATTCTTCTGGCTGCTGCCGGTGCTCGATGCGCGCGTGGCAGTAATCATCGCCGGCGAACCGCTGCCCTCCAGCCCGCATCACTTGCTTTATGCCTCGGCGGAGGTCGTGAAGGCCTTGCTCCTTCTGGCCATCGGGCTCGGCGGCCTTTTGCGGTTGGCCAGCCCACCCGCCGCCTCGGCATCGGAGTAGGCCCATGCGCATGACGCTTCACACCGACTATGCGCTGCGCATGCTGATGATGCTCGGCGTTCGCGACGGCGAGCCGGTGACGGTCCAGCAGGTGGCCGAGTCCTATGGGCTTTCGCGCAACCACCTCCTGAAGGTGGCGCTGAAGTTGCGCAACCTTAGCGTCATCACGACAACGCGCGGCCGTTCCGGCGGTATAGCGCTGGCGCGCAGGCCGGAAGACATCAATATCGGCGCCATCATCCGCGCCACCGAGGACGATTTTGCGATGGTGGAATGCATGAAAACGGATGGCGGCGCATGCCTTCTCTCCCCGGCATGCCGGCTGAAGGGTGTCGTGCACGAGGCGCTCCAAGCCTATCTCGCCGTCTTCGACAAATACTCGCTGGCGGATTTGATCCAGAACAAAGATGCGCTCGGACTGCTGCTTCAAATGGAGCACGGCAAGGCACCGCAAAGGGCAGAATAGACAAGGGGTACGACTTTGATCGCAGGACTGACCGCCACAGAAAGACAGATCGGACTCGTGCTCGCCGGGCTCGTCACATTGATGGGTGCGGCGCTCGGGATCGCGGGCCGCAACGACGTGCTGGGTTATCAGGGCTTGCTGATCGTAGTCTTCGGCGCGCTCGTGATGATCGCGCTTTTGCGAAATCTCGACGCGCCGGAGCCGGACGAGAACCGGCTTGCCGAATATTACGACGATCCGATCCGCTTCGGCATCGTGCTGACGATGCTGTGGGCCATCTTCGGCATGTTCATCGGCGTGTGGGTGGCCGCGCTTCTGGCCTGGCCGGAGCTGACCTTCGATGCGGCCTGGGCGAGCTTCGGGCGCCTGCGCCCGGCGCACACGACGGCCGTCATCTTCGGCTTCGGCGGCAATGCGCTGATCGCCACCTCGCTGCATGTCGTGCAGCGCACCTCACGCGCTCGCCTGCCCGACCAGGTGAGTCCCTGGTTCGTGCTGCTCGGCTACAACCTTTTCTGCCTGCTCGCCGTCTCCGGCTATTTCGCCGGCATCACGCAGTCGAAGGAATATGCCGAGCCGGAATGGTACGCCGATATCTGGCTGGTGGTCGTCTGGGTCGCCTATTTCGCGCTCTATATCCGCACGCTCGCCCGCCGCAAGGAGCCCCACATCTATGTGGCCAACTGGTATTACATGGCCTTCATCCTGGTTGTGGCGATCCTGCATATCGTCAACAACCTCGCCGTGCCGGTCTCCTTCGGCAATGCCAAGGCCTACTCCGCCTTCTCCGGCGTGCAGGACGCTATGACACAGTGGTGGTACGGCCACAACGCCGTCGCCTTCTTCCTCACCGCCGGCTTCCTGGGCATGATGTATTACTACCTGCCGAAGCGTGCTGAGCGGCCGATCTATTCCTACCGGCTGTCGATCATCAGCTTTTGGGGCATCACCTTCATGTATATGTGGGCGGGCTCGCACCACCTGCACTACACTGCCCTCCCTCACTGGGTGCAGACGCTGGGTATGACCTTCTCGGTGGTGCTGCTCGTGCCCTCCTGGGCTTCGGCCGCCAACGCGCTTCTCACCCTCAACGGCGCGTGGCACAAGGTGCGCGACGATGCCACGCTGCGCTTCATGATGGTCGCGGCCGTGTTCTACGGCCTGTCGACCTTCGAAGGCTCGTTCCTCGCGATCCGTGCCGTCAACTCGCTCTCGCACTACACCGACTGGACCGTCGGCCACGTCCATGCCGGGGCGCTCGGTTGGGTGGCGATGATCACCTTCGGAGCGCTTTATACGCTGACGCCGGCCATGTGGAAGCGCGCGCGCATGTATTCCAGCACGCTGGTGGAGGTGCACTTCTGGTGCGCGGTGATCGGCACGCTGATCTACGTTTTCGCCATGTGGAATTCCGGCATCATCCAGGGGCTGATGTGGCGCACCTACAATGACAGCGGAACGCTGACCTACTCCTTCATCGAGTCGCTGGTCGCCATGCATCCCTATTACATCGCGCGCACCCTCGGCGGGCTCTTCTTCCTGATCGGTGCAGCGGTCGGCACCTACAACATCTTCATGACGATCAGGCACGAGCCGCTGCCGCTCAGCCGGCGCGCGGAAGCGCTCGGTACCGACCGTCCGCTCGTGCCGGGGGAGTAAGGATATGCCTGAAGCACACAGGAAACTGGAACGCTCGACCATCGGCTTCGTGCTGGCCATTGTCGTTGTCGCGAGCATCGGCGGGCTGGTCGAGATCGCGCCGCTCTTCACCATCGACGAGACCGTCGAGGAGGTCGAGGACATGCGGGTCTACACGCCGCTGGAGCTTGCCGGCCGCAACATCTACATCCGTGAGGGCTGCTATGCCTGCCACAGCCAGATGATCCGCACGCTGCGCGACGAGGTGGAACGCTACGGCCCCTATTCGCTGGCCGTGGAATCCCAGTACGACCATCCAATGTTGTGGGGATCGAAGCGCACCGGCCCGGACCTCGCCCGCGTCGGCGGCAAATATTCCGACGAATGGCACGTTGCACACCTCGTCGATCCACGCGCCGTGGTGCCCGAATCCAAGATGCCGGCCTATGCCTGGCTTCAACGCAACACCCTCAAGACCGACGACCTGCCGGACCATCTCATGGCCATGCTTCGGGTGGGGGTACCCTATAGGGACGCGATGATCGAGAACGCAGCGCGCGACGCCTTCGCTCAGGCCTATCCCGACAGCGACATGGCCGAGGGCGTGGCCGAGCGCTACGGCGAAGACACCAATATCCGCGCCTTCGACGGCGATCCGGGACGGCTCACCGAGATGGACGCGCTGGTCGCCTATCTGCAGATCGTCGGGCAGTTGACCGACGCAGCCCACGAGAAGCGGACCGGCGAACAAGTCGTACGGGCAGAGGAGACGGAATGATGGACATCGGCCACGACACCCTCGTCGCGCTCGCCAAGAGCTGGGGGCTCTTCTACCTCGTCGCGCTCTCCATCGGCGTGCTGGTCTATACCTTCTGGCCGGGAAACCGGAAGCGCTTCGCCCGCGCCAAGGTGAGCGTGCTCGACAAGGAGGACCGGCCATGGCGATAGGAGAGCGCGACCCCATTACCGGCCGGCACACGACCGGACACGAATGGAACGGCATCGAAGAACTGGACAACCGCGTCCCGCGTGCCGTCATCTTCTTCCTCATCGTCACGACCTTGTTCTCCATCGTTTACTGGGTGCTGATGCCGGCCTGGCCGCTTGGCGTCACCTACACGAAGGGACTGCTCGGCATCGACCAGCGCGCAACGGTGGAAAAGGCTGTGCAGGAAGCCGCCGCCCGGCGCGCGGCGTGGACAGACGAGATTGCCCGGCTCGATTTCGCCGAGATCACCAAGCGCCCAGAACTGATGCGGATCGTGCGCGAGTCCGGCAGCACGCTTTTCGGCGACAATTGCGCCGCCTGCCACGGCACGGATGCGAAGGGCAATCCCGGCTTCCCGAGCCTCGCGGACGATGCCTGGCTGTGGGGCGGCGATCCGGAGACCGTGGCCGAGACCCTGCGCATCGGCATCAACTCCACCCATCCCGAGACGCGCTTCGCACAGATGCCCGCCTTCGGCCGCGACGGCATCCTCGACCGGACGGCGATCTCCTCGATCGTTTCCTTCATCCGCAACAATGCGCAAGGAATCGACGACCTGGGGCCGCTGGACTCGAAGGGCGTGAAGGAAGGCGCACAGCTTTTTGCCGAGAACTGCGCCGCTTGCCATGGTGAGGACGGGCGTGGCGACCCGGCCATGGGCGCGCCCGACCTCATGGACGATTCCTGGCTCATAGGCAGCGACCGGGCGTCCCTGATCGGCACGGTCTCGCAAGGCCGGCAGGGCCACATGCCGCACTGGGAAGACCGGTTGACGGAGACCGACCGCAAGATCCTGGCGATCTACGTGACGGAGATCGCCGGCGGCCGGGCGGGGGCTGCGCGATGAGGCAGATCACGCGCCGATACGGGACGAGGCTTTGGGTGCTGGCCGGCGTGGCCACCGCCCTCGCCCTCTTCGCCGGAGCGAATGCGCACCTCCTCTATGTGGCGTTCGAGGCTCGGCCGGATTGCGTCGACCATATCAGGATGCCGGACGAGACGCGGCCCGGTGAGTTCCGCGCGGCGAAGTCCGCCTGCTGAAGGTGGGAAAGAGAGCAAGAACCATGGCGAACGACATCCACGCAAGCAACGTCGAGGCCGCAGCACCGGCCATCCGCAGCCGCGACCTGCCGCCCTCCGAAGCGTTTCGCTGGCTGGGCGCCGGCTGGCGCGATTTCATCACGCGGCCGGGCCTGAGCCTCGTCTACGGTTTCGGCGTGCTCGCCCTGTCGGCGCTCACCGTGGCGGTGATGTTCGCCGCCGGCTGGGACCACATCCTGTTTCCCGCGCTCTCCGGTTTCATGATCGTCGGCCCGCTGATCGCCATCGGCACCTACGAGAAAAGCCGCAGGCTGGCGGCGGACGAGCCGCTCGGCCTCGGGCACGTGCTCTTCGTTCCAGTGCGCTCCGGCGGCCAGATCGTCTTCGTCGGGCTGATCCTTGCGCTTCTGATGGTCTTCTGGATGCGCGCGGCCGTCCTCATCTATGCCCTCTTCTTCGGCCTGCGGCCCTTCCCCGGCCTCGACCAGATCATGCCGATGCTCATTTTGACGCCCATTGGCTGGGCGATGCTTCTCACCGGCACCGTTGTCGGTGGGCTCTTTGCCGCCTTTTCCTTCGCCATCAGCATCTTCGCCGTTCCCATGCTGATAGACCGGCGCACCGACGCGCTGACGGCCATGGGCACCAGCATGGCGCTGGTGTGGAACAACCTGCCCGTCATGCTCATGTGGGGCGGTATCGTGCTGGCCTTCTTCCTCGTCGCCATCGCCACCGGGCTTCTCGGCCTCGCGATCATCTTCCCGCTTCTGGGCCATGCCACCTGGCATGCCTATGAAACCATAGCCCGGAGCTGAGACCATGGCGGGCTGCTGCGCCCCTGGAGCCGACATTGCGCCGGCGGGCCGGCCCGCCGGCGAGGAGGTGCGTCTTGCAAGCCGCGCGCTGTCCGAGACGCTAATGCAGACCGACCTCTCCGTGCCGGCGGCCCATTGCGGCGCCTGTATTCGTGCGATTGAGAAGGCGCTCCTGGCGCTGCCCGGCGTGGAGGCCGCAAGGCTCAACCTCTCCACCCGCCGGGTTGCGGTGCAATGGCGCAAGGACGGTCCGGTGCCACCCTTCTTCGATGCGCTGGCGCGGGCGGGCTATGACGCCACGCTATACACACACGACCAGTCGGACGACGACCCGGAGTTCGGTCGTCTCCTGCGCGCCACGGCGGTGGCGGGTTTCGCGGCGATGAACATCATGCTGCTTTCGGTCTCCGTCTGGTCGGGCGCGGACGCCGAGACCCGCCACGCCTTCCACCTCGTCTCGGCGCTGCTGGCACTGCCGGCGGTCGCCTATTCCGGCCGTGTCTTCTTCGCCTCCGCGTGGTCTGCACTCAAGGCGCGGCGCACCAACATGGACGTGCCGATCTCCGTCGGCATCCTGCTCACGCTGGCACTCAGCCTGCACGACACATTCCGGAACGAGCCGCATGCCTATTTCGACGCCGTGGTCTCGCTCACCTTCTTCCTTCTCATCGGCCGCACGCTCGACCACATGATGCGCCGCAAGGCCAGAACCGCCATCGTCGGGCTGGCGCGCATCATGCCGCGCGGGGCGGTAACCGTGTCGGCCGACGGCGCGCGCGACTACAAGGAGGTCAGGGCAATCGTGCCGGGCGAGACGCTGCTCGTCGCCCCGGGCGAGCGCATCCCGCTCGACAGCATCGTCATGCAGGGCAGCGGCGAGCTGGATACCCAGCTTGTCACGGGCGAGGCCGTGCCAGTCATCGTCGCGCGCGGCGATAAGGTCAGCGCCGGCATGCTGAACCTGAACGCCTCACTGTCCCTCCGCGCCGAGAGAAGCGCCGAGGACTCCTTCCTCTCCGAGATGATGCGCATGATGGAAGCGGCCGAGGCCGGCCGCTCGCGCTATCGGCGGATCGCCGACCGCGCGGCGAGCCTCTATTCGCCGGTCATCCACACGCTGGCCCTTGCCGCCTTCATCGGCTGGATGGCGGCGACCGGCGACTGGCACCGCGCGCTCACCGTCGCCGTCTCGGTGCTGATCATCACCTGCCCCTGTGCACTGGGACTCGCCGTGCCGATGGTGCAGGTGATGGCCGCGCGCCGCCTCTTCGAGCACGGCATCGCGCTCAAGGAGGGCGGCGCGCTGGAGCGGCTGGCCGAGATCGACACGGCCGTTTTCGACAAGACCGGAACACTGACGCTCGGCGACCTGCGCGTCGCCGCCTCCACCGTGCCGAAGCACGTCCTGGCCGCCGCCGCGGCCCTTGCGGCCCGCTCCCGCCACCCCGCCGCGCGCGCCATCACGCGGCTCGATCCGGCCGGCGAAGACCTGCCGGTGGAAGACTTCGCCGAGCAGCCGGGCCTTGGGATCGAGGGACGGATCGGCGGCGCACTCTACCGCCTCGGCCGTCCCTCCTGGGCGTGCGCGGAGACCACCGCTGCAAGCGAACGGAGTATGAGCGCCCTGTCGCGCGACGGTGTTCCCCTCGGCACGTTCTCCTTCACCGACACGCCGCGCGCCGACGCGAAAGGCGCCGTCCGTGCCCTCCTGGGGCGCGGCATCGCCGTGGAGATCGTGTCCGGCGACGGCGCGCGGACTGTCGCGGCCGCCGCGCACCATCTCGGTATCGAAACCTGCCGGGCCGCGATGCTGCCGGCGGACAAGGTGGCGCGGCTGGAAGAACTGCGCAGGCAGGGCCGCACCGTGCTGATGGTCGGCGACGGTTTGAACGATGCGCCGGCACTTGCCGCCGCGCATGTCTCCATGGCTCCGGGCAGCGCTGCGGAGGTGGGACGCAACGCCGCCGACATGGTCTTCTTCACCGGGGCGCTAAGCGCCGTCCCCGTGGCGCTTGCGACGGCCCAACGCGCGGCAGTGCTGGTGCGCCAGAACCTGACGATGACGGTGGCCTACAATATCGCCGTCCTGCCGCTGGCGCTGGCCGGCTATGTCACGCCGCTGGTCGCCGCCATTGCCATGTCTTCCTCCTCGATCCTCGTCGTCGCCAACGCGCTCAGGCTACGCGGCGGGGAGCGGACGCTGACACCGACTGAACTGCGTGCGCCGAAACTGGCTGAGGTCACCTCATGAGTTATCTCGTCTGGTTGATCCCCGTCGCCATTCTGATGGGCATAACCGCCCTCGTCGCCTTCCTCTGGTCGTTGCGCGACGGGCAGTATGAAGACCTGGACGGCGCAGCCGCGCGCATCCTTGTCGACGAGGACCGTCCCATCCGCGAACAAAATGCCTAGCGGGGGCGGGCGCATCCGGTGCGCGGTGCTGGTTGGATAGACCTTCACGCCGCGGCACGCCACCTTGCGGGCAAGTCCAAGAGTTTCCGGCATGGGCGTGGAAGCTATCGATAAGGATCATCGACGCCGCCAAGAGGAAAGCGATCATCAGCCGATGCAGCGCGGCGGAGACGAATTGGAGCCGCAGAGGGCGTTTTTTGCTTCTATTGGCGTGCAGAAGGCGTATGTCTTCCCTTCCCTCGCGCAGTGGGCTTCATTAATGCTGCCACGCCTATGGCGACCCATCCATGATGTGGATCAAGCCATGGGGCCAAAAATAAAGCCGCCTACTTTCCTCGTCCGTAAAGCCGTAACAATTGGGCGTTGATGGCGACGATGATGGTGCTGGCCGACATGAAGACGGCGCCGATGGCGGGCGTCATTAAGAAGCCCGTCCCGAAAGTGATGCCCGCCGCCATGGGAATGGCGATCGCGTTGTAGCCGGTCGCCCAGATCAGGTTCTGCACCATCTTGCGGTAGGTCGCCCGCGACAGGCCGAGGATGGCGGCCACATCGCGCGGATCGCTGCGGACAAGAACGACGTCGGCCGACTCCACGGCGACGTCCGTGCCTGCGCCGATGGCCACGCCGAGATCGGCCTGTACAAGGGCCGGCGCATCGTTGACGCCGTCGCCCACCATCGCCACCCGCAGGCCTCTGTCCTGGAGTGCGCCGATCTTGGCGGCCTTCTGATCCGGCAGCACCTCGGCGAAGTACTCGTCGATGCCGAGCTCTGCGGAGACCGAGCGTGCTACGCCCTCGGCGTCGCCCGTCAGCATGATCGGGCTGATGCCCAGTTGCTTGAGCTGCGCCACCGCCTCCCGCGATTCCGGCCGAGCGATGTCGGCCAGCGCAAACAGAGCCTGCGGCTCGCCACCCCTGACCAGAACGACCACAGTCTTGCCCTGCTCCTCGAGCTGCTTCAGGCGCGGGTGGGCGATCAGTTTACCCTGCCGTGCGAGACGGCCTGGGCTGACGATGCTGAGCTCCTCACCCTGGACCGCGGCAACGATGCCTTCGCCGGTAATATTGCGGACGCTGTCGGGCTTCGGAAAGGCGAGGCCCCGCTCTTTTGCGGCCGCCACAATACCCTGGGCGATCGGGTGCTCCGACTGGCTTTCCGCTGAAGCCGCGAGCCGCAGCGCATCCGTCTCGTCTTCGCCCGAGAGCATGACGATATCGCTGACGCCGAACCTGCCCTCGGTCAGCGTTCCCGTTTTGTCGAAGACGGCGGCGTTGAGATTGCGCGCACGCTCGAAGGCGGCGCGGTCGCGGATGAGAAGCCCATTTCCGGCGCTGAGCGAGGTGCTGACGGCGACGACGAGCGGGACCGCCAGGCCGAGCGCGTGCGGACAGGCGATCACCATCACGGTGACCATGCGCTCAATCGCGAACTCCCAGGTCTCGCCGGCCATCACCCAGAAGGCCAATGAGCCGAAGCCGACGATCAGCGCGACATAGGTGAGCCAGCCCGCGGCGCGATTGGCGATGTCTTGCGTGCGTGAGCGGCTGGCCTGCGCCTGCTTCACCATGTCGATGACCTGCGCGAGATATGTGCTGCTTCCCGTCGCCGTCACCTCGATCGTCACGGCGCCCGCGCCGTTGATCGCACCGCCGATCGCGCTGTCTCCCGGCTTCTTGGAAACCGGGCGCGACTCGCCCGTTAGCATCGACTCGTTGAAAGAGGTTTCGCCCTCGGCGACGCGGCCGTCGACCGGGACTTTCGCGCCTGGTCGGACGAGTACACGGTCTCCGGGCGCAAGTGCGGAGATCGCCACCTCATGACTGTTGCCCTCGGCATCGAGCCGCAGCGCCGTGTCAGGGAGAAGCCTGACCAGTTCCTCCAACGCCCGCGAGGCGCCCATAACGGAGCGCATTTCCAGCCAGTGACCGAGCAGCATGATGGCGATAAGGGTGGCAAGCTCCCAATAGAAGGACATGCCGGGCAGCCCGAACGTCACGGCCGCCGAATAGAAGTAGGCGACCGAGATCGCCAGCGCGATCAGCGTCATCATGCCGGGCTTGCCGGCCTTCAGCTCCGAGGAAAACCCGCTGATGAAGGGCCAGCCGCCGTAGAAATAGACGATGCTGGACAGGAGGAAGAGCAGCAACTCGCTACCGGGGAAGGCCAGAATATCGCTCAACCCCAGCCAGTGCTGGATCATCGGCGATAGGATGAGGATCGGCGGCGTCAGCGCCAGCGCCACCCAGAATCTGCGGCGGAAGTCTTCCACCATGGCCGAATGATCGGCATGCCCGGCGTGCACCCCATGATCCGAGCCGGAGCCCCTGTCAGGATTTCGGTCGCCAGTTAGGGGCGCCTCGGCGTGCTGTCCGTGGTGAGCGTTCTGCCTTGCGGCGTGGTGATCGGCATCCTGCATTCGTCTCCCCTTGCCTCGGCTACCAAGGCTAGTCTGGTAGCTATCTTCACCCGTCGGCAATTACACTCCCGGTCTGCAAGTCGACAGCTATCCGAGCCCGCGAATCCGCGACGTTGATCAGCAGAAAATAGCCAGAAGCAAGCCTTGCCTTCCTCATATTCTGGGAACTGAAGCTTCCTGCAATTGGAAGGTCGAGAGCGTTCTTCCCTGCCAATCGACAAAGCTACTCTACCCGACTCTGGGTGGCGGGAATTGATCTCGCGCAAGCGGAATCCTGGCAGCAACGCGCAAATCCATGAATCTCCGGCCCACCAGATCCTCAGGCAGCCACTTGCCTGCGATTCTGCGCAGAGCCGGCACGCTGTCGGTGGTGCTCTGAACCGATCAACTCCTCACGCAAGCTTGAGATGATGCGGGGAGCCTCATGAAATTGATATGGCGCAATTCACCGTCTGACCTCAGCGTATAGACAGGATTGAAAGAGACGGCTGGGCCCAGGTGAAGATTGCCGGTCGCGATTGCCGGGACTTCTAACCCGTTTTGGTGATGAGTTCGAAAAGATGAACAATAAGATACAGTTCAACATCTGGTACTGGCTCGCGGCCTTTGTCGGACTGATGTTGATCCAGTACCTATTCGCTACCACGCAGCAGGTTGCACAGATACCTTACAGCGAATTCGAGAGCCATTTGCAGGCCGGCCGGATCGCCGAACTCCAAGTGTCGGACCGCTTTGTTCAGGGAACATTCAAACAACCGCTTGCAGCCGGTCAGTCAAAGTTCATCACCACGCGCGTCGAGCCCGACTTCGCCGAACAGCTCCGGCAGCACGATGTCGTCGTCACCGGGCAAATCGAGAGCACATTCCTGCGTGATCTCCTGTCGTGGGTGATTCCGATGGTGCTGTTTGTCGGCGTCTGGGTGTTCGTGATCCGGCGCATGGGCGGTGGTACGGGCGGTGGTCTACTGCAGCTCGGCAAAAGCAGGGCGAAGGTTTATGTCGAGACCGATACCAAGGTCACCTTCGAAGATGTGGCAGGCGTGGACGAGGCGAAAGAGGAATTGCAGGAGATCATCGAGTTCCTGCGTAATCCGGAAGAATATGGCAGGCTGGGCGGGCGTATGCCCAAGGGCGTGCTGTTGCTCGGACCGCCCGGTACCGGCAAAACGCTGATCGCCAGGGCCGTGGCCGGCGAAGCAAAGGTGCCATTCTTCTCGATCTCCGGTTCCGAGTTCGTCGAGATGTTCGTCGGCGTGGGAGCCGCCCGCGTGCGCGACCTATTCGAGCAGGCGCGCGCGAAAGCCCCCGCCATTATCTTCATCGACGAGCTCGACGCGCTCGGCCGGGCTCGCGGTGCGGGACCAATGATGGGCGGCCATGACGAGAAGGAACAGACACTGAACCAGCTTCTTGTCGAACTGGACGGCTTTGATGCGTCGACCGGTGTCGTGCTTCTGGCCGCCACCAACCGACCCGAAATCCTCGACCCCGCGCTCCTGCGCGCCGGCCGGTTCGACCGGCAAGTGTTGATCGACCGACCGGACAAGCGGGGACGCATCCAGATCCTGCAGGTCCATATGAAGAAAGCCAAGCTTGGCGCGAACGTAGATCCGGAGAAGGTGGCTGCCCTTACACCGGGCTTCACCGGCGCAGACCTTGCCAACCTCGTCAATGAGGCGACGCTGCTCGCGACTCGGCGAAAGGCCGACTCCGTGACGATGGAGGACTTCAACAATGCGATCGAGCGTATCGTGGCCGGGCTGGAAAAGCGCAATCGACTGCTCAATCCGAAGGAGCGCGAGATTGTCGCCTATCACGAAATGGGTCACACGCTGGTCGCGCTGACGCTGCCGGGCGTAGACCCCGTTCACAAGGTTTCGATTATTCCGCGTGGTGTGGGAGCCCTCGGCTACACCATCCAGCGGCCGACGGAAGACCGCTTTCTGATGACACGGGAGGAACTGGAGAACAAGATGGCTGTACTGCTCGGCGGCCGGGCGGCCGAGTGGATCGTATTCAAGCATCTGTCAACCGGCGCGGCTGACGACCTCGCCCGGGTAACCGACATCGCGCGGGCGATGGTGACGCACTACGGCATGTCGGAGAAAATTGGTCATGTGGCATTGGAAAAGGACCAACACTCCTTTCTGAGTTCCACACCGCTCCCCGGTTTCCCGCAGGAGCGCGACTATGGTGAGGCCACAGCCGACTTGATCGACGGAGAGGTGCGCAACATTATCGAGAAGGCTTTTGGCAGGGCGGTAGCGCTTATCACCGAGCGCCGCGAATTGCTTGAGCGTGCGGCTCGCCGGTTGCTCGAAACGGAGACGCTTGACGAAACCGAACTCCGTTCCTTGATTGGCGATCCGCTCCACACGCCGGATGTCGCGGCATAAAAGTAGTGCGGTTGCGGCGGTTTCCTTGCCACCCTTCGCGGACACGCCGATGGCGGGGATTTTCAGCGCCAGCGCCCGCCACCAGAACGCACTTTCTTGCAGAATCGGCGACGGTGTCTCGACCATCGGAACGAAGCTGCTGATATCGCCAGTTCACCGTCAATCCACAGAACGTCGGCGCGGCTGATCTGACCGGCAAGGCGCCCGTCGCTCGTGACGGGAAACCGCCAGTGGCTCGACAGGAAGTGCTCCGCCGCTTGGATGAGTTCGATGTCTGCCTCCAATGTTTCGACGGGGCTCGTCATGTAGTCGGTGACGCTGCCGCCCCATTCCTGGTGGTAGTTCGCGTTCAGGGCGCCCTCAGGCAATCATTCTTGGACAGCACACCGACGAGCAGTCCCTTGGCATCGCCGACCGGCGCGCCGGAAATCCGCTCATCGAGCAGTATCTTCATCGCATGGTTGATTTCTTCAAGCATTGACACGGATCAAGACCGGCCGCTCGTCAATGCAATAGGCTTTTATCCGAACGCTCAGGGGCTTCTGACAATGCTGGCCATAGCCATGCTGTGTATTATTCTTCTCGTCGCAGGCGCGACGAACAGCTTTGCCACCGAGCCCGAGAGCGCGTTCCGCGGGCGCAGGATCGCCCAATTGCGCCATATGCCACGCGATTGCACAGGTCGACCAAAGCGAAAATCCGCAGGCACCACCCTTTCGCAGGCTGTCACGGCTCGCATCCTACAGGGATCTGAGGCTGGATCTTGCCGGTCCGTTATTCCTTCGGCATCCGGCGATGCCGGATTTCAAGCCAACGCGCGAGCAAGTCCATGATATCGTCGAGTATATCGAAAGCATCCAGGAGTGATCCTTGCGGGAGACATGAGCGATGAGCGAGTCCCTTGTCGTGTGTGCGAAATGCGGCGGGGTCAATCGCTTGCCACCTTCCCGATCCGCCCTCGGCGGCAAGTGCGGAAAGTGCGGAGCGAGGCTCTTTTCGGGACACCCCGAGGATGTCGACGCAACTGTCCTTGAGCGCCAGATCGCCCGCAGCACCGTTCCCGTGCTCGTCGATGTTTGGGCACAATGGTGCGGTCCGTGCCGGATGATGGCGCCCGCCTTCGAGACCGCCGCCCGTGAACTCGAGCCCTACCTACGCCTGGTCAAGCTCAACTCCGATGTCGAGCAGTCCGCGGCTGCAAAGCTTGAAATCCGGGGAATTCCAACGATCATCCTGTTTCATGGCGGCCGGGAGATCGCACGCACATCCGGTGCGATGACGGCCGGCCAGATCGTGCAGTGGGTGCGCGCCCGACTGCCGGCCGCGTCTGTCTGACCCAACAACATGGACCCACTGTTCCCAAAGCTCGGCCTGGCACTCGCCATTGGCCTTCTTGTCGGCCTGGAACGCGGCTGGCGCGAGCGGGACGCTCCTGACCGCAGCCGTACCGCCGGCATTCGCACTTTTGGCATCTCCGGGCTCCTCGGCGGCATCTTCGCCGTCCTCGCGGGCGCCCTTGGCTCGAATGCGGTGCTGATCGCCGGCTTTGTCAGCTTTGCCGCCATCTTCGCCTGGTACAAGGCGCGCGAGTCGGCCCATGACGAGGATTTCAGCGTCACGGGCGTGATAGCAGGGTTGAGCGTCTTCGCCCTCGGGGCGCTTGCGGTGGCCGGAGATTATCGCGTGGCCGCGGCTGGAGGAGCAGCCCTAGCTGCGATCCTCGCCAGCCGGGAGGTTCTGCACGGCCTGCTGCGGAGGCTGACCTGGATCGAGTTGCGTTCCGCCCTGGTCCTGGCGGTGATGACGGCCATCGTGCTCCCGCTCCTGCCGAACAGGACGATCGACCCTTGGGGCGGCCTGAACCCTTGGGAGATCTGGTTCTTCACCGTCCTCGTGGCCGCCATATCCTTTTTGGGTTATGTCGCGGTGCGCGTGTTGGGAGAAGCCCGCGGCCTCCTCGTCAGCGTGCTCGCCGGCGCCATCGTTTCCTCCACCGCGGTGACTCTCGCCCTGGCACGTATGGCCAAGGACAGCAGCCGGTGGGCCTCGCTTTCCGGCGCAGCCTCACTCGCAGCCATGGTTTCCATCCTGCGCGTATCGCTGGTCGTCATCATCGTTGAACCGCGCGTCTTACCGGTGATCATCGCTCCCGCGCTCGCAGCGGCTCTCTGCTTCGGTGCCTGCGGTGCGCTGTTCATGTTCCGTGACGGCCAGGAATTGGGCAACTCGCCTACCCGCAATCCCTTCGAGATTGCGCCGCTGCTCCTTTTTGCCCTGCTCTTTGCGGTGGTGGCGACCGCGAGTGCCGCCCTGGCCGATGTCTCCGGCGCGGGCGGGCTGCTCGCGACATCGGCCATCTCCGGTGCCTTTGATGTGGATGTCGCAGTGCTGAGTGCGTTGCGCCTCGTCCGGGAAATGGTTCCCGCCCAAACGGCGGGGCTGGCAGTGCTTGTCGCCTTGGCCACCAATGCCCTTATGCGCACGGTGCTCGCGATGATGGCAGGTCCGCCCCGGTTCTCTTTTGCCCTCGCCTGCTTCACCCTTTTGGCACTCGGTCTCGGCTACGCCGCCTACGCTCTGCTGCCTCACCTGTCGACATAGGCTCAAGATCCCCATTCACCACCATCGAAAAACTTGGGGCAAAGGGTTGCGTTCTTCAAGACGGCACCGGGGTTTGGTCCTAGAGACAGAAGTTCAGTTGGAAATCAGGCGGTGCAGGGATCCGTCGGCGAGCAGCGACCGCGTGACACCACCGAACGCCCATTCGCGCAATCGGCTATGGCCGTAGCCGCCGACTACGACCAGGTCCGAACCCATCTCACGTGCGATCTCGACAAGTGCCTCCTCGCGATCGGCGCCGCCGATACCCAGGACGTCGGAGCTTGCCTTGACGCCGTGTTTCGTCAGGAAATGAGCGACATCCGCAGCGCTTTCCCGTGCGGCCTTCTGGTCACCTTCGGCAATCGTGATCACCGTCACCTCATCCGCACTGACGAGGAGGGGCATGGCGTCAACCACGGCACGGCGGGCTTCCCGCGTGTCCTTCCAAGCGACCAATACCTTCTGCGCAAGGAGCGGGGCCAGGGTGTCGGCGGCGAAAAGTACAGGACGGCCGACCGACAGAATCAATGTTCCCGGATCCAGCGTCCGGCGACCGTCCGAGGCGCGCTCTGGTGCCGGTGCTCCGGTTACAAGAAGGTCGGCGGCACGCGAATGGATCGCGAGCAGATGCGTGGGGCTGCCGACATCGCTACGCCAGGAGACGTGTTCGTCTTCGCCCGTGATGCTCAGGAACTCTTCCTCGAGCTTCTTCAGTCCCTCCTCAATCTCCCGTGTCCGCTGGCGCAGCACCTCTGCCGCGACCAAGCCTCCCTCGTCTCTCGGCACGAAGACATGCACCTCCGCCGCCGCAAAGCCGATCAGGTCCGCTTTGAACCGCTTCGCGAGATCCATCGCGAATTTGGTGCGCGGCGTTGCGGGGGCGTCTATATCGAGTTGGACCATGATACTCTTGTAGGTCATGTTGTTTGCTCCTTCAGCATCGCGGAAGTGCAACACGATTGGCGGATTGTTTTCGTTGACGCGGATCAAGGGGAGCGGCCGGCGAGCCCAAGTTGAACAGGTGGAGAGCGACGAATGACGCGAAAGAGCGCCGGCATCTTGCCCTACAGGCTTAGATTCGGCGACGTACAGGTCTTGCTCGTTCATCCCGGCGGCCCGTTCTGGCGTAACCGGGGTGAGGAAGCGTGTTCGATCGCAAAGGGAGAGTATGCCGACAGCGAGCACCCCGAATCCGCTGCACGCCGGGAATTTACTGAAGAAACCGGATGGGAGGCCATTGGAGCGTTGTCGCCACTCGGGGAGATCCGCCAGGCAGGCGGGAAATACGTCACAGCCTTCGCCTTGAATGCCGACTTCGATCCCCAAACGTTGAGCAGCAATGCCTTCGAACTCGAGTGGCCGCCGAACAGCGGCCGGATGCAAGTCTTCCCGGAGGTCGATCGCGCAGAATGGTTCGGCTTCGAGAAGGCACGGGAAAAGATTATTGCCGGTCAGCGTCCTTTCCTCGAGCGGCTGTATGTTCTGTGCCGGGACGAGCACTGTTAGGCGAATTTTGGTGCCAAGACGTTCGATTGCTACGGTGCAGCCCTGTTTGACGATATCCCGGCTCAACCGATGCGGTCGGTTGGCTAACCCGGGACGAGCACCGCTGCACCACTGAGGCGGCCGGCGCGCAGATCTGCGAGCGCTTCATTGGCCCTTTCGAGCGAATACACCGTTGTATGGGTACGCACTCCTGCCCCTCTGGCGATGGGAAAAAACTCTGTCGCGTCGATACGGGTCAGATTGGCCACAGTTGCCAGTTGGCGTTCTTCCCACAGCAGTGAATACGGCATCGCGGGAATGTCGCTCATGTGAATGCCTCCGCACACGACGCGCCCACCCTTGCGCACGGCCCGGAGCGCGGCCGGCACGAGGTCCCCGACGGGAGCAAATATGATCGCAGCATCCACTAGATCAGGCGGCGCGGCGTCGGAGCTGCCAGCCCAGGACGCACCGAGGCTCAGCGCAAAACGCTGCGCGTCCGTATCGCCTGACCGGGTAAAAGCGAACACATCCCGGCCCTGCCAGACACAGATCTGAGCAATGATATGAGCGGCAGCACCGAAGCCGTAAATGCCGATCCGTCTTCCGTCACCGGCCATCTTAAGAGAGCGCCAGCCTATGAGTCCGGCGCACAGAAGCGGAGCCAGAGCAATCGGATCGCCCGTCGCATCGAGATCAAAGGCGAAATCGGCATCGGCGACCACATGGCTGGCAAAGCCGCCATCGCGCGTGTAGCCGGTGAACAGCGGCTGGTCACAAAGGTTCTCGGAACCCGCAAGACAATAGGAGCATGCGCCGCAGGTATGGCCGAGCCAAGGCACCCCTGCCCGGCGACTGAGCCTTGCCTCGTCGACGCCTTCTCCGACCTTGTCGATGATGCCGACGATCTCGTGTCCCGGAATAAGCGGAAGCTTCGGGTCTTTCAGATCGCCGTCGACCACGTGAAGATCGGTCCGGCAGACCGCGCAGGCCTCCACCTTGAGCCTGATCTCGCCGCGTCCTGGCGTGGGATCCGGAAGGTTGCTCAAGACCAGCGGTCTCCGCACCTCCTCCAGCACCATCGCCTTCATGGCTGCCTCTCTCACTACCAGGCTGTCGACGGGAGGCGGAACGCTGCATCCGCCTCCCTCCACATGATGACGCAATGATTGGAACTCATCCAATGCGAATGCGGTCTTCGACAAGATTGACGCCCGGCGCGGACCATGCTGCGCGTTCGACGGCACTGCGCTCGGACCATGCATGGACACGGCCTTCGAGCCTTACCTTTCCGCCGTCGAGGACGTCGACGTGGATCGCCTTGGCCTCCACTTCCGCGTTGCGTTTCAGGGCATCCTCGATGCGCTTTTTGACGTCGGACACCGACGCATGCGCCTTACCGCAATGTTGTTCTGTATACCGACGACACCCCCAAGGCCGCGGATCACGTCCGCGGCGGCGGTCTTCTGATACTGCCACTCGACCTTACCGGTCAGCGTTACCCAACCCTTCTGCACCTTGACCTGGACGGCACCGTCGGGAATGGCCGTATTCCAGTGGATCATGTTGATCGCACGTTTGGCGATTTCGTCGTCAGCCGTCTGGTTGCTCCCGTACGGGCGGACTTCGATTTCCTGAGCAATTCCCTTCACGCCCTTCACCCGGCGAACCACCTCCTCGACGGTCGCTTTCTGTGCGTAGGTCGGGACATGTCCGGTCAGCGTTACAATGCCGTTCTCGACTGCCACGCCGATGTCGGCAGCATCAATGCTCGGTTCAAAATCGAGTTCGTCATTGATGTCCTGTTTCAGATCGATATCGCTCATAACTTCACCTCGCTGTTGCAGCGGGAACCACTCCCGCCTTTTGCGAGGCGAGTATCGGCGCAATGGCATCGCACGGCGTTGATCGACGTCAACGCATCAGCACATCCTCTCGATAGTTGATGCGCGTCAAGGCGATCACTCTTGGACCGGCCCATGACTCCCATGAAGAAAGCTGCATGTGCAGTCTCTCGATCAACGGAGAAGTACGATGAAGAAGCCGAGAACCTGGATTCTCGTGGCGGATGGTGCAAAGGCGCGCATCGTGCGCAAGCTGGCGTGCGATACGGAAATCGGAGAGCGTCTCGACGATCTCATCTACGAAGTCGAGCACAAGCCGCTTCGGCAAATCATGTCCGACCGTCCGGGACGTAGCTTTGAATCGTGCGGCGCGCGACGGTCTGCGATGGAGTATCATTCCGATCCGGTCCGAGATCGCCAGGTACGGTTCGCGTTGATGTTGAGCGAGCATCTTCAGGACCGACACACCGCCGGCCAGTTCGATCGTCTGGCGATTGTCGCAGAGCCGCGAATGCTTGGCATTCTCCGACAATTGCTCCCTCAGACACTAAAGGAGCTGGTCGTCAGCGAGATAGGCAAAGACCTCACAAAACTTCCGGCCGATAAACTCCACACTGCTCTCACCGGCCTACGTCCCTGCGTCAGCCATTCTCAGCTCGATCGAACGTCCCGTTGATCGGGATTTATGAAATCCGATGATTCGAGGTTAATGATAGCGGGCGCTCATCTCTTTAACGACAAGATCTATATCACTTCTCCCACACGGGGTTTCCTTGCGCAGCCTTGGGGCTAAGTTGACCTCCGTCAATGTCCAGCCCCGGCAAGTCCGATATTGGGGACTGACATGCAAAATCCGCCGAAGATCACTTTCCGCAATATGGAGCCGTCCGACGCATTCGACGGCTACGTGTTGCGCCGTATCGGCGAGATCGAAAGTTCTTCGACCGCATCGTCAGCTGTGATGTCGCCATCGAGGCCGCGCAAAAGAGGAAGCTTTCAGGACGCACCTTTAAAGTTCATGTCGCTCTGCGCGTTCCGGACCAGATATCATCGTGACGCGGCTCGTGGGACGAAGCAACGCGCCGCCGAAAACGTCAACCTCCCCATCCACGAGGCGTTCAGCGCCGCAAGACGGCTGCTCCTCGCACGTAAGAAACAGATGGTGGGCTATTGAGCGCGCCAGCCGATCACGGCGACGCCGAAGGAACTCATCCATTGGAGCCGAACCCCATGGCGATCACACCCGAACAGTGCCGGGCCGCACGAATCCTGACACAGGTCGATCGCGCCTTGCTAGCACACACAACAGGCGTCCCGCTGGAAAGGATCGCCGATTTCGAGACGTCCGGATTGATCGAGGCCCTTGACGACATGTCCCGATTGCAGGCCGGCCTTGAAAGGCTTGGCGCGAAGTTCATCGGTAACGACGCGGCTGGTGGGGTCGGTGTGCGCCTTCGGTTCGACGCGGACCAGACCCGTCGCATCTCTGCTTGGGAGAGCGAAGGCGGCAGGGCGGCTAAAGACGACGTTCCGTAAAGCCGGGCAATTCGGCGCGAAGTTGACGCGCATCAATGCCCTGCGGCTGCCTTTCCGGTTTGATGTAGCTCTTGTCAGGCTGAGCCGGTTCGGAGAAGCGGACGCCAGAAGCCGCCGCAAGGCGCATCTCGCGACGTGAGGACCAGACCGGCGAAGACACCTGACAGGCGGGTCCGCTTGCCTCCGGCCCGCGCGCCTTTCAGGGAGATCCCGATGGCCACGGACGGAGGCGGCGGCACCTGGTAGTTCCAGGAGAAACAAGGAGTATAGATCCATGGCCGAAGCTGCCACAAAACTGCCGGTGAAATCCGAAAAGTCCACTACGCCTGCTGAAGGATGGGCACCGTTTGAAAGCCTGCGGCGGGAAATCGATCGACTCTTCGACGATTTCCATCCCTTGGGCTGGCGCCTGCCGTCCCGTGCAGTCCTCGACCTCGAGATGCCGAAGTTCAGCCGCGCCGCCTGGCAGGTCGCGCCGGCAATGGATCTCGTCGAGAAGGAGAAGGAATACGAAATCACGGCCGAGCTTCCCGGCATCGACGAAAAGAACGTCGAGATCAAGCTTTCCAACCACACGCTGACGATCAAGGGCGAGAAGAAGGAAGAGAAGGAGGAAAAAGAAAAGGACTACTACCTGTCCGAGCGCCGCTATGGCTCCTTCCAGCGCTCTTTCCGGGTCCCCGACGGGGTGGATGCAGACAGGATCGAGGCTACCTTCACCAAAGGTGTCCTGACTGTAAGACTGCCGAAGACAGCTCAGGCGCAGAAGGCCGACAAGAAGATCGAAGTCAAGGCCGCGTGAGACGGCGAAGCCAGCGCCGGAGCGGGCACACGTAAGAGTCGGGAAAAGAGACATGGCACGATCACAGCTACCCGATCTCCGCCAGGCCATGGAGCTCGCACTGTCCATCGCGGTCCTACGCGATCTCGGCGTCCCGGACGCGGCGATCCGACGGTATCTCGGATTGAGCAACTGGGAGCCGGACTTGGAGCATCTGGCACAAGCGGCTTTCCGCCCGCCCCGGCAGGGGGAAGACAATGGTGGCATAAGCGCGCGTCGCGCCTCGGCGCATATGTGCAATGAATGAGATGGAGGTTTCCATGCATGCCAATATCAGAACCGCATTTCCAACGACGCTAGTCCTGGCGGCGTTGGTGACAGCCGCCGCAACCTCGGCACCCGCCGCACAGACGGATACGTCCCATGATGCACATCATCCGGTTGTTGCTCAGGCCGCGCCATCTCCCCAGGCAGATGCCGAAGCGCCACAAGAAGAGCAGCCCGCCCGCCCCGGCATGATGGGGCAAGGGGGTCCTGGTATGATGGGTGGCGGCATGATGCCCAATATGATGGGTGCCATGCAGCCGGGGATGATGGGCGCCATGCCCATGCGGCCTGTGCGGCCGCACATGATGAAGATCATGTTTGCCATTGCGGATGCCAACGGTGACGGCGGCCTCTCCTTCGAGGAAGTTTCGGCCATTCACAAACGGATCTTCGATAGCATCGACGCGGACAAGGACGGAAACGTGACGCCGGACGAGATCCGCCAGTTCATCCAGGAATAGAGCGCGGCGGCCTGGCGCGATGGAGTTAAAAATGCTGAAGATGTTCACTCTCTTTGTGGTGGCAGGAAGTGCCATCACCGGCTTCCTTTCCGGCCCGGCGCTGGCGCAGGAGGTGACGGAACAAGGCCGGTATGTCTACGGCCCCCACATGATGGACTGGGGGAGCGGTTTGTATGGCATGATGATCTTTGGACCGCTCACCGTCATTCTGGTGTTGGCGGCTTTGATTGCCGTCACGGTCCTGCTCGTCCGTTGGGCGGGAGGAGGTTGGCAGACCACCCCGGGGCTACAGCAATCAGCCGCAGGCTTGACGCCACTCGAAATCCTGAGGGAGCGTTTCGCCCGCGGCGAAATCAACAAGGAAGAGTTCGAGGATCGCCGACAAGTGCTTGAGAAATAGGCGGCACCCCAATGTACCGCTGCCTGAAGGCCGGATCAAAGATCCGGCCTTTTCAATAACTGATCGTGAGTCCCCGAATTCTTTGATTCTGAGCAAAGTTCAAAGCGGATAACTCTGCCAATCTGGCGCCTAAGAAGGAAACAGAACGCAGCCAGACCGCTGCTTGCCTCAACGACCGGCGGCGCGAGATTGCATCCTTGCCTGTCGAGGGAACCAATGACCGCGTTGTCCACCCTGCACACGCCCACAGCCGATCAATCAACCACCCAGCACTGTTCCATATATCAAGGTATGGAACCGGAATTGCACCGGCAACTCCAGTGCCTAGGCCGGATCAAAAGATATGCTGCAGGCGAAATTATCGTCGGTGAGGAAGAGGAAGCTCCCTTCGTCGGCACCGTCACGAGTGGCGTGCTATGAATGCAGAAGACGCTGTACGACGGACGACAGTTGATCGTTGGGATCCTGATGCCTTCCGACATGTTCGGCCGCGTCTTCTCCTCCACCTCGAACGTTTCGATCGAAGCGGCAACGGACGTGACGCTATGCTGCTACAGTCGTGCCGGCTTCGAAAGCTTGCTTTTGCAATTCCCTGCACTGTGGAGCATCGGATGCTGCTCTCGATGCTCGATGAGCTCGAGATCGCGCAGAACTGGATGCTGCTTCTGGGCTGCCAGTCCGTGAGTGAACGCATTGCCACCTTTCTCCTGATCCTTCGCCACCGCTCGGCCAAATTTCAACCAGATTCCGTTGAGTGCCTGGGCAATTCGGTAACGATCCCGATCTCGCGTCGAGACATGGCCGCCTATCTGGGGACGACGGTCGAATCGATCAGCCGCTCCATTCAGGAAATGGCTCGCCATCGTGTTTTGAGCATCATCAACCCCCAGCAATTCCGTATCCTGGACGAACGCCGGCTGGTCGAACTTTCTGGACGCGACGATACCGAAATGAAGCTCAGCGTTCCCGTGGAACGGACGTTGCGCACCACCTGATCGGCGCGAGACTTGATACGGCTCAATGCGGCTGGCCGCCGACCGTGGGAATAAGTGCTTTTCGGGAGCACTGCCATGACACACACCACCATATCCAGCTTCACCCAGGCCGCGCAGCAGGCACAGCAATGGGTGAACGAACTCGCGGCCGATCTGAATTGGCGCGAGCCACGCGCCTATCGTCTCTTCCGCTCGGTCCTTCACGCGCTTCGCGACTGGCTTTCCCCCGAGGAGGCCGCCGATCTTTCCGCGCAGCTTCCCGTCCTCGTCCGCGGCGTCTTCTTCGAGGGCTGGCAACCCCAGGAAAGCCCGGTATGGGACCGCAAGAAGGACGACTTCGTCTTTCGTATCGCAAGCGATCTGGGTGACGACATGCCAAACGACGCCGATACCGCCATCGCCGCCGTGTTTCGGCTGCTCGACCGCCATATCTCGCCCGGCGAGATCCGCCAGGTCCGCAACGCCATGAAGAAGTCGCTGCGCCAGCTGTGGCCGGCACACTAACGGACTGCTTTCGGGGGCGCGACAAGCAGCCGTTTGTCGCGCATGGCGGACAAATGCAGAGGCCATTTTCATGGATGGACCGGTTCTCTCCGCCCGACCTCGCGCGCTATACTCTACAAGACCTGGCCCAACTCAAGGGCCGCATTGCTACTACATACAAGCCGGTTGGCACCTCTATGCCTTCTCGCTATAGGGCAGGAAGATCGACTTCATGCCCGACGAGATCGGCCACAAGCGTGAACGCGATCACGCCTGGCTGCTGCTGAGTAAGCCCACGGGCTGGTGGGAGCCGGGCTCAAGGCCCATACTTTCGGAAATCTTCTTCCGTATTGTCGACTGGATGTCTAAGCGTGAGAGACTCGGGATTAAGGCTACTGCGCGACGAATCCGCCGTCGACGGGGATATTTGCGCCAGTAACGAACGACGCACGATCAGAGCATAGCCAAACGATCAGTTCCGCGACTTCCTCCGGTTTGCCGATGCGTCCGATGGGGTGCAGAGGATCCATCATTTCATGACTAGTCATCCTGCCGCTGCTCGACTGCACTGCCAGCGAATCCAGCATGCGCGTATCGATGCCGCCCGGGCAGATGGAATTCACGCGAATGCCCTGCTTGCCGTATTCAAGCGCGACTTGACCGGTAACAAAACGGCCAAGCTGCACGGCTCAAATCCGTTCGGCCGCTTTTGCGCGCTGGGTCGCGACGGGCTTCAGGCGGACTTGGACCCGGAGCGTCTTCCCGTCTGTCGGCAGCGCGATGCCGCCCTCATGCCTTTTGCCGTCAACCGTGGTCTCAGTGCGGCCGCGACCCATCCCTTGCGGGTCCTCAACCTCGATCTCCAGAGTACCGCTCGGCGCCCTGATCTTTGCCTTGAAGCCGCCCCAGCCCTTGGGGAGCGCAGGGTCGATCACAAGCTGTCCCCGGCTGAGCTTCAGACCCAGGATCGCCTCGATGCCAAGCCGCCAGGTCCAGGCGGCCGCGCCCGTGTACCAAGTCCATCCGCCGCGACCGGTATGCGGTTCGACGCCGGCGATGTCGGCGGCCACCACATAGGGCTCGACGCGGTAGTGCTCCGCATCGGGCCTGGCCGCTGCATGGGTAAGCGGATTGAGGCAGCCGAAGATTCCGGCCGCCCTGTCACCTTCGCCAAGACGGGCAAAGGCATGACCGAGCCACGCGCCTGCATGGGAATATTGCCCGCCATTCTCGCGTATCCCGGGCGGATAGGCCTTGATGTACCCAGGATCGAGCGGCGTCTTGTCGAAGGGCGGCCATAGCAAGCGGGCGAGCCGCGCCTCCTGCGAGACAAGCTCGTTCTCGGCATTCTTCAGCGCGGTTCGCGCGCGACGCGACGGCACCTCAAGCGCGAGAACCGCCCAAGATTGGGCGATGGAATCGATGCGGCACTCCTCGGCGCCCGTCGTCCCCAGGGGATTGCCGTCGTCGTCGATCGCGCGCAGATACCAGCCGCCATCCCACGCGACAGCCTCGACCGCTTCCTCCATTTCCCGCGCGCGGCTTTCCCACCGCTCCGCGAGATCGCCACGCTTCATGATGCGCGCGAGCCGGCAGAAGCGCCTCATCGTGGCGATGGCGAACCAGGCGAGCCACACGCTCTCGCCGCGCCCTTCGCGACCGACCCGATCCATGCCGTCGTTCCAGTCGCCGCTGCCCATCAGCGGCAGGCCGTGGGCGCCGCTGGTGATGCCGCGCTCCATGGCGCGCTCGCAGTGCTCGAACAGCGTGCGTGGCTCGCCCGGCGCGTCGTAGCGCGCATAGCGGTCATCCTCCTTTTCCGTCAGCGAGGCCGCCTGCAGGAGCGACACCTTCTCCTCCAGGATCGCCTCGTCGCCTGTGGCCTCGACATACGCTTCCGTCACGTGGGGAAGCCACAGAAGGTCGTCGGAGCAGCGCGTGCGCACGCCCCGATCACTCGGTGGATGCCACCAGTGCAGCACGTCGCCCTCCTCGAACTGATGCGCGGCGGCCTTCAGGATGTGCGCCCGTGCCCGCTCTGGGTCGCTCCACAAAAGCGCAAGCACGTCCTGCAACTGATCGCGGAAGCCGTAGGCTCCGCCCGCCTGGTAAAAGCCAGCGCGCGCCACAAGCCGTGAGGAATAGACCTGATAGAGGAGCCAGCGATTAAGCATCAGGTCCATGGCCGGATCTGGCGTCGAGACCTGCACGGCACCGAGCCGGCGGTCCCACAACTGTGCGAGGTCGTTAAAAGCGGCCTCACAGCGCGACGGGTCCTGCCAGCGTTGGGCGAGATCTGCGGCTTCGGCGAAATCGCTCCCCTGCCCCAGGATGAAGATGGCCTCGGCCCTGCCGTTCGCCTCAATGTCGAGATGCACCTGGAAAGCCGCACAAGCGTCTGCGCCGGGTCGGGCGCGCTGACCGAAGTCCCAGCGTGTCAGCCCTGCCGGCAGCACCGGGTCGCCTTCCCGCCCCAGGAAGTCCTCCCGATCGGTGGTGAAGCTGTGCGGCGGCAGGTTTGAGGTCAGGAATGCCACTCGGTCGGCGAAATCCGGATTCCATGGGTTGCGCGCATGAAGCATGTGGCAGGAGGGATCGTAACCGCACACCACGAAGGGCCGTGCCATGCGGGGCAAGCTGCCCAGCAGCCACTCGGCATAGTAGGTGGCGGTCACTCTGCGGGCCCTCGGTTGCGGATTGTCGAGTTCGAGCCGGACGATCTTGACCGGGTCGTCCGGCGGCACGAAGATGGTCAGCCTTTGTTTGAGTCCACGAGCGGCGCTGCGCCAGACGGTGTAGCCGGCGCCGTGTTGGATTTCGTGCGCCCGCTCGCCGCCTGCGGGCCGCGGGGTAGGCGTCCAGATCTCGGCGGTCTCCTCGTCGCGGAGATAGAGCGCCTCGGGGCCGGGATCCGCGACGGGATCGTTGGTCCAGGGCGTCAATCGGTTCTCGCCGCTGTTTACCGCCCAGGTAAAGCCGCCGCCGGCCTCGGTCACGAGCGTGCCGAAAACGTCGTTGGCCAACACGTTGCACCACGGCGCCGGCGTTGCCTCTCCCGGCTTCAGATGGATCACATATTCACGGCCGTCCTCTGTGAAACCGCCATATCCGTTGTCGAACAAAAGCCCCTCCGGCCGGGCGATGTTCGGTATCTCAACGGGTCGAGGTGCCAAAGTCGGCTCGAAATGCGGCGCCTGAGGCCGCATCTCGGCCGCTGCAGCGAGCTGTTCGCCCAGCGTACCACGCGCCGTGTCGAGCACGGCGACAGCGCAGGCTTCGAGCAGCCGGCGGTCCTCCTCCCCCACCTGGTCGCCGAGGACCAGATGCACGCCGCCTGCACGCCCCAGAAGCTCCTGCGCTTGCGCTTCCTGCAAAAGCGACAGAAGCTTCTCGCGCAAGGGTTCGATATAGCCCGAAATGCCCGGCCGCATGATTACGAGATCGGCCTGGATGCCGCGCCGGTGCCATGTCTTCAGGCCTGCGATCAGCACGCGCAGAAGATCGACGTTTTCGGGATCGCCCGCATGGACGAGTAGGATCGGATGATCGCCGGAAATGCCGAAGCTCCACAGCCTGGGCTGGCCCAGCCGGTTGGCCGCGACGACCTCGGGCGTGGCACGCAAGGCCGGATGGCGGCAGATCAGCAGCGACGACAGCGCCTGCAGTTCGGGCAGGCGCCCCGGCTCGAGGCCGAGCTGCCGTACCTCGCGTGCCGCCTCCGTCGCCGCATCGTCAAGCGCCCAATCGAGTGCTGCCGGCGTTGTATAGCGGTCGGCGAGGCGCAGCACCGCCTCGCGCGATTCCGCGACCATGGTGACGAGCGAAAACCGCCGGCGCTCGCCCGGCGCGAGCGTCATGTGCATGTCGAATGCCATGACGGGATCGAGCGTCCATCCGGACGTGTCCGTCAGCCCGTCACGCAACGCCCGCGGCCCGCGCAGGGTGCCGTTGCGCCCGATGAAGCGGTACCGGTCGGTTTCGAAACCCGCGATCTCTACCCCCGCGTCGTCCGGGACGATACGGTGAAGGAGGAAAGGCGGCTTTTCCTCCACCCTCCGCGGACGGCGCGTGAAGAGAAGCGCTGTGAGGCCGGGGAGATATTCGCTGCCCACGAAGAGCTTGCTGAAGGCCGGATGGCGCTCGTGCTCCAGCGCCGGTGCGAGCACCACTTCGCCGTAGGAGACGAGGCGCAGGCGGCGTTCGGCGTCGCTTTCGTTGACGATGCCGATGCGCCTGATTTCCACGTCGTCGTCATGGGCGACGCCCATCTCCATCCGGAGGCCGATGCCACGGTCGCGGCGATGAAACTCTGCCAGGTGGGGGTGGAAGACGATCCTTTCCTCCTCGGCGGCGACGCCGGTTGGCTGCCGCGCAATCGACCATAGCGCGCCATCGTCTTCGTCTCTGACATAAAGCCACAGCCCTGCATCGTCGCGCGTGGGGTCAGGCTGCCAACGGGTCAACGCGTGGCCTCGCCAGGAGAGCCCGCCGCCCCCGCTCGTGCTGACGTGGCTCGAGAGGCTGCCATTTCCAAGCGCGTGGACCTGCGGCAGCGGGCTGTCCCCAGGCGGCTGCCAGGGAGACGGCGCGGGCAGCGCTCGCTTCTGCCGCTCCTCCTCCGGCTCCACCAGTTCGGATGCCTGAAACTCCGGCGGCAGCTCCCACGGAATGCGCTCCTGCACCAGAAGCGCGATGGCGCGCACATTGGCGTGGGCATTGAAGCGTCGCACCAGCGCGCCGGCGCAAAGCGCGTTGTCGAGGGCGGCGAGAATCATGCCCTGGTGGTGCGCCATGTAGCTGCGGACGGGTACGAAGCGCCGTCCGGACGGTAGGCGCTCGGGCGTAAAGTCGGCGGCCTCGAACAGGCCGTAGAGCCCGCCAAGGCCGAGCTCTTCGAGCGTTCGCAAGTTCTGCACCGCCAAATCCGTCCGCACGGGCAAGGCGAGCGCCGTCGCATAAGGTGCGACGACCAGGTCTTGGGCGAGATCGCGGCGCAGTCCCAGTTCCGACACGCCGAAACCGCGGTAGCGGTAGTTGTGGTCGGCATCGCGGGAAGCGAAGGAGGATTCCGAAATACCCCAGGGCACGCCGAGCCTTTCGGCATGGCGGCGCTGGATATCGACTGCTGTGCGCTCGCTCTCGCCCAAGAGCGTCTCGGGGGCGCTTCTCAAAAGCAGCGGCGGCATCAGATATTCGAACATGGAGCCGTTCCATGAGATCAGCGCCAGGCCGCCTTTTTCGCGCGCGAGCGGACGTCCGAGATGGAACCAGTGCTCGAAAGCGACATCGCCCTTGGCGATGGCGAAGAAGCTGGCAAGCCGAGCCTCACTTGCCAGAAGATCGTAGTGCGAGGGGTCCAGCCGGTCGGCGCTGACATTGTAGCCGATGTGGAAAAGCCGCGCCTCGCCGTCGAACAGCGGGCGGAAATCCATTGCGAAGGCCAGCTCCTCGCTCGTTCGTGCCAATTCCAGCAATTCCTGGTGGAGCGCATTCTGGCGCGTGCAGCCCTCTTCAAGTGCAGCTTCGAGGTCGTGCAGCCAAGCGGCGGCTTCACCCTTCGCTGTGGCTTTGGCTTCCGCGATCCCGGAGCGAACCTTGGAACAGCGCTCGCCGATATCAGGCGGAGAAACTGGTGTGCACAGCACCTGCCCCAGCTCCAGGGCCAGCGCCTCAAAGCCGGCAGGCACGTCGTCCAGAATGGGCAGCCAAGGGAAAAGCTCCCGAAAATCGCGCTGCATGCGCGTGAGATGGTGTCGTGTCCGTTCGAGCCAGACCTGAATGGAGTGCAAGTGCTCGGCCCTCTGGTCTTCACGCGAAGTCGATATCGCTTGCGCAAGGGCCTCCTCGAAACGAGGAAACGCTTGTGCCGTGATCTCGATCAACACCGGCCAGGACATAGTCACATCGTTGCGGGCTCGGGAAACGAGCGTCGACAGACGGGACCGCACGGTCTCGAGTGCGCCGCCGCCCTCATATGGCAAGGCGGCCGTCGCCTCGGTAAGAACCTCCAGCGTGTCGGCAAGCCCATCCCACGCTTGCGGTCTCAGAAAGGGTGCGGATGCCGCCTCCTCGCATCCCGCCTTTAACGCAACAAGGCAAACGGCGAGATTGCCACTGTCGACGGTCGAGACATAACGGGGCTCCAGCGGCTCGAGCGTGTGCGTATCGTACCAGTTGAGGACATGACCGCGATGCTTGGCGAGCCGGCCGAGCGTGTCGAACGTGTTGCGCAAACGCACCGCCAACTCACGGGAGTCCACATATCCAAGGTCCCAGGCGGTGAGCGCGGACAGGAACATCATGCCGATATTGGTCGGCGAGGTGCGATGCGCGATGGCCGAGTGCGGCTCCTCTTGGAAGTTATCCGGCGGCAGCCAGTTGTCGGCGGGGCCGACGAATGTCTCGAAATAGAGCCATGTCCGCCGCGCAAGCCGCCGCAGGAAAGCCAGGTCCTGCGACCGCACCTCCTCCACCGGCGGCTTCTTGCGACGGCTGATGAGAACGGCGATTTCCGGCGAGATCAACCACACGGCGAGCAGTGGTGCGGACGCAACAAGAGCGGCCGGATTTATAAACAGGACCGCAACCGCCGTCAGGACGGAGAACACTGGCGTGAACCACATGTAGCGCCAGGCCGCCAGGCGGGGGCCAGCTCCGTCGACGGCGGCGGCCGTATGGGCGGCGGACGTCCATTCGAGCAGATGCCGGCGCGAGACGCACAGGCGCCAGCATGTGCGCATTATCGCGTCGACGGCGACCGCCGCATCGTGAACCAGGAAGACAATGGCAAGCGCCCAGCGCCCGGAATGGTCTTTCACATTGTGAACGAGCCCTTGCATGGCGCCGCGTCGGGGGCCACGTGCCAGGCCCGTGACGAGATCCGTGAACAAATAGGCGCCAGGTGCGGCAACCGTCAGCAGGGTCCAGACCCACGGACTGCCCGGCAGCACCAGCCAGCCGGCTAGCGCAAGCAGCAGCAGCGACAGCGGCACGAGGCTGCGGCGGAAATTGTCCAGGATCTTCCAGCGGTCGAGCGTGGAAAGGTCGTTGGCACGCCGACCGCTTGCCCCTGGCACATGCCGCATCAGCCACGGCAGGAGCTGCCAGTCACCTCGCACCCAACGGTGCCAGCGGCGCGCATACTCGACATAGCCCGCCGGGAAATCCTCGTAGAGCACAATGTCGCTCACCAAGGCCGCGCGACCGTGCACGCCCTCGAAAAGGTCGTGGCTGACGAGCGCGTTTTCCGGCACGCGGCCTTCAAGGCTCTTCTGGAAGGAAGCGACCTCGTAGATGCCTTTTCCGACATAGATGCCTTCGCCGAACAGGTCCTGATAGACGTCTGAGACCGCGCGCGAATAGATGTCGATCGCAGTATTGCCGGCATAAAGGCGCGCGAAGGGCGAGCGGTTGCCGCTCAGCGGCGAGATCTCCACGCGCGGCTGCAGGATAGTATAGCCCGTACGCACGCGGCCCGAGCGCTCATCGAAGCGCGCCTCGTTGAGCGGATGCGCCAGCGCGCCGGCGAGTCGGTTCACGGCGCCCGGCGGCAGCACCGTATCCGCATCCACGGTGACGACGAAACGGACGCGGCGCAGACGCTCCGCATCGCCCTCGATCAGGCTGAAGCGTGACATGTCGCCTTCGAGCACAAGGCGATTGAACTCCTCGAGCTTGCCGCGCTTGCGCTCCCAGCCCATCCAGCAGCCCTCGCAGGGATTTAGCCGCCGCGGCCGGTGCAAGAGATAAAAGGGCCCGCTTTCGCCGGCGCCGTAGCGCGCGTTGAGCCGGTGGATAGCAGCCACAAGCGCCGCCTCGATCTCCTCGTCGCCCGGCGCATGCTCCTGCAGCGCATCGGCGAAATCGCTCAGGAGCACGAAACGCAGGGACGGATCCGGGTTGGCCAGGCGGTGCGCTTCGAGCCGCTCCATCAGCCGCCCGATTTCGTCCGCCCTGCGTATGATGACGGGCACGGTCACCGCGGTCGCGCAGTCCTCAGGAATACCCTTTTCGAAATCCAGCTTGGGCATGACGCGCGGTGGGACCATAAGCGTGATGACCCAGTGAACGAAGGTGATGCCGAGCACCGACGCCGGCAGCAGCGCCAGCATTGCACCAATGGCCAGGCCGATTGTGCCCGCGCCCACGATCGCCAGATAGGCGACGGGCAGTATCAGCGCCGCCGCCGAGGCGGCCAGAAGCGCCGTTATGTAGAGCAGGCCCGGGTGACGGCGGAGCCAGCGGCTGCATGCGATCCGGAGCAGCATCTTGCAGCCCAGCAGATGCTCGAAGGAATACCGGCCGTCGCCGACAAGCCAGTGGCCGACATGGTCGCAAGGACCTTCGGACACGCCTCCAGCCCTCGCCACGGCCTGTCTTGCGACTTCCGACTCGTCGATATCGGCACCTGCCGCCAGTTCCTCGACCGCCTTGCGGTAGCGGTCCCGCGTCGCGAAATCCATGCGCGGATAGATGCCGGCAGGATCATCCCGCAGCGCGGCCTCCACAAGGCTCGTACGGTCAAAGAAGTCCTTCCAGGGAATGGATGCCATGCCGATGAGATTGGTGAGCACGCGGGCGACCCGGTCCGTGTCGTCGAACGCGTTAAAGAGCTTCACGTAACGCGTCGGCACGAAGGGCGGCCGCACCTCCGGAAACAGGTGGCCGCAAGCGTCCGCAAGAATTTCCAGGCAGGCAAGTCGCAGCATGGTCGGCAAAGCCCACAATTCACCGATCGTGAGCGGTGCGCTCTCCTGGTAGGCGCGGATGTACTGCACAACCGCCGTCAGCGAAAGCTGAAGATGCGACGCGTGCAAATATCCGAAAGCCAGCGCCAGAATGCGCGGGATTCCCACGTCTTCCTCGTTTTCCAGGCTGGGCAGCCTTTCGTAAAAATCCTCCGGCATGTCACGCGCAACCTGCCGGATCGCGCGTCGTATCTGGTAATCATTGTCCAGCAGCCACTCGGCAGCCTTGGCACCCTGCGGCTCGGGATCGGCGGCAGCGATCCTCAATGACCGAAGCCACTCATCCATCTTGGCGAGCTTCCGCCAAGGCTCGACGCGGCGTGGCTTCAGCTTCGACGGGCGGTGGCATTCAGCCAGCGCCCGAGCTGTCGTGGTGAGCGGATCCCTCCCGCTTTCCGGCGCCGCCAGCATCACAACACGGGGCCGCGCAGCGGCCGGTTATTTCTCTGATTGTTCGCCGCGTGATTGGCGTGATGCGCATGCGCACCCAGGACGACGAGAAGCGGTGCGCGTGCATGGGTGACCATATAGCCGGCGACGCTGCCGCAAGCCACGTCCGGCCGGCTGCTGCGACCATGAGCCGACATGACGAGCAGATCGATCTTCTCATTTTCGATCAGCCGTGCCAGGGTGCTGCGTACGTCGCCGTTGCGCACGACCAGGGCGCGCACGGCAAGCCCGGAACATGCGAGGCGGCTGCGAATCTGCTCGACATATTTGCGCGCCACGCGCTCGTTGCGCTCGCTTACCTGCTGACACAGCCTGTGGTCGTCTATTTCGAGCGGACCGGTCTCGGTCAGCTCAGGCGCAGGAATGATGTGCGCGAGAAGCAATTCCGCGCCGACGGCCCGTGAAATACGCGCAGCCAGCGGCAGGACACTCTCCGCCATGCGTGAGCCGTCGAGTGGAACCAAGACGCGCCCGTAGTGCACTTCAGCCGCCGCTTCTGCAGACGACGGTATCAGGAGCAGTGCGCCGCCCGAGCGGTCGACAAGTTTCCGCGCTGTTTCGCCCAGTTCCCAGTCGGCTGCATTCTCGTCCGCCGTCGTGCCGACCACGACAATGCCGGCTTTGAGTTCGCGCACAGAGCGGCAAATCTGGTCGACCGGTTTGCCTTCCGCGATCCTGATGTCCAGCTTTGGCATATTCGGGCGCTCTTTCCCCGCCGCCCGCCGGACCAGACCATGCGCCTCCTGCCGGCGAATACTCCACTCCACCGGATCGGCCGGCCCGTCCGATGACGGCGGCAGGTCCAGGACGTGGAGAAGCGTCAACGGCGCATTCAACGCCTCCGCCATCGCCATGGCATGCGAGATGAGCTTTCGGGTCGACGCCGAGGTGTCGACATAGGCCAGAACAGGCGAAGACACGCAGGATGGTGCTCGCTCTAAGACTTCCGTGGTGGATTCGTGAACATGGTTCGATACGGACGATGCCAGCATACCGGCCTCCCAATTGGTGGCTCGCATGGGACAAGATATGGCGCGGGTTGGTAAGCTTTCACCGAACCGGCGTTCCCAAGTCTGGCACTCGCCCCTGCGGAGCAGATCTGTTGCGTGTCGGTCAATGATGCACCAGTACGCCGTCCAGCCGCGCCGGTCGTTGATCCGCGTCAAAAAGGCATGATGGTGCTCCTCCTAGTGCAAAGAACACGCTGCTGTTTCAAACGATACTGCAGCCCGCCAAGGCGATCCTTGCGCTGCATCAAATGGCCGGGGCGGCGGCGACCACAGGGACCGCCAGACCGCCTTGCTCTGGATCAAGGCGCAAGAGTGCCTTGCGGGGTACCCGACGGGCAACGAGTCCAACGATACCGGTGAACAGGTCCTTCGCCGGCATGCCAAGAAAGGGCACTCCGTGAGTTATTATTTCAGCAAGACGCTCGACATGACCTTCAACGAGGCGACGACTCATGTGACGAAGGCGCTCGCGGCCAAGGGCTTCGGCGTACTCACCACCATCGACGTGCGCGCGACCATGAAGGACAAGCTGGGAGAAGAGTTCAAGCCGTATACGATCCTGGGCGCATGCAACCCGCACTTCGCATGGCGCGCACTGCAGCAGGAGGATAAGATAGGTACCATGCTGCCGTGCAATGTGATCGTCAGCGAAGTAGCGCCAGGCAAAATTGAGGTCGCGGCGGTGGATCCGCTTGCGTCGATGGCCTCGGTGGACAATCCGGCGCTGACCGAAATCGCCGGTGAGGTCCAACATCTGCTGCGTGATATCGTCCGGGATCTTTGATGGGGAACACCTCGCACGAGTCCCGGTTTCAAAGCCGCTGAGCTTCCGTGATGAGACACCAGACCTTCGCGGGCGCAATGCGGCGGAAGGACCCGTTGAGCATGCCAACGCCCGTCGAGCCAATATTGCCTGAAGGAGGCAGGGCCGGATGATCACCGACAACCAGGCAGCCGCGATCGCACTGCTGAGCAACCCGGCCTTTCACGGCGTCCGCGGGTCGGTCGATATCATCGAGACTCACATCTCACGCATATTTCTTGCAGGCGAGAGAGCGTGGAAAATGAAGCGCGCGGTAAAGCTGCCCTATGTCGACTTCTCCACGCCCGAGCTTCGCCTTGCGGCCTGTGCCAAGGAGGTGGAGCTGAATTCGAAGACCGCGCCGGGGCTGTATATCAGGTCCCATCAGATCACCGAGGAAGCCGATGGACGGCTTGCCTTGGATGGAACGGGACGTCTGGTTGATGCAGTGGTAGAGATGAAGCGATTCGAGCAGTCAAGCCTGCTCGATCGGTTGGCGCTCGCACGCAAACTCTCACCCGCCTTAATGAGCGAGACGGCGCAAATGATCGCGCGCTTCCATCGCGATGCTCCCATCGCCCATGAGCGCAGCGGCGCCGAAATCATGGCCGGCGTGCTTGATATCAACGAAGCGGGATTAGCCGGCAGCCACGTGTTCCGTGAGGCGGAGACGGCAACCTTCAACAAGGCTTTTCGTTCCGCCCTGGCGCGTCACGCCACCCTCCTCGATCGGCGGGCGATGGAAGGCAAGGTTCGCCGCTGCCATGGCGACCTTCACCTGAGGAACATCTGTCTCTTCAACGGCGCACCGCGGCTCTTCGACTGCATCGAGTTCAGCAAGGAGATCGCAACCGTCGATGTTCTTTACGACTTGGCCTTCCTGCTGATGGACTTGTGGCACCACGGCTTTGCCGCATTGGCGAACCTCGTTATGAACCGCTATCTCGACGAGACTGATGAGGATGACGGCTTCTCACTTCTTCCCTTCTTCATGGCCATAAGGGCGGCCGTGCGGGCGCACGTCACGGCGACGCTTGTCGAGGAGGGAGGCACGGCGGCGGGGCTCATCGACGAGCCTCGATCCTATTTTGACCTTGCTCTTGCCCTGCTTCGGGAGACTCCGCCGCGGCTGGTCGCCATTGCGGGCTTGAGCGGATCGGGCAAGACGAGTGTGGCGGAGATGCTCGCCGCAAACCTGGGCGTACCGCCGGGCGCACGGATCGTAGAGAGCGACAGGATCCGCAAGACCCTTTACGGCGTCCCGGCTGAAACACATCTTCCAAGTGACGCCTATCGGCCGGAGGTGTCGCAGAAGGTCTACCAGGAGATGGTTCGCCGCGCCGGCCTTATTCTGCGCCAAGGCGGCTCGGTGATTGCCGATGCGGTGTTCGAGCGGGCGACCGACCGTATCAAGATCGAAGCGGAAGCCCGCAAGATCGGCCTGCCCTTTCTGGGTTTCTGGCTCGATGCGGATCCGGCGAGCCTCCGGCAACGGGTCGAAACGCGTCGGGGCGGGCCGTCCGACGCCACGGCCGACGTTCTGGCGCGCCAACTGCAGCGGCACATCGACTATTCCTACTGGACGAAGATCGACGCCGGACGCGACCTGGAAACGATCGTTGCGGACATCCTCGCACACCTCGAAGAGGCGCATACGCCTAGCGAGAGAACAGAGGCGCGAGTTCGTTCTAGGGCTGGGTCTTCAGGACATCGGCGGCCTCGATAGGCACGGATACGGAACGTTTAGGCGCCCTCTATCTCGGGAGGTCCGCAATCCGATTGAAGAGCGCAGCTATGTCGGCATTGTGCACGGCCATCTGTTCATTTGGCTTGAATGAAAGGCGTCGCGTTCATTGGCGTCATGGCCGATACGTTACGGCCCACAGCAATCAGCCGCGGGATTGACACCACTCGAAATCCTGAGGGAGCGTCTCGCCCGCGACGAGGTTGATAAGCAAGAGTCCGCGGAACACCGGCACGTGCCCGACAAATAGGCCGCATCGATCACGATATCTCGCCCGGCGAGATTCTCCAAGTCCGTAACGCCATGAAGAAATCGCCGCCAGCCGTGGCAGCGGATCAACGAACTGCTTTCGGGATGGCAGCCAGAGCAGCGGCTTGATGCGCATCAAGGCAGTGCGGCCCCGACCTCCTATCAAAGGCGGACAAATACCGAGGCCGCTTTCATGGACAATCCGATCTTCTCCGCCCATAACCTGACGAAGGTTTATCGCTCCGGCGAAGTCGAGGTCTTTGCGCTTCGCGGCGTGAATCTCGACCTTGAACAAGGTGAGATGGCGGTTCTGCTCGGTCCCTCGGGCAGCGGCAAGTCAACCCTCCTCAACATCATGGGCGGGCTCGATCGCGCGACCTCGGGTACGGTGCACTTTCGCGATCAGAATCTCACCGCCTTCTCCGAGCGGCAGCTCACCCGCTTCCGGCGCGACCATATCGGCTTCGTGTTCCAGTTCTACAACCTGATCCCCAGCCTCACGGCCTGGGAGAATGTCGCACTCGTCACGGAGATTTCACCGAATCCCATGGCGCCCGAGGAGGCGCTGGAGATGGTGGGCCTGAAGGGGCGCATGACGCACTTCCCGGCCCAGCTCTCGGGCGGCGAGCAGCAGCGCGTGGCAATCGCCCGCGCCATCGCCAAGCGGCCGGAGGTGATGCTCTGCGACGAGCCGACCGGCGCGCTCGATTCCAAGACCGGCATCATCGTCCTCGAAGCGCTCTGGCGCATCAACGAAGAGCTGAAGACCACCATGGCGATCATCACCCACAACGCCGGAATCCGGGATATCGCCCACCGCGTCTTCACATTCAGGGATGGCCGGATCGCGGATGCCATGGTCAATGAAAAGCGGGCCCAGCCCGCCGAAGTGAGCTGGTGAAGGCGATGTCCGTTCTGGACAGGAAATTGCTGCGTGACCTCTTCCGCCTGTGGGCGCAGGTTCTGGCGATCGCCCTTGTCATGGCCTGCGGGGTGGCGACGATCATCCTTGCGATCGGCGCCTACCGCTCGCTGGAAGAAACGCGTTCGGCCTTCTACGACCGCTACCGGTTCGCGACCGTCTTTTCAGGGCTGACGCGCGCTCCCTTGCAGATCAAGAACGAACTCGCCTCGATCTCCGGCGTGAGCGGGATCGAGCTGCGCATCGTCAAGCCGGTCCTGCTCGATATGCCTGGAATGGCCGAGCCCGCCACCGGCATCGCCGTCTCGATCCCCGACCATGGCGAACCCGCCGTCAACCGGCTCTATCTGCGCTCAGGCCGGCTTCCGGAGCCCGGCCGTACCGGTGAGATCGCCGTGACGGAGCCCTTTGCCCTCGCCCACCGAATGGTGCCCGGGAGCCGGTTCGACGCCATCATGAACGGCCGAAAGCGCACGCTGGTCGTCACGGGCATCGTTCTGTCGCCCGAATACATCTATGCCATCGGCCCCGGCGACATGATTCCGGACCAGCGGCGCTTCGGCGTCTTCTTCATGCCGCGCGCGGCGCTGGCGGGCATCTTCGACATGGAAGGCGCATTCAACGACGTCGCCCTGCGCACGCAGAGGAACGCCGACCTCAGCGAAATCATCGACACGCTCGATGCCGTTCTGGGCCCCTATGGCGGTACGGGCGCGCATGACCGGACCGACCAGATCTCGCACACATTCCTCGACGAGGAGCTGGCCCAGCTTCGCGCCATGGCAGCCGTCATCCCGCCTGTCTTCCTGTTCGTCTCGGCGTTCCTCGTCAACATGATCCTGACGCGGCTCATCGCGCTCGAACGCGAACAGGTGGGGCTCATGAAGGCGGTCGGCTACGGCTCCGCGGCAATCGCCTGGCACTACGCCAAACTGACGCTCGTCATCGCGCTCATCGGCATCGTCATCGGCTCCATTGCAGGTGACTGGCTGGGCCGCGGCATGACGCGGCTCTATGCCCAGTTCTATTCCTTCCCGTTCCTCATCTTCCGTCAGAGCCTCGATCTCTACGAGATCGCCGCGATCGTCAGCGCCGTTGCCGCGCTGGCGGGCAGCATGCGCTCGATCTGGAGCGTCGCCAGCCTGCCACCTGCCATCGCCATGCAGCCGCCAACGCCGACGCGGTATCGCAGTTTCTTTTCCGAGGGCGCACACCATCTGAGGATATTCTCGCAGCTGACGATCATGGCCTTGAGGCATCTGGTGCGTTGGCCGGTGCGCACGCTGCTCACGGCTTTCGGTACCTCGCTTGCCGTGGCTCTCCTGATCATGGCCCTCTTCTCCTTCGATTCCGTCGCCTTCATGGTCGACACGGTGTTCTTCCGCACCGAGCGTCAGGATGCCACGATCGCATTCGCCAACGAGCGGTCGCCACGGGCGCTGCAGTCCGTCGCCGCCATGCCGGGTGTCCTACGTGCGGAAGGTTTTCGCGCGACACCGGTAATCCTGCGTTACGGACACCGCGAGCGGCGCCTGACGATCTCCGGCATGATGGAGAACCCGGATCTCGCGCGCATGCTGGACAAGGCGCTCGATCCCGTTGAGCCGGCGCCGGTCGGCCTGATGATCTCCGAATGGGTCGCCAAGCTGCTCCACCTCCAGGTGGGCGATATCGCCGAAGTGGAGCTTCTCGAACGGGCACACCGCAAGGTGGCCGTTCCCGTCAGCGCCATCGTGGAAAGCTATGTCGGGCTCGCCGTCTATATGCGCGCCGACGCCCTCGACCGTGTGATCGGCGATGGCCCGCGACTATCCGGCGTCCGCGTGAAAATCGATTCCTCCCGGCTCGACGACCTGTACACGACGATCAAGGAGACGCCCGCCGTCGCGGCGATTGCCCTGCAGGGCTTGTCGCGCCAGCGCTTCCGCGAGACGATCGAGAAGAACATCACGATCATGACCAGCGTCTATACGGCGCTTGCGGTCATCATCACATTCGGTGTCGTCTACAACTCCGCCCGCATCCAGTTCTCCGAGCGGGCGCGGGAGCTGGCGAGCCTGCGCGTGTTCGGCTTCACCAATGGCGAGGTATCGAGCGTGCTCCTGATCGAGCTCGGCGCCATGGTGCTTCTCGCGCAGCCACTCGGCTGGCTGCTCGGATATCTTCTTTCCTGGTCGGTCGTACGAGGTTTCGAGAGCGACCTGTTCCGCGTCCCCTTCGTCATCAACCGATCCACCTTCGCCATTGCAAGCCTCATCGTCGTAACCGTTGCGGCGATCTCGGCGCTGATCGTGCGCCGCCGCATCGACAGGCTCGATCTGGTGCGCGTTCTCAAGACAAGGGAATGATCCAATGAAATCCCCCTGGTTCAAACGCATTCTCTTCGGGCTTGCCGCCGTCGCGGTGATCGCCCTCTTGGCCTGGTCCCTGCGCGAGCAGCCGGCCCTCGTCGACGTGGCTGAAGTGAAGCAGGGACCGATGAAGGTGACGATCCGTGAGGAAGGCGTCACCCGGGTTCGCGAGGTGTATGCCGTCTCCGCTCCGATCGCCGGGCAACTTTCGCGCACCCTGCTCAACGAGGGTGATCGCGTAAAGGCCGGCGAAACCGTGGTCGCGGCGATCCATCCGCTCGCCCCGCCGCTGATCGACAGGCGCACCGAGGCCGAACTGCTCGCCGCCCGCGATGCCGCGCGCTCCGGCGTGGGCATTGCCGAGAGCGAACTGCAACGCGCCGAGACCGCCCTGCGCCTTGCCGAGACGGAACTCGGCCGCGCGCTCAAGCTGGCGGTGCCAGGCGTCATTTCCGAGAGCGCTCTGCTTCGCGCAACGAACGAATTCGAACTGCAGAAGGCGGCAGTGGAAGCCGCAAAGGCGACAGTCGGATTCCGCCGCGCGGAGCTTGCGAGCGCGGGGGCTCGCCTCATGCAGCCGGGATCCGCAGCTTTGGCTGCCGAAGGCTGCTGCGTCGATGTTCTCGCGCCCGTGGACGGTGTCGTGCTCGCCGTGGCGGCCAAGAGCGAACAGGCTGTGGCGGCCGGGGCGCGCATCGCGGATATCGGCAACACCACCGACCTCAAAATCGTGGCCGACCTTCTATCGGCCGATGCTGTCCGCATCGGCCCCGGAACCAAGGCGCTTGTGCGGGACTGGGGCGGTGAGCGCAGCCTTGAGGCCACTGTCCGCCGCGTCGATCCCGCTGCCTTTACGAAAGTCTCCGCCCTCGGCATCGAGGAGCAGCGTGTCAACACCGTTCTCGATCTCGACGAGGGTGACGTCCGGCTGGGCCACGGCTACCGTGTTTTCGTGGAACTGGCCATCTGGGAATGTGCCGACTGCGTGCAGGTGCCCATCAGCTCCCTGTTCCGGAACGGGGCCGATTGGAGTGTCTTCGTTCTCGAGGACGACCGCCTGCGGCAAGTTACGTTGGAGATCGGGCAGTTGAACGACGAAGTCGCCCAAGTGCTCGGCGGCATCGAAGCCGGCGACAGCGTGGTACTTCACCCAGCGGACACACTCGCCGAGGGAAGCCGCGTGGAGCGCCGCAACTGAGGGCCAGCGTGCAGGGGATCCGATTGGTTAACGGGAGATGGAATGATGTTGATACTTACCTTGAACAAGACCGAATGCGAGGCCCTGTTGGCCGAGAACCGGGTTGGGCGACTGGCTTGTGCTAAGGATGGCCAGCCCTATCTCGTGCCGGTTTACTACGCTTACGCCAAGAACTACCTTTATGCGTTTTCCATGCCCGGCAAGAAGATCGACTGGATGAGGGCCAACCCGCTTGTGTCGGTTTTGGTCGAGGATCGGGGGCAAGGGCGCGAATGGCGCAGTGTGATTGTCGACGGCTCCTACGAGGAACTGCCGGACCGCATCGGTCACAAGCGTGAACGCGAATACGCTTGGTCGCTCTTGAGCAAACACGCCAATTGGTGGGAGCCAGGTGGCCTCAAGCCGGTGATGCCACCAGTGTCGGATCATTCACCCCACGTCTTTTTCCGCATCTCTGTCGATGATATCTCAGGACGGGAGGCCAAGGTGTAGGGCCTTGTCAGCTGGCCTCGCTCGGCCGCACGCCGTAGCGGGCGCAGGATCGTGGAAGCCAACCGCGCCGTCCGTCGCATATCGCCAGAGCTCGCGAGAAGCCGGCGCTTCTGGGTTTTCGCTTTCATCGATCCGCGCGACAGCGATGGTGGCGATCCTGTGCATGTTGCTAATCATCATCATCATCATCATCATCGAGCCCAGAACCTCTCCAGTAATAGATGCTCTGGCGCTCGCAGCCGCCCTCCGCTTCGGCACCTGCTGCGTGCTGCTCTTGATGCGCGACGCCGAAGACATGGGAGGCACACCTGCCCCGTCACTCTTTGGAGCTCGTTCTGCTGCTTCTCTTCGCCCTGCGACCTGAGACAGCGACGCCGCACGCGCTGGCTTCCCACTTGATAGCTCCATTCATGGGGGCTGATCAGTCCGAGAGTACTTCTCGTTCCGGTACCGATCGCCCGAAGCATACTACAATTTCACTTGTCGCAATAGTTTCGCTCGGCCGCTATGCCGTAGAGAGTCAAGGACTTGAAAAAGTACTTTCCGGCTATAGGCTTCTGTGAGAGGCGCACTTGCCTGCATTCCGAGCCGAGAGGGGCGGCCATGTCGGAAGCACCTGCAGAACAGGAAAAACCGGAAGAGCGGAACGCGCGCCGGCGTGAGCTCGTCACCTTCCTGGTACTCGCCTTCGGCATCTGGCCGCTGGTGGCAGTCGGTGTCGTAGGCGGTTACGGCTTTCTCGTTTGGATGTGGCAAATCATTTTCGGCCCGCCGGGCCCGCCGGGAGGCTGAGCGGCGATGGGAGGACAAGCACTTTCCAGACGTTCCTTTCTGCGCGGCGGCCGGCACGAGACCCCTGCAGCCGCGCGCCCCCCGGGGCTGGTGTTCGAGCGTCTTGGCGACTGCACCGCTTGTGGTGCCTGCGAGGAAGTCTGCCCGACCGGAATCGTCTCGCTCTTCGAAGGCACACCGGTGCTCGACTTCACCGCTGGCGAATGCACCTTCTGCGGCGCTTGCGGCGATGCCTGCCCCGAGGTGCTGTTCGATGAAGCACCTTCCACCTTCAATCATGCAATCGAAATTGCCAACACCTGTCTCGCAAAAGCGGGCATTTCCTGCATGACCTGCCGCGATTCCTGTCCCGAGGATGCGATCCGCTTCCGTCCGCGCATCGGTGGGCCCTTCCTGCCCGAAATCGTAGAGGACGCCTGCACCGGTTGCGGCGCCTGCATTGCAAGCTGCCCGTCGCAGGCCATCGCTGCCGTTCCTATTCCGGAGATCGCGCATGGTTGAAAAGCGCTATCACATCTCCAGCGCGGTGGTATCCGTGCTGCCTCATGCGGCCGAGGCCGTGCGCGCGCAGGTCGAGACGATCGCGGGCGTGGAGGTGCATGCCTGCGAGAAAGGCAAGATCATCATCACCATCGAGGGAGACAGCACGCGTGCGCTGGGTGACACGCTCTCCCGGATTGCGCTTTTTGACCACGTCGTTTCAGCAAACATGGTCTTCGAACATGCCCAGGAACTCCAGGAGAATCCAACATGACGGCTGAATTCACCCGGCGCGAGCTGCTCAAGACGCAGGCAGCGGCCATTGCAGCGGCCACCGCTGGCGTCGCGCTTCCCGCCTCCGCCCAGCCGGTGCCGGGCGGCGTCAGTGCACTGGAGATCAACTGGTCGAAGGCGCCCTGCCGCTTCTGCGGCACGGGCTGTGGCGTCATGGTGGGCGTGCGCGAGGGCCAGGTGGTTGCCACCCATGGCGACATGCAGGCCGAGGTCAATCGCGGGCTCAACTGCGTCAAGGGCTACTTCCTGTCGAAGATCATGTATGGCGAGGACCGGCTGACCACGCCCCTGATGCGCAAGAGAAACGGCGTCTTCGACAAGGAAGGCGAGTTCGAGCCCGTCTCCTGGGACGAGGCCTTCGACGTGATGGCGGAAAAGTGCAAACAGGTGCTGCGTGAGAAGGGCCCGACAGCCGTCGGAATGTTCGGCTCGGGCCAGTGGACGATTTTCGAAGGCTATGCGGCCACCAAGCTGATGCGCGCGGGGCTGCGCTCCAACAATCTCGATCCCAACGCCCGCCACTGCATGGCGTCGGCTGCGACCGCCTTCATCCGCACCTTTGGCAGCGACGAGCCGATGGGATGCTACGACGATTTCGAGCATGCCGACGCCTTCGTGCTGTGGGGCTCCAACATGGCGGAGATGCACCCGATCCTGTGGACCCGCGTGGCCGATCGGCGGCTCGGGCACCCGCATGTGCGCTGCGCCGTACTCTCAACCTTCACCCACCGCTCGATGGACCTCGCCGACATCCCGATCATCTTCAGGCCCGGCACGGATCTGGCGATTCTCAACTACATCGCCAGGCACATCATCGAGACGGGCCGCGTGAACGAGGAGTTCGTGAACCGGCACACCACCTTCATGCGCGGCGCGGTCGACATAGGCTACGGGCTGAGGGCCGAGCACATCCTCGAGCAAGAGGCATCCGGGGCCGGCGATCCAGGGCGCATGGACCCCATGACCTTCGAGGAGTTCCGGGAGTTCGTGGGCCAATACACGCTGGAGCGGACCGTCGAGATCACCGGAGTGGAGCCGGCTTTCCTGGAGGAACTGGCGGAGCTCTACGCCAACCCCGAGATCAAGGTCATGTCGCTTTGGACCATGGGCTTCAACCAGCATGTGCGCGGGGTCTGGGCCAACCACATGGTCTACAACATCCACCTTCTGACCGGGAAGATATCGGAGCCCGGCAACAGCCCCTTCTCGCTGACGGGCCAGCCGTCGGCCTGCGGAACGGCGCGCGAGGTGGGCACCTTTGCCCACCGGCTGCCGGCCGACACGGTGGTGACGAACCCGGACCACCGCCATCACGCGGAGGAGATCTGGCGCATCCCGCACGGCATCATCCCCGAGGTGCCGGGCTATCACGCCGTGCAGCAGGATCGCATGCTCAAGGACGGGCTCCTCAATTTCTACTGGATCCAGGTCAACAACAACTTGCAAGCCGCCCCCAACAACAGCCAGGAGACTTATCCCGGCTATCGCAATCCGGAGAACTTCATCGTCGTCTCCGACGCTTATCCCACGGTGACGGCACGCGCGGCGGACCTGATCCTGCCTGCTGCCATGTGGGTTGAGAAGGAGGGTGCCTACGGCAATGCCGAGCGGCGTACCCATGTCTGGCACCAGCTCGTGCAGGCGCCGGGTGAGGCGCGCTCCGACCTGTGGCAGCTCGCAGAGTTTTCCAAGCGCTTCACCACTGACGAAGTGTGGCCGGAGGAAATCCTGGCGGAAAATCCGGACTATCGCGGGCGCACACTTTTCGACGTCCTCTTTCGCAACGGCAATGTCGATCAATTTTCCGTCGATGAGATCGATCCGGAGTATCCCAACAACGAGGCGCAGGACTTCGGCTTTTACATTCAGAAGGGCCTGTTCGAGGAATATGCAGAATTCGGACGTGGCCACGGGCACGATCTTGCCCCTTACGACCGCTACCATCAGGAACGCGGCCTGCGTTGGCCGGTGGTCGACGGGCAGGAGACACGCTGGCGCTATCGGGAAGGGTATGACCCCTATGTCGGGCCCGGCGAAGGGGTGAATTTCTACGGCAGGCCGGATGGGCGCGCCGTCATCCTCGCCGTGCCATACGAACCGCCGGCCGAATCCCCGGACGAGGAATATGATCTGTGGCTCGTCACCGGCCGTGTGCTGGAGCACTGGCATTCCGGCTCCATGACCATGCGCGTGCCGGAGCTCTATCGCGCCTTCCCCGGAGCGGTCTGCTTCATGAACGCGGACGACGCCCGCCGTAAAGGGCTCAACCAGGGAATGGAGATCCGCCTGATCTCGCGCCGCGGCGAAATCCGGACGCGGCTGGAAACGCGCGGGCGCAACCGCATGCCGCGCGGCGTGGTCTTCGTACCTTGGTTCGACGCCAGCCAGCTCATCAACAAGGTCACGCTCGACGCCACCGACCCCATTTCAAAGCAAACGGATTTCAAGAAATGCGCCGTGAGAATCGAATCCGTCGCCTGACCGCGCGGCGCAGGCTCGCCCTAGCCGTCCTCGCCTCGCTACTTGTCATGGGCACTGCCGCGCTCGCCCAGATGGCGGCGGAACTGACCGGCCCCACGCCGCCCATGGAGAACGTGCCGGCCGATCCCATCCCGCGCTGGGTCGTCGACGACATCCGTCAGATGCGCGCCTATCCAGAGCAGCCGCCGGTGATCCCGCATTCCATCGAGGGCTATCAGCTTTCGGTCAATGCCAACCGCTGTCTTTCCTGCCACAAGCGCGAATTTGTTCAGGGCTCAGGCGCTCCAATGATCAGCATCACCCATTACATGAACCGGCAAGGCCAGATGTTGGCCGACGTCTCGCCGCGTCGCTACTTCTGCACCGCCTGCCACGTGCCCCAGGCCAACACACCGCCGCTTATCGGAAACACGTTCACCGACATGAGCGAGCTCGGCGTCGAGCACGCGGGGGACGAATAGGCGATGGAGACGATCAAGAGGATCCTCCGATGGGCCTGGATGCAGATCTCGCGCCCGGCGGCAACCTTGAGCCTCGGCTTCCTGACGCTCGGTGGTTTCCTAGGCGGCGTGATCTTCTGGGGCGCGTTCAACACCGCGCTCGAAGCCACCAACACGGAAGAATTCTGCATCTCGTGCCACGAGATGGAAGCGAACGTCTATGAGGAGCTGACGCGCACGGTCCATTTCTCCAATCGTTCCGGCGTGCGCGCCTCCTGCCCGGACTGCCACGTACCGCACGAATGGACCGACAAGATCGCCCGCAAGATGCAGGCCTCGAAGGAGGTCTGGGGCAAGATCTTCGGCACCATCAATACCCGACGGAAATTTCTCGATGAGCGGCTGCGGCTGGCCCAGCACGAATGGGCGAGGCTCAAGGCGAACGACAGCTTGGAATGCCGCAACTGCCATTCCTCCGTGGCGATGGATCTTTCCCGCCAAACCCCGCGCGCGGCCGAGATCCACACGCGCTATCTCTTGCCTGGCGAGGCCACCTGCATCGACTGCCACAAGGGCATCGCCCACGAGCTGCCCAATATGGAAGGCGTCGATCCGGGCTGGCTCGTCCCGCCCGAACTGCAGGGCGAGGCGTTGCCGCAAGCATCCGTCATTGACGAGTTGGAAGCGCGGGTAAGGACGGCCCACGACATCCGCTGAAGCCGGAGGCAACAAATGGCTGACCAGATGAAACGGGGGCGATGGAGCCTGTGGCGCGCCTTCCTTTTGGGTGCGGTGCTCGGTGCGCTCGTAGGCGTGGCCTGGGGTTCTCTGGACTATGGCGCATTCGACGTCGCCTATCTCAGCAACCACGTCCTCGGGGTGGCACTGATGGGCGGCGCGCTGTTCGTCGCTCTTGCTGCGTTCCTGAACTGGAGGAGACGCAACCCTTTGTGAGCCGGATTCGTCTTCCGCCCAAGGCTGCCTCAAGCCGAGAGCGCAACCTCCTCGAGTTCGCCTTCCGATCGCGCGGGACTTGCCCCTGTTCCCCTCAGCGCCACATAGATCGCCGGGATGACCAGCACCGTGAGCGCGGTCGAAGATGCAAGCCCGAAGAGCAGTGAGATCGCCAGGCCCTGGAAGATCGGATCGGCGAGGATGACCGCCGCGCCGATCATCGCCGCGATCGCGGTGAGCAGGATCGGCTTGAAGCGTATGGCGCCGGCTTCCAGAAGCACATCGATCAGCGGCCGCTCGGGCGTATGCGCATGACGGATGAAGTCCACGAGCAGGATCGAGTTGCGCACGATGATGCCGGCAAGCGCGATGAAGCCGATCATGGAAGTCGCCGAAAAAGGCGCGCCGAACAGCCAGTGCCCGAGCATGATGCCGATGAAGGTGAGCGGGATCGGTGTCAGGATGACCAGCGGCAGCTTGAAGGAGCCGAACTGGGCGACGACGAGGATGTAGATGCCCAGAATGGCGACCATGAACGCCGCGCCCATGTCGCGGAACGTGACCCAGGTCACCTCCCACTCCCCATCCCACAGCAGGGTCGGATAAGACTCGTCGTCGGGCTGGCCATTGAGCGCGAACACGGGCTTCGGCACGTCGCCCCAATCGGCCTCTTCGATGGCATCGGCCACCGCCATCATCCCGTAGACCGGAGCCTCGAACTGTCCGGCAAGCTCCGCCGTCACCATCTCGGCGGCACGGCCGTTGTGCCGGAAGATCGGGAAGGATGCCGGCTCCCGCGTCACCGTGACGACATCCCCGAGTTCGACGATGCCTCGGCCGCCCGGCAGCGCGTTGGCCGGCACCGGCGTAGCCAGCGCCCTTTCATTGATCACTTTTTCGCCTTTGGGCAGCGCAATGCGGATCGGGATCGGCTGCCGCCCGCCTCCACGATGCGAATAGCCGACGGTCGAACCGGAGTAGAGCGCACGGATCGCGTCGTAGACGTCGGCCTGTTCGACCTTGTGGTATTCGAGATTGTCCTGATCGATGCCAAGCCGCACCCGTTCGTGCCGGACGCCGTAGGAGTCGTCCACGTCGACGATGAAGGGAACGCTCTCGAAGGTGTCACGCACCTTCGCCGCGACAGCGCGCCTGGTCTCCGGGTCGGGACCATAGATCTCGGCGAGCAGGGTCCCCATGACCGGCGGCCCCGGCGGCGGCTCGACGACCTTGATCGCCGTCCCCTCCGGCAAGCCGAGACCCGCCAGGCGCTCTCGTAGCTCAAGTACAATGTCGTGGCTGGCGCGATCACGCTCACCTTTCGGCAGGAGGTTGACCTGCACATCTCCCAACTCCGGGGACGAACGCAGGTAGTAGTGGCGCACCAGGCCATTGAAGTTGAACGGGGCAGAGGTGCCCGCATAGCTCTGGAAAGAGACGACCTCCGGAACCGAAGCAAGGCGATTGACGATCTGCTGCAAGGCGCGATCAGTATCCTCCACCGATGCGCCTTCGGGCAAGTCGACGACCACCTGCAGTTCCGTCTTGTTGTCGAAGGGAAGCAGCTTGACCGTCACGTCCTTGGTGTAGATGAGCACCAGAGACGCGAGCGTGGCGACGCCGACCAACAGCAGGAAGATCCAGGCGCGCAGACGCGATCTAAGGATCGGCCGGGCTATCGCCATATAAGCCTTCCCGAGCCGGCCGCCATGGTCGTCGCCATGCCCGTGGGCAGGGCCTTCACCGCCCTTCCCCGCAAATTTCAGCATCAGCCACGGCGTCAGCATGACGGCCACGAAGAAGGAAAACAGCATCGCGGCGGATGCGTTCGCCGGGATCGGGCTCATATAGGGCCCCATCATGCCCGACACGAACAGCATGGGCAGGAGGGCTGCGACCACCGTCAGCGTCGCCACGATGGTAGGGTTGCCGACCTCCGCGACAGCCTCTATCGCCCCCTGGGCGCGCGTGCGGCCGTCCTTCATCGCCCAATGGCGCGCGATGTTCTCGATCACCACGATGGCGTCGTCCACCAGGATGCCGATCGAGAAGATGAGCGCGAAGAGGCTCACGCGGTTGAGCGTGTAGCCCATGACGCGCGAGGCAAAGAGCGTGAGCAGGATCGTCGTGGGGATCACCACCGCGACGACCAGCGCCTCCCGCCAGCCGATCGCGAAAGCGACGAGGAGTACAATGGAGACCGTGGCCAGCCCCAGATGAAAGAGCAGCTCGTTTGCCTTCTCGTTGGCCGTCTCGCCATAGTCGCGCGTGACCGTCATCTCGACATCTTCGGGGAAGATCTGCCCGCGCACCTGCTCCAGCCGGTGGATGATGGTCTCGGCGATGACAACGGCATTGGTGCCGGGCCGCTTGGCGATCGCGAGGGAGACGGCGGGCAGGCGTTCAAGCCCCTCCTCCGTCTTGCGCACCTCCGTGACACGGCTTTCGTTCGGCTCGGTCGCAAGCACCACCTGGGCCACGTCGCGCACATAGACGGGCCGGCCGTCGCGGGCCGTGACGAGAAGATTGCCGATCTCGCTTTGCGTCTGCAGCGTCTGGCCGGCGAGCAACGTGCGCTGCCCGCCTTCTTCACGCACGGTCGCCGCCTGGAACGAGCGATTGGCCCCCTCCACCTTGGCGGAAAGCTGCTGCAGCGTGACGCCATAGAGCGACAACTTTTCGGGATCGGGCTCGATGCGGATTTCCTCCGGCTGCTCGCCGACGATATAGGTGAGGCCGATATCGGGGAGCTTCGCCACCTCGACCTGCAATTCGCGCGCAAGGCGCGTCAGCCCGTTGGCCGTCCAGCGCTCGGCATCCTCAGGGCTCGGTGTGAGGGTGACGACGACGATGGCGACGTCGTCTATGCCCCGGCCCACGATCAGCGGCTCGGGGATGCCGACAGGAATGCGATCCATATTGGCTCGCACCTTCTCGTGGACGCGCAGGATCGCGGCATCCGCACTCGTGCCGACCAGAAAGCGCGCCGTCACCAGCGCACCGTCGTCCTGGGTCTGGGAATAGACATGCTCGACACCGTCGATGCTCTTGACGATGGCTTCCAGCGGCTCCGTCACGAGCTTGACCGCATCCTCCGCCTTCAGGCCGTTGGCCTGGACATGGATGTCGACCATCGGCACGGAGATCTGCGGCTCCTCCTCGCGCGGGAGCGTGACCAGGGCCACGAGACCGAGCGCGAAAGCAGCAAGCAGAAAGAGCGGTGTGAGCGGCGAAGCGATGAAGGCGCGGGTGAGCCCGCCGGCGATGCCGAGCTTCATGGGACGAGCACCTTGTCGCCCGCCCGCAGGCCGCTCAGGATCTCGATCCGCTCTCCGGCGGCATCGGCGATGCTCTCGCCCAGAATGACGGCGATGTCCGTCGGCCCATCGGCTGTCGCCAGGCTGACATAGTCGATGCCGTGCCGCGTCGTTATCGCCTCGGGCGGCACGGCGACAACATCGCGGCTGCCGACAGGAATCCACACGAGCGTGCGCTCATTGACGAAATAGTCGCCGAGGCCCGCCACCTCGACATCGGCAATCACGCGGCCTTCCGAAATCTCCGGGTAGACCTTTGCGATGCGGCCTTCGAACTCCGTTTCCGCCGCAGCACTACCGCGAAGGCCACGCTGGCCGAGACGCACAATGGCCCCTTCCCTGATCTCGGCGGCGTGTCGCTCCGGCAGGGAGAGGCGAAGATAATATTGACCGGAGGCAATGCGCGCCACCTCCTCGCCGGACAGGACAACGGAGCCGGGGGTGACCGGCACCGTGAGGACACGGCCGGTGGCCGGCGCAAGAACCTCGCCCTCCCGGGCCCGCTGCTCCAGCACGGCCTTGCTCGCCTCCGCCGCCGCAAGCTGATTGCTGGCGACCTCGAACTGGGTCCTGGCCTGGTCCACACGTCCCTGTGAGACGACGCCGCGGGCGAGGAGCTGCTCGGCGCGATCGAGCTCGGTTCGAGCGTTGTCGAGCTGCGAAGTGATCTCCTTGATCCTCGCCTCCGCCGCATCCAACTCAAGCGCGATCTTGTCGTCGACGACGATGGCGACCACCTGCCCCTCTTCCACCTCACTGCCCTCGGTGACATGGATGGCGCGGATGGTGCCGCCGGTGCGGGCGCGCGCCGGCACGACCGTGCGGCTTCGCACCTGGCCGAAGACGGCTTTCATCTCAGGCGTGACGATCGTGTTCACCGTGAATTCGCCGGCCAGGGCGGGATGAGCGGTGGCGGCCGCGAGCAGCAGGACAACGAGGAGGTTAAAGCGCGCCATGGATCCGCCTATTTGAAAGCCGTGCCCGGTTTTACGCCGAGCTTCTTGAAGACCATGGCGGCCGGGCAGAAGCCGGTAAGCGACGCCTGCATCAGGTTGAGCCCGACAAAGGCGGTCAGGAGATACCAATAGGGCGAGACGTAGAAGCCGAGTGCCAGCGAGGCGAGCACCATGAAGCCGGCAAACATCATGACGGTGCGGTCGAGGGTCATTGTCATTCTCCTTGGGGTTGGCCGTGCGTTCATTCGCCCGGCTCGATCTCGATTTCCTTGAGTTTCCGAATGCCGAGCATGTGCAGGGCGAGGTTCTCGTAGAAGGTCTCCGCCTTGCCTTGCCGAACTTTATGCAGGAAGTACTTCTCGAACCCGATCTTGGCCGCGTGCACCCAGCGGCCCTGCGAGGACCAGTTGACGTTGCGCGGCGGAATCTGCGGCTGCGCCACGAAGGCGATGCCCTCGTCGCCGAAATCAGCGAGGCAGACCGCGTTCCAGGAGGCGACCGCCCTCGGCTCCTCGCCCTTCAGCAGGGCGGCGATGTTCTCTGCCGTGGCCGTGACCATCGACTCGATCATGAAGCCGGTCTTCGGTACGCCGACTGGTAGCGGCGTCTTGCCGACTGTCGGAATGGCCACGCACACGCCAACGGCGAAAATATTGGGAAACGCCTCGTTGCGCTGGTGCTTGTCGACGGTGACAAAGCCGCGCGGATTCACGAGCCCTTCGATGCCGTAAACCGCCGGCACGCCCCGGAAGGCGGGCAGCATCATGGAAAAGGCGAAGGGAAGCTCGTGCTTGGCTGCGGTCTCGCCAGCCTCATTGACCTCCTCCACATACATCCGGTCGGGTTCCACCTTCGCCACCTTGGCGTTGGTGATCCACTTGATGTGGCGCTCGCGCATGGCGCTTTCGATGAGACCCTTGGTGTCGCCCACCCCGTCGAGGCCGAGATGGCCGATATAGGGCTCCGGCGTGACGAAGGTGATTGGCACCTGGTCACGCTTCCTTGCCTGCCGGAGCGCCGTGTCGAGGATGAACGCGAACTCGTAGGCCGGGCCGAAGCAGGAGGCGCCCTGGATTGCGCCGACCACGACCGGCCCCGGCTCGCTGAGCAGCGCATCAAATGCGCGCTTCGCCTCCACCGCATGATCGACCTGACAGATCGACCGGGTGTGGCCTTCCGGCCCCAGCCCGGGCACCTCATCGAAGGCGAGATCGGGGCCTGTGGCGACGATCAGATAGTCGTAGTCAATGAATGTGCCGTCGTTGAGCGCGATGCGATTTTCCGATGCCATCACCCGTCTTGCGCCTTCCGGCCTCAGGTTGATGCCTCGATGTTTGAAGATGGGCTCGAGGTCGACAGTGACCTCCTCGGGCTCACGCCAACCGACGGCCACCCAGGGATTGGAGGGAACGAAGGAGTAGGTAGACCCAAGATTGACTACAGTCAGTTCGTCCGAGGGACGCATCTTGTCCTTCATCTCGTAGGCCATGATGACGCCGCCCAGGCCGGCGCCGAGAACAACGATACGGGACATGCCATTTCTCCTTGGCGGGATTGCCGAAAGGCCGGGGTAGCCTGTCGTATCCGGCGACGCTTTGATCCGGCGCAAACCCAGTGGAAATGACGGAAGGACAGATTGTCCCTACTCGGTTAAATTCCAAACTGGCATTGCCCGCCGGCTGTCCGCTTCGCACTTGCATGTAACATTCAAACTTTATAAATTCAAGAATATGAATGTAAGAGAAATGATCCCCGCCTCACAGGAGGCCGCTGACCTGATGCGAAGCCTGTCGCACCCGCAGCGGCTTCTGGTGCTCTGCGCGCTTGGCGGTGAGGAGAAGTCGGTTGCTCAGCTTCGAACCGAACTCGGGATAGACCAGGTTCCGATGTCGCAGCAGTTGATGCGGCTCAGGTCGGACGGCTTGGTAGAGTCGCGCCGCGTGGGCACGACCGTCTATTACAGGATCGCCCGGCCGGAAGTGCTCACGGTCGTGGAAGCGCTCCACAAGGCATTCTGCACGTCGATATGATGCCGTCTTCGCCGTGGGCCGGGCAGCACGCACGACGAGAGCAGGCCGAGCGGGGAATACGCCAAGTCCACACGTGCCTCATCAGTGACTACCGCGATCCTCTCTCCCACTCAACTGCTGGGCGCGCCGCGTAAACAACCGCGTCGTACTCGGCGACAACATGGGAAATGAGAGCTAATCAGCCGCCTGAATCCCGATGCAAATCGCGAGATCACATCCCTCTTCGACAACATCTGAGCCGCGATCCGTCAGGCATCTGCCTGTAGCCGTGGCCACGCCAGCAGATACTGCCAACAGCGGGAAAACATGTAATCGGCCGAATGCATTGTTTAGGCACAGACATGGTCATGCCACCCAGCTCACCAAGAAAGCCCGAACCTTTCCTTCATGGCCGGCATCTTCGCCCAGGGCTCGCCCGGCAGCCGGTCGACAAAGGTCGTGAACACGCGGCGAAACGATTCCGCCGTCGACCCCTCGGTCAGCGCTTCAACCTGTGCCGCCGGCAGCAAAGGCCGCATGTCCAGAAGGAAATGCGGATTGGCCAGCTTGGCGAACATGCGCTCTTGCGCCTCGGCGCGTGAGATCGCCTGGCCGGTAAGGTCGAGATACAGCCCGAACATCTCGATGACACGATCGGCGTTAAGGCCCTCGAAGACCTCGAGCCCATGTGCCAGGTCATAGAGGTCGCGTCCCTTGTCGCGCTGCAGCAGCGCCCGCAGCTTGGTCGCCAGCATCTCCTCGCGGGAGAATGTCGGAATCGCCGCCTCGCCGGAGAACCACGGATTCACGACCTCAAACGGCAAGGCCGCCGGCGCATCAAATGCCTCGATCTCGCGCGTGTTGATCTCGATCTTGAGCCGGATCGGCACGCCGCTGCCGTCCTCCGCTTCGGCCCGAAAGCGGAACTTTGGTGCGACGGGACTCTGGTCGAACTGCGCGGGCCCGAGCCACGGTTCCAGAACGACGCGCAACTGATCGAGGATCGCGCCGATCGGACCGGCGGACGTGCGAACCAGGTCGATATCCTCCGAGTAGCGCAGCGGTTCCGGAAAATGCAGTTTGTTGAGCGCGGTTCCTCCGCGAAACCGCAACTCGGTTCGCAACATCTCGTCCGAGAATATATCGACGAGGGCACGGCTAATGATGAGGTCCTGCTCGACCTGCCGCTGATCCGTCCAGGGGACAATGTTGCCCCACGCGACAATGTTCTGTGCCGGGATCATTCGTCGACCTCCGGTACACGCCGTACGACGATCCGCCAGCGGGCATCGCGCTCCCGTGGTTCGGGCGCAAAGTCAGGGTCCCGGGCTTCTTGCCGGTCAAGCTCGGCCCATGACACCGTTCCTCGCACCTGTAGTGCGTCGAACATCGGGCCCGTCAGAGCTTCGTGACCGAGACGATCCAACAAATGCCCGAGACGTTGAACGGCTGGCCGCTCTACCGTGACGGACAGAGCGGCGAGCTGATCCGCATCGATCTTTTGGCCGAGGTCGGAGAGCACCGTGGCGACGTTGTCGATTCCGGCGGAAGCCTGCGGATAGCGCAACAGATCGAGAGCGGTAAGAGCGGCCGACGAGATCTTCATCTTGCCGGTATCGGTCTTCCGGTCCTCGATCCCCGTCACCACCGCCTCCATGTCCTTGCGGAAGTAGAAGACGACCAGATTACGGCCGGCCCGGATTTTCGGAAGGCGCTTGCCCGACACGACCTGAAATTCCATGACCGCCTGATGCGTAGCCCCATGCAGTTCCGCAGCCTTGAGAAGCCCAACATAGTATGCGTGGCCCTCGTAGCGCATGAGGTCGTCGATGTACCAGGCCGGTGGTGGCGCACCCCACGACGCAAATTGCGGGGGAACGACGACATAGAAGCCTTGCCGCGGATTCAGTAGAGCCTTGCGGCGCTGCAGCCGCTCAGCAGCATCCAGAAGCGCACCACGCCCGACGCCCAACGCGTCCTCGGCCTCCTCGGCGGTGAAGACCGTCCGCCCCATAGATAGAAGGCGGCTAACATAGCTTGACAGAGCTGAACGTTGATCGTGAACCATGTTTCATTATCCGCTTTTAGCGCGGATTTTTCAACATGATTCTATATTCAAGATCACCTCATGCCCAGATATCCACCCTAAGAACGGAGAAACGAACATGATTTCTCGACCTGCTGTCAAAGCAGGGTCTACAGCGCACCATTTCCAGGCTTTCATCCTCCCGGCTTCCAACCCTGGCGAAAGGGTCCCGCAATCCCCGTGGCGCCAGGATTTTCGGCTCTCGCGGGGACAAGAGAGTGAGAGTGGATCGGGTTTGCCGTGACGGGTTGAGGGCTGGAGAAGAGGTCTCCGGCGCCCGTCATGGAGATTGATCCTATGAATATGCAGGTTCTGGACGGCCGCCGTGACGTGAGCGGTGGCTACAAGGTGGATGTGAACCGCGGCGAACGGATCGGCCGTGTTTCCTCGGAATGGTTCTCGCGCCCCGCGGACGAACGCTATCTGTCGCTTAACGAACTGGCACGCTCCGTGCGGGATCGCGCCGAGCACAGCAGGACGCGGGTGGTCGAGAGCGCACTCATTCACGTGGAGGCGAGCCGCACCGATTCCGAGCGTCTGTCCTTGATCCTGCCGGGTTCGGACACGCCGGTCGCTCCGACGCACTGGTCCTTCGGCCAACTCGCCAGTCAGGTCGGCGCTCCGGCCGCCTATCTGCGCCAGCTCCCGGCGGTGCTTGCAGGCATCAACCTGCAATATGGCCTGACCTCCAATCGTGCTGAACAGATCAAGACGTTCGAAACCGATGCCGGTCGCGTCGAGCTTCGGGCCGTCACCGGCCCCGACTATGGCCGCATCTACGACTATGAGCTGGTCGAGGCCGTGCAGCGTATCGCCGGTAACGGCACGGGCGATACCCGTTGGAAGGTGCCGGGGGTGCTCGACTGGTCGACCGGGCGTTACAATCCGCGCGTCGACATCACCAAGGACACGACGACGCTCTATGCTTCCGACCGAGACGTGTTCCTGTTCCTGGTCGACGATCTCAACCCGATAGAAGCCGGGTGCCTGCCGGACGGCTCACCCGACCTCTACTTCCGAGGATTCTACTGCTGGAACTCGGAAGTCGGCGCGAAAACGCTCGGCATGGCGAGCTTCTATCTCCGCGCCGTCTGCCAGAATCGCAATCTGTGGGGCGTGGAGGATTTCGAGGAAATCACCATCCGCCACTCGAAATACGCCGCCAATCGCTTCGCCCATGAGGCAGCGCCGGCGCTGTTCAATTTCGCCAACTCCTCACCAATCCCCTTCGTCAACGGGATCAAGGCCGCCCGCGAGCGGATCGTGGCGAGGACCGATGAGGATCGCACCGACTTCCTGCGCCGTCGCGGTTTTTCCAAGGCAGAGACGGGCAGAATCATTGATACGGTGCTCACCGAGGAAGGCCGCCCACCGGAATCCATCTTCGATTTCGTTCAGGGCATCACCGCCGTCGCTCGCGACAAACCCCATCAGGATGCCCGCCTCGACATGGAGGCCAAGGCCAAGAAGCTGTTGGATCGCGCGGCCTGATAGCCGTGAGGCCGGGGATGCGGATTTCCGTGTCTCCGGCTTTGCGCGTTCGTGCCTTTCCGCTTCGCCGTTTCCGTTGCGCTGCCCTCCTAGAGTAAGAGGGCGGCGCTTCGCTTCGTGACGGGTTTGAGCTGAGAGAGAGGCTCTCGGCGCCCGTCGCGGAGTGAAAGACCATGGCAACTGCCGTTCAGAAAATCACCCTGTCGTCCTCGCGCGACATCCCCTTCAACAAGCTCATGCTCAGCCAATCGAACGTCCGCCGCATCAAGGCCGGCGTTTCAATCGAGGAACTGGCGGAATCGATCGCCCGGCGCGGTCTCATCCAGAGCCTGCATGTCCGCCCCGTGCTCGATGCCTATGGCCAGGAGACCGGCATGTTCGAGGTTCCTGCCGGCGGGCGGCGCTACCGGGCACTTGAATTGCTCGCCAAGAAGAAGCGGCTCAACAAGACCGCCCCGGTGCCCTGCGTCGTCTCGGAGGCGAATGCCGACGTCCTCATTGACGAAGTATCGCTGGCCGAGAACATCGAGCGCGCACCGCTCCATCCTCTCGATCAGTTCAGGGCCTTCCAGGCCATGCGCGACAAGGGGATGACCGAGGAGGCCATCGCCGCCGCATTCTTCGTGCAGGCCCAGGTCGTCAAGCAGCGCCTCCGGCTTGCCGCGGTCTCGCCGGTCCTGCTCGACGTCTATGCCGAGGACGGCATGACGCTCGAACAGCTCATGGCATTCACCGTGTCTGCCGATCATGCCCGCCAGGAACAGGTCTGGGAGGCCATCCGCGATAGCTGGCAGAACGAACCCTGGCAGATTCGCCGCATGCTCACCGAGACCGCGGTGCGCGCTTCCGACAAGCGGGCCGTGTTCGTCGGCATTGACGCCTATGAGGTGGCGGACGGCACCGTGCTGCGCGACCTGTTCGAGGACGACAATGGCGGATGGTTGCAGGATCCGGTTTTGCTCGACAGCCTGGTCGGCGAAAAGATGAAGACTGTCGCCGAGGACATCGCCGGCGAAGGCTGGAAGTGGGTCGAGGTCGCCGTCAGCTTCCCCTATGGCCACGATCACGGCCTGCGTGAGCTTGCCGGCACGACCGTCGACCTGACCGATGAGGAGCGCGCCACCCGCGAGGCGCTTCGCGACGAATATGATCGTCTTGAGGCCGAATATGCGGAAGCCGACGAACTGCCGGACGAGGTCGATCAGCGCCTCGGCGAGATCGAACAGGCGCTCGACGCCTTCGAACGACGTCCAGTGATCTACGATCCGGCCGACATCGCTATCGCCGGAGTCTTCGTCAGCATCGATTCCGACGGTTCGCTGTCGGTGGACCGCGGCTATGTCCGTCCCGAGGATGAGCTACCGGTCGAGCCCGAAGGCGGCGAGGCCCCGGAGGCCGATGGCGATGCCGGCGATCCTTTCGGTCCCGCCGTCCAACGCGCCGTCATCACCATCGGCGGGCAATCGGCCGAGCCGGAGGAGGACGATCAGGAAGACGTCATCAAGCCGCTGCCCGAACGGCTCGTGGCCGAGCTGACCGCGCATCGCACGCTGGCACTTCGCGATGCGATCGGTGCCAGTCCGCATGTCGCGCTCACCGCACTGCTGCACAAGCTGGTGCGCGACATCTTCCGGCGGACGGGCACGTCGGGCGCGAGCCTGCAGGCCTCGGTCAATCACGTCTTCTTCCGTGAACAGGGCGCGGACCTCGCGGAAACGCCCTATGCGAAGTCCGTCGATCAGCGGCATGAGGGCTGGAAGGCGGATATTCCGACCGACGATGGCCCACTCTGGGATTGGCTTGCCGCGCTTGATGAGGCAAGCCGCCTGGCACTGCTCGCTCATTGCGTCGCTTATGGGATCAATGCGCTCTATGAGCGGCCCAACCCCTACAGCGCCACCGGCGTCTCGCAGGCGGGTCTCGACCGGCGCATGGCCGAAGCCGACCGGTTGGCGCAGGTCACCGGCCTTGACATGGTGGAGGTCGGCTTCCGTCCTACGGTCGAAAACTATCTCGGCCGGGTGACGAAGCCTCGCATCCTCGCGGCTGTCCGCGAAGGCGCAGGCGAGCGCGCGGCTCAACTCATCGACCATCTGAAAAAGGGCGATATGGCCAAGGAAGCCGAGCGCCTGCTGGCGGATACGGGCTGGCTGCCGGAGCCGCTGCGCGCTGCCGATCACGATGGCGATCAGGCCGTGAAGGCATCGGCGAATACCGATGACAGCGACGACACCGCATTGCCGGATTTCCTCGCCACAGATGGCGACGAGGAAGGCCTGGCCGATGTCGAAGACGACGAACCGTCCGTGATCGCGGCCGAATGACCGACACCAGCAGGGGCGGCGCAGGCCGCCCCTGTTTCATTCTCCATCTTCAAGCCCGGCGTCGCGCCGGGTTTTCTGTTTTCAGGAGCCTGTCATGGCCGACTACTTCACTCATTTCTCCTGCCTTCTCGACGTCGGCACGCCCGACAACGCCGCCCGCGCGTTGGACCTCTACAACAAGCTGTCGGAGGAAGGCGCATCGGAGGAACCGCCCTCCGAAGGCTTCCTTCTGTCGATCCAGCCCGAACATGGCGGCACCCAGCTCTGGATGCGCGATGATGTCACTGGCGATCCCGAGCGCCTGATCCAGTTCGTGAAGCTTTGCGCCGCCAAGTTCGGGCTCAAGGGCAAATGGGGCTTCCAGTACGCGAACACATGCTCGCGGCCGCGCCTCGACGCCTTCGGCGGCGGTGCGCACGTCCTCGAGCTTACCACCGGCGAGACGGTCGCATGGACCTACACCGATGGCTGGCTCGCCCAGGTTCTCGATGGGGGCGACCCCGATGAGTAGGGTTGTCGAAACCACCGTTTATCGGCTCGATGAATTCTCCGGCGCAGCCAGGGAGACAGCCCGCGCCTGGTATCGCGAAGGCGGCTTCGACTACAACTGGTACGAGGCCGTGTACGAGGATTTCCAGCGCATCTGCGAAATCCTCGGCCTTCGCCTCAAGACGCGCGCTATCCGCCTCCGTGGCGGAGGCGCCCGACAGGAGCCTTGCATCTGGTTCCGTGGCTTCTGGAGCCAAGGCGACGGCGCCTGCCTTGAGACCTTCTATTCCTAGCGGAAGAACGCCCCGCGCAGCATCAGGGACTATGCGCCGCAGGATACCGAGCTTCACCGGATCGCCGACGCGCTCCAGGCGGCCCAACGTCGCAACTTCTATCAGCTTCGCGCCGAGGCCAATCATCGCGGTCATTATTATCACGAATACTGCATGGCGATCTCGGTCGAGCGCGATAGCCCGAATTATCAGGACATGACCGCCGATGCCGAGGAGGCCGTGATCGAGGCGCTGCGCGATCTCGCGCGCTGGCTCTACCGGCAACTCGAACGCGAATACGAATATCTGACGTCGGACGAAGCAGTCGACGAGGCGATCATCGCCAACGAATACACCTTCACCGAAACCGGCCGTCGTTTCGGCTGATCCCGAAAAGCGCCCCGCCTTACGGCCGGGCGCTTTTTTCATGCCGGCTACCGCCGCGCATTGAGAGGGAGAGGAACGCCGGGACGGGGCGAGTCCGGGCGGTCGAGAGAGAGAGCGCTGACCGGGCTTTCCCGCTCCTGCTCTCCCGAGGTTTCCTCTCATGAACATCACGTTGCCCGTGGCCTCCCCGGTCGCGCCCATTGCCCATGCGCCCGCCATCCTCGCGGCCGCCCGTCACCTCCTTGGTCATCTCGAACGCGGCGAGCGTGTCGATGCGGCCATTCTGCGCGTGGCTATGGAGGCCGCCTCCGGCGCTTCCGATGCCGCTGGCGCCTGGGATTGGAAAGCGGCCTACGACGCCTGCGAGGTCGCGACCGTCCTCTTCTTGCGCAAATACGGACGCGCGCTTTTCCGCAAAGCCGGCAATCCGGCTTCACGGCTTTCCGCACTGACAAAGATCGCCGGCCTTCTGCCGACGCATACGCGCCGCTCGGAAGAGAGCCAGGCGCTTCAGCAGTTTTCGACGCCCGTTCCGCTCGGTCTCGCGGCGGTGACGGCAGCCGCGATCATGCCGAACGACATCGTGCTGGAGCCTTCGGCCGGCACGGGTCTCCTCGCCATCCTGGCCGAAATCACCGGCGGCACACTCCTCCTCAACGAGCTGGCCGAGACCCGCGCCGATCTCCTCGCCTTCCTCTTTCCGGCTTGTGACCTCACTCGCGTCGATGCGGCCCAGATCGACGATCATCTCGCAGCGAACGCGGTGCCGAGCGTCGTGCTGATGAATCCGCCGTTCTCAGCCCTGGCGAATGTCTCCGGCCGCGTGGCCGACGCGGGCTTCCGCCATATCGCCTCGGCGCTGAATCGCCTAGCACCCGGCGGGCGGCTGGTGACGATCACCGGCGCCAATGTCGGCCCGGACCTTCCCGACTGGCGCGAGGCCTTCGTCCGTTTGCAGGACCGGGGCACGGTCATCTTCTCCGCCACTATCGCCGGTTCGGTCTATGCCAGGCACGGCACGAGTTTCCCGACGCGGCTGACCGTCATCGACAAGGCGCCCGCCGACGATCCGGCCATAGTCCCGGCCTCGCCGGGCATCGCGCCGGATGTCGCCACGCTGCTCGACTGGATCGAAGCCCAGGTGCCGCCGCGATTGCCGGTCGTTTCGGCGCCACGTCTGACCGCAACGCCCAGGACCGTACGCAGCTATCTCGCGCGCTCGGCCGCTTCGCGCCCGTCTGCCGCGATCGCCGCCGATCCCGAGGGCGTCGAACTCGCCTATGAGACGGCGGACTGGACGCCGGCCGAGGGCGCCCGACTGACCGACGCCATCTATGAGGAATATGGATTACAGTCGATCCGTATTCCCGGCGCGAGGGCCCATCCGACCAAGCTGGTGCAGTCCGCCGCGATGGCGAGCGTCGCGCCGCCCAAGCCGAGCTACCGGCCGATGCTGCCGGCGAACATTCTCGAGTTCCTGTCCGACGCCCAACTCGAAACGGTCATCTATGCCGGAGAGGCGCATTCCGACTATCTCGCCGGATCGTGGACGATCAGCGAGACCTTCGACGTGGTCCAGGCCGCGCCCACGGAGGCCAAGAATGCTGTGCGCTTCCGCCGCGGCTTCATGCTCGGCGACGGGACCGGCGCGGGCAAGGGCCGCCAGTCGGCCGGCATCATCCTCGACAACTGGCTGCGCGGCCGCCGCAAGGCCGTCTGGATCTCGAAATCCGACAAGCTGATCGAGGACGCACAAAGGGACTGGTCGGCCCTCGGCATGGAGCGCCTGCTGGTGACGCCGCTGTCGCGCTTCCCGCAGGGCAAGCCGATCACGCTGACGGAAGGCGTCCTATTTGCCACCTATGCTACGCTACGCTCCGATGACCGTGGCGAAAAGGTTTCGCGCGTCCGGCAAATCGTCGAATGGTTGGGCTCCGACTTCGATGGAGTGATCATTTTCGACGAGAGCCACGCGATGCAGAACGCCGGCGGCGGCAAGGGAGAACGGGGCGATGTTGCCCCTTCGCAGCAGGGACGTGCTGGCCTGCGGCTGCAACACGCGCTGCCCGATGCGCGTGTCGTCTATGTCTCGGCCACCGGCGCCACCACGGTCCACAATCTCGCCTACGCCCAGCGGCTTGGCCTGTGGGGCGGCGAGGATTTCCCCTTCGCCACCCGCGCCGAATTCGTGGAGGCGATCGAAGACGGCGGCGTCGCGGCGATGGAGGTGCTCGCTCGCGATCTCCGGTCGCTCGGTCTCTATACGGCGCGTTCGCTGTCCTACGATGGCGTCGAATATGAACTGGTCGAGCATCAACTCACCGACGAGCAGCGGCGCATCTATGACGCCTATGCCGGGGCGTTTTCGATCATCCACAACCATCTCGACGCGGCGATGCAGGCCGCGAATATCACCGGCAGCGAAGGCACGCTGAACAAGCAGGCGAAGTCCGCAGCGCGCAGCGCCTTTGAATCGGCCAAGCAGAGGTTCTTCGGACACCTCCTGACCAGCATGAAGACTCCGACCTTGATCCGCTCGATCGAGCGCGATCTCGAGGAAGGCCATGCCGCCGTGATCCAGATCGTCTCGACCGGCGAAGCGTTGATGGAACGCCGCTTGGCCGAGATCCCGACGGAGGAATGGGGTGACGTCCGCGTCGATATCACGCCGCGGGAATATGTTCTCGATTACCTCGCCCATTCCTTCCCGGTCCAGCTCTACGAACCGTTCACTGATAGCGAGGGAAATCTGTCGTCACGTCCCGTTTATCGTGACGGCCAACCCGTCGAGAGCCGGGAGGCCGTCGCGCGGCGCGACGATCTGATCGAGCGGCTCGCGTCGCTCCCGCCGGTCCCCGGCGCGCTCGATCAGATCGTCCAGCGCTTTGGCACCGACATGGTGGCCGAAGTGACGGGCCGCTCCCGCCGTATCGTCCGCAAGTCGGGTGCCGACGCCACGGGCGAGCGCCTTGTCGTCGAGAACCGCGCGCCCTCGGCCAATCTCGCGGAGACGGCCGCCTTCATGGACGATCTGAAGCGTATCCTGGTCTTCTCGGACGCCGGCGGAACCGGGCGCAGCTATCATGCCGAACTCTCTGCCCGGAACCGGAGGCTGAGGGTCCATTATCTCCTCGAAGCGGGTTGGAAAGCCGACGCCGCCATTCAGGGCCTCGGCCGCACCAACCGGACGAACCAGGCGCAGCCGCCCCTGTTCCGTCCGATCGCGACCGATGTGAAGGCCGAAAAGCGCTTCCTCAGCACCATCGCCCGGCGTCTCGATACGCTTGGCGCCATCACGCGCGGGCAGCGCCAAACCGGCGGCCAGGGCCTGTTCCGGCCCGAGGACAATCTGGAATCGTCTTACGCCCGCGCCGCGCTGCGCCAGCTCTACCTCCTGATCGTGCGCGGCAAGATCGAGGGCTGCTCGCTCGACCGCTTCGAGGCGGCGACCGGCCTGAAGCTGATGGATTCGAACGGCATCAAGGATGAGTTGCCGCCGATCACCACGTTTCTCAATCGCTTGCTGGCGCTGACGATCGAGCTTCAGGGCATCCTCTTCACCGCCTTCGAGCAGTTACTCGACGCCAAGGTGCAGGGGGCGATCGCCAGCGGCGTTTATGACGTCGGGCTGGAGACGCTGACCGCCGAAAGTTTCGCCGTTACCGATCGCAAGACGATCTACACCCATCCATGCACCGATGCGGAGACACGGTTGCTCACCATTACCGAGCGCCGCCGCAACCGGCCGATGATGCTGGACGACGCTTTTGGCTGGATGGCGGATGGCAACGGCAAGCTGCTGGTGAACGGCAAATCCGGCCGCGCCGCCATGCAGGTGCCGGCGCCATCGCTGATGCTCGACGACGGCGAGATCGAACGGCGTGTGCGGCTGATCCGGCCGATGGAGCATCATCACGCCTCGCTCAAGATGATGGCGGAGAGCCATTGGGAGGAAACCGACCGCGATACCTTCGCCGCCACGTGGCAGCGCGAGGTATCGGAGGTGCCGGCTTTCACCGACAGCACCATCCATATCGTCAGCGGATTGCTCCTGCCGGTGTGGAAACACCTGCCGAATGAATCGACGCGGGTTTATCGGCTCCAGACCGATGACGGCGAGCGCATCATCGGCCGCCGCGTCTCGCCGGCCTGGGCGGCGAACGCCACCGCGACCGAACCGGCCAGCCTGACGGCGGACGACGCCTATGCCGCGCTGATCGAGGGGCGGACTGTCCTCGATCTCGCCGAGGGTCTCCAGCTTCGCCGGGTCCGCGTCATGGGCGCGAACCGCATCGAGCTTTCCGGTTTCACCGAAGCCATGCGCGAGCGCCTGCGCGCCTACGGTCTCTTCACCGAGATCATTTCGTGGAAGCTGCGCTTCTTTGTTCCGGTCGATGCTTCCGGTCCCGCTGTCCTCGGCAAGCTGCTCGACATCTATCCGGTCGAGCGTATCTCTGAGCGGGAGGCGGCCTGATGTCTCGTCACGACGCCTCGGAACTGGCGCATCGTCTCGGCCGGGAGGCCGAGGCGGTCTGTCGCGAATATCTCTCCTCCGGCCATCGCGCTGGAAACTACTGGCTGGTTGGCGACGTCCAGAACAACCCCGGCCGCTCCCTCTACGTCCGGCTCAGGGATTCCGCCAAAGGCCGCGCCGGAAAATGGACGGATGCTGCAACCGGAGAGCATGGCGATCTTCTGGACATCATCCGCGAGGCGCTTGGTCTTGTCGACTTCAAGGATGTGGCCGAGGAAGCCCGGCGATTCCTCAGTCTCCCACATCCCGAACCGGATGAGACGAGGCGGAACGGCCATGTCCATCCTGCGCCGTCAGGATCGCCGGAAGCCGCGCGGCGGGTCTTTGCCATGTCGCAGCCGATCGGCGGCACGCTTGCAGAGGCGTATTTCCGCAATCGCGGCATTACGGCTTTGCACGGAACCGGAAGCCTGCGTTTCCATCCGCGCTGCTACTATCGCCCGGACGAGCATTCGCCCACCGAAACCTGGCCGGCGATCGTTGCTGCCGTCACCGACCTGACCGGGCGACAGACCGGCGCACACCGCACCTGGCTTAGCCCGGACGGCACAGACAAGGCACCTGTCGAGACACCGCGGCGGGCGATGGGTGATCTTCTCGGCCATGCAGTCCGCTTCGGCGATGCCGGTGAGGTGCTCGCCGCCGGCGAAGGGATCGAGACCGTGCTGTCGCCCCGCATGGTTCTGCCCCATATGCCGATGCTGGCGGCGCTTTCTGCGGCGCACCTTGCCGCCATCCTGTTCCCCCCGTCGCTGCGCAGGCTCTACGTCTTGCGCGATCGCGACCCCGCAGGGGACGGTGCCAGAGACAGCCTCATCGCTAGAGCCGAGAGTGTCGGCATCGAGGCCATCGGATTGTCGCCTGTGCGTGGGGATTTCAACGAGGATCTGCGCGAAGCCGGCGCCGATGCCCTGCGGGTGGCCCTGAAGGATCTGCTTCGTCCCGAGGATGCCGCCCGGTTCATGGAGGGCTGAGGCGGATTGGAGGGAAAATTGCGGCACGGCCCCGTCTTCAACTCCCGTATTCGGACATCGTTGCGGTGCTGCCTTTCGTAGAGGCCACGCCCACGGCCTTCTTGAGAGGGCGATCGGCCCACAAACGCGCCGGGCAGGCAATGGCCGCGTCCGGCTAATTTCCGCCGGCGGCAAAGCCGCCTTTGCATCGCGAACCAAATTAGCCGGACCCGGCCATCAAGGCCCTCGCGGAAGCGCGAGGACTGCCAGCCCGTCCCGTCCGTGGGCTTTCGACGCCTGCGAAGGCCGCGATGGGCGCGGCTCTTGGACAGAAGGAAGCACCCGATGTTGCACGAAGACGACGACGCAGGTTTCGAGCCGGTCCACACCTCATCCCCCACCGATCATGTCCTCACCGAACTCCAGCTCTATGGCTGGCGCCCCTTCCACGACGAAGCCGATCCGAGGCCGCTTCCCGAAGGCAATGCCGTCGCCGTCGCCGTCGCAGACATCTTCGACGCCCTGATCGTCACGCTGGGCGACACCCGCCTCGAGCCCGACCTCGATGAGTTGCTCTGGTCGACCGTCAATCTCTTCCACCGCGCCACCGGACGCGTGGAACGCGAACTCGACGACAACGAGCAGGCGCAGCGCCGCCTCCAGCGGGAACAGGATGGCAGCGAGGTGAAGTCCGTCGAACTTGAGCGCCTCACCGCCGAGGGCCAGACCCTGATCGAGCGGCGTAACAGCATGGAGCTCTTCCGCGATCTCTCCGCCGAACAGTTCGAGCGCCACACCGGAACCCCCTGGCGTCCGCGCAGCGGATCTATGGTCAACCATCGCAATCTGACCGCCGCGATGATCGACAGCCGCGACTTCCTTGCCGCGAAGCGTCGGGCCGAAGCCGAGGTGATGCTGCCCGCAGGCCCCAAGGTCGCCGTCACCGGGGGGCTCGACTTCAACGACCATCACCTGATCTGGTCGAAGCTCGATCAGGTCCATTGCAAGCACCCCGACATGGTGCTGCTGCACGGCGGTTCGCCCAAGGGCGCCGAACTGATCGCCGCGAAATGGGCAGACAACCGCAAAGTGCAGCAAATTGCCTTCAAGCCCGACTGGACCAGGCACGGCAAGGCCGCGCCCTTCAAGCGCAATGACGCCGTGCTCGACGTCCTGCCGATCGGCGTCCTCGTCTTCCCCGGCAGGGGGATTCAGGAGAATCTCGCCGACAAGGCGCGCAAGCTCGGCATCCCGGTCATGAAGTTCGACAGCGGTGCGTAAAGCGCCGCCGCCTGGCGGCTGTTTCAGCCGCCTTTACTTGACGGAAGGCCCTGTTCTGGATCAAATAAAACATCCTTGCAGAACCGGCGAAGCAGCATAGTCGCAGGCGGAGCGTATCTTCCGGCAGCCTGTCGTGATCCTCAACCGTTCATGCGGAGGCTTCCATGACGCTGATCCTGCTTGCTATCTCTCTGACCGTCGCGCTCTGCGTGATCGCCTATAATTTTGCAATCTATGCGCTACCCTTCATGGTCGGATTGTCCGCGTTCCAGTACGTCTATGGAACGGACGCGGGTTTCCTCATGTCAGGCCTTGCCGCCATCGGCGCCGCGCTCTGCTCGATCGCCCTGGTTATTGGCGTTCTGGGCTTTGCCAAAAACCCGGCGTTGCGGCTGATCGCGCTCGCCGTCTTCGCCGTACCAGCCGTCATTGCCGGCTATGCCCTTGTCCATGGCGTCACGAAGAATTTCGTGGACTCCACGATTGCCCTGAACCTGCTCGGCAACGCCGGCGGCCTGTTCATCGGCATTGCGGCCATGCTCAATCTCAACGCGCTCGGCACGGACGTCCTCTCACGCTGACGGTGACCTGCCGCTCCCATGAAAAAATTCCGTGGCGGCTCGCACCGTCACGCCTCCGGCACTCCGTTCAGAACAGGATGATGGTCACGTCATGGACGCGCTGTTCATTCGTTCCCGGTCTGCTTTGCCTGCCAAGTCAGTCGATCACCGTGCGCCGATCCCCCCAAGCTGTGACACGATCATCACCCGCCGCATCGGTCCTCTTCGTACCATCGTGGATATGGCCGCGAGCACCTTCATCTTCCCAACCCGTCATCCCGCCGGATCGCGCCGTCGGCCAATGAGCCGGGGACAACGCCATGTGTCTGGTTCCCGATAGCCGTTCTCGTCCTGGCCCGCCTGTCCGGCTCGAGGCGTGCGGGGCCGCTGAAGGGGCAATCGCGGATGCTGCACTTGGTATGGCGAGGTTGCGGGCCTGATAAGGCGACTTGACGGCAAGAACGAAGACTCTGCTGCGTCTCCCCGTTTGTGCCCACTGAGGCACCAGTCCCTCCGACTGACTGATCCCCTAAGTCCGTTCTGTTTCCACCAGCAACCCCCGCGGCTCCGGACCGAGTTGGCGCAAGCGCCTGCCCGCACCACTCCGGGCCTTAGGGGCGAGCTGCCGGCGAACCGGCAGTTGCGGGAGTCTCCCGACGGCCTTGGCCGGGTCTCGTCGGAGGGGTGGTCCCTCCGAGGAAGCAACGGAGACTTACAATGCAGAACATCGTCATTCTTGCCGGCAACATCGGTCAGGCCCCCGAAACCCGCGCCACCCCGAGTGGCACCAGCATCACCCACTTCACTCTGGCCACCTCGCGCCCCCGCTACTCGGAAGGCCGAGTCCTTCGCGACGAGAACGGCTACCGGGTCCAAGACACCGAATGGCACCGCATCACCTGCTTCAACGGCCTCGGCAAGACGGTCCAGCAGTATTGCGAGAAGGGCATGAAGGTCCTGGTTCGCGGCCGCATCCACTACACGAAATGGACCGATGCTGCGGGTGTAGACCGCTACGGTTGCGAGATCATCGCCGAGACGGTGGACTTCCTGAGCCGAGCCAAGCAGACTGAAAACGAAGACGGCAAGTTCATCGACGACGATGACATCCCGTTCTGAGCAGAGTGCCGAAAGCCCGGCGGCATAAGCCGCCGGGCCTTCTTCATGTTCGCGGCCGACCGCGTCCGTCACCAGATTCACCATTCCAGCTTAGCCGACCCAAATCCGCATCCGGTTCAAGCGCGCAGATCACGCCCGTTCCACCCATCGCATAGTGAACCGGAGCGCGCGGGAAAAACGGGAACAGATTGCTAAGATTGGAAGTCATCCGGGATGATTTCGTTGAATCGTCTATGACGCGAATCGACCCCACTGCGGTCGAAGCGGAGACGCGTGCGTTTCATCCAAAACGGACATTCGGCACACGCGATTTGGGATATGTGAATTTCTGCGCGACGTCCGATGCAAGCCGGATAGGCGTGCTTGGCTCGAAGCGCTGCAGGAAGCCTACGACTGACCGGGAGACCGTATGGCACCCGTTTCACGCCCGGTCTCAAACATTCCACTCCAGATTGAGCAGCAACCGTGCTACCGTTCGGGCCAACGAGTTCGGGGGGTTGCATGGCTGATGTGTTCGAACCAGGTGATGATCACGAATCCGCCAGCGAGTTTCTTCTTCCGTACATCCAGTCGGGAAACATAAACTTTCTTCTGGGTTCAGGCGCTTCGTTTCCGGCGATGCCCACTGCCGGAAACATCGAGAAGGAGATCGATGCCTTTCTGACAAAGAAAGAGGAAATCTCGGCAAATGCAAAGTGCGTAGAGTTCATCGAAAACATTAACGCGGTGCATGCATCGATCGGCAAGGCCGGCGTGCCGGCGGACGTTTCCAAGACCTTGGAAGGGTACACCGAGTTCGTCCGCACACTGGACCGGCTGTTGTTCTCAAGAAAAAACTTGCTGCTTCCGCGTCAGGCGAACATCTTCACAACCAATTACGACATGTTCGTCGAGTGTGCGGCGTCATTGTCGCCGAGCGTAATACTGAACGATGGCTTCGACCGTACGACGGGATTGACGAACCGGTTTCCCTTTACGCCGGAGCGATATTTCGACCGCACCTACCGTTCGGGCGGTGTGTATGAACACGAGATAGAAATCCCAACGATCAACCTTATCAAGCTTCACGGGTCCCTTTCATGGCGTAGCGATAACTCCGAGGTCGTTTTCGAGGCTTCGGGCATACCGGCCCTGTCGAAAGCGGCCAAAGCAGATGCAGGCGAGGTCACCAAGTACCTTGAGCGACACTTCCTTATTCTCCCCAACATGCGGAAGTTTCATACGACCCTGATGGATAGGGTCTATTACGATCTTCTAAGACTTTATGCGAATGCGCTGGATCGCGGCAATGCGATCCTGTTCTGTTTCGGGTTCTCGTTTGCCGACGAGCATATCTTCGACATCACCCGTCGGGCTTTACGGAATCCTACCGCACAGCTGATCATTTTCGCTTTCGATCAAGCAGCGGCGACCGATTATCAGGGCAAGTTTGCCAAACAGCGAAACGCTGTCGTGATCGCGCCTCCGGCAGGAAAGGTCATAGACTTCGCGCTGCTCAACAAACTGCTTGCGTCGGTGCTACCGGAGCGGAGTGCTTCCCATGGAGCCTGACCGGCTGACCGAAGAAGCGGTCCTTCGTGTCGGCGAAGTGACGGCTGTCACGGGACGAAAAATCTTCATAACTGTTGATACAGACAAGAACCTATCCGAGCTATTTTTCGACGGTGATATCCTCCGCAACATTGCCGTTGGCAGCTATGTCGATATCCGGAAGGGATTTCTGAGCCTTATCGGAAAGGTCGAGGGCGAGAACGCGCAAGGAGACGACAGAAATGTGCGGCAGATAGCCTACAAAAGCGGGCAGCGTGTGCTTTCCGTCTCGCTGGTCGGGTTTCTCGACCGCTCCGGTACGTTCTTTGGGGGTACGAAGGAATTGCCGCTGGTCGGCAATGAAGCGTTCCTGCTTACAAAATCAAAAGTCCATCAGGTTCATAACCTAACCGGCAATAGCGGACTTGCTCTGGATATCGCGCGGTCTGAGTACGAGGGATATGACATCGCCCTTCCTGTTGACGGGCTTATGAACAGTCACATCGCGATCTTTGGGAACACCGGCAGCGGCAAAACGAACACACTTGCGACGATCTACCAGGAGTTCATCGCAAAGATGCGCGCACGCAACGCGGCTGCGTTCGCGGCTAGCAGCAAGATTATCCTTTTTGATTTCAACAACGAATATATACGGGACAATTGTCTGACTCCGCACAAGCGTGTCCTCAAGCTTACCACGCGAAATGACACAGGCGACAAAATACCAATCGGGCCGGAAGGCCTGTCGGACATCGAAATTATCAGCATTCTCTCCGATGCAACCGAGAAGACGCAGCGGCCTTTCCTGAAACGAGCGCTTGGCTTGCAGCAGCGCACCCTCGAGAAGGGCAACCCTCTCGCCTACTTTCAAGCTATCTTGCGATCACAAATAAAACAGACATTGCAGATGGCCGAAAAGGTGCGCGTTGACGCATTGTTCGACTTCTTCCGGAATGTCCTTCCCTCCACTGGCGCCGACGGGGAACCGTTCGAACTGCTTGCAGATCTGGAGTGGCACGGCAAGAGCATGACGTACATGCACAACGGGAATTATCTCGCGTCTGATCCTGACGCGATCAACGCCACTGCCGTCTACCAGCACGTCGATAATTTGCAGTTTCCAACGGACGCAATCGATCTGTTCATCGCCTTCTGCCATGTCCAGCTAGTAAGCGACGTGCTTTCGAACAGGGCCCAGAATGAGCATATCGCGCCCGCTATCAATAAACTTCGGAGCAAGCAGGCGGACATTGCGAAGGTGTTCGATACGACCCAAGCCAACCTGTTCGATCAGAACGTCGTGGTTATTGCGCTGGGTAATGTCAATCTCGAGATGAAGAAGACGATACCTCTTCTCGTTGCAAAGCAGATATACGAACAGCACAAAAAGGTTGGCGGCGACCGCACGCTTAACATCATTATCGACGAGGCGCACAACATCCTGTCGCGCGAGTCATTCCGTGAAGCTGAGAGCTGGAAGGATTACCGACTTGAGACCTTCGAGGAGATTATCAAGGAAGGGCGCAAGTTCGGCGTGTTCGTAACGATCTCCAGCCAACGGCCTAACGATATCTCTCATACCATCACCTCTCAGGCCCACAATTACTTTATCCATCGGCTGATCAATCAAAAGGATCTGCAATCGATAGCGAGTGCCGTGTCGTACATCGACAAGATCACCGAGGAGTCCATCCCCACGCTACCCACCGGAACCTGTATATTCAGCGGCATGGCGGGGCAGATGCCGTTGAAACTTGCGATCAAGCCTCTCGAAGAGGCGCTGCAGCCGAAAAGCGCAACAACCAGATTTCAGGACATCATCCCTGCCTGATCGAGTCCGATCGGATTCGAACGACTGCTGTCGTTTCGATCCATCCTCGGCGACAAGGAGGAAAATGGACCTCTCAGAGCCAGCTTTGGGCCGGAGCGGGACATGGCGACGTTCAGCAGAAGGTCCGCTTTCGACGACCGCTCCCCGCAAGTCGCCAGTCCGCACACCACCCCAATCCGGGACATTACACGAGAATGGTGGCACGCTGAAAGCGGAAATCGATTTGCGGCTATGCGGGAAGAAGCAGAACAACGACGAGGCCATGCGGTGCGCATATGCTGATGATCACTTGCGGTCCTGCGGTGGGTCCATCCGCCAATTTGTGGTAGCCGGTCAGTCTGAAGGCGAGGGAGTCAAACCGTGAGCGAGCCGACTGTAACCGAAGCGATCGACAACATTTATGCATCTCTCCAATCAGACAACGCGGACGTCGACAAACACATAGCGGCCCTTAGGCTAGCAATGGCCCGGGAGGGCGTCAAAGAAGCAGTTTTCGATCCGACTAAGCTAGCACAAAACAACCGCTCGGGACGCAAGATGATGCAGGCCTATTTTCGGCAGCGCGGTGTGAGCGTGAAATTCTCAGCCTAGTAGGGCCTCCCACAGCGTTGAGCGTTTTGCTGGGGATCCGGTGCTGCCTTTGCAAGCCTGCTAGCGCTGTGGTTTCTGGTGGAAGCGGAATCCCAAACCACCGCTCCGATGTTGCACTACATCAGTCGCGGGATGCAAATCGACCTCGACTTCCTTCTGACTTCTGATCGGGGCCGACTGCGGACGGGCGAGTTCCGAGTTCGCGACGGCGATTACCGACCTTCGAACTACTGGGACTGAGGTCACGAGCACGCCCAATACGGTCCTTCCCTTATCGTCACCAGTGGCAGAGGGTGGGACGGGAGGTCGGCATTGAAGAGATTTCGAACAACCGAAAATTGGGGCGCAATGCCAGGCGCTAGCGCGTGTGGACGGATTTCACGCCAGTTAATGGGCTGAGGTTCAGCCAGGCGGTCAGACGCCGTCTTGCCGCAGATGTACCGATCGCCTCCAGCCGCTCACTTGCGAGGGCCTCTTTGAGCGGCAGATCACCTCTAACGATGCGGATCATATCCGGCAGCGTGCAACTCAGGTAAAGATCGACTTCAAATCCCGGATCATCGAGGCAGAGCTCGCAATGCCCATCCTGATTGACAAACCACCATATGTTCTGTCCGGCGGGCAGATCGGTGAAAGCAAGGCGGACCACGGCGGGATACTTGCCGAAGGCGTTGGCTTTAGCGCGTCTTTCGATCGACCACAGAAGCAGGCCAAGATTCATCTCGTTGTCAGCCAGATCGCGCCGAGTCCAGCGTTGGCCCCAAACGCCGAGCGTATCGATGAGTGGAATGAACTCGCGCCCGGCCTCCGTCAGATGATAGGTCCAGCCCCTGCGGTTCGCCTGCGGCCGCCGTTCCACCACCCCTTCTGCCTCAAGCTGCTTCAGCCGCCGCGACAGAAGCGTCGGTGACATCAGCGGCACACCGCGCTGCAATTCAGAAAAACGGGTCGAGCCCCAGGCCAAGTCGCGAATGATGAGCGGGGTCCATCGTTCACAAAACAATTCAGCTGCTTTGGCCACGGGGCAAAATTGCGCGTAACGCTTCATCGCTGTCCCTCCCGGAGCTGACGTGGCACATCTTCGTCGCCCGCCAAACTACAATTTGTGGAGTTTCCAACCAAGCATGCCGAGTTCACGGTGCGCATATCGACCTTCGCAAGCACGTTTCAGGGAGATAGTGATGAAACACAATCTGGAAGACGCTGTCACGGCCCACTACGGCAGACGAGGGCTGCTAGAAGCCATCCTGGCAGGACTTGAAGCGGCGGGAGGAGACTCGGCCCGCCCCGCGCCGGAGCAACTTGCTCCGGTGGACGAGTTTCATACGGCCGGCCGGATCACAACACTTAAGGCGCTCGGCATGATGCCCATCGTGGCCGGCATGCACGTGCTCGACGCCGGCTGCGGCATCGGTGGGACGGTGCGGGTGCTGGCAAGGGAGCACGGCTGCCGCGTTACTGGCATTGACCTCACGCCCGAATATATTGAGGTGGCTGAGACATTGACCGCGCGGATGAATCTCGACGGAGCCTGTACATTTCATGCAGGCAGCGTGCTCGCAATGCCCTTTGCCGCCGGCGCGTTCGATGCCGCCGTTACGTTCCATGTTGCCATGAACATTTCCGATCGGGCGGGCTTCTACGACGAGCTTGCCCGCGTGTTGCGACCCGGCGCGCCGCTGTGCGTGTTCGACGTTATGAAAGGGCCGGCACCAGGCATGGTCTATCCCGTGCCCTGGGCGGAAATGGAGACGACGAGCTTTCTCAAAACACCAGCCGAGACACGGGATCTCCTTGCGGCGGCGGGGTTCAAAATTCACAGGGAGGAAAGCCAGCGTGCTTTCGCCATCTCGTTCTTCCGTGAGGCCTTTGCCAAGGCGGCAAAGGCAGGAGGCCCGCCACCGCTCGGACTGCATTTGCTGACCGGGCGGAATTCGCCTGAGAAGTTCGCCAACTATCTCCAGGCACTTGAGGCCGAGCAAATCGACCCGGTGATCATGGTTGCGAACCGGCTTTGAATTGAAGCGCGCAGGAACAGCGGAAGCCGGTTGACGACTGAAAGGCGCACAAGAAGGCCTCAATGAACGGCTGCGCAATATTGGAAAAAGTCGCGGTGGGGTCGACAGTGCCGATTGGACCAGTGTCGCTTATTTCGGCGACCACAACCTGCAGCATGGTCAACCCCGAAGTCTGCTTCCGGGTGGAGGCAAAGTTTGCCCCTATGGCCGACATGAGGGCGCGAAGCAGTTATCTGCGGGTCCGGCTGCGGAAGTAGCGTTTAGGTCAGCTCGGCCGAGGAGGATGATGTCGCTCTGGCGTGCTCCAGCGTAGGAGATACAACGTTAGGGTATCGAGTCTAGGGACCGATACCGCCAATCCCCACACCTACCGGATATACGCTACAGGCTCCGACTATTCTCTCGGCTTTTCGCAGCATAAATGTACACTCCGCTGACCACGGCCGGCAGTCACCAGTGGCTCGATCCAATGGACATTGTCGTGACCAGAGCCTATCTACTAAGAGATGATCGATCGCTTCGTCACCATGTTTGCCTTGCTCGCGATCGCTGTGGTCACAACGATGACTCCGGCGCATACCGTGCGCATGAGTGCCGGGCAGGATCATGTAGTTCATGTCAGCGAGATGATGCACGTCACCGATGACAGCGAACGCTCCTGTGCTGACCAGCTTCATTGCGGCACCGCCGACACCGGCATGTGCGGGTTCGTCTGCGCCGGTTTCACGGCCTTCCTGCCGTTTCCGAGCGCGAAAACCGGACAAGAGTACGTGCCTTCCCGACATGACTTCCCGCCCGAGGCAAGCCACGTCGGCCATGCGCCAGGACTGAACGAACGACCTCCCAAGTTCCGTCTCCTCTGATCGCGCCCGGGCCGACGCCCGCGGCGTCCCATCGGCATTGATGAACGGGACGGATCTCCCGAGGAGACGACCATGAACACCCTTTCGCGACGCGGCTTTCTCGCCGCAAGTGCTGCCGCCATTGGCGCTGCACACATGCCCCGTCTTGCCTTCGCGCAGACCGTGGCCCCAATCAGCCTCATCGCTGCAACCCGGACGCTCGACATTAACGGGCGCGCGGCCACGGTCTTCGGTCTTGCCGGTCCCGGCGGTCAGGGACTTGTCCTCGAGCCCGGCCAGAAGTTCCGTGTCGATCTGACCAACGATCTCGACGTGGGCACGATAATCCACTGGCACGGCCAGATTCCACCAAATGCGCAGGATGGTGTGCCGGACATGCCGATGCCGCTACTCGCGGCGGGCGAGACCCGATCCTACGATTTCGAGGCGCGGCCGGGCACACACTGGATGCACAGCCACGTACCTACCCAGGAAATGCAGCTGCTGGCCGCGCCGCTGATCGTGCGCTCGCAAGAGGATATCCTCGCCGACCGGCAGGAGGTCGTGATGTTCCTGCATGACTTCTCCTTCAGGGCCCCCGAGGAAGTGTTGGCGGAGATCAGCGGGGGTCATGTCGGCGATGGCGCCGGTCCCTCTGCGCAGCCCGAGCAAGGCGCGCCCATGGGAGGCGTGGGGGCGATGCAGGGCATGAATCATGGCGCCATGGGCGGCATGCCGATGGGCAACATGTCCGGTATGGGCGGGATGATGGGCGGCATGGCCATGGACCTGAACGATTATGACTGGGACGCCTATCTCGCCAACGACCGGACCCTGTCGGACCCGGAGGTGGTGCAGGTCGAGCGTGGCGGGCGCATCCGGCTTCGGGTCATCAATGCCGCCGCGGCAACGGTGTTCTGGATCGAAACCGGTGGAGCAGAGGCGCGACTTGTCGCGGTGGACGGGCACGCCGTCCAGCCTGTCCCGGGCACGCGGTTCGGGCTGGCGATGGGCCAGCGGCTGGACATCGAGATCGACCTGCCGAACGAAAGCGGCTCCTGGCCGGTCCTCGCCCTGCGCGAAGGCGCGCGGGAGCGCACCGGCCTGATCCTTGCCTCGCGGGGTGCCGAGGTCCGGCGCCTGGATGCCATGGCGGAGTCCGAAGCCCCCGCTTTCGACACCGATTTTGCGCAGGAGGCGCGCCTCATTGCGCTGGATGCCCTGCCGGATCGACCTGTGGACCGCAGCCATGTTCTGATGCTGGGCGGCTCGATGCAGCCCTATGTCTGGACGATCAATGGGGCGATCTGGGGCCAGCACCAGCCGATCATCGCGCGCAGCGGCAAGCGGGTCGTGCTGTCGTTCCACAACATGTCGATGATGGCCCACCCGATGCATCTGCACGGGCATGTGTTCCAGGTCGTCGGGCTGAACGGGCGGCGCGTCGCCGGGGCTCTGCGCGACACGGTTCACGTGCCGCCGATGTCGATGGTCGATGTCGCCCTCGACGCCGGCGAGGCTGCGCGCTGGATGCTGCATTGCCATCACATGCCGCACCTTGCGATCGGCATGATGACCGAGTTCGCGGTCACGGCATCAGCCTGACCCGGGTGGGGCGTCCGGACAGGGCGCCCCGACGTCCCGGTACCGATCCTATGCTGTCCTGCCCCATGTTGTCGTGAGGGCCGGTCAAAAGGCGCACCCTACGGGTGAAAATCAGGAGGATGAGATGATGAACTGGAACGACATGGGCTCCGGAATGGGGTTCGGCTGGCTCTTCGGCCTGCTGATCCTCGCGCTGGTGGTTTTGGCCATAGCGGCGCTGATCAAATACCTTCGAAAATAAGTGAAAGGACCTCTCAATGGCTTACACAATCAATCGCATGATCCCGGACACCGGTATCGACGATGTCGATGAGCGCGCGCGAGCAGCTCTGGCGGACCATGGCTTCGGTGTCCTGACCGAGATCGACGTCAAAGCGACGATGAAGAAGAAGCTCGATGTCGAGATGCCGGCCTATCGCATCCTTGGCGCCTGCAATCCGAAGATGGCGCATCAGGCGATCGGGATCGAACCTCGGGTGGGCGCGATGCTGCCCTGCAACGTGATCCTGCGCGAGGTCGAGGGCGGCGTCGAGGTCAGCGCCATCGACCCGGTGGCGTCGATGCAGGCGATCGAGAACGCCGATTTGACGGCACTCGCGGGCGATGTACGCGAACTTCTGGCGAAGGCCGTCGCGGCGATCTGAGATGAGCCTGCGCACCGCCATTCTCGCGGGGCTGGCGATCCTCGGGATCGGGTTGCTCGGTGCGTGGCTGTTCGCGCCGTCGGTGTTCGCCGATGCGCGCGGCGTGCCGAACCGTGAGGCGCTCGAACTGCTTGTCGCGCGCGCGGGTCTCTGGGGGCCGGTCCTGATCGTCACGCTCATGACCATCGCGGTCGTAGCCAGCCCGATCCCGAGCGCGCCCATCGCGTTGGCCGCCGGGGCGGCCTACGGACATCTGTGGGGGACGGTGCAGGTCGTGATCGGCGCGGAACTCGGCGCGCTCATCGCGTTCGGCCTCGCGCGGGTTCTGGGGCACGACGTCTTGCGGCGCGTATTCGGTGACCGTGTCGATGCCGGGCTGCTCGGGTCGCAGACCGCGTTGACGGCGACGGTCTTTGCCAGCCGCCTGATGCCCTTCGTATCCTTCGACATGATCAGCTATGCGGCCGGACTCAGCCGTCTGCACGCCTGGCGGTTCGCCGTCGCGACACTGGTCGGCATTGTCCCGGCAAGCTTCCTGCTCGCCCATTTCGGCGGGGAAGCGGTGAGCGGAGACCTCGGCCGGGCGACTTGGGCAGTTCTCGGCCTCGGCCTTGTGACGGGCTTGCCGCTGCTCTGGGTGGCGATGCGGAGAAGGCCGGAAAAGGAAAATTCATGACGAAAAGCGATTACGAGAGGAACAGCATTACCCTTCCTGGCGCGCTGGCCATGGGAACGGGTGTGATGATCGGCGCGGGCATCTTCGCCTTGACCGGACAGATCGCCGAGCTTGCCGGGCCGCTCTTCCCGCTCTCGTTCGTCGTGGGCGCCATCGTGACTGCGTTCAGCGCCTATACCTACATCAAGATGTCGAACGCCTATCCCTCTGCGGGCGGCATCGGGATGATCCTGAAGAAAGCATACGGGCCGACGACGGTCGCGGCGGGCGCCGCTCTTCTGATGGCACTGTCGATGGTCATCAACGAAAGCCTCGTCGCGCGCACGTTCGGCACCTACACGCTGCGGGCATTTGGCGGCGATCCGGACAGCGTGCTGGTGCCAATCCTCGGCGTCGGGCTGATCGTCCTCGCCTGGCTCGTGAACGTCTCGGGCAGCCGGTCGGTCGGGCTGTTGTCCATCGTCATGGCTGTTCTCAAGGTGGGCGGCATCGCGCTGTTCGGGGCGGCCGGTCTGTGGGCCAGCGGCATCTCGTTCGAGGCGTCGGTCGGAGATTCTAGCGCAAGCGGGTTCGTCGCGTCGCTCGCGCTGTCCATCCTCGCCTTCAAGGGGTTCACGACCATCACCAACAGCGGCGCCGAGGTCACCGACCCGCACCGCAATGTGGGCCGGGCCATCGTCCTGTCCATCGCCATCTGCGTCGTCGTCTATCTGCTGGTCGCCTTCGCCGTCGGCTCCAGCCTGCCGCTCGACCGCATCGTGGCGGCGAAGGACTATGCGCTGGCTGAAGCGGCCCAGCCCGCCCTCGGGCAGATCGGCTTCTACCTGACGGTGGCGCTGGCGCTGGTGGCCACTGCCTCGGGTTTGATCGCCAGCGTGTTCGCGGTCTCGCGGATGCTGGCGATGCTGACGGACATGAAGATGATCCCGCACAGCCATTTCGGGATGCCGGGCACTATCAAGGACCACACGCTCGTCTACACAGTCGTGATCGCGGGCTTCCTGACGGTCTTCTTCGACCTCAGCCGCATCGCCTCGCTCGGGGCCTTCTTCTATCTGGTGATGGACATGATCATCCACTTCGGCGTGTTCCGGCATCTGCGCGAGGAAATCGGCGCTCGGGGTTGGGTGTTGCTGACGGCCATCGCCCTCGATGCCGTGGTGCTGGCCGCCTTCGCCGCGATGAAGTGGCAATCCGACCCCCTCATCGTCGTCCTTGGCGCGATCGGCATGGCGCTGGTGTTTCTGTTCGTCCGGGTGTTCCTGGCGCGCAATCCGGTCCGGGAAGGCGCTCACGACCATCAATAAAATTGGGCTTGAGCTTCCAACGAGTGGAAGCCGCAAGCTGAAACAAGTGATCGAAAGGCTGGCAGACCATGGAGCACGATCATCATCACGCAACGCCAGACATCCCGGCGGGGACCGAGAGGGCGAAGGATCCGGTCTGCGGGATGACGGTCGCGGTCAAGCCGGACGGACGTCACGCCGAGTTCCAGGACGAAACCTTCCATTTCTGCTCGGAGAAGTGCCAGACGAAGTTCAAGGCGGATCCGTGGTTCTACGCTTCGGGCCGGGCCGCCGGGCAGAAGAAGGCTGTTCCGGCCAACGTCCAGTACACCTGTCCGATGCATCCCGAGATCGTTCGCGATACGCCGGGGTCCTGCCCGATCTGCGGCATGGCTCTCGAGCCGATGCTGCCCTCGGACGAGCCCAGCGAGGAATTGACCGACTTCACCCGCCGAATGTGGATCTCGGCTGCCGCGGCGGTGCCGCTCATCATCCTGACGATGGGCGAACTGGTGGCGCTGCCGGTGCGCGACTGGATCGGGCACCAGACGGCCAGCTATCTGGAATTCGTGCTCGCCACGCCGATCATCCTCTGGGCGGCGCTGCCATTCTTCCGGCGCGGCTGGGACTCGATTGTGAACCGCAGCCCAAACATGTGGACCCTGATCAGCATCGGCGTTGCGGCGGCCTACCTTTACTCGATCGTCGCCACCTTTCTGCCGGGCGTGTTTCCGGAACAGTACCGGATGGGTCATGGCGTCGGCACCTATTTCGAGGCGGCGGTGGTGATCGTGGCGCTGGTCTTCGTGGGCCAGGTCCTCGAGCTGCGCGCCCGCGAACGCACCGGCGACGCGATCCGCGCGCTTCTGGACCTCGCGCCCAAGACCGCGCGACGGATCCTGCCGGACGGCACCGAATACGACGCGCCGCTCGAGAACATCATGGAGGGCGACCGTCTGCGCGTGCGCCCGGGCGATGCGGTCCCTGTCGACGGGACGGTTATCGAAGGGCGATCCTCGCTCGATGAAAGCATGCTGACCGGCGAGTCGATGCCGGTCGAAAAAGGTCCGGGCGATGCGGTAACCGGGGCCACGATCAACAAGAACGGCTCCCTCGTGATCGAGGCGGGCAAGGTCGGGTCTGATACCGTGCTGGCGCAGATCGTAGCGATGGTGTCGAACGCGCGGCGGTCCCGCGCGCCGATCCAGGGTCTGGCCGACCGGGTGTCGGCGGTGTTCGTACCAACCGTTGTGGTCATCGCAATCGTCGCTTTCGTCGTCTGGTTGGTCTTCGGCCCGGAACCCGCGCTTGTCTTCGCCATCGCCTCGGCTGTGTCGGTGTTGATCATCGCCTGTCCCTGTGCGCTCGGTCTCGCGACGCCGATATCCATCACCACGGCGGCAGGGCGCGGGGCGCAGGCGGGTGTGCTGATTAAGGACGCCGAGGCGCTGGAACGCATGGCCAGCGTCGATACGCTGATCGTCGACAAGACCGGCACCCTGACGATGGGCAAGCCGAAACTGACGGATACGGTCGCGCTCGGAGATCTGACCGAGACGGACCTGCTGTCGCTGGCCGCGGCGCTGGAGCGCGGCTCGGAACACCCGCTCGCCGAGGCCATCGTCGAGGGAGCCGAGGCGCAGGGCGCTCCGCGTCAGGAGGCTGCGGATTTCGATGCCGTCACCGGCAAGGGCGTGCGTGGCAAGGTCGGCGAACGCGCGGTGGCGCTCGGCAATGCGGCGATGATGCAGGAAATGGGGCTTGAAACCGGTGAGGCTGAAGCCAAGGCCGATGCTCTGCGCGCCGAAGGCAAGACGGCCATGTTCATAGCCGTCGATGACGCGCTTGTCGGAATCGTGGCTGTGGCCGACCCGATCAAGGACTCGACGGCTCAGGCAATTCGCGAACTGCACGCGCAGGGACTACGGGTGATCATGGCGACGGGCGACAACGAACGCACGGCGCAGGCGGTGGCGGGCAAGCTCGGGATAGACGAAGTGCGGGCGAGCATCCTGCCCGAGGCCAAGAAGGACCTGATCGACCAGTTGCGCCGCGACGGCCACAAGATCGCCATGGCGGGCGACGGGGTGAACGATGCGCCCGCGCTGGCCGCTGCCGATGTCGGCATCGCCATGGGCACCGGGGCCGATGTTGCGATGGAAAGCGCAGGCATGACCCTGCTGGGCGGTGACCTGATGGGCATCGTGCGGGCGCGCAAGCTCGCCCGTGCCACCTTGCGCAACATCAAGCAGAACCTGTTCTTCGCCTTCGCCTACAACGCGCTTGGCGTGCCTATCGCGGCCGGGCTGCTCTACCCCGTTACCGGCCTTCTGCTTTCGCCGATGATCGCGGCGGCGGCGATGAGCCTGTCCTCCGTCTCGGTGATCACCAACGCCTTGCGGCTCAGACGGGTCGATCTCTGACCTGCCAGTCCACGCATACAATCTCGAAAGGAAAATCAGATGATCCAAGACAGTTTCTCCCGCCGCACGCTACTGATCGGTGGAGCTGCACTGCTGGCTGCATCGCCCTTGGGGGCGCTGGCGCAAGGCGCCGGACCGGCGATTCATGTGATGAAGGATCCGAATTGTGGCTGCTGCTCGGCCTGGATCGAGATCCTCGAGAACGACGGCTTTGCCGTCACGACTGAGCCGAGCGCCGGGGCGGTTCTTATGCGCTACAAGCTGGACAGCGGCATCCCGCAGGAGATGGCTTCCTGCCATACTGCGCGGGTCGAGGGCTACATGATCGAGGGTCACGTCCCTGTGGCCGACATTCGCCGTCTGCTGGATGAGCGCCCCGACGTGGTTGGCCTCGCGGTGCCCGGCATGCCCTACGGATCGCCCGGCATGGGGCCGGAGAACGAGCGCGAGGCATACGACGTGTTCCTGATCCGTCGGAATGGCAGCACGGACGTCTTCTCCCACTACGCCGCCGCTTGATGACGGGCCGGCGAAACAGTGCCCCGGGGGCGCGGCAGTGGCGCTAAAGACAGCGGCAACTGAAATAACCTTCCGTCGCAGACGCTTGTTTCGCATCTGCGACGGGTTGGAATGGTCAGTTGCCGAGATGCCTCCCATCAAAAGGGAATCCCCTTTATGAGCATGTGACCTAGCTGTCGGGCGCCCCAAGGTATCGAGTCTAAGGACCGCTACCGCCAATCCCCACACCTACCGGAAATACGCTATAGCCTCCGATTGTTCTCGCGGACATTGGCAGCCTAGCTGCGCGGACGAGATCGACCGCTTCGGGGCCGAATCCGGACAGGCAGGTTTCAGGCAACAATGGCGGAAAGCTACCATTCAAGTGGAGCAACACTCGATGACGTTGCGTCTCGTCTGGTCAGCTTATTCCTTGCGGCCTCTGATGTAATCGTGGTCCGGCACCTCAGAAGATAAGACCAAGGCACCCTGTGCGTTGTCTTTGTGGCGCTCAGAGAAAATAATAAAATCGACGAAATAAAAGAGTGCTGCTCTTGCAAGCCTCAACGAGGCCAGCGTCAGCTGTTCAAACTGCTCAAGATTATTGTGGTCGATGGCCGACAACTTCGATGAATGGTCGCGTCCCATGTCATGAAGCACAGTAAATCGATGGGTAGACGAGTTCCTGAATTGTTTCTGGGCGCCCATGAAGCCGTCGCCCAGGTTTTCATGCCTTGAGACATCCTGGAAGATGTTGAAGAGTGCGATCAGCGGTTGATTGCCGCCAATCAGTTCGGCCTCAACTGGCCCCGACAAGAGGAACCCCTTTCCCTTTTCCTGCTTGCCCCAGATATTGATGAAGGATGTCTTCTGCGCCTGCGGAAGCTTCAAATAGCAGGCTATGGCGACAGAAATTTTATCGAGGATATCGAATGCAATGCGCTGTGCCGTTGTCAGCGCCGAGTACCTGACCCCGTAAACGGCATAGTCCAGAGTGTCCGCGTGAGATGTGGTTTCGAAGTACGGCGTACCGGCGTCGTCCTCGCGAACTTCGAAGAAAACCTGTCTGGCAAAGGCAAAATCTGCCTTCATGACGTTCATCATGGCAAAAATTTCAGGGACGCCTGACTCATCTAGCAAGCTTGTGTGGACATGGGGAATAGTCAAAAGATCGAAACGTCCGGACGAAAATTCCTCCGTGCTGCAATGCAGGGACAGTGCGATATTGTTGCGGCGAACAAACGAGAAGTACGGGATATCTACGGGTTTCGCAGGCACTTCATCGAATGTCAGTGCCTGCTCCACCGCCTTTTGTACCTCAGGCAGTGCGGACGCCCCGGCAAATTGCTCGAAGACGTCGTAGTTCTTTGAAATGACCGACGCCAGGTATCGAACGCGCTGGCACAAGGCATCGACATGGCAATAGGACCTGTAAGTTTCTTCCTTTTGGAAGAAAAGATTCGCCAGCGACATCAAGCGCCGCATCTCCTGGTATGCCGCTACCGCGTTTGTCGGCAGGATACGCTGTGCGTGTTGAAAGCAATCAAGAGCCTCAACCCACCGATGCGTTTCCAGGAACAAAATCCCGATATTTGTGAGCATTCGAGATTGAGTCGCCAGTGACGCCGAAGTGTCATTCATCACCGCCCCAAAATGGACGCGGGCTCGAAAACGATCATCGGCGACTTGCCCGCGAAAGGACATTTCGGACTCGACAGAATGCCGCGCGCGAAGCTGTAGGCCGTTGGCCAAATTGTATGCGATATCGGGACTGAAAGCGATCTCCGCCGATAGGGCTTCAAGGATATCAACGCCGCGACTGACCGACGCGAGATCGCCAAGAGCATCTCCGCAATCGATTAGGATGATTGCAGCGGTGGCCCTGCCGTTCGGCGTCTCGTCCAGCTCGTCCACCCGGCGGAGCGCTTCTGCCGGACTTTTGTCCCGCAACTCCTGAAGTTCTCTGGTGAGGCTATCGCTACGTTCCGTCACGAGCAGATGTGATCCATCTTCTGTCTATACTTCTTCCGTAGGCCCGTGTTTGCCGGATCGTTCAGCGCGGCGAGATAGTCGTCGAATGCCTTGGTCAGTTCCTGGTGCAGAAGGCTGCGATTTATTTCGATCCGTCCATCATCGTGGAAGACAAAAAGCTCGCCCCGCCTTCTCACGACAATACGGTCAGTCGATCCAGTATGATGGAGGGCGCAGCGGCCTTGCTCAAATACACTAGCTGCTAGTTTCCCTGCATCTTTGTCGGCGGGCACGCATGCGGTGAAGGCCGGCCAGCTCGTCAGAAATGCCTGGAAGAGCGCTTTGCTTTGGCCGTTATGATTGGTCAGCCCGCGTCGAAATCCCTGGATAGTCTCGATCAACAGAAAATCGATGGCGAGTACTGCAAAACCGTTTGTGCCGCGCCCCTTGCCATTATCTGAATCGATTAACAGCTGCGCCGGTTCGATAAAGCGGGACCGGATGCGCGCGTCGAGAATTGAAATGGCTGCAGCCCAGTCCTCCGGCGAGGAATTTTGTTCGTCCAGGGTGAGACAGGTCCAGTCAGCTACTCTGTAACCGGGCGCGACCTCAAAATTATCCGGTAGTGTAGACGACCCCATATTATCCGGCTCGTGCCTGACGTCTCGCAGCGTCAGCCTCCCTTTTCTCCGCGGCCTGAGCTTTGCGGTACGCTGCGACCCGCTTGAGGATGGCTAGCAGTTCGCCAAAATGCTGTACGCTCGGCTCTACATCGAATAGCGGACAGCCGTGCTCTTTATCGACGGCGAAACCCACCTGGCACGGCGCATCGTGCCTTTCGAGACGCAGGTGTTTTTCGGGCTCTTCAACCTCTTCCCTGCCGGCAGCTTCAAGGCGCTGCCAGTATTCGTCTATCTCATCCTTATCTTCCGTCAGTGTCATGCGGCTGAATGCGCTCACTCGCGTGCAGTCCGCGCTGCAGACATCCTGCATCTCCGATAGGAGTTGATCGGCGATCGGCATCAGCAGATAGGCTTGAACATCCTCCGGAAACTTGTCCTGTTCGCCGCGCGTGATGGAGTCGATCACCAGCTCTGCGACGCTCTCAGCAGGTAGTTGGTCGATTGCGCATAATATCAAATAGGCAAAGGCCCGAATGATTGGCGTCTGCTCCACGCCGGCCTTAGAGGCGCGCATCATCAGGTAGGGTACATTCACCAGACCTATATGCAGCACTTGGACAAGAGAGGCCGCATCAAGAATAGCACCCCAGGGCCGACGTGTGATGCTGCCATTGGCGAACTCGTTTGCGACAAGCGCGAATCCGCCAAGCGGCGTGAGCTCGGTCTCCGCGCGAGCCTTCCAAAGCTTCTTCAAGGTGGGAGAGGACACAAACTCGAGCTTGTTCCAGAACCGCGATTCGAGCGCCTGAAACTGTCCATCAAGGCTGAGTGCTTCGGAAAATAGCCGCAAGACAACATCGGGATGGCGCGATAACAGCCGTTCCAGATGGCTGCTGTCCCACAGCTTGACCTTCGGCCTGGGATTCTTCTTCTGCCATTCCTTTACCCAGTCGCGCGTGGGATTGGAGAACTGGGTATTGGTCGCGATGACCACATAGTCGAGGTCGCCTCTGGCCTGCGCATTGATAACCGCGCTTTTTACCTCGTCCGGTTCAACAGTTCCACTCCGCCCTTTGCATTCCACCCACCAGACCTGCGGCTCCATTTCCTGGTCTGCCGTCGGAGTGTAGAAATGTGCTTCAAGGTCGCGGCCGCCATCCGATGCGCCGCCGCCGCTCCCGCCCGTGCGCCACTCGAGGTCCTTGGCGCCCATTGCGTCTAAGAGCCAATACAGGCCTTCCTCCAAATCCCGGCCCTTCAATTCCGGAAATGGGATTGAGGCAGGGAGTATCCATTCTTTTTCTTCGTCGCTCATACGGCCCAAGATTACTATCGCTTTAAGAAAATTCCCATCTGTTTATTACCGTCGGCATGCTCTGTGCCCACCAAGAAAGGTGTTTCCGGCTGTCCCAGCATTGCCGGCCGGGCAAATCTCGCCCGGGTTCGATCGAACCGCCACTTCACCTGCGGTTCTGCGGGGTTTGCGGCCTACGAAATTGCGCGCAACCTGCTGGGATTGAAAACGCAAGTGAGCTCGAAGCGGACATCCAGCGCGTAGCCGCACAGGATTTTGAAACCTCGGTGACATCAATCTACTATCGAGGCTTTCGCGGGCCCCTATAGTGAGGTGGCGCGACGCCCCCACCCCAGGAACCGATCATGTTGAGAGCTACCGAAGAGGAGATCGAGGAAGTCCGGGAATACTTTAAATGGCAGGCGCCCGACCTCGAAGTGACCTTCATGCAGAAGGTCTACTCGGAGGCCGTCCTGAACACCCGCCACGACGTGTGGGATATCCACACCAACAAGGATCGCTGGTGGGTCATCACGGGTGGCACAAACCTCTATTCTCAGGAGCAGTTCCCCAATATGGACCTTGCTCTGACCTTCCATATTGGCCTGATCCTCCGCATCCCGCGTACGGAAGAGCAGCAGAAAGACGATCTACGCATCATCCCGTTCGGTCCCGTCTTCGAGAAGATCGATGAAGCCGGCACCGCCGTAACACAGGCGCACAACCTCGCGGGCTATCAGGCCGTCGGCGTCCGCTGCCGGGAAACGCTACTCGAACTGATCGGCGTCGCGCAGGGCGCGGCAACGTGGACCGACGCACCGCCGCAGCGCGCAAACTTTCGCGCGTGGGCGGAGATCATCTGCAACGATCTTCTACCGGGCGACACCAACAAGGAGCGTCGCGGGGCGCTCAAGGGTGCGCTTGAGTCAGCATGGACCTTCTCCAATTGGCTGACGCATTCAAAGTCGGCCACCTGGATTGATGCCGACATGGCGCACTCGTTGACCCAACACGCCATCGGTATGGCGACGTCATTGATCCTTCGTGCGCTGCGCGGTGTGCCTGTGGAGTGCCCGAAATGCGGCTCGCCACACCTCGAGCCCGAACAGGGCGAAAACACCGCGGCACCCGGAGTCCTTTGGGAAAGACCGCGGTGCGCCGACTGCGGATGGACCGGCAGGCCGATTCCAATCGTCGACCTCGACGATGGGCAGCCCATCATCACACGCGAGGGCGAAGAAACCGACGAGTGCAGCATAATGACGGTACCGCTGCGCACAATCCTCAAGCCGGGCGATCCCACAATAGCGGCGCTGAAGAACACAGAGACCGGGCCACCGGAGCCAGTCGTCTATTTTGCATATGGGTCCAACATGTCAACCGCCCGGCTGCGCGAACGCATGCCGAGCTGCAAGCCGCTCGGCATCGCGACCTTGCCGGGTCATTCGCTCCGTTTTCACAAGCGCAGCGTAGACAACTCCGGGAAATGCAATGCATATCCCAGTGGCAACGACGATAGCGTGCTCGGAGTCCTGTTCAGCTTCGATCCTGTCGAGCGAGCGGAGCTAGATAAGGCTGAAGGCGTCGGAAGCGGCTACGAGCACGCGATGGTCACGGTCATCAACGACAAAGGTCGCAGGCGTAAAGTCCTCGTCTATCTCGCCACCCCCGACAATATCGACGACAGCCTCAAACCCTATGGTTGGTACAAGGACTTTGTCCTTGCAGGTGGCAGGGAACACGGCCTGCCGCCGGAGTATATTGCCGAACACATCGAGTCGGTTGAGGCGATCGAAGATCCCAACAAAGCACGGGACAAAAAGCATCGGGCCATGCTCGGAAGTCCTGGGCGGTGAGGCTACGGCGGCGGCGCGAACTGTCGGTCCAGACTGCTCAGCCGATTCCTCACTGGAGACACTTATAGCCTTGTGAAAGAATTCGTTCCGGAGTCACTGGCCGAATTCATAGAGTAGATCATGAGCACAATTACATATCTTGCCGCTTGGCGACCTATTTCAGCAAGAATTCACGGCCTCGAAAGAGCGTCTGCGGTGCATGCTGGTTTCCTTGCTGTCAATAGCGGCTCGCCCTACGGGGCGGACAAGACGCTCCAAAAGCACTGTGAGGACATTCGCACGAGCATTGAGCAGTTTCGGGAGGCATTCCGCGACTCGCTCCCGGCGGCGGCCAATGCCGCGATCGAGCGGTTCATGGAAGATGGCGGAAAGCAGATACGCGAAAACAACGCAGGCGACGCCAAGCTGGTTCGCACGATCATCGTGAAGCTCGTCGCATTCGAGGCCGAACTGAGCTTTTGCCTCGATAGCCAAACGGAGCGGGTCCGGTCGGCAGCGGAACTCGCATTCATGCATCTTCAGAGGTTGATTGTCGTTGACCAAGACTACCGCGCGAAATGGCGAAAGGCTTTTGAGAAGCATGAGACGCACTGCGAAAGACTCGGTGCGCTGCATCTCCTTTGGCACGGCATTTGGGCATTCAAAGTCGACGCAAACGGCGGTAAGACGGATCTCGTCTATCAAGAACCTCCGCAGATCGGCAGCGCGCCCGTAGCTCTGGGAATGGTACTGACGGAATGGAAGAGAGGCATCGGGAATCCGGATACCGAATATGTGGCCGCCAAAGAGCAAGCTGCCCTGTATTCGGGCGGGGTACTGGCTGGAGTGGAGTTGGAGAGTCAGCGGTACCTGGTAGTAGTAACCAAGAAGCAGATTGTGCCTCCGGGAGACTTGATTGAAGGCACCGTGACGTACCGGCATATCAATATCGCCGTCGAACCGGAAGCGCCCTCGACCGCTGCCAGAAGACTCGCGAAGTAGCGGCGTGAGGCAGAGATGAAGATAGGCAAACGGACCCGGCTTTCGCTATGCCAGTTCCTTCCGCTGTTGGGGCGGCAGCGGGTCGTGCTCGTCCTTGAAAAATACGACATTCCGGCCGATGAAATATCGGGAAGCTGGCACAATCCCCTGTGGGAAGAGGCCTTGATGTACGCGGTTCTTGGGGCATCCGATGCCCAGGTCACCGAGATCCTGCAGGAACTCGTGCGGACCGGCGGAGCGATCCGGTCGCAGATCAGCCCGAGATACCGGTACGACGAGCTTTGGGCCGACCTGGAGCTGTGCCTTCAGCTCGACAATATCGTCCAGGGCAAAGACGAGTATGGCCGGGAGCAGAATTTCTTCGTTCCGGCCGAACCTGCGATCGACGGCGTGCAGCCAGTCGATGACGACCTCACAAGCGAGTTGAAACGCTCAGAGCTTCAGGGAGTAGATGCCATCCTCAGCATGATCGAGGAATCGGCGAACGGGTTCAAGGCCGGAAATAAGAACGCCTGCCTGAATGCCGCGCGGGTTGCGCTTGAAACCCTCGCGCGGACCATCGCGGTGGGGCGGCTTGCTGCGCATCCGGGCAGTTTCGCCGAAGACAAGTGGGGTCAGGTCGTCGCTTACCTGCGCACGTCGGGTTTCATCGACAAGAACGAGGAAGAGGGCCTGACCGGCGTCTACAGCTTCATCAGCCCCGGATCGCACGTGCCGCTCGGCATGTCCGACTTGGCCGGACGCTAGCATTCTCGTGCTGCTACTTCCTCATCAAGGCGTCGAATGCCGCAAGCGGGTAGCGGTGTCCTTGAACAAAAAGGGCGCGTACCCCCCGTTTGTCTCAAAACTAACCGGCGTATGAAGGTGTCCCCGGATGCAGATCGGTGACCGCGGTGTACGCAATCGAGATGTCCGACTTCGTCGCGGAGAGTGTCCGCTTTCAGGATGCCGCGGGGCTGATTGCTACGGCTGACATGGGCGCGCAATTCCTGCTCGGCAGCTTGGGGGCCGGAAAGTTGACCGTCGGGTTTCGGGTCCCTGGACTCGAAAGCTGCTATCTATGAAGCCAGAGGAAGTCGAGCGAATCGTGATTTCGGGGGGGGGTATGTCAAAGAAGAAGAAGTATTTCGACTCTGGACAAAAGAAGCAGCTGCTTGAGCATGCGCGTGATGTCATCACGGGGTTCAACAAGGGTGTGGTAATGGATGATGATCCAAATCCGCACGACTGGGGCGAATATGGCGTAACTCTGTTTGCAGGGTATTCCGCCCGTTTCACCGAGGACTATCTGAAAGCGCGTCGTGAGTTCACTGGACTTGCTGCCAAAATGCTCAAAGCCAAGAGCGCGCACGAGAAAACGATTCGTACACTGTGTCAGAAGGCGGGTCAGGAATATGTGAAGCTGACTGCGGCAATAGATCAACCAATTCCAAATGCGCTCAACGACGCGGCCAAAGCCCTAGTCGATACGGTGCTGGCAGAAGCCGGTCGGGAATATGTCCATATCGAGCCGAACTTCCTTGTCCGACATGAGGTCTCGGATGTCGTCGCCCTGGGCCGTGTTCGATCAATGCGGACCGAACTGGCTGTCACAAATACCCCGTTGTCGAAGACTTCAAGGGTCATGCTAACGGTCGGCGCCTATCCCAAACAGTCCTTTCATGAAGGCGGGACCACTTCGCTTTGCATGCCCAGCAGCGTTTGGGTAATCGACGTCCCCGCGACCAAAGAGAATGTCGCGGAAGAAGCCAAGTGGCTGATCGACGTGGCGGTGAGCCTGATGCGGCTCAGCGCGAGAAAGTGGCAGGGGCATTTCCCCAAGATGGGCGATCTGGAGGCGCACCCGACGTATCCGACGATTCATACTCAGCCGCATGTGACGATGGAAGGTGACACCTTGTTCACGGGCGGCGGGAAGCTCCCTGGCTGGTATGAAACAAATGCCGAAGTCGCGGCCGAACTTGGTACGCCCGAGGTTCAGTCGAAGGCAGCAGTTCTGTTCGATCCGACCGATAAGTCGCTAGCCTATCGCGTGGCACATGGCCTCGGTTGGATGACGAGAGGTCGACAAGTCTCTGATCGCTCCGAGAGATTGCTTTCTTTCTTTACAGCTCTTGAAGCCCTGCTCACATCCAACGACAAAAATGACCCAGTTACGCAGACCATAAGCCGCCATGTGGCAGTGATCTACACTCAGGACGTCAAGACACGAGTTGCCGTTTATAACCAGATCAAGGGGCTGTACTCGCTTCGCTCTACCGTTGTTCACAGTGGCAGACGCGAGGTGCTGTGGCAGGATGTGATCAATCTGCAGGTCTATGTGGAGACGATTTTCTGGGTCGTGCTTAACCGGTGCGACCTATCCATGTCCCAAGATCGCTTCATGCAAAGCCTCGCCGATGCCAGCCATGGCCTGCAATGGGAATTTGCCGCTCCGGAAAAAATCGAGAAATCGGGTGTGAGCGAGAAGGACGGCGAAGGCGAGTAAGTCAGTGTACTACTTCGACAAACATGCTTGGATCAGCCAACTACGTCCAGTTATCGGTGCATTCTGGACCGCCCTCAACGGCTGAAATGGATGCGGTGCGCCATGCCCGACTTGATCGATTTCCAACAATCAATTCCGTCACAAAATAATGTTACTCGCAAAGTAGAAGCCCTAAGCTCGCGGGCTGAGGGACGGCGTGAGAGAAACTCCGTAACGAAAGCTTGCACTGACGCCGCGCTTGCGGCGCGCGGTAGGAAGGCAAGAAGAAAGCTGAAGCTTCGCAGGTGCACTGCCCTCAGCATGTTGGTTCCGGTCGACGCGTTGTAGCCAAAGAACCCGACACGGTTGATTTCCGGCCTCACGATCGCCGGCATCCCGGCCTGCCTCTCGTCCGCGGGAATTTCACTAGGATATGTCATCTCCAGGAAGAGCCTCACGGTTCGTCCTGCGGATATGTTTTGCCCCATAATGTACGGTATCAACGGTTGAAAGACGGGCACGTCGGAACCGCTGATGCGCGCTGAGTTGTACGACATCTTCAGCAACCAGCGTTTCAGCAAATGGTAGTCGTATTCGAACGTGACCTCCTCTCCACGATCACGGATGACGCCAAAATAACGATCGAAGGCCTCGCAGATATAATTATCTAGCTTCGACAATTCACCGTTGTTACAAACCGCACAAACATCCCGAATGATAGGCTCGTTGGGGAGTGCCTTATCCAAACGAGCAAGCCAGAATTTTTGCTCGCCCCCGTCCAACAATGCGACAACGCGTTTGTGGATGCTAGCCGGCCAAAGGTGTTCCTTCGTCCGCTTTTCATCCGTTGAGCCACAGTATGCGCATCTCAAGCGCTCCACATAATTCCCCATGCGAGTTGAAACAGAAGATACCGTAACGGCTTCTGATTTATAACGATAGCCAATACTTGCCAATTTATCCTTTAGGGCGCAGACTCTCCATGGTTAAACGCCTAGCAGATCCATAATGAAGCTTTTCGATATTCTTAGGTTCAAGGATCGACCTGCCACCACCGTCATCGAGTCTTTCTCGATGAGCAGGGCGAGCCCATCCCGCGCTTATGTGGCAGGCGATACCGGCCCATCGGTAGAGTCAGCATCCGGAGCTCGCAATTTGATCTCGACGACGGGTGTGTCCGCCCATTCGACCGACTGCCTATAGCGAACAAGCAGCGCGCCCGTAATTCCGTCGTCTGATTCAAAGCTCAGTTCAACGTGACGATTTGAGTCGCCGACTGCGTGGTATGTGACAGCCTGCAGGGAGCGAGCAGAAAACAGCCAAGCGATGCCCGGCTCGAAATCGGCGCCGTGGACATCGATACCGTCAATCGTGGCGATGTAGAGATCACCCGTATCATCGCGTGGCTTTCGCACTACGTTGACCGGCGGCTTTTCGTCTCCCCGTACGTAGATGAAGCGTCGGCGCAAGACGCGGCCTTCCTCTCGGTTTGAGATCAGCAAGACCGGGTCCGGGCCAACACGGCCGGCCGCTTGCACAACGCCACGCCAGAAACCCAGTTCCTGAATCTGGAAATCCAACTCTAGATTTTCTCTCGGGCGCCGTGTGAGCGATGCCCATATGTGTCTGGCTGCATTGTTGCACGTCATGTTGGCCAAGCTTTCAGTGGAACTAACCATGTCAAAATCCATTGGAGGTTCAACGAGCTGGCCCTTTTTGATTCCGGTAATCCTAAACTCGAAGGCCTCGGCGCTGTCTGTTGTTTCCTCACTACCGAGGCCGTAGCCGCGAAAGAACGAATGGATACTAGCAGGCGGGGTAAGCAATGCCTGATCAATGGCTGAACGAAGCTGCTCAATCTTCTTTCCATCCACTGGCCTCTCTGTGAGCCGCCTCTCTCGCGCTCCCTCAATCGTTGCGCATATCCGATCTACTACTGTCTTGAGCGAGGCAGATGCCGCTTCGACGTTGATGTCCGCTCGTATCGCAGCTATGCCACGGTCCAGCTTGGCTGGCAGGCTACCCAGCCGATCTGAGAGAGCGCGGAGATGCTGGAGAAGATTGCGCAGCGAACGGTCGGCATCTGGCAGTGCCGGCTCGTTCTCCGCCAATTCGCCAATTCGCTGCCCCAACCCGTCGTCACCTTCTGACGGCGCGAGAGCGACGAGAATAGTCAGGATTGACGAGTACAAACCTTCTCGATCGTGCAACGTGGAGGGGCTGAACACGCGGCCAGGTACAACGCGGCGCTCGCTCATGCCATCCAGCGTCGACACCAGCCTATCCAACTCGCGGCCGTAACCCTCATCGCGAAATCGCTCGCCAGCGATGTCAACTCGCAGGAAATCCAAGAAGACAGAGCGGAAGGAAGGCCCCGCCGCTGGCGAGTCCGCGATCGCATCATCACCGTCGGCTAGCTCCCGACGGAGCAGCGCTGCGGCCGTGCGTCCACCGATATCGGAGATCTGCTTCTCATCTATGTGCCAAGACAGCAGCAGCGCAGCTGTCAGCAGAATGCAGTCGTCGTGTGCGCTTCGCAGTATGCAATTAAACAATTGATCCGGTGACGGAGACGGCAGAAAGTGCGGCAGAATCGGCTTCACACGTTCGAGCGCTGCGGACCATTCCAAGGATAACACATCAGGATACAGTAATCGCCGATTGATCAAATCAGCCTGATCAGCGAGTTCATGGCTCAGATTCTCCGGCCAACGGACGAGCGCATCTCGAAACAGATCGGCACCAACCTCGTCCTCATTCCAGACCGCAACGGCCAGCATATAAGCAGTATTATGCAGATGCTGAGAAAGAAACGGCCAACTTTTGGCGAAGACAGACCACTGCTCGGTGGCGTCCAGTTCGTGCTTGTCCCGCCACTGGTAAAATGATGGCCGGCCTTGCAGCAATCTTTCCCAGGCACCGACAATGTTGGGCAGGACGCTTTCATACGCCTTGCGGTCCGATCCAGCCAGTGACAACCGCTGGCTTGCAGCTTGTCCTTCTGGATTTTCGGCTACAGTTCGTTTTGTGACCCAATCCTCCAACCGATGCATCAGCGTCGGGCCCAGGTTCAATATGGCTATGACAACTGCCGAGGTCGGTTCGGGATCAGCAGGGCCTGGCAACAACCTGAGCGGTACGTAGGCAAGCTTCTCAATGAAAGATGAGTCCTCGCCGATCCTATCGGCAGCCCGTTCGAAGAGCCTGCGATACTGTCTAAGCCATTGCAGATGCGGAATGCGCGGAAGGAAGCCGCTCGCGACTTCAGCATAGCTGAACGCGGCTCCATCAGGTGTACTCGTAGCGTTCAGGGAAAGCAGAAATTGGTGGTATCGGATCAGTTCGTCTAGCGCCGCGTCAAATGCCACCGGCGCGAGACGATCGATTTGAACTGCAGCCTTGTCGGCCAGTTCCTCCATTATCTGATCGGGTGTCGGCAAGTCATGCTTCATCTGATGCCTTCCTAAACCTGAAGCTCCACTCCACGACCCAGCGCTCGAAACGGGTCAGGGGCACGCCACCTCGCCGCCAGCACCACGCGACCTTTCCCCTAAGTGGCTCATCGAGTTGCGGTGTGAACACGAGGAGTGGCTTGTCAGCTGCAAGTCCGCCGACCCTAGAGTTGCGCCCGCCCGATGGATTGGCAAGGCAGCGCCGCCACCAACGCGTGGCAACCCATCGCACCCAGCGGACTCTCACATCGTGAACGACCGCTGGTCGAACGAAGCTCTTCTCGAGTTCCACATCATCCGGCTTGCCCCAATCAAAGCCGAATGTAACGACAAGATCGTCTTGTCGTGTCCCGCGCCCACCAGTCGCATCGGTCTCGATCAGGTCGGAACCGGCCATCTCATAGAGTTTGAGGCGGAGCTGCCTCGTCATCTCCACGGGCTGAACGACATTCGCAGTGTAGCGTTCGCGAAGCTGCTCGCGCGCAGACTTCTGAACAAAACGAAATGTCGTTGTGATGAAATGCGCGAGTCCCGAGAGATTCACCAGCAGCCAACCCATATGGACGGCCGTCAGAAAGAGCTTGAATATCTGAAGCTCAGTGCCCTCGCCGAAGCGATGAAGCAGAAATTGCAGTGGCCAGAGCAACTGCGCAATTAGCACGAACAGCAGCGCAAGGCTGCTCGCCACAACCTCCACGGCGAAAGACTCGTGATAGTAGACCTTCACATCGGTTCCTGCGTCTTCCCTCTGTGCAATGAGGGTCACCAAGCCAATTGCGATGGCAATTACGCCCAACACCCCAACTTGTGCCGTGATGAGGTAGCTGGCAACGTTGGTCAGCAGCACCTTGATGTCGGCGCCCGGAGGACCGGATCGCGTCCATTGCGGGAGGAGTTCCGGCACATAGCGCGGGATGACAATCTCGAGCAGCGCCACGATGGCGGCAATGCCGATGTAAATTGCGACGAACTGCAAAAATGAGCGGTCAGCAAAGAAGCTCTTTAACAACCGCAGAGACCAAGGATAACGGCATCGCTGTGCTGCGGAATTAGTCCGCATATGTTCGCGAACTTCCTGTCGTACCCGTTTGTTCAAGCTGCCCGTCCAGCCACCACGGCGCCATTCAATCATGCCGCGCCAACCCCCTTTGTTAGCCGGTCAGACTATAGGGGCAGTGCAATCCAAGACGCCAGCTCTATTGGAGAAGCTAATTTGGAGGAAACTGATCGAATGTCGGCATTGAAGTGCTGAAATAGATGACCCCTTATGTGTAGGGTTTCGGATGCCGGCGATCGACGTTGCGGGCGGCGCTGGGGCCGGCGTCCGAAAGCCCCCCAGGAAAGAACCCGCGGGATGCAGAGTGCGGTCTCTGCGCTATGGGGATTTGATGGAATTGCCTGGTCCGCAGCCGCCGCATGGTTTCGCTTTGCGGGAGGGAATGATGCGGTTGGGGTGCGGGCACGGCCGGCCGATGCTATGTCTGCCGGAGGTTGGCCGTCGCAGAGCCGGCGGTTTCAGCGTCGTGAGCCGGGAAGTTTGGGTTTGTGAGCGGCGGCGCACGAAGCCATTCATCCGGGGACGGCACGGTCCCTCGGCCGAGATAACGCGCAGTGATGAGCGGGTCACGATCATGAAGCTCGAGCTCCGCTTGCCCGGCTGCCGGATGGCGGCGCGCGGGCGTTGCCGCCGCGTTCGAAGGTTTCGATGATGATCATGCGGCCGCCGCAGCACGGGCATGGCGGCCGCCAATCGGTTGGGGCGCTATCATCGCCCTCGGCTGTGGGCTGGGGCGCGGCGAGAAGGTCGCGCGCGCGGGCGATGTTGGCCTTGGCGTGGGCACTGGCCAGCAGCCCGTAATGGCGGATGCGGTGGAAGCCCTTGGGCAGGACGTGGAGCAGGAAGCGGCGGATGAACTCGTCCGGCTCGAGCGTCATGGTGCGGTAGCGCTCCTGGCCGTTGCGGCGGTAATCCTTGACGCGGAAGGTCACGCCGGCCTCGTCGAGCGCGATCAGGCGGTTGTTGGAGATGGCGACGCGGTGGGTGTATCGTGACAGATAGGCCAGCACGGCCTCGGGTCCTGCGAAGGGTGGCTTGGCGTAGACAAACCAGTTCTTGCGTCTGAGCGGCGCCAGGAATTGAGTGAAGGCGCGGCACTCGCTCAAACCGGCATGATCGCCGAAGAACATCAGCCGGCCGGCGGCATGGGCCTCCGTGAGCTTGTCGAGAAAGAGCCGTCGGAACAGTTTTGACAGCACGCGCACGGGCAGGAAAAAGCCGGGCCGGCAGGACACCCACCGCTCCCCGTCGAGCGCGATGCCGCCGCCGGGCACGATCATATGGACATGCGGGTGATGGGTCATCGCCGAGCCCCATGTGTGCAGCACGGCGGTGATGCCGATGCGGGCGCCCAGGTGCTTGGGGTCGGCGGCAATGGTGAGCATGGCCTGCGAGGCGGCGCGGAACAGGAGATCATAGATCACCGCCTTGTTGTGATAGGCGATGGCGGCGATCTCGGCCGGCAGGGTGAAGACGACGTGGAAGTAGCCGACCGGCAGCAGATCGGCCTTTCGCGCGGCCAGCCATTCCCTTGCCGCCGCGCCCTGGCACCGTGGGCAGTGCCTGTCGCGGCAGCTGTTGAACGCAATGCGCCTGTGGCCGCAGTCCTCACAGGCCTCGACGTGACCGCCGAGGGCGGCGGTGCGGCAACTCTCGATCGCCGACATCACCTTCAACTGGCCGAGGCTCACATGGCCGGCATGGGCCGCGCGCCAGGCGGCGCCATGGCGATGGAAGATGTCGGCGACCTCCAGGGACGGGCGGCGCACCGCCGCCGCGTCACCCGTCCGGTCGCGCCTCGTCGTCTGCCAGCAGCCTGATGCGGTCGAGCGGGCTCGTTACGGTGCGGATCGTCTTGGTGGCGACGCGGGCATAAAGCGCGGTCGTCTCCAATTTGGCATGTCCGAGCAAGACCTGGATCACACGAATGTCGACGCCTTGTTCCAGCAGATGGGTGGCGAAGGAATGCCTCAGCGTGTGCGGCGTCACCCGCTTGCCGATCTCGGCGGCGTGCGCCGCGGCGTGGACGGCGCGGTTCAGCTGCCGCGTGGACAGCGGCGTGATCGGATTGCGGCCTGGAAACAGCCAACCCCGCGGCAGCATCACCCCGCGGCGCTTGCCCTCATGCCACCAGGCGCGCAGCAGTCGGAGCAGTTGTGGCGACAGCATGGCATCGCGATCCTTGCGCCCCTTGCCCTGCTCGACGCGGATCAGCATGCGCGTCGAGTCGATATCGCTCACCTTGAGCGCCACCACCTCGGAGACCCGCAACCCAGCGCCATAGGCCGTGCCAAAGGCAGCCTTGTACTTCGGCCCGGGTGCGGCCTCGAGCAGCCGCGCCACCTCCTCGACGCTCAACACCACGGGCAGCTTGCGCGGCTGGCGCACGACGGTGAGACGGCGGGCCAGATCGCGCCGGTCGAGCGTCACCGTGAAGAAGAAGCGCAGGGCCGAAACCGCGCTGTTGATGCCCGGCGGCTGCATGCCGGCCTCTGTCTGGTGCAGTTGGAAACGGCGCAAGTCCTCGGGCGTCGCTGTGTCAGGCGAACGCCCGATGAAGGCTGCAAACGCCTTCACGCAACGGATATAGTCATGCCGCGTCTTCTCGGTGAAGCCGCGCAGCGACATGTCTTCGATCATGCGCTCGCGAAGCGCGTTGCCGGATGGATGCGAAGGGACGGTCATCGGATGCTCCTCTCAAGCTGAAGGTTGACACTTCATGCTCGGAGGTCGATGGCCGTCCGTCACCCCTGATCGATCACAACATCACCGGCGCTGCCGATAAACCGCAGCCCTCGAAGCCCGCGCCCTCCCGCGAGCGGGTTCGTTCTTTGGCGCAACCACGACCTCCAGCGTGATCGCCTGGAAGGTCTGCTTTCAGGAAGCAGCGAAGCTGATCTCTGCGTCCGATTCGAGGGCGCGTTGCCGCCGAAGCTGGTCGACCAGGTGAAGGGCAGCTTTCCCGGGGTGGACGCCCGAAACCTGCCAGTCCCACTCAAATCGCGACGTTCCCAGCCTACTTCGGTTTTCTTCTGAGCGCTCCGTTTAACTTGTGGAAATGACAGTGGCGTCGGCAGGCTTCGACACTGAGTATTGCAGGGATTTCCGGCTCCGGTCGTCAGGCACCGTACCCCGCTCTTTGAGGCTGACCCTGGTTTCAATCCCGGCCTTCCACGATCAACCCATGGAGGGTCGGACTATGCAATGCATGCCGCCGCGCGAGGCTTCGCCTCGGCGGTGATCGCGGCCGAGATCAAAACACTTAGGGCGCCTGTCGAGCGGGGAATAGTCCCCGCCTCCAAACAGGAGCCGAAAAATGTCCTTTACAGATGCTCACACCTTCGCTTTCAGCCTCGCCACCACCCTGATGGTCACGATCGTCATCTTCCGCGCCGGCGACGGCACCCTGAGCGTCATGCCCGCCACCGAATATGACGGCGACGATGACACTGTCGTCGAAGAGATCGATCCGTTCGCTTGAACCGGATGGGGGCTTTCGGCCCCCGATCTCCGCCTTGAGGCGGCGATTTTCGCTCGGATGTTCTGCCAACGCCATACAGCCGAATCAGTTGCAGCGCAGCAGTCCGAAAATCATGCTATTCAGGTTGTTCAGTCTGGCAATCCACGGCAAGAACGACTAAAATAGATGGGGTATTCAGGCGCTCCCAAACTGCAGCTTCGAGGCCAGACCGCATATTTCCGGGACTCGCCCGGTGGCGTTTCTTTTCAGCGGACCATCAAATTGAAGGTCAAGGCGAAGAATTTCACGGACCGCCGAAGCGTTCATGCTAGCTGCAATCAAGGAAACTCGGAGTCGCCGCTTTCGATTTGTCCTGCCATTCTTCCAGCCAAACCTCGCATCGAGGTGCGGATGTGATCACAAAGGAGGCGCACGCGCTTTGTTTGCCGCGTGTCGCCATGTGTCAGCAACCATATGTCCCCAGTGCATGTGACCGGACTTCCTGGCACACGGACAAGCATGGGATCAGCATCGCCCAGAAAGCACGGCAAGAATGTAATCCCCATGCCCGCGCGGGCGGCTTCGAACTGCGATCGCATCTCTGTAAATCGGATCGGAGTGGTCGTCATCCTGATCCCGCCTTCTGGATGCCAATCCGTTGGAACGGCCTCATTGGTTCCTAATAACCAAGCTGCAGGGGTCGACTGGGCTGTCATCAGATTTCTCTGGACGTAGAATCCCGTACGGAATTCGCAGAGCCTCGTTCCGTAAAGATTGTCTGGCGGAGCTCCGTCGCCAACAACCACGCGCAGGGCGACGTCCGCTTCCCGGTTGCTCAGATTGGCCACCGATCCCGAGCCGATGATTTCCAGCGCGATATCGGGATAGGCAGCCCTGAAATCCACCAGTGTCGGCATCAACAGGTCGGTCGCGAATGAAACGGGGAGCGTGAGCCTCAAAGGTCCTGATACGCTCTGGTCACGCCCGAAAATCTTCGCCTCAATCTGAGACGACGCCATCGACATCTGCTTGGCCAATTCCACGATGTCGGCCCCCGCATCCGTCAGTCTGTATCCGGACGGCAGCTTGTCGAAAAGCCTCGTGTTGAGCTTCTCTTCCAGACGCCCGATGCCACGGATGATCGTAGCGTGATTGACGGCAAGTGCTTCCGCGGCCGCGCGCACCGTGCCGCCTTCTGCGACAGCAAGAAACATGCGGATTTCATCCCAGCGATCCATGGTGCGTTTTGTCACAACTGTAATGCGATCATCGCTAGTTTAAACCAAGCACGATGTTGGTTACGGATAATCTACCAGCAAAGAGCGTGCAATAGCGCACCACCCTAGCCACGCCCTCTTGCTGCAACAAACCAAACAGAGTCCACGCAAAGGATACTTATGAATACGCTGTCTTTGATGCGGAACGCTGGCTTAATCGCACTTACATTTGCGGCGACGAGCGCCTCCGCACAATCACTCTCCGATCTCAAGCCGTCTCCAGAACCACTCGTTCTACAAAGTCAGGGAAGCTTCTTCGTTGGTGGCAGAACCGTCGAGACGGAAAACGCCGGATGGAGCGAAATGAAAGACGTGTTCGGGCAATCGTTCGAAGCCGGCGAGGTGCTGGTCGATCAGATGTATGTCCAGTTCCAGACGCCACCGGAACCGTCGCACACGCCGATCGTCTTCATGCACGGCGGCCTGCTCTCCTCGAAACAGTGGGAGACGACGCCAGATGGCCGCATGGGCTGGTACGAATACTTCACCCGTCAGGGCTTCCCGACCTATATGGCCGAGCAGACGGGGCGCGCGCGCTCCGGCTTCAACGCGACGATCTTCAACCAGGTACGTGTCGGGAGCGTGCCGCCCAGCAAGCAGCCGCGTGTTTTCCTGGGCACCTCGAACATGGCCTGGAAGGTCTTCCGCTTCGGCCCGGAGCTGGGCGAAGCCTGGCCCAGCGTGCAGTTCCCGATGGATCATGTCGACGAGTTCTACAAGCAGGTCATTCCAGACACGATCGAGACGCAAGTACCGAGCCTGCTCGGCGAACTGACCTCGCCGGAAACAAGTAACCCGACTGTCGAGAATGTTGCCACCCTCGCGCAAGAGCTCGGTGGTGCCGTTCTGGTCGGCCATTCGCAGTCAGCGGGTTTTCCGACGCAGGCGGTTCTGAAGAACAAGGGCGGCATAAAGGGCATCATACAGCTCGAAACCGGCTGCTTTTCTAACCTGACCGACGATCAGGTGCAGACCCTGGCTGAGGTTCCGATCCTGGTGATCGTTGGTGATTATCTCGGGGAGGACCCCGATGCGGCCTGCGTCATACACATGGAACAGATCGAAGCTGCGGGTGGCGACATGACCTTCATCTCGCTTCCGGATGTTGGCCTGGAGGGCAACAGCCACATGTTCATGCAGGACGAGAACAACCTCCGGGTCGCCGATGTTCTCGTGAACTGGGTAAGCGAGCATGTCGATAGAAGGAACCGATAGCAATGCCCGCAGCGCGCGCAACCTCCGAGACTGTCATGCCCGGCTCGAAGGAGGCCGCAACGAGTTGCTCCTTCTCCTCCCACGTCCAGCGCCGGCGTCTCTCCACCGACGTGATCAACTCAACGCTTGGCATCGTCATAGAGCTACTCCTAGGATTATCCCTAGGACTTCCGATGTTCACCCTCAGCCGCAAGGCGGCCTTCACCGGAGCGATACGGTGAAGCGTTGGTCGGCGCATAGAGCCTGGGGCAGAGATCTCGCAGCGCCGAGGCCATAAAAAGGCGATCATCGCGCTGGCGCGCAAAATTGCGGTGATCCTTCATCGTATGTGGGTCGACGGAACGGAGTTCGACTGGGGCAAGCGATCACAAGACATGGCCCCATCGACATAAGGTTCGACCGGGCGCAAATCCGGTCGAGGCACTTCCCCGCGAGGGGACGGGGAACGGCGAGCGCGCAAATACGACTTGACCGCCAAGGCAGATGCCGAGGTGATGTCGCAATTTAGATTGTCCCGCGGGCTCCTCTGATCCCATCCTGTGGCAGTCTCGTACCGACCACGAAGAGAAGCATGATCCTCGCGGGCGTGCCGCTCAAACCTCGTCGTCGGGCTCGATCAGATCGACGTGGTTGACACCGAGGGCTTGGGCAAGCTCATACAGCGTGATCACGGTCGGATTCCTCCGGCCGCGTTCGAGGCTACTGAGATATTGTTGGCTGAAGCCGGAACGCGCTTCGACCTCTTCCTGTGTCAGACCCTTCTCCCGACGCAGGCGGGCGAAGTTCCGACCGACCAGTTTGCGCATATCCATGCGCAGCAAGATCGCGATTTACATACTTTAAGTTTATCAACTATAGTATGTAAATGAGCCGCTGGAGAGTGTGGGAAACCACGCTATCCGGTTGGTCCGAATAGAGAAGTCGTAGTTTTGGGATGTGCGCAGGTCCGTATGGGCGGTGATCATGCATGATCACCGCCCGACAATGCCGGGCCGCACGCGCGTTACTAGGTTGGACACAGGAGACGCTCGCTGACAAGGCCCGTGTATCGCTGACCGCACTCAAGCGACTCGAATCCGAGAGTGGACTCGAGGTCTATGAGTCAACGCGCGATCAGGTTCGCCGCGCCTTCGAAGACAATGGCGTGGTCTTTCTGAACTCCGATCAAGGAATGGGTGTGATGTTGATGCATGCAAGAAGGGATCGGAAATAGCTTGAGGATCTACCTCGACGCTCTTCCCCCTCAACGCGCTGTTCAATAAATGCCTCAAACGTGGGTTACGGTAAGCAAATCGCGAAATGACATGATTCTTCGTTGGGGAAATCGGTGACGGGACAAGACTTCCTGGACGAGCCGCCTCAATCGCCTGCGCTCACGGCCTATGATCGCAGGCATATGGCAACTTACGCACGGCTGCTTGATGCCGAAGCGGACGGCGCTTGCTGGGAAGAGATCGTCGAGGTGATCTTTGGCCTCGACCCTGAAACCGATCCGGAGTGGGCCTCGCGGATTTACACCAGCCACATCGCGCGTGCCCGCTGGATGAGCGAGCACGGTTTCCGGCATCTCGTTCGTTCGAGCTACCACTAACCTTCTGTGAGGTGATGCATAACCCGCATCACCTGTCAGTGTCTTCGTTCTTCCCGAACATCGATCTATCCGGAATCGTATGACCTTGCATTTCACGCAAAACGCGAATGCTTGGGAGGCCAAACGATGCCCGAGGGAGGCGATTGGCGGTCCGCAGCCGCTTATAAGTACATTTCTGATCTCGATCCCGCTGCAGTTGCCTGGGAATTCCTCAGACGAAACCCGGACTATCGACAGGATTATTTGCAACTGACCAAGAACGGACAGCTCAGCCGATCCGGCGCCGCCGCACTCTCCGACAAATGGGGGTTGCGATTTCGCTACGGACCCGAGCCTGAGCGCATTGGAAGCACCCATCTTCTGGACCCCTTCCGCGAACCCCGCCATGATCTTTCTCGGCGCTGCACCCGACCAGCCCGGCAACGATCCCCTTGATAGCCGACAGCTTGCCACGATTAGCCGTGATGCCGATGGAGGTGGCGCTTATCGGCAGCTTCGCATCGGTGGCGCTGATTTTTCAGCGGTTTTGCTCGATATGCCGGAGCCAGGTGTGGCGTTCGCGGCTACGCTTCTCCTTGATGAAGACACGCCCGATCGCATAGAGGCTCTGAACCGGTTCTGGGCAGCACTTCGCCATCCGCCAGCCTCACCCGATCCGCGGCTGACATTGCAGCGCCGATATCGCCTGCGTGAGATGCTGCGTGTCGTCGACGCCCGCATCGAGGGCGCGACTTACCGCACCATCGCGCAAATCCTCTTTCTGCAACACCGCATCGATGCCGCTTCCTGGGTCGGAAATGCCCTGCGCGAAACCACCATCAGGTTGGCGCGCGACGGGCTGAAGCTCGTCGAAGGCGGTTATCGCACGCTGCTGCGCCGGCCGCGCAGATCCTGACACCCGCTTTCAGGGGTGTCGATTTTCCAACGACATCTTCGACATCGTGCCGGGGCGCTTTCGTCGCCACCGTGCTCTCGACCCGCCGCTGAACCTCAGCGGCCCTCATCGAGAACACGGAGGTTCGACCATGGCCGATACGATCGCCGGCATACCGCCACGTTACCTGCGCACACCCGAGGCAGCGCTGTTTCTCGGCCTTTCCGAGCGCACGCTCGAAAAGCACCGCACCTATGGCACCGGTCCGGCCTACCGAAAGCTCGGTGGCCGCGTGGTCTACTCCATCGACGATCTGCAGGCCTGGGCTGACCGCGGCACCATCGTTTCGACATCCGACCCACGCGGGACTGTCCTGCCCGCGAAGCGCCACGAAACAGTGCCGCCGGTCCGTAACCGCCGCTCCCCGCGCTGAGGCGGTCCGCCATGTCGTCCCCCCGCCGTCAAAGCGATGAGCGCGCCCAGCTCGATCTGTTCCGGGCGCTGCCCGGTGATCTTGCGCCGCGCGATGCGCAGGACCTCATGGCCTATCCATTCTTCTCGCTCGCCAAATCGAAGCGTCTGGCGCCAATCGACTTCAAGGCAGGAACCATCGTGATTCGGGCAGAGGCCGTCGCCGAGCACGGCATCGCGACCATCTGGGATGCCGACATCCTGATCTGGGCCGCCTCGCAGATCGTCGAAGCCCGCGACCTGGGTCTCCGACCATCAAGGCTGATGGCGACAACACCCTACGAGATCCTCAACTTCATCGGCCGCGGCGTCAGCTTGCGCGATTACGACCGCCTGAAGGCAGCGCTCGACCGGCTCCAGTCGACGACCATAGCAACCTCCATCCGCCAGCCAACCGAGCGGCGCATGCACCGCTTCTCCTGGATCAACGAATGGAAGGAACGCGCAGACCATCGCGGACGGCCGCTCGGCCTCGAGTTGATCGTCCCCGACTGGTTCTACGGCGCGGTCCTCGATGACGCGCTCGTGCTCACGATCGACCGCAATTATTTCAGGCTGACCGGCGGGCTCGAGCGCTGGCTCTACCGACTGGTGCGCAAGCATGGCGGCAAACAGGAGTTCGGCTGGAGCTTCGACTTTGGCCATCTCCATGCCAAGTCCGGCAGCCTCTCACCGCTCAAGCATTTCGCCTACGACCTGCGCGACATCGTCCGGCGCCAGCCGCTGCCCGGCTACCGCCTCGCCATCGAGCCGTGCGCCAGTGGTCCCGACATCCTGACCTTCGCGCCGGTCGATCCGATCCCTTTCGGAACGCCGCGTCGTCGTCGCCGCGCAACATCACGCACTGGGGATAAGCTGTGAATTGTCTCGTGCTATCAGGGACCGCGACTATCGTGCCATCGGGGACCGGAGACTCGTGCTATCGGGGACCAAAATCGTCGATTCATCGCGTTGAATCAGCATCTTGCGATCCCCGTAACTTCTCTAACCTAGATTCCTTCGGAATCTTTCTAACGGACCGCCGCTTTTCCCCGCCTGCGGATAACCGTCCGCCGGCAGGAAGGAGTGCGCCATGATCGTCGCGCTCCTCAATCAGAAGGGTGGTAGCGGCAAGACGACGCTTGCGCTGCATCTCGCCGGGTACTGGGCGAGCCAGGGACGGCGCGTCACCATGATCGACGCCGACCCCCAAGGCTCGGCGCTCGACTGGTCTGAGCAGCGCGCCCGCGAAGGACTGCCGCGCCTGTTCGGCGTCGTCGGCCTGGCACGCGACACGCTACACCGGGAAGCCCCCGAACTTGCCCGCGAAGTCGATCACATCATCATCGACGGGCCACCCAGAGTAGCGGGGTTGATGCGTTCGGCGCTGCTTGCCGCAGACTTGGTGCTGATCCCTGTGCAGCCATCGCCGCTCGACGGCTGGGCCTCGGCCGAGATGCTGGCGTTACTCGACGAGGCACACATCTATCGCCCTCAGCTCATCGCATGTTTCGTGCTGAACCGCTGCGCGGCCCGCACCGTCATCGCACGCGAGACAGCGCAAGCGCTCGCGGATCACGACCCGCCGGTGCTGCAGGCAACGATCGGTCAGCGCGTTGCCTTCGCCGTTGCCGCACAAGGCGGCCGGCTTGTCAGCGAAATGGAGCATGCCGGTTCGGCGACAGCCGAGATCGCCGCCCTCGCCAATGCCATCGAGGGGATCACATCGTGAACGAGCGGTCTTCCAAGCGCAGCTTTGCTTCGCGTCCCCGCGATCCCGATCGCTGGATCAGAGCGCCGGAACACTCCGCCAAGCGCGCACCGGCTACCGAGGATTTCACCGCTCGGCTGACGATCGACGTCACCGCCGACATGCGCGGCCGCATCAAGATCGCCGCCTTCCAGAGCGGCCAGACCGTCGCCGACATGCTGCGTGCGCTGTTCGAACGCGAATTCCCACCCTCGTCAGGAGAAGGATAATGACCGGCCTTGTCGCCGCATCCGCGCGCGCCTCAGCGCCCGATGATCTCACCCAGGTCGAACTCGTCTGGATCGAGAAGCAGACCGAGCACTGGATTCGCTTCGGTCGCGAAACGCGCGAGCAGATCCTTGACCGTCGCCGCCGCATCCTCTTCTTCGCGCCCGACGCGATTTTCGCACTGGTGCGCTGGGCCACGAACGAGCACGGCACCGTGCTGTCGCGGCTCGACATCCTGCGCACCGTGCGGCGGGGCGAGCCCTGCCAGACCGTTCCCACCGTGACACCCGGCGGCGACATCCTGCTGCGCGTCAACGGCTGGTCGAAGGTGGAGCGGATGCTCCAACACATCGACGCGATCGAGGCCGGCAGAATCGATCCGGTCGAGGTCTCACACGATCACTGGCGGCACGTTCACAACCGCCTGGCCGCAGGCGAGACACCGCGCGCCTATACGATGCGGCGCCATCGCGCCTTCCTGCTCACGCGGAGGACCGGCGCATGATCCGGCTCGGCTACGCCATCACCACGGCCTGCGCCGCGTCGCTCGTCGGCGTCCTGTCGATCGTGTCCTTCGCGCCCAGGATCATCTGGAACGCCTCGGCCAGCACGCCGATCGGCCTCTACGCCATCGAGCCGGAACGGTCCCCGGACATCACCGACCTGGTCGCCCTGCGCCCGCCCGAGCCGCTTGAGAGCTTCATGGTCGAACGCGGCTATATCGGTCGCGGCGTGCCGTTGATGAAGCGCATCGCCGCGCTGCCCGGACAGCGCGTCTGCCGTACCGGCCGCGCGATCACGGTCGACGCCGTGCCGATGGGGGACGCCCTGGATCGTGATCGCCTCGGTCGTCCTCTGCCCGTCTGGCAGGGCTGCCGTATCGTTGCCGATGACGAACTCTTCCTCATGAACTGGCAGGTTCGCGACAGCCTCGACGGCCGCTACTTCGGTCCGCTTCCGGCCTCCGCCGTCATCGGTCGAGCGATCCCACTCTACACCGACGAAGACGGCGATGGCCGCTTCGTCTGGCTCGCGCCGACGCGGTGACGGCGCGCCCATGTCCAACCCCACCGCAAATGCATGGAGGCAATCATGTCCCTGATCGGTCAATTCACGCGAGACGATAACGGCTTTATCGGCAATCTGGAGACACTCTTGCTGCACCAGGACATCATCATCATTCCGGCCGAGCCGTCCGAAGCCGAGAACGCACCACATTATCGCGTCCACGTCTTCGACGGTATGACCAACGAGGCTGGCGCGGAGATCGGAGCCGGCTGGAAACGTACCGGCGAGAAGGCCGGTGATTACATCTCCCTGTTGCTCGATGATCCGACCTTTCCGCAGCCCATCCGCGCCAACCTGTTTCAGTCGGCCGACGACAAATCCGCTTGGGGCCTGCACTGGAACCGCCCGCCCAGGCGCGGCGAGCGGGACTGAGCGATGCGGTCCCACCGCTCTCATGCCGTCGCCGGGCGGTGGGCCACCGTTCGGCGCTCCGCCTTCCTTCTCCTTTCCGGCCTTGCCATCACTGCGGTCCCACAGGCGTCTGCTTTTGCGCAGGACACGCTGCCGATGCGCGTTGTTCCCGCCGATCCCTATGCCGGCTTCGTCGCCGAGGCAGCGCAGCGGTTCGGCATTCCAGAGGTCTGGATACGTGCGGTCATGCGCGTCGAAAGCCGCGGCGATGTGCATGCCGTTTCGCCCAAGGGAGCAATGGGTCTGATGCAGATCATGCCCGCGACATGGATGGAATTGCGCGCGCGCTATGGGCTCGGCAGCGATCCTTACGATCCGCGCGACAACATATTCGCGGGCGCCGCTTACTTGCGCGAAATGCATGATCACTACGGCTCGCCGGCTTTTCTGGCCGCCTACAATGCCGGCCCCGGCCGCTATGAGGAATACCGCGTGACGGGCCGTCCTCTGCCGGCTGAAACGCGCGCCTATGTCGCCGCACTCGCGCCGATCATCGGTGGCGGCGATCTCACGTTTCCCGTCACGGTCGCGCCCGCCGATCCGCTCGCGTGGATGCGAGCGCCGCTGTTCATTGCGCGAGCCGACAGCAGCACAGGTGCAGATGCCCGGCACAATGACGACGCTTCCATCGCACCATTATCGTCGCCTGCCGCGCGTGATTTGGCACCGACCGACCCGCAGACAGGCGACCTTTTCGTCACCCGAACCGATGACGCAGAACCGCAATGACCCCGTTCGCACCCTATCGCACCATGGCGGGGTCCGGCGTGTCAAAGGCGGGAGCGCGGGGAAGCGCGGGCATCACAACCGCACGATGGCAGGATAAAGGGCCGCGATGTGCGGTCTCGGGCGGTTGTGATTTTTCAAGGGGTTATGGCGCGATTTCGCGATGTGCGCCTGAGCGGCGCAGCCTGCGCGACGCGCATTTCCTGATTGATTTCCGTGTCTTTGCGCGATGTGCGGAGCGCTGGCCATGAGCAGCGAGGACGATTTTCGTATCCGCCCGGGCCGCATCCGCTCCACGCGCGCCCAGCAGGCAAGGCCCTTCATCGCGCAGGCGCTCGCCGCCGCGCAGAAGGCCGGAGGGTCCGTCTCCAGGAAAGGAAAGATCGGTCCTGGCAATCGCTCGCGCTTCGGCCGCGGCCAGCGCGCCGCAGTGCAGGCCAACCGTCTGCTCACCACCCGCTCGCGCGGCGCCGTCGTCAAGGCGCGCGTCGTTCGTCATGGCGGCCGCAACGCCCCGCTCGCGCCCCATCTCGGCTATCTGCGCCGCGAGGGCGTCACCCGCGACGGGGAGAAGGCGCGGCTCTTCGGCCCCGGCGGGGATGATGTCGATCCGAAGGATTTCGCCGACCGCTGCGAGGATGATCGCCATCATTTCCGATTCATCGTCTCGCCCGACGATGCGCTGGAGATGTCGGACCTGAGATCCTTCACTCACGACCTGGTTGGACAGATGGAAAAGGATCTCGGCACCCCGCTCGACTGGGCCGCCGCCGATCATTGGAACACGGAGCATCCCCACGTCCACCTGATCGTGCGCGGCGTCCGCGACGACGGCGAGAACCTCGTCATCTCGCGCGACTACATCAAGGAAGGGATGCGCGACCGGGCGCGCGACCTCATTACCCTGGAACTCGGTCCGCGCACCGACCACGACATCCGCCGCACGCTCGAACGCCAGATCGAGGCCGACCGCTGGACCAACCTCGACCGCCAGCTCGCCCGCGATGCGTATCGCACCGGCATCGTCGATCGCGCGCCTCATCCCGATCGACAGCCTGACGAATTTCACGCGATGAAGGTCGGACGCCTGCGCAAGCTGAAGACGCTGGGTCTCGCCGACGAGATCGGCCCCGGCCAATGGGCGATTGCCGAGAAGGCCGAGACGACACTGCGCGAGCTCGGCGAGCGCGGTGACATCATCAAACGCATCCATCGCGGCCTCACCGAACGCGGCATCGATCGCGGCGCCGCAAGCTATGTGCTGGCCGCCGAGAGCATCGACGATCCCATCGTCGGACGCTTGGTCGATCGCGGTCTCGATGACGAGCTGAAGGGCACGGCCTATGCCGTGGTCGATGGCGTCGATGGCCGCACCCATCACATCAAGCTTCCCGATCTCGATGCGGCCGGCGATAGCGCGCCAGGCTCGATCGTCGAGCTGCGCCGCTTCGACGATGCACGGGGCCGGCGCCGGGTTGCGCTCGCGGTCCGGTCCGATCTCGACATTTCTACCCAGGTCACGGCGACGGGCGCCACATGGCTCGACCGGCAGGCCGTCGCTCGTGAGCCAGCCGCGCTCGGCGGCGGCGGGTTCGGCGCCGAAGTGCGCGAAGCCAAGGATCGCCGCGCCGAACATCTGATCGAGCAGCGTCTGGCCGAACGCCATGGCCGCAGCGTCATCTTCTCCCGCAACCTGATCGACACGCTACGGCAGCGCGAGGTCGAGGCGCTCGGCGAGAGACTCGCAAGGGAGACGGGACGGCCGTTCGCGAAGGCGGGCACCGGCGAATATGTCGCCGGCACTTATCGGCAGCGCTTCGCACTGGCCTCCGGTCGCTTTGCCATGATCGACGACGGTCTCGGCTTCCAGCTCGTGCCCTGGACACCATCCCTCGAACGACAACTCGGCCAGCATATCTCCGGCGTCGCCCGTAAGGACGGCGGCGTCGACTGGAGCTTCGGCCGCAAACGGGGCCTCGGCCTCTGACGAAGAAAAAAGGAGAGCCGCCATGCCCGCGACAAAAATCCTCTGGGGCCAGATCCTCACCGTCTACGTGATCGTGCTGCTGACGACCTGGGCCGCAACGCAGTGGACGGCCTGGCGCCTCGGCTTCCAGCCCCAGCTTGGCGCGCCCTGGTTCGAGATCGCCGGTTGGCCGATCTATTATCCGCCAGCCTTTTTCTGGTGGTGGTATTTCTACGATGCCTATGCCCCGCCGATCTTCATCGAGGGCGCCTGCATCGCCGCATCCGGCGGCTTCATCTCGATCGCCGTGGCGATCGGCATGTCGGTCTGGCGGGCGCGCGAGGCGAAGAATGTCGAGACCTACGGGTCTGCACGATGGGCACGGCCCGACGAGGCGAGGTCCGCTGGCCTGCTCGGTCCCGATGGCGTCGTGCTCGGCAAGCTCGAACAGAACTATCTGCGCCATGACGGCCCCGAGCATGTCTTGTGCTTCGCACCGACCCGATCCGGCAAGGGCGTCGGCCTGGTCGTGCCCTCGCTGCTGACCTGGCCCGGCTCGGCGATCGTCCACGACATCAAGGGTGAGAACTGGCAGCTCACGTCCGGCTTTCGGTCGCGGCATGGCCGCGTCCTGTTGTTCGACCCGACCAATCCGAAATCGGCCGCCTACAATCCGCTCCTGGAGGTCCGGAAAGGAGAATGGGAGGTTCGCGACGTCCAGAACATCGCCGACACCCTGGTCGATCCGGAGGGCAGTCTCGAAAAGCGGAACCATTGGGAGAAGACCAGCCATGCGCTGCTGGTCGGCGCGATCCTGCACGTCCTCTATGCGGAGAAGGACAAGACGCTCGCCGGTGTCGCAGCCTTTCTCTCAGATCCGAAACACCCCATCGAGTCGACGCTTGCGGCGATGATGAAGACGGTGCATCTCGGCGAATCCGGGCCGCACCCCGTTATCGCCAGCGCCGCGCGGGAACTGCTGAACAAGAGTGTCAACGAACGGTCGGGCGTTCTGTCGACCGCCATGTCGTTCCTCGGCCTCTACCGCGATCCCGTGGTCGCCGAGGTCACCCGGCGCTGCGACTGGCGCATCACCGACATCGTCGGCAGCAAGCAACCAACGACGCTCTACCTCGTCGTGCCACCCTCCGATATCAATCGCACGAAACCGCTGATCCGTCTCATTCTCAATCAGGTTGGCCGGCGCCTGACCGAGGATCTACAGGCCAAGGCGGGGCGGCACCGGCTGCTGTTGATGCTCGATGAGTTCCCGGCGCTCGGCCGGCTCGACTTCTTCGAAAGCGCGCTCGCTTTCATGGCAGGCTATGGCCTCAAGAGCTTCCTGATCGCGCAATCGCTGAACCAGATCGAGAAGGCCTACGGGCCGAACAATTCGATCCTCGACAACTGCCATGTCCGCGTGAGCTTCGCGGCGAACGACGAGCGCACCGCGAAGCGGGTGTCCGATGCGCTCGGTACCGCCACGGAAATGCGCGCGATGAAGAACTATGCCGGCCATCGGCTGTCGCCCTGGCTCGGTCACCTGATGGTATCGCGCTCGGAAACGGCGCGGCCGCTGCTCACACCCGGCGAGGTCATGCAGCTTCCACCCGCCGACGAGATCGTCATGGTCGCCGGCACGCCACCGATCCGGGCGAAGAAAGCCCGCTACTATGAGGATCAGCGGTTTCAGGAGCGGATCCTGCCACCGCCGGCACACATCAAACCCGGCCGGGCGTCGACCGACGATTGGAGCAAGCTGACGCTTCCGTCGGTGCCGGAAATGTCGGCAGCAGCAGGGGCCGCCAGTCCCGATGACGAGGACACCACCGAATCCGAACGGCGGCGGCAGCCTGAACTGAGCCGCGTGCAACCGGTCGAGAAGAAGGCGCCGATCGAGAACGAGTTCGAGATCGATCCAACCAGCGACGCCGACGATGACATCGCTCGCAACAGCCGCCTCAAGGACACGATGCGTCAGGTCGCCCGTCAGGCTTCGCTGGATCCCGGCGACGGCATCGAGATGTAGGAGACCTATCATGACGAAATCGCCAAGGAAGCAACGGCTCTCCGTCTATCTCGAGCCCGACGTCATGAAGGCGCTATCAGAGCACGCCGCGCGTCGTGGTCATTCGCTGTCGCTGGTCGCCGAGGCCGGCATCGCGTCCTTCCTCTCGCCGGACGCGGCCGAGCGCCAGGAGGCGGCGATCACCAAGCGCCTCGACCAGCTCGACCGCCGCATGACGCGGATGGAACGTGATCTCGGCATCGCCGTCGAGACGCTGGCGATCTTCGTGCGCTTCTGGCTGAACACGACACCGGTTTTGCCTGAGCCCGCAGCGCAGGCTGCGCGCGCCAAGGCGAGCGAACGCTATGAGGCCTTCGTCGCGGCGCTGGGGCGCCGCCTCGCGACTGGGCCAAAGCTGAGGCAGGAGATTTCCGAGGACGTCATCCCAGAACCTGACCAAGCTTGAGGCGAAGATCTCCCGGGAACAAGCAGTCCGAATCCCACCCCTTCCGCCAAACATCGCCGATTGCGTGACCAGCTTTCCTGTCCCCTGCCACTGCCGGCGACCTTGTTTGTGCGCTATTGGGCAAGCTCCGCTTTTAACGCTTCGATTGTGACGCGTATGCCCGGTGCGCCTTTCATGTCTGAATGAACGGCCAACCAGATGTCGCGGCGGAAGGCGGGTTCGTTTGTGTTTACGCACACAAGCGACTTGTCTCCCTCAACCGTGAAGTCAGGTAAAATCGCAACACCGGCACCTGCCTTGGTTGCCGCCAACTGTATCTCTGCGGTGCTGGCGGTAAAGGCGATAGGTCTTCCGGCTGCAATTTCCCGCAGTTTCACCTGCTGGGGTGCGGACGTCATGGCTCCGTCATAGCCGATGAATGTCCACTTCGCCTCGGGCGTCTGCGCCAGATAGGCCGGGCTGGCATAGAGGCGAAAGGTCATCGCACCGAGGTTTGTGATCGTGAACTCACCCTCTTCGGGGCGGCTGAGCCGAATGGCGATGTCCGCCTCGCGCCTTTCCAGCGCCGCACTGCGGGATTCGCCGATGAGCCGTATCTCAAGGCCGGGATGGCGTTGTCGCAAGGCGGCAAGTGGCGCAACAAGTCGGGCGGCCGCGAACGCCGGCGGGGCGCTGACGGTGATCACGCCGCTCAGCTCGGCGCGCGCCCCCGCGGCCGCGCGTTCGATCGCAGCCGCATCGCGCCCCATGCCTTGCGCCATCGTCGCGATCCGCTCGCCATCCGGTGTCAGCATCAGCCGACGCCCGCGTCGATCCACCAGCTTGACCTTAAGATGCGCTTCCAGCGCGGCGATCCGGCGGGCGACCGTCGCATGTTCGACGCCGAGACCCTGCGCCGCGCGGCTCAGGCTGCCATGTGTCGCGAAGGCCGAGAAATGGCGCAGGTCGTCCCAATCCATATGTTAGTATTTTCCCATTAGTTGGGAAAATAAAGGGAATTTTTCGCCGATCGTAAAGCCTGCATGATTGTCCCCCTAGATGGAGGCAGTGATCATGGATGTTCAGGTTCGTATGAAAGGGGCCGGTGGCCCCGAGGTGTTCGAGGTCGTGGACGCCGCGCCGCAGGCGCCCGGACCCGGCGAAATTCGCCTTCGCCAGCACGCCATCGGCGTCAACTTTATCGACGTCTATCATCGCAGCGGGCTTTATCCACTGCCCGAGCCGCGTGTTCCGGGCGTCGAGGGGGCCGGGACCGTTGAGGCCATAGGTCAAGATGTCGAGGGCCTTCGGGTGGGGGACCGCGTGGTCTATGCGGGCATTCCAGGCGGTTACGCGTCGACACGGCTGCTGCCTGCCTGGCGGGCCGTCCGGCTGCCCGACGACATTCCGTTCGACGTCGCGGCGACATCCATGCTGCGCGGTCTAACCGCGCACATGCTGCTGAATGCCGGCTATCCGGTGCGTCTCGGATCGGTGCTGCTGGTCCATGCCGCTGCCGGCGGCCTTGGCGTGATGCTCACGCGCTGGGCCGCGCATCTTGGCGCCACCGTGATCGGAACGGCAAGCACGGAAGAGAAAGCGGCTCTGGCCGTGGCCAACGGGGCCGGTCACGTCATCCTCGGACGAAATGCGGATATTCCCCGAGAGATCTCCGATCTGACGGACGGACAGTGCGTCGACTTCGTGATCGATGGCATCGGCGGCGACATGCTTGGCAAGTCGCTGAGGTGCGCGCGTCCGTTCGGTCTTGTCGCGAGCATCGGCTGGGTCGCGGGACCGGTTCCTCCGATCGGGATCGAGGAACTGGGAATGGCCGCATTGGCGAAGCCGAGCGTCATGGCCTATTCGTCCGACCGGGATCGCTATACGCGCGCGAGCCAGGCGGTCATCGACGCGTTCGGGGCGGGCATTGTCTGCCAGATCGGCGGAACCTGCCGGCTCGCGGAGGCCGTGAAAGCACATGTGGAGCTTGAAGCTGGCCGCACGACCGGCAGCTTGGCTCTTTTGCCATGAGGTTCCACCCAGTCGGTCATAGTGCAATAGCGCTCAGTTTCATCTCGCACGGTTCGCCATAAACCACCGATTGTCCTCAACATACGATATTGCCGCCGATCACCGCACGCCGCCAAGCGGCATAGTGAACCGCCGATTCCATGCTGTAGCCGATATATTCGACAGACCAGGCGTTTCATTGAAGCTAGCCGGCTGTTCCGACCCAGCCGCGGAAGGAGAAGGCGGCGTAATACAGCTCTACGTCAGTGAACCCGGCCTCGCGCAGCAGGTCTTCTTCCTGGGCCGGCGTAAGCAATGACAGGCGCTCCATCATCATCCTGCCGGTGGCTGCCGCCTTCGCCCAATCAAGCTCCTCACGATCGCCGAAGGCGATCGAACGCGTCATCCAGCGCTCGGGGTCGGGACCGGGTGCCGAGTGCTCCGCGACCACAAGACTGGTGCCCGGCCTAAGACGGCGGCGAATGTCCTCCAACGTCCGCAGTCGCACCTCCCGGTCGAGGTGATGTAGCGTGAGAAGGCATGTCGCGCCATCGAACGGACCTGCGGGCGCCTGATCGATGCTGCCTTGGATCAGATCGACACGATCTGCAAAAGGGTTGAGCGTTTGGCGCGCAAGGTCCAGCATTGCGGGTGAAGGATCAACGCCGGTGAAGCGCCAAGCCGGCTGCGCCTCGGCCATGGCCTTGGTTTCCATGCCGCCTCCCGCACCGACAACGAGTATATGCGCGTCTCCCAGGGCCTGTTCGGCAAGAAGCAACATTACCATGCGATGAAGATCGGCCAGCCCGGGCACCTTGCGAGGGGCATTGGCCGCGTAGGAGGCGATGGCGGCCGGGTTGGTGAAGGGTGCGTGTTTGTGATCCATGACGGTTAGCCTCCGAACACCAGCGAACGATGAATTGCCAGCGCGGCCATGACGCCGTCCGCGCAGGCAAAGGTGATAGTGTGCCCCATCCGCGTGATATCCCCCGCGGCATAGACCCCGGCGACATTGGTCGCCTTCATTTCGTCGACCGTCACCACCGATCCGAGGGGACCTTCCTCGACCGCGCATCCGAGCCTTTCGGCAATATCGCTGTTGAAGCGATTGCGCGGACCGACGAATAGCGCGTCGATCGGTTGCTCGACGCCATTGCGGAGACGGATCGCCGACAGGCTCGTCCCCTCACCGACAAGGCAATCCACGGGCTCGGGCTCGATTGTGACGCCCCGCTCGTCGAGTTTCGCCGCAACGTCTGGCTCAATCGTGCCGCCATTGAGAAAGAAGGTCGTCGGCCCCCATTCGGGGATCAAGGTGGCCTGATGCGCCGACATTGGCGAGAGATTGAGGACGCCGAACCGCTCGTCGTTGAACTCGTAGCCGTGACAATAGGGGCAATGGATAACGGTTCGCCCCCAGCGTTCGGCGAGGCCGGGAAGGTCGGGCAGAATGTCGCTGACTCCGAAGGCCAAGAGCAGCTTGGCCCCGGTCACCGCTCCGCCATTCTCCAGCGTCACCCGAAAACGGTCTTCCTTGCGAGTAGCGTTCAGGGCTTTCAGATCGCGGAACTGCACGGTCGGATAGGCCGCCACTTGTGCGCGCATGATTTCGAGCATGGCCTTGGGATCGCTCCCGTCCTGGGCAAAAAAGCCGTGGGAGGCGGCAGCAAAACGATTGCGCGGCGCGCCTGTGTCGAGCACCAGGACCGAGCGGCGCGCCCGGGCGAGATAAAGGGCGGCCGATAACCCCGCAAAGCTCCCCCCGACAATGATCGTGTCGAAAGTCATATGTATCTCCTTGAGTGCAGTCGGCGGTCCGTTCCGACTGGACCAGGAGCGCCAACACATGTAACAGTTAGAGATACATAATCGCATCGGCATCATGTATCAATAGGAGATACGAATATTCCGCGCGGTCGGCGGCACCGTAGCGATATCCGACGCCGATGCACAAAAGAGGCTATACGATGAACCGAGATACCCGTCTTTCCGACGTCCTCCACGTCCTGCTTCATATGGAGCAGGCGAACGAACTGCTTACGTCAGATGTGCTGGCCCGGAGCATGGGAACCAATCCGGCCGTGTTCAGGCGGACAATGGCGGGGCTGCGCGAGGCGGGCCTGGTTCGTTCTGAGAAGGGACATGGTGGGGGGTGGCAACTGGCGCGTCCGTTATACGAGATCACGCTTCTAGACGTCTATGAAGCGCTCGGCCGCCCCAATCTTTTCGCCATCGGTAATCGCAGCGAGCACGCCGAGTGCCTGGTGGAAAAGAACGTCAACGCCGTGATGGTGGATACCATGGCAGAGGCCGCGACCCTGTTTACCACGCGCTTTGGCGAGATCACGCTCGACCAGATTGCGCCGCGCCATCCGGTGTCCGCCAGCGTGCATGCCCACAGATGACGCCAGCGGCCGCGCCGCGCTAAGCGGTCAGCAGGTCGCCAGACCCAAAACCGACCGCACAGAGCGTCGACGCGCTTCCCAAAAGCCAGCGAATGCGAGATGGCGGCTAACCTGTTCGACCTGTGCGAGAGCCTCCGACCTGGATTGGACGCGGATGAATATCTCGTACAATCAGGAAACGAGGACGATCGACGACATTTCGTGCGGCTAGAGCCGGTGCGGCCCGACTTGTCTTAACGAGCACTTCGCCAAGAAGTATTTCAGCCCTCCGCCGTTTCCCTGTATTTATACGCCACGGTACGACGACCACATTTTGGTTGTTGTCATGCCTTGAATTCTGCCTCTTCTACTTATCCCCGACCCAGGGTCGCGCATTGGGCGCGCCCGCAAGAGAACGGGGACGACGTGGCAAACCTTCATCAGAAATCCGAGGCGATCCTTCGCGGCGCGCGCATGTTGCGCACGGCGCTCGGGTCCGCGATCGCCGGATTTCTAGAAGATCCCGCGATCGTCGAGGTGATGCTCAACCCCGATGGGCGGCTCTGGGTCGACCGGCTCTCAGAAGGGCTTACCGCAACGGATCAGAACCTCTCCGCGGCCGATGGAGAGCGCATCATACGCCTCGTCGCGCACCATGTCGGCGCGGAGGTCCATACTGGAAGCCCGCGCGTCTCGGCTGAACTGCCGGAAACAGGGGAGCGGTTCGAGGGGCTCCTCCCGCCCGTCGTGGCGGCGCCAACCTTCGCGATCCGCAAGCCCGCCGTCGCCGTCTTCACGCTCGGCGATTATGTGGCAACGGGAATCATGCTCGCCAGTCAAGCCGAGGCGCTGCGGATCGCGGTTGCGGAACGGCGCAATATCCTCGTGGCCGGAGGCACCTCGACCGGCAAAACCACGCTGACGAATGCGCTGCTCGCCGAGGTTTCCAAGACCTCCGACCGCGTGGTGCTGATCGAAGACACCCGCGAACTGCAATGCACCGCACCGAACCTCGTCGCCATGCGGACCAAGGATGGCGTCGCGACGCTATCTGATCTCGTCCGCTCCTCGCTGCGCCTGCGTCCCGATCGCATTCCCATCGGCGAGGTGCGCGGGAGCGAGGCCCTCGATCTCCTCAAAGCCTGGGGAACGGGTCATCCGGGCGGCGTCGGCACCATCCATGCCGGCACGGCGATCGGTGCGCTGCGCCGTCTCGAACAGCTCATCCAGGAAGCCGTCGTCACCGTTCCGCGCGCGCTGATCGCCGAGACCATTGATCTCGTGGCGGTCCTGTCGGGACGTGGCGGCGCCCGCCGTCTTTCCGAACTCGCTCACGTGGAAGGCCTCGGGCCGGATGGCGATTACCGCGTCACTGCCGTCGTCGCGCCCGACGCACCTCTTCTCACACCAGTCGCAAAGGAAAACCCACATGAACCAGACCCTGCGTAACGCCCGCCACCGCCTGGCTGCGGCGGCTTCGGTCGCGGTCATTACATTGATGACGGCGCCCGCCGCTCATGCGTCCGGTTCCTCCATGCCATGGGAGGCACCGCTCCAGTCCATTCTGGAATCGATCGAGGGGCCGGTCGCCAAGATCCTCGCCGTCATCATCATTATCATCACCGGCCTGACGCTCGCCTTCGGCGACACCTCGGGCGGCTTCCGTCGGTTGATTCAGATCGTCTTCGGTCTTTCGATCGCGTTCGCGGCAAGTTCGTTCTTCCTGTCTTTCTTCTCCTTCGGCGGCGGGGCGCTCGTCTGATGGCGGGTGCCGACGAACGCGGCGGGGACCTGCTCGGCTTCTCGGTGCCGGTCCACCGGGCGCTGACCGAACCGATCCTGCTGGGCGGCGCGCCGCGCGCCATCGCCATCATGAACGGCACGCTCGCCGGCGCAATCGGCCTTGGTTTGCGGCTCTGGCTCGCTGGCATGGCGATCTGGGCCATCGGGCATCTCGCGGCGGTCTGGGCCGCCAAGCGCGATCCGCTCTTCGTCGAGGTCGGCCGCCGCCACCTGCGCATTCCCGCGCATCTGACGGCCTGAGCGAGAGGAACCGCCCATGATGAACCTCGCCGAATACCGCAACCGCAACGCCCAGCTCGCCGACTACCTGCCCTGGGTGGCCCTCGTGGGCAAAGGCGTCGTCCTCAACAAGGACGGGAGCTTCCAGCGCACGGCACGGTTCCGGGGACCGGACCTGGATTCCGCGGTTCCGGCCGAGCTTATCGCCGTCGCCGGCCGGCTGAACAATGCGTTTCGCCGTCTCGGCTCGGGCTGGGCCATCTTCGTGGAGGCGCAGCGCCATCCCTCGAACAGCTATCCCGACAGCCGCTTTCCCGACGCGGCATCCGCGCTGGTGGATGCCGAGCGCAAGGCAAGTTTCGAGGAGGCCGGAGCGCACTTCGAGTCGAGCTATTTCCTGACCTTCACCTATTTGCCGCCGGCCGAGGACGCCGCGCGCGCGGAGAGCTGGCTCTATGAAGGCCGCGAGACCAAGGGCGTCGATGCGCACGAGGTCCTGACCGGCTTCGCCGACCGCACCGATCGCGTGTTGCGCCTGATCGACGCCTTCATGCCCGAATGCCGCTGGCTCGACGACACCGAGACACTGACCTATCTGCATGGCTGCGTTTCCACGAAGCGCCACCGCGTCCGCGTGCCCGAGACGCCGATCTATCTGGACGCGCTGCTTGCCGACCAACCGCTTGCCGGCGGGCTCGAGCCACGACTCGGCGACGAGCATTTGCGCGTGCTGACGATCACCGGATTCCCGACGGCGACCACGCCTGGTCTGCTCGATGAACTCAACCGGCTCGCCTTTCCCTATCGCTGGTCGACCCGCGCCATCCTGATGGACAAGACCGATGCGACCAAGCTACTGACCCGCATCCGGCGCCAGTGGTTCGCCAAGCGCAAGTCGATCGCCGCGATCCTCAAGGAGGTCATGACCAACGAGGCTTCGGTGCTGGTCGACACCGATGCGTCGAACAAAGCGGCTGATGCAGACCTCGCCCTGCAGGAGCTCGGCGCGGACTATGCCGGTGTCGCCTATGTCACTGCGACGGTGACGGTGTGGGATACCGACCCGCGCGTCGCCGACGAGAAACTGCGCCTGGTCGAAAAGGTGATCCAAGGCCGCGACTTCACCGCGATGCCCGAAACGATCAATGCCGTCGATGCGTGGCTCGGCTCGCTGCCCGGACATGTCTACGCTAATGTCCGCCAGCCGCCGATCTCCACGCTCAATCTCGCCCACATGATCCCCCTCAGCGCCGTGTGGGCGGGGCCGGAACGGGACGAGCACTTTGCAGCGCCCCCACTGCTGTTCGGCAAGACCGAAGGCTCTACCCCGTTCCGGTTTTCCCTTCATGTCGGCGATGTCGGGCACACGCTCGTCGTCGGTCCGACCGGCGCGGGCAAGTCCGTGCTTCTGGCGCTGATGGCGCTGCAACTCCGCCGCTATGCGAGCGCCCAGGTCTTCGCCTTCGATTTCGGCGGCTCGATCCGTGCCGCGGCACTTGCCATGGGCGGCGACTGGCACGATCTCGGCGGCGGTCTCACCGAAGGCGACGAGCACAGCGTCTCGCTGCAGCCGCTTTCCCGTCTCGAGGAAACGGCCGAGCGCGCATGGGCCGCCGACTGGGTCGTGGCGATTCTCATGCGTGAGGGCGTCGAGATCACGCCGGAGGTGAAGGAGCATCTCTGGACGGCCTTAACCTCACTCGCCTCGGCGCCCGTCGAGGAACGCACGATCACCGGCCTTGCCGTGCTGCTTCAGTCCAACGACCTCAAGCAGGCGCTCAAGCCCTATTGCGTCGGCGGCGCCTATGGCCGTCTGCTCGACGCGGAGGCCGAGCATCTCGGCGGGGCTTCTGTGCAGGCCTTCGAGACCGAGGGCCTGATCGGCACCGGCGCGGCGCCGGCGGTCCTCGCCTATCTCTTCCACCGCATCGAGGACCGGCTCGATGGCTCGCCAACGCTCATCATCATCGACGAGGGCTGGCTGGCGCTCGACGACGAGGGTTTTGCCGGCCAGCTCCGCGAATGGCTGAAAACGCTCAGAAAGAAGAACGCGTCCGTCGTCTTCGCTACGCAAAGTCTCAGCGACATCGACGGATCAGCCGTCGCGCCGGCCATCATCGAGAGTTGTCAGACGCGATTGCTCCTGCCCAACGAGCGGGCGATCGAACCGCAGATCACTGCCATCTACCGGCGCTTCGGCCTCAACGACCGCCAGATCGAGATCCTCGCGCGGGCGACGCCCAAGCGTGACTATTACTGCCAGTCGCGGCGCGGCAACCGGCTCTTCGAACTGGGCCTGAGCGAAGTGGCACTCGCGCTCTGCGCCACTTCCGCCAAGACCGATCAGACCGCAATCGCCCGCATCCTCGCGGAACACGGCGGCCCCGGCTTCCTCGATGCCTGGCTGCGCGAACGCGGTGTCGACTGGGCGGCCGACCTCATTCCAGAGCTCAGCAATCTCACCCCCCAAGCCGAGAAGGAGACTGACCATGAAGACTCGTAAACCCCGCACGCTTGCGGCCCGCTTTGCCGCCGCGCTCATCGCCGCGCCGGTCGCTGCGCTGCCGATGGTGCTTGCGCCCCCGGCCGCGGCGGCGTGGATCGTCTACGACCCCACCAATTATGCACAGAACGTGCTTCAGGCGGCGCGAGCCCTCGAGCAGATCAACAACCAGATCACCTCGCTGCAGAACGAAGCGCAGATGCTTATCAACCAGGCCCGCAACCTCGCGAGCCTGCCTCATTCGTCCTTGCAGCAGCTCCAGCAGGCGGTCGGGCGCACCCAATCCCTGCTTAGCGAAGCCCAGAACATCGCCTTCGACGTCCAGCAGATCGACCAGGCGTTCCAGCAGAATTACGGCAACATCGATCTGAGCATGTCGGAACAACAACTCGTCACCGACGCGCGCGCACGGTGGCAGAACACGGTCGGCGGCTTGCAGGACGCCATGCGCGTCCAGGCGGGCGTCGTCGGCAATATCGAGACCAATCGCGCGCAGATGTCCGCGCTGGTCGATCAGAGCCAGGGCGCGACGGGCGCCTTGCAGGCGACCCAGGCCGGCAACCAGCTCCTCGCATTGCAGGCGCAGCAGCTTACCGACCTCACGGCGGTTGTCGCCGCCAATGGCCGCGCGCAGGCACTGACCGACGCCGAGCGCGCGGCGGCGGCCGAGCAGGGTCGCATCCAGCGCCAACGCTTCCTGACGCCGGGCACTGGTTACCAGCCTGGCAATGCGCAGATGTTCAGCAACGGTAACTGACGGGTCAGACGGCCGGAAGGGGGAAGAGATGGAGGGCAAGAACCTGGCGCGGATCGGAGCGATCGTCTTCGTCGCTTTCGCCATTACGGCGGCGGTGATCGAGATGACGCGCAAGGACGAACCGGGGCGACCGGCCTCTACGCCGGCGCTGGCGCCTTCCGCCGACCCGCTGCGCGCGGATCAGCGCCGCTGTCAGCAAATGGGCGAAGCCGCCGCAAACGATCCCGAATGTCTCCGCGTCTGGGCCGAGACCCGCGACCGCTTCCTTGGTCGCACGCCGCCTGCCGCACCGCAGCACAACGAGGACTAGCGATCCATGGGCGGCACAGGCGTCATCGACAACTTCCTCGGGGTCTTCACCAGCTATATCGATAGCGGCTTCGGCCTCCTCGGCGGCGAGGTGGCCTTCATCGCCACGACGCTGATCGTCATCGACGTCACGCTCGCCGCCCTGTTCTGGTCATGGGGCGCCGACGACGACATCATCGCCCGCCTGGTCAAGAAGACCCTGTTCGTCGGCGTCTTCGCCTACATCATCGGCAACTGGAACAATCTTGCCCGCATCGTCTTCGAAAGCTTCGCGGGCCTCGGCCTGATGGCGTCGGGCACCGGTTTCACCGCAGCCGATCTGATGCGGCCCGGCCGCGTCGCACAGACCGGGCTCGATGCCGCCCGGCCACTGCTCGAATCCATCTCCGACCTGATGGGCTGGGTCGCCTTCTTCGAAAACTTCATCCAGATCGCCTGCCTGCTGTTCGCCTGGGCGTTGGTGCTGCTGGCCTTTTTCATCCTTTCTATCCAGCTCTTCATCACGCTCATAGAGTTCAAGCTGACGACGCTCGCGGGCTTCGTCCTCATTCCCTTCGGCCTCTTCGGCAAGACCGCCTTTATGGCCGAACGGGTGCTCGGCAACGTCATTTCCTCCGGCATCAAGGTTCTGGTGCTCGCCGTCATCATCGGCATCGGGTCTACGCTGTTCTCGCAGTTCACCGCCGGCTTTGGCGGCGTCACACCGACCATTGACGAGGCCATGGCCGTGGTGCTCGCCGCGCTCTCGCTGCTTGGCCTTGGCATCTTCGGGCCAGGAATCGCCAACGGTCTCGTCTCGGGTGGGCCGCAGCTCGGCGCGGGAGCCGCGGTCGGCACTGGCCTTGCCGTCGGCGGCGCGGCTCTTGCCGGCGCGGGCGCCGCCGGTCTCGCCGCACGTGGCGCTGGCGTGGCGATGTCAGGCACGGCGGCAGCCGCCCGTGG
>NZ_WOAC01000001.1 GCF_009749525.1 Mesorhizobium xinjiangense | reverse complement strand
CGGCCGCGGCGCCGGCGCCTCCACACGGGCCGCCTCGCGGCCGGCCGCCGCGGGCGCCTGGCGCACCACGCGCGGCATCGGGGCGTCGAAATCGTCCTCGGGGTCATATTCGACCGACGGACTGTCGAGCACGCCGCCGAATCCATCCTCCTCGAAATCAGGCTCGATGCGCGGCGCGTCCTTGAGCACGGGCGGACGCGGCGCGTCATAATCGGAATCGTAGGTGTCGAACTCGTCGAGAATGTCGCGTTCTGGCGGCCGCCGCTTCAACCGCTGGCCGAACATGCGCCGCACGAAGGCGCGCAGCGAAAGCCACCAATGGGTGATCGCGCCGAGCACCAGGGAGCCGCCGCCTTCGTCTTCGTCGTCTTCCTCGTCATCGAATTCTTCGGCCGTCGCCCGGCGTGCGGCGGGCATGACGACCTCTTCTTCCTCGTCATATTCATGGCGCTCGAAGCCAATGACGGCGGAAGCGAAAAGCATCATCCAGACGGCCGGAACGGCCAGGATCACGGCGGTGATCATGGCGAGCACGCCGCCGGGATATCCGCCGGTGAAAAAGCCCGGTACTTTCAGCACGAGATCGCCGAACACGCCGCCAAGGCCCGTCGGCAGCGGCCAGGTGGATGGTATGTCGAAGCAGCCGGCAATCGCCGCGCTCAAAAGCGCTGCACCGAACCAGGCAAGGCCGCGCCGCGGCAAGCGGTCGAGGCCGCGCGCGCCGGCCAGACGCAGGCCCCAGGCGAAAGCGGGGATGAGAGCGGCGACCGATGCCAGGCCGAAGAACTGCATGGCCAGATCGGCGAACACGGCACCGGGATAGCCCATGGCATTGGTGACCACATTCGACGTCGCATGGCTGAAGCTCGGATCGGCGACGTTCCAGCTGGCCAGGCCGGCGACGGCGAATGCGCACAGGCACAGCAGTCCGATCCCGACCAACCGCGTCAGCTGCCGGAGCAGGAAGATCTGGATGCCGTGTCCGATGGCGGATACGGCGAATGCCTGGGAACTGCCTGGGCGCATTACTCACCCCCTGTTACGCGCGTCGTGGCGTCCGGACCGAAGGCCGGGCGGATTCGTCGTCCCAACAGTATCGAGGCGACGGTTAATGCGGCATTAACCATGGCGCGATTGCACCACCGAAAAACGAAAATGGCCCGCCGAAGCGGGCCATGACCGTCCGGGGCCGGAGGCCACCGGATAAGTGCACCGTGCAGCCTACCGCACGGTCGACGCCGTGAACTCCGGATAGGCTTCGACGCCGATTTCCGCCAGGTCGAGGCCAGTCATCTCCTCTTCCTCGGAAACGCGCATGCCCATCGTCGCCTTGAGGATCGCCCACACGACGAGGGCCGCCACGAAGGTGAAGACGCCATAGGCGATGATGCCGACGAGCTGCACGCCGAAGCTGGTGCCAGGATTGGTGATCGGCACCGCGATCGTGCCCCAGATACCGGCCAGCAGGTGAACCGGAATGGCGCCGACGACGTCGTCGATCTTGAACTTGTCGAGCAGCGGCACCGTCAGCACCACGATCACGCCGCCGATGGCGCCGATGACGATGGCGGCAAACGGTCCGGGCGTCAGCGGCTCGGCCGTGATGGAGACCAGGCCGGCCAGCGCGCCGTTGAGCACGAAGGTGATGTCGACCCGCTTGTAGAGAATCTGGGCCAGGATGAGCGCCGCCACGACGCCGCCGGCCGCCGCCAGGTTGGTGTTGGCGAAGATGCGGCTGATGTCGGCTGCATCGCCAATCGTGCCCATGGCGAGCTGCGAGGCGCCGTTGAAGCCGAACCAGCCGAGCCACAGGATGAATGTGCCGAGCGTTGCGAGCGGCATGCTGGAGCCCGGGAGGGCGTTGACCACGCCGCCGGGGCCGTATTTGCCCTTGCGCGCGCCGAGCAACAGGGCGCCGGCAAGCGCCGCCCAGCCGCCCACCGAATGGACCAGCGTCGAGCCGGCGAAGTCGGAAAAGCCCATCTGCGAGAGCCAGCCGCCGCCCCACTGCCACGATCCGGCGATCGGATAGATGAAGCCGGTCAGCACGACGACGAAGATCAGGAACGGCCACAGCTTGATGCGCTCGGCCAGCGAGCCCGAGACGATCGAGGCGGCGGTGGCGACGAAGACCATCTGGAAGAACCAGTCGGAGGCCGTCGAATAGCCCGTCTCCAGAAGAGCCGCCGTATCGGCTCCCTCGAGACCGACGGGATCGAACGCATAGGGCCACAACGTGCCGAAATAGCCGTTCACGTCGACATACATCAGGCTGTAGCCGACGAGCCAGTACATCAGCCCGGCGATCGAATAGAGCGCGATGTTCTTCAAGAGCTGCATCGACACGTTCTTCGAGCGCACCAGCCCGGCCTCGAGCATGGCGAAGCCCGCCGCCATCCACATGACGAGGAAGCCGCCCAAGAGGAAAAGCAAAGTGTTGAAAATGAAGGCCGTGTCGGCGGCCTTGGCGAATTCGGGCGCGGCCTCGGCGGCCGCCTCCTGGGCGAATGCCCCGAGCGTTCCAAACGCGGTCAGTCCGACCGCGCCGAGCAGCGCCGGCCGCGCCGCCCTCAACAGGCTTGCAGAAATAGTCATCGTCCTCTCCTTGAAATCGATATGGCGTTCAAAGCGCATCGACGTCGGTCTCGCCGGTGCGGATGCGCACGGCCTGCTCGATCCCGAAGACGAAGATCTTGCCGTCCCCGATCTGCCCCGTCTTTGCAGTGCCGCTGATGGCGTCGACGGCCTTGTCGACCATGTCGGGCGCCACTGCGACCTCGATCTTGACCTTTGGCAGGAAGCTCACCGCATATTCGGCGCCGCGGTAGATCTCCGTGTGTCCCTTCTGCCGTCCGTAGCCCTTGACCTCGGTGACGGTCAGGCCCTGGATGCCGACGGCGGTGAGCGCTTCGCGCACCTCGTCGAGCTTGAACGGCTTGATGATTGCCATCACGATTTTCATAAGGTTTCACCCTTTGCTGTGCGGTTCCCCCGCGTTACGTGACACCGCCGGCGGGGCCGCACCCAGCCGGAGAATGCCAAGGGTGATTCAAGCTCCGTGCCAGATTCTGCGCAGGGTCGCCAAATCGTTGATAATGCATGACTTCGGCGCACGGAGAGCCGGTCCACCGTGTCAAATTATGAGCACAATGGCCTAAGGCCGAATCAATTTGGGCAGATTGCCTATTTTTTGGGCAGAGAACGGATCCGGATGAGGCCTTCCTGAGCCACGGACGCGACCAGCGTCCCGTCGCGCGCATAGATGGCGCCACGCGAAAGCCCGCGCGCGCCCTGCGAGGAGGGGCTGTCCTGGGTGTAGAGCAGCCAGTCGTCGAGCCTGTTGGGCCGATGGAACCACATCGCGTGGTCGAGGCTCGCCACCTGCAGGTCCGGGTCGAAGACGGCCCGTCCATGGGCGAAGGTCGAAGTGTCGAGCAGCGTCATGTCGGACATGTAGGCCAGGACCGCGGCCTGCAGGCGCCGGTCGTCGGGCACCGCGCCGGTCGCCCTGATCCAGATGTTCTGGTGCGGCGGCAGCTTGTCGCGGCTCGTATAGTGCTCCAGATTGACCGGCTTGATCTCCAGGGGCCGCTCGCGGGCCCAGAACTTGCGGATATGATCGGGAACATGCTCGGTCGCATCGAGCAGTTCGCGCTGCGACTTCAGCGTCTCGGGCTGCGGCACGTCGAGCGGTATCGGCATCTGGTGGGCCAGGCCGCCCTCATCCACCTGGAACGAGGCCTCGAGCGAGAAGATCGCCTGGCCATGCTGGATGGCGACCACGCGCCGGGTGGTGAAGGAGCCGCCGTCGCGGATGCGGTCGACCTCGTAGATGATCGGCACCTTGGTGTCGCCCGGGCGCATGAAATAGCCGTGCAGGGAATGCACCTGCCTTTCAGGCGCGACGGTGCGCTGGGCCGCGACCAGGGCCTGGGCTATGGTCTGTCCGCCGAACACCCTTTGCCAGTTGACCTGTGGGCTGCGACCACGAAACAGATTGTGTTCGAGCTGCTCGAGGTCGAGAATGGACAGGAGTTCCTGCATGGCGGACGACATCGGTGCCGGGCTCCAGATGAGGTGGAAACAAATGAGCCTGGCGGTTCGAGCAGGAAGCCCCCGCCAAGTCAAGCGGCAAGCCCGGGCGGCCGCGCAGCCGACGGTAAGGAGGATATGCGCATGAGCAAGCGACTGGACGGAGCCGCACTCGACATTCTCGTGGCCGGGGCCGGCTATGCCGGCCTGGCGGCGGCCGTATCGATCAAGCAGGCGCGTCCCGATCTCACCATCGCCGTCGTCGATGCCGCCCCGTCTCGCACCTGGGAAAAGGATGGACGCGCATCCGCCGTCGCCGCCGCCGCATGCCGCATGCTCGCCCGGCTCGACTGCTGGGACGAGATCGTCCCGCACGCCCAGGCGATCACCGAGATGATCGTCACCGATTCGCGTACCGCCGATCCCGTGCGGCCGGTTTTCCTGACCTTTGACGGCGATGTCGCTGCCGGCGAACCCTTCGCGCATATGGTGCCCAACAAGGCGCTGAACGGAGCGCTGCGGCGGCGCGCCGGCGAGCTCGGCGTCGACGTCATCGACGGGGTCGGCGTTGATCATTTCGAGATCGAGCCGGCCGCCGCGACGATCGGCTTGGCCGACGGCGTGACCTTCCGCGCGCGCCTTCTGGTGGCCGCCGACGGCGTGAAGTCGCGCCTGCGCTCCATGGCCGGCATCAAGACCCTGGAGTGGGAATACGGCCAGTCGGGCATCGTGTGCACCGTGGCCCATGAGCGGCCGCATGAGGGACGCGCGGAAGAGCATTTCCTGCCGTCCGGCCCCTTCGCCATCCTGCCGCTGACCGGAAACCGCTCCTCCATCGTGTGGACCGAGCGCACCGCGGAAGCCGAGCGCCTCGTGGCCGAGGACGACATCGTCTTCGAGCACGAATTGGAGCTGCGCTTCGGCCACAAGCTCGGCGCGCTTCATGTCGAGGGACCGCGGCGCGCCTGGCCGCTCGGGCTGACGCTGGCGCGCGATTTCGTCAAGCCGCGCTTCGCGCTGGCCGGCGACGCGGCGCATGGCATCCACCCGATCGCCGGCCAGGGGCTCAATCTCGGCTTCAAGGACGTCGCCGCGCTGGCGCAGGTCCTGGTGGAGGCCGACCGGCTGGGCGAGGACATCGGCGCCCTGGACGTGCTCGAGCGCTACGCGCGCTGGCGCCGTTTCGACACGCTGCAGATGGGAATCACGACGGACGTGCTGAACCGTATGTTCTCCAACGATTTCGCGCCGCTGCGCACGGTCCGCGACATCGGGCTCGGCCTCGTCGACCGCATGCCGCGCATGAAGGATTTCTTCATCCGCCAGGCCGCGGGGCTTGCCGGCCCGACACCGCGGCTGCTGCGCGGCGAGGCGATCTGATGGCGACCGCGGCCGGAAACTCTCGGTAGGGTCGTCGGGCGGTCACAAAAATGCGCCATTCAGGGGCGGCAATGGGGCATTGCCGCCTGCTGCCGAACACCACGAGAGGAGATACCGATGAACCGCACCGCAACCGCAATCTGGAAAGGCGCGCTCAAGGACGGAACGGGTACGCTTGAAGCACAAAGCGGCGCCCTGTCGGGCCAGCCCTATTCGTTCAAGACCCGCTTCGAGGACGAGAGCGGCAAGTCCGGCACCAATCCGGAGGAACTCATCGCCGCTGCCCATGCCGGCTGCTACGCCATGCAGTTCTCGCATTTCCTGGCCGAGAACGGCACGCCGGCCGACAAGATCGAGGCAAAGGCCGTCGTCACGCTCGTTCCCGGCACCGGGATCACGGGCAGCGCCTTGAGCGTCGTCGGCACCGTGCCGGGCATCGACGAGGCCAGGTTCAAGCGACTGGCCGAAAAGGCGAAGGCCGAGTGCCCGGTCTCCAAGGCGCTCGGCGCCATCGACATATCGCTCGATGCCCGGCTGGCCTGATTGCCGGCTTGCAGCCCCGGGTGGCGCAATCGCACGATTGTGACCGCAAATCACCTCCGCGCGCAACGGACGGTCGTGCGGAGGCACTACTTCGCCACCAAAGAACACCTAAATACGTCTAGGATTCCCTATCGGTTCAAACCGGGAGGACACAATGCTGCATGCCACCGAGCCGCGCAAACTGAAGGTGCCGGCAGGCAAGTCGACGCTTGTTCTCGACGACATCACCGAGGTCGCGTCCAAGCTGCAGGATTTCGACCAGCACGAACAGGTCTGGCTCGGCCGTGACGCCGAACGCGGCCTGACGGCCATTGCCGCCATCCACAACACCGCGCTCGGCCCGGGTCTCGGCGGCACGCGCGTGTGGCCACACGAAAGCTTCGAGGCCGCGCTCACCGACGCGCTCCGGCTTTCGCGCGGCATGACCTACAAGTCGGCCGTTGCCGGCATGCCCTTCGGCGGCGCCAAGGCCGTCATCGTCGCCGATGCGAAAACCGACAAGACGCCAGAACTGTTGAGTGCCTATGCCGACATGCTGGCCGCGCTGGAAGGCCAGTTCTACACCGGCGAGGATGTCGGGCTCACCGTGGCCGACGCCGATTTCCTGCGCGAGAGAACCCCGAACGTCACCGGCACGACCAAGGGCGGCAGCGGCAACCCGTCGCCGGTCACCGCTCATGGCGTCTTTCTCGGCATCAAGGCGGCGCTCAAGCAGCAGCGCGGCCCCGGCGATCTCGTAGGGGTGCGGATTGCCGTCCAGGGGCTGGGCTCGGTCGGCTGGGCGCTGTGCGAAGAACTGCATGGCGAGGGCGCGAAGCTCATCGTTGCGGACATCGATGCGCAGCGCGTCGAGCGCGCCGCCAGCGAATTCGGCGCGACACCGGTCGCCACCGACGCCATCATTGCGGCCGAGGCCGATGTCTTTGCGCCCTGCGCGCTGGGCGGCGTCGTGTCGGAGGCGACGATCCCGACGCTCAAGGCGGCGATCGTCGCCGGGGCGGCGAACAATCCGCTCGCCCGGCACGAGGATGCAAGGCGGCTGATGGAGCGCGGCATCCTCTATGCACCGGATTACGTCATCAATGCCGGCGGGTTGATCAATGTGGCGGCGGAGCTTGCGCCGGGCGGCTATGACCGTGCCGCGACCATGACCAAGGTGGCCGCGATCCCGGTCACGCTCTCGGCAATTTTCGAGCGCGCCCAGGCACAGGGCAGGCCGACCAACGATGTTGCGGCGGAAATCGCCATGGAACGCATCGAGAAAGCCAAGGCGCGGCCGGCCTGAGCCTGCTCCGGAAGGCGGCAACCGGCCTGCGTGAGGAACTGCGGAAAAAGGTGTTGGATCGGCGAACTCATTCCGCAATGCGGCGAGCCGATCCGGGCATGCACCTGCAGGCCTATTTCACAAGCCCACTGAAGGCCATCTCGCCCCAGACCTCCTTCACCCGCTGATCGCGGCCGCAACCCTCGCGGTAGCCATTGTAGGCGTCCGCTTTCGTGACAAAGCCGAAGCGCGTCAGGATGTGCTCGTCGCTTCGATAATAGTTCTGGTGATAATCTTCCGCCGGCCAGAAGGTGACCGGCCCTAGAACAGGCGTCACCACCTTGCCGCCAAGCACGGCATTGGCCTCCTGCTTTGCCTTCTCGGCCGCCGCCTTCTGCTCCGCGTCCAGCGCGTAGATGGCGGTCGAGTAGCTCTTGCCCCGGTCGCAGAACTGGCCGTTCGGGTCAGTGGGATCGACCGTGCGCAAGAGGATATCGGCAAGCTGCTTGTAGCTCACTTTCGTATCGTCGAAATCGATCTTCACCACCTCGCGGTGGCCGCCGGAGGAATAATTGCGGTAGGTGGGATTTTGCGTCTCGCCGCCGGCATAGCCCGAAACCGTGTCGAGCACGCCGGGCACCTTGTCGAAATCGGCCTCCACGCACCAGAAGCAGCCGCCGGCGAATATGGCCGTCTTTTCCTCTGCGGCTGCGGGATGCGGTAGAGTGAGCGCCGTCGCGAGTGCAAGAGCAGCCAGAACGGCATAAGGACGAGTCATGGGGCGGGCCTCCGTTTCAGACGATTCCTATCGCCACGGGCCGCCTTCGCAAACTCACTCCGCTACACGCTTGCGTGAGCGGCCAACACCGACGCCCTCAGACGCGCCGCTCCACCATCATCTTCTTGATCTCGGCGATCGCCTTGGCCGGGTTGAGCCCCTTCGGACAGGCCTGGGTGCAGTTCATGATGGTGTGGCAGCGATAGAGCCGGAACGGGTCTTCCAGATCGTCGAGCCGCTCGCCCGTCGCCTCGTCTCTGCTGTCGATCAGCCAGCGATAGGCCTGCAGCAGCACGGCCGGGCCGAGATAGCGATCGCCGTTCCACCAGTAGGACGGGCACGACGTCGAGCAGCAGGCGCACAGGATGCACTCGTAGAGCCCGTCGAGCTTGGTGCGGTCCTCGTGGCTCTGCAGCCATTCCTTGGCCGGTTCGGGCGACACCGTCTTCAGCCACGGCTCGATCGAGCGGTGCTGGGCGTAGAAATTGGTCAGATCCGGCACCAGGTCCTTGACCACAGGCATGTGCGGCAGCGGATAGACCTTGACCACGCCGTCGACCTCGTCCACGCCCTTGGTGCAGGCGAGCGTATTGGTGCCGTCGATGTTCATGGCGCAGGAGCCGCAGATGCCCTCGCGGCAGGAGCGGCGCAGCGTCAGGGTCGGATCGACATTGTTCTTGATCCACAACAGCGCGTCGAGAATCATCGGCCCGCAATCGTCCATGTCGACGAAGTAGGTGTCGACGCGCGGGTTCTCGTCGTCGTCCGGCGACCAGCGGTAGATGCGGTATTCGCGCAGGTTGGTCGCGCCTTCCGGCTTCGGCCAGGTCTTGCCCTGCTTGATCTGCGAATTCTTGGGGAGCGTGAGTTGGACCATTGTCTCTTATCCGTTCGCCGCCTGCTCGATTGCCGGCCCTAGATCGTTGTTTTCCTCGATCCTCAGCATTCGCATATCGCGTACCGATGGGCGGAACCAAGGGAAGCGTCTTGTAAGATCTTGCACGGCAAGCACACAGCTCACAGCGTTGACCGTCTCATCACCGAAATGGACGCTCCCCTGCTGCCAGTCGAAGCCGTGGTTGCGCAATGCATTCCGGATATCGGCATAGGCGTTCCGCCACGAAGCGTTGCCGTAACTCTGCTCCAGTGTCTGAGTGTCCAGATCAAAGGTGATCGCGTACATCCTGCCCCCACGCGCGCTATTGTGTCCGATCATGTTCATGGCGAAATCCCTTTCCCCACGACGGTATCACAGCCAACAACCGTTCAGTATACCCGCGCCTTGGGCGCGATCTTTGCCGGGTCGATGCCGCCTTCGGAGATCGGCAGCATGGTTTCGGTGTGCACCGGGCGGTAGTCGAGCTTCACCTTGCCCTTCTCGTCGACCCGCGAAAGCGTGTGGACACGCCAGTTCTTGTCGTCGCGCTCGGAAAAGTCCTCGCGTGCGTGCGCCCCGCGACTTTCCTTGCGCGCTTCGGCGCCGTAGACGGTGGTGATCGCACAGGCCATCAGGTTTTCCAGCTCCAGCGTCTCCACGAGGTCGGAATTCCAGATCATCGAACGGTCGTGGACCTTGAGGTCGGACAGTTCGCCCCACAGCTCGGAGATGCGCTGGCAACCCTTTTCCAGCGATTCCTGCGTGCGGAAGACGGCGGCGTCCTCCTGCATGGCGCGCTGCATTTTCTCGCGCAGCTTCGCCGTCGGCGTGCCGCCGTCGGCATGGCGGATGCGGTCGAAACGGTCCATGATCTTCTCGACCGCCTTCTCGTCGATCGAAGGAATTTCCGATTCACGATCGACAACCTTGCCGGCCTTGATCGCAGCCGCACGGCCAAAGACGACGAGGTCGATCAGCGAGTTGGAACCGAGCCGGTTGGCGCCGTGCACGGACGCGCAGCCCGCCTCGCCGACGGCCATCAGGCCGGGCGCCACGCGGTCGGGGTCCTTCTTCGTCGGGTTCAGCACCTCGCCCCAGTAGTTGGTCGGGATGCCGCCCATATTGTAATGCACCGTCGGCAGGACCGGGATCGGCTCCCTGGTCACGTCGACGCCGGCGAAGATGCGCGCCGATTCGGAGATGCCGGGCAGGCGCTCGGCCAGAACGGCCGGGTCGAGATGATCGAGATGCAGGAAGATGTGGTCCTTGTTCTTGCCCACGCCGCGGCCTTCGCGGATCTCCATCGTCATGCAGCGCGAGACGACGTCACGGCTTGCAAGGTCCTTGGCCGAGGGCGCATAGCGCTCCATGAAGCGTTCGCCCTCGGAATTGACCAGATAACCGCCCTCGCCGCGCGCGCCCTCGGTGATCAGGCAGCCCGCGCCGTAGATGCCCGTCGGGTGGAACTGCACGAACTCCATGTCCTGAAGCGGCAGCCCGGCGCGCGCGATCATGCCGTTGCCGTCGCCGGTGCAGGTGTGCGCCGAGGTGGCGGAGAAATAGGCCCGGCCGTAGCCGCCGGTCGCCAGCACCACCATCTTGGCGGCGAAGCGATGGATCGTGCCGTCGTCGAGGTTCCAGGCGACGACGCCGGTGCACACGCCGTCCTGCGACATGATCAGGTCGAGGGCGAAATATTCGATGAAGAACTGCGCGTTGTGCTTCAGTGACTGGCCGTAGAGCGTGTGCAGGATCGCATGACCGGTACGGTCGGCCGCCGCGCAGGTGCGCTGCACCGGCGGACCGTCGCCGAAATTCTGCATGTGGCCGCCGAAGGGCCGCTGGTAGATCTTGCCTTCCTCGGTGCGCGAGAAGGGCACGCCGTAATGCTCGAGCTCATAGACGGCGGCCGGCGCCTCGCGCGCCAGGTATTCCATCGCGTCGGTGTCGCCGAGCCAGTCCGACCCCTTGACGGTGTCGTACATGTGCCACTGCCAGCTGTCCGGGCCCATGTTCTTGAGCGAGGCGGCAATACCGCCCTGGGCGGCAACGGTGTGAGAACGGGTCGGGAAGACCTTGGTGATGCAGGCCGTCTTCAGGCCCTGCTCGGCCATGCCGAGGGTGGCGCGCAATCCTGCGCCGCCCGCGCCGACGACGACCACGTCGAACTTGTGGTCGATGAACTCATACGCCTTGCCCGACGGCTGGGTATTGGTGCTTGCCTTGGCCATGGACTGGGTCAGCCTCCGAACGCAATTCTGAGAAGAGCAATCACCGAGGCGAGCCCGACGGCGATCGTGAAGAATGTGCTGAGCACGAGCAGGATGATTTTAACGCCCTCGGCATGCACATAGTCCTCGATGACGACCTGCATGCCGAGCCGCATATGGACGAGGCCGGACACGATCATCAGCATGAGCATCAGATTGACGAAGGGGTTGGCGATCGCCGCCCGCGTCGCTTCGTAATCGGCGCCGTTGATCGCGATCAGGAAACCGATGAAGAACAGGATCAGCGGGATGTTGGCTGCCGCCGTCAAACGCTGGTGCCAGAAATGATCGGTTCCTTCCTTGGCCGAACCGAGGCCGCGCACCTTGCCGAGCGGCGTACGGAAATCAGTCATCGTCAGGCCCCCCTTGCCATGTAGCCGGCGATCCAGATCAGCACCGTGAGCGTAACGGACGCGGCCACGGTCGCCCAGGCCATTTTCGTCGCAGTATGCTTGTCGAGCCCAGTACCGGTGTCCCAGACCAGATGGCGTATGCCACCGATCATGTGGTGGAGGAGCGCCCAGGTGTAGCCGAACAGCACGAGCTGGCCGAACCATGAGCCGTAGATCGCGCTGACGAAGTCGAAATAGGGCTCGGACGAAGCGGCCGCGATCAGCCACCAGGCAACGAGCAGCGTACCGAAATAAAGCGCGCTTCCGGTGATGCGGTGGACGATCGACATGACCATCGTCGGGATCAGGCGATAGACTTGAAGATGCGGCGAAAGCGGTCGTGCGCGGGTGGCTGTGGTCTTGCTCATGGCTCCCCCAGGACGAAAGGCGCGCGATGCGACGCTGCAATTGCCGATCGCGACCCAGGATGCGGCGCTTTCTAATGCGCTTTTTGCACCGCGTCAAAGCCGGAAAAGCGTTTCGGCGCCTTCCCTTATGGGCCAGTTGCGGCCAGCGGCGACTTCAATCGTTTAGATCAGCCCGCCGCGCGACCGTCAGCGTTCGCAACTCGCTGGCGTTTCGCCGGCCTTCATCCACAGTGCCTGGGTTTCGTCGAGCACCAGCGCATAAAGCTCAGCGCCATACCGGTGGCGCGATTCGGTCGGCGAGGCCGGCAGCTCGATCTTCTCTTCGCCGCCATCGTCGACGACGACGCTCGTGCCACGGTTCTCCACGGTCAGGCTGGTGCCGTCACTGCAATGATAGGCTGCAAGCCGCGGCTGCGACGATACGCTGCCTTCTTCCATCTGTGCGGACTGGGGGACACACCCCGCCGGCAGCAAGAGCGCAAGGAGCGCCAGGACACTACGCAACACACTACCTCTCGATTCGCCCCTGCGCGCCAAGAATCGATCAATGCCGGCAAAAGATCAACCGGTCACCGTCGCTGCCGCATCGCTCGATCAGCGGTCGAAACGGATGATGTAGCTGGTCCAGTCGGCCGGTGCGGCAATTTGCTCATAGAGCTTGCGGCCGTCTTCGGGCTGTCGCGGCGCATTGAGGAGCAGCTTGGTCCAGCCGCGCTCTTCCGCCTGATCGGCAAGCACGTCGACCATGGCCTTGGCGATGCCCTTGTTGCGGTGGTCGTGATGCACGTAGATGTGGTCGCACACGCCGCAGCGCATGCCGGAGACGGGCTCGGGCATGTCGGTGAAGATGGCGAAGCCGACAAGTTCGCCGTCCATGCGCGCGCCCAGCACCTCCGCCGTGCGATCCTGCAACACCGATTCGGCGTAATACTGGTCGGGCCGGCGCGGCGCGCCGCGTTTCAGGGCCTGTGCGTAGGCCGCCAGCAGCGGCGCGAAATCGAGCGCGTCCTTCAGTCGAAGCTGGCTGATATCGATCGAATGCTGTTTGCTCATGCGTCCTCCAATGAGCGCATTAACCATAACTGTCAATTGGTGCGCCCGAATGGGGCGGATGCAGGGTGACAAAGGTTAACAAATTACTAAAGTGTTCGGTCAGGAGGCTGCGACCCGTCAACAGGAAAGGACGCACCATGCGCTGCCAAACCCGACCCTTCGAGCAACTGCGCCGGCTGGGCGCGCTTGCCTTCATCGCCGCATCGCTCGGTCTCGCCGCTCCGGCTTCGGCCGGCAGCCTGTTTCAGGACGAAGTCCACGCCGACAGTTTCGGCAACCTGGTGATCTACAGCCCGGCCGGCTACAAGCGCATCGTCGTCGGCAAGGGCCATCTGGCCGCCGAGATGCAGCAATATGGCGACGCCGGAGAAGAATTCGACGACGGCGACGTCCGGCCACTGCGCGGTCCTTACGTCGAATATGCATCGTGCCGCCGGGCCGGCGTTCTCCTGCACGGCCGCAGCTTCATGTACGGCCTGCCCAGCAACGTCGTGCCGGTGCTGCAGCACCCGTGCCATTGAAAGGCGATCGAAAGGCGCGGGCAAGGGCGCGAAATGGCGCTGCGGCCCTGATTTGGTCACCTTTCCCACGCCTTCTTGAAGCGCCTCGATCAGCCTCCTGAACCGGATGGAACCGGAATGCGCACGAGCCAGGCCGCCACCGCACGAAGGTTGAAGCACCACGCCGCGTCGCCGGAAACGATGACCCGCAACGTGACGTCGCTGTCGCTCGCCGATCGCAAGAGGACGGACCCGTGACCCAATTGCAGGACAAGGGCGCGGCAAGCGCCGGCAATCGTCTGAAAAAGGCGTTGAAGCGCCATTTCCAGCCGCTCGACGAGGGTGAGCTGGTGCGCTGGACATTTCGCGGCCTGCTTCTCGGCGCCTTCGTCATCCTCGCCATCGATCTGGGCGAGATGGTGGAGGTGCGCGCCGCGTTCACCGGCGACAGCGCTCCCGCGGCGGCGCGAGATCCCATCCTGCCGCCGGCGCCCGGCAACGAGAGTTCGCGCGCCAACGCCCCGGCCGACCCACGCCATTACCTGACGACCAGCGATGATGCGCTGAGCATCCCGATGCGGTTCGAACTGCAGCAGGATGGCCGATTGCTGGCGGCGTCAGGCTCGATCGATGTCGGCGCTGGCGCCCGCTTCGCCACGGAACTTGCCGCGCGCGGCGACGATGTCGAGACCATCTCGCTGAACTCGCCCGGCGGCTCGCTCGACGACGCCATCGCCATGGCGCGCCTTATTCGGGAAAAAGGGTTGGCGACGGAAGTTGAAGCCGGCGCCCTGTGCGCGTCTTCCTGCCCCCTCGTGCTGGCCGGCGGCACGGCGCGCAACGTGTCCGACAAGGCGGCGGTCGGCGTCCACCAGTTCTATACCGTGGGAGAGGCAACCTACGAGCCGGCACAGGCCATGGCGCACGCCCAGGTGACCACGGCGCGCATTTCGCGCCACCTTGCCGCGATGGGCGTGGACGGTGCGCTGTGGCTGCACGCGCTCGAAACGCCGCCGAGCGCCCTTTACTATCTCTCCCCCGAGGAACTCAGCGCCTACCGGGTCGTCACCGACCCGCCCGAACTGGCGAGCCGGTAGGCAAGAAAAAAGAGCGCAGCATCGCGGCAGCGCCTATTTCCACGCGCGGATGTCGACGAACCGTCCGGCGATCGCCGCCGCCGCCGCCATGGCCGGCGAAACGAGATGGGTGCGGCCCTTGAAACCCTGCCGACCCTCGAAATTGCGGTTCGAGGTCGAGGCGCAGCGCTCGCCGGGCTTCAGACGGTCGTCGTTCATCGCCAGGCACATCGAGCAGCCGGGCTCGCGCCATTCGAAGCCGGCGGCGACGAAGATCTTGTCGAGACCCTCGGCCTCGGCCTGCGCCTTCACCAGGCCCGAGCCCGGTACGATCATGGCATCGACGCTCTCATGGACCTTGCGTCCCTCGACCACCTTGGCGACGGCGCGCAGGTCCTCGATGCGGCCATTGGTGCACGACCCGATGAAGACCCGGTCGAGCTCGATGTCGGTGATCTTCGTGCCCGGCGTCAGGCCCATATAGTCGAGCGCCCGCTGCTTGGAGGCGCGCTTGGTCTCGTCGGGGATGTCGGCCGGGTCCGGCACCACGCCCTCGACGGAGACGACATCCTCGGGCGAGGAGCCCCAGGAGACGATCGGCGGCAGATTGGCCGCGTCGAGCACGACCACCTTGTCGAAATGCGCGCCCTCGTCGCTCTTCAGCGTCCGCCAATAGTCGACGGCCCGTTCCCAGGCCTCGCCCGTGGGCGCGCGCGGCTTGTCCCTGACATAGGCGAATGTCGTCTCGTCGGGCGCAATCAGGCCGGCGCGCGCGCCTCCCTCGATCGACATGTTGCAGATCGTCATGCGGCCTTCCATGGAAAGCGCGCGGATCGCCTCGCCGGCATATTCGATGACGTGGCCGGTGCCGCCGGCCGTGCCGATCTCGCCGATGATGGCGAGGATGATGTCCTTCGCCGTCACGCCTTCGGGCAATTGCCCGTCGACGCGCACCAGCATGTTCTTCGCCTTCGACTGGATCAGCGTCTGGGTGGCCAGCACGTGCTCGACCTCGGAGGTGCCGATGCCGTGCGCCAGCGCGCCGAAGGCGCCATGCGTCGAGGTGTGGCTGTCGCCGCACACGATGGTCATGCCGGGCAGCGTGAAGCCCTGCTCGGGGCCGACGATATGGACGATGCCCTGGCGGCGGTCGACTTCGTTGTAATATTCGATGTCGAATTCGGACGCGTTTTTCGCCAGCGCCTCGACCTGGATGCGGCTTTCCTCATTGGCGATGCCGTGCGTGCGGTCGGTGGTCGGAACGTTGTGGTCGACCACGGCGAGCGTCTTCTTCGGCTGGCGCACGGCGCGGCCGGTCATGCGCAGTCCCTCGAAGGCCTGCGGGCTCGTCACCTCGTGCACGAGATGACGGTCGATATAGAGAAGGCACGTTCCGTCGTCCTGCCGGTCGACGACGTGCTCGTCGAAGATCTTGTCGTAAAGCGTACGCGGTGCGGTCATTGTCTTGCATCCATCGATGGTTGGAAAGCTGGATCAGACCGGCCAGCAAGGCCGGGAGCGGGGCCGCTCAGGAAAGTCGGCTCAACAGGGTACCGGACAGCCACGCAAAGAACCGCGACGGCAGGCGTTTCTTGTCCTGCAGCACGAAGCCTTTGTAAGCTGGATTTCCAAACAGCTTTTCCATGGCGAGGCTCATACCAGTCTTTTGGCAGGGCGGCAATCGGGCTGTCCGCTCGCAGGCAAAGCCGCCATGGCGCGACGGCTATTTCTTCGCGTCCTGTCGGTCGCGGCGTTGTGTCCGGCGGTCCTTACCCAGCAAGCGCCCCTCGACAACGCGCATCACGGTCAGCACGATCACCGCCAGCAGCGTCGCGATGACCGCCACCTGCCAGAAGCCGAGCCCGCAGGCGAGCCCGATGGAACCGGCGAGCCACATGCCGGCGCCGGTCGTCAGCCCGTGCACGTGCCCGCGGGCAAAGACGATCATGCCGGCCGCAAGGAAAGCCACGCCGGCCGTCACGGCCTCGATCAGGCGGATCGGGTCGATGCGGATTCCGTCGGTCTGGAAGGCGGAGAGATGCGCGATCTCTATGGTCAGGACGGCCGCCGTCGCCGCCGCGATGCAAACCAGAATATGGGTCCGCAAACCGGCCGGACGTGCCCGCCGTTCGCGCTCGTAACCGACCAGCGCGCCGAGCAGGGTGGCGAGAAGCAGCCGCCACGCAATGACCGGCAGCGGCAGCCAGGTCTCCTGCAGAAGATCGGCGATGAGTTCGTCCAATTGTGGCCTCCGCAAGCTGGTTCAAAACGCCGTACGGTGCGCCCGGGTTCCCCTCTGTGCCTGCGCGGAGCTGATTGAGGCAGATGGATCTCATCACCGCCAGTGGCGGCTGTTCCGCCTCTGGTCAGGGATTAAAGATTGCATTTGCATTTATCTACGCGCCGGGTAACCTCATTTTCATAAGGGGAACGGAAGCCTTCTATATCCGGATGCAGATATATCGAGGCTGATCGTCCGGCGAGTGCCGGCCGGCGCACCACGGGAGACCATGATGAACAGAGCCACAATAACGGCCGCCGCAGTTCTGCTGCTTGCCGCGCCCGGCGCGTTCGCCCAGGACGCGACAGACGTCATCGAGCGTTCAATGGAGCTTGTGCCCAGTCCGCCATGGCCGTCCGGCGACGAGGTCGGCATGGCAAACGGCCTCGGTACGGGAACCTGGATGCGCTGCGCGGCACACCTGGCCCTGCCGGGCGCCAAGGCCTACGAGTTGTCGCACGAGCGCTCGAATTCGATGCCGATGTCGCCCTTCGGCGCACCGCTCGAATATGCCTACCGTCCCACTATCGGCATTCCCGGCACGCTGCATGCCTTCAACGGGGAAGACGTCAAAAGCGGCGAGCCCGGCGCGCAAGGCACGCAGATGGACGCGCTGGGCCATTTTGCGGTGTTGCCCGAACCATGGGACGGGACGAGCGATTTTCCCGCCGACGGCGCCGAGTATTACAGCGGCTACACCCAGAAGGACGTGAAGCCGACGCCGGACTCGCCGCTGCTCAAGCTCGGCATCGAGAAGGTGCCGCCGATCGTCACCTCCGCCATTCTGCTCGACGCCAAGGCGCACAATGGCGGCACCGCGCTCGAAGCCGGCGATCGCGTGACGACGCAGGACATAGAAGAAATGCTCGAGGCGCAGGGGCTCGCCGAGCGCGGCATCCTGCCCGGCGACGTGGTGTATGTTTACACGGGCTGGAGCGAGAACTGGCAGGACCCCGCCGGCGATACGCCCTACTACACGATGGGGCCGGGGCTGGCCTTTGATGCGGCGCAATACCTGGCCGAAAAGGGCATCGTGCTCCTGGCACTCGACAACCCCTTCACCGATCCGGTGAACGAAGGCGCGCTGCAGGGCAAGGCCGGCCCGCCGGAGGGAACGCCCGAAGGGCTTCCCTTCGCCCTCCACCACTTCAATCTGGCCAAGGCCGGCATCCACCAGATCCAGAACGCCAAGCTCGACGAACTGGCCGCCGACAAGGTGTGGACGTCGTGCACCATGATCCTGCCGCTACGCTCGCGCGGCGCGTCGGGTTCGCCGGTGCGGCCTGTGTCGATCGGCGCGTCGCAAGGCTGACGAGACGAGCGGGCGCCGCGCCTTGCCGCGCCTGCATGCTCCTCGAGCGTGTCCCGCTCAAACGGTTACGTTTGAGCGAAAGGTACATGCTCCACAATAGTGATCTGGCGCGAATATCCTTGCTTCAAACGTTTCCGTTTGAAGCGAAGGCGCGCTGTCGGGAAGCTGGCTACAGCACCTCGAAGACGAAAACCTTCACGCCGATTTCCGGCTCGGCAATCGCGTAGGGCCGGAAGGTGGGCGTTTCTTCCACGAGCCGCCATTTGCCGGCGGCGGCCAGTGCGTCGAAGCGTTCGCGAAAGCCGTTGCGCTCGATGATCGAGTCGCGAATGGTGAACATGGCATGTCCGCCCCTGGCGGTGATGCGCACGAGATCGTCGAAGGCGGAAGCCGGCGCATGGCCCTCGGTAAACACGCCCGAGGCGAAGAAGGCGCGGAAATAATCGTCGGGCCAGGGCAGGCGCTCGCCTAACGCGGCCTTCTCGAGCCTCGTATAGGCCTTGCGTCCCCTGGCCACCTCTAGCATTTCCTCGGAAAGATCGAGGCCCTCGACATCGTCATAACCGAGCGCCTTGGCATAGGGGCCGGTCAGCCCGGTTCCGCAGCCCGCGTCGAGCAGCGGTCCCTCACCTGCCGGCACATAGCGCGCCAGCCAGCCGGTGATCACGAAGGGCAGGCAATAGCCGAGTTCGGCGGTTTCGCGATCGTAGCCCGCCGCCCAGGCGGCGTAGCCGGCGGCCAGTTCCTCTTCGTTCTTCGCGGCATAAACGAGATCGAGTGCTTTGTTGACAGTCATCGTTCTCCCTTCGGGGTGTTGTCGGACGGTCAGGCCCGCGCCTTGCGCATGCGACGCTCCAGGGCCCGCAAGGCGAGCGACAGGCCGACCGTCAGGATGAGATAGATGTAGGCCACCATAGAGTAGGTCTCGAAAAAACGAAACGACCCCGAGGCGTAGATCTTGCCCATCTGCGTAATGTCGGCGACGCCGAGCACGGAAACGAGCGAGGAATCCTTGGCCATGGCGACGAAATCATTGCCGAGCGGCGGCAGAATGGTGCGGATCGCCTGCGGAAAGACGATCAGCCGGAAACGCTGGAAGGGCGACAGGCCGAGCGCCTTGGCCGCCTCGATCTGTCCCGGATCGACCGACAGGATGCCGGCCCGGAAAACCTCGGCGATGAAGGCCGAGTAGCCGATCGTCAGCGCGATGACGGCGCGCCATAGAAGCGACACGTCGCGCACCAGCAGTTCGCCGATGAGACCGGCCGTCTGCAGCGGGACGGTCAGCCAGTTCCACAAGGCGACGAAGCCCGGAACGCCGGCAAAGGCAATCCAGAACAGGAGCACCAGCACCGGAACGCCGCGGACGATCTCGACATAAAACCGCGCCGCCTGGCGCAGCCAGAGCCTGTTCGACAGCGCCATCAGCGCCATGGCGAGCCCGAGCGCCGAGGCAAGCGCAAAGCCGACCAGCGTGACGAAGATGGTGATGCCGACCCCCTTGGCCACCACCGTGAACACTTCCGCATAGAGCTGGTTGACGGCGATGAAGACGGCAACGCCCGCGGCAATCGTCCCGGCGGCGACGAGCCACCAGGGAAAGTCCTTGTCGGTGGCGGAAGACGGCGGCTGCATCATCGGCCGCTAGATCGCGACGTCGTTTTGTTGAATCGCCATCACGATCGTCCTCGCCCCACCCTCACTGTCCGAGCTTGTAGTCGAGGAACCATTTCTTGTTCAAGGCGTCGAACGTGCCGTCGGCCTGCATGGACGCGATCGCCGCGTTGAACGGCGCAACCAGGTCCGAGCCCTTGGGGAAGATGAAACCGAAATCCTCCGAGCCGAGCGGCCCGCCGACCACCTTGAGCTTGCCGCCGGTGGATTCGACATAGCCATTGGCGGCGACACCGTCGGTCAGGACGAGATCGACATCGCCGGCCAGCAGCGCCTGAACCGTGGCGCCGAACGTCTCGAACAGCTTGATGCGCGGATTGGACTCGTCACCGTCGAGAATATCGTAGACCGAGACGTAAAACGGCGTCGTGCCCGGCTGCGCGGCAATCAGCAGACCATCCTGGGCGGCGAATTCCTTCTCGTCCGAAAAGCGGTCCTCGCCGGCGCGCACCAGCATGCGCATCTCCGAATGCATGTAAGGATCGGAGAAATCGACCTTTTCCTTGCGGTCCTCGCGGATTGTGATGCCGGTCATGCCGAGATCGTACTGGCCGTCGGAGACCGACTGGATCATCGCATCCCAGCTCGTATTCTGATAGGCAACCTCGAAATTGAGCCGCTCGGCCATCTCGGCCATTGCGTCATACTCCCAGCCGATCGCCTCGCCCGACTTGGGATCGACGAATTGCAGCGGCGGATAGGCATTTTCGGTGACAACCACGATGGTCCTGCCGCCGAGATCGGGAAGGTCCTGGGCGATCGCCGCCACGGGAACGAAAAGCCCCGCCAGCAACGCCAGCAACAATTTGGTCCTGTTCATTGTCCTCTCCTGCAATGCAAGGCTTAACCCGGCAAGACCGCCGTGCTCCGGCGGCGAATGTATCCGGTTACCGGGCGCATGCAAGAATGGCCAGCCGCAAACGTCCGTTCTTCACGGGCTGGAGAATCGGTTTCCACGTCTCGTGAGATTGCTCTATGCGGCCTTGCCGAAGAACTCGCGTTCCTGCGCTTGTCCGATCAGCCGGAGCCGGCCCAGATTGCGCAGCAGCCGCCGCGGCCGCTTCATTGCCTCGCGGCTCAGGAAATATTTCACCAGCAGGCTCGGCGCCTGGCTGTGCGAGCCCTTGTGGGCGACGCGGTAGACGGCGCCGGGAAACGGCAGCGCCGCCAGCGGCGTGCCGCGCTCGGCGAGGATGTCGGCGATGCGGACGTGACTGCCCAGCATGGATTTGATCCAGTCGAGCGAGGCATCCTCGAACCGGTCGGGAACGCCGTAAAGATCCGCGCGGACGATCAGCGAGGTTCCGCACACACGGTCGAATCCGTCGTATTCGAGCAGGATCTTGCCGCCATCGTCCCAGATATAGCCGCGTTCGATGGTCCATCCGTTCGCCTCGGGGTCGTCCGCCACGTGCTGGACGATGCGAGAGCTGACGAAGTCGTCGTCGTCGACGATCATGAAATAGCGACTGTCCGGCGCGGCGAGCATGCCCATGAGCACGCGGCGCCCCTTGTCGGCGCGAAACGCCTCATACACCTCGTCGAGACTGGCCGCGCCCATCTCGTGCATGTCGTTGGGCGGGAAGTCGACGCGCACCACATCGAAGCCGTCCGGCAGGTCGGGAAGATCCGCACCCTGGTTCGCCACGACGAGACCGCGCCAGTCGCCATTGGTCTGGTTCGAGATCGATCTGACGGTCTGGGCCAGGTTCGTCCGGAGAAGATCCCAATCACGGGCATTGTCCTGATGGCGCACCGGAACGATGAAGGTAAGCAGTGTCATGAAATTCAGCCTCTGCAGACGGCGCGTTATTGGACCGGCTGCCCGGTCAGTTTGGCGAACAGGCGGCGCATCGGCGATTGCGCCGAATATCTGCCCCTGTTCGCATGGGGGAAGGGCTGGCGGGGGATTTCGCGGCCCAGGAAATCGCAAAGCTCCTTCCAGCCGCAGCCGTCTTCCCAGTCGACAACAAGTAGATCGTCGGGACGATCGCGAAAGTAGCGTTTCACGTCGTCATTGTGCCTTTGGTAGCGTTCGACAAGCTGCGCTTTGGTCACGTCAGGAAACGGCAGACCGTACAATGTCTCGCGGATCCTGTTCGTCTCGTCGGAGGCGATTCCCTTGTTGGCCAACATATTGGTGTAGCTGCCGATCCACTTGTCGGCATCCCGCACCGTCAGAACGAAGCGGCTACCGGGAAAGGCCCGGTCCAGTTCGCGATACAGGATGATCCAGGGCCAATCCTCGAACGACTCCTTTTGTTCCGCCCGGGCCATGATTGCCGACAGGTCGCCCTTGCGAATGCCTTCGACGAGGCTCAGATCCTGGCTTTGGTGGTCGTAGCCCAGGATCGTGAAGCAATGACCGAGCGTCGTCGTTCCGGTCTTCGCCCAACCTATTCCGATGATCTTGGACATCCTCCTTGTCCTCCATTTGCATCGTGTTGGAATTACGCCGCGGCATTATGCTCCTGCACCAGACGCCGCGCCTGCACCCCGCCCGCCCCTTCACGCACCGGCTTCATGTGCGGCCTGGCTGCGCGCCCAATCGATCGCGTCGTCGAATGACGTTGCCCTGTGCGACAGCGCCGTTCCGCCCGAGAATGCGTCCATGAAGCGCCGCACCTTGCCGTAACTGTTGTCGAGTACGGCATGCGGCCGCCCGAGCAGCAGAGCGCAGATGTGAACGTGCAGCCGGTCGGTCACGATGGCCCGCCCGCGCGAGATCTGCCGGATGCCGCGCCGGAGCCTCGCCTTGGCCGCCGCGTCGAACTTGGCCTGCTTGATACGCTCCGCATCCAGGGATGCGGCAGCCTTCGCCACGCCGAGCGCCTTGGCGATGCGGATGCCGGTGCGCGATTCGGTGATCCAGTCCTCCACCGGGACATCGCGGTAGGCCGTCAGGTCGTATTGCGCCGCCTTTTCCTGGTCCGTGCGCAGCATTGCCAGCACGGGGACGCGCGGCGCGGACAACGGCTCGATCGGACCGATGTGGAAGGCCATGTCGGGACAAAGCCGCACCTGGCAATCGAAGTGCTTTTCTGCGAATTCTTTCGACGGCTCGTCGCGCACCAGCAGCACGAAATTCTTGTGGCGCGCAATTGCGCGCGCCATACGGTCGGCATGCTCCATCGACCTGTAATGTATGGACTGCGGAAACTGCACGACCGGACGGCCCGGCCAACGCTCCAGAATGCTCTCGCGCAGTTCCTGGTGCGCCGGCCAGATGTCGCCGAACGTCCCGCCCCCGGTGATGAGGATAGGCCCGGACGGCATCGCCTCGTCGAGCGCGTCATGGGAAAAGTCGTGCAACGCCGACATGTAGGACGGCGTCTTGTTGAACTGCGATGAAAGATAGGCCATCTGGCCCAGCCAGATCGCCGAATCGCCGACATTGCGATAGTTCGGGAAGTCGACCATCGCCACCGGTTCGTCGCCGGAGATACAGTCTTTCAGGCAATCGCGAATCGTGCCTTGCAGGCTGGAGATCAAATCCAAATGTGATGGTGGGGGCATTTCTCGTAAACGGGTTGGCTGGTCGGATTGGCTGGACATGGCAACACTCACGCGTGGCGAAATTTGGTAACGACCCTGTTCATGATCTTCAGGATCTCCGTTTCGGGTCCGTCTGGCCGTTTCATCAACAGCCAGAGCACAAGGCTCGATCCGCAATAGAGCGCCGCCCCCAGCGCAACGAGGATCGCAAGGTGAAGCGCGAGTTCGGCACTGCCGGCCGTTTGCGGCAGATAGGCCGACGCCAAGGACACGCCTGCCGCCATGACGGCGACGCTGGCCAGTGCGCGTATGTTCACCCAAAGCTGTTTCATCACCGTGACGCCGGTGAAGCGGCGCACGAGCAGCATGTTGATGAATGCGCCGACCAGCCCGGTGAATACGCGGCCGATGACGATGCCGTGCAGCCCGTAGAGCATCAGCCCGATGACCATGACGGGCACCCGCACGAGCAGCATCTGGGCGCTGCGTATGAACAGCATCCGCGTCTCCCCCTTGGCCATGCCGAGCGGCTGGACGAGCGAGCCCAGCGTCTGCAGGGCGAAGACGGAGGAAAGCGCCTGGATGATGAAGATTATGGGCAACCATTTCTCGCCCAGCGCCAATCTGACGAGCGGATCCGCGACGACCGCAACCCCGATGCCGGCCGGCAGCGCGACGGCGGTGACCAGCGCCTGGGCGCGCTGGTAAGCCGCGGCAAGGCGCGGCGCGTCGTCGCGAATGCTGGCGAAGCCGGGATAGATCGTCAGGGTGAGCGGCGCGGTCGTCTCGCGGGTCGCCATCATCGAGAGATTGCTGCCGAAGGAATAGTAGCCGAGCGCCGGCGCGCCGAGCATCTTGCCGACAAGCAGGTAGTCGAAGCGCCAGTTGAGCGTATTGACGATCTGGCCCGCCGTGAGCCACGCCGAGAAGGAAAAGAATTCCCTCATGTGCCGAAAGGTGATCCTGGGCCGGAACGGCAGCACCAGATAGGAAACGGCGACATTCGTCGCCTGGGTCACGAGCGTTCCGACCACGAGCGCCCAATAGCTGTGATAGATCATCGCAATCGCCAGCGAAGCGATGAAGCCGGCGAGCTTCTGTGAGACGCTGACGATGAATTCCTGCCAGAAGATCAGCCGGCGCTGAAAGGTGATCAGGCGCGGATTGGTCAGGCCGCTCAACAGCATGCTGAAGCCCAAGGCAAGCATGACGCCGAACAATTCGGGCTGTTCGAACACCACGGATGCCGGATAGGCGCAAACGGCAAAGAGCAGGCAGAGGATCAAGCCGCGTGCGGCGTTGAGCGTCCAGGCGGCGCTGAAATGCGATTCCTCGGGCGCCTTGTGACGAATCAGCGCCTGGGCGAGCGACAGTTCGGTGACGGTCGAGACGATCATGAGGATCGTCATGCCCAGCGCAACGATACCGAAATCGGACGGCGCCAGATACCAGGCCAGTATGATTGTGCTCAAGGCGCCCAGCCCGTTCACGATCGCTCGCGACAGGCCCAGCCACATGCTTCCCTTGATCAGCCGCCCGGTGATGCTGGTCATGTTGCCAATCGGGCAATGGCGGTGCGCCGCGAACAAGCCGGGCGACGTGCCGCCTGGAAAGCGGGTCTTGCGAATGCAACAATCGTCAAAGCGGGGTCCGCCGATGCCAAATCTTACTCCACTGAGAACTGGCAGCACCGGCAACCAGTCATTCCCGCGCCTGTTGGCCCGCGCCTGTTGGCCCGCGCCTGTTGGCCCGCGCCTGTTGGCCCGCGCCTGTTGGAAAGTGCTTGCCATCAGGTCGGCGGCCGAAGCCGAGGCAATCTAGATGCGCCCATGCTGCACTGCAATAGACGCCCAATCACGGTTGGTTTCAAGCATAAGGCCAACGCGAGAATGATCGCCGGATCGGCACACCGGCGATGCACGGCCGTCATTGCGTTCGGGTCGGCGCGCACGTTCACCTCGCCAACGAAAAAAGGCGGCCGAAGCCGCCTTTTAAGCAATTTCTGATCCGACGGCCGCCTATTCGGTGGCGTTCTCCGCCGTTGCGGCTGCGTTTTCTGCCGCAGCCTTCTCGGCTGCCAGAGCCTCGGCCGCTGCCACCTTCTCAGCCTCCAGACGCGCCTTTTCGGCGGCCAGCGCCTCGCGCTCGGCTTCGTTCAGCTTGCGCGCACGCACGCCGGTGTTCTCCGAGATACGTGCCGACTTGCCGCGCCGGCCGCGCATGTAATAGAGCTTGGCACGCCGCACCTTGCCGCGGCGCACGACCTCGACGCCCTCGACGAGCGGCGAATAGACCGGGAACACGCGCTCCACGCCCTCGCCGTAGGAAATCTTGCGCACGGTGAAGTTCTCGTGCAGACCGGCGCCAGAGCGCGCGATGCACACGCCTTCATAGGCCTGGATGCGGGTGCGCTTGCCTTCGGTGACGCGCACCTGAACGCGCACCGTGTCGCCGGGAGAGAATTCCGGCAGCTTGCGCTGCGCTTCGATCTTGGCGGCCTGCTCGGCCTCGAGCTGACGGATGATGTCCATCGCTTCAAACCTCTTCTTGCTTCTCGACAGCCAGAGCGCCCGACGCTCGCCTGCAGTTCCTGGACCGCTGGGCTATGCCGCACCACCCGGACGGGCGACGAGGCAGGGACGATTGCACCGCATTTGTTGACGGTTTCAAAAGGCCGATCATTCGGCTTCGCGCGGGCACTTACACGCTTTTGCCGCCTTTGTCACCTGCTCGCGGAGAAATTCGCCGACAGTCTCGGCCTGGCCCAACGATCCGCGCGCGTTGCGCCCCTTGCCTAAGTCACGGTGACTGTCTAAACGCCGGGCTCTCTTCTTCACGCATCCTTCCAGTCCATCTCCACCACACTATCGTGACACTCCTCGCGGCCAGTCTCCTCTTCCTCGCCGGTTTCCTTTCCGGCGCCATCAATGCCGTCGCCGGCGGCGGCACCTTCATCTCGTTCGGCGCGCTGAGCCTTATCGGCGTCGCGCCCATTTCGGCCAATGCCTCCTCTTCGATCGCCCAGATACCCGGCTATATCACGTCGACGATCGCCTATTGGCGCGACATTGCCGGCATGTGGCGCGGCGCACTTCTCCTATGTGGACTTTCCGCCCTCGGCGCCCTGATGGGCGCGCTCGTTCTGCTGGCGCTCGACAATCCCTCCTTCCGCGCCATGGTGCCATGGCTCCTGATTGCCGCGACGGCGCTCTTTGCCGCCGGCCCGTGGCTGAAGCCGAAACCGCGCGACGAAGCCGGCCCGGTCCATGCAATCACCGGCCGGATCGTCCAGTTCCTCACCGCCGTCTATGGCGGTTTCTTCGGCGCCGGCATGGGCATCATGATGCTGGCGACGCTCGGCATCACCGAACGTGGCGATTACCACCGTCTCAATGCGCTGAAGAATATGCTGTCGATCGTCATCGCCGCGGTCGCCATTACCGTCTTCGTCTCCGGCGGCGTGGTTGCCTGGCGCGAGGTTGCCTTCATCGTGCCCGGCGTCGCCTGCGGCGGCTATACCGGTGTCTGGGCGGCCAGACGGGTGCCGCAGACGGTGGTGCGCGGCTTCGTCGTGGCCTTCGGCCTCTTCCTGGCCGGATACTACACGGTGACCGGCTGAGCTTATACGGTCATCGAGACGACGGGTCGCCCCGGTGCAGGAGATCGGGACGGCGCTGCGCGGTCAATTCGCGCGCCTTTTCGCGCCGCCATTCGGCGATCTTGGCATGATTGCCCGAGGTCAGAACCTCGGGGATGGAGCGGCCTTCGAATTCCTGCGGCCGCGTGTAATGGGGATGCTCGAGCAGGCCGCTTTCGAAGCTTTCCTCCTCGCCCGAGACCGCATTGCCCATCACGCCGGGCAACAGCCTGACGACCGCGTCGAGCAGCACCAGTGCGGCCGGCTCGCCGCCCGAAAGGATGTAGTCGCCGATCGAGATTTCCTCCAGATCGCGCGTCTCGATGACCCGCTGGTCGACGCCCTCGAAACGCCCGCACACGATCACCGCTCCCGGTCCCTCGGCGAACTGGCGCACGCGCGCCTGGGTCAGCGGCCGGCCGCGCGGGCTCATCAGCAGCTTCGGCCGCGTGTCGCCGGCCGGCGCGGCGTGATCGATGGCACGCGCCAGGACATCGGCCCGCATGACCATGCCGGCTCCGCCGCCCGCCGGCGTATCGTCGACGCTGCGGTGGCGGTCGGTGGCGAAATCCCGGATCTGGTGCGTCTCCAGCGACCAGTCGCCGCGCTCCAGCGCCCGCCCGGCAAGCGACAGGCCCAGGGCGCCCGGAAACATCTCCGGATAAAGCGTGAGCACTGAAGCGCGAAAGCTCATCGAGCGCCTTTCCCCGGGCCGGCACCGGCACCGGTTTCCTCGTCCTCGTCATCGAGCAGGCCGGCCGCCTTTCGATCAATGATGAGCCTGCCCGCCGCAATGTCGATCGTCGGAACGGCAGCCCGCGTGAACGGCACGAGCACGCTCGCGCGTCCCGCGCCCACGATCTCCACGATGTCGCCGCCGCCGAAGTTCTGCACCGCCTTGACCTTGCCGACAAGCGCGCCCGTCTCGTCGAGCACGTCGAGGCCGACCAGATCGGCATGGTAGAACTCCTCCTCGTCGAGTTCTTCCGGCAAGGCCGCGCGCTCGACGAACAGCCGCGTGCCGTTGAGCGCTTCGGCCGCATTGCGGTCATCGACCCCTTCGAAACGCACGACCACAACGTCCTTTTGCGCCCGGATCTGCGCGATGACGAAAACCCGGCCATTCTCGCTCAAAAGCGGGCCGTAATCGCCGAGCGCCAGCGGATCGTCGGTGAACGACTTCACCCGCACCTCGCCGCGTATGCCGTGCGCGGCGCCGATCACGCCCATCTCGACCGGATTGTCTGGTTTTGTCATCGCTCTGCTCTATTGCGGTCGGGCCATTATATCAATCGCGCCCATTCACCTGACGCTAACCGTCGCGGGCGACAATTGTACCGCGACAGGGAGACATTCGGCACGTGGCCAAACCGTCGACTGAAAAATTCCTCATTCCCGGCAAGCCCGATCTTCTTGCCGCGCGCCAAGACTGGCTGGCCGGCCTTGCCGGCGCGCGCCGGCTGGCGGCCAACACGCTTGAAGCCTATGAGCGCGACACGCGGCAGTTTCTGCAGTTCCTGACCGGCCATCGCGGCGGACCGCCCGGCCTGTCCGACATCGCCGATCTGCGCGCGGCGGACCTGCGCGCCTTTCTCGCCTGGCGGCGCGGCGACGGCGCAGGCGCCCGCACCCTTGGGCGCGGATTGGCCGCCATCCGCTCCTTTCTGCGGCATCTGGAGCGCCAAGGGGTTGCCAACGCGGCCGGGGCCACCGCGCTCGCCTCGCCCAAACAGCCGAAATCGCTGCCGCGGCCGCTGACCGCCGAGGATGCAAGGCGCGTCGTGTCGAACGACGAGCAGACCGCCGAGGAACCCTGGATCGCGGCGCGCAACGCCGCCGTGCTGACGCTGCTTTACGGCTGCGGCCTGCGCATTTCCGAAGCGCTCGGCCTGACGCCGGGCCTGTTCGACGCAGGCGCCGGCGAGACATTGCGCATCGCCGGCAAGGGCGGCAAGACCAGGCTCGTGCCGCTGCTGCCCGTGGCGCGTCAAGCGGTGGCCGAGTACCGGCGCCTGTGCCCGTGGCGCCTGGAAAGCGGCACGCCGCTTTTTCGCGGCGCGCGCGGCGGCCCGCTCGCCGCGGCCATCGTCCAGCGCGAGATGCGCCGGCTGCGCTCGGCGCTCGATTTGCCCGATTCGGCCACGCCGCACGCGCTGCGTCATTCCTTCGCCACCCATCTGCTCGGGCGCGGCGGCGATCTGCGCACCATCCAGGAACTGCTCGGCCATGCCAGCCTGTCGACGACGCAGGTCTATACCGGCGTCGACACCGAGCGCCTGCTCGACGTCTATCAGGCAGCCCACCCGCGGGCCTGAAACGCACCAAACTTCACGCGCGGATTAACGGTTTCGCCGCTTTTTCACGCTATCATTGCAGCATGTACGACCATCGCATCCACGCACCGACGCACGATATCGGCGAACCGGCGACGACGCTCGCCCTCAGGGTCCTCGCAGTCCTCAACACGCTCTTCTTCCTGGGCTTCCTGCTGGTTGCCTCATTGGCGGCTTCGAACGCCCATGCGGCCGACGGCGAATGCACCGGCGAAGACCTTGTCTCGCAGTTGGAGCGCAACGATCCCGACGCGCTCGCCGCCATTCACGCCGAGGCCGCAGCGACCCCCAACGGGCGCGGGCTCTTGTGGAAGGTCGAGAAGGCCGGCACTGAGCCTTCCTGGCTCTTCGGCACCATGCATATGACCGATCCGCGAGTGACCCAGTTGCCCGAGGAGGCGGGCGCTGCATTCGAGGCGTCGAAGACCGTCGTCGTGGAAACGACCGAGATCCTCGACCAGAAAGCCATGATGGCGGCGATGATGAAGCATCCCGAGCTCACCATGTATACGGGTGACGAGACGCTGTTTTCGCGCCTTTCGGCGGCGGACAGAGAGCTCGTCGAACAAGCCCTGGAAGCGCGCGGCGTGCCGCCGGCAAGCGTTCAGCGCATGAAGCCGTGGATGCTCACGGCACTCGTCACCCTGCCGGCCTGCGAACTCGCCCGCAAGGCCGAGGGCGCCGCCATTCTCGACGCCAAGCTGGCCAGGCAGGCCAAGCAGCAGGGCAAGTCGCTCGCCGGGCTCGAAACGGCCGTTGGCCAATTGCAGGCCATGGCGTCGCTGCCGATGGAGTTCCACATCGAAGGCCTCGTCGACACGCTCAGGCTCGGCGGACGGATGGACGATGTGATGGAGACGATGATCCGGCTCTACGCCGCCGGCGAGATCGGCATGATATGGCCGCTTTTCCGTTCCGTCCTGCCGAACGAGGAGACCGACGGTCCCGGCTATGCGGCGTTCGAGGAGCGCCTGATCAAGGCGCGCAACCGAACCATGGCCGAAAACGCCGCACCGCTGATCGACAAGGGCGGCGCCTTCATCGCCGTCGGCGCGCTGCATCTGCCGGGCGAGGAGGGCCTGGTGGAAGTCCTGCGCCGCCAAGGCTATTCCGTGTCCCCCGGCACCTGACAGGTTGCGGCCGGCAAGGCGCGTTCACGCAAAGCGTGATTTGGCGCGGCGCCGAGGCTCTGCTAGCCTTTCGGCGTTCGCCTTTCGTCGATCCATCGATCCTGAAACGGGGATCCTGAAAAGGGAATGTCGGCATGAAACATCTGCTCATCCTTGCGGGGGCGCTCGGATTGTCGCTTTCTGCCGCTCAGGCATGCGACTTTCACAAGACGGCGCACGGAGAGAAGAACATGTCGGTTGCCAGCAGCGATGTTGAACCGATCTCCACGCCCGACAAGAGCTTGACGACGGCTTCGATCGTCAAACCGGATTCGGAACGCCCGGCTGAAGCACCGGACGACTGACAGCAATAACTTCCAGGGGTGCGCCCGGCCTTCGAGCCGGGCACTTTTTTGCGCTGCGGCAGCCGCGCGAGGGCCTGCCGCGACTGAAAGGCGCGGAATCACGGACAAAGAAGGGCGGACTTCACTCGTGATGCAACCACGCTGGCAGCGACACATTTCCCGTGTTGCTGCCGTGGGGTGTGATGCGCCAGAATCCGCACACTGCATGGAGATCGTGATGACTGACCACGACAGGAAGCCCGACCCCGTGGGCCTGGGCAATCCGCATGAACCGCCGGCCTCTGTCCGGCGGAAGCCTGCTCTCCGTCGAGGCCGCAGCCTGAACGGCGCGGCCGTGGCGCTGGTGCTCGTCGTTCTCGGCGTGCTTGCCTTTGCCCTTCTCGGCGGCCCCGGCCCTGAACGGGAGCCACAGGTTCAGGCTCAGGCCCCCGCACAGAGCGACCATCGCATGACGACGGGATCGATCGAGCGGGAGGCACAGCCCGGCGAGCAGGCGATACCGCCGCTCGACCTCAACGATCCGGCAGAGCCCGTCCAGCCGGCGCCGGCGAACTGAACCGGTTCCCTCTCGCTGCACCATGCTGTGAAAGACCGCACCACCGCTGGAAGGGTGCGGTCTTTTCGCTTTGGCATCGCCGGCGGCAGTGGCCGACAGTCGGCCTCACATGTGGATCGGCTTGGCGAAAGTGGCGAGTGCTGCCTCCTTGACCGCTTCCGACATGGTCGGGTGCGCGTGGCAGGTACGCGCCAGATCCTCCGAAGACCCGCCGAACTCCATCAGCACCGCCGCCTCGTGGATCATCTCGCCGGCGCCGAAGCCGACGATGTGGACACCCAGAACACGGTCGGTCTTCTTGTCGGCAAGCACCTTGACGAAGCCGTCCGTATGCAGCGAGGCGCGCGCCCGGCCATTGGCCGAGAAGGGGAACTTGCCGGACGTGTATTCCACGCCGTCCTTCTTCAGCTCCTCCTCCGTCTTGCCGACGGATGCGACTTCCGGGCTCGTATAGACCACGCTCGGGATGACGTCGTAATTCACATGGCCCGCCTGGCCGGCGAGGATCTCGGCCACGGCCACGCCCTCGTCCTCCGCCTTGTGCGCCAGCATAGGGCCGGCGATCACGTCGCCGATGGCGTAGATGCCTTCCACTGACGTGCGGAAATTGCTGTCCGTCTTCACGCGGCCGCGATCGTCGAGCAGGATGCCGGCTTCCTCGCAACCCAACGCCTCCGTGAATGGCTTGCGCCCCGTGGCGACCAGCACGACATCGGTCTCGACGGATTCCGCATCGCCTCCCTTGACCGGCTCGAAAGTCACCTTGGCGCCCTTCTTGGTCTTTTCGACCCCGGTCACCTTGGAGCCCAGCTTGAAGTCGATCTCCTGCTTGGCCAGCATGCGCTGGAACTGCTTGGCGACCTCGCCGTCCATGCCGCCGAGGATCGTGTCGAGGAATTCGACGACGGTCACCTTCGTGCCGAGCCGCGACCAGACCGAGCCGAGTTCGAGGCCGATGACCCCGCCGCCGACGACGACCATGCTGCCGGGCACTTTTTCGAAATCGAGCGCGCCGGTCGACGACACGATGACCTTTTCGTCAAACGTCAGCTCGACACCGGGGATGCCGGCGACATCGGAGCCGGTCGCGATCACGATGTTCTTGGTCTCGATCTCTTCCGTCGTGCCGTCATCCTTCGTCACGACGACCTTGCCCTTGCCGGCGATCTTGCCGGTGCCGTGAAAGCCATCGATCTTGTTCTTCTTGAACAGGAAATCGAGCCCCTTGGTGTTCTGCTCGACCGTCTGCGTCTTGTGGGCCAGCATCTGCTTGAGATTGAGCTTCGGCTTGCCCACCTCGACGCCCAGCGCGGCGATGGAATGGCCGGCCTCGGCAAAGACTTCCGAGGCGTGAAGCAGCGCCTTGGAGGGAATGCAGCCGACATTGACGCAGGTGCCGCCATAGGTGGCGCGCTTCTCCACCACCGCCGTCTTCAGACCGAGCTGCGCAGCCTTGATGGCGCAGACATATCCGCCCGGTCCGCCTCCGATCACGACAACATCATACGCCATGCTTCATTCCTTTCAGTTCCGTTCTGGATCGGCGCCTATTCCTGGCAGCCGCTCAATTGAAATACATCCCATGGAAGGCGGTCCAATCCGCCCTCCGCGTAAAGACGCGAGTTGCCGACGGCCGGGCCGAGATCGGCCAACAGCAGTCGTTCGGCCGCCGGCTTGCCCCGAGACGGCAGCGGTCCGATTTCCCCCTTGTCATCCACTCCATAAAGGGCGCCCTGCCAGATGATGCAGGCGTCGAGCTCCGCCCCCGTTGCGTCGCCGTGCGGGCAATCCTGCGCGACCAGACCGTAAGACCGGCCGCCCGCCTGTTCATGCCGGATGACGCTTCCGTCGAGAACGATGCCTTGACCCAGAAGGAGCCTGAACGCCGCCATCTCGGCTCCGCCGCGCATGGCGGGGCGGAAGTCGATCGCCGCGTCTCCATGTGGCTGCGAATAGACGGCCAGCTCTTGCGGGCAGGCGGCATGTGCAGCCGCGGGGAGACATGCGCCGAGGAGAACGGCCGTTCCTGTGATGATGTGTCTGACGCCGCGCCCCACCGCGATCACCCCTTCTTCAGCGGCGCGTTGAAAGCCCAGACATGGCCGAACGGGTCGCGCACCCTGCCATAGCGCGCGCCCCAGAACTGGTCGGCCACCGGCATCGTCGCCGCCGCGCCTTCCGACACGGCGCGCCCAACGATCGCATCGACCTCTTGCGGCGTCGCCAGATTGACGTTGATCGCCAGTCCGGCGCCGCCCCGGGTGACGGGCGACAGGACGTCGGGCGAAAATTCGGGAAACTCGTCGTGCAGCATGATCTCGGTGCCGAAGAGCGAAAGATTGGCATGCAGCACGCGCTCCTGGTCCTCGGCCATCTGCTCGAAGTTCTCGACCGCGCCGAACGCCTTTTCATACCAGGCGATCGCCGCCTTGCCGCCCTTGACGCACAGATGGACCTGGACGGGTGGGACATTGGGTTCGAAGGCCATGTCTGATCTCCTTCGTTCCGCGACCGGCAGTCGTTTGCGCCTGACCGTCGGACGGTTCAGCGTTCGGTCAATGCCAGCCGCAGGCCGAAGCCGGCGAATACGCCGGCCACTGTTCGGCGCATCCACTTCATCACCGCTCCGTTCTCCAGCAACCGCGCGCCGGCCATTGCGGCGGCTGCGCCATAAAGGATGAAGACGGCAAATGTCATGACCATGAAGACGCCGCCCAGGAAAAGCATCTGCAAGACGGGAGACGGCGCCCCGGGATCGATAAATTGCGGCAGGAACGCGAGGAAGAAGACCGACAGTTTCGGGTTCAGGATGTTGATGAGGAAGCCCGTCCTGACGGTCGGCAGGAACGCGGCCGTTCCCTTGCCGCGCTTGCCGAGTTGCATCGGCCCGCTTTCCCTCAGCGTTCGCCAAGCGAGATAGAGGAGATAGGCCGCCCCGGCATAGCGCAAGGCCTGAAACAGAACGGCGCTCGTGTGCAGGATCGCCGCCAGTCCCGCGACCGAGGCGAGGATCGCCGGCAGGATGCCCAGCGTGCAGCCGAGCGCCGCGGCAACGCTCGCCCGCCGTCCGGCCGAAAGCCCCGTCATCACCGTGTAGATCACGCCGGTGCCCGGCACCAGGACGACGATCAGCGCGGTGATGAGGAAATCGGGGCTCATGAGGCAGGCCTACCCGGCGATCAGAGATCGAGCACCAGCCGCTCGGGATCCTCCAGGCTCTCCTTGACGCGCACCAGGAAGGTCACGGCTTCCTTGCCGTCGACGATGCGGTGATCGTAGGAGAGCGCCAGATACATCATCGGGCGGATCTTGATCTCGCCGGCGACGACCATCGGCCGTTCCTGGATCTTGTGCATGCCAAGGATGCCCGACTGCGGGGCGTTCAGGATCGGCGTCGACATCAGTGAGCCGTAGACGCCGCCATTGGAGATGGTGAAGGTGCCGCCCTGCATGTCGGCCATCGACAGCTTGCCGTCGCGCGCCGCCAGGCCAAGCCGGCCGATCTCTTTCTCGATCTCGGCAATGCCCATCTGGTCGGCGTCGCGCACCACCGGCACGACAAGTCCCTTGTCGGTGCCGACGGCCACGCCGACATGGCAGAAATTCTTGTAGATGATGTCGGTGCCGTCGATCTCGGCATTGACCGCCGGGATCTCCTTGAGCGCATGGGTGACCGCCTTGGTGAAGAAGCCCATGAAGCCCAGCTTCACGCCGTGCTTCTTCTCGAACAGGTCCTTGTATTTCTTGCGCAGATCCATCACCGCCGTCATGTCCACCTCGTTGAAGGTGGTCAGCATGGCGGCGGTCGCCTGCGCGTCCTTGAGGCGCCGCGCGATGGTCTGGCGCAGGCGCGTCATCTTCACGCGCTCCTCGCGCGGTTCGTCCTCGGCCGGCGACGGCGCGCGCGCCACCTTCGGCTGCTCGGCCGGCGAGGAGGCCGTGCCCCTGGCAATGGCGTCGAGCGCATCGCCCTTCAGCACCTGTCCGCGCTTGCCCGAACCATCGACCTGGTCGGCGGATATGCCGGCTTCAGACAGAAGCTTGGCGGCCGACGGGGCGGGCGGCATGTCGCCCTTGGCGGTCTTGCCTTCGCCGTCGGCCTTGGCGGGCTTTTCCGCCGCTTCCGCCGAACGCCCGGCATCACCGTCACTGCTCGCCTGAGCCACCGCGTCCTTGCCTTCCGACGGCTTCTTCGCCGCCGGCGCGCCCGAGCCTTCTGCGATCATGCCGAGAAGTGCGCCCACCTCGACGGTGTCGCCTTCCTTGACCGAGATCTCCTCCAGCGTGCCGGCAGCCGGCGCGGGCACTTCCAGCGTGACCTTGTCCGTCTCCAGCTCGACGAGCGTCTCGTCGGCCGCGACCGCCTCGCCCGCCTGCTTGAACCATTTTCCGATCGTCGCTTCTGTGACCGATTCGCCGAGGGTCGGTACGCGGATTTCGGTTGCCATTGTTCTGTTCCGTTGCCTTCTTGCTCGTACAGGCTGCAATCACTCGCCCAGCGCATCTTCGAGGAAAGCCCCGAGCTGCGCCAGATGTTTCGACATGAGGCCGGTGGCCGGCGACGCCGCCGCCGGACGTCCGGTGTAGCGCACACGCTGATGCTTGGCGTCGATATGCGCCAGCACCCATTCCAGATAGGGATCGATGAATGCCCAGGCACCCATGTTCTTGGGTTCTTCCTGACACCAGACCATCTCGGCATTGCGGAAGCGCGACAGCTCGTTGATCAGCGCCTTGGCCGGGAAGGGATAGAGCTGCTCGACGCGCAAGAGGTAGATATCGTCGATGCCGCGCTTTTCGCGCTCCTCGTAGAGGTCGTAATAGACCTTGCCCGAGCACATGACGACGCGCCGGATCTTGGAATCCTTGACGAGCTTGATCGGCTGGTCGGGAAGCTGCTGCGCATCGTCCCACAACAGGCGGTGGAAGGAGCTCTCGCCCGACATCTCGCCGAGCGTCGACACCGCGCGCTTGTGGCGCAGCAGCGATTTCGGCGTCATCAGGATCAGCGGCTTGCGGAAGTCGCGCTTCATCTGCCGGCGCAGGATGTGGAAATAGTTGGCCGGCGTGGTGACGTTTGCCACCTGCATGTTGTCTTCGGCGCACATCTGCAGCCAGCGCTCCAGGCGGGCTGAGGAATGCTCCGGTCCCTGGCCTTCATAACCGTGCGGCAGAAGGCACACGAGGCCCGACATTCTCAGCCATTTGCGCTCGCCCGACGAAATGAACTGGTCGAAAACGACCTGCGCGCCATTGGCGAAGTCGCCGAACTGCGCCTCCCACAGGACCAGCGCGCGCGGATCGGCCAGAGAATAGCCATATTCGAAGCCGAGCACCGCCTCTTCCGAAAGCATCGAATTGATGACTTCGTAATGCGCCTGGGCCGGACCCAGATTGTTGAGCGGGATGTAGCGGCTCTCGTCCTTTTGATCATAAAGCACGGTGTGACGCTGCGAGAAGGTGCCGCGTTCCGAGTCCTGGCCGGACAGCCGGATCGGATTGCCGTCGAGCAGGATCGAGCCGAAGGCCAGCGCCTCCGCCGTCGACCAGTCGATGCCCTCGCCGGAATCGATCATCTTGCGGCGATTGCCGAGGAAACGGTTGATGGTGCGGTGCGCCTCGAAATCCTCCGGCACCTCGGTCAGCTTCTTGCCGACTTCCTTCAGCGTCTTGACCGGCACGGCGGTCTTGCCGCGGCGTTGCTCGTCCTGATTGTCCGCCGTGCGCAGGCCGGTCCAGGCCCCGTCGAGCCAGTCCGCCTTGTTTGGCTTGTAGGACTGGCCGGTATCGAACTCGGCCTCCAGATTGGCCCGCCAGTCGGCTTTCATCTTCTCGAAATCGGCCTCGGTGACGAGGCCCTCACCGATCAGCTTCCTGGCGTAGATCTGCAGCGTCGTCTCGTGCTTGCGGATGCTGCGATACATGATCGGCTGCGTGAAAGCCGGCTCGTCGCCCTCATTGTGGCCGAAGCGCCGGTAGCAGAACATGTCGATGACCACCGGCTTATGGAACTTCATGCGGAATTCGGTGGCGATCTTGGCCGCGTAGACGACGGCTTCGGGATCGTCGCCGTTGACGTGGAAGATCGGCGCCTCGATCATCTTCGCCACATCGGACGGATAGGGCGAGGAGCGCGAGAAGCGCGGGTTGGTGGTGAAGCCGATCTGGTTGTTGATGATGAAATGCAGTGTGCCCGCGACCCGGTGACCACGCAGGCCCGACAGGCCGAAGCATTCGGCCACCACGCCCTGGCCGGCGAAGGCCGCATCGCCGTGGAGCAGCAGCGGCAGCACCTTGGCGCGTTCCTCCAGCGGAACGATGTCCTCGCGCTTGCGGCCCGAAATCAGGTCCTGCTTGGCGCGCGCCTTGCCCATGACGACCGGGTTGACGATCTCCAGATGCGACGGGTTGGCGGTCAGCGACAGATGCACCTTGTTGCCATCGAACTCGCGGTCGGAGGACGCGCCGAGATGGTATTTCACGTCGCCTGAGCCTTCCACGTCGTCGGGCGCGAAGGAGCCGCCCTTGAACTCGTGGAAGATGGCGCGGTGCGGCTTGGCCATGACCTGGGAGAGCACGTTGAGGCGGCCGCGATGGGCCATGCCGAACACGATCTCCTTCAACCCCAGCGAGCCGCCGCGCTTGACGATCTGCTCGAGCGCCGGGATCAGCGCCTCGCTGCCGTCGAGACCGAACCGCTTCGTGCCCTTGTACTTGACGTCGATGAACTGCTCGAAGCCTTCCGCCTCGACCAGCTTCTGCAGGATCGCCTTCTTGCCGTTCTCGGTGAAGTCGATGCCCTTGTCCGGCCCCTCGATGCGGGCCTGGATCCAGGCCTTTTCCTCCGGATTGGAGATGTGCATGAACTCGACGCCGAGCGTCGAGCAATAGGTCCGCTTGAGAATATCCAGCATCTGCCGGATGGTGGCGAATTCCAGCCCCAGGACGTTGTCGATGAAGATCAGCCGGTCATAGTCGGCCTCGGTGAATCCGTAGGTCGCCGGCGACAGCTCGTCATAGTCTTCGAGCGGCTTGGCGATGCCGAGCGGGTCGAGATTCGCATGCAGATGGCCACGCATGCGGTAGGCGCGGATCATCATGATGGCGCGTACCGAATCGCGCGTCGACTGCAGCACGTCCGTGTCCGACAGCGTGATGCCGGCAGCGCCCGCCTTGTTCTTGGTCTTCTTCTCGAAATGCTTTTCGACCTGGCCCCAGTCGCCGTCGAGAGCCGAGACGAGCTCGCCATTGGCCGCGATCGGCCAATTCGGTTTCTCCCACGACGCGCCGTCGGCGTTCTTGCGCACGATGTCGGCGTCGTCCTTCAGCGAGGCGAAGAACTCGCGCCACTCGTCGTTCACCGAAGCGGGGTCGTTCTCATAATCGGCGTAGAGCTCGTCGATATAGTGGGCGTTGCCGCCATAGAGGAATGAGGTGAGCGAAAACTGGTCGTTCGCCTGGTCTTGCCGAGACATTTTCGTTTCCGGGGTTTTGCCCCGTCTCCTTGCTTGGAGCGAGTAGCGAATAGTTATTGGCGAGTAGAGGAAAGGCAGTGCTCTCGCGCCGCTTTGATGTTTGTGAGCCCTATTCGCTATTCCCTACTCCCTATTCACTCAACCCTTGATCGCCTCGACCAGCGTCTGGCCGAGCCGCGCCGGCGATGGCGATACGCGGATGCCCGCTTCCTCCATCGCGGCGATCTTGTCTTCCGCACCGCCCTTGCCGCCGGAAATCACGGCGCCGGCATGGCCCATCGTGCGTCCGGGAGGCGCGGTGCGCCCGGCGATGAAGCCGGCCATCGGCTTCTTGCGGCCCTTCTTCGCCTCGTCCTTGAGGAACTGTGCGGCGTCTTCCTCGGCCGAACCGCCGATCTCGCCGATCATGATGATGGATTGCGTGGCGTCATCGGCCAGGAACATCTCCAGCACGTCGATGAACTCGGTGCCCTTGACCGGATCGCCGCCGATGCCGACGGCCGTCGTCTGGCCGAGGCCGGCATTGGTCGTCTGGAACACCGCCTCATAGGTCAGCGTGCCGGAGCGCGAAACGACGCCCACCGAGCCCTTCTTGAAGATGTTGCCGGGCATGATGCCGATCTTGCACTCGTCCGGCGTCAGCACGCCGGGGCAGTTGGGGCCTATGAGCCGCGACTTGGACTTGTCGAGCCTGGCTTTCACCGTGACCATGTCCATCACCGGAATGCCCTCGGTGATGCAGACGATCAGCGGGATCTCCGCCTCGATCGCCTCGATGATGGCCGCGCCGGCGCCCGCCGGCGGCACATAGATGACCGATGCGTCGGCGCCGGTCTTTTCCTTGCCTTCGGCCACCGTGGCGAAAATGGGAAGCTGCGCGCCGCTCTCGACCGAGCCCCAGGTCTCGCCACCCTTCTTGGGATGGATGCCGCCGACCATCTTGGTGCCGTTATAGGCCAGCGCCTGCTCGGTATGGAAGGTACCGGTCTTGCCGGTCAGGCCCTGGACCAGAACCTTGGTGTCTTTGTTGACGAGAATGGACATTCCTAAGTTCGCCTTTCGATCAACGATGCATGTATTTTCGAGAAAACGGGCCGCGTGTCAGACCAGCTTGAGCTTCGGCTTCGTTGGCAAGCAGCTTTCCTGCCATATCGGCTACCGACATGCCCTCCAATTCGGCCAGATACTTGATCCGTTCCATGGTTTCTTCGGACACTTCCACAACGATCTGTTTGGGTTCAGATTTTCCTGTCATGGCACTGCCCGTTGACTTTCCTACAACCGCTTCAACTCAGTTACCGTCAGTTCGCTCTCGGCATCGCCGGTGTTCAATGTCGTCGCCGGTTCGAACATCAGTACGACCGGTTCCTTTGTCAGCGACCGGGGCCGGTGCTCCAAGCCGCGCGGCACGACAATGAATTCGCCTTCGCCCATCTCCACCGCGCCGTCGCGAAAATCGATGGCGATGCGCCCGCGCAGGACGAGGAAACCCTCATCCTCGTTTTCGTGGGAATGCCAGTCGAAGACCTCGCCGAACTTGGCGAGCTTGACCTGGGCATTGTTCACATCGCCCGCGACATGGGGATCGAACACCTTATCGATGCGCCGGTCGGCGGCCTCCAAAAGGTTGATCTTCCTGGGCGGCATAGCGCTATCCTTCGCTTACTGCCTTCACGATCTTCTTGGCCGCATCGTCGAGGTCGTCGGCTGCAATGACGTTGAGCCCGCTCTCGTTGATGATCTTCTTGCCGAGCTCGACATTGGTGCCTTCCAGCCGCACGACCAGCGGCACCTTCAGACCGACTTCCTTGACCGCCGCAACGACACCCTCGGCGATCACGTCGCAGCGCATGATGCCGCCGAAGATGTTGACCAGGATGCCCTTCACGTTCGGATCGGCGGTGATGATCTTGAAGGCGGCCGTCACCTTCTCCTTCGACGCGCCGCCGCCGACATCGAGGAAATTGGCGGGCTCGGCGCCATAGAGCTTGATGATGTCCATCGTCGCCATGGCGAGACCGGCACCGTTGACCATGCAGCCGATATTGCCGTCGAGCGCCACATAGGCGAGGTCGTATTTGGAGGCCTCGATCTCCTTGGCGTCCTCTTCCGTCGTGTCGCGCAGTTCGACGATGTCGGGATGGCGGAAGAGCGCGTTGTTGTCGAACGACACCTTGGCGTCGAGCACGCGCAGACGGCCGTTCTCCATGACGATCAGCGGATTGATCTCGAGAAGGCTCATGTCCTTTTCGGTAAAGGCCTTGTAGAGTATCGGGAACAGTGCCTCGCCGTCCTTGGCCGCCTCGTCCTCGAGCTTCAGCGCCGCGTTGAGCGCCTTGACGTCGTCCGCCGTCACGCCCTTGTCGGGATCGATCGCCACCGTGACGATCTTGTCCGGCGTTTCCTCGGCCACGGTCTCGATGTCCATGCCGCCCTCGGTCGAAACCACGAAGGCGACACGGCCGACCGTGCGGTCGACGAGAATCGACAAATAGAGCTCGCGGGCGATATCGGCTCCATCCTCGATGTAGAGGCGGCCCACCTGCTTGCCCTCGGGTCCGGTCTGCTTGGTCACAAGCGTGTGGCCGAGCATCTCCTTGGCGTCGGCTGCAGCGTCCTCGATCGACTTGGCAAGCCGCACGCCGCCCTTGGCGTCGGGGCCGAGTTCCTTGAACTTGCCCTTGCCGCGGCCGCCGGCATGGATCTGGCTCTTGACCACGTAGAGCGGGCCGGGAAGCGATTTCGCCGCCTTCTCCGCCTCGTCGGCGCTCATGATCGCCACACCCTCGGCAACGGGAGCGCCGTAGCTCTTGAGGACCTGCTTGGCCTGGTATTCGTGAATGTTCATGGCTGCGCGGCTCGCTTGCTTATTTCAGGTTCGGGGCGATGTTGGCGCAGGCCTCGCACAGCCCGGCAACGGCTTCGACCGACTTGTCGAACATGGCGCGTTCCGACTTGTCGAGGTCGATCTCGATGACGCGCTCGACGCCATCGGCGCCCAGCACGGTCGGCACGCCGACATACATGTCCTTCACGCCGTATTCGCCCGACAGATGCGCCGCGCAGGGAAGAACGCGCTTCTTGTCCTTCAGGTAGCTCTCGGCCATGGCGATGGCGGAAGCGGCCGGCGCGTAGTAGGCCGAACCGGACTTCAGCAGGCCGACGATCTCCGCGCCACCGTCGCGCGTGCGCTGCACGATCTGGTCGAGCTTGTCCTGCGTCGTCCAGCCCATCTTGACGAGATCGGGCAGCGGAATGCCGGCCACCGTCGAGTAGCGCGTCAGCGGCACCATCGAGTCGCCATGCCCGCCGAGCACGAACGCCGTCACGTCCTCGACCGACACCTTGAACTCGTCGGCCAGGAAATAGCGGAAACGCGACGAATCCAGCACGCCGGCCATGCCGACCACCTTGTTCTTCGGCAGGCCGGAGAATTTCTGCAGTGCCCATACCATCGCGTCGAGCGGATTGGTGATGCAGATGACGAAGGCGTTGGGGGCATATTTCTTGATGCCGGCGCCGACCTGCTCCATCACCTTCAGATTGATGCCAAGAAGATCGTCGCGGCTCATGCCGGGCTTGCGCGGCACGCCGGCCGTCACGATGCACACATCCGCGCCCTCGATCGCCGCATAGTCGTTGGCGCCCGAGAAACCTGCATCGAAGCCGTCGACCGGCGAAGACTGCGCGATGTCGAGCCCCTTGCCCTGCGGAATGCCCTCGGCGATGTCGAACAGGACGACGTCGCCCAGTTCCTTCAAACCGACCAGGTGAGCGAGCGTTCCGCCGATCATGCCGGAACCGATGAGCGCGATCTTGTTGCGTGCCATTTTGTCTGGATTTCCCCTGCGACGATACGGGCCGAACGGGCCCCGGTGAAATGATCTGCTGTGTTTTGCGTCCCGCGTCGGGGCGCCCTTGTCTGCACTGGAATTCACCGGTGGCCATAAACCGGACCGTATTTAAATTCAACCGGTTCTTTCAGAGCGAATGAATTCAATCGTTTAAGATATTTGGGATTTACGTAAACGTAAGAAATATTCGCAGCCCGGAAACCCGATTGCCGGGCACGCCCCGGAATAGCGGGCGACCAGAGAGCGCGCAGCCTTCGGCGTCGTGCCCTTATCCGGCCGTAGCGCGCGCCGGTTCCTCTTCCTCCAAGCTTGCCAGCCAGTCCCTGCTTTGCATCTCGATAAGGCGCGAGACGGTGCGCTCGAACTCGAACGCTTCGGCGCCGATGCGCCCGCGATAAAGCCCCTGCGGCTGCGCCGCCGCGCTGGCGACGAGCCGGATGCGCTTGTCGTAAAGCGTGTCGATCAGCAGGATGAAGCGCTTTGCCTCGTTGCGGCTGGAATCGTCGAGTGTCGGGATATTCTCCAGAAAGATCGCCCGGTAGCGCTCCGCGATGGCCAGGAAGTCGCGGGCGCCATGCGGCTTCTCGCACAATTCGGCAAAGGTGAACCGCGCCGCATCGCGCGCCGCACGGCGGACGACGATGCGCCGACCCTTGACCGCGATCGCCTCCTCGCGCTCCTCGGCGCTGCCGGCATAGTCGCGCCAGGCGCGATCGAAGGCGACCGCGGTGTCCGCGTCCAGCGGCGTCAGATAGACGGGCACGCGGCCGAGCTTTTCCATCCGGTAGTCGGTGTCGCTGTCGAGCGCCACGATCTCGGCATGTCGTTCGAGCAGGCCTATGAACGGGGCGAAGAGCGGCCGGTTCAGCCCGTCCTTGTAGAGGTCCTTCGGCGCGACGTTGGACGTGGCGACCAGCACCACCCCTTCATCGAAGAGGGCCGCGAAGAGCCGCGACAGGATCATCGCGTCGGCGATGTCGGTCACCGAGAACTCGTCGAAACACAGAACCCACGCCTCGGCGGCGAGCGCCTTGGCGACCGGCGGGATCGGGTCATTGCCCTTGGCCTCGCCGGCTTTGACGGCCGCGCGGTGGCGGCCAATACGGTCATGCACGTCGGCCATGAAATCGTTGAAATGCACACGCCGCTTGCGCTTCACCGGGACGAGCCGGAAGAACAGGTCCATCAGCATCGTCTTGCCGCGCCCGACGCCGCCATGGACATAGAGGCCCTTCACCGGCGCCGGCGCGGCGCGGCGGGCGAACAGCCAGCCGAGCGCACTCGACTTGGCCGCCAGCCGCTTGGTGGCGATCTCCTCGATCAGGTGATCGAGCGCCCGCGTGACGGCGAGTTGCGCCGGATCCAACGCCACGTCGCCGCGCTCGACCAGATGCTCGTAGGCCTGGCGCACAGAGGGGAAGGGTTGCAGTCCGTCACGCAGCGACATTGGCTTGGCGGCTTTCAACACACCTTAGCGCGAGAGCGAGATCGGCTGGCCGGAGGTCGTCTGGCCGTCGAACCGTTCGGCGCTGGAGGAATAGAGCCGCGCCAGCACGCTGCCGCCCTCGTCATACAGCGAAAGCTGCTTGCCCGCGACGTTCCACGACTTCACGCCGTCGAGCGGCGGCGGACAGCGCAGCGGACCGGCACGAAAGCCCTGTCCGAATTTCGTCTGCGGCGTCGCCACCCGGCAGCTTTGGCCACCAACTTCCGCGTTCCAGACGCCGGCCACGCTGCCTGCCGTGATCTCCGGCGCCGCCGCGGCGGCCGTTTCGAACGCTTCGGCGCTGGCCGCGGGATCGGCCGCCGTCTCCGTGCCGGGCACGGTCGGGAATGAATTCGGACCCGTTGGTCCCGAGGGCTGCTGCGGCGGGGGAAGCTGGCTTGACTGAACTGACCCCGACGGGGCCGCCGTAAGCGGTGCGGGACTCCGCGAATCGAGCGACCCGAAACGCGAACTCTGGCAGCCCGAAACCGTCAGCGCCGCCAAGGCAAGGACGAGGACAGTCTGGGTTGTAAGTTTCATGCCTGTTTTCTCCGTGGGGGCGATCGGCCGTCCGGATCCGGCCTGTTTCTTGAGGGACATAATCATGGCATTGTTTTGGTCAGTTTCTCAAACCCATGGTTAACACCGTGTTGACGCGGCCATTACAAGGCCAAATCGCCGTGCCGGACGCATGACAGCGCCATTCTGGTCGATTTCATTCCATTGTTGAGATTCTGCAACGCAAAGGTCGGGTTATGGCACCAGCCAGCCTCAGATCATTGCAGCCGTGCCGCCGAAGTAATATCTTTAAACCAGCATTCCTTACCTTCGCCGAGGCTTTCATGACCGCCACAGTCACCACGAAAGGCCAGGTAACGATCCCCAAGCCGGTGCGCGATATGCTTGGGATCACTGCCGGCAGCAAAGTCGATTTCCGCCGCGCCGCCGATGGCAGCGTCATCCTGATACGTGTCGACGGCAAGCCGCCGGCAAGCCGCTTTGAGCGGCTGCGCGGTCATTCCGGCAAGGGGCTTGGCACCGACGCCATCATGGCCCTGACACGCGGCGAAACGTGACGCTTGTCGACACCAATGTGCTGCTCGACCTAGCGCGCGTTTGCTTCAAACGGAAACGTTTGAAGCAAAGATATGCGCGCCAGATCAATATGTTGGAACATGTACCTTTCGCTCAAACGATTCCGTTTGAGCGGGACATGTTCTGGTTACGAACGATCCGAACTGGGCAGATTGGTCGGTCGCACAGCTCGAGGCGGCGTTGCTTGCCGGCCCGCTTCTCATAAACGATGTCGTCTATGCCGAACTCTCGGTGCGTTATGAACGGATCGAAGATCTCGATGCGTTCGTCGCCGCCGCACGTCTCCAGTTCACGCCGATGCCTCGGGCAGCCCTCTACCTCGCCGCCAAGGTGTTTGTACGATACCGTAAGCAAGGCGGAACGCGCACCGGTGTGCTCCCGGACTTCTTCATCGGCGCACATGCGGCCGTCGCCGACGTGCCGCTGTTGACCCGCGATGTCGGCCGCTATCGCGCCTATTTCCCGAAGCTGCGCCTGATCGCACCGGGTTGATACCGGCGCGCCAATGCCTATCTCGAAAGCCATGCGCAGGCGGTCGGTGCTCAAATGGCTTGGACTTGGCGGTATCGCTGCCGCAGCGGGAGGCATGGCGATGGTTGGACGCGCAAACGGCGCAAATTCCTACTACCAGGGTCCGGCGAGCGATCATTTCGACGGCCGGATCTTCTTCAATCCGAACGGCAGCCCGCCACGTCCCTTCGGCGATTTCCTGAAATGGCAGTTCGACGGCAAGCGCGCCAAATGGCCGGCTGCATTCCCCAGTCCGCATCCGCCGGCAAGGCCCGATTTGACGCTCGATGGCGACCGGCTGCGCGTCACAATGGTCGGGCACGCCAGCCTGCTCATCCAGACGGCCGGGCTCAACCTGCTCACCGACCCGGTCTGGTCCGAGCGTGTTTCGCCCTTTTCCTTCATCGGCCCGAAACGCGTCAACGAACCCGGCATCGCCTTCGACGGACTGCCGAAGATCGACGCCGTGCTGCTCACCCACAACCACTACGACCATCTCGATATCGCCACCTTGCAGAACCTGCACGAGCGCCACGACCCTCTCCTGGTGACACCGCTCGGCAACGACGCCATCGTCAGGAAATCCGTGCCGGCCATGCGCATCGCCTGCGGCGACTGGGGCGACAGCTTCGCCCTTTCGCCCGAACTGCGCGTGCACATCGAGCCGGCGCATCACTGGTCGGCGCGCGGCACGGGCGATCGCCGCATGGCGCTGTGGTCGGCCTTTGCCGTCGAGGCGCCGGCCGGCAATGTCTACGTCGCCGGCGACACCGGCTTTCACGACGGCGTCAACTACCGCGACGCGGCGGCCAAGCATGGCGGCTTTCGTCTCGCCGTCCTGCCGATCGGCGCCTATGAGCCGCGCTGGTTCATGCAGGGTCAGCACCAGAACCCGGATGAAGCCGTGCGCGGCATGAAACTGGCCGGCGCGGCCTTTGCCGCCGGCTGTCACTGGGGAACGTTCCAGCTGACCAATGAGCCGATCGAGGAGCCGCGCGACCTGCTCCACACCGCACTCGATCTACACGGCGTGGACCGCGAACGCTTTCGCGCCATGCTGCCCGGCGAGGTCTGGGACATCCCGTCGGCGGCCGCCTGATCATCCGCTCGAGAGGAACCCTCGGCGCATTTCAGCGTTTAGTTACAATCGCAATCGCACCGAAGAGGGTCTCATGCTGAAATGGATTCTGATCCTTCTCATCGTTGCCGCCGTGGCCAGCCTGCTCGGCTTTCACTCGATATCGGGCATCGCCATGACCGGTGCGAAGCTTCTCATCGGCGTTGTGCTGGTCCTGTTCCTCCTCGTCGTCCTCGGCATCATCGCCGTCGCGTGAGCGGCAGTGCCGGCGACCAGCCGTATTTCCCCATCCCGGCAACGCCCTTGACGGTCTGGTAATTGCCCGCTCATTCCGCCATATAGGGGCCGAACCGAGAGAATGACGGGCGGCAATGACAACTGGCGCACCCTTTGCGAAGATGAACGGGCTCGGCAACGAAATCATCGTTGCCGACATGCGCGGGCGCGCCGACCGTGTCTCGCCGGCCGCCGCAAAGGCGCTGGCCGCCGATCCGGCGACCAAGTTCGACCAGATCATGGCGATCCACGACCCACGCATGGCGGGCACCGCCAATTTCGTCGAGATCATCAACTCCGACGGCACGCCGGCCCAGGCCTGCGGCAACGGCATGCGCTGCGTCGTCCAGGCGCTGGCTGCCGAGACCGGGCAGAAGGTCTTCACCTTCCAGACCGTCGCCGGCATCCTCAATGCGCGCGAAAACGACGACGGAACGATTTCGGTCGATATGGGCGAGCCGCGCTTCGGCTGGCAGGACATTCCGCTCGCCGAGGAGTTTCGCGACACGCGCATGATCGAGCTGCAGATCGGCCCGATCGACGCGCCGGTGCTTCATTCGCCGTCGGTCGTCTCGATGGGCAATCCGCACGCCATCTTCTGGGTCGACGAGGACGTGTGGTCCCATGATCTCGACCGTTTCGGGCCGCTGCTCGAAAACCACCCGATCTTTCCCGAGCGCGCCAACATCACCATCGCGCGGGTGACGGCGCCCGATGCCGTGACGATCCGCACCTGGGAGCGCGGCGCCGGTCTGACACGCGCCTGCGGGTCGGCTGCCTGCGCCACGGCCGTTGCCGCCGCGCGCACCAGGCGCACCGGGCGCGAGGTCACCATCACCGTGCCCGGCGGACCGCTCGCCATCGAATGGCGCGACGACAATCACGTCGTCATGACCGGGCCGGCCGAATGGGAATTTTCCGGCACGTTCGATCCCGCCACCGGCGCCTGGGCGCGCGACGTGGAAGGCGTGGCGTGATGGCGGTCGACGTGATCACCTTCGGCTGCCGGCTCAACACCTACGAGTCGGAAGTCATGAAACGCGAGGCCGAGGCGGCCGGGCTCGGCACGCTGAAGGACGGCGCCGTTGTCATCAACACCTGCGCCGTGACGGCCGAAGCGGTGCGCCAGGCCAGGCAGTCGATCCGCAAGGCGCGGCGCGACAAGCCTGGTGCGCGCATCATCGTGACGGGCTGCGCCGCCCAGACCGATCCGGCCTCCTTTGCCGATATGGGCGAAGTCGACCTGGTGCTCGGCAACGAGGAGAAGCTGAAGGCCAATTCCTACCGCGCCCTGCCGGATTTCGGCGTCAACGACACCGAGAAGGTGCGCGTCAACGACATCATGTCGGTCACCGAGACCGCCGCCCACATGGTCGACGCCATCGAGGGCCGGGCGCGCGCCTTCGTTCAGGTGCAAAACGGCTGCGACCACCGCTGCACCTTCTGCATCATCCCCTATGGACGCGGCAATTCGCGCTCGGTGCCGATGGGTGCGGTTGTCGAGCAGGTCAAGCGGCTGGTCGGCAATGGCTACCGCGAAGTCGTGCTGACCGGCGTCGACATGACGAGCTACGGCGCCGACCTGCCGGGAAGCCCACGTCTCGGCCGTCTTGTGGCGACGATCCTGAAACAGGTGCCGGACCTGGCACGGCTGCGGCTTTCCTCGATCGATTCCATCGAGGCCGACGACGACCTGATGGCGGCGATCGCCACCGAAAGCCGGCTGATGCCGCATCTGCATCTGTCGCTGCAGGCGGGCGACGACATGGTGCTCAAGCGCATGAAGCGTCGCCATCTGCGCGACGATTCCATCCACTTCTGCCACGAGGTACGCGCCTTGCGCCCCGACATCGTCTTCGGCGCCGACATCATCGCCGGCTTTCCGACGGAAACGGAGGAAATGTTCGAAAACTCGCTCAAAATAGTCGAGGAATGCGGGCTGACCCATCTGCACGTCTTCCCGTTTTCGCCGCGCGAGGGCACCCCGGCGACGCGCATGCCGCAGGTGGCCCGCAATATCGTCAAGCAACGCGCCGCACGCCTGCGTGCGGCTGGCGAGGCGGCGCATCGCGGCCATCTCGACGCACTCGTCGGCACACGCCAGCGCATCCTCGTCGAACGCGACGGCATCGGCCGCACCGAAGGCTTCGCCCTTGCCGCGATCGACAAGGGCCGACCCGGCGAAATCGTCGAGTGCCTTGTTGCCGGCCACGACGGCACGTGCCTCACAGCGGCCGCGGCCGATCGGAAGGCGGCATAGCGGGCATGGCGTTCGGGTTCATCAAGAAGGTCTTCTCCTTCGGCAAGAAGGAAGTCGAGGAACGCCCGGACGAGACCGAGGCGGCCGCCCTGCCGCCGGCAACGGAAACAGAAGCGGCTCCGACGCCCACCCCGCCGCAGCCTCCCGCGGAACCGGCGGCAGACGAGACAGTCGCTCCGGCGCCTCAGCCTGTTTCTGACGAGGACAAGACCGAACCGGAACAATCCGCGCCGCCGCCTCTCGAAGAAAAAAAAGGTGAGGCGGAAACCTCGGCACCAGTCTCTGCCGACCAGGATGAAAAGGATGAACCGGAGGCGCCGGCCGCTCCTCTGCAGGAGCCGGAGCTTGAGGAGCCGGAGCGCGAAGAGCAGCATACGGCAACCGAAAGCACGCCGCAGCCGGCTGCAGCGTCCGATCTCGAAGAGGCCGACATCGCACCGACACCGCCTCAGCCCAGGCAGCAGTCGGACGCCTCGCCTGTCCTTCGACAGGCTCAGGAAGAGGAGAGCGCACCGGAATTTCCTGTTCCAGCGGACGAGCGTGAAAGCGAAGATCCGCATACCGGCGTTGATAGTGCATCGGCACCCGACGACGTGGTCTCGACGACGCCGGACGTCGATGAGGACGAGGACGTTGAAGCACCCGCGCCCCAACGCGTCACCGTGGCGAAGTCGGTCGAGCAGAAGACCGAACCGGCGCCGGCACCCGAGCTGGCCGCAAAACCGAGCTGGTTCCAGCGTCTGCGCTCGGGCCTGTCGCGCTCGTCGAAGGAACTCTCCGGCAACATTGCCGGCGTCTTCACCAAGCGCAAGCTCGACGAGGACACGCTGCAGGATCTGGAGGACGTGCTTATCCAGGCCGATCTCGGGCTCGAAACCGCGATGCGGGTGACTGGCGCGCTCGCGTCCGGCCGCTATGGGCGCGACGTTTCCGACGCCGAGGTCCGCGCGGTGATGGCCGAGGAAATCGAGAAGGTGCTGGCGCCCGTCGCCCAGCCGCTGGAGCTCGACCTGTCGCACAGGCCGCATGTCGTCCTCGTCGTCGGCGTCAACGGCACCGGCAAGACGACGACGATCGGCAAGCTCGCCGCCAAGCTGGTCCAGGGCGGCCTGTCGGTGACGCTTGCCGCCGGCGACACGTTTCGTGCCGCTGCGATCGAGCAGCTCAAGATCTGGGGCGAGCGCACCGGCTCGCCGGTCATCGCCTCCAAGCTCGGCGCGGACGCGGCGGGCCTTGCCTATGACGCGTTTGAGAAGGCGAAGGAAGCCGGCTCCGACGTGCTCATCATCGACACGGCAGGCCGCCTGCAGAACAAGGCCGAGCTGATGGCGGAGCTGGAAAAGATCGTGCGCGTGCTCGGCAAGCTCGACCCCGAGGCGCCGCACACGGTCCTGCAAACCGTCGATGCAACCACCGGGCAGAACGCGCTCAACCAGGTCGAGATCTTCCGCAATGTGGCCGGCGTCAACGGCCTGATCATGACCAAGCTCGACGGCACGGCGCGCGGCGGCATCCTCGTCAGCATCGCGGCAAAGCACAAGCTGCCGGTCTATTTCATCGGCATCGGCGAGCAGGTCGACGATCTGGAACCGTTTTCCGCCGGCGATTTCGCCAAGGCCATCGCGGGGGTTGACTGAGATGCCGGACATGCAGTCGCTCTACATTGCCTTCCACAGAACGCACGGCAGCAGGATTGATGAATAAACCCGTCTTCGAACGCGATCCCGCCGACCCGAAACGCAAGGCGATCAACCCGCTCCTGAAGCTGACGCTGGAGCTTGGGCCGCTGATCGTCTTCTTTTTCGCCAATTCGCGCGGCGAATGGCTGGCCGGGACATTTCCGGCGCTGGGCAATCTCGGCGGACCGCTCTTCATTGCCACCGGCCTGTTCATGGTCGCAACGGCAATCGCGCTGGCCGCCTCCTGGCTCTTGACCCGCAGCCTGCCGATCATGCCGCTCGTCTCCGGCGTCGTCGTCTTCATCTTCGGCGCGCTGACGCTGTGGCTGCAGGACGAGACCTTCATCAAGATGAAGCCGACCATCGTCAACGTGCTGTTCGGCGCCGTGCTCATCGGCGGGCTCGCCTTCGGCAAATCGCTGCTCGGCTATGTCTTCGATTCGGCCTTCCGTCTCGACGCCGAGGGCTGGCGCAAGCTGACGCTGCGCTGGGGCCTGTTTTTCTTCTTCCTGGCCCTAGCCAACGAGATCGTCTGGCGCTCATTCTCGACCGACGCTTGGGTGGCGTTCAAGGTCTGGGGGATCATGCCGATCACGCTTGTGTTCACTTTCAGCCAGATGCCGCTCATCATGCGCCACTCGCTGGACGACGAACTGAGCGGAAAGGGCTGATATGGAATTTGTCTCGAGCCAGGAAGAGCTGCGACGCATCTACAAGGCGCCCGGCGAGCGCGCCGTGCAAAAGGAATTGCGCGCGATCGATCCGCATAGCCGCAATTTCATCGCCAGGAGCCCGTTCGTCCTGATCGGTTCGCAGGACGCCGAAGGCAATGCCGACGTCACGCCGAAAGGCGACAAGCCGGGTTTCGTGGCGGTGCTGGACGATCACACGATCGCCATTCCGGACCGGCCGGGCAACAACCGGCTCGATACGCTGGAAAACATTCTCGTCAATCCCGCCGTCGGCCTGATCTTCTTCGTTCCCGGCATGAACGAGACGCTGCGCATCAACGGCGAGGCCCGGATCACCGCCGACGACACCATGCGCGAGCGCTTCGCCGTCGACGAAAAACAGCCTCTTTCGGTCATCGTGGTCAGGGTCAGGGCCGTCTACATGCATTGCGCCAAGTCGTTCCTGCGGTCGCAACTGTGGAACCCCGAGAGCTGGCCGCCTCGCTCGGCGATGCCGACGCTGGGCGAGATCCTGAAGGATCAGATCGAATTGGCCGGCACGGCGGCCGACACCGACCGCGCCCTGGAGGAAGCCTATCGCAAGACGCTGTGGTAGAGGCCAAGTCCCTACTGCGCTGACAGCGCCTTCTCGATCTCGGGCAGCAGTTCCTCGCGCGCCGACCGCTCGGTGAACGGCCCGACATGCTTGTAGAGGATCGTGCCGGCGCGCCCGACGAGGAAGGTTTCCGGCACGCCGTAGACGCCCCAGTTGATCGCCGTGCGCCCGTGCTCGTCGACGCCGATCGTATCATAAGGATTGCCCAGCTCGCCGAGGAAGCGGCGCGCATTCTCCGGTTTGTCCTTGTAGTTCAGCCCGGCGATCTCGATGCGCTCGTCGCGCGCCAGTTCCATCAGGATCGGATGCTCCTGCCGGCAGGGTGCGCACCAGGACGCCCAGACATTGACCAGCGTCACCCGGCCCTCGAGCGATTCGTTGGTCAGGCCCGGCAGGTCCATGCCTGGAAGCGGCGCAAGGTCGGTCGGCGGCGCCGGCTCGCCGATCAACGCAGACGGGATGGCGGTGATGTCGCGTCCCGACAGGAGTTGCGCCAGGAACACGCCGGCAAGGGCCAGGAAAATGGCCAGCGGCACGAAGACCATGAGCCGGCGCGGGCTCTTCGAAGGTGCCTCCATGCTCATCGGCCGGCATCCTTGCCGGCCGAGCGGCGGCGCACGCCGTGTGCTTCGAGTTCGGCCAGTTCGGCCTTGCGGGCGCGTTGTTCGCCGATCAGCCAGCCGATCAGGGCGGCTATCGCCATGGCCGAGATGCCGTAGGCTGCGGCGACATACATTGCGTGTGTCATGGCACTACTCCCGCCCTTCGGCCCGGCGCGCGGCGAGCCGCCGCATGGCGACGACGCGCCGGCGCCAGATCTCGTTGCGCATGGCCATGATGTGCAGCGTGGCGAACAGGACCGTGAAGCCGGCGGCCGAAACCAGGAGCGGCCACAGCATGGTCGGATGAATGGTCGGCCCGTCGAGCCTGATGACGGCAGCCGGCTGATGCAGGGTGTTCCACCAGTCGACGGAAAACTTGATGATCGGAATGTTGATGAAGCCGACCAGGGTGACGATGGCCGCCGCCCGCGCCGAGCGTCCCGGATCGTCGAGCGCGCGGGTAAGCGCGATGATGCCCAGATAGATCAGGAAGAGCACGAAGACCGAGGTGAGCCGCGCATCCCAGACCCACCAGGTTCCCCACATCGGCTTGCCCCAGATGGAACCCGTGAGAAGCGCCAGTGCCGTGAAGACGGCGCCGATGGGTGCGGCGGACTTGAGTGCGACATCGGCCAGCGGGTGGCGCCAGACCAGCGTGCCGAGCGCCGCAGCCGCCATCACCGAATAACACAGCATGGACAGCCAGGCGAAGGGCACGTGGATATACATGATCCTCACCGTGATGCCCTGCTGGTAATCCTCCGGTGCGGCGAAGCCGAGCGACAGGCCGATAGCCAGGAGCAGGGCCGCGATGCCGCCGAGCCACGGCAGAACGATGCCCGCCAGCGCCAGGAAACGCGTCGGATTGGCCAGGTCGGCAAGCCTCTTGGTGGAAAGGGCGGTTTCGCTCATAGCGCTCTTATATATGTGTCGGCGGCGGGCCGGCAATTGATCCCGATTGCCGCAGGGCACCGATAAGCGGATCGTGATTGCTCAATCGGCCGACCATCTCAGCGCAAGGGCCGCGGCGAGCGGACCGAGCACGGCGAAGAACAGGGTCAGCGCCGTCATCATCAGAAACGGCGGCAGGAAGGGATCGGGCTCGGTGATCGCGCCGTAGCTGGCCGAAACGCCGAAGATCAGGACCGGGATGACGAGCGGCAGAACGAGCACGGAAACGAGCAGGCCGCCGCGCGGCAGCGCCACCGCGACCGCCGCGCCCACCGCGCCGATGAAGGCGATGGCCGGCGTGCCGACGAGCAATGTCAGCGTCGCCGCGGCAATGCCGACCGGTTCCATGTTCATGAACAGGCCGAGCAGCGGCGCCGCGACCACCAGCGGCAGGACGCTCGCGGTCCAATGCGCCAGGCATTTGACGAAGACCGTGAAGGCAAGCATCTGGCGCGCGCCGTTCATGACCAGGAGATCCAGCGAACCGTCCTCGCGGTCGGCCTGGAAGAGCCGGTCGAGGCCGAGAAGTGCGGCCAGCAGCGCCCCGATCCACAGGATCGCCGGCCCGATGCGCGCCAGAAGGTTGAGATCCGGCCCGACGCCGAAGGGCACGACGGCGATCACCGCCAGGAAGAACAGGATGCCCACCAGCGCCCCGCCGCCGGCGCGAATGTTGAGCCTGAGATCGCGGATGTAGAGTGCTAGCATGGGTCGGGGGCTTTCCCTTGCCGGATTTCTCGCCCTGTCGCACCCCCCTCTGGCCTGCCGGCCTCAAAGATCAGCGTCACACGTTTCCCCCCATCCTCAACTCCCCCGCCCCCTCGATCGCCAGCGGCAGATGGGTCGCGGCGACGATCATCCCGCCCTCCTTCAGATGCGCCCGCATCAGCGCGGCGAATTGCGCCTCCGACGCCGTGTCGAGCCCCGCGGTCGGCTCGTCGAGCAGCCAGACCGGCCGATGGCTGACCAGAAGCCTGGCGATCGCGGCGCGCCGTTTCTGGCCGGTCGAGAGATAGGCAAAGGGCAGATGGCCGATCTCGCCGAGGCCCACACTGTCGAGGGCGGCATCGACCGCGAGGTGCATTTCGCCCATGAATTGCTGCCAGAATCTGAGGTTCTCCTCGACCGTGAGCGCCACCTTCATGCCGTTCAGATGACCGAGATAGTGGCAGGCCGCCGCCGGATCGGGCCAGCGCTCGCCGCCGCTTTCCAGACCGACGGTGCCGGCCGCCACCGGCAGCAGCCCCGCGACAACACGAAGCAGGGTCGACTTGCCCGCCCCGTTGGGACCGGTGACGAGCAGGCAGCCGCCTGGATCGAGCGTGAAGCCGACCTTGGAAAAGATCGTCTCGCCGCCGCGTTCTCCGGCCAGATTGTCAGCGACGAGGCGCATCTTGGACCCTGTGTCGTGGTCATCGCGGACGGCTGCCGCGCCATGGATGTGCGAAGCAACACAAATTGTGCTCGCAACACTGGAACTCTGTTTAGAAATTCTCTAAGAGAACGGCAACCGTGCCAGCGGTCGGCGCGGGAACAAATTTGCGCCGAACCAGCGCGCCCGCCGCCTTGAACGGAAGGAGCGCCCGGAAGCGGACAGCGGAAATGACCGTACCCGCACCTTTGCGCGTGATATGCATGCCACTGGCGTCCGTTTCCACTTCGGCAACAGACAGTTAGGGACTGCACGTGTCAAAATCTCTCGACAGCTTCAACTGCCGCCGCACGCTTAAGGTGGGCGACCGCGAATACACCTATTACAGCCTCGTGGAGGCCGAGAAGAATGGCCTCGACGGCATTTCCAGGCTGCCCTTCTCGATGAAGGTGCTTCTGGAAAACCTGCTGCGCAACGAAGACGGCCGCTCGGTCACCAAGGCAGACATCGAGTCGACCAAGGCCTGGCTGGAGGATCGGGGCTCGGCCGGCTACGAAATCGCCTATCGCCCGGCCCGCGTGCTCATGCAGGACTTCACCGGCGTCCCCGCCGTCGTCGACCTTGCCGCCATGCGTGACGGCATCAAGGCGCTCGGCGGCGACCCGCAGAAGATCAACCCGCTTGTGCCCGTCGACCTGGTCATCGACCACTCGGTCATTGTCGACGAGTTCGGTTCGCCCATGGCCTTCGCGCGCAATGTCGAGCTCGAATACAAGCGCAACGGCGAGCGCTACCGCTTCCTCAAATGGGGGCAGAAGGCGTTCAAGAATTTCCGCGTCGTGCCGCCCGGCACGGGCATCTGCCACCAGGTCAACCTCGAATATCTCGGCCAGACCGTGTGGACCAGGGACGAGGACGGCGAGACCGTCGCCTATCCCGACACCTGCGTGGGCACCGATTCCCACACCACCATGATCAACGGCCTGGGCGTGCTGGGCTGGGGCGTCGGCGGCATCGAGGCGGAGGCCGCCATGCTCGGCCAGCCGGTCTCCATGCTCTTGCCCGAGGTCATCGGCTTCAAGCTGACCGGCAAGATGAAGGAAGGCGTGACGGCGACAGACCTCGTGCTCACCGTCACCCAGATGCTGCGCAAGAAGGGGGTGGTCGGCAAGTTCGTCGAATTCTTCGGCGACGGCCTCGACCATATGACGCTGGCCGACGCGGCGACCATCGGCAACATGGCGCCGGAATATGGTGCGACCTGCGGCTACTTCCCGGTCGATTCGGAAACGCTGAACTATCTCGACGTCTCCGGCCGCGCGAAAGAGCGCGTGGCGCTGGTGGAAGCCTATTGCAAGGCGCAGGGCATGTATCGCGAGACGGGCAGCGAGCACCCGGTCTTCACCGACACGCTGGAACTCGATCTCGGCGACGTCGTGCCCTCGATGGCCGGGCCGAAGCGCCCCGAAGGCCGTATCCCGCTGGAAAAGATCGCATCTGGCTTCGAGGAAGCGCTCACCAAGGAATACAAGAAGGACGCATCGGAGAAGGACAAGCGCTGGCCGGTCGAGGGCGAGGATTTCGATCTCGGCCATGGCGACGTGGCAATCGCCGCCATCACGTCGTGCACCAACACCTCCAATCCGTCGGTGCTGATCGGCGCCGGGCTCCTGGCCCGCAACGCCAACCGTCTCGGGCTGAAGCAGAAACCCTGGGTCAAGACCTCTCTGGCGCCCGGCTCGCAGGTCGTCGCGGAATATCTGGAGAACTCCGGCCTGCAGAAGGAACTCGACCAGATCGGCTTCAACCTCGTCGGCTTCGGCTGCACCACCTGCATCGGCAATTCCGGCCCGCTCAATGCGCCGATCTCCAAGACGATCAACGACAAGGGCCTGATCGCGGCCGGAGTGCTGTCGGGCAACCGCAATTTCGAGGGCCGCATCTCGCCCGACGTGCAGGCCAACTATCTCGCCTCGCCGCCGCTGGTCGTGGCCCATGCGCTGGCCGGCTCGGTGACCAAGGACCTGACCAAGGAGCCGATCGGCCAGGACAAGGACGGCAACGATGTCTATCTGAAGGACATCTGGCCCTCCAACCAGGAGATCCAGGAGTTCATCCAGAAGCACGTCACGCGTGACCTGTTCGAGACCAAATATGCCGAAGTCTTCGCCGGCGACGAGAACTGGCGCGCCGTTCAGGTGCCCGAGGGCGAAACCTATGCCTGGGACGACCAGTCGACCTATGTGCAGAACCCGCCCTATTTCGCCGGCATGGCAAAAAAGGCCAGCGACGTCACCGACATCAAGGGTGCGCGCATCCTCGGCCTGTTCGGCGACAAGATCACGACGGACCACATTTCGCCGGCCGGATCGATCAAGGCGGCTTCGCCCGCGGGCCAGTACCTCATCGACCATGGCGTCGATGTGGTCGACTTCAACCAGTACGGCACGCGGCGCGGCAATCACGAAGTGATGATGCGCGGCACCTTCGCCAATATCCGCATCCGCAACTTCATGCTGGGCGAGAACGGCCTGGAGGGCGGCTACACGATCCACTATCCCTCGAAGGAGGAGATGTCGATCTACGACGCCGCCATGCGCTACAAGGAAGAGGGCGTGCCGCTCGTCATCTTCGCCGGCGTCGAATACGGCAACGGCTCATCGCGCGACTGGGCGGCCAAGGGCACGAACCTTCTCGGCGTGCGGGCCGTCATCGCCCAGTCCTTCGAGCGCATCCACCGCTCCAACCTCGTTGGCATGGGGGTCGTCCCCTTCGTGCTGGAGGACGGAACATCATGGGCTTCGCTCGGCCTCAAGGGCGACGAGACGGTGTCGATCGAGGGTCTTGAGACGATCAAGCCGCGCCAGAAGCTGGTGGCCAAGGTCACCTATGCCGACGGCACGGTGAAGGATGTGCCGATCATCTGCCGCATCGATACACTCGACGAGCTCGACTACTTCAAGAATGGCGGCATCCTGCAATATGTGCTGCGCGATCTTGCCGCCTGACAATTGAGGCTCCGCTGCGGGCGGACCAATCCGTAGCAAGGCCGCCGGACTTTCCGCCCGGCGGCCTTGTTCTTTTGGAAAAGGTCCGCACCGCACGGCGGATTCACCGCAACGTGACTTTCTGTTGAAGCGGTCATCTGCCTATTGTGAAGGCATATCGCATCGGGGCCCTACGCCCCATCGAACAACCGGAAACACCCATGGAGCTTGGTCGACCCTTCCGAACGGCCGCCAGTGCCGCCGCTGTCCTGCTCGTGTGTCTTGCCGCACCCGGCATGGCGCAGGAGAACCGGCCGAGCGGTGTGGTCGAGCTCTTCACCAGCCAGGGATGCAGTTCCTGCCCGCGCGCCGACGCCTATCTCGACGAATTGGCCCGCAGCGGCGATCTCGTGGCGCTTTCCTACCATGTCGACTACTGGGACTATCTCGGCTGGCGCGACACGCTCGGCAGCGCCGACAACACCGCACGCCAGTCCGAATATGGCCGCAGTTTCGGCCTGCGTTCCATCTATACCCCACAGGCCGTCATCAATGGCCGCATGCATATGAGCGGCGCCAAGCGCCAGGCCGTGGCCTCGGCCCTGGATCACCTGCCAAAGGCCGGCAAGGGGCTCTCGGTGGAACTCGCCATCACCGAAAACGCCGAGAGCCTGGTGATCGAGGCCGGAGAGTCGCCCACCGGACCGCAAAAGGCCAATGTGCTTCTGGTCTTCTTCCACCCTTTGACGACGGTGAAGATCGCTCGCGGCGAGAATGCCGGACGTACCATCACCTACCGCAATTCGGTGACCGGCTTTCAGTCGGCCGGAATGTGGCATGGCAAGCGGGCAAGCTATGAGATCCCGGCCAGCGAGATCATGACGAAGGGAGGCGCGGGCTGCGCCGTGCTTTTGCAGTCGGTCGACCGGAACGGCAATCCTGGCCCTATTCTCGGCGCAGCCATTTTGGAGACGCCCGGAAGTTAAGGCGCTGAAACAAAACTGGCGGCGACCCTGAACAGGGCCACCGCCAGAAAATAGCGAAGCCGGAGGTTGGTTCGGCCCGGCGAAGACACCGTGGGCGGGGGGCTTGGGGTTACGGAGCCAGCGCCAGACCGAACCGTCTCAGGCAACGAGCAGATGTTCGCTGCGCATTGGGGCCGGAAGCGGGACAATTCACGGCAGGAATGTGGCAAACGATCACCAATTCCGACAAATTGTCCCGGACTGTGACCAATATTGTTACAGTGCGTGATCGACTTGGGCCTCCGCGCGCCCTTTCAGGGCGCCCAAACACCGCTCCACCATGTTGGATTGACGCGCTATTTGCCGCAAATCCGGTCCCGATCTCTCCTCTGATTCGTCAGCAACGCTTACGCCGCGGGCCATCGCGCGGGCCATCGCGCGGGGTTGCAATTCGGCGGCGAACGCGCAAACCTTGGATGGTCGCGAAACTGTCATGAAAGGTAGCACTGCATGGTCGATCGCGCGAACGGAGCGGAGGATGGGGACGGCTCCGCAGTACTGATCCCGCTGAGCGAGGCGAGGCGGGATCGAATGGACATACCGGTCACCTTCAACAGGCGCGAACTCGACCAGATCCTGCGAACCTATGGACGCATGGTCGCGGCCAATGAATGGCGTGACTATGCGATCGATCATCTGTCGGATCGCGCCGTATTCTCCGTCTTCCGCCGCACCAGCGAGGTGCCGCTCTACCAGATCGTCAAGAACCCGAAGCTGGCGCGCAAGCAGGGCGCCTACTCCATCGTTGCCGCCACCGGCCTCGTGCTCAAGCGCGGCCACGAGCTGGCCCGAGTCCTGGGCGTCTTCGACAAGAAGCTGAAGCTGGTGGAGGCTTGAAACCGCCCCAATGAGGCGTCTTCAAAGCGCGGCGCGAAAGATCCGCTCCGGCACCGACTCGGGATCGGGCGGCGTTGTTGTGCCGCCGTTCATGTCCAGTTGCATGAAGACCGTGTCGAGCCAGCGCCCGTGCTTGTAGCCCGAGCCTTCGAGCGTGCCGACGGGGCGGAAACCCAGCGCAGCGTGCAGCCCGACCGATGCCTGGTTGGTCGCACCGTCGCCGATCACCGCCATCATCTGGCGAAAGCCCGCTTCGGTGGAGGCGTCGATCAGCTTTATCAGCAATTGCCTGCCGAGGCCCCGGCCCCGCGCCTCAGGCGCCAGATAGATCGAATCCTCGACCATGAAGCGATAGGCGCGACGCTCGCGGAACGGTCCGGCATAGGCATAGCCGACGACTTTCCCGGCATCCGCGGCGACGAGATAGGGGTAGGACTTCTTCGCCAGCGCGGCGAAACGCGACGCCATCTCCTCTTGCGTCGGCGGCTCGAGCTCGTAGCTCGCCGTGCCGTTCGCCACGGCCTCGCCATAGATGGCGGTGATGCGATCGAGATCAGCCGTTTGTGCGGGTCTGATGGATATTGTGCTCATGATGCAGGCATTTCCGGATTTGCACAGCATTCATGCAGCGTGACGCCGCAAAAGAAAAGGGCGGCCCGCAGACCGCCCTCGAGATTTCGATTGGTCCAGCGGTTCCTATTCGCGGTTGCCCAGGAACTGCAGCAGGAACATGAACAGGTTGATGAAGTCGAGATAGAGCCGCAGCGCGCCCATGATGGCCTTGCGGCCGGCAACCGCCGTACCGTCGCCTTCAAAGTACATCTCCTTGATCTGCTGCGTGTCATAGGCCGTCAGCCCGGCGAAGATCAGCACGCCGATGCCGGAGATCGCGAACTGCAAGGCCGGCGAGGCCAGGAAGATGTTGACCACCATGGCGATGATGAGGCCGATCAGGCCCATGAACAGGAACGAGCCCATGCCCGACAGGTCGCGCTTGGTCGTGTAGCCCCACAGCGACAGCGCGCCAAAGGAGGCGGCCGTGATGAAGAAGGTCTGCACGATGCTGGCCGTCGTGTAGACGAGAAAGATCGACGACAGCGAGATGCCCATCAGGGCCGCAAAGGCCCAGAAGGTCGTCTGCGCGGCCGACACGCTCATCTTGTGAACGCGGAACGACAGGAAGAACACGAAGCCGAGCGGTGCGAGCATGATCAGCCAGCGCAACGGCGAGCCGTAGATGACGGTGCCGAACTGGGTCAGCATGTTGCCGTTGCCGAGCGTGGCGACGGCCGCGGACGGATCGCTCGTCGTCGCCAGGGATACGGTGCCCAGCGCGGCAAGGCCGGTGATGGCGAGGCCAAGCGCCATAAGGTTGTAAACCTTGATCATATAGGCGCGCAGGCCCTCGTCGATTGCGGCGTCGGCGCGGGTGCCCGCAGCGGCGGCGCGCGCATTGTAATTGCGAAGGTCAGCCATGATTTCCTCTTACTGCTACCGTCCCGTCGGGTGTCGGGCGCCGGCGTCGCCGCAGGCCCCCAGGCGCCGCTGGCGGGACTCCAGCATGCCTGCGGCTGAATATGATATTTCTTTGAGGCCAGAACAAGGGGCATCACGTCGCGCAACGCATTGTGATGCGTGTATTTTCGCGCTTCGGCGCCTGTCCGGGCGCCATCTCTCGGCCCTTTGGTGAATGTTCGGTTTCAAAAGGCGACGTTTTACAGGTTCCGCAGCACCGGCGCCGCCTTGTGGCCAAGCACGCGCCATGTGCCGACCAGGCCGAAACCGACCGTGAGGGCCAGCGCGACGGCCACGGTCGCAACGGCCACGCCGCCATCGAATGCGGCCGGCAGGTTCATGATCTGCGAGACCACGAACCAGGCCGCCAGACCACCGGCCGCCAGTGCGAAGACGGCTGTCGCCAGGCCGATCAGCGCATACTCATAGGAAAACGCGGCGATCAGCGTGCGCCGTGTGGCGCCGAGCGTCTTCAAGACGACCGCGTCGTGGATCCGGGCCCGGTTTCCCGCCGCCAGCGCCCCCGAAAGAACGAGAACCGAGGCGACCAGCGCCACCGCGGCGGCGGCGCGAATCGCCGTGGCGATCTGGCCGACGAGCCGGTTGACGACGTCGAGCGCGTCCTTGACGCGCACCGTCGTCACGGTGGGGAAGGTTCTGGTCACGGCGTTGAGGATCCGCCCCTCCTGCGCGGCGTCGGCCGCCGGTTCGATGAGCGTTGCCAGCCACGCATGCGGCGCGCCGGCAAAGGTGTTGGGCGAAAAGACCATAACGAAATTGATCGCCAGGGACTCCCATTCGACGGTGCGGAAATTGGCGATGCGCGCCGTTATGTTGCGCCCCAATACGTTGACGGTCACCGTATCGCCGAGTTTCAGGCCGAGTTCGCGCCCCTCCTCGACCGCAAACGAGACCAGCGGTTCGCCCGCATAATCGGCCGGCCACCAATCGCCTTCGGCGAGGGTCGAGTTTTCCGGCATTGATCGCGCATAGGTGATGCCGCGGTCGCCGCGCAGCACCCAGCCGCCCTGTGCCGGCACCTCGATCTCGCGCACGTCGATGCCGTTGAGCGCCATGACGCGGCCGCGCAGCATCGGCACGCGTACCAGCTTGCCGTCCGGTGCCTCGCGGGCGATAAGATCGGCGAACCGGTCGACCTCGTCATTCTGGATGTCGACGAAGAAGAAGTTCGGGGCCTGTTGCGGCAGATTGCCGGTGATCTGGCGCCGCAGATTGCCGTCGATGAGCGCCAGCGTGACGAGCAGGGTCAGGCCGAGCCCGAGCGACAGCACTACGGAAGGCGTCAGCGCGCCCGGTCGGTGGATGTTGCCCACGGCCAGGCGCAGGGCGGTCGACCGCAGGCGGGGGCTGCGCGCGGCCAGCCATTGCAGCCCATGGGCTACCCCGCGCAGGATGACGAAGGCAATGACGGTCGCCCCGACGAATATGACGGCGACGTCGCGGTCGTTCGAGCTCCATACGGCAAGACCGGCCAGCGCGATAACGACAATCCCGGCGGCCGCCAGATAGGTCGGCCTCGGCAACCCTGCCGCTTCCATGCCCATTTCGCGAAAGAGCGCCGTGGCGGGAACGTCGCGCGCCCGGCCGAGCGGCAGCAGCGCGAAAGCGAGCGTGACCATCACCCCGAACAGGGCCGCCAGCCCCAGCGCGTCCCGATGCATGCCGGGTTCGTTCGGCAGGGGCAGCACGGCTGAAAGAGCTGCACCGGCGGCGAATGGCAGCAAGGCGGCGACGAACAATCCCACGACGATGCCGATTGCCGCGATGATGAGGATCTGCACCAGGTAGATCGTGAAGACGAGGTTTCCGGACGCGCCGAGGCTCTTGAATGTGGCGATCACGCCGCGCTTGCCGTCGAGATAGGCGCGCACCGCGTTGCCGACCCCGACCCCGCCGACGACCAGCGCCGTCAGCCCGACCAGGGTGAGGAATTGCGAGAAGCGTTCGATGTTGGCCGACAGCGCCGGCGCGGCATTGGTGCGCGTGCGGATGCTCCAGCCGGCCGTCGGGAACTCGGCGGCCGCCCTGTTGCGGATCGCCGCGATATCGGTCTCGCTTGCCCCCTCGGGCAAGCGGATCTTGTAGGCATGCTCGACGAGGCTGCCCGGCTGCACCAGGCCGGACGCGCGCAGGCCGTCGAGCGAGACCATGAAGCGCGGCGCAAAGCCGAATCCGTCCGAAACCAGGTCCGGTTCGTTCTCGATGGCCGCCCGCACCTCAAACGTCGCGGCGCCCAACCGCACCTTCGCCCCCGGCTCCAGACCGAGACGCTGCAGGAGCAGCGGCGCAGCAGCGGCGCCGTAGACGCCTTGCGTCTCGTCGAACACCGCGTCCCGATCGAGTGGCGGCGCGGTGACCAGTTCACCGAAAAGCGGATAGGCGGGCGAAACGGCCTTGACCTCGACGAGCGTCTGGTCTGAGCCGTCCTCGAGGCGCAGCATGGAGCGCATGTTGGCGCTCGGCGCCACCTCGCCGAGGCTTTCGAGGAACGCACGCTCGCGCGCATCCGCCTCGCGATGGACCAGTTCGAAACGGATGTCGCCGCCCAGAAGCGTCTGGCCCTGGTCGGCAACGCCGGCGGTGATCGAGCGGGCCACCGAATTGACGCCGCCGATCGCCGCCACACCCAGCGCGATGCAGGCCAGGAAGATGAGGAAGCCGCGCAGTCCGCCGCGCATCTCACGCAACGAGAAACGGACGGCCAGCGCCAGCATGCCCAGTGGACCCATCGCTCAGGCCGAAACGGCGCTGAGCGCGCCGCTTTCGATGCGGCCTGAACGCATGGCGATCTGCCGGTCACACCGTGCCGCCAGCGCCTGGTCATGGGTGACCAGGATCAGTGTCATGTTGCGTTCGGCCGCCTTGGTGAACAGGAGATCGCAGATCTGGCGCCCGGTCGCCTGGTCGAGATTGCCCGTCGGCTCGTCGGCGATGAGAATCTTCGGCTCCGGAGCAAGCGCCCTGGCAATGGCCACGCGCTGCTGCTCGCCGCCGGACAACTCGCCCGGATAGTGCGTCACGCGGTCTTTTAGGCCAACCGCCGCCAGTTCGCGCGCCGCCACGGCGAAGGCGTCGTTATGGCCAGCCAGCTCCAGCGGCACGGCGACATTTTCCAGCGCCGTCATGTTCGGTATCAGGTGGAAGGACTGGAAAACGATGCCGATGGTGCGCCCGCGATAGGCGGCGATGGCGTCCTCGCTCTTGCCGTTCAAGGTTTCGCCGGCGATTCGTACCGTTCCCGAATCGACCCGCTCCAATCCGGCGATCACCATGAGCAATGTCGATTTGCCCGAGCCGGAAGGACCGACGATGCCGGTGGCCTCTCCGCGCGCGACGTCAAGCGTGACCTGCTTGAGGACATGGACGCGCGACGCGCCATGGCCCAATGTCAGGGAAACGTCCTTCAATTCGATTGCGGCTTCTGTCACCGGGCGTAAATCCTATATGAAGCTTGGCCAAAACGGCATCGAGGCGGGACTGTCCGCATGATATGGGTTTGACCTTATGGCAATCAAACGTCTGTTCAGCGTTTTTCTTTTTCTTGCCGGCATCTCGCTGGCGGTACCGGCTGCTGCGGCGACGATCAACATCGTCGGGTTCGGCGACAGCCTGATGGCGGGCTACCAGCTGGCACCAGGCCAGTCCTTTCCCGCAAAACTCGAAAAGGCGCTGCGCGAACGCGGTCACGACGTCACGATCGCCAATGCCGGTGTCTCCGGCGACACGACGAGCGCCGGCCTCGCCCGGCTCGACTGGTCGGTTCCCGAGGGCACCGGGCTCGTCATCCTGGAGCTCGGCGCCAACGACATGCTGCGTGGACTTTCGCCGGACCGAACGCGCGAGAACCTCGACCGGATGATCGGCGCCCTCAAAACACGCGGCATCGTCGTCATGCTGATCGGGATGCGCGCCGCGCCCAATCTCGGGGAAGAGTATGCCGCCGCCTTTGACGCGATCTATCCGAGCCTGGCGCAAAAGCACGGGCTGGTGCTCTACCCTTTCTTCCTCGACGGGGTTGCGGCGCATTCCGAGCTTCTGCTTGCCGACGGCATGCATCCCAACGCCCGCGGCGTGGAACGGATGGTCGAAAAGGCCTTGCCCTTTGTCGAGGAGGCGTTGTCCACAGCACGATGACTCTTAGACGACAGGACACATTACGGACTTGTCGTTGCCGCAAATCGGTGATTCGCTGTGTCTGACAGAGCGATTCGAGGAGGGAGCCATGCCGCGACTTTTCACCGCCCTCGAGATACCCCGCGACGCAACGCTTTCTTTGTCGCTGTTGCGTGGCGGTCTTCCCGGCGCCCGCTGGATCGACGTCGAGAACTACCACATCACGCTGCGCTTCATCGGCGACGTCGAAGGCCATGTCGCCGACGAAATCGCCAATGCGCTCGACAAGGTGCATCGCCCGGCCTTCGATCTCAGGCTGTCCGGGGTCGGCGCCTTCGGCTCCAAGAAGCCGCATGTCATCTGGGCCGGCGTTGCGCCCAGTCCGGAACTGAACGGACTGCATAGCGAGATCGACCGCCTCTGCCTGCGGCACGGTGCGTCGGCCGATGCGCGCAAATTCACCCCGCATGTCACGCTGGCCCGGCTGAAAAACGCGGCACCGCACGACGTAGCGTCCTATCTTTCGGCGCGCGGCAATTTTGCCACCTTGCCCTTCCGCGTCACGCGGTTCGTGCTCATGTCGTCGCGCGATTCGGTCGGCGGCGGCCCCTATGTCATCGAGGAGGCATGGCCGCTGGACGAGCCCGCCAACCTTTCGGCCAACCGCTCCGACGCGGTGCGGATCATGCGGTAGACATCCGCAAATCCGCCGGCACCGCCATAATAGGGGTCGGGCACCTCGCGCGCCTCGCCGAGTGCATATTCCATGAACAGATGGATTTGCGCCCGGCCGTCGGCCGGCGCCATGGCACGCAGGGTCTCCACGTTCGTCCGGTCCATGCCCAGGATGAGATCGTGACGGTCGAAGTCGCGCACATCGATCCGGCGCGCCCTTTGGCCGGATATGTCGATGCCGTTGGCGGCCGCGATTTCTACCGAGCGCGGGTCCGGCGGCGCCCCGGCATGCCAGGCGCCCGTGCCGGCCGATGCGATGTCCAGCAGCGGCGCGACGGCAATGCGCTGCCATTCGGCCCGAAACACACCCTCGGCCAGCGGCGAGCGGCAGATATTGCCCAGACAGACGAAGAGAATGGAACGGCAGGGGTTTGCCATGAAGGACAGCGCGCTATGATCAATGGGCAGTAGGGCCTCCTAGAACATGTCCCGCTCAAACGGAACTGTTTGAGCGAAAGGTACATGTTCCAGCATATTGATCTGGCGCGCATATCTTCGCTTCAAACGTTTCCGTTTGAAGCCAACGCGCGCTAACACGGACGATGACGATGACGCGAGAAAAGTTGGACGACGCGGCGATCGCCGAGGCATTGGCCGGCCTTGACGGCTGGGAGCACGAGGACGGTCGCGAGGCGATCACCAAGACATTCACCTTCCGCAATTTCAGCGAGGCGTTCGGCTTCATGGCCCGCTGCGCGCTGGCGGCGGAGAAGCTCGATCACCATCCCGAATGGCTGAACGTCTACAGGACCGTCGAGGTGACATTGTCGAGCCATGATGCAGGCGGATTGACGGAGCTCGACTTCGAGCTGGCGCGCCGGATGGACAAGATCGCCGGCTGAAATCTTGCGCCGGCCGGCCGACGAACCCACATTCCTGGCATGAGCGCATTCGATGACGTCAAGATCGGCGAGATCCTGGAGCCGGTCGGCCCCGAGGAGGAGTCGCATCGCGAGGAGCGCGTGCGGCGGCGCTTCTGGCATACGGCGCGGCGCGCGGCGCGCCACATTCCCTTCATGGACGAGGTGGTGGCGGCCTATTTCTGCGCGCTCGACGAGCGTACGCCGCCGCGCGTGCGTGGCGTACTGCTCGCCGCGCTCGCCTATTTCGTCCTGCCGCTCGACTGGATCCCCGATTTCGTCATCGGCTTCGGCTTTACCGACGACCTCGCCGTCCTGACGGCGGCGATCACCGCCATCCGCTCTCACATCACGCCGGCGCACAGACAGGCCGCCAAGAGCTTTTTCGAAGACTCCAATTGAACGGCAGCCGGCGTCCGGGCGGTGACACACTCTCGCCGTTTTCCTGCGTATCACGCTTTTTTACAGCAATGTCGAATTCCGCCGTTTCGCATCACTTGCGCCAAGCGCGAAAATTCGGCAGGGCAGAGGCGGTGAGTGGGGCGCGATTCATCCTTTCGTAACCCCGATTAATTCAAAATGAAGGGAACTCGGCCTGCGGGCCGCCACTCTCATCCGTTGATCAGGAAGATATAGGGAAACGGAACCGATATGCGTGCATTCAAATGGATCCTTGCCGGCGTGATGGCCATCGCGGTTGCGGGTCCGGCCTTGGCCCAATCGGCGACGAAGGTCGGCCAGTACAATGCGTGGGGAACTTATTCCTACCAGTCCGACAGCGGAAAGGTCTGCTATGTCCTGTCGGTCCCGACCGACAAGCAGCCCGCCAGTCTCGACCATGGCGACATTTTCTTCTTCGTCAGCCAGAAGCCGGGCCAGAACGTCGCCTACGAGCCCCAGTTCATCGCCGCCTACGATCTGCGCGACAAGGTGTCGGTGAAGGTCGGAGACCGCACGTTCACCCTGTTCACCAAGGGCAAGTCGGCCTGGCTGGAAAACGCAGCGGAAGAACCGCAACTCGTCGCCGCCATGAAGTCCGGCGCCGACATGACCGTCAACGCGACCTCCGGCCGCGGCAACCCGACGCAATACTCGTTCTCGCTGCGCGGCATCTCCGCCGCTCTGGATTCGATCGCTGCCTGCAAGTAGGCGGCGCTTCCCGGCGATCAACGTTCCCGCAGATGCGCCAGACCGGCCAGGATCAGGCCGGCGGCTTCGGCGGCGCGCCGTACCGAATCGGCCTCGAAGTGCTGCATGATGAGGCCGGGATCGCGGAAGCGAATGGTCACCGCCTCGACCAGCGCGGCCGCCTCGCCCGGATCGCGGCCGCCAAGAAGATGGTGCTCGCCGCATCGCTGCACGATCGCCTCGAGCTGGGCATGCAGCCGGTTGAGATGGCGCTGCACGACGCCCATTTCGGCCTGATCAAGCTCGAGATAGGAGCGGAAGAGCTCCGGATCCTCCGCATAGCGCGCCCGCTTGAGCTCGTATTGCCGCACCACGAAGCGCACAAGCTGCTCGGCCGGCGGCTCCTGCGAGGCGGCAATCGCCGCCAGTTCCTGCTCGATGGCCGCGAACCATCGCTCGCCCACCGCCTCCAGAAGCGCCTGCTTGCTGGCGAAGAACCGATAGGCGTTCGACTGCGACATGCCGCAGGCGGCCGCCACGTCCGACACGGTGATCCGCTTGGGTCCATGCGCCTTGAGCAGGCGTTCCGTCGCTTCGAGAAGCCGCTTGCGCACGGCATGGGTGTCGGTCTTCGGTCGTGCCAAGATGCGGCCTGTGCGTTTGTCTTCTTCCGATTGGCCCGTGCCAGGCGCACAAGCGTCGCTGAAATATATCGCCCGCACCGGGAAAGCGAATGCCCCGAATAAGAATTCTCTGGATAAGGCCTATCAATTATCACAAATGATCCGTCACGGTTTGCGTATGCCAAGACGTGACGCCGCCGCCACTTTCTGCTATGAGCCGCGTCAATCTGGCAACCGGCCGCGGCCGATCCTATCTTCCGACATCATGGCACTCAGTTTCGACATCACATCCGCAGACACGCGCGCAGCCCTTGCCGCCCGCGTTTCCGTCCCCGAGAAGCCCTCGCTCGTCGGCCTGACCCGCGCCGAGCTTGCCGAAACGCTGGTGGCGGCGAATGTCGTGCCCGAGCGCCAGGCGAAGATGCGCGCCAGCCAGCTCTGGCACTGGCTTTATGTGCGCGGCGTCTCCGATTTCTCCGAGATGTTCAACATCTCCAAAGATCTGCGTGCAGAACTCGACAAGCAATTCGCCATAGCCCGCCCGGAGATCGTCGACGAACAGATTTCGGCCGACGGCACGCGCAAATGGCTGTTCCGCTTTCCGCCGCGCGGCGCCGGCCGTCCTGTCGAGATCGAGACCGTCTACATTCCCGAAGAGGGCCGCGGCACGCTGTGCATCTCCTCCCAGGTCGGCTGCACGCTCACCTGCTCCTTCTGCCACACCGGCACGCAAAAGCTGGTGCGCAACCTGACAGCGGAAGAAATCCTCGCCCAATTGCTCACGGCACGCGACCGGCTCGGCGACTTTCCCGACCGCGACACGCCGGCCGGCGCCATCGTTCCGGAGGAAGGCCGCAAGGTCTCCAATATCGTGATGATGGGAATGGGCGAACCGCTCTACAATTTCGACAATGTGAAGAAGGCGCTGCTGATTGCGTCGGACGGCGACGGGCTGTCGCTGTCGAAGCGGCGCATCACGCTGTCGACGTCCGGCGTGGTGCCGGAGATCGACCGCACCGGCGCCGAGATCGGCGTCATGCTGGCCATCTCGCTGCACGCCGTGAACGACGATGTGCGCGACATGCTCGTGCCGATCAACAAGAAGTATCCGCTGGAAGAATTGCTGGACGCCTGCCGGCACTATCCAGGCATCTCCAATGCCAGACGGATCACCTTCGAATATGTGATGTTGAAGGACGTCAACGATTCGCTGGCCGACGCGCGCGAGCTGGTGCGTCTGCTCAGGGGCATTCCGGCCAAGATCAACCTCATTCCGTTCAATCCCTGGCCGGGCAGCAACTACCAGTGCTCCGACTGGGAAACGATCGAGAAGTTCGCCGATGTCGTCAACCGGGCCGGCTATGCCTCGCCGATCCGCACCCCGCGCGGCCGCGACATCCTTGCCGCCTGCGGCCAGTTGAAATCGCAATCGCAGCGCCTGCGCAAATCCGAGCGCCTGGCGCTGGAATCCATGATGATCGCGGGCCACGGCGAGGCGTGAGCCGCATACTCGATCATTTCCTGCGTCTGACGGCCATGCTCGTCGGCTTTGGCGCGGCCGTGCTGACGGCCAGCCTGTTCCTGAACCTTGTCTTCATCTCGGTGCTCGGCCTGACGGCCGAGGAGATCGGCTTCGTCGCCTCGACCAGCCTCGTCGTCTCGGTGCCGGTGCTGGCGCTCTTTCTCGGCTACTATGCCTTCCTGCCGGCGATCGTCGTCATGGCGGCAACGGAGATCCTCGGCCTTCGCGACTGGTTGTGGCACGCGCTCGGCGGCGGTGCGGTGTCGGCGGCGGTGCTGGCCTATGCCTGGCAGCGGCCGGGCGCCGACCCGGCCTTCAGCGATCAGGGCTTTTTTCTGATCGTCGTGGCCGCCGGATTGCTGGCGGGCATCGCCTATTGGCTCGTCGCGGGACGCGGGGCGGGCGGCTCGATCGGCGCGTGCAAGCCGCCGCCTACTTCGCCTGGGCCGTCAGGATCTTGAGCGCGAAGGCGGAGAACACGCCGGCGAACAGGTAATCCACCACCCGCGTGACCTTCGGGCTCTTTTTCATGAGCCCGGCAAACCCGTCCGCCGCCAGCACCATCGGCACCGTCACCGGCAGCGACAGCGGGATGAAAAGCAGGCCGAGGAAAAGCAGTTTCGCCGATGCGTGCGGATCGGAAACCGACACGAACTGCGGCAGGAAGGTCATGAAGAACAGGATGATCTTCGGGTTGAGCAGATTGATCCCGAGCCCCGTCGCCCAGTTGCGCCACAGCGATCCGGCCGGGCGCGTCGCCACGTCGGGCGAAAAGGCCGAGCCGCGGCGCACCGCCTGCCAGGCCAGCCACACCAGATAGCCGGCGCCGAAGATCTTGAGCGCCAGGAAGGCCTGCGGCGAAGCGACGATCAGGGCGGAAAGCCCGAGCGCCACCATCGACGTATGCACCACGATCCCCGTCATCGCGCCCGCCATGCAGGCCAGCCCTGCCGCGCGGCCTTGCGACAATGACCGACCGACGAACAGCGTCATGTCCGGCCCCGGCGTTATGGCGATGACGAACGTGGCGATGGCGAATTGCGCGATCGTTGCGTAATCCGGAACAAGATTCATCTCGGCCTATCCTCCAGCCGTCGCAGCCGCCTGATGGACCGCGCCGGGATTCGAAGCTTGCACATACCTTTCTTGGCCGCCGCACCGGCGAACCTGATCGTCATAACGCGCGCCGCCGGCTCGCGCCACTGCGCAGTCTGCAAATCGCCATTTCGAAGTTCCTGCCGTCCGACGAAGGTTCAATCGAGCGTGATCCGATAGATGCTTGCGTGACGTAACGGAATGCCTAATGTTATACAGCTAAACCAATAAAACAAACGGGAGGAGTTACAAAATGACCAGCAAAGCGATTTCCCGCCGCAAGTTCCTGGGCACTTCGACGGCCGTCGGCGCCGCGGCGGCCGGAACCCTGGCTGCGCCGGCCGTGCTTGCGCAATCTCCGATCACCATCAAGATGCAGACGTCCTGGCCATCCTCCGACATCTGGATGGATTTCGCGCGCCAGTACACCGAGCGCGTCGAACGCATGTCGGGCGGACGGATCCAGTTCGATCTCTTGCCCGCCGGCGCCGTCGTCGGCGCTTTCCAGGTGCTCGATGCCTGTCATGACGGCATTCTCGACGCCGCCCATACGGTGCCCGTCTACTGGTACGGCAAGCACAAGGCCGCATCCTTGTTCGGCACCGGACCGGTCTTCGGCGGCAGCGCGACGACCATGCTTGCCTGGTTCCACGCCGGCGGCGGCAAGGATCTCTATCGCGAGCTGACGCAGGACATTCTCGGCCTCGATGTCTATGGCTTCTACGGCTTCCCCATGCCGGCCCAGCCCTTCGGCTGGTTCAAGCAGCCCGTGACCGGCAGTGCCGACGTCGAGGGCCTGAAATACCGCACCGTGGGCCTGGCCGCCGACCTCATGCAGCGCATGGGCATGAGCGTGGCCCAGCTTCCCGGCGGCGAGATCGTCCCGGCGATGGAACGCGGCGTCATCGATGCGTTCGAGTTCAACAACCCGTCCTCCGACATGCGCTTCGGCGCCCAGGACGTGGCCAAGAACTACATGCTGTCGTCCTACCACCAGGCGAGCGAATCCTTCGAGTTCCTGTTCAACAAGGACTTCTTCGACGGGCTCGACGACGACCTGAAGGCAATCCTGGAATATGGCGTCGAAGCCGCAAGCACGGCCAATACGGCGATCGCGCTCGACAACTACTCCGCCGACCTGCAGGCGCTGCAGAAGGAGCATGGCGTGAGCGTCCACCGCACGCCGAAGGAGGTGCTCGACGTCCAGCTCCAGGCCTGGGACGAGCTGATCCCGACGCTCGAGGAAGACGAATACATGAAGCGCGTGCTGGACAGCCAGCGTGCCTGGGTCGAACGCGTCGTCTTCTACGAGCTGATGAATTCGCCCGACCTTGCGCTGGCCTACGATCACTATTTCCCGGACACGCTGAAGCTTTGATCGACGCCACGCAGTTGTGCAGATCCGGTCCGGCGGCCAGCATTCGAGCTGCCGGACCGCTTTTGGATCGGTTCGTCGCTTCGCCGGATCGATACATCAACCCAACACTTTGCTTTCGAGCAATTCCGGACGGAGAACGGGTTTTCACTTCTCCTGGAATTGCTCCAGCCGGGCGGGGAGCCTCATGATCCGCTATATCCGTCTTGCCGACCGCATCTCGGCCTGGTTCGGCAAGGCTTTCGCCTGGTGCATCATGGTGATGACGCTGGGCGTCGGCTACGAAGTCTTCGTGCGCTACGTCCTCAACGCCCCGACGGCCTGGGCCTTCGACGTCAGCTACATCATGTATGGCACATTGTTCATGATGGGTGGCGCCTACACCTTGTCGCGCAACGGCCATGTGCGCGGCGACTTCATCTACCGTTTGTGGAAACCGGCGACGCAGGCCAGGGTGGAACTGGTCCTTTATCTCATCTTCTTCTTCCCGGGCGTCCTGGCGCTGGTGATTTCCGGCTGGCGCTATGCGGGCCGCTCATGGAGCTATCTCGAAGTTAGCACGATGAGCCCGGCCAGCATTCCGATCTACCAGTTCAAGTCGGTCATCGTGGCCGCCGGGATCCTTCTCGTCATCCAGGGCGTCGCGCAGGTCCTGCGCTGCGTCGTCACCATCCGCACCGGCGAATGGCCGCGCCACGAGGAAGATGTGGAGGAGATGGAGACCATCCTTCTGCAGGAAGGCGCACAACATGCGGCGGGCACAGACGCCGACGGAGACCGTTCATGACCGACCCGCAGATCGCCGTCGCCATGCTCGGCATCTTCATCGCCGTCATCATGTTCGGCTTTCCCATCGCCTTCACGCTGATGGCACTGGGCATAACCTTCGGCTACTACGCCTATTTCGACCCCGCGCGCATGTGGCGCGACTATTACCGGGCGGTCGAACAGGGGGCGGATGCCTGGACGCTCGCCGAAAGCTGGGTGGCCGGCTTCTTCAACAACCGCGTCTTCGATCTCTTCGTCAACCAGACCTATTCGGTCATGGCCAACGACGTGCTGACGGCCGTGCCGCTCTTCCTGTTCATGGGCTACATCGTCGAACGCGCCAACATCGTCGACCGCCTGTTCTCCACGCTCAGCATCGCCGCGCGGCGGGTACCGGGCTCGATGGCCGTCGCCGCACTGATCACCTGCGCGCTGTTCGCCACCGCCACAGGCATCGTCGGCGCGGTGGTCACGCTGATGGGCCTGCTTGCCTTCCCGGCGATGCTGAAGGCGCGCTACGATACGAGCTTCGCTTCCGGCGTCATCTGCGCCGGCGGAACGCTCGGCATCTTGATCCCGCCGTCGATCATGCTCATCGTCTATGCCGCAACGTCGGGTGTCTCGATCGTCAGGCTCTATGCCGGGGCCCTGTTTCCGGGCCTGCTCCTGGCGGGGCTCTACCTCGTCTACATCATCGTCCGGGCCACGCTGCAGCCCACAGTGGCGCCACGGCCGGACATGAGAGGCCAGGAAGTGCCTCTCGGCCGGCTGCTGTTCCTGCTCCTGACCTCCTTTTTCCCGCTCGCCGTCCTGATCCTCTCCGTCCTCGGCGCGATCCTTTTCGGTCTCGCCACGCCCTCGGAAGCCGCCGCCGTGGGGGCCGGCGGGGGCCTGATCCTGGCGATGGCCTACCGCGCGCTTACCTGGCAGCGCCTGCGTGAATCGGTCTATCTGACGGTGCGCACGACGGCCATGGTGTGCTGGCTCTTCGTCGGCTCCTGGACCTTCGCCTCGGTCTTTTCCTATCTCGGCGGCGAGCAGCTCATCTCCGATTTCGTCGTCGGCCTCGACATGACGCCGCTGCAGTTCCTGCTGCTGGCACAGCTCATCATCTTCCTGCTCGGCTGGCCGCTCGAATGGTCGGAGATCATCATCATCTTCGTGCCGATCTTCCTGCCGCTGCTGCCGCATTTCGGCATCGACCCGCTATTCTTCGGCATCCTGATCGCGCTCAACCTGCAAACCTCGTTCCTGACACCGCCCATGGCCATGTCGGCCTATTATCTGAAGGGAATTGCGCCACCGCATGTGCAGCTCGTCCAGATCTTCAAGGGCTCGCTGCCCTACCTGTTGATGGTGTTCCTCTCGATGGTCATCCTCTACAATGTCCCCGAGATCGTCTACTGGCTGCCGCAACTGGTCTACGGACGCTGAGGAGGGACGAATGGCGACGCAAAACGGCAACGGCAACGGCATCTCGAGAACGGCGGACCGGATCATCGCGATCCTCGCCCTGCTTGTCTTGATCGCCTTTCTCGGCGTCATTGTCGCCAAGGTGCCGCATGCCGACCTCATCATCGTCGTGCTGATCGGCATCGCGCTCGCCGCCTTCGATTTCTGGGAACAGCTCTTCCGGCGACGATAATCGCGCGGCGGCCCGCTGCCGCAGCCGCCGGATTGCTTGCAACATCGCGTCTCGCCGTCCTATAAGCCGCAGCATTCAGCACCCCCGTTTCATGAGGACATCATGCCGGACGTCAAGAAAGTTGTGCTTGCCTATTCAGGCGGGCTCGATACCTCCATCATCCTGAAATGGCTGCAGACCGAGCTCGGCGCCGAAGTGGTGACGTTCACGGCCGATCTCGGCCAGGGCGAGGAACTGGAGCCGGCGCGCAAGAAGGCCGAGATGCTCGGCATCAAGGACATCCGCATAGTCGATGTCCGAGAGGAGTTCGTGCGTGACTACGTGTTCCCAATGTTCCGCGCCAACGCGCTCTACGAGGGAACCTATCTGCTCGGCACGTCCATTGCCCGGCCGCTAATTGCTAAACATCTTGTGGAGATTGCAGCCGAGACCGGCGCCGATGCCGTCGCCCATGGCTCGACAGGGAAGGGTAACGACCAGGTTCGGTACGAACTGTCGGCCTATGCGCTCAACCCCGATATCAAGGTGATCGCGCCGTGGCGCGACTGGAGCTTCAAGTCGCGCACCGACCTGATCAACTTCGCCCAGGCGCACCAGATCCCGGTACCCAAGGACAAGCAGGGCGAGGCGCCGTTCTCCGTCGATGCCAACCTGTTGCACTCGTCCTCGGAGGGGAAGGTGCTTGAGGATCCCTGGCTCGAGCCGCCCGAATATGTGCATCAGCGCAGCGTCTCGCCGATGGACGCGCCCGACGTGGCGACCGAGATCACGCTAACCTTCAAGAACGGCGATCCGGTCGCCCTGAACGGCAAGCCGATGTCGCCGGCCACGCTGCTGGCCGCCCTCAACGATCTCGGCCGCGACAACGGCATCGGCAGGCTCGATCTGGTGGAAAACCGCTTCGTCGGCATGAAGTCGCGCGGCGTCTACGAGACGCCCGGCGGCACGATCCTGCTTGCCGCCCACCGCGCCATGGAATCGATCACGCTCGACCGCGGCGCGGCGCATCTGAAGGACGAGCTGATGCCGCGCTATGCCGAGCTCATCTATAACGGCTTCTGGTTCTCGCCCGAGCGCGAAATGCTGCAGGCGGCGATCGATCACAGCCAGAAGGATGTCGAGGGCGAGGTCCGGCTGAAGCTCTACAAGGGCAATGTCATCGTCACGGGCCGCCGGTCCGACAAGTCGCTCTATTCCGACGCCCTCGTCACCTTCGAGGACGACCGCGGTGCCTATGACCAGAAGGACGCAGCCGGTTTCATCCGCCTCAACGCGTTGAGGCTGCGGACGCTCGCAGCCCGCGAACGCAACGGCTGACTACAATGCGCTTCGCCCCGTTTGCGGGGCGAAGTGGTCCGGCTCACCCGTCGATCTGTGCGGCCATGATGGCGATCGCCTGCTGGTAGACGGTCGCCGCATTCCATCCCTGAATGGCGCGGTAATTGGGTTGTCCGGGCTGATAGCCGGCACCGCGCCGCCAGCCATGGGCGACAAGAAAATTGGCCGTGGAGGCCAGGGCGTCAGCCGTCGAGCGCAGATTGAGACGTCCGTCGCCGTCGCCGTCGGCACCGTAGCGCAGCACGCTCCCCGGCAGGAACTGCGTCTGGCCGAGCTCGCCATGCTTGGCCCCCGTCGTCTGCGAGGAGATGACGCCGCGGTCGACCAGCGTCAGCGCCGCCATCAGATGTCCGGTAAAGAATTCCGAGCGCCGGCAGTCATAGGCCAAAGTCGCCGTCGCCGAGACGAGATTTGTGTCGCCCATGAAACGGCCGAAGCCGGTTTCCATGCCCCAGATGGCGAGCAGAGGCCCCGGCGGGACGCCGTAGCGCCGCTCGATATTGGCGAACAGTTGTCCATTCTTCTTCTTGAGCGACCGGCCCTTGGAGACGATGACATTTGAGCCGCGCACCTGCATGAACTTCTCGAGCGAATATTTGAAGCTCTTCTGGCCGCGATCGGCGCTGATGGTCGAACGCGAATAATGCGTGCCCTGCAGAGCGGCCAGCCCGCGCTGGCCTATGCCCGCGCCTCTCGCCTCGCCCGCCATCTCCTGCTTCCACGCCTCGAAGCCGCCGGCATTGTTGCCGCATCTGGCCGCCTCGGCAGCGTTGGCAAAAAGTCCGGCCACAAGAAATGCCGAAGCGAATACTCCCCATCCGGCAAACACTGCCATGACGCTCTCCTGAAGATCGAATCGAGATGTCGCGAACTTGCCATTTCCACCAGTATTTGTCACCGCTGCGCCGGATTCTTTCTCCGCGAGCAGCCGAGGGGGCTGGCCGGGCGGCAAAAACATGGCAGATCGATATCGCCATGCGGCGGTTGCATGCTCTCCCGCACGGTTCACACCCTCCATCCGTCCAATGCCCTGGTCCGATGGGAACGATATGACCGGTTGCTCGTTGCCTGTACCCGGGGGGTCGAGCAACGGAGCACAACAATGACAAGAACAATCAAGATCAGTGCCACCGGGGCTGCCGTCGCCGTCGGCATTCTCGGCCTGACAGGTGCGGTGGCGGCGCAAAGCAGCGTCATTGCCACCACGGACCTCAACATGCGCATCGGCCCGGGACCGCAATACGGCATCGTCACGGTTCTGCCGCTCGATCAACCCGCCTATCTCAACGGTTGCCTGGAAACGAGCGGCTGGTGCTCCATCAGTTATGGCGGCCGCGAGGGTTGGGTCTATTCCGACTATCTGGCAACCGATTACGCCGGACGGCAGGTGATCGTCGCCGACCATCGCGCCGACTTGGCCGTGCCGGTCGTGGTTTACGAAGGTGCCGGCGGCGCCGTGGTCGGCGGATCGACCGCGTCCGACACCCTGATCGGGCCGGCCGACACGACGGTCGGCGGCTATGTCGAGCAGACGGTCCGACCCCCGGCGGAGGTTCGTCGCTATATCTACGACCGCCCCGCAGAACCGGTCTATCTCGAGCGTCAGATCGCGGTCGGAACGGGACTTCCGCCCACTGTCGAAGTACACGAGATCCCCGATTACGAGTATGACTACGTCTACGTCAACGACCAGCCCATGCTGATCGAACCGCAGACGCGGCGGATCGTCTATATCTACAGATAGTCGGTCGCCGTCCGAGACAACGGTCCGCCGGGAAACGCCGGCGGTCCGGATCGCCGGCAGAATTGCTCGACGACCAAAGCAATGCCGTTCGGCACATTCGGCTTGACTCCGGCGGCCATATCCTGTCTACAGCGCCGACATTCAGCGACGAGTGACCACTCCGAGCAGCCGACCGGGACCCTGACAGGTATAAAGCGATCCCGGAGGTCAACACCCGGCAGCGCGATGCGCCCCCGGGTGCTTTTTGGCTTTGCCGGCCTGCTGCGGGTTCCATCACCGCCGCGGAAGCACTACTTCTCGGTTTCGAAACGATCCGAGATGCGAGGATGATCGATGTTTGAATCGCTGCAAGAGCGGCTTGGCTCCATTCTGAACGGCCTCACCGGCCGCGGCGCGCTTTCGGAGGCGGATGTCTCTGCGGCGCTGCGCGAGGTGCGCCGTGCGCTGATCGAGGCGGATGTTGCGCTCGACGTGGTGCGCTCCTTCACCGACCGCGTGCGGGCCAAGGCCGTGGGCGCGGAAGTTCTCAAATCGATCAAGCCCGGCCAGATGGTCGTCAAGATCGTTCATGACGAGCTGGTCGAAATGCTCGGCTCGGAAGGCCAGGCGATCGACCTCAACGCGCCCGCGCCGGTCGTTTTGATGATGGTCGGCCTGCAGGGCTCGGGCAAGACCACCACGACGGCCAAGATCGCCAAGCGCCTTGCCGAGCGCCAGGGCAAGAAGGTCCTCATGGCCTCGCTCGACACGCGCCGGCCGGCCGCCCAGGAACAGCTCAAACAGCTCGGCGAGCAGGTCGACACAGCCACCTTGCCGATCATCGCCGGCCAGTCGCCGGTCGACATCGCCAGGCGCGCCGTGCAGGCCGGCAAGCTCGGCGGCCACGATGTCGTTATCCTCGACACGGCCGGCCGCACCCATATCGACGAGCCGCTGATGATGGAAATGGCCGACATCAAGTCGGCCTCCAACCCGCACGAGATCCTTCTCGTCGCCGATTCGCTGACCGGTCAGGATGCAGTCAATCTCGCCCGCAGCTTCGACGAGCGCGTCGGCATCACCGGGCTGGTTCTCACCCGCATGGACGGCGACGGGCGCGGCGGCGCGGCGCTTTCCATGCGTGCCGTCACCGGCAAGCCGGTCAAGATCATCGGCACCGGCGAGAAGATGGATGCGCTGGAGGAGTTCCATCCCAAGCGCATCGCCGACCGCATTCTCGGCATGGGCGACATCGTCTCGCTTGTCGAAAAGGCCTCCGAAACCATCGACGCCGACAAGGCGGCGGCGATGGCGAAGAGGATGCAGGCCGGCAAGTTCGATCTCGAGGACCTCGCCGATCAGCTGCACCAGATGCAGAAGATGGGCGGCATGGGCGGCATCATGGGGATGATGCCCGGCATGGGCAAGATGAAGGACCAGATGGCGGCGGCCGGGCTCGACGACCGCATGTTCAAGCAGCAGCTCGCCATCATCTCCTCGATGACCCGGGCTGAGCGGACCAATCCGGATATCCTCAAGCACAGCCGGAAGAAGCGCATTGCCGCAGGCTCCGGGACCAACGCCGCCCAGATCAACAAGCTGCTGAAGATGCACCGCCAGATGGCCGATATGATGAAGGCGATGGGCGGCAAGAAGGGCAAGGGCGCGGGCATGATGCGCGGCCTGATGGGCGGCATGGCCCAGAAGATGGGGCTCGGCGGCGGCATGCCGGGCGGCATGGGCGGAATGCCCGATCTATCCAAGATGGACCCGAAGCAGATCGAAGAGCTCAAGAAGCAGGCCGAGGCCGCCGGGCTCGGCAGCGGCGGCTTGCCCGGCGGTCTGCCGGGTCTGCCCGGTGGAGGCGGCATGCCGGGCGGCGCCAAACTGCCCGGCCTCGGCGGCGGCCTGCCGGGCATGCCGAAGAAGAAATGAAGGCGGAAACGGATTTGACGGACATCAGCCAACGCGACGAGGTCCGTGCCAAGCTGGCCCAGTACCGCGCCTCGATCGACAATATCGACGCCGCACTCGTCCATATGCTGGCCGAACGCTTCCGCTGCACCCAGGCAGTGGGACGGCTCAAGGCCGAGCACAATCTGCCGCCGGCCGATTCCGCCCGCGAGGCCGCGCAGATCGAGCGCCTGCGCCGGCTGGCCCACGAAGCGCATCTCGACCCGGATTTCGCGGAGAAGTTCCTGAACTTCATCATCCGCGAGGTCATCCGTCACCACGAAATGATCGCTGCGGAAAGCGAAGACCCGTCGGAAGACGCGCCCCGCAGCGTCAGCGAAACCGGCTGAACCATCGGCCACAATACCCAGTCAAGACCCCAGGAGAATATGAAATGGCACTGAAAATCCGACTGGCCCGTGCGGGCTCCAAGAAGCGCCCCTATTATCACATCGTCGTCGCCGACGTGCGCTCCCCGCGCGACGGCCGGTTCATCGAGCAGATCGGCTCGTGGAACCCGACGCTGCCCAAGGACGCCGAACGCGTGAAGCTCAACGAGGAGCGCATCAAGCATTGGCTCGACAACGGCGCGCTGCCGACCGACCGGGTGCTGCGCTTCCTCGACCAGGCCGGCATGGCCAAGCGCCCGGCCCGCAACAACCCGAAAAAGGCCGAGCCGGGCCAGAAGGCGCAGGAACGCCTTGCCGCGATCAAGCAAGTCGAAGAGGAACTGGCGGCCAAGATCGAGGCGGAAAAGGCGGAACTCGCCGCCGCCGCGGAGGCCCCTGCGGAAGAGGCTCCTTCGGAAGAAGCCGCCTCCTGATTTGCGGCACCCTTCAACGCAGCGACGGCGGGCCTTGTGGCCCGCCGTTTTTCGTTGGCCGCCGGAAATTCCGGGTCGATAGCTCAGACGATTTGCCCGACGGGAGCCTTTTTTATTGCGTCGGCAGCCGGTAATCGAGCGGCGGCTCGCGATCGCCGATAAGTGCCTCATAGGCAAAGTCCGCACCGCGCTCCGTCTCGAATTCCGCCTTTGCCGCCACGATCGAATCGGGCGACTGGAACAGTTCCGCCGCGGTGGTTGCCAAGGTGAGCGCAGCGAGTTTCGTGCCCTTGTGGCCGATCGACATGCCGCCGGCGGCAACCGCCTGCCAGCTATGCGCCCAAGTGCCCGGCACCCAGGTCGCCGTGCCCAGCCCGACGGTAGGTGTGACCCAGCTCACATCGCCGACATCGGTCGAATAATAGCCCTGAGTCCCGAATTCGTAGGGTTCGACCTGCGAAACGCTGGAGAGGGTCGGGGCCTTGTCGCCAAGCGACGTCTGCAGCTTCTCGCCAAAGGCGGTTTCCTCATCCGTCCATTCGATCGGCGCGGCCTGGCGCAGATTGGCGTCCATCACCCGGCCAAGCGTATCGTTCGGCAACATTGAATAAACACCGCCGGTGCGTTCGACGCTGTAGCTCGTGCCGGTGCCGAGCGCCGCACCCTCGGCCGCCTTTTCAATGCGAGCGAACACGTCGGCCACAACAGCCGGGTCGGGATGGCGCACATAGAGATAGGTCTCGGCGAAGTCCGGCACGACATTGGGTGCATCGCCGCCATCGGTGATGACATAGTGGATGCGCGTTTCCTGCGGAACGTGCTCGCGCATGAGATTGACCATGTGGTTCATCGCCTCGATGCCGTCGAGCGCCGAGCGCCCCTTGTCCGGCGCCATGGCGGCATGGGCGGAGCGGCCCTCGAAGCGGAACTTGGCACTGACATTGGCCAGCGACTTGCCCTGTGAGGCTGAATTGCCGCTTGCCGGATGCCAGTGAAGCGTCACGTCGACATCATCGAACAGACCCGCGCGCACCATATAGACCTTGCCGGAGCCGCCTTCCTCGGCCGGTGTACCGTAGAGCCTGATCTGTCCGTCCACGCCATTTGCCTCGAGCCAGTCGGCGACCGCGATCGCCGCGGCCACGGATCCGGCGCCAAAGAGGTGATGACCGCAGGCATGCCCGGCCTCCAACCCGTCCATGGCCCGCCTTTCAGGCGATGCATCCTGCGAAAATCCCGGCAGCGCATCCATTTCGGCGAGGATTGCAATGACCGGTCCCTCGCCGGAGCCCCGCCTGGCGATGAAGGCAGTCGGAATGCCGGCCACGCCCGTGTCGATCTCGAATCCGTGCGCCTTCAATTCGCCCTGCAGCAACGCGCTCGTTTTCGTTTCCAGATAGCCGAGCTCGGGATTGCGCCATAGTTCGTCCGAGACCTCGTTCATCCGCGGCGCGTAGGACTCGACCGCCGCCGTGAGGTCGACACGCTGTTCGGGCGACAGCGGACCGGCCAGGGAATACAATGGAAACAGGGCGGCGGTTGCCGCCAGAATGAGCGTCTTGCGCATGGCGCACCTCGTTTGTTGGCGTGAGCTTTGCGCGCCAAGACTTGCCGATTGCACAATAGGCGGCAATGGACCACCGTGCGGGCATGATTGTCCATCGCCTGGAAATGCCGGGCGGATCAGTCGTCCGTGGCGATTGCCGCAGGGCAGCGGGAACCGACAGCCAACCCCGCGACCGCGGGCCGCCGGCCGTCCGGCGCCCCCGCGGAGGGCCAGCCGGCGTCAGGCGGCGGTGCGGCCCGTGAGCGACAAGTTACGCCGCCTGCTTCTTCGGCTGGATAAGACCGCGCGCAATCAGAAGCTCGGCGATCTGCACGGTGTTGAGGGCCGCGCCCTTCCTCAGATTGTCGGAAACGACCCACATGTTGAGGCCGTTGTCGATCGTCGAATCCTCGCGGATGCGCGAAATATAGGTCGCGTCCTCGCCGGCCGATTCCAGCGGCGTCACATAGCCCCCGTCCTCGTGCTTGTCGACGACCAGGCAACCCGGCGCCTCGCGCAGGATCTCGCGCGCCTCCTCGGCGCTGATCGGATCCTCGAACGCGATGTTGACCGCCTCGGAATGGCCGATGAAGACCGGCACGCGCACGCAGGTGGCCGTCAGCCTGATCTTCGGGTCGAGCATCTTCTTGGTCTCGGCGACCATCTTCCACTCTTCCTTGGTCGAGCCGTCTTCCATGAAATCGTCGATATGCGGGATGACGTTGAAAGCGATGCGCTTGGTGAACTTCTTGGCCTCGACCGGGTCGGCGACGAAGACGGCGCGGGTCTGCTCGAACAGCTCTTCCATGCCCTCCTTGCCGGCACCGGACACAGACTGATAGGTCGAAACCACGACGCGCTGGATCCTGGCACGCTCATGCAGCGGCTTCAGCGCCACGACAAGCTGGGCGGTCGAGCAATTCGGATTGGCGATGATGTTCTTCTTCGTAAAGCCGTCGATTGCGTTCGGATTGACCTCCGGCACGATCAGCGGCACGTCGGCGTCGTAGCGCCAGGCCGAGGAGTTGTCGATGACGACGCAGCCCTGCTTGCCGATCCTGGGCGAATACTCCTTCGACACGTTGCCGCCGGCTGACATCAGGCAGATGTCGGTGTCGGAGAAATCGTAATTCTCCAGCGCCTGCACCTTGAGCGTCCGGTCGCCATAGGAAACCTCCGTGCCGAGCGAACGGCGCGACGCCAGCGCCACGACCTCGTCGGCCGGAAAACCGCGCTCCTCGAGAATGCCGAGCATCTCCCGGCCCACATTGCCCGTGGCGCCGGCGACTGCAACCTTGTAACCCATTGTGGTCAACTCCTGTCCCTCTCTCCACGCTTCGCTTCAGGAAACCCGCCGGCCATCGCGGGTCCGGTCCCCGGGCCGAACCCGGGGAGAGGGCGAGCAGGCCAAGGGAAATCAGACCGTTTTGGTGGTCGTTTTGGCCGTGGTTTTCGTGCAGGAGCCGTGCGCGCGCGCAGCTTCATCTCCGCCAGCGTGGCCAGCGAAGCCGAACGGGTGAATTGCCATGACGAGGCCGCGCATGAAAAGCTCCGAAAAACGGCCTGTTTGTAGCGGCTTTCGGCCGGGAGTCAATGCGCGTGACGGCTCGCCCGTTCACCGGGAGTTCATTTGACGTGCCGGACTGCCGACTTACCCTCGCCCGGCAACTGTATGGAGGAGGTCGCCATGCACCATCCGTTCAACAGAAGGCAATTCGGCCTGCTGGCAGTGGCTGTCGCGCTGGCGCCGGTGGTGCCCGCCGCCGCCCATCATGGCTGGGCCTGGACCGACAATGCGCCGTTCAGGCTGACCGGCACCGTCGAACAGGTTTATGTCGGCAATCCGCATGTCACCGTGAAGGTCCGCGCCGAAGACGGGCTGTGGCATGTCGATCTCGCCCCGCTCGCGCGCACGCTGCGCGCCGGGTTCAACGAGGACTCTGCCGCGACAGGCGACGAGGTGGTTTGTCTCGGCTTCCGTTCACGCGATCCGGCTGACAAGACCATGAAGGCGGCGCGCATCACCGTGAACGGGACGGCCTACGACGTCTATCCGAACCGCGTTCCGAACATCTGAAGGACGAAGCGGACATGCTGGTCGAGTGGCTTCAGGCCCTGCATGAATGGCCGGTGGCGGCGTTCTTCCGCCGCTCCGTCTACGCCTATCCGCTGCTCAATGCCGGCCACATCTTCGCCCTGACACTGTTGATCGGCGCCATCCTGCCGGCCGATCTCAAGGTGCTCGGCTTCTTTCCCAGGATTGCGGCCGGCCCTTTCCTGCGCTCCATGACGGCGATTTCCGCCACCGGTCTGGCGCTGGCCGTCCTGACGGGCTTCCTGCTGTTTTCGGTGCAGCCGCTCGAATACGCCCGCAATCCGGCCTTCCTGGTCAAGCTCTCCCTGATTGCGCTGGGGACCGCCAATGCGCTCGTCATCCGCTTCAGCAGCGCATGGCGGGACGCATGGACCAAGGAGAGCATAAGCCCCGCTCTGCGCGCCGGGGCGCTTCTGTCCTTGACGGTCTGGGTCGCGGCACTTGTTGCCGGGCGCTGGATCGCCTTTGTGTGAAACGATCAGGCCGAAAGCGCCCGGAATTTCTCCACGATCGCATCGCCCATGGCCACCGTGCCGACCTCCGTCTTGCCCTCCGACATCAGGTCGCCGGTCCGCAGCCCATCGTCCAGAACGGCCGCGATCGCCTTCTCCAGCCGGTCGGCTTCGGCCACCATGTTGAAGGAGTAGCGCAGGCACATGGCAAAGGAGGCGATCATGGCGATCGGATTGGCGATGCCCTTGCCGGCGATATCGGGGGCCGACCCGTGCACCGGCTCGTAGAGCGCCTTGCGGCTGCCGGTCTTCGGGTCGGGCGCGCCCAATGACGCCGACGGCAGCATGCCGAGCGAGCCGGTCAGCATTGCGGCAACGTCCGACAGCATATCGCCGAACAGATTGTCGGTGACGATGACGTCGAACTGTTTCGGCTGGCGCACGAGCTGCATGCCGCCGGCATCGGCCAGCATGTGGTCGAGCGTGACGTCGGAGTATTTGGCCTTGTGCGTGGCGGTGACCACTTCGTTCCACAACACGCCGGACTTCATGACGTTGCGCTTTTCCATCGAGGTCACGTGGTTGCGCCTTGTGCGCGCCAGCTCGAAGGCGACGCCGGCAATGCGCTCGATTTCGAACGTGTCGTAGACCTGCGTGTCGATGGCGCGTTTCTGGCCGTTGCCGAGATCGATGATCTCCTTCGGCTCGCCGAAATAGACGCCGCCGGTCAGTTCGCGCAGGATGAGGATGTCGAGACCTTCGATGACATCGCGCTTCAGCGACGAGGTTTCGGCGAGCGCCGGATAGCAGATTGCCGGCCGCAGATTGGCGAACAGCTCCATCTCCTTGCGCAGCAGCAGAAGACCGGCCTCCGGCCGTACGTCATACGGCACCGAATCCCATTTCGGTCCGCCGACGGCGCCGAACAGAACCGCGTCCGCGGCCTGCGCCTTCGCCATGTCTGCATCCGAGATCGCCTTTCCATGCGCGTCGTAGGCCGACCCGCCGACAAGCCCTTCCTCAACCTCGAAGCCGGCGCCGAGCTGCTCGTTCATCGCGGCGATGATCTTGCGCACCTCGGCCATCGCCTCGGGGCCGATGCCGTCGCCGGGCAGAAGCAGCAATTTGCGTGTCGTCATGGAAAGTAACCCTCCTCGAATGCGATTAACCGCGATCTTGCTAGCGGCCAGCCCGGCAAGGTGCAAGCACGAAAAGGCGCTATTGCGCCGCTTCCGGGCGTCGCAGGGCCGTCACCTCGATCTCGATCTTCATTTCCGGCTTGTTCAGGCGGCACACGATCATGGTCGCGGCGGGCCGGATTTCGCCGAAGGCTTCGCCGAGGATCGGAAAGACGCGGTCGACATAGGAACCATCGGTCACGTAGTAATGCGCGCGCACCACATCTTCCAGGTCGAAACCACCCTCGCGCAGCGCATTACCGATGGTTGCCAGGCAATTGCGTGTCTGGTCTTCCACACTCTCCGGCATCGTCATGGTGGCGTAATCGTAACCCGTCGTGCCGGAAACGAAGCACCACTCGCCCTGCACGACCGCACGGCTGTATCCGGCGGTCTTTTCGAACGGCGAGCCTGTCGAGATCAGTCGGCGCATGAATCCTCCGGCAAGGTGATGTGACTGACGATGCGCCGCACCACCGGCGCCACGACGAGCACCGCCGGAAAGGCAACCGTCCAGGAAGGAAGCCAGGCCGAAAGCCAGCGCGCGGGAAAGGCCATGTCGACGCCCGAAGCGATCGCCGTAGACAGGCCGGAGACGAGGCACGACATCATGCCCGACAGCAGCAGGCCGAAGGCGAGGGATTCCCAACGCCGAGGCAGAAAAGGCCTCGCCATCCTCCGCTCAAGCCCAGGGGTGATGCTGGCCGTAGCTTTGCTCGAAACTGCTGATCGCCGGCGCCTTCTTCATCGTCAGGCCGATGTCGTCCAGCCCGTTGAGCAGGCAATGGCGCCTGAACTCGTCGAGATCGAATTTGACCACGCCGCCGTCGGGGCCGCGGATCTCCTTCGCCTCGAGGTCAATCGAGATGGTGGCATTGGCGCCGCGCTCGGCGTCGTCCATCAGCTTGTCGAGATCGTCCTGGCTGACCGTGATCGGCAAGATGCCGTTCTTGAAGCAATTGTTGTAGAAGATGTCGGCAAAGCTCGTGGAGATCACGCAACGAATACCGAAATCCAACAGCGCCCAGGGCGCGTGCTCGCGGCTCGAGCCGCAGCCGAAATTGCCGCCCGCCACCAGGATCTGAGCGTTGCGATAGGCCGGCCTGTTGAGCACGAAATCCGGATTCTCGGATCCATCCTCGTTGTAGCGCATCTCGGCGAACAGGCCCGTTCCGAGACCGGTGCGCTTGATCGTCTTGAGGTAATCCTTCGGGATGATCATGTCGGTGTCGACATTGACGATGGGCATCGGTGCGGCAACGCCGGTGAGCTTGGTGAATTTTTCCATGAGATGCGGCCGTTCGAGTGTTCCGGGACTATCCTGAACACGCTTTACACAGAACGGGCCGGCGAATCAAAGGGGCAGCAGTACGCATCGCTCTGCCGCCCCTCATTTTTGATCGTCCAGCGCTGCCGTCAGGCGCGGGACAGTGCCATCACGCCGGTCTCGGTGCCCGTCAGCCGGCGCGAGCGGCCATCGGCCCCGACGATCATCGTGATGCGCCGGCGCTCGGAGGAAAACAGCTCCGACGTCACCACATCGACCGGCGGATCGAAGGCGACGGTTGCCCGCCAGAGGTCGGGCTTGATCGTCTCTTCCAGTCCGATCACGCGGCCCTGCGCGGGCTTGCCGTTGAACGTCCCGACAACGCGCTCGCCGACAGCAAACGGCGCTTCCGGCCGCGCCTTCGCCGCCGCCGCGGAAAGCGTGTTCCAATCGCGGGCGCCGTGCTGGTGGGCAACGATCTCAAGCGCCCTGGAATGGCTGACATTCAGCCCATCCGCGGCAAGTGCGTCGCGCAGTCTCTTGGCATGTGTCTTGTGGTCCGCATTTCGCTGTGCGGTTGTCATCGTTTCGCTCCTTGGCAAAATGGACGGCATCATATCGCCAACGGGTGCCCGCATTGCCGTTTCGGCCGTCACAAGGACAGGGAAACGATGTCTCGGGGAAGCTTCACCATGGCTTGTCGCCGCGGGCGGCAGGGGCTTCCCGAACCCGAAGCGCTGACATAGGCGGCGCCGGGCAGGCAATCAAGAGGCGCAGGGCTGCCCCGCCGCCGATGCATTGCTGCCGCCGTCCGGTCGATGCGCTTGAAGACCGAAAAGACTGAATTTTTCATCTCTTTTGGTTGAAAGGACCAACAAACACCGAACAACAGGGCAAAATGCTTGGAGATCGTGTTAAGCTTAGGAAAAATTATAAGACAAACAGATTTGCCGCAGAATTCACGAGATGGGAGCCCTTCATGACAACCTCCAAGAGAGAACTGCCCAGCCTGCCGCTGGCCTTGACGCCGGTCGTTCTGACCTTGCTGGTCCTCGGTGTTCAGCTATTTTATTTTGACGACTTTACCCCGCATGTGCCGCTGGCCATCGGCCTGGCGATTACCGGCCTTGTCGGCATCAAGCTCGGTTTTGACTGGCACGATATCGAGAAAGGCGTGTTCCACGTCATCCATGTTTCGCTGCCGTCGGTTTCCGTGCTGATCACGGTCGGCATGATCATCGGCGTGTGGATCGCCAGCGGCACCGTGCCAACGCTCATCTATTACGGGCTGACGATCCTGTCGCCGCAGATCTTCCTGGCCGCGGCGATGGTGCTGTGCTCGGTCGTCTCCCTGTCGCTCGGCACTTCCTGGGGCACGGTGGGCACGGTGGGCCTTGCCCTGATGGGCATCGGCGCCGGTTTCGGCATTCCGGTCTACTGGACCGCCGGCGCCGTGGTTTCGGGTGCTTTCTTCGGCGACAAGGTCTCGCCCCTTTCCGACACCACCAACCTGGCGCCCGCCGTCACCGGCACGGACGTCTTCTCGCACATCAAGAACATGATGCCGACGACGATCCCCTCCATGCTGATCGCCTTCGGCGTCTATCTCTTCGCGGGCTATGCGCTGATCGACGCCGATGGCGCTTCCTTCGAGAAAATCACCGCCATCACCACGGCACTGCAGGACAATTTCCTCATCTCGTCCTGGCTCCTGCTGCCGGCGCTTTTGGTGATCGTGCTGGCGGTCAAGCGCATGCCGCCCATCCCCTCGCTCTTTGCCGGCGTGCTTGCCGGCGGCGCCGCCGCCATGCTGACGCAGGGCGTGACGCTGCACGAGGTCTTCACCTACGCCAACAGCGGCTATTCGATCGACACCGGCATCGGCGAGATCGATTCGCTGCTGAACCGCGGCGGCATCCAGTCGATGATGTGGACCATCTCACTGGTGCTGATCGCACTCGGCTTCGGCGGCGCGCTGGAAAAGACCGGCTGCCTGGAGACGATCATCAACGCCATCATGACCAAGGTGAACAGCTTTGCCGGCATCCAGACGGCGGCGATCGGCACCTCCATGGCCACCAATCTGGTTGCCGGCGACCCGTATCTGTCCATCGCCCTGCCCGGACGCATGTATGCGCCGGTCTATCGCGGCATGGGTTATTCGACGCTCAACCTGTCGCGCGCCGTGGAAGAGGGCGGAACGCTGATCTCGCCACTGGTTCCGTGGAATGCCGGCGGCGCCTTCGTCATCAGCGCGCTGGCGCTGAACGTGACGAGCGGCAATATGGAGAACCTGCTCTATATTCCGCTTGCCTTCGCCTGCTGGCTGTCGCCGGTCTTCGGCCTGATCTACGCCCATACCGGCCTCTTCTCGCCCCGCGCCTCGGAAGAGGAGAGACAGGGCTGGATCGAAAGCGGCGAGACGATCGCCGATCTCACCGACCGCGGCTGGGAACCCCAGGGAGGGGGTGAACCAAGACCGGCACTGGCCGACTGACCGCACCATCTTGTGAGGTCCCTAACCCCCGCCTTCACAGGCGGGGGTTTTTTTGTGGCCGGATTTCCGCTCTCGGCTGCCGGGTGGCGCGATCCTGCATATGCCGGAAGCGGCTCCGGCAACGCAGCTCAGATGACGTTCAGCTCGCGGTAGGGCCTGTTGTCGCGAATGCGGTCGTAGCCGAAGACCGAACAGTCGATGCTGCGATAGCCGCCGTGCACGACCAGTTCGGCGAACGCCTTGCCGACGGCCGGCGCCTGCTGCAGCCCGTGGCCGGAAAAGCCCGTGGCGAACAGGAAGTTCGGCATGTCGGGATGCGGCCCGATCACCGCGTTCTGGTCGAGCGTGTTGTAGTCGTAATGACCGGCCCAGGCGCGCGTCGGCTTGATCGCCTCGAAGGCCGGAATGCGCGCCGCCAGCACCGGCCAGATGACCTCCTCGAAGAGCGGCCAGTCCGGATCGAAATCGCCGGGGTCGGCCGGACCGTCCGTCTCCTTCGGCTCGGCCCCGCCGGTGATGTAGACCGAGCCCTCGGGGCGCACATAGATGCCCGAAGGATCAAGCAGCAGCGGCATGTCGTCGAAGCGCTCGCGCGCCTCGAAGATGAAAACCGAACGCTTGCGCGGTTCGACAGGCAGGTCGAGCCCGGCCATCGCCGCGACACGGCCCGCGCCCGGCCCGGCCGCATTGACGACCAGGCCCGCTTCGAGGCTCTCGCCATTGTCCAGCGTGACGCATGTCGCCCGCCCGCCCGCGCGACCGATGGCGCCAACCGACGCAGTGATGAGATCGACCGGCATGTGCTTCAACGCCTTGCGGTAAAGCATCAGCAATGCATGGGCGTCGAACCACCCCTCGCCGCTCATACCCAGCGCGCCCGCCGCGATCCCTTCCGTCGACAGCCAGGGATAGCGTTCGGCAAGCGTCTCGGGGGTCGCCAAGGCGATATCCGCGCCCTCGGCTTTCTGCACTTCGTGGTTGGCCTGGAGCACCGGAAGTCCTGCCTCTCCGGCGAGAATCAGATAACCCTTTTCGCGAAAGGCGATGTCGGCGTCTTCGCCGAATTCGTCTTTCAGCCGCCGGAACAGGCCGAGCGTCGCCTGCGACAACCGGATGTTCTCGGCGTTCGAGAATTGCTGGCGGATGGAGGCGCAGGAAAGCGTCGTCGCGGCGTGCTCGAAATGCGGATCGCGCTCGACGAGCGCGATCGAGCCCGAAAACCCCTCGCGGACCAGCGACCAGGCGATCGCGCTGCCGACGATCGCCCCGCCGATGATAACGACATCATAACGCGCCATGACTTGCCCCAGATTTGCGATTCGCGGCGGACGGAAGCAGGTTCGCCGCCGCGGTGCAAGAGCCGGCCCTTGCAAGGCCGCCAGGATCGGGTCAAAAAGTCGGCATGGAACTGTCGAGCCAACGTCCCCGCCGCTCCGTGCTGTTCGTGCCGGCGAGCAATGAAAAAGCCCTGACCAAGGCGGACAAGCTGTCCTGCGACGCGGTCATATTCGACCTGGAGGACGCCGTCGCACCGCAGGCCAAGCAAGCGTCCCGCGAGCGCCTTTCAGCCTGTTTTGCCCTGATGGGTGAGATGTCCCTGGAACGCGTCATCCGCATCAATTCACTGTCGAGCGAATGGGGCCGGGACGACCTTGCCGTGGCATGCGCGTGCCGGCCCGACGCCATCCTGCTGCCCAAGGTGGAAACGCCGGGCGATCTTTTGCAGGCGCGCGATGCGCTGGATCAGGCCGAAGCCGATTCGTCCATGGCTTTGTGGGCGATGATCGAGACGCCGCGCGGCGTGATCAATGTCGGTCCGATTGGCGAGCTCGGCAAGGATCGCGCGGCGCGGCTTTCCTGCCTGGTCGCCGGGACCAACGATCTGGTCAAGGAAACGGGCGTCCGCGTCGATTTCGACCGGCGCTTTATCCACCCCTGGCTGATGCAGATCGTGCTCGGCGCGCGCGCCGGCGGCATCGACGTTCTGGACGGTGTGAGCAACGATTTCCGCGATCTCGACGCCTTTGCGCGCGAATGCGCCGAGGGCGCGGCCATGGGGTTCGACGGCAAGACGCTGATTCACCCCGCCCAGATCGGGCCGGCCAATCGCGCCTTTTCGCCCGCGCCCGCGGCAATCGCGGCGGCCCGAGCCATTATTGCGGCCTTCGCCCAGCCGGAAAATGCCGGTAAGGGCGTCATTTCGCTAAACGGCCGCATGGTCGAACAATTGCATCTCGAACAGGCGCAACGTCTGCTGGCGAGGAGCCGACCGGCACAGGAAGACACCTCGCGATGAAGCTCTATCGCTTTCTCACCGGCCCGGACGATGCCTCCTTCTGTCAAAAGGTAACGGCGGCCTTGAACAAGGGCTGGCATCTCCACGGCCCACCGAGCTATGCCTTCGACGCCGAGACAAAGGCCATGCGCTGCGGCCAGGCCGTGTTCAAGGATGTCGACGGGATTGACTACGAGCCCGAGATGAACCTGGCGGATTACTGAGAACCGGAGGTCACGCACCCTTCCGCAATCGCAATATCTTCCCAAGCCGCCCGCAACGCCGCTTCGCGTCCCTTATTCGACGTTTTCCTCGATCCGGTGCATGTCGTCGTCCGACAGGCCGAAATGGTGGCCCAGCTCGTGAATCAGGACATGGACGATGATCGCGCCGAGGGTCTCCTCGTTCTCCGCCCAATAGTCGAGGATTGCGCGGCGATAGAGCGTGATCCGGTTCGGCCCCTCGCCCGTGGCGGGCGTCCAGCGTTCTGCCACGCCGCGTCCTTCGAACAGGCCCAGTAGATCGAAAGGCGTCTCCAGCGACAGATCGTCCATGATCTCTTCGCTCGGGAACTCGGCAATCTGGATGACGACGTCGCCCGTCAACGTGCGGAAGTCCTCCGGCAGATGCGCGTAGGCCTCTATGGCCATCATCTCCATCTCCTCGATGGAAGGTGACAGCTGATCGTGCAGCGCGCGTGTCATGTAGATTCGGGCCATACCTACCGTCCTTTCGCGCCATATAGCGTTTTGCCGCGCAGCTTTCGAGAGGCAAGTCCGGCTTTGGTCTGCTTCAACGACGGAGCGTCTGCCTGCGCGGCCCGGTGATATTTTTTTGCTGTGGCGGCGTCGCCCAACTGTGCTAGCCCATGGCCATGGCACAGAAGAAGGCAGGCGACGTCGAGAAGTGGCTTTCGCGACCCGATCCCGCGACCAGGCTTGTCCTGATCTACGGACCGGACCGCGGACTCGTATCCGAACGCGCGCGGCGCTTTGCCGTCAGCTCGGGGCTCGATCTCGACGATCCGTTCGCCGTCATCCGCCTCGATGCCGGCGAGGTCGAGTCCGATATCGGCCGCCTGCACGACGAAGTCCGCATGGTTCCCCTGTTCGGCGGCAAGCGGCTGATATGGCTGCGCAATGCCGGCAGTCACAAGGCTCTTGCAGGTGCGGTGAAGGCGTTGCTGGCCGACCCGCCCGACGACGCGACAATCCTGATCGAGGCCGGCGACCTGAAAAAGGGGACGGGTCTGCGCGGCGCGGTTGAAAACGCCCCGGCCGGCATGGCTCTGCCCTGTTACGCCGACGACGCGCGCAGCCTCGAGCAACTCATGGAAAGCACTTTTGCCGAGGCAGGCCTCAACGTCTCGTCCGACGCGAGGCTGCTTTTGAAAAGCCTGCTTGGCGGCGACCGTCTGGCCATTCGCGGCGAGTTGGAGAAGCTGGTGCTCTATTGTCGGAGCCAGTCGCGGGTCGAGGCCGAAGACGTGGCCGCCTGTTGCGGCGACATTGCCAGCGCATCGGCCGACACGATCGTCGACGCGGCGCTGATCGGAAATATCGACCGGATGGACGCGCAAATCGGCCGCTTCACATCCTCCGGCGCCGCCCCCTTCCTGATCCTGTCGTCCGCCATGCGCCAGTTCCAGACGCTGTCGGGCATGCGCCATGCGGTGGAGGCCGAGAGACGTTCCGTCGCCACGGTCATCGCTTCGGCCCGGCCTCCGATCTTTTTCGCCCGCCGTCCCGTCATGGAGCGTGCCTTGCAGGGCTGGACCAGCGCGGCGATCGCCTCGGCTCTGGACCGGCTTCAGGCAGCCGTACTCTTGACCCGGAAACGGCCGGATCTGACGCTCGAAACCGTGCGTCAGACAATGATTGCGCTGGCCGTGATCGCCAACCGGCAGGCTTCGCCAAGGCGGGCCTGATTTAACAGGAAAGAGCTGCCCGTATGCGCATCGGGAACGATGAATATAAGCCGGCTATCTAACGGGAATATACGCTTTGAGCTGATCGCTCGTTCAGATCGAAAGATTGATTCTCCGATCGAATTTAGCCGGCTTACGCCTGTAGGCGCCGGCACAACTCGTCCAGCTGATCGAGCGTGCTGTAGCTGATGCGCAGCTCTCCGCCCTTTTCGCGGTGACTGATCGAAACGGTCAGCCCGGTCACGTCGGTCAGCAGCTTTTCGAGTGCGAGCGTGTCGGCATCCTTCGATGCGGCCGGCGTGCGCTCCGCCCTGGCCGGGCGCTGCGCGGTCGTCTGGGCCAACGCCTCGGCCTGGCGGACCGAAAGCCCGTCGCGCACGATGCGCTGCGCCAGTTCCGCCGGCTGCTCCGCCGTCACCAGGGTGCGGGCATGGCCGGCCGAAAGCGCGCCGTCGACCAGCATGGTGCGGATATCCTCGGACAGCTTGAGCAAACGCAGCGTGTTGGCGACATGGCTGCGGCTCTTGCCGATCACCTGGGCCAGGTCCGACTGGCTGTACTGATGCTCTTCCATCAGCTTTTGATAGCCTGCCGCTTCCTCGATCGGGTTCAGATCGGCGCGCTGCACGTTCTCGATGATCGCCAGTTCAAGCGCCACCCGGTCGTCGACTTCGCGAATGATGACGGGCAGATGGGTCAGTCCGGCTCGCTGCGCGGCCCGCCACCGTCGTTCACCGGCGATGATTTCGTATCGGTCGGTGCCGGCCGGACGCACAACGACCGGCTGAACGATGCCGTGCTCCTGGATGGACTGCGAAAGGTCCGCCAGCTCCATTTCGGCAAATTTGCGTCTCGGATTGCGCGGATTGGGCGTGATGAACTCGATCGGCACCTTTCCGTCGGCTTGCGCCAAGGCCTGTCGCGGCTCGGCCGCCGGCTTGTCCATCTCGCCGATCAAGGCGGCCAACCCGCGTCCCAATCTCTTTCTCGACTGATCGTCATTCATTGCCGGAAATGCCCATATCGTTACGCAGGTGAATCAAAATCAGGCGGCGCGCAGCCGGCGCTCCCGTCGGATGACCTCGGACGCAAGCTGCAGATAGGCCTGGCTGCCCGAACACCTCAAATCGTAGAGGATGGCCGGTTTGCCATAGGACGGCGCCTCCGAAACGCGCACATTGCGCGGGATGACCGTCTGATAGACCATGTCGCCCATATGCTGGCGCACATCGTCGACCACCTGATTGGCCAGATTGTTGCGCCCGTCGAACATCGTCAGGACGATGCCCTGGATGTCGAGATCGGGATTCACCGAATGGCGGACCTGCTCGACGGTTTCCAGAAGCTGGCTCAGGCCTTCCAGCGCGAAGAATTCGCATTGCAGCGGCACAAGCACGGAATCGGCCGCCGCCATGGCATTGACGGTGAGAAGATTGAGCGACGGCGGGCAATCGATCAGCACATAGGAGTAGGAGCCCGACTGTTCCGCCGCGCCGCGCAAGGCCCGGTGCAAGCGTTTGGCGCGGTCGGGTGCGTCGGCGATTTCCATCTCGACGCCCAGAAGATCAAGCGTCGAGGCAACGATCGACAGTTCCGGCACCGCCGTTTCCATCGCCGCCTCCGTAATGGAGGCATTGCCGAGCAACACGTCATAGGAGGAAAGCCGCCTTTGCTGGCGGTCGATGCCCAGCCCGGTGCTGGCATTGCCCTGTGGGTCGAGATCGACGATCAGAACCCGTTCGCCGATTGCGGCGAGGGCCGTCGCAAGGTTGATCGCCGTAGTCGTCTTGCCGACGCCGCCCTTCTGGTTCGCCACCGTAATGATGCGTGCATCCCTACTCATCGCTTGCCCGCTTCCCCAGCCGCCCGGATGATGATGAATCGTCATGGTGTTTCAGTTTTCGAATATCAAGAATCACGCTGTCGTCATCGATAATGCTTCGATGTTGTACCAGATGGAGATTCCGCGTGTCACCGATTAGTTCGATTTCTGCGGCATAATCCCGTCCTTTGTGAAAGAGAGCGCGGCTTCCTGCGTCAATCCAGGGCCATGTCATGTCGAGCAGCGTCTCAAGCGACGCCAGGGCCCGCGCGGTGACGATCTGCGGCGGCGGGGTCGCCGCCACGACATCTTCGACGCGCCGTGCATCGACCCGGGCGCCGGCGAGACCGAGCTCGGCGAGCGCGTTGCGCAGAAACGCCGCCTTCTTCTGATTGCTTTCCACGAGCCGGACACGACTGCCGGGGCGTCCATGCAGCAGAATTGCCATCACGATGCCCGGAAAGCCGCCGCCCGAGCCGAGATCGATCCAGTCGGCCGCGGCGTCCGGCGCCAGTCGCAATAGCTGTGCGCTGTCGGCAATATGGCGCCGCCAGACGGCGCCCAACGTCGACGGCGCGGCCAGATTGATCCGACGGGCCCATTTGCCGAACAAGGCTTCGAACTGTTTCAGACGCATAAAGGTTTCACGTGAAACAGGTTCGCCAACAGCGGCTTCGAGAAGCTCCCAATCGTCGTCCTTCACGCCACGTCCTGTATAGTCGAGGTTTCGAAAGCCCGAACATAGGCGACGACGATCGCCATTGCCGCCGGTGTCATTCCGTCGATCCGATTGGCCTCGGCAACCGTCGCCGGCCGACGGAGACGCAACTTCTCCTTCAGCTCGTTCGACAGGCCCGGCACGTTCGAGAAATCGATGCCGGTCGGAATCGCCCGACTTTCCTCGCGCTTCATCTGCGCGATGTCGTGCTTCTGCCGCTCCATATAGACGGCATACTGCGCCTCGATTTCCAGCGCCTCGCCAATTCGGGGATCGATCGACTGCAGTTCGGGCCAGATCGGCTTCAACCGGTCTAGATCGGTGTCCGGATAGGCGAGAAGATCATAGGCCGAACGCCGGATTCCATCCCTGTTGAGCTGCAGGCCGTGGCGGGCCGCCTCGTTCGGCGTGAGACTGAGCGAGTGCACGAGCGCCCGGGCCCGGTTCAGATCGCCCTGCTTCGCCGCAAAGGTTGCTATCCGCTCCGGTGATGCAATGCCCAGTTCGATCGCCCGCGGCGTGAGCCGGCTGTCCGCATTGTCGGCCCGCAACGTCAGGCGGAACTCGGCGCGCGAGGTGAACATGCGGTACGGCTCGGTGATGCCCCGCGACACCAGATCATCGATCATCACGCCGATATAGGATTCACTGCGGCTGAAGATCTCCGGATCGCGCCCGCCCGCCGTCCGCGCAGCGTTGAGTCCGGCAACGATGCCCTGCGCCGCCGCCTCCTCATAACCCGTCGTCCCGTTGATCTGGCCGGCCAGAAAGAGCCCGGCGATCCGGCGTGTTTCCAGGCTGGCGCGCAGCTCGCGCGGGTCGACATGGTCGTATTCGATCGCATAGCCCGGCTGCAGGATCGTCGCCCCGGCCAGACCGGGGATGGAATCGATCATCGCACGCTGAACATCCTCCGGCAGCGATGTCGAGATCCCGTTCGGGTAGACCGTGTCGTCATCGAGACCCTCCGGCTCCAGAAAAATCTGGTGGCCTTCGCGATCGCCGAACTTGACGACCTTGTCCTCGATCGACGGGCAATAACGCGGACCGCGACCCTCGATGGAGCCGGCATACATGGCCGAGCGATGCAGATTTTCCCGGATAAGCCGATGCGTCTCTGCTGTCGTCCGGGTAATGCCGCATTCGATCTGCGGCGTCGCGATGCACTCGGTCAGGAAAGAAAACGGCACCGGCTCTTTATCGGCCGCCTGCATGTCCAGGTCCGACCAGGCAATCGTCCGTCCGTCGAGGCGCGGCGGCGTTCCGGTCTTCAGCCGTCCCAGTGAAAAGCCCGTACGGCGCAGCGTGTTTGAAAGGCCGGTCGAGGCCTTCTCGTTCATGCGGCCGGCCGGGATCCGGCGTTCGCCGATATGGATCAGGCCGCCGAGAAAAGTCCCCGTGGTCAGAACCACAGAATTGCAATCGAGACGCGTGCCGTCGGCGAGGATCACGCCGCGCACCGCATCGCCCGTGATGTCGAGATCGAAGACCTCGCCCTCGACCACGGAAAGACCGGGCTGGGCAGCGATCTCGGCCTGCATGGCCAGCCGGTAAAGCTTGCGGTCGGCTTGTGTGCGCGGTCCGCGGACCGCCGGGCCCTTGCGGCGATTGAGTAGCCTGAACTGGATGCCGGCCCGATCGGCAACGCGCCCCATGAGACCGTCAAGCGCATCGATTTCGCGCACCAGATGACCCTTGCCAAGGCCGCCGATGGCCGGATTGCACGACATGACACCGATCGTATCGGCGCTGAGCGTCACCAGGGCCGTCTCGGCACCGGCGCGGGCCGCCACGGACGCCGCCTCGCAACCGGCATGTCCGCCGCCAATGACGATAACGTCATAGCGCTGAGCCATATGCATCTCCATGCTAAAGATGGTTGAGTGATGGTCTTGCCGCGTCCCGGTGTCAAGGACGCAACGCTATCCACAACAAAAGTTTCACGTGAAACACGATCCGGGAATCCATCCGTTCATGTTTCACGTGAATCCGCAGAGGCCGCGTTGGTGGCCCGTGTTTCACGTGAATCCGTCTCCAGATCTGGATTCTGTTTCACGTGAATCACTTTCCGATACAGAATCGGGAGAAGATTTCTCCCAAAATCTCCTCAACATCGATTGCACCGGTGATCCGCCCGAGCGATTCACCGGCCAATCTCAAGCCTTCGGCACGCAGTTCCAGCCCCTTCCGTTCATTGAGCGCCTCATCGAGCCCCTTCAGGCACCACCGTAAAAGATCGACCTGCCGCTTCGTCGAGGGCAATGCGTCGTGGATATGACCCCCTTCCTGTTCAACTTTCTCGCGCAGGATAGAAATGAGCGTCGGTATGCCCTGGCCCGTCTGGGCAGAGAGGATGACATCGTGCGTTGATGCATGGCGTTCCAGCATATCTGCATCGCAGCGATCGGCCTTTGTTCCAACGCTCACGGCATCGTGGAACGCCTCGTCATGGACAAGCAGGTTCTGCCCCACCTCGCTGGCCAAAATCACCAGGTCCGCCTGGCGGGCCGCATCCATTGCCCGCTCGATGCCCAGCTGCTCGACCTTTCCTGCCTCGTTGCGGATCCCGGCCGTGTCGGCCAGGACCACCTTGAACCCGCCCAGATCGAGATTGACCACGAGAACATCGCGTGTCGTCCCGGGCTCGTCGGTGACGATGGCGACATCCCTCCTGGCCAGCGTGTTGAGCAGGGTCGACTTTCCGACATTCGGTGCGCCGATAATGGCCACCTTGTACCCGTCCCGGATGATTTCGGCATGATGGAAACCAGCAATGTGGTCCGACAGTTCCGTCGCTATTGCCTTCATGTCCCGCCAGATCTCCTCGGCCACGGAGCCCGGCACGTCGCCTTCATCGGCAAAATCGAGTTCAGCCTCGATCATGGCACGCGCGTGCAGGATCCGCTGGCGCCATTCATCGTAAAGCCGGCCCTGGCGGCCCGCAGCATTGGCCAGGGCAAGGCGCCTCTGGTTCTCGGTTTCGGCCTCGATCAGATCTGCCAGTGCCTCGGCACTGGTCAGGTCCATCTTGCCGTTGAGATAGGCGCGCCGCGTAAATTCCCCGGCTTCGGCGTGGCGCAGCCCATCAAGACGCGACAGGGCATCGAGAACGGCCGCCACCACCGCCCGCCCACCATGCAGATGCAACTCCGCGCAATCCTCGCCGGGAAAACTCGCCGGGCCGGGAAAAAAGACGGCAAGGCAGCGATCGATGATATGTCCGCCCTCATCGCGCAGTGCGACGCGATCGAGCCGCCGCGCCACTGGCACACCCCCGGCCAGTGCCACCATTGCATTGCGGCAATGCTGGCCCGATATTCGGATGACGGCGATACCGGCCGGCACGCGGCCGCTCGACAGTGCATAGATCGTGTCTCGGAATAGTGTTTGTTCGTTCACGCCATGCACCCCATCTTCACGGTCAGAAGGCGATTGGACCGATATGCCGCTTCCGCAAGAGAATCTCCTGAACCAGACGGCCAGCCCCTATCTGCGCCAACATGCCGACAATCCGGTTCATTGGCGGCCCTGGTCGGCCGACGCCCTCGCCGAAGCGCAAGAGCTCGACCGGCCCATCCTGCTCTCGGTCGGCTATTCCGCCTGCCACTGGTGCCATGTCATGGCGCATCAATGTTTCGAGGACGAAGCCGTCGCGGCGGTGATGAACCGTCTGTTCGTCAATATCAAGGTCGATCGTGAGGAACGGCCCGATATCGACCAGATCTATATGGCGTCCCTGGCGGCCATGGGAGAGCAGGGGGGTTGGCCGCTGACGATGTTTCTCACGCCGGAAGCCCGGCCTTTCTGGGGCGGCACCTATTTTCCAAAACAGGCCCAGTACGGCCGACCGGGCTTTATCGACGTGATGAACGCCATTCATGCCGCATGGACCGACAAGCGCGACGCGATCGAACACAATGCCCAGGCGCTGCGCAATCACGTCGCCGCCCGGCTTGCGTCTTCAACCACGCGCATTGGCCTGGACACCGGCATGCTTGCGCGTTTCGCCGGCTCGATTGCATCGATGATCGATCCGGTCCATGGCGGTCTTTCCGGCTCACCCAAGTTTCCCAACGTGCCGTTCATGAACGCATTGTGGCTGAACTGGCTCGAAAACGGCGAAGAGGCGCACCGCGACGCCTTCCTGAACGGCCTGGCGAGAATGCTCGACGGCGGCATCTACGATCACGTCGGCGGAGGGCTCTGCCGCTACTCCACCGATGCCGAGTGGATGGTGCCGCATTTCGAGAAGATGCTGTACGACAATGCGCTTTTGTTGCGCACAGCCTGCTGGGCCCATAGTGAGACGGGTCTCGCGAAGTATAAGCGGAGAATCGAGCAGACCGTCGAATGGGTCCTCCGCGAAATGTCAATCGGCAACGCCTTTGCGTCCAGTCTCGACGCCGACAGCGATGGCGAGGAAGGCAAGTTCTATGTCTGGACCCGTTCCGAGATCGAATCGGTTCTGGGAGCGGATGCGGAGTTCTTTCTTCACCATTATGACCTTGGTACGTCCGAGCATTGGGACGGCAGCCCCGTCCTCTATCGCAAGGGCACGGCCGAGCCAGATGCGGAGGACCGTGTGCGGCTCGACGGCATGGTCGAGACGCTCCGTGCTTCACGTGAAACACGTGTGCGGCCGGGCCGTGACGACAAGATCCTGACCGACTGGAACGGCCTCATGATCCGCGCCCTTGCCGAGGCCGGGCGTTTGTTGCAACGACGGGACTGGATACTGGCGGCCGAACGTGCCTTTGACGCCATCCTCGCATCGAGATCGAAAGACGGCCTGTTGCCGCACAGCGTGCTTGGCGAGACGAAACAGTTCCCCGCCCTGTCCAGCGACTATGCCGCCATGATCAATGCCGCGATCTCTCTTTTTGAGGCGACTGGAAAATCATCCTACCGCGACGAAGCCCGGGACCTCGACCAGATCCTCGACACGCACTATGGAGACGGCGCACAGGGCCACTACATGACGATTGAAGGCTCCGGCGATACCATCATGCGCATTCGCGGCGACAGCGACGACGCGGTGCCGTCCGCCACCAGCCAGGTCATCGAGGCCAAGACCCGCCTGTCGAGCCTCATGGGCGAAATCGGGATGCATGAGGCAGCCATCGGCGCCGCCGAACAGGCTCTCGGCCGGTCCGCGCAGCATTCCTACGGCCAGGCGGGTGTCATTGGCGCCGCCGCACTGGCCGCCGATCCGCACAAGCTGGTCGTCGTCGGCAATGATGTGGACGATTTCGTTTCGACGATGAATCGGTTTCCCGATCCAAGACGCATCGACCTCGTCTATCGTGATGCGGACGCAGCCCGCACAAACCTGCCGGAAGGCATCGATCCAGGCCGACACCCCGCCGCCGCCTACTATTGCCGCGGCCAGACCTGCCTGCCACCCGTCACCGACGCGGCCGGGCTGGCACAAGTGCTTGCCCGGCGCGGCGGCTGATCCGCCATTCAGGTGTTCATCGAATCGAAGAATTCGCCATTGCTCTTCGTCTGCTTGAGCTTGTCGATGAGGAACTCGATGGCGTCCGTCGTGCCCATCGGCGAGAGGATACGGCGCAGAACGAAGATCTTTTGCAGATCCTGGCGCGGAATGAGAAGGTCTTCCTTGCGGGTGCCCGATTTGAGAATGTCCATGGCCGGGAAGATGCGCTTGTCGGCGACCTTGCGGTCGAGAACGATCTCGGAATTGCCCGTGCCCTTGAACTCTTCGAAGATCACTTCGTCCATGCGGCTGCCGGTATCGATCAGCGCCGTCGCGATGATGGTCAGCGATCCGCCTTCCTCGATGTTGCGCGCAGCACCGAAGAAGCGCTTGGGACGCTGCAGCGCATTGGCGTCGACACCGCCGGTGAGGACCTTGCCCGAAGACGGCACCACCGTGTTGTAGGCGCGGCCGAGACGGGTGATCGAATCCAGCAGAATGACCACGTCGCGCCCGTGCTCGACCAGCCGCTTCGCCTTCTCGATGACGATCTCGGCCACCTGCACATGGCGTGCGGCCGGTTCGTCGAAGGTCGACGACACGACCTCGCCATCGACAGAGCGCTGCATGTCGGTCACCTCCTCCGGCCGCTCGTCGATCAGCAGCACGATGAGGAAGCATTCGGGGTGATTGGTGGTGATGGAGTGGGCGATGTTCTGCAACAGAACCGTCTTACCGGTCCGCGGCGGCGCCACGATCAGCCCGCGCTGGCCCTTGCCGAGCGGCGCCACGAGATCGATGACGCGCGAGGAGATGTCCTTCGACGTCGGGTTTTCGAGTTCCATGTTCAGCCGCTCATTGGGATAGAGCGGCGTCAGGTTGTCGAAATGGATCTTGTGGCGGATCTTTTCGGGGTCTTCGAAATTGATCGTGTTGACCTTGAGAAGGGCGAAATAGCGCTCGCCTTCCTTGGGGCTGCGAATCGGGCCTTCGACCGTATCGCCGGTCTTGAGCGAGAAACGCCTGATCTGCGAGGGCGAAATGTAGATATCGTCCGGCCCCGGCAGATAGTTGGCATTGGCCGAGCGCAGGAAGCCGAAGCCATCCTGCAGCACCTCCACCACGCCTTCCCCGATGATTTCCACCTCCTGCAGAGCCAGCTTCTTCAAGATGGCGAACATCAGCTCCTGCTTGCGCATGACGCTGGCATTCTCCACCTCGAGCGATTCGGCAAATGCGATCAGGTCGGTGGGTTTCTTGTTCTTTAAATCCTGGAGTTTCATTTCCTGCATCGTGAGGACTCTGTTGTAGCGGGAAAACAGCGAAGTCGGCATGAGCCGGCAGCGGTAGGGGAAAAATCGGCTGCGCTGTAGAGGAAGGAAGACCTGCCTTTTATCCTTGCTGCAAGCAAAGCGCAAGCGGGCTTTTTCGTTGCTCAGAACGGCTTGACGATGACGAGCACCACGATGGCGATCATCAGCACGGTCGGCACCTCGTTCATGAGCCGCCAATGCCGCACGCTCTTCGTGTTGCGATCCTCGGCAAACCGACGCACGGCGCCGGCATAATAGCCGTGGACCCCGGACAACACGACGACCAGCGCCATTTTGCCGTGCAACCAACCCCCGGAAAATCCAAACCCCTGCCAAGCCAGCCATAGACCGAAGGTCCATGTGAGGATCATTGCCGGATTGATGATCGCACGAAGCAGACGGCGCTCCATGAGCTTGAACGTCTCGGACTGCGCTGAACCCGGCTCCGACTGCGCATGATAGACGAAGAGACGCGGCAGATAGAGCATCCCGGCCATCCAGGCGATGACCGCTATCACATGGACGGCCTTGACCCAAAGATAGAAACGCGCCGGCACGATTGCAAACAATATCGCCGCCAGGAGCAGGAAAACGACGATTGCGACGACTGCCCGCAGTGCCGGCCGCTCCCTGGTCTTTCGGATACCGCCTGCCTCGTTCATCAGCCTTGCCTGTTCCGCACGCGCGCAATCATCGCTTCGACATGCCCAATCGGCGTGTCGGGCGTCACCCCGTGCCCGAGATTGAAGATCAGCGGCCCGTCGGCCAAGCCCCGCAAGACGGTATCGACACCCTCGTCGAGGGCCTTGCCCCCGGCCACCAGCCGTAACGGATCGAGATTGCCCTGGACAGGGCCTTCCTGCTGCAGCTTCGCCGCCTGGCTCATCGGTACTGTCCAATCCAGGCCGAGCGCCGTCACGCCGGTTCGCTGCCGATAAGCTTCAAGCATGCTGTTGGCGCCCTTGGGAAAGCCGATGATCGGCACGTCCGGATAGACGCTGCGCACCGCCTCGACCATGCGCGCCACCGGACGAACGCAGAACCGTTCGAAACAGGCCTCGTCGAGCACGCCCGACCAGGAATCGAAAATCTGCACCGCCTCGGCCCCGGCCTCGATCTGCCGGATCAGATATTGCGCCGACACGTCCGCCAGACACGCCAGCAGAGCTTCGAACGCGTCCGGCTCGCGATAGGCGAACAGCCGCGCCGGAGCCTGGTCCGGCGTCCCATGGCCGGCGATCATGTAGGTCGCCAGCGTCCAGGGCGCGCCGCAGAAGCCAAGCAGGGTCGTCTCGCCCGGCAGTTCCTTGCGCAGCCTTCGCAAGGTCTCGTAGACTGGCGCCAGATGGTCATGGACATGGCTTCCGTCCAGATGCGCGATATCGCCGGCGGAAATCGGTGTCATGACCGGACCGCGACCCTCCTCGAAGCGCAGATCGCGACCGAGCGCATGTGGTATGACGAGAATATCGGAGAACAGGATCGCCGCATCGAATCCGAACCGGCGGATCGGTTGCAGCGTCACCTCGACGGCAAGGTCCGGATTGTAGCACAGATCGAGGAAGCTTCCCGCCTTTGCCCGTACTGCGCGATATTCGGGAAGATAGCGTCCGGCCTGGCGCATCATCCAGATGGGAGGCGGTGACAGCGTCTCTCCGCGCAGCGCCCTCATCATTGCCTTGTCGCTCATCAAGCCGATGCCTTTCCCAGCTAGAACTCCCTAATAAAGGATTTCTATTTAGAGATTTATTGATTCTTAGACTCTGTCAGAATCGGGAATAGCGGATTTTCCAGATATTGCAGCGAAACGGATCGTCGCAGGCTGTGTGTGGAGCAATATAGAAGGTTCTGGGAATTATGGGCATAGGCAGAAATATGACAAATTTTTCAATGGTTTAGAAGGCATATCGACAAAAGGACTCGGCACCGCGGCGATGGAAGACTTTGGTTATCCCGGATATCGTCAACATGGGCACTGTCATTTCCCACGCGGCGCAATTGTGGACGACGGACGGTCTGATACAGTCGCGCGGCGCTACGGCGTCGATCGGGACACTCCAATCCACATCTTTCAACAGGAATGCCGGGACGGCTGTGCAGAAACACCAGAACTTCTTCCATCTCCATCTGATCTCGGACGCGACTGGCGAAACCCTGCTGGCGGCAGGCCGTGCGGCATCGGCGCAATACAAGGACGCCAGGGCCATCGAGCATATCTATCCGCTCATCCGAACCGAGAAACAGCTTTCGGCGGTGCTGGATGAAATCGACGACGAGCCGGGGATCGTGCTCTACACCATCGTCGACCAGCATCTCGCCGCGCTCATCGATGAAAAATGCGCCGCCATGGGGCTGCCCTGCGTTTCGGTGCTCGAGCCGGTGCTGACGGTCTTTCAGTCCTATCTGGGAACGCCGGCCGGCCGGCGGGTCGGCGCGCAGCATGCGCTGGACGCCGAGTATTTCCGCCGCATCGATGCGCTGAACTTCACCATGGAGCATGATGACGGGCAGCTGCCCTCCGACATCGAGGAGGCCGACGTGGTCCTGGTCGGCATTTCACGGACGTCAAAGACGCCGACCAGCATCTATATGGCCAATCGGGGCATCAAGACGGCCAATGTGCCGGTCGTGCTCGGCGTTCCGGTTCCCGAAATCCTGTTTTCCGCCAAGACGCCGCTGATCGTCGGACTGATAGCCTCGGCGGAGCGGATATCGCAGATCCGGCAAAACCGCCTCCTCGGGACCGGAAGCGGATTTTTCGACGCCAATGCCTATACCGATCGCGGGACGATCGCCGAGGAACTCGCCTATGCCCGGCAGATCTGCACGCGTCATGGCTGGCCGGTCATCGACGTGACGCGGCGGTCGATCGAGGAAACCGCGGCCGCCATCCTTGCGCTGCTGGCGCGCAGCCGGTAGCCCATGAGAATCTTGATTGATCCAAGAAAGGTGTCTCGATGCCGCAACGGCTGATCCTGGCGTCGCAAAGCCCGTTCCGGCGCGCCCTGCTTCAAAATGCCGGGCTCGAATTCGACGCGCAGGCGGCGGATATCGATGAAAGAGCGGCTGAACAACCGCTTCTTTCGGCCGGCGTCGGCCCTGAAGGCATCGCCATGGTGCTCGCCGAGGCCAAGGCCGTGGCCGTCAGCCAGGCGCATCCCGACGCGCTGGTCATCGGATCGGACCAGACATTGTCGCTCGGCGACGCCGTGCTGCACAAGGTCGCCGACATGGAGGCGGCACGCAAGCGCCTGCTGCAATTGTCGGGCAAGATCCATCATCTCAACAGCGCCGTGGTCCTGGCCAGGGGCGGCGAAGCCGTCTGGCGGCATGTCGACGTCGCCACCATGACCATGCGCCGTCTCGATCCGGCATTCATCGGCCGCCACCTGGCGCGTGTCGGCGACCGTGTGCTCTCCAGCGTTGGGGCCTACCAGATCGAAGGCGAGGGCGTGCAACTGTTCGAAGCGGTGGAAGGCGACTATTTCACCATTGTCGGCCTGCCGCTTCTGCCGCTCCTGGCCGAATTGCGTGACCAGGGGGCGATCGATGGCTGAAATGCCGCGCAAGGCTTTCGTGTGCGGCCATCCGGTCGGCCATTCCCGCTCACCTCTCATTCACACGCACTGGCTGGCCGAACACGGCATTGACGGCAGCTATGACAGCGTCGACGTGGCGCCTGCGGCCTTTGCCGAATTCATCGCCAATCTGGGTCGTGACGGCTTTTGCGGCGGCAATGTCACCATACCGCACAAGGAGGCGGCCTGGCGGCTGGCGCAATGCCGCGACGACGCGGCCGAGCAGATCGGCGCGGTCAATACGCTGTGGTTCGAGAACGGCCGATTGTGCGGCACCAATACCGACTGGCAAGGCTTTGCCGGTAATCTCGATGCGACCGCCACGGGCTGGGACAATGGCGGGACGGCGGTTCTTCTGGGAGCCGGCGGCGCGGCGCGGGCCGTCGTCTATGCGCTCGTCAGGCGCGGCTTCACGCAGGTGCGGGTGGTCAACCGCACGCTTTCGCGGGCCGAGGCGCTAGCCGGCCATTTCGGCCCGGCCGTGTCGGCGCATTCCTGGTCGTCGCTGGCGAACCTTCTGAACGATTGCGACCTGCTGGTGAATTCAACCGCACTGGGCCTGGTGGGCGACGAAAGTGCCGCGCCCGACCTTGCAGCGCTCCCCGATCATGCGGTGGTAACCGACATCGTCTATGTGCCGTTGGAAACGCCGCTGCTTCGCGCGGCGCGGGCGCGTGGTCTGGCCGTCGTCGACGGTCTCGGCATGCTGCTTCACCAGGCTGTGCCCGGCTTTGAGCTCTGGTTCGGCGTGCGCCCGGCCGTGACGCGGCAATTGCGCGATCTGGTGATCGCCGATCTGGAGGCGCAACCGTGATCAGGCTGGGACTGACCGGCTCGATCGGCATGGGCAAATCGGCCACGGCGCAAATGTTTGCCGATTTCGGCGTTCCCGTGCACGACGCCGACAAGACGGTGCATGACCTTTACCGCGGCAAGGCCGTACACCTGATCGAGGCCGCCTTTCCCGGCACCGTCGATGATGGCGAGGTCGACCGGACAAAGCTTTCGGCGGCAGTTCTCGGCGATGCGGCAAAGCTCGCCAGTCTCGAATCCATCGTCCATCCGCTGGTCCAGGAGGCCGAACGCAGGTTCCTCGAGGAGCACGAACGGCGTGGGGCGCCGCTCGTCGTGCTCGACATCCCGCTGCTCTTCGAGGTCAAGGCGACCGACAGGGTCGACCGAATACTCGTCGTGTCGGCGCCGGAAGCTGTGCAAAGGGAGCGTGTTATGGCTCGGCCGGGCATGACGGCGCAAAAGCTCGATGCAATATTGGCCAAACAGATGCCGGATGCCGAGAAGCGGCGCCGGGCCGATTTCATCATCGATACGAGCCTCGGCTTCGACCATGCGCGACACGCCGTTGCCGATGTGATCACGGCGCTGACCGGTCAAAGGCCGCAGGTTTCTGAAGGCGGCGCAACAGGGGACGGAAAGGCGGATTGATGCGGGAAATCATCTTCGATACCGAAACGACGGGTCTCGATGCGCGCGAGGATCGGATCATCGAGATCGGCGGCATCGAACTGGTCAATCGCTTCCCAACCGGCAGGAGCTTCCACGAATATATCCATCCCGGTGGTCGCGAGATTCATCCCGATGCCCAAGCCGTGCACGGGATCAGCCTTGCCGACCTGGAAGGAAAGCCGGCCTTTGCCGAGGTTGCGCAAAAATTCATCGCATTCATCGACGGCGCCAAGCTGGTGGCGCACAATGCCGGTTTCGATATGGGCTTCATCAACAGGGAGTTTGCCCGGATCGGGATCGAGGCAGTCTCTCCCGACCAGGTTGTCGACACGCTGCAGATCGCCAAGCGCAAGCACCCGATGGGGCCGAACTCGCTCGACGCGCTGTGCCGGCGCTACGGGATCGACAACAGCCGCCGGACCAAGCACGGCGCTTTGCTCGATTCGGAACTTCTGGCCGAGGTCTATATCGAGCTTGTCGGCGGCAAGCAGGCCGCCCTGGGACTCGAAGTCGCCGATGGGTACAGCGAAGCCGACGCCACGGTAGAGAAGGTGACGGCCGTTGCACCGCGCCCGCATCCCTTGCCGTCCCGGTTGACGCCGGGCGATCTGGAAGCCCATTCGGCGATGGTCGGCGGTCTCGGGGACGAGGCGATCTGGCTCAGCGAGGAGCTGGCCGCGTGGCGCGCCGATGGGAAAGCAAAAATCCCGGCCTGAGACCGGGATTTTCAAGTCATCAATCTGGTTAGAACATGTCCCGCTCAAACGGAACCGTTTGAGCAAAAGGTACGTGTTCCAACTTGTTGATCTGACGCGCATATCTTTGCTTCAAACGTTTCCGTTTGATGCGCCGTCAGCTGGCCTGGACCTTGGTCTTGGCCTGTTCCTCGGCAATCTTCTGCTGGAACATTTGCGCGAAATCGATCGGATCGAGCATGAGCGGCGGGAAGCCGCCATTGCGCGTCGCTTCGGCAACGATCTGCCGGGCGAAGGGGAAGAGCATGCGCGGGCATTCGATGAACAGCACCGGAAGCACGTGCTCCTTGGGGAAGTTGGCCAGCCGGAAGACGCCGCCATAAATCAGTTCGACATTGAACAGCACTTCCTCATCTGAGGTCGCCTTGGCGGTCAGCGTCATGTTGACGTCATATTCCGTCTCCGACATCGGATTGGCGTTGACATTGACATTGATGCCGATGCTCGGCGCCTTGTCGCGTCCACGCAGCGATTTCGGAGCGCCGGGGCTCTCGAAGGACAGGTCTTTGACATATTGCGTCAGCACGTTGAGGGAGGGCTGTGCGCCGTTTCCCGTCTTCCCTGTGCCGGTTGCCTCCTTCGGGGTCGCTGTTTCTGCCATCTTCTTCTTCTGCTTTCCTGCAACTGGGTTTTGACGCAAAATTCCGCCTGTCGCTAGCACGGTGGACCGGGACTGACAAGCGCGCGACCGCGCTCGGCCGAAAAGTGAACGCCGCGCCGCGCGAGCAACAAGGCTACGGGTTCGACAGGAGCCCGCGACCCCTCACTTGCGCCCGTTGACCCGCTTCCACGGGGAATCGGAGCGCTCGTCATGCGAATATTCGGATTCGTCGAGATCGACGACGCCGTCGTCGTCGGGCTCGAACGGTGAGCCCCGATACCCGTCCGTATTGACGTTGGTGACGATGCGTATGCGCGAGGAGAGAAAGCGCCAGACGGCGTCGCGCACGGCCGGGACGAACAGCAGGAGCCCGAAGGCGTCCGTGACGAAGCCGGGCAGAAGCAGCATCAGCCCCGCCAGAAGGATCATCGCGCCATGGATCAGTTCACGCTGCGGCACGCGGCCGCCATCGAGCTCGCGCCTGATGCGCGTCAGAATGCCGAATCCCTGATAACGCAGCAGAACGGAGCCGGCGATGGCGGTGGCAAATACCAGCGCGAGCGTGGCAAATACGCCGATCTCGCCGCCGATCAAAACAAAGGCGGCAATTTCGAGCAACGGTATTATGATGAAGAGCAGAAACAGGAACGGCAATGGCACGGACCGCATGTTGGTTGACTGTATGGCCGGATAAGCGGCCATCGCGCATATAGGAATGCAAGATCGCTATTTGAATGATAGGCGATCGCGTTCTATATGCACTCTTTGAAGCGCAGATGCGAGAGGCGGCTGCGCAGGCGTTGCTTGAGCGTGTGGATTTGCCGGTCCTGACCGGCTCGATTGGCGGACGAGATGGAATTTCTGGATTTTGGGACCCTGTTCTTCATCGTTGCCGCGGTGGTGATCTTTTTGCAACTGCGCAACGTTCTCGGTCGCCGGACCGGAAACGAGCGGCCTCCGTTCGATCCCTATACGGCGGCGCGCACCCGCACCGGCGAAGAGGCTGACGGGCAGGACAATGTCGTATCGCTGCCGCGCAGGAAAGGCGGTGCGGAGGTGGAAAACATCTATGCCGCGATCGACAAGGTCGCCGAACCGGGCACCCCGCTCAACAAGGGATTGCGGGCCGTCCGCGACGCCGACGCCGATTTCGATCCCGCCGGGTTCGTCGAGGGCGCCAAGATGGCCTACGAGATGATCGTCATGGCCTATGCCGACGGGGATCGAAAGGCGTTGAAGAACCTGCTGTCGCGCGAGGTCTATGACGGCTTTGTTTCGGCGATCTCGGAACGCGAAGGGCGCGCCGAGCAGATCCAGTCATCCTTCGTCGGCATCGACAAGGCCGATATCGTATCGGCCGAGATGAAGGGCACGGAGGCCCACATCACGCTGCGCATCGTCAGCGAGCTCATCTCGGCAACGCGCAACGACAGCGGCGCTGTCATCGACGGCGACCCGGAGACGGTGGCCGAAGTCAAGGATGTGTGGACCTTCGCGCGCGACACCCGCTCGCGCGATCCGAACTGGAAGCTTGTGGCAACCGAAGCCGAAGATTGAGGCGCAGGCGGAGATGGCGCTGTCTGCGGCCCTGCGGCGGGTCGACTTCGCCGATCTGCCCGGCTGGGACACGGACGATCATGCCGCGGCGTTCGAAGCATTCCGCCGTTGCGCCCATCATGCGGCCGTGCGGCCCTATCGCTCCGGCGCCCTGGGAATCGACTCCGCGGCGTTTCAATCGGCCTATGAGGCGGCGCGGCGCAGCGGTGCTCTGGGTCCGGATGAATCAAGGGCCTTCTTCGAACACCATTTCCGGCCTTTCGCAGTCGCGCCCGGCGGCAAGGCAGGCTTCGTCACCGGCTACTACGAGCCGATCGTTGCCGCCTCGACCGAGCGCACGTCGACATTTACGTTCCCGCTCCTGGCCCGGCCGGATGATCTGGTCGATCTCGATGACCGCAACCGTCCGGCCGACATGGATCCGTCCTTCGCCTTCGGCCGATCCGTTTCTGGCGCAATCGTCGAGTATCACGACCGCGCGGCGATCGAGCGCGGCGCAGTCGACCATCGGGTGCTGGCGCTTGCCTGGCTTTCAGACCCTGTCGATCTCTTCTTCATCCACGTGCAAGGAGCCGCGCGCCTCGTTTTCGGCGACGGCACGACCCGGCGTTTCACTTATGCGGCCAAGAGCGGCCATCCTTTCACCGGCCCCGGCCGGGTGCTTGCGGGGCTGGGCGAGATTGCGCCCGAAGATGTCACCATGCAGTCGATTCGTGCCTGGTTTCGCGCCAATCCCGGCCGAATAGACGAAATCCTGTGGCAAAACCGCTCCTACATCTTCTTCCGCGAGGCACCGGTCGCCGACCCCGATCTGGGCCCGATCGCGGCGGCCAAGGTGCCGCTGACGCCCGGTCGCTCGCTCGCCGTCGATCGATTGCTGCACACCTTCGGCACGCCCGTTCATGTCGATGCACCGCAGCTCGCCGTCGATGGCCGACCGTTCCGACGCCTGATGATCGCCCAGGATACGGGCTCGGCCATCGTCGGTGCGGCGCGCGGCGATCTCTTCTTCGGATCCGGTGACGAGGCTGGCGAGATCGCCGGCACCGTGCGTTATCCCGCCGGGTTCTACGCCCTCGTGCCGAATACGTTGGCAGGGCGGGCGCAATGAGGTCGAAGAATACGCGCAGGCTCAGCAAGGAAGAACGGCGGCTCTGGCACGAGGTTGCCCGTACCGCGGAGCCATTGAAGGGACGCAAGCTCCCGCTGTCGCCGGAAGATGTCGAGGCTGTTGGCGAATCCGAAGCGGCAATCGACCGCGGTCCGGCAAGAAGCCCGGCTGCTGCGCCCGCAGCCGGCGCCGGTATGGGTGGCCCGGCGCGCGCCCGATCCGCCGCGCCTGGTGCAATAGACAGAACGACGCGTGCCAAGATCGCCAAGGGCCGGCTGGCCCTGGAGGCCACCGTCGACCTGCACGGGCTGACGCAATCGGAAGCGCACAGCCTGCTCCTGGCCTTTCTCAGCCGGGCCTATGTCGGGGGGATACGCCAGGTTCTCGTCATCACCGGCAAGGGCACGTCGTCGGGCGGGGACGGGGTGCTGCGCAAATCGGTGCCGGACTGGCTGGCGACGGCAGCCTTCCGCCAGCTCGTGACGGGCTACAGCCATGCCGCGCGCCACCATGGCGGCAGCGGCGCGCTCTATGTGCGTCTGCGCAAGCCGAGATCGGACACATGACGCCGTTCGGCAGCATGTTGCGCGACATGCGCCGCCGCAAGGGTGTGACGCAGAAGGAGATGGCGGCCGCGATCGGCGTCAGTGCGGCATATCTCTCGGCGCTGGAACATGGCCGCCGCGGCATGCCGAGCTGGCCGCTGCTGCAGAAGATCATCGGCTATTTCAATGTCATCTGGGACGAGGCGGATGCCGTTCTGCAGGTGGCCGCCCGGTCGCACCCCAAGGTCACCATCGATACGGCCGGCCTGTCGCCCGCCGCGACCGAACTGGCCAATCTTCTGGCCGTGACGATCGACAGCCTCGCCGAAGACGAGATCGAGGAAATCATCGCCGCGTTGCGAACCGTCCGCCGCGGCTGACGGCATCAGCTTTCCGGAAACAGCGCCATGAGCTCGTCCAGCCGGTCATTGACCAGCCAGCCATAGTAGTTTTCCTGCGGCAGTCTGGGCCGTTTGCCCTGGCTGGCGCGGCGGCGGTTCTCCTTGCGCAGGGCCCGTGCGCGCTCGTCGGGATTGCCGACATTGTACAATGTGGCGGTGATGCCGGGGTTGTCCGATATGTCGAAGCCGGCGATGGATGCATAGGCTTCGATCGATTTCTTCAACGTCGCCGCCACATAAGGCAGTGTGCGGTCGGGGTCCATGATCGTGCGATAGACATCCTGCGGCCGGCGGTGGTCGAGCTTCGGCAGGCCCGACACGTCGTGCACCATGTCGGTCATCTGCAGGGCGGTCAGCGGATTGAGCTGTCCGAGGCCGAACGTCTGGCCGGCATAGAACGGCTGAAAGAAGACGGCGCTGAACCGGTTGTCGGGATAGTAGCGGCCGTCGACCCGCTTGCCCCGGAACTGGTCGTTCCACACCGCCTCGCGGCAGGACCAAAGCGCATAGCTTTCGCTCGCGTTTGCGCATCGGTCGAATTCGGGGTGTTCGAGGAAATCGCCGACATCCTCGCCGTCATAGGAGAAGCTGAAGCTCGACCGGAAATAGGAGACGGCCTTGACGTAATAGGTCTGCAGCCGGTCGTAGGCATCGACATTGTAGGTGTGCTCGCCGACGATGGCGCCGGCCATGTGCAACGGATCGATACCGTATTGATGCGCCGTCTCGCGGATTTTCGAGCGCAGGCCGTCGTCGCTCTTCAGCAACGCATAGATCTTGGCGTATTTGGATTCGAACGTCGTCTTGAGCGCGCGCGTCCGGCTCTTCGACCCTCCCGGAATCGGCGGCTGCTCGGCATTGCGGTTGCCCGGCGGCACAACGATGGAGCCGGCTGCGGCCGGCATGGCGGCGAGGCAGAGAAGGAGGGACAGGAAGAAGACGCGCGCGTGCGTGGCCATTCGCAGCCTTTGTTGGATTCCGATGATTGACCCCGGCGGCAGATTATTGGACGCCGCGCCGGGTGTCGAGATTGGGCCGACCCGTCCCGCCGGCGCGGGACGGGTCGGCGGGACCGTCGCTGCTTATAGGATGAATCGTGACAAATCTGTGTTCTTGGCAAGATCGCCGACATGTTTCGAGACATAATCGGCATCGATCGACAGGGTCGAGCCCGGACGATCCGGCGCATTGTAGGAGATCTCGTCGAGCACGCGTTCCATGACAGTCTGCAGGCGCCGCGCGCCGATATTCTCGACCGAGCTGTTGAGATCCACAGCGATGCCCGCAAGCGCGTCGATGGCGTCGTCGGTGAATTCCAGCGTGACGCCTTCCGTTTCCATCAGCGCCACATATTGCTTGATCAGGCTCGCTTCGGTCTCGGTGAGAATGCGGCGGAAATCGTCCTTTTCCAGGGCGCGCAGTTCGACCCGGATGGGAAGCCGGCCCTGCAGCTCAGGCAGGAGATCGGACGGTTTCGACACGTGGAAGGCGCCGGACGCGATGAACAGGATATGGTCGGTCTTCACCGGACCGTACTTCGTCGCCACCGTGGTTCCCTCGACAAGCGGCAGCAGATCGCGCTGCACGCCTTCGCGCGACACGCCGGCGCCCATGCCGCCTTCGCGGGTGGCGATCTTGTCGACCTCGTCGAGGAACACGATGCCGTCATTCTCGGTCGATTCGATCGCCTGGCGCACAACCTCGTCCTGGTCGAGCAGCTTGTCGGACTCGTCGCTGATCAGAAGCTCGTAGGACTCCTTGACCGTCGTCTTGCGCGTCTTGGTGCGTCCGCCCATGGCTTTCGAAAGCATGTCGTTGATGTTGAGCACACCGACATTGGCGCCCGGCATGCCCGGTATCTCCAGGCTGGGGCCGGAGGTGTCGGCGACCTCGACCTCGATTTCCTTTTCGTCGAGTTCCCCGTCGCGCAGCTTCTTGCGGAAACTGTCTCTGGTCGCCGGACTCGCCGTCTTGCCGACGAGGGCTTCCAGCACGCGTTCCTCGGCATTGAGATGGGCCCGCGCCTTGACATCTTCGCGCATCTTTTCGCGCACGAGCCCCATCGCCACCTCGACGAGATCGCGGATGATCTGTTCGACATCGCGGCCGACATAGCCGACTTCGGTGAATTTGGTCGCCTCGACCTTGGTAAAGGGCGCGCCGGCGAGCCTGGCCAGGCGCCGCGATATCTCGGTCTTGCCGACGCCGGTGGGGCCGATCATCAGGATGTTTTTCGGCATCACCTCTTCGCGCATCTGGCCTTCGAGCTGCTGGCGCCGCCAGCGGTTGCGCAAGGCAATGGCGACGGCGCGCTTGGCATCCTTCTGGCCGATGATGTAGCGGTCGAGTTCGGAAACGATCTCGCGGGGGGAAAACGTGGTCATATGTCTTACTCGTTGTTCGTATCGTATTGCATGATCAGGGCGTCGTTTGAACACCCTTCGAGATTTGCGATCGGGCGAAACCCGGCCTTCTCGTAGGCCCGCACGGCGCGTCGGTTGTTCGGGTCCGGATCGATGATGATCGTGTCATGGCCCATTTCCAGCAAGGTTGCGACGAACTGTCTGAGTGCCGTGCTGCCTATCGCCTGCGAGAGAATATGTTCCTCGCCGAGCGACAGGTCGACGCCGACGGCCTGCGCAGGCAGTTGGCGCAGCCACGGATTTTGCTTCACCTGGTCCTCGGCCTGGTTGTCGGCGACGAACCAGTACTGGATATAGCCCACCGGTTCCTCGTTCAGCTTGATGAGGAAGGGCCGCGTGGTATCGCGTCCCTCGACCATCTCGCGAATATAGCCGAGCTCCGTTTCCGGATCGCCCCACCATTGGCGGATATGCGGCCGGTTCAGCCAGAGCCTTATGAGATCGAAATGCTCACGCGTGACGGGAGCAAAACTGATCCGGCCCGCGCCGTTCTTCCGATCCTGTCGCATTGGCGCGGACGTCATGCGGGTCCACCTGACTGCTCAATGCCTATTCGGCGTCGAGCGTTTCCACGATGACATTGTCGTTGGTGTAGACGCAGATCCCGGCCGCGATCTCCATGGCCTTGCGGGCAATGGTTTCGGCGTCGGCGTCCGTGTCGATGAGCGCGCGCGCGGCGGCGAGCGCATAGTTGCCGCCCGAGCCGATCGCCATCACGCCGTGCTCGGGTTCAAGAACATCGCCGGTGCCGGTCAGCGCCAGGGTGACGGTCTTGTCGGCGACGAGCATCATCGCCTCGAGGCGGCGCAGATAGCGGTCGGTGCGCCAATCCTTGGCGAGCTCGACGCAGGCCCGCGTCAACTGGTCGGGATATTGCTCGAGCTTGGCTTCCAGGCGCTCGAGAAGCGTGAAGGCGTCCGCAGTGGCGCCGGCGAAACCGCAAATCACATTGCCCTTGCCGATGCGGCGCACCTTGCGTGCATTGCCCTTCATCACCGTCTGGCCGAGGCTGACCTGCCCGTCGCCCGCGATGACGACCTTGTCGCCCTTGCGCACCGTGACGATGGTTGTCGCATGCATGGATTGATCGTTTGCCATGAATACTCCGGAAAGAAAGAATGACAGCTTCGCTGATACCGGTCGGACGAAGCGTTTCGTTGCCGCCTTATTTAGGTATGGACCGCGCGAATGCAAATTTGTCCATGCTGCCTGCGCCGCGTCCTCGCGGCAACTGGAATTCGGCCTCGGGTGCTGATAGAAGGCTGGCGCAACATCGGCATGCAGGAAATTATCGCATGAACGCGCCCGCCAAGAAACGCTCGGCCAATATCGAACGTCGGACCAAGGAAACGGCCATCGCCGTGACGATCGACCTCGACGGCTCGGGCAAATTCGACATCGCCACCGGCGTGGGTTTTTTCGACCACATGCTGGAGCAGATCAGCCGGCATTCGCTCATCGACATGACGGTCAAGGCCGAGGGCGATTTGCATATCGACGACCACCATACGGTCGAGGATGTCGGCATTGCGCTTGGCCAGGCGGTTTCCGCGGCGCTCGGCGAGCGGCGCGGCATCGCGCGCTACGCGTCGATCGACCTCGCCATGGACGAGACGCTGACCAAGGCGGCGCTCGACGTTTCGGGACGGCCCTTTCTCGTCTGGAAGGTGGCATTCTCCTCGCCCAAGATCGGAACGTTCGACACCGAGCTGGTGCGCGAGTTCTTTCAGGCCCTGGCGCAGAATGCCGGCATCACGCTGCACGTGATCAACCATTATGGGGCCAACAACCACCATATCGCGGAGACCTGTTTCAAGGCGGTCGCGCGGGCGCTGCGCGCGGCCGTCGAGCACGATCCGCGGCAGGCCGGCGCCGTGCCGTCGACCAAGGGCTCGCTGAAAGGATAGGCCATGGCCAGCTACGTCGTCATGGAACCGCCCGGTGGGCAAGACAGTGCCGACAAGGGCGTTGTTCTGGTGCGCGACGGTTTCGCCTGGCTGGGGTTCTTCCTGCCCTTCCTTTGGCTCTTGTGGCACCGGTTGTGGCTGGAGGCGGCAATCGCGCTGGCCCTTGCCTTGGGGCTCGGCATCCTGTCGGAATTCGGCTCCTTTATTGTCGTTACGCCCGTCCTTTCGCTTCTCGTGTCGCTCTATGTCGGGCTGGAAGGCCCTGCCCTGCGCCTGGCAGGAATGGCACGACGCGGCTGGCGCCAGGCGGGTGTTGTCGAAGCCGACAGCCATGCCGATGCGGATGTGCGCCATATAGTCGATGCCGTGTCCACCGACGAGACGCATCAAGAACCCGCGCCGCAGGCGCCTGCGCCCTGGCGCGGCTCGTCGCGGTCGTCCGGTCCGGCCCTCGGTTTGCTTGGATATTCAGGGAACGCACGATGATGCGCGTCGCTATAATCGACTACGGCTCAGGCAATCTGCGTTCGGCGACAAAGGCGTTCGAGCGCGCAGCCCGCGAGGCCGGCATCGCGGCGGACATCGACCTGACCGCCGATGCCGAGCGGGTGCGCAGCGCCGATCGAATCGTCCTGCCGGGCGTCGGGGCCTATGCCGACTGCCGGGCCGGTCTTGATGCCGTCGACAGCATGGTCGAGGCGGTCGAAGAGGCGGCGATCGCCAGGGCGCGACCGTTTCTCGGCATTTGTGTCGGCATGCAGCTTATGTCGGAGCGGGGGCTGGAAAAGACGGTCACCGAGGGGTTTGGCTGGATCAAGGGTGACGTCAAGGAGATCACGCCGACCGATCCGGCCCTGAAAATCCCCCAGATCGGCTGGAACACGATTCACGTGAAACAGCCCCACCCACTCCTGGATGGAATCAGGACGGGTGACGACGGGTTGCACGCCTATTTCGTCCATTCCTATCATCTCGACGCCGCCGACGCGGCGCAGGTTATGGCGGTGGCGGACTATGGCGGCCCGGTAACGGCCGTGGTCGGACGCGACAATCTGGCCGGCACGCAGTTCCATCCCGAAAAAAGCCAGGCGCTCGGCCTGGGTTTGATCGCCAATTTCCTGAGGTGGGCGCCATGAGTGAAACAAAAAAGGGATACTGGATCGCGATGGTCTCGATCACCGATCCGGCGAACTACCCGTCCTATATCGAGGCCAACGCCGAGGCGTTCGAGAAACATGGCGCCAAATTCCTGGTCCGCGGCGGTCAGGCGCAAAGTCCCGAGGGTTTCGCCGCCGACCGCCATGTCATCATCGAGTTCGAATCCTACGAGAAGGCACTGGCCTGCTACCATTCTCCCGAATATCAGGCCGCGCTGAAGCTGCGCCGGGCTTTCTCGACGGCCCATTTCGCCATCGTGGAAGGCGTCTGAACAATGATCCTTTTCCCGGCCATCGACCTGAAGGACGGCCAGTGTGTGCGCCTGAAGCTGGGCGAGATGGACAGCGCCACCGTCTACAACGCCGACCCGGCCGCGCAGGCCAAATCCTTCGAAGATCAGGGTTTCGAGTGGCTGCATGTGGTCGATTTGAATGGCGCCTTTGCCGGCGAGAGCGTCAACGGTGCGGCGGTCGAGGCCATCTTGAAGGCGACGAACAATCCGGTTCAGCTCGGCGGCGGCATCCGCAGCCTCGAACATATCGAAACGTGGCTCGCCAAGGGGCTGGCGCGCGTCATCCTCGGCACGGTCGCTGTACGCGATCCTGAGCTGGTGAAGGCCGCCTGCCGGCGCTTTCCCGGAAAGATCGCCGTCGGGATCGACGCCAAGGGCGGCAAGGTCGCTGTCGAAGGGTGGGCCGAGGCCTCCGAACTCGGCGCGATCGAGCTCGCCGAGCGGTTCGAAGGCGCCGGCGTTGCCGCCATCATCTATACCGACATCGATCGTGACGGTGTGCTGGCGGGCATCAACTGGGACGCGACAATCGACCTGGCCGAGGCGGTGTCGATCCCGGTCATCGCGTCCGGCGGGCTGGCCTCGATGGCCGACATCGTGCGCATGACCATGCCAGATGCGCAAAAGCTCGAAGGCGCGATTTCCGGCCGCGCGCTCTATGATGGCAGGATCGATCCTGCGGAGGCGCTGCGGATATTGAAGGGCGAGCCGTCTTGAGCGGTGCTTCGTCCAACAAGGGGCGCGGCCTGTTCAGGCGGCCGGCGTTCTGGCTCGCGGCGATCATCGTGCTGGCCGTCCTGCCGCTGATCTCCGTGTTTGCCGCGGATTTCGTGGCGCAGTGGAACGGCTGCACCCTGAACGAGGGCCAGGTGCACCCGTGCGTGATTGCCGGTGCCGATCGCGGCGAACTGCTCTATACCATGTTCGTCATGGGCTGGTTGTCCTTGCTGACCGTGCCGGCCGGTTTCGGAGTGCTGATGATCTGGGCGACGGTGACCGTGGTGACCAGGATTTTTAGGCGTATTAAGGCGAGAACGGCATGACCCTGAAAATTCGCGTCAGGGACACCCAAATGAGCCAGATGAGAAAGAAGACCGTCCGATGACCCTGAAAGCCCGTGTCATCCCCTACCTCGACGTCAAGGACCTGCCGCGCCGCCCGCAGGCGCGTAGCGCCGAGGACGCGCAAACGGGAAAGAAGACCGTCCGATGACCCTGAAGGCCCGTGTCATCCCCTGCCTCGACGTCAAGGACCTGCCGCGTCGCCCGCAGGCGCGTAGCGCCGAGGACGTGCAAACGAGAAAGAAGGCCGTCCGATGACCCTGAAAGCCCGTGTCATCCCCTGCCTCGACGTCAAGGACGGCCGCGTCGTCAAGGGCGTCAATTTCGTCGATCTGATCGATGCCGGCGATCCCGTCGAGGCGGCCAAGGCCTATGACGCGGCGGGTGCCGACGAGCTGTGCTTTCTCGACATCACCGCCTCCTCCGATAATCGCGAGACGATCTTCGATGTCGTGGCGCGCACGGCCGAACAATGCTTCATGCCGCTGACGGTGGGCGGCGGGGTGCGCACGGTCGCCGACATCCGCAAACTGCTGCTGGCGGGCGCCGACAAGGTATCGATCAACACGGCGGCGGTAAAAAATCCGGATTTCGTCAGGGAGGCGGCCGACAAGTTCGGCAACCAGTGCATCGTCGTGGCGATCGATGCCAAGAAAGTCTCTGCCCGGGGTGAAGAGGATCGCTGGGAGATCTTCACCCATGGCGGGCGTGAGCGCACCGGCATCGATGCGGTCGAATTCGCCCGCAAGGTGGTCGAACTCGGTGCCGGCGAGATCCTGCTGACCTCGATGGATCGCGACGGGACCAAGATCGGCTATGACATCGAACTGACGCGCGCCGTCGCCGACGCCGTGCATGTTCCGGTGATCGCATCCGGCGGCGTGGGAACGCTCGATCATCTGGTCGAAGGTGTTCGCGACGGCCACGCGACGGCTGTGCTCGCCGCCTCGATCTTTCATTTCGGCACCTATTCCATTGCCGAGGCTAAGGCGCATATGGCCGGCGCCGGACTGCCGATGCGGCTGGACTTGGGCCTCCAATCCGCCTAGGCCGTGTGGACAGTTATGGATTGGAGCGTGGTATGAGCGAAAATCGTTCAGTTCCAGGAGCGGACCCGCAGGAAGGGTCGACCCATTTCAAGGGGCCGCGACGCCGAAATGGGCGATTTTCGCCATACCCGTATCGGGCGCGGCGGATTTCGCCCCTGAATACGTCGAAAATGCTCGACGGTGGTCGACACCGCCTTGCGCTTTTCTCCTGTTCAGGAACGAAATCCGGCTCGCGCCACGCCCAATCCATAATTGTCCACACGGCCTAAAGGGCGCGCCTATGACCGTATTCTCGCTGCAGGATCTGGAAAAAATCATCGCCGAGCGCGCCGCGTCGGGCGACGACCAGTCATGGACGGCCAGGCTGGCGGCAGCCGGCATGGACAAGGCCGCCAAGAAGATGGGCGAGGAGGCCGTCGAGACCGTTATCGCCGCCGTGGCGCAGGACGACGAGCATCTCGTCGCCGAAAGTGCCGATCTTCTTTATCATTGGCTCGTCGTTCTCCATCTGGCCGGTGTTCCGCTGTCGCGGGTCATGGCCGAACTGGAAAGCCGCACGGCCCGCTCGGGCGTTGCCGAGAAGGCGGCGCGGCGCGGGTGATCCCGGCTTCGGTCGAGTGAGGGACTGGCATGGATCAGCTTGCGCCGAACGAGAAATATTCTCCCTACCGCCTGTTTTCCGCCGAACGCTGGGCCGAGTTTCGCGCCGACACGCCGCTGACGCTCACCGAAGGCGAGGTCCAGCGCCTGAGTTCGCTCTACGACCCGATCGACCTGGACGAGGTGCGGCGCATCTATCTTTCGCTCTCGCGGCTCCTGTCGGCCCATGTCGAAACCTCGCAATCCCTGTTCGGCCAGCGCAAGGTCTTCTTCAACAATCCCGACGACGTGGTCAAAACGCCGTTCATCATCGGAATGGCGGGGTCGGTCGCCGTCGGCAAGTCGACCACGGCGCGCGTGCTCAAGGAGCTCCTGGCGCGCTGGCCGTCGAGCCCCAAGGTCGACCTCGTGACAACGGACGGTTTTCTCCATCCCAACGCGGCGCTGCGGCGGGAAGGCCTGATGGAACGCAAGGGCTTTCCCGACAGCTACGACGTCGGCGCGATCCTGCGTTTTCTTTCGGGGATCAAGTCGGGCGAGCGCAATGTGCGCGCACCGCTCTACTCGCATCTGACCTACGATGTCGTTGAGGGTGAACATGTGACGATCGACCGGCCCGACATCCTCATCTTCGAGGGCATCAACGTGCTTCAGACGCGCGAATTGCCGAAGGACGGCAAGGCTGTCCCGGTGGTCTCGGACTTCTTCGACTTCTCCATCTATATCGATGCCGAAGAGCGCCTGATCCACAAATGGTATATCGACCGCTTCATGCGGCTGAGACAGACCGCTTTCCGCAATCCGAAATCCTTCTTCCATCGATACTCGGAGCTTTCCGACGAGGCAGCGCAGGCGATTGCCGAAGGTCTGTGGACCAACATCAATCTGAAGAACCTGCACGAAAACATCCTGCCGACGCGGCCGCGCGCCGACCTGATCCTGCGCAAGGGTGCCGATCACCTGGTCAAGGAAGTGGCCTTGCGCAAGCTGTAGCGGCGGCTGCGGGGCGTTGCGTTATGCGGCGGCCGGTATTGTCACGCGCCGCAGCGTCAGGTTGATCCGCCCGCCCTGCTTCAGTAGCGTCGAGCTTTGCGGGTAGATCCGGTCGACGCCGTGATAGCAAAGCCGTCCGGGCCCGCTCAGCATGACGACGTCGCCGCTGTCGAGCCTGAAGGACGCCGTCTTGCCGCTGCGCGTCGTTCCACCGACCCTGAAGAGGCAGGAATTGCCCAGCGAAACCGAAATGACGGGAGCTGAAAAGTCCTTCTCGTCACGGTCCTGGTGCAGGCCCATCTTCGCCTGGTCGGTGTAGAAATTGACGAGACAGGCCTCGGGGGGATGGGGATAGTCCGCCAATGCGCCCCATATGTCGAGCAACCGGCGCGGCATGGGCGGCCATGGCGCGCCGATGACAGGATGCGCGGCCTGGTAGCGGTAGCCGCCGTCGCGGTCGGTGACCCAGCCGAGCGGACCGCAATTCGTCATGCGCACGCTCATCGGCTTGCCGGACCGCGGCATTTGCGGTGTGTAGAGCGGTGCTGCGGCAACCACGGCCCGGATGTCCTCGACCAATGCTTCCTGTTCGGCGCGCGAGAAATATCCGGGCCTGTAGATTACTCCTTCGGCCAAGGCTGGCATGGCGACACTCCCGACGAAATGGCACCCGTGAGGATGCGCGGTCGCCTGCGGCCGGGCAACCCGAAACCGTCAGGCGCTTTCCAGATCGGGGATGCGAAGCACCTGGCCGGGATAGATCTTGTCGGGATCGGACAGCATCGGCTTGTTGGCCTCGAAGATGACCGTGTATTTGGCGCCCTTGCCCTTGCCGTAATGCTTCTCGGCGATCTTCCACAGATTGTCGCCCTTGGCGACGGTGTGGAATACCGGATCCTTGGCCGGCGTCGACGCGGCGACGAGCTGCGTCATGTCGGCGCTTTCCAGCTTGAGGCCCGACTGCGGCGCGACGATCTTGAGCTCGGATGCCTCGACCTTGGATATGCCGAGCGTGTTGCCGACGGCGACGACCGCCTTTTCGAAGATCGACTGGTCGGGCACGACGCCTTTCAGAACGACCTTGTCGCCTTCCACCGCGACATCCACCTTGTCGGTTCCGAGCTTGTGCTTTTCGAGCTCCTTCTTCACGGCCTCCGCTGTCGGCGGCTCGTCCTCACCGCCAAGACCGAGCTTGTTGCCGACCGATTTCACGAAATCGAAGATACCCATGGACGTGCGCCTCCAGCGTCGTTGAATGGCCCCTACCCAAAATTGCATTCAAAGATGACAAATGGAAGAGCCGGCGCGTCGGCGCCGGACGTCATCGCACGCACGGCCAGCCGGCCGCCGCGCCATGCATTACTTGTCGACGCCGCCCCAGATCGCCTCGGCGGTGTGCACGACGAGGTCCAGCTTGCGCCTCTGGTCGTCCTCGGTGACCTTGTTGCCTTCCTCGGTCGAGGCGAAGCCGCATTGCGGCGCGATGCCGAGCTGGTCGATATCGGCGAACTTGGAGGCGGCGTCGAACTTGCGCTTCAGATCGTCGAGCTTTTCCAGTTCGGCCGTCTTGGTGGTGATGAAGCCCGGCAGCACGCGCTTCTTGCCCTTGGGCAGAAGGCGCAGCGGCTCCAGGCCCCCGGCCCGCTCGGTGTCGTATTCCATGAAATAGATGTCGACGCCGGTCTTGTTGAAGATGGCGTCCGCCGCCGGATCGTAGGCGCCCTCGGCGGCCCAGGTCGACTGGAAATTGCCGCGGCACATATGCATGCCGATCACCATGTCGTCGGGCCGGTCCTTGATCGCCTCGTGCATCATCCACGCATAGCGGTCGATCAGCCAGTCGGGGTCTTCGCCGACCGCCTGCTTGTCGGCCCGGTGCTTGGGATCGCACAGATAGGCAAAGAAGATGTCGTCCATCTGCAAATAGCGGCACCCGGCGTCGTAAAAGGCCTTCACGGCCTTCGCATAGGTCTTGGCGAGGTCGGCGAACAGCGCCTCGTCATCGGCATATTCCTTGGGATGGATGTCCTCCTTGGCCGTGCGGAAATGACAGCAGCTCGGGCCCGGAATGGAGATCTTCGGCGTCACATTGGTGACGCTGGCGAGGTATTTGTAGTGCTCGAGCATCGGATGGTCGTCCGGGAAGTCGAGCTTGTCCTTGATCGTCGGAAAGATCGGCCTGAGCTTCACGCCGTGGAACTGCACGCCGTCATCGCGCTCCTCCAGGTCGAAGCCGGTGAGCGCGCCCATGAAGTCGTAGTGCCAGAAGGAGCGGCGGTATTCACCGTCGGTGACGGCAAGCAGGCCGGCGTCCTCCTGCATCTTCACCACGTCGCGGATGGCTTCGTCCTCCACCGCTTTCAGCTCCGCGGCGTCGATGGCGTGGTCCTCATAGAAGCGCTTGCGCGCCGCCTTCACTGCGGCCGGACGCAGCAGGCTGCCGACATGGTCGGCGCGGTAGGGCGGTTTGGCGATCGATGTCATTCATTTTCTCCCGTTCGGCAGATAATCTGGTTTGCAAGAATAGGGCGGCACGGAGACCGCTACAATTCGTGATGGCGGTGGAGCCTGTGTATACAGGCCGGTCCGAGCCTGACATATCGTCTGGGCGCACCAAGTGCAATCCAAGCGTTGGCATTTGCTGCGCATGCCGATGGGCAGTCCGTTTGCCCGGGCCGCGGCAAGCGGTTGACAACAGCACACATTGTATACATGGCTTCAACCGATCGGCCCGCGAAGCAACCGGCGCGCGTCAATTCCACGCCAATTCTGCTTCTTCATCTTTTCGCGGTGAATGTTCTCTAGTATAACAATATACGATTGAACGGGAGGTTATAAAATGAATCTACTCAAATGCACGATCGCAGCCGGCCTGGCTCTGGGCGCCATGACGGTCTCCAGCCTTGCCCAGGAGGTCACATTGCGTCTGCACCAGATGCTGCCGCCGCAGGCGACGATTCCGGCCAAGGCGCTGACGCCGTGGGCCGAGAAGGTCGAGGCCGAATCGGACGGCCGCATCAAGGTCGAGCTGTTTCACGCCATGGCGCTCGGCGGCAAGCCGCCGGAACTGTTCGATCAGGCCAAGGATGGCGTGGTCGATCTGATCTGGGCGGTCATCGGCTACACGCCAGGGCGCTTTCCTTCCACCGAGGCGTTCGAGCTGCCCTTCGTCATGACCAACGGCGAAGCCACGTCGATGGCTTTTCAGGAATATTGCGAAAAGCATTGCATGGAGGAATTCGCCGGCGTCAAGGTCATTGCATGGCATGCCCATGGACCCGGCCTCATCCACTCCAAGGACCCGGTGAACGCGCTCGAGGACATGAAGGGCCTCAAGATCCGCGGCGGCTCGCGCACGATCAACCAGATGCTGGAAAAGCTTGGCGCGACCCCGGTCGGCATGCCGGTTCCGGCGGTTTCGGAAGCGTTGTCGAAGGGGGTTATCGACGCCACGACGATCCCCTGGGAAGTGACGCCGGCGCTGAAGGTCAGCGAACTGGTCCACAACCATACCGGCTTCTCCGGCGCCAACGGACTGTACACGCAGACCTTCGTCTTCGCCATGAACCAGGATTCCTATGACAGCCTGCCGGACGATCTGAAGGCGGTGATCGATGCCAATTCCGGTATCGAAACGGCCGCAATGTTCGGTCGGGTGATGGATGAGGGCGACACGGCCGGCAAGGCGATCGCCGAAAAGCTCGACAACAACATCATCGTGCTCGACGAAGCCGAAACTCAGCGCTGGAAGGATACCGCCGCACCGCTGATCGAGGCCTGGGAAGAAGAGATGACGGCAAAGGGCCTGGACGGCAAGGCGCTGGTCGAGGACGCCCGGGCCCTCGTCGACAAATATTCGCAAGGCATGTAACGCGACACCGGGTGCATTTGGCGCCCGCTGCGGCCGGCCGCTTTGCAGCGGCCGGCTAATTTTTGGCCCTTGGCCCGATGCTTCATTTGCGTATAGTTCCGTGCAGTCAGAAATCGGCCGTCCGCGGGGACGCACGGATATGGATTGGTGCATCGATTTCTGTGAAATGATGGGCCGATCGCGTGGAGGAAGACAGGCTTGAAGCGCTCCGAGGTCAACCGGGTCATCGTCGAGGCGGCCGAGTTCATTGGCTCTTTCGGCTATGTCCTGCCGCCTTTCGCATCCTGGGCGCCGGCCGAAATGCGGGCCCGTCGCGCCGAGATCGCCGGCATCGTGGAGGCGCGGCTGGGCTGGGATATCACCGATTACGGCAAGGGCGATTTCGACCGTCTGGGCCTGTTCCTGTTTACCGCGCGCAACGGAAAGGCGGCCGATCTCGCCAGCGGCCGCGGCATGCTCTACGCCGAAAAGATCATGATCTCGCGGCGCGATCAGCTTTCGCCCATGCACCGCCATGTGGTCAAGGCCGAGGACATCATCAATCGCGGCGGCGGAACGCTGGCGCTGAAGCTGTTTGCCGGGGCGTTGGACGGATCGATCGACCACGAAGCGCCCGTGTCGATTGCATGTGACGGCCTCGTGCGGCAGGTTGATGCTGGCGGCATCCTGCGTCTCGGACCCGGTGAAAGCGTCACGCTTCTGCCGGGGGTCTGGCATGCCTTCTGGGCCGAGGAACGGGATGTGCTGATCGGCGAGGTCTCGACGGTGAACGACGATCTGACCGACAACATCTTCGCCGAGCCGCTCGATCGGTTCTCGGCCATCGAGGAGGACGAGGAGCCGGTGCGCCTTCTCGTCTCCGACTACGAGACGTGGCTCGAATAACCGCAGGGAGACGCCCGCATGTCGGAAATCGCTCACCTCGTGGCGACGATCTACAAGAAGGCATCGGGCCGGCAGCGCTTCATCGTCGCCATCGCCGGGCCGCCGGGCGCCGGCAAGTCGGCGCTTGCCGACACCATGCTGCCGCTGCTGCCGGAAGGCTCGGCGGCGCTCGTGCCGATGGACGGTTTCCATTTCGACAATGCGGTCCTGGAGGCACGCGGCCTGCGCCCGCGCAAGGGTGCGCCCGAAACCTTCGACTTCGCCGGCTTTGCAGCCCTGCTGCGCCGCATCCGCGAGGCCGGTGAAGACGTCGCCGTGCCGCAATTCGACCGCGAGGCGGATCTGGCCCGGGCGGGTGCCTCAATCGTTCCGCGCGCCGCGCGCTTCGTTCTCGTGGAGGGCAACTATCTCTTGTTCAAGGAGGAGCCTTGGACGGATCTCGCACCCTTGTTCGACTTCTCCATCTTCCTCGACGTGCCCCGCAAGGAACTGGAGGACCGCCTCGTGCAACGCTGGCTCGACCACGGCCATTCGCCGGAGGAGGCGCGCGAGCGCGCCAGGTCGAACGATATGGCGAATGCCGAACGCATCCTGGGCGCGCGCGGCCCGGCCGACGTGGATCTGGCGTGGACGCAGCCGGAGTAGATCTTTCCCCAAGAGCCAGGAGGCGTGGAACCAGTAACTCTGTCCGGAATTGCGAAACACAAAAGGTTGAATCTGCACATCGTGTCTTGTGAAGACCGGCTCCGGTTTTCGGGCCGATGCACTGAGGGAGGAACAAACATGAACAGGATTCTGTCACGCCGAGGCGTTCTCGGCGCTGGTCTCGCCGGCCTTTTGGCAGCGACCGCGACCGGCTTCTCGATCGTCGAATCGTCCGCCCAGGAGGTCGTCTTGCGGCTTTCCTCGCCGGCGACGCCGACCGACCAGCGCGCCGTCGCGCTGACGGAGGTCTTTGCTCCGGCGGTCGAAGAGTTCGCGACGTTCGAGCCGCACTGGAATGCGACGCTCTTCAAGCAGGGAACCGAGCTCGAGGCGATCGCCCGCGGCAATCTGGAGATGTCGATCACCTCGGCGCAGGAACTGGCGACGATCTTCCCCGAATGGTCGATTTTCACCGCCGGCTATCTGCACCGCGACGCCGAGCACCAGAAGAAGGTGTTCGAGGCCGATTTCATGGAGCCGATGAAGAAGAAGGTCGAGGACGAACTCGGCGTCAAGCTCCTGGCGGTGATGTATCTCGGCCGCCGGCAGCTCAACCTTCGCACCGAGGACAAGGTGATGACGCCGGACGATCTCGCCGGTGTGAAGCTGAGAATGCCCGGAACGGACGCCTGGCAGTTCCTCGGTTCCGCGCTCGGCGCCAATCCCGTGCCGATGGCCTTCACCGAGGTCTACACCGCCCTGCAGACCGGGGCCATCGACGGCCAGGACAACCCGCTGCCGACCGACAGGGATTCCAAGTTCTACGAGGTGACCAAGCAGATCGTCCTGACGAGCCATCTGGTCGATTTGAACTATCTGGCCTTTTCCAGGAAGGTCTGGGATTCGCTGACGCCGGAGCAGCAGGAAATCGTCCAGAAAGCGGCAAACGATGCCGCCGAATCGGGCCGCCAGAAGCAGCTGGCGCTGGAAGAGGAACTGGTCCAGTTCTTCAAGGGTGAGGGGCTCGAAGTCTACGAGCCCGACATCGAGTCATTCCGCAGCCACGTCCAGAGGGCCTATCTGGAATCCGAATTCGCCAAGGACTGGCCGGAAGGCATGGTCGACAAGATCAACGCCGTCCAATAGCCGTAAGCGAGGATGAGCGCCGTTCTGACATGGCTGCGCCGGCGGGCCGACAATGTCACCGTGGCATTGCTGGCGGCCATGTTCGTGGCGTTCATCCTGCAGATCTTCACCCGCTACGTGATCAATCACCCGCTCGGCTGGACGCTCGAAGTCTGCCTGACCACCTGGCTGTGGCTGGTCTTCTGGGCGTCGGCCTTCACGCTCGACGAGCGCGACCACGTGACTTTCGATCTGTTCTATCTCGCAGCCCGCGATCGGTTGCGCCGGGTATTCGCCATCGTTTCGGCGGTCGCCATCCTCGCCGGGTTCCTTGCCGCGCTGCCGGCGACACTCGACTACATCACCTTCTACAAGATCAAGAAGAGCGCCACGCTCGGCATCAGGCTCGACGTCGTGTTCAGCGTCTATGCCGTCTTCGCCGTCGCCATGATCGTGCGCTACGCCCTCACATTGTTGCGGCTGATCCGCGGCGCGCCGGCGCCGTCGCATGACGATGCGGAGCCGACATGAGCCTCGCCTTTCTCCTGTGCCTGCTGGTCCTGTTCGTTCTGGCCGGCATCGGCACGCCGATCGCCCACTCGATGATCGTGGCTGCCGTGGTGTTTCTGGCCGTCAAGGGTCAGGATCTCGGTCTGGCGGCCGAGCAGGTCATCCAGGGGCTCTATGATTCCTTCATAATCCTCGCCGTGCCGCTGTTCATCGTCGCCGCCAACATCATGAATGCCGGCACGATCAGCGAGCGGCTCCTGCGCTTTTGCGTCGCCCTTGTCGGGCGTTTCAAGGGCGGGCTCGGGCATGTCAACGTGGTGGCCAGCCTGATTTTTTCCGGCATGTCGGGCTCGGCCGTCGCCGATGCCGCCGGCATCGGCAAGATCATCATCGAGATGATGACCAAGGGCGGGCGCTACCCCGCAGGCTATGCCGCCGCCATCACCGCCGCCTCGGCGACCATCGGGCCGATCATTCCGCCCTCGATTCCGATGGTCATGTACGCGCTCGTCTCCGACAGCTCGATCGGCTTTTTGTTCCTGGCCGGCATCGTGCCCGGTCTGATGATGGGCGCGGTGCTCATGGCCATGAACGCCTGGATCGCCCACCGCCGCGGCTTCGCCGTCGACGAGCCGGTGCCGCTCAGGGAATTGCCCGCCGTCACGATGACGGCCTTTCCCGCCCTTTTGATGCCGGTGATCCTTCTCTACGGCATTTATGGCGGTGCCACCACGCCGACCGAAGCGGCCGCCGTCGCCGCCGCCTACGCGCTCATTCTCGCCGGGCTCTTCTATCGTGCGCTGACGCTGTCGAACCTGTATTCGATCTTCCTGCACAGCGCCCGCTCCTCGGCTGCCGTCGGGCTGGTCATCGGCGCCGCGCTCATCTTCAACTATATCGTCGCCAGCGAAAACATTCCCGGCCTCTTGGCGGGCTCCCTGCAAGGGCTCGACATCTCGCCGATCGCCTTCCTGCTGATCATCAATGTCGTTTTGCTGCTGCTCGGCTGCCTACTGGACGCCACCACGATCATTCTCGTCATCGTGCCGCTGTTCATCCCCGCCTGCCGCGCGCTTGGCATCGACCTGGTCCATTTCGGCGTCGTCGTGGTCGTCAACTGCATGATCGGTCTTGTCACGCCGCCCTACGGCATCCTGCTGTTCGTCATCAACGCCACGACCGGCATTTCATTGCGCGACATCATCCGCGAGATCTGGCTGTTCGTGCTGGTGCTGCTGGTTGCGCTCCTGGCGATGATCCTGCTGCCTGATCTGGTATTGTGGCTGCCAAGACAATTCGGGTATCGTGGATGATGGATCGCGACCGCGCCGCACCGGGCGGCATCCAGCATATGCCGATCCGCCTCGGACTGATCGGCGACAATATCAGGCGCTCGCGCTCGCCCGAACTCCATCGTTCGGCGGGCCGGCTGATCGGGCTCGACGTCACCTACGACCTGTTCATCCCGCGCGATATGAGCCAACCGTTTGACGCGGTGTTCGAGCGTTGCCGCAAGGAGGGCTTGCGCGGCGTCAACATCACCTATCCCTACAAGGAACAGGCGGCCGAGATGGTCGAGATCGCCGATTCGCTGATCGCGGCCATGGGCGCGGTCAACACGGTCGTCTTCGGAAGCGGGCGGGCGGCCGGGCACAACACGGATTATTCGGGCTTCGTGGCGGCCTATCGCCAGGCGTTCGGCGATCGGACGCCGGGCGACGTCGTCATGATCGGCGCCGGCGGTGTCGGCCGGGCGGTGGCGTTCGGCCTTGTCACGCTGGGCGCCGGGCGGCTGACGATTGTCGACCGCGACGCCGGCAAGGCAGAGGCCTTGGCGGCGGTCGTCCAGCAGGTGAGCGAGGGCCGCATGCGGGCCACTGCCACGACGGACGCAGCGACGGCGGCGGATGCGCAGGGAATCATCAATTGCACGCCCGTGGGCATGGTGGGGCATCCCGGTTCACCGGTGCCGATCGAGGCGTTGGGCGGTCAAAGCTGGGCCTTCGACGCCGTCTACACGCCGGTTGACACGCTGTTCAAGCAACAGGCGGAAGCCGCCGGCATTGCGGTCCTGAGCGGCTATGAGCTCTTCTTCCACCAGGGGGTCCAGGCTTTCCGCATCTTTACCGGGCACCTGCCGCCGGATCTCGGCGTTTTGCGCAGCGCCCTTTCGACGCCACCTGATCATCAGAACGAATAGATCCGGAGCCAGATCAATTTGCTGGAACATCTTCTACGGCCAGTCGGCGAAGGACGGCCGGTGCGGGGATCTGCGCAGGGATAGCGCGCTGCGGAAGCGGCCGGGCGACATGCCGGTCTCGCGCTTGAAGAAGCGGTTGAAATAGCCGGCATCCTTGAAGCCGAGCGCCTCGGCCACTTCCGCCGCCTGCAGGCTGGAGCCGTTGAGCAGGATCTCCGCCTCGCCGATCAATCGGCCATGGATCAGGGTGAGCGGCGACTTGCCCGTCACCCGCTTGACGGCGCTGGTCAGCCTGCCGCGCGATATGGAAAGAAGGCGCGCATAATCGTCGACGGTCCAATGGTCGCGCACATGCAGTTCGACCAGGTGCAGGAAATTGCGCACGATGGCGCGCGGCGCCGGCTGCATGTTGGCCGGCTGCGGGCTCGAGGTGCGCCAGAGCGCGATGAGCACAAGCACCAGATGATGACGCGCCGCTTCCTCGGACCCGGCCGCGCCGCGCTCGAGTTCGCCGCCGATGGCCTCGATGGTGCGGCAAATATCATGTGCCGTGGCGGTGGGCAGCTTGGTGCCGAGGATGGGATGAAACAGCGCGTCCTTGACCTGCATGCCGATGGGACCGGCCGGCACGGCGCGTCCGAGCGACAGTTCCGAGACGGCCAGCGACGCGCCACGCGCACCCGCCTGAAGGACAAGCCGCGCCGGCTTGCCGGCCGGCAGCCACAGGATGCAGGGCGCGGCAAGGGGGACGGCGGCACCCCCGAAATCGAGGGCGCCGGCACCCGAAATGAGCACGAAGGCACGATTGCGGTTGCCGCGCAGCGTCCAGGCAATGGGCGTCAGCGACGCGTTGACCCCCGCCGCTTCGGTGTCGGGAAGAACGTCGATCGGACTGAGCGCGCCGGCATTGGGCGGCAACACGGACGGTGCATGATCCAAGGCGACGGCTCCTGCTGTTGCAATCGAAGGCATCCGGCGTTGATGCCGCGCAGTATCGCGCGATCAATCTCAATCAAAAGTACAATTCTTTCTTCAAATTGTCCATTTGCCGCCCGGGAGAAGACCGTATTCTGCTGATGTCACGGGCCGGCTTCCGGTCGGGAAAGGCGGGAGGTCGCATTTCGGTCGGTGACGGGAGATAGGGAGGATCATCTCATGACAATTTTCGGCGGCAGGGTACGCCTGTCGGCTCTAGGTCTCATCGCGGGCGCCTTGACGCTTGGCGCGGCGGCGCATGCCGGGGCTCAGGATCGGGACTCGGTCAAGATCGGCTATGCCGTGTCGAAAACCGGCGCCAATGCCGGCGGGGCGGCCATCACGACGATCCCGAACTACCAGCTCTGGCTCGACGACGTGAAGAAGAATGGCGGGCTGGAATTGCCCGACGGCTCGAAGCTGCCGGTCGAAGTGATCGAATATGACGACCGCTCCTCGGCCGAGGAAGTGGTGCGCGCAGTGGAGCGCCTGGCGACCCAGGACGAGGTCGATTTCATCCTGCCGCCCTGGGGAACCGGCTTCAATCTGGCCGTCGCGCCGCTCTTCGACCGCTACGGCTATCCGCAGCTCGCCGTTTCCTCGGTGACCGACAAGGCGCCTGAATTCGTCAAGCGCTGGAAGCGCAGCTTCTGGTTTCTCGGCGGCGGCGCCGATTACACCGACGCGCTGGCCGATGTGCTGAAGACCGAGATCGAGGCCGGAACGATCAACGACAAGGTGGCCATGGTGTCGGTGGCCGACGGCTTCGGCATCGACCTCGTCACCGCTGCCCGCGAATCCTTCGCCGATGCCGGGATCGAGGTCGTCTACGACAAGACCTACCCGGTCGGCACGACCGACTATTCGCCGATGATCAACGAGGCGTCGTCGTCCGGCGCCGATACATTCGTCGCCTTCTCGTATCCGCCCGACACGTTCGCCCTGACCCAGCAGGCGCAGATTGCCGACTACAATCCGAAAGTGCTCTATCTGGGCGTCGGTACCGGCTTTCCCGTCTACGGCAAGAACAACGGCGAAAATGCCGAAGGCATCATGAGCCTGGGCGGCATCGATCCGAACAACGAGCAGAACCAGGTCTACCGCAAGCGGCACGAGGATCTGACAGGCCAGGGACCGGACTACTGGGGCAGCGTCATCACCTATGCCAGCCTGCAGATGCTCCAGGAGGCGATCAAGCGTGTCGGGCTCGACCGCGAGGGGGTGGCCGAGGAACTGGCGAGCGGCACCTTCGAGACCGTCCTTGGCGAGACGAAGCTGGAGGACAACCAGTTGCGCAAGCTGTGGTGGGTCGGCCAGTGGCAGAACGGCGTCTTCGCCGGCCTTGCGCCGGCCGACCGGCCCGGTGCGTCGAAGCCGGTCTTGCCGAGAAAGCCCTGGCAGAAGCAGTAATGCGGCAGAATGGCACCATCCGGCGCACGGCCTTGTGCTGATGCGCCGGATGGCAGGGCCATCGCACAGCCACCCGGCCGACGCTTTTCGCCCTGATGGGGTCGGAGAACGAAGGCCGGGAGGCGGCGATGCCGGCTTGAAACACTCATCGGCGGCCGCACCGCGCCAGACAAGGCAGCGGCGGCCGGGACGGAGACGAATTTGACGCTCATCAACGTTTTGATTGCAGGGCTGGTGCTGGGGGGCACCTACGCGCTCGTCGCGATGGGGTTGACCCTGCAATACGGCATCGCCCGCATCATGAACCTCGCCTATGGCGAGACCATCATCGCGGCCGCCTTCGCGGCGTACCTCCTGCAAGGCGCGCTGGGCGTCAATCCGCTCCTCGGAATGCTTCTTGTCCTGCCGGGCGGCTTCGTCTTCGGCTACATCGTCTACGGGCTTATGATGCGGCCGCTGGTCGCCCGCTCGCAGGACCGCGGCAACCTGGAGATCGATTCCATCCTTGCCACTTTCGGTCTGCTTTTCGTCATCCAGGGCGTCATGCTGGTGATCTTCGGCAGCAACTATATGAGCTATTCGTTCCTCAACGTTCCGGTGACGATCCTGGGCGCCAATGTCGCGGCCAACCGGCTTCTGGCCTTCGTGCTCGCGCTTACCATCGGCCTGACGCTCTATCTCCTTTTGACGCGCACCCGCTGGGGCACGGCGCTGCGTGCCGTCGCTGTGGCGCCGCAGAACGCGCCGCTGGTCGGCATCGACGTCAACCGCACTGCGCGCTTCGCCTTCGCGCTTGGCGGCGCGCTGGCGGCGGCCGGCGGTGTCGTCATTTCCATGTACCAGACCTTCACCGCCACATCCGGGGTCGTCTTCACCATGAAGGCCCTGATCGTCGTCATCATGGGCGGGGTGGGCAATCTGCTCGGCGCGCTGTCGGCCGGTCTGATCCTGGGCCTCGTCGAGACGGGGGTGGCGAGCTATATCGATCCCGGCCTGACGCTGGCGGCCACCTACGCCATCTTCCTCGCCATTCTCCTGTGGCGCCCGCAGGGCCTGTTCGGCGGAGCCGGACGATGACCGCGCGCACCGCAATCGGCCTTGTTGCGGCGCTCGCCGCGCTCGCCATCCTCGCCGCCGCGCCCTTCTTTCTCGGGGCGTATGGCGTGGGGCTGCTGATCGGCCTGTCTGGCTATGTCACGCTGGCCAGCGCCTGGGCGTTGTTTTCCGGGCCGACACGCTACGTGTCCCTGGCGACCGTCGCCTTTTTCGGCATCGGCGCCTATACGATGGCCGTGCTGAGCGAGACGCTGCCCTATCCTCTGGTGCTCGCCGTCGCCGCGCTCATCGGCCTTGCCGTCGCCCTCGTCGTGGGCCTGTCGACCCTGCGCCTTGCCGGTGTCTATTTCGTCATCTTCACATTCGGCCTGGCCGAGCTCGTGCGCCAGCTCGTGACCTGGTACGAGGTCAATGTGACGGGCACGCTCGGCCGTTACATCTTCATGTCTTTCGGGCCCGAGACAATATACTGGCAGCTTCTGGCATTGGCTGCGCTGACGCTCGGCCTGTCCTGGTGGATCGGCCGCTCGCGCCTCGGCCTGGCGCTCAGGATCATCGGCGACGACGAGGTCGTGGCGTCGCATTGCGGCATCAATATTGCGCGGGTCAAACTCGCCTTGTTTGCGCTGAGCGCCGTCATCATGACGCTTGTCGGGGCGATCCAGGCGCCGCGCTGGACCTATATCGAGCCCGGCATCGTATTCAATCCGACGGTCTCCTTCCTGACCCTGATCATGGCCTTGCTCGGCGGCGCCAACCGGTTGTGGGGGCCGGTGCTCGGCGCGGTCCCGCTTTTCCTGCTGTTCGAATGGCTCTCGGCCAATTTCCCGAACCACTATTCGATCATCCTGGGGCTCCTGTTCATCGCCATCGTCTTCGTTTTGCCCAAGGGTGTGCTCGATTTCGTCGAGAAGGCCTGGGGGCGCGGCAGTTCACGCGCCCGCAACAAGCCGGATGAAGCCGGCCTGGGCGAGCTGGAGGCGGGCCGATGAGCGCGCTTCTCGAGATCTCCGGGTTGACCAAGCGCTTCGGCGGGCTGACGGCGGTCGATGGCGTCTCGCTGTCGCTCGAGGCCGGCGAGACGGTCGGCCTTTTGGGTCCGAACGGTTCGGGCAAGACGACGGTGCTCAACATGATCTCCGGCTACCTGCCGGCCTCCAGCGGCGCGATCAGCCTTGGCGGACGCCGGATCTCCGGCCTGCCGGCACACCGGATCGCCCATTGCGGGGTCGCGCGCACCTTCCAGCTCGTGCGCATCCTGCCCTCCATGACGGTGGGCGAGAATGTCGCGGCTGCCCTCGCCTTCCGCCGTGCGCCGCTCCACGGCGCAGCCGCCGCCGGGGAAGCGCGCGGCTTTCTGGCGCGCGTGGGCCTCGCCGGCCGCGAAAACGAGATGGCCGCTGACCTCACCTATATCGACCAGAAGCGGGTCGAACTGGCCCGGGCGCTGGCATCGTCGCCGTCGCTGCTGCTGCTCGACGAATGGCTGGCCGGTCTCAACCCGACGGAGCTCAAGGTCGGCATCGACCTGATCTCCGATCTCGGCAGGGATGGCCTGACCATCGTGCTGGTCGAGCATGTCATGGATGCGATCCGGGCGCTGTGCGGGCGCTGCGTGGTCATGAATGCCGGGCGCAAGATCGCCGACGGCGCGACGGGGGAGGTGCTGAAGGATCCCGAGGTCGTGCGCGCCTATCTGGGGGAAAGCCATGCTTGAGGTCAGCGGCCTGTCCTTGCATTACGGCCAGCATCTGGCACTCGATTCGGTGGATGTGCGCGCCGCGCCCGGCGAATCGGTCGTCATCCTGGGCGCCAACGGCGCCGGCAAATCCTCCCTGCTCAAGGCGATTGCCGGCCTCGTGCGTCCCGACCCCGGCACCGGGATCCGGCTCGACGGACAATCGATCCTGACCTTGCCGGCGCATTCGGTCGTGGAGGCGGGCATCGCCCTGGTTCCCGAGGGGCGCGGCATATTCGGCGACCTGACGGTCGAGGAGAACCTGCTTCTCGGCGCCTTCGCGCGGCGCGCCCGCGATGACGAGGCGGCACGGCGCGATCTCGTCTATGAGCTCTTTCCGCGCCTGGCCGAACGACGCCGGCAGATCGCCTCCACCATGTCGGGCGGCGAGCAGCAGATGGTGGCGATCGGCCGTGCGTTGATGTCGAACCCGGATTGCCTGCTGCTCGACGAACCGAGCCTCGGGCTGGCGCCGGTCGTCGTCGTCGAGCTTTTCCAGGCGCTTGAAAAGGTGCACAAGGCCGGCGTCGGCCTGATCATCGTCGAGCAGAATGTTCGGATCAGCCTGTCGATCGCCGATCGCGGCTATCTGATGGAAGCCGGCCGCATCGTCGGCGAAGGAGCGGCCGGGACCCTTATCGATGACCCTGCAGTTCAGCGCGCCTTTCTCGGCATGGGCTGAAGCCCGAAACCACCACAACCACGCAAAGGAAACTCCACCATGGACCAGTTGGGATTGCTGATCGGCGACGAGGACCAGGGCGCCTCCGATGGCGGTACGTTCGAACGCCTCAACCCGATGACCGGCGAGGTCGCAACCCGCGCCGCCGCCGCAACCGTCGACGATGCCAGGCTTGCCTGCGACGCGGCCGCCCGCGCCTTTCCGCAATGGTCGGTCACCTCGCCGGGCGAGCGCCGCCGCATCCTGCTGGCCGCGGCCGACGCGCTGCAGGCCAGGGCCGACGATTTCGTCGCCGCCATGGCCGAGGAGACCGGCGCGACGGCCGGCTGGGCGATGTTCAATGTCGGCCTGTCGGCCGACATGCTGCGTGAGGCGGCGTCGCTGACGACCCAGATCACCGGCGAGATCATTCCCTCCAACAGGCCGGGCAGCATGGCCATGGCGGTGCGCCAGCCGGCCGGCGTCGTGCTGTCGATCGCGCCGTGGAACGCGCCGATCATTCTCGGCGTGCGCTCGATCGCGACACCACTTGCCTGCGGCAACACGGTGGTCATGAAGACCTCCGAGATCTGCCCGCGCACGCATCGCCTCATCATCGATGCGCTGCTTGAGGGCGGCGTGCCGCGCGGCGTGCTGAACGCCCTGTCGAACGCGCCCGATGATGCGCCCGAGATCGTCGAGACGCTGATCGCCCATCCCGCCGTGCGCCGCATCAACTTCACCGGCTCGACGCGGGTCGGCCGCATCATAGCCGAGACGGCGGGCCGCTTTCTCAAGCCGGCGCTGCTGGAACTCGGCGGCAAGGCGCCCTTCGTCGTGCTCGACGATGCCGATCTCGAAGCCGCGGTCGATGCGGCGGCCTTCGGCGCCTACATGAACCAGGGCCAGATCTGCATGTCGACCGAGCGCATCGTCGTCGACGAGAAGATCGCCGACGCCTTTGTCGCGGCGCTGGCCAAGAAGGCCCGCTCGTTGAAAGCCGGCGATCCGCGCAAGGGTGATACGCCGCTCGGCTCGGTGGTCGACGAGAATGCCGCCAAGCGCATCCAGGAACTGGTCAAGGATGCGGTCTCCAAGGGCGCGGTGCTGGCCGCCGGGGGCGGCGTCGACGGCACGGTGATGGAGGCGACCCTGCTCGACCATGTGACGCCGGCGATGCGCATCTATGGCGAGGAGAGTTTCGGCCCGGTGGTCACCATGGTGCGCGTGAACGGCATCGACGAGGCCGTGCGCGTGGCCAACGACACCGAATACGGCCTCTCCTCCGCTGTGTTCGGCAAGGACGTCAACCGCGCCATGGCGGTCGCCCGCCGCATCGAATCGGGCATCTGCCATATCAACGGCCCGACCGTGCATGACGAGGCGCAGATGCCCTTCGGCGGCGTCAAGGAGTCCGGCTACGGCCGCTTCGGCGGCAAGGCCGGCATTGCCGAATTCACCGAGCTGCGCTGGATCACGGTGCAGGACGGTCCGCTGCATTATCCATTCTAGATCTGGCGCGCATATCTTTGCTTCAAACGTTTCCGTTTGAAGCGAACGCGCGCTAGTTGGGCGGGGGCCCTGCCGGCCGGTTAGCGAAAATGCGCCGGCCGGCATCTGTATTTGACGGGCGGGACACGACATGAAGCTCAAGGACAAGAACTGCATCGCCACCGGCGGCGCCGGGAGCCTGGGGGTCGCAACGGCGCGGCTGTTCCTTGACGAGGGCGCCAACGTCGTCCTCGTCGACCGCGACGAGGATGCGCTCAAGGCGGCGGCGGCCGGCTTGCCGTCAGAGCACGTCGAGACGGTCGCGGCAGACGTTTCGTCGGCAAATGACGTGCAACACTATGTCGAGCGGGCGGTGGCGCGGTTCGGGCCCATCGACGTCCTGTTTTCCAATGCCGGCAATTTCGGCGCGGTCGCCCCGATCGCCGACTATCCGGAAGACGTGTTCGACGCCGTTCAGGCGGTGCATGTGCGCGGCGCCTTCCTGGCGGCAAAGCATGCCGTGCCGAAGATGCGCGACGGCGGCAGCATCGTCATCACCTCCAGTGTCGCCGGCACGCGCGGCGATGCCGGCGTCTACGCCTATATCACCGCCAAGCACGCGCAGGTCGGCCTCATGCGCTGTCTTGCCAAGGAACTCGCGCCGCGGCGCATCCGCGTCAACACGATCCATCCCGGGCCCGTCGACAACGGTTTTCAGCACGCGGTGGAAGACGGGTTGGGGCGCGAGATGGGTGTCGACGGCGCCGCGTTCTTCGATCAGCTCATACCGCTCGGCCGGCACGGCGGTGCGGATGAGATCGCCCGCTCCGTGCTCTATCTGGCCAGCGACGATTCGAGCTTCACGACCGGTACGACACTGATGGTCGACGGCGGCATGAGCGCGTGAGTGTCACGTGACCCGGCCCTTGGGCCCACGTCGCATCAACGGGCATGGCAATCCTATTTGCCCCCTCCCCCGCTTCGCAGGGGAGGATCCTGTGCCGGCGCCTGATCCTCCCCCGTTTACGGGGGAGGGGAACCGCCGAAGGCAGTGGAGGGGGCAGAAAGACCCGTCCTTTGTCACCGGAACAGCGTGTCCACGAAGTCGGCTCCGATGCCCACCTTGTCGTAGTGGTTGCGGCACATCTCGATATAGGTGTGGACGTCGAAAAAGCCGTCGGGCTCGCCCTTCTTGTCGAGCCAGATCAGCGGTCCCTTGACCTGGAAGAAGACGCGCATGGGATCCTCGTGCTCGTAGGCGACCAGCGTGTGCCCCTCGCCCGGCGTCTCGTAGACGAAATCGCCCGCCGTCGCCGTCCAGTCATGCTCGAGATAACCCCATTTGCCGGAGATCGTGTAGGCGAAGACCTCGTGCGGGTGGTAGTGCCGGTTCACCAGTCCGGCGCTCTTGGCCATCAGGATGTCGCACCATTTGTTCTGCGTCGGCGAGATCCACAGCGGCCGCGAAGAGACCGTCTCGGTGAACGGCACGTAATAACGCTCGTCCTTGGTCGGCGCGTTGGCCATGTAGACCTCCGGCAATGCGTCGCGCTGAAACACCTTCTCGATCGGCTTCAGATCCTTCCAGAATTCGTCTCTTGCGGCTTCGGGCATTTGTCTCCTCCTCGCTGTCCGGCTGGGTGTGGGTTGTTGTAATGTCGGCTACGGGCGCACGCGCACGTCGAGCAATGCCAGCGTGCGCCTTGTCTCGATGTGGCGGATCGCCTCGTCGATCGCGCCCGGCAGTGCCGCGCCATCCACCACGGTGCGGGCGAAGGCGCGGCTTGCCTCGGCCACCTTGGTGAAGTCGGGAACGGGCGAAAGCTGCGTCAGCGGCATCATGTTGGTGCGCGCGGCATAGCCGTCGGGATAGATGCCGAGCACCGAGTGGCGCACCGCTCCCCATTCGGCATTGTTGGTGATGATGAGCAGGATCGGCAGCTCCAGCGCCTCGGCGATCTGGTGGCAGGCGACAGGATTGGAAAACATGTAGGAGCCGTCGCCCATCGTCGCGACGATCAGCCGGTCGCGATCGGCGAGCTGCATGCCGAGCGCGGCGGGAAAGGACCAGCCGAGCCCGCCCGAATGGGGTTCCTGATACCAGGCCTTGGGATGGTCGAGCGCCATCGGCGCCATCGGGCAGCCGAGCTCGGAAAACACAGTGGCCCCGCGCCCGGCGATGGCGTTGGACAGGCACAGGCTCACCCACTCCTTGGTCATCGGGCTGCCATTGCCGCTTGCCGCGCGTGCGATCGCTTCCTTGCGCGCGGCTGCATTGGTTCGCGCGATTGTCTTGTGCCGTGCTGCGTTTCTCTCCTTGTGCGCCTGAAGAGCCGGCCGCATCGCTCCTTCCAGTGCGACGAGCCCGTCGCCCGTGTCGCAGGAAAGGGCGATGTCGCAGCGGAAATTGCGTACCGGAAAGCGGCTGTAGAGTGGATCCTGGCCGAGATGGATGACCTTGCAGCCGGACTGCAGCGTGTGGATGTCGGGCGACCACGGGGCCAGCGAATCGATCACCAGGATCGCATCGGCCTTTTCGACGAGCGGCGCCGGATCGGCGGCCGCGGCCATGGGATGGTCGAGCGGCAGGGCGAGCCGCACCGCCCAGTACTGGCAGACCGGAATACCCCAGTCGTCGGCGAGCCCCTGGAGCGCGGCAAAGCCGGCCTCGTCGCCGGCTCCGCGCTGCGCGATGATGACCGGCCGTTCGGCCTGCGCCAGCACGCGCGCCGCCTGTTCCAGGCTCGCCGTGTGGATCCCCGGCTGGACCGGCTGCATGAGCGGCGGATCGGCGAGCTGATCGGCCGGACAGGGCTCGCACAAAACCTCGCGCGGCAGGCTCACATAGACCGGCCCGCGTGGTGCCGAGGCAGTGATCGCATGCGCCCGGTCGATGATCTCCGTCACCTGTTCGGGAAACCGCAGTTCATAGTCCCATTTGCAGGCTTCGCGCACCAGCGCCGTCTGGTCGCGCATCTCCTGGCCCCAGCCGATCGGCACGGTGCGCGCGCCGAGCCGGCCTTTTTCGACCGTCGGCGTGCGGCCGGAGAACAGCAGCATCGGAACATGCTCGGTCGCCGCGTTGATGGCGCCGATGGCACAATTGGCCAGCCCCACATTGGTATGGGCCATGACCGCCTGCGGCCGGCCGGTCGCCAGATAGTAGCCATGCGCCATGCCCATGGCGGCTCCCTCGTGCGGCATGACGAGCGCGGTCGGCAGGGCGATCTTCTTGGCCTCCGCTTCCGCCAGCCCCTCGATCACCGGCGGGAAATCGGTTCCCGAATTGGCGAAGATGTAATCGACGCCGATCGCCTTCAGCCGCGCCAGAAGAGCGCCCCCGGCAGTGAGTGTTGCGGGTCGATTCTCGACATGGGAGTCTTGCATGGCGGTCGTGGAGCTTTCCGTTTGATTGCTATATTTGAAATAAAAAATTCAAATATAGATTGACAACCGCATCGCCCGCCGTCAATCTCACCCGTGCATTTTTCGTTGCGGCCAGGTGCGGCCGCTCCGGCGGGGGGATACGATCGGCCGGCCGGATTTCCATGGGAGGTAACCAATGCAGCACGATTTCGTGAACGCATTGCCGCGCGCCGCGCGTGCTTTGCTTGGCGCCACGGCGCTGATTGTGGGCCTGTCGGCCCCCGCATTCGCACAGGAGCAGATCAAGCTCAAACTGCATCATTTCCTCGGCCCCAAATCGCCGGCCCAGACGCAGATGCTCGAGCCGTGGGCAGAGCGTATCGAGGAGGCGTCGAACGGTCGCGTCGACATCGAGATCTTCCCCTCCATGTCGCTCGGCGGTCGTCCGCCGGAACTCATTCGCCAGGCGCGCGACGGTGTCGTCGACATCATCTGGACGGTGAACGGCTATACGGCCGGTCTGTTCCCGCGCTCGGAAGTCTTCGAGCTGCCTTTCATCCACACCAACGACCCGGTGGCCACGAACCTGGCCATGCGCGAGATGTTCGACGACTATCTCGCCGAGGAATATGACGGGGTGAAGGTGCTGTTCAATCACGTCCATGCCGGCCAGGCCATCCACATGGTCGACACGCCGGTCAGGAAGCCGGCCGACCTCGAAGGCAAGCAGATGCGCATCCCCACGCGCACCGGCGCCTGGGTGGTCGAGGCGCTGGGCGCGAGCCCGGTTTCCATGCCGGTGCCGGACCTGCCGCAGGCGCTCTCGCGCAAGGTCGTCGACGGGGCCTTCATTCCCTGGGAGATCATCCCGGCGCTGAAGCTGCAGGACCTGACCGACTACCAGATCGAGGGTGCCGACATGACGCGCTTCGGCACCACCACCTTCCAGGTCTCGATGAACCAGGCCAAGTGGGACAGCCTGCCGGAAGACATCCAGCAGATCTTCCTCGACAATTCGGGTGAGGACTGGGTGCGCGAGGTGGGCGAGATCTGGCGCGAGATCGACAATGGCGGCATCAAGCTGGCCGTCGAGGCGGGCAACGAGCACATCACCTTGACGCCCGAAGAGACCGAGGCCTTCCAAACGACGCTCGAGCCGGTGGTCGATCGCTGGATCGAGGAGGTTTCGGCCAAGGGCATCGACGGTCAGGCTCTGGTCGAGGCGGCGCGCGCCGCGATCGCCAAGCATTCGGCGACGAACTGACCGGAGAGCGAGCGGCGATGCCGGGCAAATTGATTGCGGTCCGACTGGAAATGCTGGCGCGGCGCCTGATCGAATATTGGGCGCTCGCCGGCGGGGCGCTGCTGCTCGGCGTCGTCGCGGTCAACGCTCTGAGCCTGGCCGGCCTCATCCTTGCGGGCCGGCCCTTTCCCGGCGACTTCGAGATCGTCGAGGTCGGTGTCGCCGTGGCCATCTTCGCCTTCCTGCCCTATTGCCAGCTCACGGGGGCCAATGTCACGGCCGACATTTTTACGGCCGGCGCAGGCCCGCGCCTGTTGACGGTGCTGTCGGCGCTCGCTTCGGCTGTAGCCATGGCATTCGCGGTTTTCCTGCTGGTGCAGATGTATGAAGGCTTCCTCGATTTCCGTCTCTACGAGGAAACGACGGCGATCTATCAATTTCCCATCTGGGTCGCCTATCTGCCCATTCTGGTGTCGATCGCGCTGCTGATCGTCGCGACCGTCATCACATTCATCGAAGCCTTCCGGAGCGAGGCTCCCCACGCAGAGCCGACCGATCTTTGAGCGCATAAGCGGACCCGAACATGACGAATGAACTGGTTATGGGCCTCACCGGGCTCGGCTTGCTGATCGCGCTCATCGCGATCCGGATGCCGATCGCCTATGCGATGATCATCGTCGGCGCCGGCGGCACATTGTTTCTGTCGGGCCCGCTGGTGCTCTTGTCGCAGATGAAGACGCTCGCTTATGGGGTCTTCTCCAACTACGACCTGTCGGTGGTGCCGCTCTTCGTGCTGATGGGGCATCTGGCGACCAAGGCCAACCTGTCGCAAAGCCTGTTTCGCGCCGCCAATGCCTGGCTCGGCCGCTTCCGCGGCGGCGTGGCGATGTCGGCGGTCGCCGCCTGCGCCGGTTTCGGCGCGGTGTGCGGCTCCTCGCTCGCCACGGCGTCGACGATGGGCCAGGTCGCCCTGCCCGAACTGCGCCGCTACCGCTATTCGCCGGCGCTCGCCACCGGCACGCTGGCCGCCGCCGGCGTTTTGGGCATCCTCATCCCGCCCTCGGTGGTGCTGGTCGTCTATTCGGTGATCGTCGAGGCCAACATCGTCAAGATGTTCGCCGCCGCCTTCATCCCCGGCATCATGGCGGTCCTCTTCTTCATCGCCACCATCGCGATCTACGTCCGCGTCTTTCCGGGCTCGGGCCCCGAGGCCGATCCGGTCACGCGCAAGGAGTTCGTTGCCGCCACGTTCGGCGTGCTGCCGGTCGCCGTCATCTTCGGCCTCGTTATAGGCGGCATCTATTTCGGCTTCTTCAATCCCACGCCCGCCGCTGCTATCGGCGTTTTCCTGGTGCTCGTCTACGGCATCGGCATACGGCTGATTGGCCTGGCGGAACTGCGCGACGCGCTGCTCAGCACGGCCAAGACCTCGGGCATGATCTATCTCATCATGCTGGGTGCGGAGATGCTCGAGATCTTCATGTCGCGCGGCGGCGTCCCGCAGGCGGCCGCCAGCATGATGGCGACGAGCGGGCTGTCGCCGCACGTCATCCTCATCCTGCTCCTGGCCGCCCTGATCATTCTCGGCTGCCTGATGGACAGCCTGTCGATGATCCTCCTGGCCATCCCGTTCTTCTGGCCGGTGATATCCGAACTCGACTTCGGCATGGGACCGGAGGAAACCAAGATCTGGTTCGGCATATTGGCGCTGGTCGTCGTGGAACTCGGCCTGATCACGCCACCGGTCGGCATGAACGTGTTCGTCATCAACGCCATGGCGCGCGACGTGCCAATGAAGGAAACCTTCAAGGGTGCCCTGCCGTTCTTTTCCGTCGAGCTGGTGCGCGTGGCGCTCCTGATCGCCTTTCCCTCGATCGTGCTCATATTGCCGGCCATACTGGATTAGATTGGCGCGACCATGGGTGCGACACCCGGGCGTCAGCAAAGGAGGCGAAAGTGGCGCCGCAGATAAACGCGTCCGTGGTCAAGGCCTTTCAGGTGCTGAAGCTGTTTTCCGATCAGCGTCCGGAGCTGACCGCGTCCGATGTCGCAAACGAATTGGGATTGAACTTCGTCACCGCGCATCGCTTCCTGAAGACACTCGAGCATGTGGGGGCGCTCGTTGCATCGTCGAAGGGCGTCTATCGGCTGGGCTACGTGTTTGCCGATCTCGGCGACCGCGTGCTGCAGAACGATGCGCTTGCCAGGCTCGTTCAACCCTATCTCAATGCGGTCACCGCCGAGATCAAGGAAGCGTCGATGGCCACGGTCTTCCGTTCCGACATGGTGGTCTGTATCGCCAGGGCCACGTCGCAGCGCTCGCTGTCGGTCGACATCCGCATCGGCACGCAGCTCGAAGCCTATTGCACTGCGCATGGCAAGACCTGGCTGGCCCATATGCCGGATCACGAGCGTGAGCGCTATCTGGAGACGGTCGCGCGCGAACGCTTCACCGACAGGACCATCATCGATCGACAGGCATTCGACCACGAGATCGCGCAGATCCGGGAACAGGGCTATGCCGTCAACGATGGCGAGCGCGAGGAAGGCATCAGGGCGATCGCAGTGCCGGTCAGAACCCGCGCCGGGCGCATGATTGCCGGCTTGTCGGTCTTCGGCCCTTCGACCAGGCTCACCGATGCGGTGATCGACGATGCATTGCTGAAACTGCGCGAAGCGGCACGGGCGATCGAGGCCAGCCTCTATGGCGGCGAAACGGACGGCGTCCACGGCTGAGCTTCTGGACCGGCGTTGTTCCCTATATCCCGCTGCCCCCGCTTTCGACCGGTTGCTGGGTGAGTGACACGATGAAGCGCTTGGTGCGCTCGCGCTGTGGCTTGGAAAACAGCGTACGCGCGGGGCCGCGCTCGACAATGGCGCCGTTTTCCAGAAACACCGCTTCCTGCGCCGTGCTGGAGGCAAGGCGCAGATCATGCGTGGCGATCACCATCGTCGTGCCCTCGCGGGCAAGTTGGGAGATGACGTCGACCACTTCGCCGGCCAGTTCCGGGTCGAGCGCCGAGGTCGGCTCGTCGCATAGCAGGACCTTGGGCGAAGGCGCCAGCGCACGGGCGATCGCCACGCGCTGCTGCTGACCGCCCGAAAGCGTTGCCGGCCAGGCATCGGCCTTGTTGGCCAGGCCCACCTTCTCGAGCAGCTCGGTGGCACGTCGGCGCGCATCTTCGCGCGACCATTTGAGCACCGTCACCAGCCCCTCCATCACATTCTCGATTGCCGTGCGGTGCGGGAAAAGCTGGAAGTTCTGGAACACCATGCCCGTCTTGCGCCTGAGCCGTTGGACCGCCTGGCGGTCGACCCGGATCCCGGGACCGAAACCCATTTCCATCTCGTCGATGCGCAGGCGGCCGGCCGTCGGTATCTCCAACAGGTTGATGCAGCGCAGGAGTGTGCTCTTGCCGCCGCCCGAGGGACCGACAAGGGCGGTGACGCTGTTATCGGCGAATTGCAGCGAGATGTCGTGCAGGACGACATTGTCGCCGAAGCGCTTTTCGATGTCGGACAGCTCGATCATGCGCGCGCCTCCATGTAGCCGCCATAGCGCCCGAGGCGAAGCTCGAGGCGCGCCTGCAGCGCCGAAAGGACCGAGCTCATGGCCAGATAGATGGCCGCCGCCTCGATATAGAGGATGAGTGGTTCGTAGGTCGTGGCGACGATGCGCTGCGCGGCCTGGAAGAGCTCCGGCACGGTGATGGCGGCGGCGAGCGATGTGTCCTTGACCAGCGAGATGAAGGTGTTCGACAGCGGCGGCACAGCCACGCGCCCGGCCTGCGGCAGGATGGACCGCCACATCGTCTGCAGCCAGCTCATGCCGATCGAGAACGAAGCCTCCCACTGCCCCTTGGGCACCGAAGAGATCGCGGCGCGGATGATCTCGGAGGAGTAGGCGCCGACATTGAGCGTGAAACCGATGAGCGCGGCGGTGAAGGCGTCGAGCACGATGCCGACGCTGGGCAGGCCGTAGAAGATGAGGAAGAGCTGGACGAGCAGCGGCGTCCCGCGGAAGATCCAGACATAGAAGCGCACGATGGCCGACAGCGGCCTGGGCGCGAACATTCTGACAAGCGCCGCCACCAGACCGACGAAAAGCCCGAGCGCGAAGGACGACAGCGTCAGCGGCACGGTGAATTTCAGCCCGGCGAGCAAGAGCGGGCCGAGCGATTCGAGCATCAGTTGCAGCCAGTACGGCACGGCATTGTCTCCCGCAAAAAGGCGGCGTTCGCCCTGAAAGTGAAAGGCGGAGACGCCGTGTCTCCGCGGTGACGGTCCAGTCCGTCGACAAGGCGGCCGACAGGCAGCGACCGCGTTCCTGCCTCGAACCCTCCGGAAAATCCACCCGGAGGGGCCAATTCGACATCTGGCCTCCGATTGGTGTCGGTGCCGGGCCAAATGTCAAATTTGAGTTCCCCTCGCGGATGGCATCGTCCGGGTGTCGACAGTCAAATCAATTCGACACGTCGTGGCCGAAATATTTGTCTGCGATGGCCTGATAGGTTCCGTCCGCCTTGATCTCCGCGAGCGCCTTGTTGATGGCGGCGAGCAGCTCCGGCTCGCCCTTGCGGATGATGACGCCGGAATGCTCGGCGTCGTCCTGTGCCGCGGCAATGCGCACGGGAGCGTCAGGCTTGCGCTTGAGAAAGTCGTAGAAGGACAGGCTGTCGTTGATGGTTGCGTCGGCGCGCTTGTTGAGGACGAGCTGGATCGACTGGTCGAAACCGTCCGTGGCCACGAGTGTGGCGCCGGAATCTTCGGCCAGCTTGCCGAAATTGCTGGTCAGCGACTGTGCTGAACGCTTGCCAGCAAGGTCGGCGAAACCTTGAATGCTGTCGTCGTCGCGGCGCACGATCAGCACCGCCTTGGAGGCGATGTAGGGCTCGGAGAAATCATACTTGCGCTGGCGCGCCTCGGTGATGCCGACCTGATTGATCACCGCGTCGTAGCGGTTGGCGTCGAGACCGGCGATCAGCCCGTCCCATTTGCCTTCGTGGAACTCGGCCTCGACACCGAGCCTTTCGGCGATCGCCCGGCCGATTTCGACGTCGAAGCCGACCAGCTTGCCCGCGCCGTCGTGATAGGTGAACGGCGGATAGGTTCCTTCGGTGCCGATCCGGAACGCGCCGGATTGCTCGATCTGATTGAGATTGCCGCCGGCATGGGCGGGCAGCAGGGCCAGCGCCTGTGCGGCCAGGATGATCAGAATCTTGTGCCAGGTCATGGGGGGCGTCCATTCTTCCTTGATTGCAGCGGTCTTGGCCGCGGGCCGGCTAAGCTAGGCAGCGGGCCCGCCGGACACAAGATCGCCAAAACCGGTCCGATTGACCAGCATTGCAAGTTCATTCTCGGAATTGGCCGTGCAATAGAACGAAATTGCGCAGTAACTTTCGTCGCCGCGGACAAGGTAAAACTCCATTCCACGCTCGTGGAATTGTTTGATCCGGTGCGGGAGCACCAGGCCGCAATTGAGTGGAGCGCGGACATTTTTTGCCTTTCTAATTCGCAGCCGCGCATTTACTCTTCCCGTGGTGGTGGTCAGGTAAGGATCGCAGTTCTTTTCAGGAGGTTGTCCATGTCGACCGTTCGCCTTGCCCAGACCACGATCCTTGCCCGAATTGTCGGAATACTTGTTGGGTTGCTGCTCCTCGGCGGGTTGGCTCATGGCCAGCAGGCGCCAGCACCGGCGGTCGTCGTCGCGCCGGCTCAGACCATGGATTTGCGCGAAACCGCGGATTTCACCGGACGCGTCGTGGCGATCCAGAAGGTCGATATTCGGGCGCGGGTTTCGGGCTTTCTGGAAGCGATCAATTTCACCGAAGGCGCAAAGGTTGCCGAAGGCACGGTACTCTACGAAGTCGAGGACGGTTCCTACCGCGCCGCGGTACAGGAGATCGAAGGTCAGATCGAGGCCGCGGAGGCAGCCCGCAAGCTGGCCGAGCTTGAACGCGACCGTATGCGCAATCTCGTGGCCCGACAGGCCGTCTCGCAGGCGCAATTCGACACCGCGCAAGCCGAACTCGGCAAGGCCGAAGGCAATCTCAAGCAGCTTCACGGAGCAAAGGACGCCGCCGAACTCAACCTCTCCTACACCAGCATTCTGGCGCCGTTCGACGGCTTGGTGGGCCTGTCGGCCCCTGATGTCGGCGCCCTTGTCGGTCCCGACAGCGGGGCGCTGACGACGTTGACGCGTCTCGAACCGATCAATGTCGAGTTCCCGGTCGCCACCGCGCTCTACCTGCAGTATCGGGAACGCCAGGCCAAGGGCGAATTGAAGGGTGGGGCGGATGTGACGATCACACTGCCCGACGGAACAGAATACCCATCCAAAGGCACCATCAATTTCGTCTCCTCGACGGTTGCACGGGGCACCGATACGGTCACGGTGCGCGCCCAGTTCGACAATTCCAATGGCGAGCTGCTCCATGATGCCCTGGTGCGGGTGATGCTTGAGCAGTCCGAACCGGAGGATGTTCTGGCCATTCCCCAGCAGGCCATACAACGCGACCAGCTTGGCGCCTTCGTCATGGTGGTCAAGGACGATTCGACCGTCGAGCAGCGGCGCGTGGATGTCTCGCGCACGACCAAGGGCCAGGCCGTCATCGCCGGCGGTCTGAAGGAGGGCGAGAAGGTCATCACCGACGGGGTCGGAAAGGTGCGTCCGGGCATCAAGGTGGATGCTTCCGAGGCAAAGGGCAGCTAGTACGATGATCTCAGACGTCTTTATCAAACGGCCGCGCCTGGCGATGGTCGTTTCGATCGTCCTGACCCTGGCCGGCCTCATCGCGCTGACCCGGCTGCCCGTGGCGCAGTTTCCCGACATCGTCCCCCCGCAGGTCACCGTGACGGCGTCCTATCCAGGCGCCGGCGCGGATGTGGTGGAGGCAACGGTTGCACAGCCGATCGAAAGCAAGGTCGTCGGGGTCGACGACATGATCTACATGAAATCGACCAGCGGCGCGGACGGCTCTTACAACCTGACCGTCTCCTTCGCCGTCGGCACCGACCCGGACATCGCCACCGTCAATGTGCAGAACCGCGTGGCCCTTGCCGAGCCGCGCCTGCCCTCGGAGGTCAAGCAGACCGGCGTCAGCGTTTCAAAGAAGTCCTCGGCCCTGATGCAGGTCATCTCCATTTATGCAGAGGACGACAATCCCGCCTATGATTCGTTGTTCCTGTCGAATTACGCGACGATCAACGTGCTGGACACCATCAAGCGGGTATCGGGCGTGGGAGACGCTTCGATGTTCGGTGCGCTGGACTATTCCATGCGCATCGTGCTCGATGTCGACCGGATGACGAGCCTCGACATGACGCCCAGCGACGTCATCAACGCGCTCAACGCGCAGAATGTCCAGGCGGCAATCGGGCGCATCGGCGCCCAGCCGATGACCGATGATCCGCTGTTTCAGCTGAACCTGGAGACCCAGGGTCGTTTGACCGATCCGGCCGAGTTTGAAAACGTCGTCCTGCGGGCCAAGCCGGACGGATCCTATGTGCGCGTCAAGGACATCGCCCAGGTCAAACTTGGCGCGCAGACCTCGGATACGGGCTCGCGCTACAATGGCAAGCCGGTGGCCATGATCGGCACGTACCAGTCGCCGGGAGCGAACGCGCTCGCCGCTGCGGACGGCGTTGTGGCGCAGATGGAGCGGCTGTCGGAGAGTTTTCCGGATGGATTGACCTACGAGATCACCTACGACACGTCGCAATTCGTCAAGGCAAGCGTCGAAGAGGTCCAGCACACGCTGTTCGAGGCGTTCGCCCTCGTCATCGTGGTGGTGTTCCTTTTCCTGGGCAATTGGCGCGCCACGCTGATCCCGCTCGTTGCGGTTCCGGTGGCGCTGATCGGCACCTTCGCCGTCATGCTCGTCATGGGTTTCTCGCTCAACACCGTGTCGCTGCTGGCGCTTGTCCTGGCAATCGGCATCGTCGTCGACGACGCAATCGTCGTGGTCGAGAATGTCGAGCGCGTGATGGAGGAAAATCCCGGTATGTCGGCGGCCGAGGCCGCTCACGAGGCCATGGGCGAAATCACCGGCGCCATCGTCGCCATCACCATGGTCCTCTTGTCCGTCTTTGTCCCGGTCGCCTTCATTCCTGGCCTCTCCGGCCAGCTCTTCCAGCAATTCGCCGTAGCCGTTTCGGTGTCGATGGTGCTTTCGGCCATCAACGCACTGACGCTGAGCCCGGCGCTGTGCGCGGTCCTGCTCAAGCCCCACCACGGTCCGAAACGTGGCATTCTCGGCTGGATATCGCGCCGCATCGACAATGGCCGGGATGGCTACGCCCATATTGCCGGGGCGATTGCGCGAAGGGCGATCCTCGGCCTGCTGCTGCTGGCGATTGCCGCCGGCGCGGCCGGCTGGCTGTTCAAGGTGGTACCGACCGGATTCCTGCCGGCCGAAGATCAGGGCGCATATTTCGTCGAAGTGCGCCTGCCTGAAGGCGCGTCCTACAACCGCACTGATGCCGTGATGCGGCAGGTGGAGCAGATGCTGAGCGGGATAGGCGGCGTCAAGGACACCGTCAGCGTCACCGGCTTCAGCTTCCTCGACGGCCTTGCCAAGTCCAACAGCGGCTTCGTCGTCGTTGCGATGGAACCCTTCTCCGAACGGGCGGATGCGGCAAAGTCGGTCACGGCCGCCATTGGAACGACCATGGCGCAGGGCGCCGCCATCCGAGAGGCGCAGGTCTTTGCCTTCAACCTGCCGCCGATTATCGGTCTGGGTACGGGCTCGGGCTTCGAATACCAACTGCTCGACCTGCAGGGCCGTTCCCCGGCCGACTTGGCGGCCACGGCCGGCGGACTGATGGTGGCTGCCAACCAGGATCCGCGCCTCGGCGCAACCTTCAGCACCTATTCGGCAAGCTCGCCGCAACTCTATCTCAATCTCGACCGGGATCGTCTGCAGGCGCTTGGGGTTTCGGTCAGCGACGTCTTCACCACTCTGCAGGGAACGCTGGGATCCTACTATATCAACGACTTCAACCTCTATGGCCGCAGCTGGCAGGTGACGATGCAGGCGGCCCAGGCCGATCGCAACGCGGTGGGCGACATATCCCGATTGAATGTGCGTAATTCGTCCGGCGAGATGGTGCCGCTCGCGGCCGTCGCCAGCGTCGAATATATCGTCGGCCCCCAATCCATTGTCCGCTACAACAACTACCGCTCCGTAACGTTGAATGGCGGCCCGGCTGCGGGCGTTGCCTCGGGCGTCGCGCTGCAGGCGATGGAGGAGATTTCGGCCAAGACGCTGCCGCAGGGCTACGGCTATGAATGGACGGGCACGGCGCTGCAGGAGCTGGAGGCGGCGGGCCAGACCACCGCCATCCTGGCGCTCGCCGTGCTCTTCGCCTATCTCTTCCTGGTCGGCCTTTATGAGAGCTGGACGATCCCCGTGCCGGTGCTGCTTTCGGTCACGGTCGGCGTTGCCGGTGCACTGCTTTCCGTTTTGGTCGCCGGGCTCGAATTCGACATCTATGCCCAGATCGGCCTGGTCGTGCTGATCGCGCTCGCCGCCAAGAACGCCATCCTGATCGTCGAGTTCGCCAAGGACAGGCGCGAGCAGGGCATGGGTATCGTGGACGCGGCCATCGAGGGCGCCCGGACCCGATTCCGCGCGGTCATGATGACGAGCTTCGCCTTCATTGCCGGCTTGATCCCGCTGGTGACGGCCGATGGCGCCGCCATGCTGAGCCGCCGCGCTGTCGGCACCGGCGTGGCGGGCGGCATGCTGGCCTCAGCGCTTGTCGGCATCTTCATCATTCCAGCACTCTATGTCGTCTTCCAGTGGCTGCGTGAGCGCGCTCACAAGCTCGTAGGCATCGGTCCGTCGACACCCAAGGAGTGATCTCCCGTTCACCGGAGCCCTCGCGCCGGCGGCTCGCCGGCACGGCAGTCATGCGTCCGAAAAATATTCATCATACAAATCGCCCTATGCGTATTGACATAGTACTTCTTGTTCCATACCAGCGTCACCGTCCAACAATCCGGGAGGCAAGCCGCACGTGGCAGGACTGCTTGACGAGGATCGCCTGTTTCCGCTCGAGCCGGGCGCGAGGGCGCTGGCGCGTTCGCTCTACGCGAGCGTCAGGGACCTGCCGATTGTCAGTCCGCATGGTCATACGGACCCGCGCTGGTATGCCGAAAACCAGCCTTTTCCCGACCCTGCGCAGCTTCTCGTGGTGCCGGACCATTACATCTTCCGCATGCTTGTCAGCCAGGGCGTGCCGCTCGACAGTCTGGGCGTGCCGCGGACCGATGGCAGCGTTGGGCAGACCGACAGCCGCGCCATCTGGCGCCTGTTTGCAGATAACTATCATCTGTTTCGCGGCACGCCGACGCGGCTCTGGCTCGATTACACGTTCGCCAATCTGTTCGGTCTCGAGGTGCCGCTCGGCACGGATACGGCGGATTTGTATTATGAATCGATTGCCGAACGCCTCGCCGATGACGCCTATCGGCCGCGCGCGCTTTACGAGCGGTTCAACATCGAGACGATCGCGACCACCGAAGGCGCGCTCGACGACTTGAAATGGCATCGCATGATTGCCGAATCGGACTGGGACGGACATGTCATCACGACCTATCGCCCCGACTCGGTGGTCGATCCCGACTTCGAGGGCTTTGCCGACAATCTGGCACGCTTCGGCACGCTGACGGGATGCGACACGCAGAGCTGGCAGGGTTATCTGGAAGCCCATCGCCGCCGCCGTGCCTTCTTTCGCGATCATGGCGCGACCGCCACCGATCACGGCCATTTGAGCGCCGAGACGGCGGCGCTGTCGCCGCATGAGGCCGAAGCGCTGTTTGCGCGCGTGCGCACGGGCAAGGCCGCGGCCGAAGACGCCGCGCTCTTCCGCGCCCAGATGCTCACCGAAATGGCGAAGATGAGCGTCGAGGACGGCATGGTGATGCAGATCCATGCCGGTTCGCGGCGCAATCATTCGCCGGCGATCTTCGCCCGCTATGGCCGCGACAAGGGGTTCGATATCCCGACACGCACATCCTATGTCGACGCGCTCAAGCCGCTGCTCGACACGGTCGGGCTGGAACCGGGACTGACCATCGTTTTGTTCACGCTCGACGAGACCGTCTATTCGCGCGAACTCGCGCCGCTCGCCGGCGTCTATCCATGCCTGCGGCTGGGGCCGCCCTGGTGGTTCTTCGATTCGGTGGAGGGCATGCGCCGCTTCCGCCAGGCCGCCACCGAGACGGCCGGCTTCTACAACACCGTCGGCTTCAACGACGACACCCGCGCCTTCCCGTCGATCCCGGCCCGCCATGATGTGGCGCGGCGCGTCGACTGCGCTTTTCTGGCCGAACTCGTGGCGAGCGGGCAGTTGCGCGAGGAGGAGGCGGGCGAACTCGCCCACGATCTTGCATACCGGCTGGCCAGGCGGGCCTACCGGATTTGAGGCTTGTCATCAGGAAAGGGAGGAAACGATGAACCTGATACGCAAAATGACGGCAGCTTTGGCCTTTTCGGCCGCACTCGGCGCCTCGGCGGTCTTCGCGCAGGAGATCACGCTGAGGTCGTCGGACACCCATCCCGACGGCTATCCGACCGTCGAGGCGGTGAAATATATGGGCGAACTGATCAAGGAGCGCACCGACGGGCGCATCGCCGTCGAGGTCTATCATTCGGCGCAGCTCGGCGAGGAGAAGGACACGATCGAGCAGACCAGGGCCGGGGTGATCGACCTCAACCGCGTCTCCATGGGACCATTCAACGGGTTGGTGCCGGAAACGCGTGTCGTCTCGCTGCCCTATATCTTCCGCTCCGTCGATCACATGCACAAGGTGATGGACGGCGAGATCGGCGAGGACATCCTGGCCGGCTTCGAGCCGCACGGGCTGATCGGGCTTGCCTATTATGACGGCGGCGCGCGTTCCTTCTACAATTCGTCCAAGCCCATCGAATCGCTGGCCGACCTGCAGGGCATGAAGTTCCGTGTCATGCAGTCCGACATCTTCGTCGACATGGTCAACGCGCTCGGCGCCAATGCCACCCCGATGCCTTATGGCGAGGTCTATTCGTCGATCGAGACCGGCGTCATCGACGGCGCGGAGAACAATTTCCCGAGCTATGAATCGGCCAAGCATTCCGAGGTCGCCAAGTACTTCTCGCTCGACGAGCATCTAATCGTTCCGGAAGTGCTGGTCATGGCGAAGACGAGCTGGGACAAGCTGAGCCCGGAGGACCAGGCGATCGTCAGGCAGGCGGCAAAGGACAGCGTCGCCAAGCAGCGCGAACTCTGGGCCGCCCGCGAGGTCGCCTCGCGCAAGATGGTCGAAGAGGCGGGATCGACGATCACCACGCCGGACAAGCAGCCCTTCATCGACGCGATGGATCCGGTCTATGAGAAGCATGTCACCGACGACAAGCTGAAGGAGCTGGTCGAGCGCATCCGCGCCGTCCAGTAGGGGATAGACCCGACGGCGCGGCAAGTCCGCGCCGTCCAACGAGTGCAATTCCATGAGAAGTCGAAACCGGTTCTCCGAACGGAATTGCGTTAAATCAAGAAGTTCGATCGGCGCATCGATCCGTGAAGCGGTGAACCGATCCAGGGGAATGGGCGATGACAATGTCTCCGCCGGACAATGCGATGGGCCGCGTGGCGCGGCTCTTGTCGGGGCTCAGCCGCCTGTCCCTGTGGCTGGCCGGCATCGACCTTGTCGCCATGACGGGATTCGTGGCCTGGCAGGTCTATGGGCGCTATGTGCTGAATGATTCGCCGAGCTGGACCGAACCGGCTTCGGTGATGCTGATGAGCTGGTTTATCTTCCTGGGCGCGGCCGTCGGCATCCGCGAGAACTACCATCTCGGTTTCGACGTCCTGCTTTATGTCGTGCCAAGGGCGGGCAAGCGGGTGCTGCGCATGATATCCGACATCGTCGTCTTTGCCTTCGGTGCCGGCATGGTCTGGTATGGCGGGCAGCTCGTCATGCTGACCTGGGATTCGATCCTGCCGGCGCTGGGCATCTCTGGCAGCTTCGACTATTTCCCGGTCGTCGCCGGTGGTCTCCTGGTCTGCCTTTTCTCGCTCGAGCGCATCGTACTACGCCTCTCCGGCGTGCCCGTTGACAACGAAGTCGAAGCGGAAGCGGAGCAATCCGGACATTTCGAAGAATCGAGAATCTGAACGATGGAATTGTTGATCCTCTTCGGCACCTTCGTCGCCCTGATGCTGATCGGCACGCCGATCGCGTTCTGTCTCGGCGTGGCGAGCTTCGCCACCGTCGTCTATCTGGGCCTGCCGCCGCTGGTCGTCTTCCAGCGGCTGAATTCGGGCATGAGCGTCTTTTCGCTGCTCGCCATACCCTTCTTCATCTATGCCGGCGACCTGATGGTGCGCGGCGGCATCGCCAGCCGCATCGTTGCCTTCGCCGGGTCGATGATCGGCCATATCCGCGGCGGGCTCGGCCAGGTCAACATCGCCGCCTCGACGCTCTTCGGCGGCATCTCCGGTTCGGCCGTGGCCGAAGCCGCCGCCGTCGGCGGGCTGATGATCCCGCAGATGAAGAGCCGCGGCTACGGTGTCGACTACGCCGTCAACATCACTTCCATGGCGGCATTGATCGCGCTGCTTCTGCCGCCCTCGCACAACATGATCATCTATTCGATCTCGGCCGGCGGAAAGATATCGATCGCTGATCTCTTCACCGCCGGCATCCTGCCCGGCCTGATGCTGGCCGGCGCGCTGATGGCGACGGCCTATATCGTGGCGCGAAGGCGCGGCTATCCGACGGAGCCCTTTCCCGGCCTGCGCATGATCGCCCATCTGGCGGCAGTCGCCGTGCCGGGGCTGCTCCTCATCGGCATCATTTTCGGCGGCGTGCGCTCCGGCATCTTCACCGCCACGGAAAGCTCCTGCATCGCCGTGCTCTACGCGCTGCTGGTGACCGTTTTCGTCTATCGCCAGATGGATTGGGACGGCTTCGTCCATGCCACGCTCGGCGCGGTGCGCACGACCTCGATGGTGCTTCTGATCATCGGCACGGCGGCTGCGTTCTCCTGGCTGATGGCCTATCTCAGGGTGCCGGCCTCGCTGGTCGCGGCGATGAATGCCGTCTCGGAAAATCCCTATGTCATCCTGCTCCTGATGAACTTGCTTATGCTGATGCTCGGCACCTTCATGGACATGGGGCCGCTGATCATCATCGCCACGCCGATCTTCCTGCCGGTTGCCCAGGCCTATGGCGTCGACCCGGTGCATTTCGGGGTCATCATGATCCTCAATCTCGGTCTCGGGCTGAACACGCCGCCGGTCGGCGCGGTGCAGTTCGTCGCCTGCGCTGTGGGCAAGATCAGCGTGTGGCGTGCCATGCGCTCGATCTGGCCCTTTTATGCCGCCGGGCTCCTGGTTCTGGCGCTGGTCACCTACATTCCTGCCATCTCGTTGTGGCTGCCGGGGGTGTTTCGATGAGCGACCTGCCGGCACACGGCACGGCGCGCGATCGACCGGCGCGGCGGCCGAGGCTCGCCGACGCGCTCGTCGACGCGATCCGGATGAAGGTCGTTTCCGGCGCGCTCGCGCCGGGGACCAAGCTGCCGACGGAGAACCAGCTTTGTAAAGAGCATGGCGTCAGCCGCACGGTCGTGCGCGAGGCGATCGCGCGCCTGTCGGCCGACGGGCTGGTCCAAGCACGCCAGGGAGCGGGCGTGTTTGTCCGCGAGGACGCGCCGGACGCCGTGGCCGAGATCTTTTCCGAGATCGGCAGCAAGGTCTCCCTGGTACTCAACGTGCTCGAGGTGCGCATGGCGGTCGAGATCGAATCGGCCGGGCTTGCCGCCCAGCGGCGCTCCGCCTCCCAGCAGGCGGAGATCCACGCCGCCTTTGCCGAGTTCGAGGAGATGCTGCGCCAGGGCAAACCGACCGGCGCCGCCGACTTCGCCTTTCACCGGGCCATTGCGACAGCGACCAACAACCCCTTCTACGTCGAGATGCTCGACGTGCTCGGTCGGCGCACCATTCCGCGCGATCTCGTCACCACCCTTTCCTCCGATCTTCTGCAGTCGGAGGAGTATCTGGCCGGTCTGCAGGCCGAGCACGGCGCCATCATGCAGGCCGTTGCCGAGGGCGATCCCGCGGCCGCACGCGAAGCGATGCGGGCGCATCTGTCGGCCAGCCAGCGCCGCTATCAGGCGCTGCTGCAGCACGGCTCCGACCTCGGCAAGGCCTTCACCGGGCAGGTCGATTAGGCACCGCCATCGCCACCGAACGCCAACACGCAGAAAGCAGGGAATGCACAATATGAATGTCGACATCCGCCAGGCCATTCACCCGGAAATGGCCAAGACCTTCGACACGGAGCGGCTGCGCCGCGAATTCCTGATCGAGAGCCTGTTCGCCCCGGACAAGCTCAATATCACCTACACGCATCTCGACCGCCTCGTCGTCGGCGGCGCCGTGCCGGCTTCCGCGCCGCTCGAGCTCCTGCCGATCAAGGCGACCGGCACGGAGAATTTCCTCGACCGCCGCGAGATGACCGTCGTCAATGTCGGCGGCAAGGGCCAGGTGTCGGCCGGCGGGCAGAGCTATGCGCTCGGCCATCGCGACATGCTCTATCTGGCAAAAGGCACGCAGGACGTTCGTTTCGAGAGCAAGAACGCCGCCGAACCGGCGAAATTCTATCTGCTTAGCGCGCCGGCGCACCACGCCTATGAATCTCGCCTGGTTCGCATTTCGGATGCCAAGCGGCTCGATCTCGGCGCCCAGGCGACCTCGAACGAGCGGTCCATCTTCCAGTTCGTGCATCCCGACGTCATGCCGTCGTGCCAGCTCGTCGTCGGCATGACGGTGATCGCGCCGGGCTCGGTGTGGAACACGATGCCCTGCCACCGGCACGACCGGCGCTCCGAGGCCTATCTCTATTTCGGCCTCGACGCCGACCAGCGCATCTTCCATTTCATGGGCGAGCCCGACGAGACGCGCCATCTGGTGGTGGCCAACGAGCAGGCGATCCTGTCGCCCGGCTGGTCGATCCATTGCGGCGCCGGCACCTCGGACTACACCTTCATCTGGGCCATGGCCGGCGACAATGTCGACTACCGGGACGTTGACATGGTCGCGATGGAGGATATGCGGTGAGCCCGTTCAGCCTCGAAGGGCGCCGGGCCATGGTGACCGGCGCCAATACCGGCATCGGCCGCGGCATCGCGCTTTCGCTGGCGGCAGCCGGCGCCGAGATCGTCGCCGTCGGCCGCTCGTCCATGGCCGAAACCGCCGACGCGGTGCGCCAGGCGGGCGGATCGATCGCCGAAGTCACCATGGACCTTGCCGAAACCGGACGCGTCGCCGCCGCCTTTGACGAGGCATGGCGCACGCACGGACCGATCGACATACTCGTCAACAATGCCGGCATCATCCGCCGCGCCGACGCCGTCGACTTCTCGCTCGATGATTGGGACGTGGTGATGGACGTGAACCTGAAGTCGGTCTTCCTCCTGTGCCAGGCACATGCCCGCGCCGCACTGGCCGGCAATCGGCCGGCAAAGATAATCAACATCGCATCGCTGCTTTCCTTCCAGGGCGGCATACGCGTCGCTTCCTATACGGCCTCGAAGAGCGCCGTCGCCGGTCTGACGAAACTGTTGGCCAATGAATGGGCGGCCAGGAACATCAACGTGAACGCCATCGCGCCCGGCTATATCGAAACCAACAACACCGAGGCCTTGCGCAACGATCCGGAACGTTTCGGCGACATTCTCAAGCGCATTCCGGCCGGGCGCTGGGGACGGCCCGACGATATCGGCGGGGCGGCCGTGTTCCTGGCCAGCGATGCGGCCAATTATGTTCACGGGGCGATCATTCCGGTCGATGGCGGCTGGCTGGCGCGGTAGAATGGAGCAACGCATGAACAAGAGCAGCAATTTCGTCCGGCCCTCGGAGGACGGGTGGCTACCGGCCGACCCCGGCGTGCGCCGGCGCGTCCTGGCGCATGACGAGCAGCTTATGATCGTCGAGTTCGCCTTCGAAAAGGACGCGGTCGGCAAGCCCCATTCGCACCCGCATGTGCAGGCGTCCTACGTGGCGCAAGGGCGCTTCGAGGTGACGGTCGACGGCGAGACGGAGGTGCTTTCGGAGGGTGCAAGCTTTGTCGTGCCGTCGAATGCGGTTCACGGTGTGCGGGCGCTCGAGCCGGGGCGGCTGATCGATTCCTTCACGCCGGCGCGCGGCGATTTTCTATGATTGGATGGTCCGGCGGCGCATCTTCGCGTTGACGCCGTCATGCGCTGATGCACATGATCGGTCGGTGAATCGCGGCCGCGTCGGTTTCTTCCCGCGGCGCCCTCAAGAACATGCAGATCGAGGCCAATGACATGCAGCACGCCGAAATCGGATTAATCGGGCTCGGCGTGATGGGCGCCAATCTCGCCCTCAATATTGCGGAGAAGGGGCACCGCATCGCGGTGTGGAATCGGACGAGCGAGAAGACGACGCAATTCGCCGACACCGCCGGTCCGCTGCGCGAACGCATCATCGCCTGCGAAACGCTGAAGGAGCTGACCGCGGCGATCCGTCCGCCGCGGCCGATCATCCTCATGGTTCCGGCGGGCGCGGCGGTCGACGAGCAGATTGCCGCACTCAGGCCGCTGCTTGCCGCCGAAGACATCATCATCGATGCCGGCAATGCCAATTTCCGCGACACGATGCGCCGTTTCCAGGAGATCGAGGGCTCGGGACTGACCTTCATCGGCATGGGTGTGTCGGGCGGCGAGGATGGGGCGCGGCATGGGCCGTCCATCATGGTCGGCGGTTCGGACGAGGCCTGGCGCAGGGTCGAAAAGATCCTCGTGTCGATCGCCGCGCGCTACAAGGACCAGCCCTGCGTGGCGCGGCTCGGCAACAACGGCGCCGGCCATTTCGTCAAGACGATCCACAACGGCATCGAATATGCCGACATGCAGATGATCGCCGAGGTCTACGGCATCATGCGCGATGGGCTCGGCCTGTCGACCGACGAGATGGCGAACCGCTTCGAGGCATGGAACGCCGGCAAGCTGGAATCCTACCTGATCGAGATCACGGCCAAGGTGCTTGCGGCACGCGACCCCGACAAGAAGGTTCCGGTCGTCGATCTGATCCTCGACCGCGCCGGGCAAAAGGGCACCGGGCGCTGGTCGGTCATCGAGGCGCAGAAGATGGGCGTGCCGGCCACGGCGATCGAGGCGGCCGTCGCGGCGCGCAGCCTGTCGGCGATGAAGGCCGAACGCGAGGCGGCCGAACAGGCCTATGGCGCCGTCGATCGCAGCATCCCCGCCGCTGAAGCCGAGGCTTTGCTTGCCGATCTCGAAGCGGCCCTTTTGGCCGGCAAGATCGCGGCATATGCGCAAGGCTTTGCCGTCATGCAGGCGGCGTCCGGCGAATTCTACTGGAACCTGCCCATGCCGACGATCGCCCGCATCTGGCGTGCCGGCTGCATCATCCGCTCGCAATTCCTCGACACGATCGCCGAGGCATTTGAAGAATCAAAGCCGGCAAACCTCCTTCTCGCCCCACGCTTCGTCGAGCTGATGCAAGAGACGAATCCGGCACTCAGGCGGGTGGTGGCCACGGCCTCGCGCGCCGGAATTGCGGTGCCGGCACTCTCCTCCGCCCTTGCCTATTTCGACGCCTACCGGCAGGGGCGCGGGACCGCGAACCTCATCCAGGGTCAGCGCGACTTCTTCGGCGCGCACGGTTTTGAGCGTATCGACATGCCGGGCGCGCATCACGGCGCGTGGGCGCAATCGCGAGGGTGAGCGCGGCCGGCGTGCAAATGTGAGAAAAAGATGGGTGCGAGCGCCGGCATCGAGCAGTCGCGGCCTTGCCTTTATCCGCGGCGAGCAGCCAGTACATTGGCCACCAGGATCAGGCAGGCCCCGATCAGGGAAACACCAGCGAGCGACCAGCCTACAGCATGCCAACCGTAGGTCTCCGCCAGAAATCCGGCAATCGGCGGCCCTATCAATGTGGCAATCCCGCCGCACTGCGCCACGGCACCGACGACCGAGGCGGCCGCCGCTTCTGTCACCGCCACGCAAGGAATGAGGGCGAAGATGCTCGAGGCCGCCATGCCACCAGCAAAGGCATAGACGGGCATCGCCAGTATGTCGAAATTGACGGACGAGTAGAGCAGGCATGCGGCCAATGCGGCCGCGACGAAGCCGGCAATGGCAAGGATTCTCGGGCGGTTTGAACTTGGACCCTTCAGCAAGGCTGCCGTGGCGAAGCTCCCAAGGGGAACGCAAATAGCCACAAGGGGTGCGGAGACGGCGTGGCCCGTTTCAAGCGTGCTTATATATTCGGGCAGGAAAGTGAAAAAGCCGATGGACAGGTAGACATAGAGGCCGAAGGCGATTGCCAAGGCCAAGCCTGCCGATGGAATCGGAGCCGGCGTGACCGGCGCTTGCTTGCTTGGCACCGCATCAGCGGGTGATACGAATATCGCGAGCATCAACAATGCCGCCATGGGGGCTGCAAACGTCAAGAGCGTCCATTCCAACGACCAACTGACCGGCAGCAGGGCGACCTGGAGGTTCGCCAGAGCATAGCCGACCGGAACGAAGCTGCCCCAGAGCGCGAGAAAGAGGCTTCGCATATGCACAGGTGAAAAGGTTACCAGATAGGCGGGCGCGGCGATCACCATGACGACATAACCGGCTGCCTCGACGCCTCGCGACATGACGAGTGTCGTGGGAGACTGCGACAGCCCGAGGGCGACCGCGCCACCAATCATCACCAATGCGCTTGCCAACAGGCTCCGTGTGGCTCCGATTCGGGCAACCATGCGCGCGGCGGGGTAAGCTGCGAGCGCGACGAAGAGTCCGAGCAGGGACGTTAGCCAACCAGCGAAAGTCAGACTTATACCCAGGTCCGCCTGCAACCGTCCGACAAGCGGTGCAATCTTTCCCAATTGCATGCCGGCCGCAAAGCCAATGCACAGGACAAGCGTGCTGGACGCGGCGCTGCTCACAACCTGCAATGCCATACCCTCTGCCTTTTGCGATTCACATCGCGACGATTTGTAAAACCTTAACTTTACTTTAGGTCAACAAAAGGTTGTGCGAGCGCCTTCCGTCGCCAAAGGCTGGTCTTAGTCTACAGACGGAGGGATACGGTCGTCGCGGCTCGGCGAGCCTGGTGGAGGGCCTGGATCTATTCTCCGCCCGCCGCATCGACGGGCCTCTCCTCCCAGACCGGGCGGCTGATCGCCTGCAGCGTCTCCGGCCTGGCGCCGCCGATGCGCTTGATGAGCGCGCGGGCGACGTCGCGGCCGGCAAGCGTGAAATCCTCGTGCGCGATGAAGATCTGCCGGCGGAACCAGTGCAGGAACTGCGTCGACTGCTTGGAGACGATGTCGACGTCGTGTCCGAGCTCGAGGCCGGCCTCCTCGATCCCCGCCACCAGGGCGATCGTCGCGCCGGCGCCCGAACTGACGATCCCGTCGGGACGGTTCTTCCTGCACATGAGATCGGCGGCCAGCGCCCGGATCCGGTCGAGCGGCAGGTCGAGATGGGCCGAGGGGAAGGGAGCCTCGCTGGCGCCGGTCTCCAGCAGCCCTTCGGAAAAGCCGTTTCGCGTCTCGTTGTAATAGGTGAGGAAAGGCGGCGGCGGAAGCAGGGCGAGCTTGCGCCGGCCGGCCCCGACCAGGGTGCGCACGGCCTGTGCGGCATAGGCGTGGTTGTCGTAATCGTGAAACGGGTGCGTGACACCCATCGCCGTGCGGCCATGGGTGGCGAAGGGGAAATCGTGCTCGACCATGTAGCGCACTCGCGGATCGTCCGGTTCCGTGCGCGAAATGATGATGCCGTCGGCCGAGCCCGTCTCCACAACGTAGCGCACCGGCTCCAACGGGTCGTTGGTGCGCGAATAGGGCGTGACGACGAGATGGTAGGGCGTGTCCGCCAGGGCCTCCGAAATGCCGTAGATGATGTCCGACAGGAAGCCCGTCACCTCGTCCTCGGTGTTGAGGATGAGGCTGATGACATTGGTCTTGCCGGTGCGCAGGCGCACGCCGGCCCGGTTCGGACGGTAGCCGATCTGCCTGGCGACGAGCTGCACGCGCCGCCGCGTCGCTTCGCCGATTTCGGGCGCATCCTTCAGGGCCCTGGACACCGTTGTCACGCCGAGGCCCGTCATGAAGGCGATGGTCTTGAGCGTCGGACGTTGTCCGTCCTTTTCCGCCAGGCCGGTCTCTGCCGGCGCGGCTACCGATCGTTCCTTTGTTTTCTTGTCCATCGTTTCAACCCGTCGCCCCGAAACGCTGGATGCGTACAGGACAGTGCTCCAATCCGGCCGGCCACCGCATAGACGTCTCGACGGACGGTGCCAAGCCATTTGCGCCCATTATCACCTGAAACGTTACAGGGAAATAGCAGTGTTTTCTGCCGCTTTGCTGTCCTGTGCTTCCACGCCGGTTCCGAGCAACGCAGGTCGTGCTCGGTTGCAGCGCAAACGGAAATGGATTCAATGCCGTATCGCCCTCCAGGCGCGCTGGCCGCTGCGCTGCAGCACCGCATGGCGCGATCGTTGCACTGCGAATTGTTTCGAGAGTCGCAAAAAAAAGCGCGGCCCCGGCCAATCGACCATTGCGTGGTTGAATCGATTCGCATAGGCTTCAATCTGTAACGTTTCAGATTCAGGGAGGAGTTAAGATGCGTTATAGGCTCTCGGCCGCAGTTCTGGCGGCAGGTGTCGCATTTCCGCTTGCGGCTCAGGCGACCGATCTCGAAGTCACGCATTGGTGGACGTCGGGCGGCGAGGCGGCGGCGGTCGCCGAGCTTGCCAAGGCCTTCGACGCCACCGGCAACAAATGGATCGACGGCGCCATTGCCGGCAGCGGCAACACGGCGCGTCCGGTCATGATCAGCCGCATCACCGGCGGCGACCCGATGGGCGCCACGCAATTCAATCATGGACGGCAGACCGAGGAACTGATCGAGGCGGGCCTCATGCGCGACGTGACGAAAGTCGCCGAGGAGCAAGGCTGGGTCGACATCGTCAAGCCGGCTTCGCTGCTCGACAGCTGCACCGTCGACGGCAAGATCTACTGTGTCCCGATCAACATCCATTCCTGGGAATGGCTGTGGCTCTCCAACAAGGCGTTCGAGGATGCCGGCGTCGAGGTGCCGACGAACTGGGACGAATTCGTCGCCGCCGCGCCCGCGCTGAAGGAGGCCGGCAAGGTTCCGCTCGCCATCGGCGGCCAGCCCTGGCAGGCAGGCGGCGCCTTCCGTGTCCTGGTGACCGGCATCGGCGGTCCGGATCTCTATGAGAAGGTCTATGGCGACAAGGACGCCGATGCCGCCGGCGGCCCGGAAATGGCGAAGGTCTTCGATGCGGTCGAGGACATGCGCGAAATGTCGGCCGGCTCGAACGTGCAGGATTGGAACCAGGCGACCAATCTGGTCATCACCGGCCAGGCTGGCGGCCAGATCATGGGCGACTGGGCGCAGGGCGAGTTTCAGATCGCAGGCCAGGTGGCGGGCGAGGACTATAGCTGCCTGCCCGGACTCGGCGTGAACGAGGCGATTTCCACCGGCGGCGACGCCTTCTACTTTCCCACGCTGGATGATGAAACCGAGTCCGCGGCGCAACTCGAGCTGGCCTCCGTCATGCTCGACCCGAAGACCCAGGTTGCCTTCAATCTGAAGAAGGGGTCCCTGCCGGTTCGCGGCGATGTCGATCTGGAAGCGGCCAATGACTGCATGCGCAAGGGCCTCGACATCCTGGCCAGGGGCGACATCGTGTCGTCCGGCGAGCAGCTCATGAACCAGGATTCGCTGAACCAGATCAACGATCTGATCGCCGAATTCCTGGCCACGCCCGACATGACGACCGAGGCGGCACAGGAACGCTTCGTCGATATCGTCGCAAGCGCCAAGTAACGATTGCGCCAGCGGCCGCCGCTTCCTTTGCGAACCGGCGGCCCGGCCCTCCCCTTCAAGCTTCAGTGCGGGAAGCTACTGCATGTCGTCCGAACATGAAAACAGACCTCCCATGAGGCTGTTCAGGAACATGACGGCGAAGATCGCCTCTTTGCCGATGATCCTCACGGCCAGTGTCGTCTTTGCCGGCGGGACGGTGTGGACCTTCGTCTATTCCTTCACCGATTCGGGACTTCTGCCCCGGCTGCGCTTCGTCGGGCTCGATCAGTACGAGCGGCTTTGGTCGACGCGACGCTGGCTCGTCTCCATCGAGAACCTGTTCATCTACGGCGTGTGCATGCTGGTCTTCTCGCTGGTGATCGGCTTCGTTCTGGCCGCGCTGCTCGACCAGAAAATCCGTTTCGAGAACACCTTCCGGACGATCTTCCTCTATCCCTTCGCGCTGTCCTTCATCGTCACCGGCCTTGTCTGGCAGTGGCTGCTCAATCCCGATTTCGGCATCCAGGGCGTGGTGCAGGGCCTGGGCTGGACGAGCTTCGATTTCGATCCGCTCTACGACCCCGATATCGTCATCTACGGCATCCTGATCGCCGCTTTGTGGCAGAGCACCGGCCTCGTCATGTGCCTGATGCTGGCCGGCCTGCGCGGCATCGACGAGGATATCTGGAAGGCGGCGCGTGTCGACGGCATTCCGATGTGGCGGACCTATGTCTTCATCGTCATACCGATGCTGCGCCCCGTCCTGGTGACGGCGCTGGTCATCATCGCGTCCGGAATCGTCAAGGTCTACGACCTCGTCGTCGCCCAGACGAGCGGCGGTCCCGGCATCGCTTCCGAGGTGCCGGCCAAATACGTCTACGACATGATGTTCTCCTCGCAGAACCTGGGACAAGGCTTTGCCGCCTCGACGATGATGCTCCTGTCGGTGCTGATCGTGCTCATCCCCTGGGCCTATCTGGAATTCGGGAAGAAGAAGCATGGATAACACCGTTTCGGCCGACCTGCGTGACCTCGACACGTCGGGGCCCAGCGGGCCGCGTCCGCGCCGCACCTTCTCGCGCCGCAACATCTTCCTCTACGGGACGCTGCTGGTCATCGCCCTCTACTATCTGCTGCCGCTTTATGTGATGGTCGTGACCTCGCTCAAGGGCATGCCCGAGATCCGCCTGGGCAACATCTTCGCGCCGCCGGTCGACGTCACCTTCGCGCCCTGGGTCAAGGCCTGGTCGCAAGCCTGCACCGGCCTCAATTGCGACGGCCTGTCGCGCGGCTTCTGGAACTCGGTGCGCATCACCGTGCCCTCGGTGGTCCTTTCGATCGCCATCGCCTCGGTCAACGGCTATGCGCTCGCCAATTGGCGCTTCAAGGGCGCGGAGACGTTCTTCACCATCCTCATCTTCGGCGCCTTCATCCCCTATCAGGTGATGCTCTATCCGATCGTCATCCTGCTGCGCGAAATGGGCCTTTACGGCAGCCTCTGGGGGCTGGTGATCGTGCACTGCATCTTCGGCATGCCGATCCTGACGCTCCTGTTCCGCAACTATTTCACCTCGCTGCCGGAAGAACTGTTCAAGGCGGGGCGCGTCGACGGAGCGGGGTTCTGGGGCATCTATCTCAGGATCATGGTGCCGATGAGCCTGCCCATCTTCGTCGTGGCGCTCATCATCCAGGTGACCGGCATCTGGAACGACTTCCTGTTCGGTGTCGTCTACACGCGGCCCGACACCTATCCAATGACCGTCCAGCTCAACAACATCGTCAATTCGGTCCAAGGCGTGAAGGAGTACAATGTGAACATGGCGGCCACCCTACTGACGGGACTCGTGCCCCTCGCCATCTACTTCGCCTCCGGCAGGTTCTTCGTTCGCGGCATCGCCGCCGGGGCAGTCAAGGGCTGACGATGGAGGCCGCGACCATGGAAAGCGTGATCGTCAAGGATCTGTCACTGAATTTCGGTGCCGTGAAGGTTCTGAATTCGCTCAATCTCGCAATCGAACAGGGCGAATTCCTTGTCCTGCTCGGGCCGTCCGGCTGTGGCAAGTCGACCTTGTTGAACTGTGTGGCCGGCCTGCTCGACGTCTCAGCCGGCCAGATCTTCATCAACGGCAAGAACGTCACCTGGGAAGAGCCGAAGGACCGCGGCATCGGCATGGTCTTTCAGTCCTATGCGCTTTACCCGCAGATGAGCGTGGCCGGCAATCTGTCCTTCGGCTTGCGTGTTTCCGGCATGCCACGGGACGAAATCGACAAGCGGGTCTCGCGGGCGGCCGAGGTCCTCCAGATCGAATCGCTGCTCAATCGCCGGCCGGCAGCGCTTTCCGGCGGCCAGCGCCAGCGCGTCGCCATCGGCCGTGCCCTGGTGCGCGACGTCGACGTGTTCCTCTTCGACGAACCGCTCAGCAATCTCGACGCCAAGCTGCGCAGCGAACTGCGTGTCGAGATCAAGCGCCTGCACCAGCGCCTCAAGAACACGATGATCTACGTCACCCACGACCAGATCGAGGCGATGACGCTGGCCGACCGCATCGCCGTCATGAAGGGCGGCGTGATCCAGCAGCTCGACACGCCGCAGGCGATCTACAGCCAGCCGGTCAACCGCTTCGTCGCCGGCTTCATCGGTTCGCCCGGCATGAACTTCCTCGACGGCGTCCTGGCCAAGGGTCCGGTCTTCGAGGCGGACGGCCTGACCGTGGATCTCGAACGCTATCAGTTCGAAAGCACGGACGGAACCGGCCGCACGGTGCAGCTCGGCATCAGGCCCGAGCATGTCTTGATCGGCGAGGCTGCCGCCGCCATGCCGCACACGGCCGAAACGGCGGTCGAGCTGGTCGAGCCGATGGGCTCCGACACGCTGGTGTGGACCAGGCTGGGCGGACAGGCCTTCGCCCTGCGCGTCGATGCCGAGCGCGCCGTGCGCGACGGCGATACGATCCGCATCGGCTTCGATCCCGCCCGGGCTTCGATCTTCGACGCCGTGAGCGGCGAGAGACTCTGACAAACCCAAATCGATCCCTCTATCCACCAATGAAAGCCGAAGTGATGAACTGGTCATTCCAACTTTACAGCGCGCGCAATTTCCAACCCTGGGACGACGTTCTCCGCATGGTCGCCGAGGTCGGTTACAGCCAGGTCGAAGGTTTTGGCGGCGTTTATGACGACCCGAAGGGTTTCAAGGCGATGCTCGACGAGAACGGGCTGACCATGCCGAGCGGGCATTTTTCGCTCGACATGCTGGAGAAGGAAACCGCGAAGGCTCTCGACATCGCCGATGCGCTCGGTGTCGGGATCGTGATCTGCCCTCATCTGGCGGTAGAGAACAGGCCAACCGACGCGGACGGCTGGAAACGGTTTGGCGAAAGACTGGCCGTCGTTGGCGACGCGGTGAAGCTCGCCGGCAAGCGGTTTGCCTGGCACAACCACGATTTCGAGTTCGCATCGACGGCGGACGGCGCGGTGCCGCAGCGGCTGATCCTTCAGGCCGCGCCCGATATCGGTTGGGAAATGGACGTCGCCTGGGTGGCGCGCGGCGGCGCTGACCCGCTCGCCTGGATCGAGGAGTTCGGGCCGCGCATCGTTGCCGCGCATGTCAAGGACATCGCACCCGCGGGCGAGGCGGAGGACGAGGACGGCTGGGCCGATGTCGGCCACGGCACGATGGACTGGAAGGGGCTGATGGCTGCCCTGCGCGCCAGCACGCCGGCCGATATCTTCGTCATGGAGCACGACAATCCGAGCGACGCCGCCCGCTTCGCGCGCCGCTCCATCGAGGCAGCCAATCGGTTCTGAGGGACGAAAGATGACAGGCAAACTTGGCGTCGGCATCATCGGCAGCGGCAATATTTCCGCGACATATCTCGGCCTCGCCCCGCTCTTCCGTGGCATCGAGATGCGGGCTTGCGCCGACATCGACACGAAGGCGGCCGAGGCGCGGGCGCGCGAATACGGCGTGCGGGCGGAGACGGTGCCGGGCCTCCTTGCGGCCGACGATATCGACATCGTCGTCAATCTGACCGTTCCGGGCGCCCATTACGAGGTGTCGCGCGACATATTGGAGGCCGGCAAGCATCTCTATTCCGAAAAGCCGTTCGTGCTCTCGGTTGAGGAGGGGCAGGACCTTGCCGAACGCGCGGCGAAGAAGGGGTTGCGCATCGGCTCGGCGCCCGACACCTTTCTCGGCGGTTCGCATCAGTTGGCGCGGGACTTGATCGATTCGGGCAAGCTCGGACGCATTACCAGCGGCACCTGCCATGTCATGAGCCATGGCATGGAGCATTGGCATCCTAATCCTGACTTCTTCTTCCAGCCGGGCGGCGGCCCGATCCTCGATCTCGGCCCCTATTACATCGCCAATCTCATCCAGCTGATCGGCCCGGTGAAGCAGGTGGCCGCGCTTGCCACCATTCCCGCGCCCGAGCGCACGATCACCTCCGAGCCGCGCCATGGCGAGACGATCAAGGTCGCCACGCCGACGACGATCCACGCGCTGATGGAGTTTGCAAACGGCGCCGCCGTGACCTTCAATGCAAGCTGGGACGTGTGGCAGCACGGCCATGCGCCGATGGAGCTTTATGGCGAGCGCGGCACGGTCAATGTGCCCGATCCCAACTTCTTCGGCGGCGAGGTGCGCTTCACGAACGGCGCCGATCCGGCCAGCGAGCCGCCGCAATGGGATCACCCGTTCGGCAAGCCGAACCAGGAGCACGCGCACGGCATGCAGGCCAACTACCGCACGGCGGGACTGGCCGACATGGCGCTGGCGATCGGCGAGGGTCGGCCGCATCGCTGCTCGCTCGAACTGGCACTGCACACGATCGACGTCATGACGGGCATTCTTGAATCGGGCGAGACCGGCCGTTTCGTCGCCATGCGCACGCGTTGCGAACGTCCCGCGCCGCTCGGCGTGGCCGAAGCGAAAGCGCTTCTGGTTGACAGCGAATAGCGCTATCGAGAAGGGCGGCGCCCAAGCGCCGTCCGCGACGATTAGAAAGAGGATTTGAATGATGGGCTGGCAGCCTGCCGACAACCGCTACGAGACGATGAGATACAACCGCTGCGGCCGTTCCGGGCTCAAGCTGCCGGCGCTGTCGCTCGGCCTGTGGCACAATTTCGGCGACGATACGCCCCATGCGGTCAAGCAGGCGATCTGCCGCAAGGCCTTCGACCTGGGCATCACTCATTTCGATCTCGCCAACAATTACGGCCCGCCGCCGGGATCGGCCGAAGCCGCCTTCGGCCGCATCCTGCGCGAGGATTTTGCCGGCTATCGCGACGAGCTGATCGTCTCGACCAAGGCCGGTTACGGCATGTGGCCCGGCCCCTATGGCGAGTGGGGCAGCCGAAAGTATCTCCTGGCATCGCTCGACCAGAGCCTGAAGCGCATGGGCCTCGACTATGTCGACATCTTCTACTCCCACCGCTTCGACCCCGACACGCCGCTGGAAGAGACCATGATGGCGCTCGACCAGGCTGTGCGCTCGGGCAAGGCGCTTTATGCCGGCATCTCGTCGTACAATTCGCAGCGCACCCGCGAGGCGGCCGCCATCCTTGGAGATCTCGGCACGCCGTGCCTGATCCACCAGCCGAGCTATTCCATGATCAATCGCTGGGTCGAGGATGACGGGCTGCTGGACACGCTCGAGGACGAGGGCATCGGCTCGATCGTCTTCTCGCCGTTGGCGCAGGGCATGCTGACGGGGAAATATCTCGACGGCGTTCCCGAAGGCAGCCGCGCCACCCAGGGCAAATCGCTGCGCCAGAGCTTCTTGAACGAGGAAACGCTGGCCAATATCCGCCAGCTCAATGCGATCGCCGAACGGCGCGGCCAGACGCTGGCGCAAATGGCCATTGCCTGGGTGCTGCGCAAGGGTCGCGTGACCTCGGCACTGATCGGGGCGAGCCGGCCGGAACAGGTTGAGGATTGCGTCGGTGCGCTGGCCAACCCCGACTTCTCAGAGGAGGAACTTGCCGAGATCGACCGTTACGCGCGCGAGGGCGAGGTCAACATCTGGGCGGCGTCAGCCGAACGCAAGGGGCCGGCGCGCCAGTAGATGCGACGAAGGGGCCGGGCGCGTGCGCCCGGCAGATCAATCTTCAATTGGCTTGTTATTTTAGCCGTGTCAGCAGGCCCGCCATCAGCCGGGCACGCTCGACCAGGCTGTCGATCTCGATATATTCGCCCAGCGTGTGCAGGCCGGCGCCGCGCACGCCGATGGAATCGAGCGTCGGGATGCCGAGCGCGCCGGTGAAATTGCCGTCCGAGCCGCCGCCGGCGCTGCCATGGGTAAGCTCGAAGCCGATCTCGCCGGCGATCTCGCGCGCCACTTCATAAACCGCCATCGTTCCCGCGTCCCGTTCCCAGACCGGCCGCGTGACGCCGCGCGTCACCTCGATCACCACGTCGTTCTCCTCGCCCGACAAGGCGAGCATGCGCTCGATGCCGTGATCGAGATCGTGCTGGCGCTTGGCCATAGACAAGACCTCCGCCTGGCAGGACGACGAGACACAGTTGACCCATTGTCCGGCATGGACGACGCCGACGGAAAAGGTGCAGTCTTCGCCTGTCATCGCCTCGATCTCGAGGATCTTGCGCGCCATGGCGGCGATCGCCGAGCGTCCGTCCTTGAGCGCCCAGCCTGCATGGCTCGGCCGGCCGGCCGTCTTGACGTTGAAGCGCGCGATCGCGTAGCGCCCCGTGACCGCGCCGCCGTCGCCGCGCGCCGGCTCCGGCACCAGCACGATCTTGTTCTTGCGCGCCTCCATCTCGATCAGCTCGCGCGTCGACGGCGTGCCGACTTCCTCGTCGGGCGTGAACAGGACGGTGACGGGCAGCGGCGTTTCGATGCCGGCAATGGCCAGTTGGCGGATGGCCTCGAGGCTCACATAATTGCCGCCCTTCATGTCCTGGATGCCGGGGCCGTAGCAGCGCCCGTCCTCGATGCGCCACGGGTTCTTTTCCAGCGTGCCGATCGGGTGCACCGTGTCGAGATGACCGGAAATCAGGATGCCCGGCTTTCCGAAATCCTTGTGCGCAAAACGCGCCCTGACCGAGCCGCCAAAGCCCATGCGGCCGGGGATGCGTTCGATCTCGGCGCCGGCGGCTGCCAGGTCGTATGCCGCCAGATCCATCATGCGGTCGACGGCGGCTGCGTCGAAGGTCGGGCTTTCGCATTCGATCCAGGGTTTCAGTCCGGCAAGGATCGTTTCGGTGTCGAAAGGAAGGTCGTTGATGGTCATTGGCTGGTTCCGATTGTGCAATGGACTGGATTTGGGTCGGGTTCCTTCGCGCCCCCCTCTGGGCTGCCGCCCATCTCCCCCACAAGGGGGGAGATCACGCCACCTCAAGGCTTCGCTTCCTCTGCAAGATCGGAGATTGGCGAACCTGTCGATGCAGGACGATCTCCCCCCTTGTGGGGGAGATGCCCGGCAGGGCAGAGGGGGGCGAGACCGGGCGCGGCATAGGCGTCTGCCTAAAGCGGCAGGCGCTTTTCGACTATGCGTGCCATGATGCTGGCGCCGACAGGCAGGATCGCATCGTCGAGCACGAAGCCCGGATTGTGAGCCGGCAGCGTGCCGCCATGGCCGAGCGTGCAATAGGCACCCGGCACCACCTTCAGCATGTCGGCGAAATCCTCGCTGCCGGTCACCAGATCATGCGTCTGCGCGGCGTTCTCCTCGCCGACGATCTCGCGCGCGGCGTCGAGATAGGCCTCGGACAGTTGCGCGTCGTTCATCAGCACGTCGAAGATCGGCCGCAGATCGGGAACGACCTCAACCTCGTAGCTCGTGGCAAAACCGGCGCAGAGGTTCTCGACACGCCGGTGGATGAGCTCTTTCACCTCGTCGTCGAAATAGCGGATCGTGCCGGAGATGACGGCCTTGTCGGGCACGACATTGTAGGCGGAACCGGAATGGATCTGGGTGACGGAGACGACGGCGGGCCGGATCGCCTCGACATTGCGGCTGACGATCGACTGCAGGCTCTGCACCAGCGCTGTGGCGATCACGATCGGGTCCTTGGCATGATGCGGCATGGCGCCGTGGCTGCCCACGCCCTTGATCGTGATGTCGAAGAAGGTCGAGCCGGCCATGGCCGCGCCCGGCTTGACGCCGAACTTTTGCGGCTCGGCCAGCGGATTGTTGTGCATGCCGTAGATTTCGTCGCAGGGAAAGCGCTCGAAGAGCCGGTCGGCCAGCATGGCGCGTGCGCCGCCGAGGCCTTCCTCGGCCGGCTGGAAGATGAGGACGGCGCGTCCGGAGAAATCGCGTGTTGCGGCGAGATAACGTGCCGCGCCCAGGAGCATGGTGGTGTGCCCGTCATGCCCGCAGCCATGGAAACGCCCGGGGTTCTTGGAGCTGTAGAGCAGGTTGGTGAGTTCGTCCATCGGCAGCGCGTCCATGTCGGCGCGCAGGCCCACCGTGCGCCCGCCCTCGCCCTTGCCCTTGACGATGCCGATGACGCCCGTCTTGCCGATGCCGGTATGGACCTCGTCGACGCCCCATTTCTCCAGGAGTTCGGCGACGATCCCCGACGTGCGCACCTCCTCGAAGCCGATCTCGGGATGGGCGTGAAAATCGCGGCGGATCGCAGTCAGGTCGTCGGCATAGTCGGCGATTTGCGGCAGAACGGGCATGTCGATTGTCTCCGGGTAGGGGCTATTGCATGGAAAATGAGGGGGGTGTGAGAGAACGCGATACCGTTTGCAAAGGCTCACGCGCTCCCCAGCTCACGGAAATTGGCAAAATCCCAGTTGCGGCCCGGGGCGGCCTCGATGAGGGTGCGGGTATAGGCGTGCTGCGGGTTGGCAAGCACATTGGCCGCCGTGTCGTGCTCGACGATGCGGCCGCGCTGCATGACCACGACCTCGTCGCAGATCTGGGCGGCCACGCGCAGGTCGTGCGTGATGAACAGGATCGCGATGCCGAGCTTGTGCTGCAATTCGTCGAGCAGGTCGAGCACCTGTGCCTGCACCGACACGTCGAGCGCGGAGACCGCCTCGTCGGCGACAAGAACGTCGGGCTCCATGGCGATTGCGCGGGCAATGGCGACACGCTGGCGCTGGCCGCCGGAGAACTGGTGCGGATAGCGGCTGACCGCGTCGTCCGGCAGGCCGACCAGGGCCAGCAGCTCTGCCGCCCGGGCCATCGCCTTTGCACGGTCCTCGCCCATGTTGAGCGGTCCCTCGATCAGGCTGCGGCCGATCGTCCAGCGCGGATTGAGCGAACGGAACGGGTCCTGGAAGACGATCTGGATATGCTTGCGGTGCGGCAGCAGCCGGCGCCGCGACAAGGTGGCGATGTCGGTGCCGTCGACGCGGATTTCGCCGTCCGTCGGATCGACGAGCCGCATGATGCAACGCGCCACGGTCGACTTGCCCGAGCCGCTCTCCCCGACGATGCCGAGCGTGCGGCCCCTGGCGATCTCGAAGCTGACGTCGCTCGCCGCGTGCGTCGGTTCGCGGCGCACGAAGATGCCTGGCGTACTGTAGGTCTTGTCGAGTCGTTTCACTTCCAGCACCGGCCCGCTTTCCGCGGCCAGCCGCGAAGGACGCGGGACCAGGCTCGGCACGGCCGTCAGGAGCTGGCGCGTGTACTCCTGCCGGGGGCGCCGCAGCAATTGCTCGACCGGCGCCTGCTCGACGATCTCGCCCTGCTTCATGACATGCACCGTGTCGGCGATCTCGGCCACGACGCCCATGTCGTGGGTGATGAACAGGACGGCCGTGCCGTGCTTTTCCTGTAGCTCGGCGATCAGGCTCAGGATCTGTTGTTGGGTCGTCACGTCGAGCGCGGTGGTCGGTTCGTCGGCGATCAGCAATTGCGGCTCGAGCACCAGCGCCATGGCGATCATGATGCGCTGGCGCTGGCCGCCGGAAAGCTGATGCGGATAGGAGCGGTAGATGCGCTCGACATCGGGCAGATGCACCTGGCCCATGATGTCGAGGACTCGCGCCCTTCTTTCCTTCGCCGGCATGCGGGCGTGGGTGTCGAGCACCTCGCCGATCTGGTCGCCGACCCGCATGACCGGATTGAGTGCGGTCATCGGCTCCTGGAAGATCATGGAAATGCGCCGGGCGCGCATCTCGCGCATCCGGGTCGGGCTGAATTCGAGCAGGTTGCCACCGTCGAGCTCGATGCGCCCGCCTGTGGCGGCCAGCGCACCCTTGGGCAAAAGCCCCATTACCGCCAGCGACGTGACGGATTTGCCCGAGCCGCTTTCGCCGACCAGGCATGCGGTCTCGCCCTTGCGGATCTGCAGCGAGACGTGGTCGAGCACGGGCGCCGCCTGCGGGTTGTCGACCAGGCCGACTGTCAGGTTCTTGATGTCGAGAACGACCGGCGCGTCATCGAATTTGCGGGATTTGAACTGCATGGTCACGCCTCCCGCTTCTTCAGGCGCGGATCCAGGAGGTCGCGCGCCGTGTCGCCCAGAAGGTTGATGGACAGGATGCACAGCGACAGCATCAAGCCCGGCCAGAAGATGAGCGACGGCTTCAGTTGGAAATAGATGCGGCCCTCGGCCATGATGTTGCCCCAGGTGGGGATCTCCGTCGACACACCGGCGCCGAGGAAGGACAGGATCGCTTCGGTCAGGATCGCCGAGGCGCAGATATAGGTCGCCTGCACGGTCAGCGGGGCGAGCGTATTGGGCATGAGATGCTGCCATAGGATCTTCGGCATCGACGAGCCGAGCGCGATCGCCGCCTCGACATAGGGCTCCTCGCGCGCCGAAAGCACGACCGAGCGCACCAGCCGCACGACGCGCGGGATCTCGGGAATGGTGATGGCGAAGACGACCGACCAGATGCTCGGCCCGTTGAGCGCGACGAGCGCGATGGCGAGCAGGATCGACGGGATCGCCATCAGGCTGTCCATGATGCGCATGACGATGGCGTCGGCGAGGCGGAAGAAGCCGGAGACCAGACCGATGGCCAGTCCGATCAGCACGCTGACGAGCGCCGCGGCGATGCCGATGAACAGCGAGACGCGCCCGCCGGTGATGACGCGCGACAGCACGTCGCGGCCATAGGCGTCGGTGCCCAGCGGATAGGTGTCGCTCGGACCCTTCAGCCGCTGCACGGCATCCATCGCCATGGGGTCGTGCGGTGCGATCAGCGGAGCGGCGATGGCGGCGATGACGATGACGGCGAGCACCACCGCGGCGATGATGGGCGCGGCGCCGATCCGCCATTTCTTCGGCAGGGCGATGGCGCTGAAGACCCATTGCAGCCTGGCTGCCGGTTGTGATGGAGCAGCCATCAGTAGCGAATCCTCGGGTCGATGAAGGTGTAGGAAAGGTCGATCAGCAGGTTGATGAAGACGTAGATCGCGCTGGTCAGCAGGATCATCGCCTGGATGACCGGATAGTCGCGGGCCAGGATCGCGTCGACCGTCAGCCGGCCAATGCCGGGAATGTTGAACACGCTCTCGGTGATCACCACGCCGCCGATCAGAAGCGCGAAGCCGGTGCCGATGATGGTCATGATCGGCACGGCGGCGTTGCGCAGCGCGTGGCGGAACAGGACGATGTTTTCCTTCACGCCCTTGGCGCGGGCCGTGCGGATATAGTCCTCGCCCAGAACTTCCAGCATGGAAGCACGCGTCATGCGCGCAATCAGCGCCACATAGATTGTCGCCAGCGTCAGGCATGGCAGGATGGCGCGCGCCAGGAAGCGGCCGAGATCCTCCGACGGCGCCGCATAGCCCTGCACCGGAAGCCAGCGCAGTTCGATGGAGAAGATCTGGATGAAGATGTAGCCGATGACGAAGACGGGGATGGAAAAGCCGAGCACCGAGAAGGTCATCACGGCGTAGTCGACCCATGTCCGGTGGCGCCAGGCGGCCACCACGCCCATCGGTACCGCAATCAGCACCGACAGGATGATGGTCAGGACGGCGATGTTGAATGTCGGCCAGATGCGCTGGCCGATCATCGACGTCACCGCGGTGCTGGAGATCAGCGACGTGCCGAGGTCGCCTTTCATCAGCAGGCCGACCCAGGTCACGAACTGGACATAGAGCGATTCGTTCAGGCCCAGGGATTCGCGGATGCGCTCGAGCTGTGCCGGTGTGGCCGAGTCGCCGGCAATGATCGCCGCCGGATCGCCGGGCGTCAGCCGCAGGAGAAGAAAGACGAAGACGGCGACGATGGCCATGACGGGAATGACCGCCAGGATGCGCCGGATGATATAGCCAAGCATCGGTTGCTGTGCCTTTGGTTTCAGTGCTCGCGGCGCCTGTGACAGGCTCCCGCCCCCACGGGCAGGACTGTCACCTATCGCGCATTGCCCTCTCATCGACCCGCTTCGCGGGCCACTTCTCCCCCGCAAGGCAGGGGAGAAGAGACGCTTCCATCAATGCCTCAGTCCACCTTGTCGATGTTCCAGAACACCGGGACCGGCGACATCAGCATGCCTTCGAGCTTGTTGGAGCGCGCCTGGGGCGCATAGTACTGGCCAAGCGGGATATAGTTGACGCTGTCCATCGTGTGGATCTGGATCTTCTTGGCGACCTCCTGGCGCTCTTCCAGCGTCTTGGCGGCGATGAATTCGGCGCGCAGCGCCTCGATCTCGTCGTCCTTCGGCCAGCCGAACCAGGCGTCGTCGCCGCGCCCGTTGAGCATCGGGCTGATCAGCGGATTGTCGACCTCCGGCACCATCCAGTTGGTGAAGAAGATGTTCCAGCCGCCATCGGCCGGCTTGGCCTGGCTGGCGCGGCGGGTAACCAGCGTCTGCCAGTCCATCGCCTGCATATCGACGTTGAAGCCGGCATTGCGCAGCGCCTGTGCGGCGACCACCGGCTGTGCGGTCAGCGTCACCACGTCGGTCGGCTGCATGAGCACGATCGGCGTGTTGTCATAGCCGGCTTCCTCGAGCAGTTTCTTGGCGCCCTCTATGTCGCCCCCGCTGACGAGCGTGTCGGACCCCGTCTCGTCGCCGAGCGGCGTGCCGCAGCCGAAGATGGCGCCGCAGACCTTGTAGTAGTCCGGATTGCCGATCAGCGTCGCGAGAACGTCCTCCTGGCTCAGTGCCATCATGGCGGCCTGGCGGATCTCCTTGTTGTCGAACGGCGGATATTTGAAGTTCATGCGGCCGATGGTCTGGTAGCCGAGATCGTCGCGCACCTCGATGGTCACGTCCTCGCTCGTCTCAAGGATGGGCAGGAGATCGACCGGCGCCTGTTCCAGATAGTCGATTTCGCCCGACATGATGGCGTTGATGGCAGTCTGGGCGTCGGGCATGGTAACCCACTTCACCTCGTCAACCTTGACGTTTTTGCCGCCGGCCATCCAGCTTGGCTCCTCCTCGCGCGGCACATAGTCCTCGAACTTCCTGTAGGTCACCGAGACGCCCGGCTGGTACTCGTCCTCGACGAAGACGAAGGGGCCGGAGCCGACATATTCGGTGATCGCGGTGTCGGCCGGCGTGTTGGCGGCGATGCGCTCGGGCATGATGAAAGGCGGCAGGGCCGACTGCTTGGCAATCGTGTCGAGAAGCGGCGCGAAGGGCTCCTTGAGCGTCCAGACGATCGTCTTGTCGTCGGCCGCCTCGAGGCTCTCGGTGACGTCGAAAATGAGCTGGCCGCCCGAGTCCTTCTGGCCCCAGCGCTTCAGCGATGCAACAGCATCGGCTGCCGTCACCGGCGCGCCGTCATGGAATGTCAGACCGTCGCGCAGCGTGAATGTATAGATCAGGTTGTCGTCCGAAATCGTCCAATCGGCCATCTGCGGCTGCGGCGTGAAATTCTCGTCGACCGCGACCAGAACGTCGTAGATCATGTAGGCGTGGTCGCGCGTGATGTGGGCGGTGGTGATCACCGGATCGAGCACGCGAAGGCCCGAATGCATGACGGCGGTAATCGTCTTGGCCTGTGCCGCGGCGGAGGTGGCAAGGCCGGAACCGACCAGGACCGCACCCGACAACAGGGCAGCCGCCGTGCCGCGCATCGTGCGGCTCCAATGTCGCCGCCGGCTCTCGGCCGATGGAATCGATGAATTTATGCTCAGCATGTCCTTTTCCCTCTGTTGATTTCAGTCGCACGAACTACGGTCTTGTTGTTTTGCGTCCGGTTGGGCCGGCGTCGGTTGCTAAGGCGGTTCTTGCGCCGCCTTGTCTTGGGATCTTTCAGGCCTCCACGGTCCTGGTTTGCGCGCCGTGGCTTCCATGGAAGACCGGCCCATTGGGCGAAAGCCGCATGCCTTGAGCCAGGCGCGTCCAGGGCAGGTCGGCCGGGTCGAGCGGCATCGCGCCTGGCGCCTTGCCGACCAGGATGGTCTCGGCGATCGGCTCGAAGTCGGCCCGGAAATGCACCGAGCTCTTGTTGACCAGGATGGCCATCTCGGTCGGCTCGATGCCGACGAAACGATACATCGCCTGATCGGCCATTTGCGCCTTGTGGGTGGTGACCACGATCTTCACCCCGCCAATCGACAGGCAGGCGGAGGGTCCGACATTCATATGCGTCCCGCCATAATAGGGGCCGGTGGCATGCAGGTCGCCATTGGAAAGCGCCTCGACGCGGAACGTTGCCGCGAAAGGCGCATCGCCGGCAATGTTCGACCTGCCGCCGAGTGCCAGTGCAATCTCGGCGCCCTTGCCTGCCGCGTGCGCCGCCCGCGCGGCCTGCGGGTCGACCATCAGGCCGATGGCGGCGTGTTGCGCATCGTTTCTCACCAGTGCCCGCAACATGCCGGTCGTGTCGGAATTGCCGCCCGCGCCCGGATTGTCCTGCGTGTCGGCGATGACAACGGGTTTTGTCGCTCCGGCGGCGATGCGCATGGCCTCGGCCACGGCCGCGTCGGGATCCAGGGCTCGTCCGGCAAATGCATCCTCGCTCTCCAGGACCATGCCGCGAATGCGGTCAGCCGCGGCGTCGGCGGCCGCCTGCGTCTCGCCATAGGCGATCACGGTCGGTCCGCATTCGGCAAAGTCGGCCGCCGGAAAGCCGGTCCAGAACGATGTCGAGGCCACAGTGTCGCGTTCGAGCCGGGCGACCTCCTCATAGATGCTTTTCGCCGGCTCCATGGACGTGCATTGCCAGGCAATTGGGATCAGATAGGGCAGGCGGCGGAACGCTTTTGCGAAGGGCTTTCCGCGCGTCATCAGGGCATCGAGGCCGACCGCTGCGCGCCGGCCCGTCTCGGCCATGTCGACATGCGGATAGGTGCGGAAGGCGACGAGAAGGTCGGCATTGTCGACCATCTTCTGCGTCGTGTTGCCGTGCAGATCGAGGCTGACGGCGATCGGCACGTGCGGTCCCACGACGGCCCGGATGCGTGCGATCAGTTCGCCTTCGCCATCGTCGAGATGGTCGCAGACCATGGCGCCGTGAAGGTCGAGACAGACCCCGTCGAGCGGCATCGCCGCGGCAATGCCCGAAACGATCTCGCCGGCGATCTGTTCATAGGCCGCCTCCTCGACATGAGCCGACGGTATGGCGCCCGTCCACACGACCGGAACCATCTCCCAGCCATGGGCCGCGCCATGCGCGACGGCGCCCGAGATGCCCAGATTGACCCCCGGACAGCGCTTGAGGATTTCGTCGCCGCGGCTGAGCGGCAGATATCCGCCGCCTTGCTCGAAATCGGCCAGAGTCGCCTTGGACGGAGCGAAAGTGTTGGTCTCGTGGAGAAATCCCGCCAGAGCGACACGCAGTGTCATCGTGCGCCCTCTGCGGGAACAGGGATGCCGACAGATGGATCGTTGCAACCCGGCTGCTCAACCGGTCTCGATCGTGCCGACATGATACCCCTCATCAGCCGTTTCCCCTGGAAGCGCCGCTTGACAGTATTGATATCGCTATGCGATACGCTCGTATCATAATCATGATAAGTGCAGCGATTGTCACGAGTCAATGCACATTTGGGAGCACGCTCTTGCAAATGGTCCGTAGGGCGGCGTACGGGGTTCGACCTGTCACCAGCATCGACGACAGCGATCCGCTGTTCATTCAGTCGATCGGCCGTGCGGCGCAGGTGATGGCCGTCTTTCACGACGCCGCCAAGCCGCTCACCTTGAACGAAATCGCCACCCGTTGCGGTATCGGCAAGAGCGCCGTGCAACGCGTTGTCCACACGCTGCGCCATCTGGGCTATGTCGAGCGCGCCGAAGACGACAGGGGCTATGTCCCGGGCATCCGCTTCCTCGACAACACGCTGGACTATCTGCGGCTCAACCCGCTGATTGCGCGTGCTTCGCCGGTTCTTCTGGAGTTGCGGCGCAATGTCCGCGAGCGGGTCGATCTCAGCCTGCGCGACGGGCTGCGGCTCGTCTATGCATCACGCCTGCAAAGCAAGCGCGAAACCTTCTTCGCCACGTTGGTCGGCCAGAGCGTGCCGGTCTATTGCACGTCGGGCGGCATGGCGGTCATGGCGCATCTCGATGACGACGAAGTCGATGACATCATCGAGCGCTCGGACCGTGTGCCGATCACGCCGCGCACCATCACCGAGCCCGATGCGATACGGCGGCAAGTGTGCCAGGCGCGCGACAACGGTTATGCTCTCGCACTTGAGCAGGTGCTCGTCGGGGAAGTCGCCATCGGCGTCGCCATTCTCGGCCATGGCGGACGGCCCCTCGGTGCGATCCACGTCGCCGGTTCGCTGGCCGAATGGGAGGCCGATGTCTTCTGCAAGCGATTCGCGCCGCTCGCCGTCGAGGCGGCCGGTGCCATTAGCCGGCTCTGACGCCGCCTTTGCCGTTCACGGCTTGGGGTCGGCTTCGAGGTAGGCGATCACGTCGGCGATGTCCTGATCGTCCTTGAGACCCGGAAATGCCATGCGGCCCTTGGGTATCACGGATTTCGGTGCGCGCAGATATTTCGCCAGATTCTCGTCGTCCCAGACCAGCCCCTCGGCGCCGGCCTCCTTCATGTTGGGGGAATATTTCGACTGGAAACTTTCCACCGTTCCTGCGGTGCGCCCGACAACGCCGACGAGATGCGGTCCGATCTTGTTCTGCTCCTTGTCGGCCGTGTGGCAGGCCCTGCATTTGTTGAAGACCTTTTTGCCGGCCACGGCATCGCCGTCGGCATGTGCCGCAACGGGCACCGAAAGAGCCAGCGCCGCGAGAGCAGGGACAAGGACACTCGAAAGTTTCATGGGATAATCTCCTCCCTCTTACAGACAATCGATATCTCGCATGAGCGGCTGATGCCGGTGCGCGACCGGGAAGCACGCAGCAGATCCTGTCTGGATGCGACCATCACGCTAATAACCCACAGTCGCCGGCGCGCTGACCGTGAAGGCCTCGACGCGCAAGGACGAGGCGCAAAACCCCAGCAGCAGGAGAATTCCTGTGCCAATGACGAGCAGCAATATGGTTCTCGTATCCATCATTCCGACCACGGCGCGATGTCCTGACAGAGTACCGGACACGGCCGGCGAATGCCACATGATCGCGCCGTCCTTGTGCGGCAAAAGGACGCGACAAATCGGCACTTAGACGTTATGGTGAGGTTGGTGCAGGTCGCGGCTGGACGGGACTGTTCATCAACACCGCGCCGCGGGAACCGCGACCGAGCCGAACCTGATTCAGGAGGATTGGTCATGGCGAATTTTCACGTCTATGCGGGGGCCCAGAAGGCAATTGCGCATCCGAAAGTGCAGCAGATCGGGATGGCCGACGTTTTCGACGCCTTGCGGCTGGGCTTCGAGGATTTCTGGGCCAAGCCCTCGCATTATGTATTTTTGTGCCTGATCTATCCGATCGTCGGCATCATTCTTCTGACCTGGGCCTCGGGCGGAAATACGCTGCAGCTGGCATTCCCGCTGGTGTCGGGTTTCGCCTTGCTCGGGCCTTTCGCGGCGATCGGACTGTATGAGATGAGCCGGCGCCGCGAAGTCGGCATCGACACGTCCTGGGCGCATGCACTCGAGGTGCGCAAATCGCCCGCCATTCCTTCCATTCTTGCCGTCGGTGCGCTGTTGGTCGCCCTGTTCCTGGTTTGGATGTTCACCGCGCAGGCGCTCTATGCATGGCTGTATGGTCCAGAGCCGCCCGCATCCTTGCTCGCATTTCTCAACGAGGTCCTGACCACCCAGCGCGGCTGGACGTTGATCCTGCTCGGCAACCTTATCGGCCTTGTCTTTGCCCTGGTGGTCCTGAGCACCACGGTTGTCGCCTTTCCGCTGCTGCTGGATCGCGACGTCGGCGCCTATGCGGCGATCGAGACCTCGGCGCGCGTCATGCTCGCCAATCCCGCCGCGACCCTGCTGTGGGGGCTGATCGTGGCGGTGGCGCTGGTGATCGGGTCGATCCCGCTGCTTGCCGGCCTGGCGGTCGTCATTCCGGTGCTGGGGCACGCGACCTGGCATTTCTACCGCAAGACTGTGGTTTCGCCGGCAGTGAAGAAGTCGCGCTCCAAGGGCTGAACGCCGCTCCGCGCACTGCCCCTTGCGGGGCGGTGCGCCTCACCCCCCGCCGGAAAACAGCGTCGCGCGAGTGACTTCGGTGTAGTTGGATTCGATGGCCATGATGGCCACGAAGACGAGCACCGCGACCGGCGGCAGCAGGATCGCATAGGCCAGGGCCAGCCGCTCCCACACCATGTGCATGAAGACGGCGACGATCAGGCCCGCCTTGAGGATCATGAATGCCAGGATGAGGCCCCAGCGCAGATAGCCCTGCAGTTCTGCATAATCGACCATGTAGGAACACGCGCTGAGGACGAAGAGCCAGAACCAGACCCAGAGATAGACGCCGATCGGGTGCTGCTGCCCGTGGGCATGTGCGGCCTCGCCGGTCCCCGGCGCAACTGATTGTGCCTGTGCTTCAGCCTGTGCCATCGCTCTTCCTCACCACAGATAGAAGAATGCAAAGATGAAGACCCAGACGAGATCGACGAAGTGCCAGTAGAGCCCCATGATCTCGACATGCTCGTAGTCGCCGCGGCGGCTCGTGAAGAAGCCGCGCTCGCCGCGGTCATAATCGCCGCGCCAGACCTTGCGGGCGACGATCAACAGGAAGATGACGCCGATCGTCACATGTGTCCCGTGGAAGCCTGTGATCATGAAGAACGCGGAGCCGAACTGCGCCGCCCCCCACGGGTTGCCCCAGGGCCGCACGCCCTCGGTGATCAGCTTGGTCCATTCGAAGGCCTGCATGCCGACGAAGGTCGCGCCCATCAGCGCGGTGAACAGGATGAGGATCACCGTCGCGCGCCTGTTCTTGCGATAGGCCATGTTCACCGCCAGCGCCATCGTGCCGCTCGAGGAGATGAGCACGAAGGTCATGATGGCGATGAGGATCAGCGGGATGTCGGCGCCGAACATGTGAAGCGCGAAGACCTCGCTGGCATTCGGCCACGGCACGGTCGTCGACATGCGCGCCGTCATGTAGGCGAGCAGGAAGCAGCCGAAGATGAACGTGTCCGACAACAGGAAGATCCACATCATGGCCTTGCCCCAGGACGCGCTCTTGAAGGCGCGCTGGTCCGACGACCAGTCGGCGACGATGCCCTGCAGGCCGTCCGGGCGTGGCGGCTCTCCGGCCTTCATCGAATGAAGCGTCGTCTCGGCCATGTCGATCATCCCCTCACATCAGCAATTGGCGGCACGCTGCCACCAGATTGCTTGCCCAGCCCGCAAGCAGCACGAAAAGCCCGAGCCAGATGACGAACAGGACATGCCAGTACATGGCGCACAGCTCGACGCCGAGCCGCAGGCGGGCGGTGATTGTCTGGCTGCGCCAGACCTGCCGAACCGTCCAGCCAAGCCCGACGAGGCCGCCGATGATGTGCAGCCCGTGCATGCCGGTGATCAGGTAGAAGAATCCGTTGGCCGCATTGACCCGGAGATTGTGGCCCTCGGCCGCCAGCTCGCGCCAGGCGACGAGTTGGCCGGCGAGAAAGACGAGCGATGCGATGGCCGCCGCGGCAAGGGCAAGCCGTGTCGTGTCCATGCGCCCGCCGCGTGCCGCCACCACGGCGCAGTGCAGCGCCACGCTGGCGAGCGCCAGGATGCCGGTGTTGAGCCACAGGACGGCCGGCATGGGCGGTGCCTGCCAGTCGGCATATTCCATGCGCATGAAGTAGGCGCTGGCGAACAGCGCGAAGAGGCCGCCGATGACGGCCAGCAGGACGCCGAGCCCGACCTTCGCCGTCGGCATGTGCGTCACGTCGTTGTCCGGCAGCGCGCCGACGACACCGCCTTCCAGCCACGGTTTCGACATGATGCGCTGGTTGGCCAGCCACCATCCGGCGACGCAGAAGATGACGAGCAGAAAGACCAGGATGACGCTCATGCCGGCCTCGCCGCGCTTGGGTCGGGATGTGCGGCGCTGTGTTGCGGCCTCGGGTCGTTCTGGGCGATGAAGTCTTCCGGCGCGCCGGGCACCGAATAGTCATAGGCCCAGCGATAGACGACCGGCAGCTTGTCGCCCCAATTGCCGTGCGGCGGCGGGGTCGTCGGCGTCTGCCATTCGAGCGTCGTGGCGCGCCATGGATTGCCACCTGCATCCCTGCCGAAGCGCAGGCTCCAGAAGAGGTTGAACAGGAACACCATCTGGGCGAAGCCGACGACCAGCGCGGCGATGGTGATGAAGGCGTTCAGATTGTCGACCGGCGCGGTCATGAAGGCCGGCTCGCCGATTTCGGGATAGCGCCGCGGCACGCCGACGAGCCCGACATAATGCATCGGGAAGAAGATCGCATAGGCGCCGAGGAAGGTGATCCAGAAATGGAATTGGCCCATCGCCTCGTTGAGCATCTTCCCGGTGATCTTGGGATACCAGTGGTAGATCGCCCCGAAGATGACCATGATCGGCGCCACGCCCATGACCATGTGGAAATGAGCGACGACGAACATGGTGTCCGACAGCGGCACGTCGACCACCACGTTGCCGAGGAAGAGCCCGGTCAGCCCGCCATTGACGAAGGTAACGATGAAGGCGAGCGCGAACAGCATCGGCAAGGTGAGGTGGATGTCGCCGCGCCACAGCGTCAGCACCCAGTTATAGACCTTGATGGCCGTCGGAACGGCGATGATCAGCGTCGTGGTGGCGAAGAAGAAGCCGAACCAGGGATGCATGCCGGAGACATACATGTGGTGCGCCCAGACCACGAAGGACAGCGCGCCGATGATGACGATCGCCCACACCATCATGCGGTAGCCGAAGATGTTCTTGCGCGCATGGGTGGAGATCAGGTCGGAAACGATGCCGAAGGCCGGCAGGGCGACGATATAGACTTCCGGATGGCCGAAGAACCAGAACAGGTGCTGGAACAGGATCGGGCTGCCGCCGCCATAGGAGAGCTGCTCGCCCATCTCGACCAGCGCCGGCATGAAGAATGAGGTGCCGAGCACCCGGTCGAACAGCATCATCACGCAGGCGACGAACAGCGCCGGGAAGGCGAGCAGCGCCATGACGGTCGCCGTGAATATGCCCCAGATCGTCAGCGGCATGCGCATCAGCGTCATGCCGCGCGCGCGGCCCTGCAGCACGGTGACGACATAGTTGAGACCGCCCATGGTGAAGCCGATGATGAACAGGATCAGCGAAACGAGCATCAGGATGATGCCCCAGCTCTGGCCGCCCGGCGTGCCGCCGAGGATCGCCTGCGGCGGATAGAGCGTCCATCCCGCACCGGTCGGGCCGCCGGGCGCGAAGAAGCTCACCACCAGCACCAGCACCGCCACCAGGTAGATCCAGTAGCTGAGCATGTTGACATAGGGGAACACCATGTCGCGCGCGCCCACCATCAGCGGGATCAGGTAGTTGCCGAAGCCGCCGAGGAAGAGCGCGGTGAGCAGGTAGATCACCATGATCATGCCGTGCATGGTGATGAACTGGTAATAGGCCTCGGGCGTGATGAAATCGAACGTGCCGGGAAAGCCGAGCTGCAGGCGCATCAGCCAGGAAAGCACGAGCGCGACGAGGCCGATGGCGATCGCGGTGCCCGAATACTGGATGGCGATGACCTTGGCGTCCTGCGAGAAGACGTAGGTCGTCCACCAGCTCCTGGGGTGGTAGAGTTCAACGTCGGGTACCTCGGCAGGCGGGACGGTGCCGTCCGATTGAGGCGTGACATCGACCATCAAGCGACCTCCCTGCTTGCGGCGGCTGATATCCTGCCGCCGGTGTTCATTGTCCTACCCTATTGCGCCCCGGCTCCTTCGGGCTCGACCGTCTCGGCCGAGCCGACCTGGCGCGGCGCCGACAGTTCGGCGAAGGTCGGCTGCTCCTCCAGCCAGCTCGGATAGTTCTCTTCCGTATCGATCATGACATAGCCGCGCATGAACCCGTGCCCCACGCCGCAGAGTTCGGCGCACAGCACCTCGAAGGTTCCCGTTTTCGTCGGCGTGAACCAGAAATAGGTCACCATGCCCGGCACCATGTCCATCTTGGCGCGGAACTCGGGCACGTAGAAATCGTGCAGCACGTCGATCGAGCGCAGCATCATCTTCACCGGCTTGCCGATCGGCAGGTGAAGGTCGGCGGCCTCCAGCACGACGTCGTCCTGGCCGGCCGGGTCGTCGGGGTCGATGCCGAGCGGATTTTCGAAGCTGACCAGCCGGTTGTCCGTCTTGCCGAGCCGGCCGTCTTCGCCGGGCAGGCGGTAGTTCCATTGCCATTGCTGGGCCACCACCTCGACTTCGGTCGCGTCCTTCGGCACGGTGACGAACTGGCCCCAGACATAGAGCCCCGGCGCCAGCATCGCCGCGACGCCGACCGCGGTCACCACGGTGAGCCACGTTTCGAGCCGCTTGCTTTCCGGTTCATAGGCGGCCTTGGCGCCTTCCTTGTGGCGGAAGCGGTAAACGCAATACGCCATGAACAGGACGACGGCGGCGAACACCACGCCGGTGATCCAGAAGGTGATGACGAGCGTGTGGTCGATATAGCTCCAGTTGGACGCTATGGGCGTCCACCACCACGGGCTCAACATGTGAAACACGATTGAGCCTACGACCACGAGAACGAGTGCAAGCACAATGGCCATGCTGCGTTCCTCCCGACATCCCGGCAGGGTCGCTCTGCAGCCACCATGTCTGCGGACCCATTAAGGATGCCTAATCCATCATAGCTTGATTTGGGCGCAAATTTCTAGGTGATCGTGACCAATGGTCGCGGCTCGGGGGAGCCTGCGCCGATCCGCGATGAAAACGCCCCGCCGCGGCCGACGCTTCCGTGACGGGAAAACCGTTTATTTCCCGATAGTTGATGTTTCTGCAGGCAACGGGCCGATTTTTGTTGTGACCGGGTCATCGCGCTGTAACATAGCGGGAATAACCGCTGCGATCTCGACCGCAACAGAATATAGGGGAGTGCTTATATGACGTCGATCAAACGCCGCACATTCATCAAGGGCGCCGCGTCCGCCGCCGGGCTGTCGCTGGCCGCGCCTTTCATCTCGCGCACCTACGCGCAGGGTTCCTCCGGCTCGGTCAACATCTTCGCCTGGGCCGGATATCTCGACGACGCGATGATGGCGGCGTTCGAAAAAGCGACCGGCATCAAGGCGAACTACACGCCCTACGGCACCAATGACGAGCTGTTGAACCAGCTGCGCGCCAACGATGGCGGCGGCTTCGACATCATCTGGCCGACCGTCGACCGCGTGCCGAATTATGTCGAATTCGAGCTGGTGCAGCCGATCGACGAGAGCAAGGTCGATGTCGACAACTGCCTGCCGAGCGCCTGGACGAACTCCGAGAACCTCGGCGCGGTGATCGACGGCAAGCGCTACCAGGTACCCACCGACTGGGGCACGGAGGCCCTTTCCTTCGACAAGGACCAGGCGCCGCTCGAATACGGCACGGCCTCTTATGGCGACATCTGGAAGCCCGAGATGGAGGGCAAGGCCACCGTGCGCGGCCATTCCGGGCTTGTCGGGCTCGGCCTGTGGCTGGAGGCCGAGGGCAAGCTGCCCATGCCGATGGTCGAAGCCTTCAAGTCCGAAGACAACATGGTCAAGATCTACGACGCGATCCTCGAGGAGGCCATTGCCCGCAAGGCCAACATCATCCAGTTCTGGAACAACGAGAACGAGGCGCAGGGCGCCTTCCGCGTCAATGGCGCGGCCATCGGCCAGACCTGGGATTCGACCGCCGCCGCGCTCGGCAAGGAAGGCCTGCCCATCGGCTTCATCGCGCCGAAGGAAGGCGCGCTTGCCTGGATGGAGGGTGTGGCGATCCCGAAAGGCGCGGAAAATCTCGACCAGGCCTATGCCTTCATCAACTGGTTCCTGACGCCGGAAGCCGGTGCCATGTACACCAGTGCAACCTCCATCAACTCCACGGCCGTCGGTGCCGCCGACAAGACGAGCGATGAAGCCAAGGCGTTCTTCGCTGCTGCCTATCCCGACGACGCGCTCGACAAGCTGTGGTGGTGGCCGATCCAGGAGAGCTGGTTCGTTGCCAAGCGCAACGAATATCAGGACCGCTTCCTGTCGGCCTGATCGCCAACAACAAGAACGATCAAGGGCGGGTTTCGGCCTGCCCTTTTTCGCACCCCGGGGAACGATGTCACATTCCGTAAAACTTCAACAGATCGGCATGACATTCGGCGCGACCCGTGCCGTCAGCGATGTTTCCTTCACCGTCGAAGCCGGTGAATTCTTTTCCATTCTCGGCCCCTCCGGCTGCGGCAAGACGACGATCCTGCGCATGATCGCCGGCTTTCTGGAGCCGACGGAAGGCAAGGTGCTGATAGGTGAGCGCGACATGGCGGGCCTCGGGCCCAACCAGCGCCCGACCGCCATGATCTTCCAGTCGCTGGCGCTCTTTCCGCTCATGCCGGTGTGGGAAAACATCGCCTTCGGCCTCGAAGCGCGCGGCGCCCCGAAGGCCGAGCGGCGGGCAAAGGCGGATGAACTCTTGAAGCTCATCGCGCTCGAAGGCTATGGCGAGCGGATGCCCGGCGAGCTTTCGGGCGGCCAGCGCCAGCGCGTGGCGATTGCGCGGGCGCTGGCGGTCGAGCCGCAGGTTCTCCTGCTCGACGAGCCGCTTTCCGCGCTCGACCTGAAATTGCGCCAGCACATGCGCGCCGAACTGCGCAGTCTGCAAAAGCGCACCGGCGTCACCTTCATCTACATTACACACGACCAGTCCGAAGCGCTTGCCATGTCCGACCGCGTGGCGGTGATGAGCGATGGCGTGCTGCAGCAGGTGGGCGCGCCGCGCGATCTCTACGACAACCCTGCCACATCCTTCGTCGCCACCTTCGTCGGCGAGACCAATGCCATCCCGGGCAAGGTCAGTGCCGTAGAAAATGGCGTGGCCACACTGGAAACGGCCCATGGTCCTTTGCGCGGACGTGTCGGCGACGGGCTTTCCACGGGCAAGACAGGGAAGCTCTATGTGCGCCCGGAGGCGCTGCGGCCCGACGGCAACGGCGAGAACGCGCTGACGGCTACCATCGAGCGCATCGACTTCGAGGGCGCTTTCGCGCTGGTGCATGGCGCGCTTGCCGGCGACACGCCGCTTGTCGCCTCGATCTCCAACACAGAGCTCGGCAGCGCGCCGGCCATTGGCTCGAGCGCCTCCTTCGGCTTCAAGAGCGCCAATGCGGTGGTGCTTCCCGATGGCTGATCTCTACAAACGGTTCGGCGGCGGCCTCGGTACGCTCTTCCTCGTCATCGTCGCGTCCTGGATCGCCGGCATGGTGCTGGCACCCAATGTGATGATGATCGACTATGCGCTGCGCCCCAACCTGCCGCCTTCGCAGATCGGCGGACCGGACGACATCTATTCGCTCGACAACATCCTTTATCTCGCCAATGAGAGCGTGCATCGCGCCATCTTCTACAAGACCGTTTGGGCGAGCGCGCTGGTGGCCTTCGCCACCTTCCTGGTGTGCTATCCGCTGGCTTTCTGGCTGGCGCAGAACGCCACGCCCAACCAGACGGCGCTTGTGCTCCTGGCGCTCACCATTCCCTTCTGGATCAACGAGGTGCTGCGCACGCTGGCCTGGTATATCCTGCTCGCCTTCCGCGGGCCGCTCAACGCCTTTCTACTGGGCCTCGGCATCATCGACGAACCGGTGCGCTGGTATGGCGATGGCGGCGTGCTGGTGGGCATGACCTATGCCTATATTCTGTTCATGCTGTTTCCGATCTACAATTCCATCGAATCCCTCGACAAATCGCAGATCGAGGCCGCCCGAGACCTCGGCGCCTCCACCTGGCGCATCCATTGGCGCGTCGTCATCCCGCACGCCAAGGCGGGCATCGCGACCGGCTGCGTCTTCACCTTCATGCTGGCGGCCGGCAGCTATGTGGCCCCCGCCCTGCTCGGCTCGCCCGGCAGCCGCTGGTTCACCGAAATCATCTACAACTGGTTCTTCGAGGGCGGCGACTGGAACCGCGGCGCAGCCTATGCGCTGGTTCTGCTGGTGCTGTGCCTGGCGGTGGTGCTGATAACGCTCAGGATCGCCCGCGTCAGCCTGGCGGAGGTGGCGAAATGAGCGCGTCCGACCGGCTGATGAAGGCCCTGTTCGGCTTCTACATGATCGCCTTCTTTCTCTATCTCTTCGCGCCGCTGGCGATCATGGGGGCGGCCACCTTCAATGTGAGCCGCTTTCCCACCGTCACCCCCTGGCAGGGAACGACCCTGCAATGGTTCGACGCATTGTGGGCCGACCGGGCCATGTGGAAATCGCTGTGGACCTCCATCGCGGTCGCCTTCTTCGTGGTGCTGATCGCGCTGCCCATCGGCACGGCGGCCGCCCTGCTGCTCACCAGCCTGCATGCCCGTGCGCGCAGCTTCTTGTATGCGGTGATGGTCTCGCCGCTCCTGACGCCTGGCGTGGTGATCGGCATCGCCACGCTGGTGCTGTGGCGGCAATTGGGCGTCGGCGGTGGGGTGTTCCTCATCGTCGTCGCGCAGGCGAGCTTCATAAGCTGCTATGTGATGCTGATGATCGCCGCGCGCCTGCAGCGCTTCGATCCGGCGCAGGAGGAAGCGGCCCTCGGCCTCGGCGCATCGAAGTTCATGGTCTTCCGCCGCGTCCTCCTGCCGTTCCTCAAACCGGCGCTGTTCGCGGCCGGCTTCCTGGCGGTGCTGCAGTCGATCGAGAACTACAACACGACGCTCTTCGTGCGCGGCTTCGACACGCCGCTCACCGTCTACATCGCCACCAAGGTGCGCACCGGCCTGACCCCGGCCGTCAACGCCCTGGCCCTCATCATGATTGCCGTCACCATTGTCGGTGCAGTCGCCTACGAGGTTATGCGGCGGCGCGGCGCTGCGCGCCAGGGCGGTGTGACGGGTGCCGAAGGTGCGACCTCAGCGTGATTTCGGCTTGCCCGGCGCGCCCTGTTCGTCGAGCGGCCGCGCTTCGGAGACCAGCATGATCGGGATGCCGTCGCGCACCGGATAGGCGAGCTGCGCCGATTTCGAGATCAACTCGGCATTCTCGGCATCGAAGACCAACGGCCCCTTGGTCAGCGGACAGGCGAGAAGCTCGAGCAGCTTGCGGTCGACGCCGGTCCCGCGATCGTCCTGGTCGTTCATGCCCGTCTCTTCCTGGTCATTGCAGGCCGGGACCGGGTTCGTTGCTGCGCCGGGCGAGCAGGATTTCGGTGATGGCGATCAAGGTCTCCGCGCGCGACTTCAGGTCGGGCGCCTCCAGCAGCGCCTGCTTCTCACTCGGCCCGTAGGGCGACATCATCGACAGAGCGTTGACCAGCGTTGCATTCTCGGCGCGACGGATATTGTTCCAGTCGGCCTCCATGTCGTTGGCTTCCAGATAGGCTCGAAAGGCCTTGAGCAGTGCCGGCCGGTCGATCTGCGAGCCATCTCCCTCCTCGTCGAGATCCGTGATGAAAGGCGCGACGCGACATTGCCGGAACGGCGTCTTGACCTGCGCCTCTTCGATCAGCCGGAAGCGGCAAACGCCCTGCAGCGCGACCAGATAGCGCCCGTCGCCGGTCTCCGCCAGCGATGTCAGGCGACCCAGGCAGCCGACCTCGCACAGCATCGGCTCGCCGTTCGGCTTCTGCGCGCCGTCGAGCCTAGGCTGGATCATGCCGATCAGCCGGCCGCCCGTCAGCACGTGGTCCACCATCTGCAGATAGCGCGGCTCGAATATGTTGAGCGGCAGGCGTCCGCCCGGCAGAAGCAGGGCGGCAGAAAGCGGAAAGACCGGAATGACCGCCGGTAGGTCGGCGGCCGAGCGGTAATGCGAATTGCCGGCCTGCATCAATGCAAGCTCCCCTGAAACGCCTCCTTGCGGGCGACTGGCACTGGCTCGATCGCGCCAATATGCGGTTCGCCCTGTCCCGCCGCCATCGGATCACGAAAACAGCAGCGAGGAAAGCTTGCGCCGTGCCGCGAGCGTCGCCTGGTCGGTTGGGCCCCAGGCGTCGAAGAACTTCAACAGCTGCATGCGCGCGCCGTCCTCGCGCCAGTCCCTGTCGGAGCGCACGATCTCCAGCAGCGCATCGGCCGCATCCATGCGCTCGCCCCTGGCGTTGTGGATCAGCGCCAGGTCGAAGCGTGCCGCGTGATCTTTCGGATCCGCTTCCAGCCTCTCGCGCAGGGCGCCCGCGTCGCCGAGCTTGGCAGCCTCGTCTTCGAGCGCGATGCGCGCCCGCACGCTGTCGAGCGCGGCATTGCCCGCCTCGTCGGCGGCGATCGTGTCGACGATCTGGCGCGCGGTCTCGATGTCGCCGCGGTCGAGATGGATCGAGGCGAGGCCCGCCGCGGCCGCGGCATTGTCGGGCGCCTGGGCGAGCACGGCGGAATAGATGCGCGCGGCGGTTGCCTCATCGCCGTCCTGGCGTACCGCGGCGGCCTGTTCCAGGGCCTCGGTCACGGGATCGGCCGCCGGGCCGCCGAGACGCTTGATGAAGTCGCGCACCTGGCTTTCGGGCTGCGCACCCATGAAACCGTCGACGGGCTGGCCGTCCTTGAAGGCGATGACCGCGGGTATCGACTGGATGCCGAGCTGGCCGGCGATGGCGGGATGCTCGTCAATATTCATCTTGACCAGCTGCACCGCGCCGTTGGCCTCGGCCACCAGCCGCTCCAGGATGGGAGTGAGCTGCTTGCACGGCCCGCACCACGGCGCCCAGAAATCGACGAGAACCGCTTGATTGCGCGATGCCTCGATCACGTCGGCGGCAAAGTCGGCCGTGGTGGTGTCCTTGACCGGCTGACCCTGCGCGGCCACGCTTTCCCCCGTGGCGCCGGCCTGCTCGCCGTCGGCCTGCTCGCCGCCGGCCTGCTCGCCGCCGAATGTCGTGGTCGTCGTGTAGCCGCCTGAAGGGCCTGCAAATGGCCCTGCATATGGATTGTCTTTCATTCCGCCTGCCTTGCTCGCATTCCCGTTCGACAATGTGCGGTCAATGTGGCGATTGACCCGTTACTTTCAAGATATGGGGCTTGTGACCGGTCGCATTGACGAAGCGCAACAGATCTTCGCGCGACAACGACGTCGTAGCCTCGTTGGTCAGGGGATGGCAATTGATCGTCTCGTGCTCCATCAGGTCTGCGTCGAATAGCATGGTGACCGCGCCCTCGGTATCGTTGATCAGGCCGAGCGCCGTCACCGCGCCCGGCGCGACGCCGAGCAGGTGCATCAGCGCCTCCGGCTTGCCGAACGACACACGCCCGGACGCGCCGATGAGCTGATGCAGCGATTTCAGATCCACCTGCGCGTCCTCGGCCAGGGTGAGCAGGAAGTATTGCCCCTTCTTGTCCTTCAGGAACAGGTTTTTCGTGTGCGAGCCGGGAATCTGGCCGCGCAGCGCCTGTGATTGTTCGACGGTGAACAGGGGCGGATGGCGCACGGTCTCGTGGGCGATGCCCAATTCGTCGAGAAAGGTGATCAGTTCCTGCTCGCTTCGTGCCATGCAATGCTCCCATGGGCGCGCCCGTCAACCAGGCTGGTGTTTAGAGCAATTCCATGAGAAGTGAAACCCGGTTCTCCATCCGGAATGGCGTCAAATCAAAAGGTTAGATCGGTTCACCGATCCCGTGAAGTGATGAATCGAACGAGTGAAATGCCGGCCGGGACGAAACACCCCAACGGCGGGACGCGGTGCTGCGATGGGTGAAAATGCCGGCGATGGACGCCGCTTGGGCTCATGCCAAAGGGGCATGCGTGTAGGCGAAATTTGCTGTTGCATTCTGTCTCGGCATCCGCCATATAGGCGCGGCTTGCGGCGCATGCGCCGCGCGAGCGGGTGTAGCTCAGGGGTAGAGCACAACCTTGCCAAGGTTGGGGTCGTGGGTTCGAATCCCATCGCCCGCTCCAGTTTCCAATTCTTCGAAAGCCGCGGAACTCCGCGGCTTTTCGTGTTTTCGCGCCTGTGAGACGGGCGGTACCGGTGTGCCGTTCAGGGGCCGCGGTTACGGCGTGGTTACGAGTTCGCGGAAGCCCCGCGGCGTGAAATCGCGGCGTTGCTGGGGTACGCAACGATTCAGAAGAATGCGAAGGTAAATGCCCAAAACGGGCACTCTTCGCTCCCAAGCTTCACACCAACTCGCCAACGTCATTGACGCTGATACCTTGGCTGGCTCATCATCTTGAGCTTGGGGAGCGTTAGATGTTCAGGTTTCGACTACTATCGGCTATCGTATGCTTTTGCTTCACTACGGTGGGTGCTTTTGCGGAAGTGCCTAGTGGAGCCGCTGCGCGTTGGGTGGTACTCGCCAGTAGCAAAAGTCTTGACGATGCGATCGGCATCGCGTCGGTATACCAATGGCGTTTTGATGATGTCCGGGTAGTCAGGTCATCAAATGGCTGGCTTGCCGTAGTTGCTGGTCCTGTCCCTGTGCCTAATGGGATAAAGGCCGCCAAGAAAGGCCTTCTCGCTGAAGGAGGGCTACCGAGGGACCTGTTCATGTCCAACGGTGCTGATTTCCTGGAGACGCTTTGGCAACCAGTGCGAGTGGTCTTTCCTAATTGGCAGGCAAATTCTTCGAGCGCGGCGCGCTTCGAGACCTCAGGCCTGCAAGTGACAATAGACACGGTTCCTGCCGACTCAGATATGTATTCGCCACGGATAATGGGCACGAAGAACGGGCAGGTCGCCTTCTCCTCTGTCATGTCGGCCGTCTCCACCAGCAACGGCCAGTCTTCTGTAATGGCAGTTCACCTCGATCCAGCATCAAGCGTACCAGAGATTATCTTTTCGGCCTTCTGGGGCGGCGCTCACTGTTGCACCGTAACCGAGATTTTCAGCCCGGAAGGTAACCATTGGGTCAGGACAGAAGCTTCCACACTTGATGGCGGGGGCTATACATTCAATGACATTGATTCTGACGGAAGCATGGAGTTAATCAGCTCTGACAACAGCTTCCTATATGCTTTCGCGCCCTATGCAAATTCTTGGGCGCCAACAGTTATCGAGCAACTACGCGATGGGGCGCTTTCGGATCAGAGTCACAACTCCAGCTTTACCACCTATTACCGGCGGGAACTCGCGGGGATGGAGCATCTTGCTCAGCAAAACACGTCATTGTGGAATTCGAACGGTTTCCTCGCGGCGTGGGTGGCCACTAAGGCCCTTGTGGGGGAATTCGACGATGCCTGGCCAAAGATGATGGCCTCATTCGATCGTGCGAGCGACTGGCAAATGCAGGTATGCAGCCAACCCCTCAAGTTCTCTGATTGTCCCGACAGTGCCAAGATTAACGCCACCTTTCCTGTGGCGCTGAGAGCCCATCTTCAGGAGCGGGGATATCTTCCGGGCGCTACGAAAGGGGGCGTAGTCGCGGCCGCCAAAACGCCCGATTCGGGAATAGAAGGCCCCTCGGAACGACAGCAAAGTGATGATGAGCCACAAGCATCATCATCTGGAACTGGCTTCTTTGTAACCGCGGACGGAGAAATCATCACAAACTTCCACGTCATCGATGGATGCCGAAACCCGCTTGTACTTCATGGCCGATCGCCATCGTTACCCGCCGCTATCGTAGCACGAGATAAAACGAACGACCTCGCGCTGCTAAAGGTCGAGAAGCAGGTTGACCAATTTGCGCACTTCAACGTGAAGGTGCGATTGGGCGAGCCGGTCGCCGCCTTTGGTTATCCGCTCTCATCCATCCTTTCCAGCGGGGGGAACTTTACTCTAGGAAGCGTCACCGCCTTAAGCGGGCTACGTGACGATTCCCGCTACCTACAGACGTCTGCGCCGGTTCAGCCGGGGAATAGCGGCGGCCCGTTGGTCGACTACTATGGAAACGTCGCCGGTATCGTGACCGGAAAGTTCAACGCATTCGCCGCGATGGTAGCTACGGGCGACATTGTGCAAAATGTGAATTTCGCTATTCGCGGTTCTACCGCAGTGTCTTTTCTTCTTGCGAACCGTGTCGACGTGGCAATTGCGGATGGGGTGATCGCTCAGAAGCGAATGGAACCGCCGGACTTGGCAGATTTTGTCACGAGCATGTCCGTGGCCATACGATGTGAATGAAGCGCTGCGTATTCTGATGGCCAGTTTGTTGGCCGACGGAGCGGTTGGACAAAATTGATAGCGAAATCCCGGCGTGATTTTTCGGAAGAAGCTGGGTTGATTTCAGGGGGATTACTTCGTGTCCAATCGAATTATTCAACAAGCTTCCGCACTTCTTCCGTTGGCGCTCATCGTAGCTTGCGCTCAAGTCGAAACGAAGACGGCGCTCGTTACACCAACGACGGGGCAGGTGCTGTCTGCCGGACCGGGCGACACGGTTCTGAGTTTCCAGTCGCGGCGATCGCTACCCAACATCGTGGGTCGTGCGGATCTATTTGGCCGGACCACCAACGCCGGCGGCACGAAGGTGCGCTACCTTGGAACGCAGGGGCAGCAGGCCGTTTTTGTACGGACTGATGTTCACGTCGAGAGCAATGCGACGACAATGAGCGAGACACCACTCATACTGCCCAATTACTCCAGCACATCAATCAGCGGCACGGTTGGTACTACCCCGATTTCAGGTACGGCGACCTCGACCTCATACCAATACATCCCTGCGCGGGGCTCTACTGAATATGTGACAGCCGAACGGCCGATTCGGATTAATCTTTCCAGCGGTCAGACGCTCAAGGTCGAGGGAAAAACTCTGCGGGTCATCAGGGTCAATTCGCATTCGGTCGACTATCGTATTGAGTGACTGGCGTAACGGCTGCGTCGTCGTCACGGACAATGAAAAGGACTTCACCGACGTCGAGATCATCAACCCGCTGCGCAAGGGCTGATGGTGATGCGCGAGATGGGGAAGATGATGGACGACGACCCCGCAACTGTACGGACGCAAGCGGTGTGGATTGGATTTGGATGACAGCGAAAGGATGGGATGACTGTTGTATCACATCCACATAACTTGCCGTTAACAAGGGCGGTGTCGAACGATGATGGAATTGCTTGGGGACGATGATCCGTGGGTGGCGACCACGTCGGGCGAGCGGCTTTTATTCATGCTACTCCAGAACCATCAGGAATGGCGAGTGCTCGCCGATGCGCTAACGGTCGGCGGCCGTCACCGCCATTGCGTTGATCGCGGCCAGCAGGAAGCTCGCGCGGATGGTGAACTCCAGCGCCTTCCCCTCTGGCGTGCCGCGCGCAATCGCGAGATTGCCCGACGACGAACTGCGGATCAGCTTGATAACGGCCCGCATTCTGGTGAGGTTCTGGTCGCTCTCGAACTCATCGAGCATGACGGGCCGACTGTCGGGACCGAGCTTCTGGCGGATGCCTGCCTCGGTGCTTTGGCCGTCGAGTGCAACGACGATCTTTTCGAGTAGATTGTACATGGCATTCACGAGCGTCGTCTTGCCGGTGTTCTTGGCACCCGTGATAAAGACGTGGGTCCGCCATTCGAGCGCACCGCAAATCACGGCAGACGCCAACCAGCCGAACAGGAGGAACGCGGCGCTGGGCGACGCGAAGTTGAATAACTGGAGGAACTTCAACATGGCGGCCGGGTCCACCCGCTTGCCATCCGGGTCGATCTTTAACGGAATGGGGCAGATATAAGCGTAGCTGGCGCTACTCGGGATCTCGCCGCCAAAGTTGCGAACGACCTGCCCGTTCTCGATATAACGCCCCGACCGCGAACGCTGCCTTCATCGAAACCTCCTTTGGCGCGGCCAGCAGAGATCAAGGTAACGGCCGCCCCCTTAACGTCGATGCCGTCTTTGGTGGGGAAATTCCGCACCCAGAATTCAACAGGCGCAAGATTGAGCAAAGCGCCTGCGGAAAGCAGTCTGGCAGTGGTTTCAACAATGACCAGGTGTCGAGTCTGCTCGAAGAATACGAACCGCCCGTCCGGCAGATAGCCCAAGGGTATCGGCCCCAATTCACCAGGCTCGTAATCCCCGTGAGATGCTCTACTCTGCCCGAGGTTCTTTTCCCGTGCGCTCTTGAGCATTCCGAGCGTTTCGTCGGCGGTGTTTCCGCGATAGCCGAGCGGCAGGAGGCCGTTCAGGCAATGCGCCATCCATTCCAGATCGAGGTCGAGCAGGGCGATGCCGGACGAAGTCAACGCCAACATCAGGTCGTGCGCCTTCAGGTCGGGGCCGCCTTCCGCCATGGCAAGGGCGGATGGGTTCGAGCAGACCTTAGACAAAAACTCGATACGCAATTCATCCAGCATCGGCAGGGCGCATAGGTCGACTTCGTGAAGGGGCTTGCCGTGCCAGCGGTATCGCACGCCGGACGGATGCGGGGACGGCGGAATCACCGTCATTCCCGACGACACCATCAACTCCGCTATTGGAGCCTTCGCCCCTTTCTGGCGGACCTTCTTGCTCTTGGTTTCGGCCGCAAACTGGCAAAAGATGGTGATACCCTTCTGGCCGATTTTGCCCGACACCGGATCGATCAGCCGGCAGAAAAACTTGGTGAAGCCCGGATGATCGCCATCAAGGAAGCCGAACAGATTGTCATTCAATAGCGTGGTTCCGGCCAATAGCCCGATGCTAGCGTTTGGGTGCTTTTGTCGAAGCTGTTGACGCTCGGCAGTCTTCAGCGTCCTATGCTTCGTCCAGCCAGGAATCAGCGGTTTCTTGCCGCCAAGGTCTACGGGCGTGCCGGCCAGCCCGATTTTTTCATAAAGTGCGTCGTGATGTGCAAAAATGCTTTCGCTATCAGGAGCGGATTCGATTTTGGACATGAGTTGCCTCGAATTTTGGCAGCCGATCCCGTTCTGCGCCGAGGCGCAGCTGATCAGCTCGAATTTGTGGAAGAAGGAGCACGGCCCAAACTCGGGCCGCGCAAAGTTAGTGCCGAACTCTATCAGGCCGCAGAGTCGGCACCGGTCGCGACGATGAGGTTTCGCAGGAGGCGTTCTGAGGCCTCTTCTTTCACGAATATGTCACTACTGAGGAGGAGATTCTCCGTGCTCCACTGGAAATCCTCGGAGATCAGAAATTCAACCTGTGCGAGGGGCCTGTGGCAATCGAAAGTAGAATTGTCATTTCGCCAAGTCAGGTCGCGGACATCAAAGAAGTTGACACGACCAAGAAGGACATCAGTATCGCTCCTCTCGACCCTGACTGCCGCAAGGATGTCGCCAGCGATCTGTAGTGAGAACATCACCGGATATAGCCCGACGGTTGTACCTCGAACGCGACCGTCATCGGCAATCTGCAGACAGCCGCGTTTCTCCATTTCGAGCAGGGTCAACTCGGTGGTCAACGCTCCAATATAACCTTCGGGGAGATGGTCGAATTCGTATCCCCAGATCTTAAAATACATCGCTTATTCCTTTCTATTGGCAAACCGATCTCGTTCCGTGCCAAGGCACGGCTGGTCGGCGCCGAATTTGAGTTTGAGTTCGGGTTACGCGGCGGACAACAGTTCGAGGATGTCGCGCAGCTTCACATACTTGCGGCTGTTCAAGATCGAAAAGGTCGGGATGATCCCGGCCCGTGCCGCGCGCTGAATCTTGAAGTACGGAATGCGCAGCGCGGCGGCGGCGTCCCTATAGGTGCGAAGCTGATCGAGGTCATCGAACAGCGGTGGTGATGTGTCGGTATTCATTGCTCTATCTCCTTTCTCAGGCCATTGCGGTCTGGTGGAGACAGGTTTGCCTTAGCGTGAACTTTCCGAACACACCCGAAGCAGCTTTATGGGATTTCGGGAATCGGCGGGATGTCGTCTATCGGCTCACGTACGAACTGCCGCATTGCCTTGGCCGAGAAATGCTTGAAGTCATACGTCGCAGCCAGGTCGCCGTGGGTGATAATCGACTTGAACCAGTCTTCCGGAAAGCCACCCTGGAGCTCTGTCGACTGCAAGGCGGCCTCGATGTGTTCGACAACTCGCAGTTCGGCTTGATCACGGGTCAATCCGGCGTCGATCAGCGGAATCATGATGTTTGCAATCCATTTCCGCTGCGGGTCCTTGGATCGCAATTTTCCTGTCTTCTGGCCCGCGCGTTTATGAGAAAGGTCGTCCGTGTCGTCCAAGACATAGGAAGCGACATAGCCGTGGCAGAACATGATCTTTCCCCACTGCTGCACGTATTCCGGCGTCAGCTTCTTTTCATCAAGCTCCTGGTGAATATACGGGAGGAGTTCGCGGCCCATTTCGAGGTAGTGGTCGCGCTGGTCGAGTTCGCCGCCGGTGTCGCGGTAACGGATAACCGCCATGCCCGCCCGTGAAACCGCCCCATCTTGCCGTCGGTGGTGTTCGTGCGCAAGCGCCTCCTCCCGGCTTTCAACGGGCAGGTCACAGAGCACATGCCTGGCATATTCGAACTGTTCCCGCAGTACATCCCACATCTCGGTTTCGTTCGCGGGAACGCGCATCACGTCGTCGTTGTACATGGCTCCACCAAGTCCCGTCTCGGCGAGAAGCTTGCCTACATCCATCGTCACTGGGACGGTTTGCAGACCTTCCTCCACGACGGCCGTGTCGAGATCGATAGCAACAGTGTCGAGAATTTGATCCGGCCAATTGCCTTGAACAGGAAAAATGCATTGTTCGCCGGCCATGACGAGGGCGGCCGCACCTGGGGCCGCATCGCATCGCTCATCGAGACCGCGAAAATCAACAGTGTCGAGCCCTTCGCCTATCTCAAGGCGACCCTCGAGGCCATCGCCGACGGCCATCCGAAAAGCCGGATCGACGAGCTCCTGCCATGGAACTTCACGCCGTCAAGCTGAAATCCTGTGGGCCGCAGACGTCGCTTACGTCCTTTCTCCCCTCGCGCCACCCATTTCGGCAGTACCCGCTCCTGCGCCGCCTGCCCAGATTGGCAGTTGCCACGCGCCGCGCCTTGCGAAGGCGACGTGCTTGATGGACGAATGGACGCCAAACAATTAGCTTGTGGCGAGGCCACGCGGCGCGCCGCAATCTCGCAGAGCCATGCAAAGAAATTTTCTCAAATATATCTGGGCCAATACCAAACCTTACCAGATCTGGATGGCGGTGGTCATCCTGGTCTCGATGCCGTTCTATTTCTTCTCGCTGGAACTGCCCAAGCGGATCATCAACGGCCCCATCCAGGGCGATCCCTCGCAGGTCGGCGGCGGCACCGGGCGGTACTTTGAAGTCACGCTCCCTTTCGCCGAACGCATCGTCGGCCAACCGCTGGTTCTGTTCCAGGGCTTCGAATTGTCCAGGCTGCCCTTGCTCCTCGCCCTGTGCGCCACGCTGCTCGTGCTGATCATCCTCAACGGCTGGTTCAAGCTCTACATCAATACCTTCAAGGGAAAGACCAGCGAGCGCGTCCTGCGGCGCATGCGCTATGAGATGCTCGACCGGGTGCTGCGCTTTCCCGTCGCCGAGGCGCGCCAGGTCAAGTCGGCCGAGGTTGCCGGGATCATCAAGGACGAGGTCGAGCCGCTGGCCGACTTCATCGGCGAATCCTATTCCGGCCCCCTGTTTCTAAGCGGCCAGGCCATCACCGGCCTGACCTTTCTGTTCCTGCAGAATATCTGGTTCGGCCTCCTGACGATGGTGATCGTCACCGTGCAGTTCGTCATCATCCCGATGCTGCGCCGGCGCCTGATCGAGCTCGGCAAGGAGCGCCAGATCACCGCCCGCACCATGGCCGGGCGCATCGGCGAGATCCTGCAGGGCATCGACGACGTCCATCTCAACGACACGTCCAACTATGCGCGCGCCGACCTGACCCACCGGCTGGGCGATATCTTCTTCATCCGCCTGGAGCTGTTCAAACGAAAGTACCTGGTCAAATTCATCAACAATCTGCTGATGCAGTCGCTGGCCATCCTGTTCTACCTGATCGGCGGCTACTTCGTGATCGTCGGCCAGCTCGATATCGGCGCGCTGGTGGCATCGATCGCCGCCTACAAGGACCTGCCCGGTCCGATCAGCGGGCTGATCAACTGGGATCAGCAACGGCAGATGGCGCAGGTGCGCTATATCCATGCCATCGAGGGGTTCCTGCGCGACGACCTCGAACCGGCCAGTCTGCAGTCCGAGGACCGTCCCGGCCGCATCGAGACGGGCTACGAGGCACGGCAACTGGGCATCCGCGTGGACGGCGCGCAGCCGCTCCTGGAGGGCGTATCGATGCAATTGAAGCGCGGCGAGACCGTGGCGCTCGTCGCCAAGCCGACGGAAAGCGGCGTCCTCCTGCTGCAGGGCCTGGCGCGTCTCGTCGATCCGACGAGCGGGCGCATCCAGGTCGACGGCGCCGATCTCCGCGGGCTGCCGGAATCGCTCACCGGCCGCGTCGTCGGCTATGCCGACAGCAACACCTTCCTGCCCAGCGGCAAGGTGCGCGACCTTTTCGTCGAGGTCTTGAAGAACCGGCCCATGCGGGAGTCGGCGGCCGAGCCCGATCGCGGCAGCAAGACGGCCCGCGAAGCGGAAGCGCGCCGTGCCGGCAACCCGACATTCGATTTCCTCGCCGACTGGACAGATTATGAGCGCGTTGGCGCGGCTTTCGAGGAAGACCTGATCGACCACATCGAGGCCGTGGCGCGCTGTGCGGGGCTCTATGAAGACATCTGCGTGCTTGGAATCAACAGCCCCCTTCACGACGAGACCGGCGCGATCACGTCGCACATCGTCGAGGCGCGCGAACGGCTCAGGGCACATTTCGCCGCTTCGGGATTGGAGGCTTATGTCGAGCCGTTCGACAGCCATCGCTACCATATGCAATCGACGGTCGCCGAAAACATCCTCTTCGGCATGCCGCTCGACCCGGCGTTCGACCCTCAGAACCTGGCCCACAATCCAGCGGTTGCGGACCTGCTCGCGGCATCGCGGGCGCGCGCCCTTCTTATCGAGCTCGGCCTCGAGGTCGCCCGGACCTTCACCGAGATGTTCGGCAGCGATTCCGACAGCGCGCTGTTCGAGACCGTGACCGGTCTGACGCCGGAGCGCATCGACCAGATACGCCAGATGCTCGCGCGCATCGACCGGGAAGCGGACGGGGCGATCGAGAGAGAGGACGAGGACGAACTGATCGCGCTGGCCATGAACTATGTCGAGCCGCGCGATCGTTTCGGCCTGATGAGCGAGCCTTTGCAGGAGGCGGTCCTGGAATTGCGACGGGGGCTGCACCGCCATCTCGAAAGCGTGACGCCGCCGCCCGTCGCCTTCTACGACGAGGCGACTTACAGCCCGTCTCTGACGATCGCTGAAAACATCCTGTTCGGCCGCGTCGCGACCAATCTCGTCGGCGGGCGCGCGCGCATCACCAGCGCCGTGCGCGAGGTGCTCAAGGAGCTTGATCTGTGGCGCGCGGTCTTTGCGGCCGGCCTCGATTTCGAGGTGGGAACCGGCGGCAAGGGGCTGACGGACGGCCAGCGCCAGAAGATGCGGCTGGCGCGCGCACTGATGAAGAAGCCCGACATCCTCATTCTCAATCACGCGCTCGGAGCCTTCCCGTCGGGCGATCAGAAGGCGCTCCTGGAGGGGGTGCTGGACGGTGCGCGCAGCCAGTCGGATGATCGTCCGGGCATTATTTGCGCGCCCGTTGACCCCGCCCATGCAGCTTTGTTTGAAAGAGTGGTATTGTTTGAGGATGGGCGTCTGATCGAAGATGGCGCACCATCCGCGGTGCTTGGCCGGGCCGATGCCGAAATGTTGGAGAAGCCGCGCGAGCCGGGCACGGTCGCCGAAGTACGGGAGTAAGGTGTTGGGGAGCAAAATGACATCGCTCAATGACGAGGTGGCGCTGCTGCGTACGGTGCCGTTTTTCTCGTCGATCGACAGCGGGCGGCTGAAACTGCTGGCCTATGCGTCGGAGAAATTGGCCTTTGAGGACGGGGACCTCATCTTTCGCAAGGGCGAGGCGGAGAACGACACGTTCTTCATTCTCGACGGGGCAGCCGATGTCGTCGACGAAACGGGCGGCGAAGCCATCACCATCGCGCATCTGCCGCGCTATTCGCTGTTCGGCGAGATATCGGCCTTCTGCAACGTCCCGCGCACAGCCACCATGCGCGCCAGCGGCCATCTGATGGTTCTGCGCATTCCGCAAGAGCATTTCATCGATCTCATCCGCAGCTCGCCGGCGATGGCGCTGCAGATCATCCGCGTCCTGGCGCTGCGCCTCGTCGATACGACGAGCGACCTGGTCGCCGCGCGCGCCGAAGGTCATTCCGTCCATAATGACGCGTCGGGCAGTGCCTGACGGTTTCAGCGCGCATAGAGAACGACGAACACCATCACCACGTAGGTGAGCTGGTGCACCATCTGGTCGGCCCCCATTGCCGCCCAGAAGGCTCGTGACTGCATATCCGACTGGTGCGTTTTCGACCAGCGCGCCTTCGTCAGGTCGGTCAGGTAATGCACAATGGCCTCGGCCACGACCAGGACCGCCGTCAGTGTGATCGGCACGCCCACGAGCACCAGGACGATCAGCGATCCGATCGCATGGACGCCGACATGCGCATAACCCCCCGGATGCGTCGGGCTGCATTTGCCAGCCAGCATCCAACCCGTCTGAAGCAGATAGTCTGCAGCAAAGTGTTTTATCTGCAGCCCTGCGAGAAGTAGAAGTACAAGTGTTGCCATGCCTTGTGCTTGTTCGAGCCCCCCAGCCCATTATATCGCCCCAAGCCGAACCTAGGGCAAACAAGACGGCAAGAAAACCTCCAAACCCGTTTTGTCCGAACCTGTGTCTCAATTGCGTCAGGGATGCGGTACTCGCGATTTCCGCGGCGATGCCCGTTGCGGCCCGCCGAAACGCCGCGCGGGAACTGCGCTTCGGGTGCCGGACTCGAGGCTGGCTACCCTTTGACGCCGGATGAAATCATCACCGCCTCGGTCACCCTGCGCTGGAAGACGAGATAGGCGAGCGCCACCGGCATGGCGCCCAGAAGCGCCACCGACATCAGCCGGGCATAGAAGACCCCGAAGGCGTCGTTGACCTGCGTGATGCCGACGGGAATCGTCATCATGTCCTCGGTCGTGACCACCAGGAACGGCCAAAGGAACTGGTTCCAGGCCATGATGAAGGTGATGATCGCCAGAGCCGTGGTGATGCCCCAGTTGAGCGGCAGGTAGACCTTGAACAACAGCGTGTACTCGCCGCCGCCATCCAGAACCACAGCCTCGCGCATTTCCTTCGGCACAGCATCGAAGAACTGCTTGTAGACGATGATCACCACCGGGACGATGAGCTGCGGCAGGATGATGCCGGCCCAGGTGTTGATGAAGCCGAGACTGTTCATGAGGATGAACTGGGTGACAACCAGGGCCTGGGTCGGCACCATGAAGCTCGCCAGCACCACGCCGTAGAGAAGGCGGCGGCCGGGAAAACGCATCTGCGACAGCGCATAGGCGCACATCATGCCCGAAACGATCACGACCACCGTGATGATGACCGAGGTGACGATCGAGTTCATGTACCAGTTCAATAGCCGGGTGTTGAACAGGACGTCGATATAGGAGGCGAGGTTGAACTCGTCCGGGATGAGGCCGGCCTGTTCGCTGACGACGCGGTCTTCGCTGCGGATCGACGTCACGAAGGCCCAGTAGAGCGGAAAGATCCACAGGGCGGCGCCGACGATCGTGAGGATCGTGAGGATGGAGTTCTCGATGCGCCGTGCCGTGCTCATCGCGCGCCCCTGACTTTCAGAACCTGGAACTGCAGCACCGAGACCACCATGATGACGACGAACAGGACGAGCGCGATCGCCGATGCATAGCCGCCATGGTTGAGCTGGAATGCCTCGCGATAGACCATCAGCAAGAGCACGTATGACGAGTTGAACGGCCCACCCTCGCTCATCAGATAGACCTGATCGAATATCTTGAGCTGCAGGATCAATTGCAGAGTCAGCACGAGCGCGGTGACGGGCCACAGAAGCGGCCAGGTGACGCGCCGGAACTGCTGCCGGCTGTTGGCCCCGTCGAGCGCTGCCGCCTCATAGAGCTCCTGCGGAACGTTTCTCAAGCCTGCGATGAACAAGAGCACATTGAAGCCGTTCGTCCACCAGATGGTGACAACGGCGACCATCGGCATGACCCAATAGGGATCTTTGAACACCGGAACGGGCTTGCCGGTGAAGAAGGCGAAGGCGGGTTGCAGGATGCCGAACTGGAAATCGAGCATCCAGGTCCAGATCATGGTCACCACGGAAACGGGCAGGATATAGGGCAGGAAGAAGAGCGCCAGCATGGCCGCTTGAAGCCTGCCCGAGAGCCGGTTGACCAGAAGCGCGATCGTCAGTGCCAGCACCGTGGTGGGAACCACGGTCAGCAGAATGAAATAACCGTTGTTCTTCAGCGAGGTGTAGAACAGATTGTCCGTCAGAATGCGCCGATAGTTTTCAAGCCCCACCCATTCGCCCTCACCGATCAGCGGACCGTTGGTGAAGCTGAGCTCGACCACGCGGATGGCCGGCCAGAGAAAGACCAGGCAGAAAAAGAACACGAATGGCGCGACCAGGCTGAATGCGATCGCGAGGTGTTTTCGGCGGTTGTAGTGCGTTGCCACGGGTTGTGACCTTCTCCATGGTGGCCGCCGCCAGGTCGAGACTTGGCGACGGCCTGGGAGGAATCTAGCGCAGCTTGGACTGCAACTCGCTCTTGATCTGCTCGGCCGCAGCCTGCGGATCGAGATAGCCATGGATGGCCGGCGAGACGATGTTGATCGCCGCGTCGTAGACGGGGGACGCAACGCCGGCGATTTCCGAGCGCGGATCGTAGGCCGCGGTATCGGCGAGGCTGGAATAGGTGGCGTTGGGCTCCATCGCACCGAATTCCTCGCTGTCGGCCACCGGCTTGTAGGCCGGGATGTGGCCGGCGGTCGCCCAGGATAGGGAGTTCTTCTCCATCCAGCCAATCACCGTCATGACGGCCTGGCGCTTTTCCGCCGGCATTTCCTTGCCGGTCTGCTGCGGAATGGCGAAGGCGTGGCTGTCGGCCCAGGTCGCTTGCTGGTCCATCAGCTTGGGCACCTGCACTGCGCCCCATTCAAAGCCCAGCTTGCCGGTCTCGGCGAGGTCGACCATCGTTGGCACTTCCCAAACGCCGTTCAGGTGGAAGGCGGACTTGCCTGACGTGAACAGAGCTACCGAAGCCTCATATTCGGCTTGCTCCGGCTGCCAGCCCTTCTCGGTCCAGTTGGTCATGATCTCGATGGCCTTGGCGGCCTTGTCGAGGCTGTCGCCCGGCAGCACCTCGCCGTCCTTGATGAGGTCGCCGCCCTGCTGCTTGAGCAGGGTGAAGAAGACGCGGTAGACGCCGCCATCGTCGCCCGTCGCGTAGGAGACGGGGGCGGCAGAGCCGTTTTCCTTGGCCAGCGCCAGGGCGCGCTCGAAATCCTCCAGGCTGTCGATGCCTGTCAGATTGCCATTCTCGTCCAGGAACTCGCTGCCTTCGAGATAGCTCTTGTTGTAGTAGAGAACGATGGAATGGATGTCGAAGGGCACGGCGTAAAGTGCACCGTTATCATCAGATGCCGCGTTGATGGCGCGCTCGAAGAAATCGTCGCGGCTGAGGCCGGCGGTTTCCAGATCCTCGTCCGTAATCTCGCTCAATACGCCTTCCGACCGGCCGATCGGCATGCGCGAGAGGTGATAGGTCATGACATCGGGCCCCTGCCCGACGGCGGCGGATGTGCGCACCTTGGTGTAATAGGGCACGCCCCATTCGAGCGTCGTGCCAGTGATCTTGATGTCGGGATGCTCTTCATTGAAGCGGTTGATCAGCGCCTTCATGCGCACCCCGTCGCCGCCTGCCAGGAAGTCCCACCAGATGACTTCCTGCTGCTGGGCAAAGGCCGGCAGCGCGATAATGCTCGCGACCGACGCGGCCAGCAATGTCTTCATGAGTCTCATCTCATCCTCCCTTTTTGATTTCCAGCCTGGATAGCTTTCTTCTTCTCTCGATGAACGGCGGCGGATTTTCCGCTACCGCAGCCGCTGTCCTCCTCGATCAAAAACGAGGACATGTTCGGGACGGGCGCCGAGATGGATGCTGGCACCGTCCAGGTTGTCCCGCGTGCCCCGGCGCTCGACCACGATTTCCGTGCCGTCCTGCGTGCGCGTGTGCAGATAGGACACGCCGCCCAGATCCTCGACCATCTCGACCTGGACCGGGATGCCTTCCCCGCTCACCTCGATATGTTCGGGGCGTATGCCCGCCGTCAGCTCCGTGCCGTGCGGCGGGCGGCCGCCGGCAAGTTGCGCCTCGATCGCGGCACCGCCGGCATTTGTGAGCGAAATTCCTACCCGGCCGTCGCCGGCGCCCGCCGCATGGCCGGGCAGGAAATTCATCGCGGGGGATCCAATGAAGCCGCCGACAAAGCGGTTGTCGGGATCGTCATAGAGCTCGATCGGCCGGCCGGCCTGCTGCACGACGCCGTCGCGCAGGACGAATATCTTGTCGGCCAGCGTCATCGCCTCGACCTGGTCGTGGGTCACATAGATCATGGTCGCGCCGATGCGCTTGTGCAGCCGGGCGAGTTCGAGCCGCATCTGGACGCGCAACTCGGCGTCGAGATTGGACAAGGGCTCGTCGAACAGGAAGACTTTCGGCTGGCGGACAATGGCCCGGCCGATCGCCACGCGCTGGCGCTGGCCGCCGGAAAGCTGCGAGGGCTTCTTGTGCAGATGATCCTCGAGCTGAAGGATACGGGCGGCCTCGGCCACCATTTCCTGAACCTTGCTCTTTGCCGCCCGGGCCAGCCGCAGGCTGAAGGCCATGTTCTCGAAGACGGTCAGGTGCGGGTAGAGCGCGTAGGACTGGAACACCATGGCCACGCCGCGCTCGGCAGGCTCGACGCGCGTCACGTCGCGCTCTTCGATCCCGATCGAGCCGCTGCTGGTTTCCTCGAGGCCGGCGATCATCCTCAAAAGCGTGGATTTTCCGCACCCCGAAGGGCCGACGAAGACGCCGAACTCGCCCTTGCCGATCTCCAGCGAGACGTCTTTTATGACTTCGACGGCGCCGAAGGACTTGCGGACATTGTGGAGCGTGACGCCGCTCATGGTTCAGACCTTCAGGCGGATCAGGTGATAGGACAAGGGCGCCAGCCCGCCGGAGAGTCTGCCGTTTTCCACCAGGAGCCCCGATCCCTCGACCGGCGCGACACGATGGGGCGCCTCCGGTCCGTTGGTTTCGCGCAGGCGTCCCTGCCCTTCGATGACCCGATGCTCTGCAAGCCGCGCCTCGGCGAAGCCCGTCAAGGCCAGGTCGAGTTCCAGCGTCTCGCTGAGATGCCTGTTGAGGACGAACAGGTTGACGAAACCCTCGCGCGCGTCGTGCACGGCGGCGATATCGAGATAGGCGACGTCGTCGGCGACCCGGCAGTCATAGGTCGGACCGTCGACGCTCACCCGCAGCGCGCGGCCGCGGCCATAGAGCGAGGCGAACTGGTAGGGATAGTAGATCGTCTGCTTCCAGGCCGGCCCGCCGCGCTCGGCGCGGATCGGCGCGATGACGTTGACGAGCTGGGCGATGCAGGCGATGCGCACTCGGTCGCTGCGCCGGATGAACTCGTTGAGGAGGCCGCCGACGAACAGCGCGTCCTCGATATTGTAATCCTCTTCCAGCAGCGCCGGCGCCTCCGGCCAGTCCCATTCCTTGACGCGCCGGGAGTCCTCGTCGCGGTTGTGATACCACACGTTCCATTCGTCGAAGCAGATGAAAACGTCGTTCTTGGCGCGCTTCTTGGCCTTCACATAATCGATCGCGCCGCCGATGGCCTGGATGTAGCGGCCCGTTTCCTCGATCTTGCCGAAATAATTCAGCGTGTCGCTGCTCTTGTTGCCGAAATATTTGTGCAGGGAGATGTAGTCGACATTCTCGTAGCACTCTTCGAGCACCACGCGCTCCCATTCGGGATAGGTGGGCATGCCGTCATTGGAGCTGCCGCACACCACCAGTTCGGCATCCGGCGTCAGGCCGCGCAGGGCCTTGGCGGTCTCGTCGGCCAGGCGGCCATATTCCTTGGCCTCCTTGTGGCCGATCTGCCAGGGCCCGTCCATCTCGTTGCCGAGACACCACATCTTCACGTCATAGGGCTCCTCCACGCCGTGGCTGCGGCGTAGGTCGGACCAATAGCTGCCGGATGGGTGGTTCACATATTCGACGAAGTTGCGCGCTTCCTCCAGGCCGCGCGAGCCGAGATTGACCGCCAGCATCATCTCGATGCGGGCGCTGTCGGCCCATTGCGCGAACTCGTTGATGCCGACCTGGTTCGTCTCCTTGGAGCGCCAGGCGAGGTCGAGCCGCACCGGGCGATCTTCCTTCGGGCCAACGCCGTCCTCCCAATTGTAGGCGGAAACGAAATTGCCGCCTGGATAGCGTATGGCCGGAATCTGCAGATCCTTGACCAGCGCCATGACATCCCTGCGGAAGCCGTTCGCGTCGGCTTCGGGATGGCCGGGCTCATAGATGCCGCTGTAGATGGCGCGGCCCATATGCTCGATGAAGGCCGAATAGAGTCGTTCGTCGATGTCACCAATTGAAAAGTCGCGGTGAATGGCAGCGCGAGCCTTCATGCATCCTCCCTTGAAATCATATTTTACGATATGGATCGTAATTATTGATATGTTTTGCCGATGAGGATCGCGCCGTCAAGAGGCTTGTTGGGAAATGTGAGATGGGCGCCTTACCGCCGCGTGCGCAGCCGCATCACGATGTCCTGGTCGTAATTGCCGAAGCCGCGCCCGAAAACATTGACGCCGCCGGGATAGCGGGCGTCCGGCTTCACCTCGATCCGGAGGCGGATCGACCGGTGCGCATCGAGCTGCAGCGCATCGAGATTGACCGGGGAGATGCGCACGCCGTCGACGAACGTGCCTTCGCGGTTGACCGTCCAGCTTTTCAGCATGCCGTATTGCGATCCGGCGAGTTTCCACCAGCTCGGCGTATAGACGCCGCGCTTGTCGCCGAAATCGCCCGGCGAGGTCCAGCTTCCCAGCTCCACGCCGTTGACGCAAAGCGTTATGTCCGACGGCCAGTCCGAATGGGTGCCGGGGACCTCCGAACTCAGTTCCATCGAGAACTCGACATGCTCGATCTCCGATCCGTTGAGCTTGGCGTTGTTGGGAAACTGATATTCGACGAAGCCGCTGGTGAACCAGAGCAGCGACGCCTTCATCCGGTCGGGATCGAGAAAGGTGTCCGGCACATCGAGAAATCCGATAATGCCCTCGGGCGAGCAGATGCCGCAAGGCGCGGTAACGGCGCAATTGGTATACAGGCCGAGCGGCATCGCGACCTGTATGTCATTGGCATTCAAGTTCTTTTCGCCCGCCTTGAACATCACCAGGATTTCGTCGCAGGTCGGATAGCAGATCTTCTGGCTGCCCTTCCTGGCGCGCTGGGATTCGGTGCGGATGAGGCCGGCATCCTCCAGGATCTGCACATTCGAGGAAACGGAGGACTGCGGCAGATCGAGGAGCCTGGCGATCTCGTTGACGTTCAGTCCGCCGCGCTCATGCAGAAGCTTCAGCATGCTGATGCGCGCCGGAGAAGCCAAGCCCTTCAAAACTTTGATGTCATCCTGCGGATCGATGACGAGAAAATTCTGGCTCATGCGTGCTCCTGCCTTGCCTGCTGAAGCTCGTTCTATATCGATGTTTCTGATATTGATAGCCGCTGGCGCGAGAAAACCACAATTCTTGGTACACACCTGATAGCAACCGGCGTCGTCGTCGCCGCGCCCGTCCGCTGCTCGCCCGTTGTGAGCGCCTTGGTCTGCGACGCCGCGCCTACCGGTAGAGCAGCGTCGGCAGCCACATGGTGACGGCCGGCACGAAGGTGACGAGCAGAAGCACCAGCACCAGCGGTACGAGGAACGGCAATGTCGCCGCCACACAGCGCTCGAACGGCACTTTGGAAACCCGCGACAGCACGTAAAGCACCATGCCGATCGGTGGGGTGAGCAGGCCGATCATCAGGTTGAGCACCATCATCACCCCGAAATGCACCGGGTCGACGCCCATCTGCACAGCGATCGGCAGCAGCACGGGGACCAGGATGGTGATCGCCGCCACAGTCTCCATGAAGCAGCCGACGACGAGCAGGATGAGATTGATCAGGAGCAGCACGATGATCGGATTGTCCGAGATGGTCAGGATGAGCGCGGCGAAGTGTTCTGGCACGCGGTTGGAGGTCAGGATCCAGGCGAAGATCGAGGCGGCTGCCACGATCATCAGCACGACCGCAGTTGTCTCGATCGTGTCGACCGAGACGCGGATGAAGCGCCGCCAGTTCAGCGTGCGGTAGACGACGAGCCCGAGGAAGAGCGCCCAGGCGCAGGCCGCGATCGCGGCTTCCGTCGGCGTGAAGGCGCCCGACAGTATGCCGCCGACGATGATGACCGGCGTCATGAGCGAGAGGAAGGCGCGCGCAAATGTCGTTCCCAGCACCGACATGCGAAAGGCCTGGTCGCGCGGATAGCCGCGGCGGCGCGCGAACCAGGCGATCATGACCATCAGCGCTACCGCCATGCACAGGCCGGGCAGGAAGCCGGCGGCGAAAAGCTGGCCGATCGAGGCGCCGGCGACCACGCCGTAGATCACCATCGGCAGCGAAGGCGGGATGATCGGACCGATGGTCGACGATGCCGCGGTCACGCCGACAGCGAAGTCGGGGTCGTATTTGGCGTCGCGCATCGCCTTGATCTCGATTGCGCCGAGCCCGCCGGCATCGGCAACCGCCGCGCCCGACATGCCGGCGAAAATGACCGACGCGCCGACATTGACATGGCCGAGGCCGCCCCGCATCCAGCCGACGATCGCCCTGGCGAAGTCGAAGATGCGTTCGGTTATGCCGGCGGTGTTCATCAGATTGCCGGCCAGGATGAAGAAGGGCACGGCCAGAAGCGGAAAGGAATCGACGCCGTTGACCATGCGGTGGACGACGACCACATCCGGCACCCGTCCGTCGAGAAAGATGAAGACCGCCGAGGCGCCCGCCAGGGCGATGGCGACCGGCACGCCCAGCACGATCATCGCGAAGACGAGGACAAAGAGCAGTGTCAGAAGCATGGCGGACCTGGGCTAGAGATTGGGACCGGTGGCGGCAAAACTCTCGGGATCGATGAGCCGGCTCGTGCCGGTGCGCCAGTGGCGCGCAAGCACGAGCAGACCGTAGAGCGTCATCGCGGCGAAACAGGCCGCGACCCCCCAATAGACGATCGATTTGGGCAGGTTGATCGACACCATCATCTGCATGGTGCGCCCGGCGAGTTGCGTGCACAGCCAGCCGGTGATGGCGTAAAAGGCGATGGCGATGAGATCGACCGCGATCTGCAGGACGAAACGCAGCCGGCGCGGCAGGTAGCGGTAGGCGAGTTCGACGGCGATGTGGCTTTCCTTGCGCACCGCCATCACGGCGCCGATGAAGGTGACCGCGATCAGCAGATAGCGGGCGATCTCCTCGGTCCAGCCGAGCGAACTGTTGAGGACGTAGCGTGTGAAGAACTGCAGGAAGACGACGAAGGCCAGGCACCAGAACACGGCGACGACGAGATAGTCGTCCGCCTTCACGTCGGAGAGATCCGGATCCTCCGGCCCGAGGCGTTCGTCATCCGTCGTCTCCGCATCCTTCATGCGATCCTCCCTTGCCGCAGGGCACGGCGTTTGCGGCAGCTGCGGACGGCCCGCACGCGCCGCGCCGGACCGCCCCTGCGCCGCCATCGGCTTTCACTATTCGATCGCCTGCAGCTTGTCGTAGGTCGCCTGATCCCAGCTGGCGTCCTCGCCATTGTGCAGCTTCACCGTGGCCTCGCGGAAGGGCGCCCGGTCGACCTCGTTGACGTTGACGCCCTGGTCCTTGAACCACTGGACCAGTTCCTGCTCCTGCTCGATGATCTGCTGCGTGGCGCATTCGGCTGTCTCGTCCAGCACACCTTCGAGCGCCGTGCGGTCCTCCTCGCTCATGGCGTTCCAGGCAGGCCCGCCGACGATGGTCAGGAGCGCGTCGGTGATATGGCCGGTGAGATTGACGTAGTCCTGCACCTCGTAGAACTTCTTGGCCTTGATGGTCGGCAGCGGATTTTCCTGGGCGTCGACCGTGCCCTGCTGCAGGGCAAGATAGACCTCGGCGAAGGCGATCGGCGTCGGGTTGGCGCCGGCTGCTCGCGGAAACATCATGTAAAGCGGCGCGTTCGGCACGCGGATCTTCAGGCCCTCCATGTCGGCCGGCATGTTGATCTCCTTGTTGGAGGTCACGTGACGTTCGCCGTAATAGGTGAGCGAGGTGATGTGGTTGCCGGTCGCCTCCTCGTAGCCGGCCGACAGGTCGGCAAACAGGTCCGACTTGCGGTACTTGTCCCAATGCTCGAAGTCGCGGAACATGTAGGGCGCGCCGCCGATGGCGACGGGGCCGTAGGCGCGGCCGGCAAAGAGCTGTCCGGTATAGATGATGTCGACGGTGCCGAGGCCAAGTCCCTCGTTGATGTCGACTTCCTTGCCGAGCGACGAGGCCGGGAAGACCTCGATCGAGTAGCGATCGTCGGTCGCCGCCTTGAGCTTGTCCGAAGCCTCCACCGCGCAGGTGTGATAGGGCTCGCTGGTCTCGTAGACATGGGCCCATTTCAGCGCCGTTTGGGCCGCCGCCGGGCCGGCGAACGTGAATGCTCCGATGCCGGCAAGCGCGATCACTCCGGCTCTTGTCTTTCTGTCGATCATTTTGTTCCTCCCTTGGTTGGTCGCTTCCGTCCGATCCCATCCTGGTCCCGCTTCGCGTGGTGGGCAGGACCCGTGTGGTGTCGGACCGAATTGCTGGAAAACTCGTCCGGACGGGCCGCACGATCATGCGCCCTTGTCCCGGTGTCTCCTCCTTGCCGCCACGGCCGGTCCGCGCGAAGCGCTGATCGCGCCGGTCCTGTTGGCGGCTCTCCTCGACTGACATGTTAGCATGGTTTAGCACGTTGGCAACGGCACGCGGCCGGCAAAAGACGCAAACCCGTCCTTGCAGCGTCGAACCCGCGCAACGCCCCTGCCGGGCTCTCGTCTTGCGATGGCTGGACGTGTAATGAAACGAATAACCGATCATGGTTGAAGACAAACGACAATGACGATGCATGCGTGGCGAAGGGCAGATGGAGATTGAAGCCGACATCGATGCCGGCGAGCGGCTGATCCGGCTCAAATACAAGAAGCGGGGCTGGCTCGTTCTGGCCGCGACGCTGGCTGCCGCTCTCATCTTCATGTGGGGCGCGCTGACCGTCGCCGGCCTGCAGGCGCTGCGTACCGTCGAGGCGTCGCTGCGCGAGGCGCTGGCACTGCAGACCGAAACGCTTTCGGGGCTTCTGGAAAAATACCGCCTGCTGCCGCCGCTCCTGTCGCGCCGCGACGATATCGTGCAGGCCTTTGCCGATCCGCATTCGCCGCGTGGTCTGGCGCTGGCCGAGGCCAAGGCGACCGAGATCGCCAATTATTCGGGCGCCAAGGACGCCGCCTTCGCCGATGCGTCAGGCCGCGTCTTCGCCTCGGCGCGCGGCATATTCGACAATTCCAAGCTGAACGAGAGCGCGCTGCTGGAGGCCGCCCTTCAGGGCCGCCTCGGCCGTGAATCCATGTCGCCCGACGAGAACGAGCGCGCCTATGTGTTTGCCTCGGCGGTCAGGCGCGCCGGCGCGGTCATCGGGGTCATCGCGATCTATGTCAATATGGATCGCATCGAGCTGACCTGGGCGCTTTCGAACAACCCGATCGCCGTTGCCGACAGCACGGGCCGCGTGTTCGTCGCCAACCGCGCCGACTGGCGGCTGCAAAAACTTTACGGCAGGCCCGGAGACGATGCGATCTTCGGCGCTGCGCCGGCGGCAACGGGTGGCGTGGTCACGCCCGCCGCCGGCAGGGCGCAGTATCGCACGGCGGCGCGCCAATTGCCGCTGATGGGCTGGACGCTCCACGTTTTTGCCGACGACGCGCCGGTGCGCACGGCCGAACGCAACGCTGCGATCGTCGCGCTCCTGACCTGTCTGCTGGCCGGCAGCCTCGCCTGGTATGGCGTGAAGCGCCAGGAAGTGCGTGCCGTCAGGCAGTTCCGCGCCCGCGCCACCTCCGTCCGCCTCGAACAGCTGGTGCGTGAGCGCACGGCCGATCTGACCGAGGCCAATGCCGCGCTGGCGCACGAGGTCAAGGAGCGAACGGAAGCCGAGGAACAGTTGCGCCGCACCCAGGCCGAATTGATCCAGGCGGCGAAACTCGCAGCACTCGGCCAGATGTCGGCGACGCTCAGCCATGAATACAACCAGCCGCTTGCCGCAATCCGCACATATGCCGACAATGGCCGGCAACTGATCGCGCGCGGCCGGGTCGAGGCGGCGGCCGACGCGCTTTCGCGCATCGGCGGGCTGGTCGAGCGGATGTCGGAGCTTTCGCGCACGTTGTTGTCCTTCGCCCGCAAGCCCGGCACGGCGATCGGCGACGTGCGGCTCGAGCCGGTTGTCGATGAGGCGCTGATGCTGGCCACGCCGCGGGCGCGCAAGGCTGGGATCGCGATCCGCAAGCAGGGGTTCGACGCCGGAATGGCGGTGCGCGGCGGCCATGTGCGGCTGAGCCAGGTCGTCGTCAATCTGGTCAACAACGCCATCGACGCGCTCAGCGGGGTCGGAAGCGCCGGCGCCGTTGCCGAGCCTTTGATCACGCTGCGCGCGCAACGGCACGACGATCGGATCGTGCTGAGCGTCGAGGATAACGGGCCGGGTATCGCCCCGGCGGCGCGCGATCATGTCTTCGAGCCGTTCTTTTCCACCAAGGGCGTCGGCGAGGGGCTGGGGATCGGCCTGTCGATCGTCTACAACATCGTACGCGAATTCGGTGGTTCGGTCGCTGTCTCCGATACGAGCGAGGGCGGTACACGCATCGCCGTCACGCTGGTCGCGGCGGCGGTCGAAAAGCCTTTGGCGAGGGCCTCATGAGCGAAGCGAGGATCGTGCTCGTCGACGATGACGACGATCTCCGTCCCGCCCTCGTGCAGGGCCTGGAACTGGAGGGCTACGACGTTTGCGCCTTTGCGCGTGCCGAGGCCGCGCTCGAAGAGGTGACACGCGACCTCTATGGCGCCGTCGTCACCGATATCCGCATGCCGGGCATGGGCGGCATGGAATTCATGCGCCGCGTTCTGGAGATCGATCCGGCGCTGCCGATCATCCTGATCACCGGTCACGGCGATATCGCGCTGGCCGTCGAGGCGATGCGCAGCGGCGCCTATGATTTCATCGAGAAGCCGTTCCCGGTGCACCGTCTGACCAACGTGGCCGAACGGGCGATCGAAAAGCGCCGGCTGGTGCTGGAAAATCGCCTTCTGCGCAACACGCTGGAGGCCTCCGGCGGCCTCGATACCCGGCTGGTCGGGCGTAACGGCGCCATACGAAAGCTGCGCGAGGAGATCGCGGCGCTGGCCGACACGGACGCCGACGTGCTGATCCTCGGCGAGACCGGCTCGGGCAAGGAGGTCGTGGCGCGCGCCCTGCACGATTTCGGCGGCCGCTCGAAGGGCCATTTCGTCGCCATCAATTGCGGCGCCCTGCCCGCCGACATCTTCGAGAGTGAGCTTTTCGGCCACGAGGCCGGCGCCTTCACCGGGGCGCAGCGGCAGCGCATCGGCAAGCTGGAACATGCCGATGGCGGCACGGTCTTCCTCGACGAGATCGAATCCATGCCGCCCGACCTGCAGGTCAAGCTGCTCAGGGCGATCGAGCACCGCACGATCGAGCGCCTCGGGTCGAACAAGTCGATTCCGCTCGATGTGCGCTTCATCGCCGCGACCAAATCCGATCTGGCCGAGGAAAGCCGGCTCGGGCGATTCCGGGCCGACCTCTTCTACCGGCTCAACGTGATCGCCCTGCGCATTCCCGCCTTGCGCGAAAGAACGGACGATATCCCGCTCCTGTTCGCCCATCTGTGCCGCGAGGCGCGGGCGCGCTACCGGCGCGAAATCCCGTCCATGACGCCGGCACTGGAAGCCGACCTCACCGCCCATGACTGGCCGGGCAATGTGCGCGAATTGCGCAATGCCGCCGATCGCTGGGTGCTCGGCCTGTGGCGCGGCTTCACCGCGCAGGGCGATGCGACGGAGGGAGATGGCGCCGGCCCGCTCGCCGAGCGCGTCGCCGCATTCGAGAAATCCGTGATCCTGGCCGAGCTGGCGCGCAATGGCGGACGCCAGAAGGAGACCTATGAGGCGCTCGGCATCTCGCGCAAGGGGCTTTACGACAAGTTGCGTCGGCTCGGCATTTCCGGACCGGACGATGAGTAGCTGGCTACACATAAGCGCAGCCCGATGGGTAGATCTGGTGACGTCCCGGCAGTGCAGCTGCGAACCGGTTGCGCCGCAATGCCCGGCATGAGGCCTGACGCGCGCTTCGCATCGACTTGGCACGGCGATTGCGTGTTATGATGCGGCGGCCGCTTGCAAGCGGCGTCAGGGCGATCAGGCCGGTCGTGACTGGTCCGGCACATCGCTTCAACGATTCAAGAGGCGGACGGCTGCGTTCGCGAGAGTGGAGGAAACCATGAAAGTATTGCTCGGCGCCGTCTCGGCGCTCGCCATTGCTGTGTTCGCTGGCCAGGCAAACGCTGCTGAGGGCTGCGACGATGGCGAAATGGTCATCAAGTTCAGCCATGTCGTGGCCGAAAAGGGCCATCCCAAGGGTGAAGCAGCCGTCAAGCTCGCCCAGCGGGTCAACGCCGAAATGGACGGCAAGGCCTGCATGCAGGTCTTCCCGAATTCGACGCTGTTCGACGACGACAAGGTGATGGAAGCCCTGCTTCTGGGCGACGTCCAGCTTGCCGCGCCGTCGCTGTCGAAATTCGAGGCCTATACGCTGAAATACCGCCTGTTCGACCTGCCGTTCCTGTTCAGCAGCCTACAGGCGGTCGAGGCTTTCGGCACGTCCGACAAGGGCAAGGACTTGCTCAAGACCATGGAGGACAAGGGCTATACCGGCCTTGGCTACTGGCTGTCGGGCCTCAAGCAGTTCTCGGCCAAGAAGCCGCTTGTCGAACCCACCGACGCAAACGGCCTCAAGTTCCGCATCCAGACCTCCGATGTCGCCAATGCGATGATCGGGGCGATCGGCGGTTCGGCCCAGAAGCTGGCCTTCAAGGAGGTCTACGGCGCGCTGCAGACCGGCGTCGTGGACGGGCAGGAGAATTCCTGGTGCAACATCTACACCCAGAAGTTCTTCGAGGTGCAGGATGGCGTCACCGAGACCAATCACCAGACGCTGGCTTATCTGCTCGTGACGTCGACGGAATGGCTGAACGGGCTCGACGATGACGTGCGCGAGCAGTTCCTGACCATCGCCGAAGCCGTCACGGCGGAGGCCAATGCCGACGTCGCGAACAAGGAGCAGGCCTGCCGCCAGAACATCCTCGACGCCGGCGGCATGATCCGCGAGCTTGACGACGAGCAGCGCAACGCCTGGGTGGAAACCATGAAGCCCGTTTGGGAGAAGTTCGAAGGCGACATCGGCAAGGATCTGATCGACGCCGCGGTCTCCGTGAACGCCAGCAACTGATCCGCGTCACAACACGACCATGACGCCGTGCGGCGCCCGCCGCCGCACGGCCAACACGGACCGCGCCGAATAGAGCATGTCCCGCTCAAACGGAATCGTTTGAGCGAAAGGTACATGTTCCAGCATATTGATCTGGCGCGCATATCTTTGCTTCAAACGTTTCCGTTTGAAGCGAACGCGCGCTAAAAGGCGCGGCAAGTCCAACGGGGGAGGAAACCCATGGCTCTCTTGGTGCCGGCGCTGCTGCTGGTCCTGTTGCTCGTTCTGCTCAATCTCGTCGAACGCCGCTGGCCGGATGGCGTGACGCGGCTGGAAGAGAATGTGCTGGCCTCGCTTCTGGCGATCATCACCCTGGTTTCCTTCACCCAGGTGATCGCGCGCTACGGCTTCAATTCCGGCTGGACGGGGGCGCTCGAATTCACCCGCATCCTGTTCGCCTGGATGATCCTGTTCGGCATGGGCTACGGCATCAAGCAGGGAATGCATCTGGGTGTCGACGCGCTGGTGCGCTTGCTGCCGCGCAGCCTGTTCCGCGCGGCGGCGGTCTTCGGCGCCTTCGCCGTGTTCCTATACGCCTTCATTCTGCTCTACGCCGGCTGGCTCAGCCTGCTCGGCATCGACGTCTCCACCAACTGGCGCCAGACCGGCGCTCTCGGCTACTGGAAGTTCATGTACACCATGGGCACCGGGCTCGACGATCTGCGCTATCCGCAATGGATGATCGACGGTTTCGGCATCCAGGAGCGGGTGCACCGCTGGGTCGCCTATCTGATGCTGCCGATCGGCCTGACCCTGCTCGCCTATCGCAGCCTGCAGGCGATGGGAGCGATCCTGCGCGGCGAACGCGAGATGGTGATTGCCGGCCATGAGGCCGAGGAACTCGTCGCCGCGCACAAAGACGAACTCAAGGACTGAGGCCGACCCATGGAAGCAATCATCCTGTTCGTGCTCGTCCTGGTACTTCTGTTCCTGGGCGTTCCCGTGGCCGTGTCGCTCGGCCTGTCGTCGATCCTCATCATCGCGCTGTTTTCGCAGGACTCCCTGTCCTCCGTCGCATTGCAGCTTTTTACCGCGTCGCAGAACTACACATTGCTGGCGATCCCCTTTTTCGTCCTTGCCTCGGCCTTCATGTCGACGGGCGGGGTGGCGGCGCGCATCATCCGCTTCGCCATCGCCTCCGTCGGCCACATCAAGGGCGGGCTGGCGATCGCCTCGGTGCTCGCCTGCATGCTGTTCGCCGCGCTGTCCGGCTCCTCGCCGGCGACCGTCGTCGCCATCGGCACGATCGCCATCGCCGGCATGCGCCAGGTCGGCTATTCCAAGGATTTCGCCGCCGGCATCATCGCCAATGCCGGAACGCTGGGCATTCTCATCCCGCCTTCCATCGTCATGGTCGTCTACGCGGCGGCGACCGACGTTTCGGTCGGCCGCATGTTCCTGGCCGGCGTCGTGCCGGGCATCGTTGCCGGGCTGATGCTGATGATCGCCATCTACGTCATGGCACGGGTGCGAAACCTGCCGGCCGAGCCATGGCGCGGCTTTGGCGAGATCATCGCCGGCGGCAAGGAGGCGGGCTGGGGCCTGTTCCTGATCATCATCATTCTGGGCGGCATCTATGGCGGCGTCTTCACGCCGACCGAGGCCGCCGCCGTTGCCGCGGTCTACGCCTTCTTTGTCGCGCTGTTCATCTATCGCGACATCGGGCCGCTCAAGGGCGTGCGCTGGATCCAGGAGAGCGATTCGAAGCGTTCGCGCATCGGCTTTTCCTCGCTCGTCTATGCCGCCTCCTTCTTCTTCGTCTGGATGATCCTGACCTTCTTCATAACCTCTGAATGGGAAAACGTTTCGATGCGCGGGCGCGCCTATGTCGGGCTCGCCCTGTCGCTGGCCATCATGGTCGCCTATTCGCTGTGGCGCGACCGCGAATCCAATCCCTTCAACATTCCCGGCTATCTTTTCGCCGGCCTGCCGATATGGACGCGCAATTTCCGCCTCATCGGGCGGCATTTCTTCGGCTTCTTCTTCAACGACGACACGCGTCGCGTGCTCGTCGAGGCGTCGAAGACGACGATCATGCTGATGTTCATCATCGTCAATGCGCTGCTGTTTGCCCATGTGCTCACCTCCGAACGCATTCCCGATGCCATCACCCAGTTCATGCTCGGTTACGGCTTCAACTGGGTCACGTTCCTGATTGCCGTCAACCTGCTGCTTCTCCTGGGAGGCCAGTTCATGGAGCCGTCGGGCCTGCTTCTCATCGTGGCGCCGGTCGTCTTCCCGATCGCCATGGAACTCGGCGTCGACCCGGTCCATCTCGGCATCATCATGGTCGTCAACATGGAGATCGGCATGATCACACCGCCGATCGGGCTCAACCTGTTCGTCACATCCGGCATCACCGGCATGAGCCTGATCCAGGTGGTGCGCGCGGCGCTGCCCTTCGTGGCGGTGCTGTTCGCCTTCCTGATCCTGATCACCTACACGCCGGTGCTTTCGACCTGGCTGCCCTACAGCCTGATGGGACCGGAAATCGTGACCCGATGATACCGCGGGCGGGCGCCATGGTTGCGCCCGCCTCAGTCGCGGCGCAGAATCGTCCCTGACGGCCCTGCCGTGCCGGTTGATGGTTACATTTTCAATGGTTACGAATGCAACCAAATCGGCTGACCTGATCCAGGGAGGATGTCGTGGCTTATTCCTACATGCCGGGCTTCGGCAATGATTTCGAAACGGAAACGCTTGCGGGCTCGCTGCCGCAGGGCCGCAACTCGCCGCAGCGGCCGGCCTATGGTCTCTATGCCGAACAGCTCTCCGGATCTCCGTTTACCGCGCCGCGCGGCACAAACGAGCGTTCCTGGCTCTACCGCATCCGCCCGAGCGTAAGGCACACGGCGCGCTTCGAGGCGATCGCCATCGAGGACTGGAAGTCGGCGCCCAATCCGGGCGATCACCAGCTTGCGCTGGGCCAGTTGCGCTGGGATCCGGTGCCGATGCCGAATGCCGAGACGGACTTTCTTTCCGGCATCCGCACCATGACCACGGCCGGCGACGTCTATACCCAGACCGGCATGGCGGCGCATGTCTATGTCGCCAACACCGACATGGTTGATGATCATGTCTTCAACGCCGACGGCGAGCTTCTCGTCGTGCCACAGGAAGGCGGCGTTCGTTTCGTCACCGAAATGGGTGTCATCGAAACGATGCCGGGCGAGATCTGCGTTCTGCCGCGCGGCCTCGTCTTCAAGGTCGAGCTGATCGACGGGCCGGTGCGCGGCTATATCTGCGAGAATTACGGTGCCAAGTTCACCCTGCCCGACCGCGGGCCGATCGGCGCCAACTGCCTGGCCAATCCGCGCGACTTCAAGACGCCCGTGGCCTGGTTCGAGGAAAAGGAAACGCCCTGCCGTCTGATCGTCAAATGGTGCGGCAACTTCCATGTCACCGAGATCGACCATTCGCCGATCGACGTGGTCGCCTGGCACGGCAATTACGCCCCCTACAAATACGACCTTTCGACCTTTTCGCCGGTCGGCGCGATCCTGTTCGACCATCCCGACCCGTCGATCTTCACCGTGCTCACGGCGCCCTCGGGCGAGGAGGGCACGGCCAATGTCGATTTCGTCATCTTTCCGCCGCGCTGGCTGGTGGCCGAAGACACGTTCCGCCCGCCCTGGTATCATCGCAACATCATGAGCGAGTTCATGGGGCTAATCCGCGGCCAGTACGATGCCAAGGAGGAAGGCTTCGTGCCCGGCGGCATCAGCCTGCACAATATGATGCTGGCGCACGGACCCGACGCGTTCGGCTTCGAAAAGGCATCGCGGGCCGATCTCGAGCCCGTCAAGCTCGACCACACCATGGCCTTCATGTTCGAGACGCGCTTTCCGCAGATGCTGACGCGCTATGCGGCGGAACTGGAAACGCGGCAGGACAACTACATCGATTGCTGGGCCGGGCTGAAGAAGCGCTTCAACGGCACGCCGGACGGCGACTGGTCCTGAACCGACGGACCGTCGCACCGCACCGGCTCGGCGAAAACAGAGACGACAAGGAGAGACGCTGATGGCGAAGGGCTTCGCATCGACCGGCGACATGACTGAGAAGACGATATCGTTCACCGAGATCGGCGAGGGACTGTGGGCCTTTACCGCCGAGGGCGATCCGAACACCGGCGTCATCATCGGCGACGATTCGGTGATGATCGTCGATGCGCAGGCAACGCCCCGGCTGGCCAACATGGTGATCGAGAAGGTCCGCTCCGTCACCGACAAGCCGATCAAATATGTGGTGCTGAGCCATTATCACGCCGTGCGCGTGCTCGGGGCATCGGCCTATGGCGCCTCCGAGATCATCATGAGCGAAAAGGCGCGCGCCATGGTCGTCGAGCGCGGCCAGGAGGACTGGGATTCGGAGTTCGGCCGCTTCCCGCGGCTTTTCCAGGGGCACGAATCGATTCCCGGCCTCACCTGGCCGTCGCTCACCTTCAGCGACCGCGCGACCTTCTATCTCGGCAAGCGCCGCGTCGACCTGATGTTTCTCGGCCGCGCCCACACCGCCGGCGACATCGTTGCCCATGTGCCCGACGCCAATGTCATGTTCACCGGCGACATCGTCGAATACCGCTCGGCCTGCTATTGCGGCGACGGCCATTTCGCCGATTGGCCGAGGACGCTTGGCGCCATCAGGGATTTCTCCCTCGATGCAATCGCGCCCGGCCGCGGCGATGCGTTGGTGGGCGAGAAGATGGTCAATGCTGCGCTCGACAACACGGCCGACTTCGTCGCCTCGACCTATCGCCCGATCGCCCGCGTGGCACAGGGCGGCGGCTCGTTGAAGGAGGCGTGGGACGCCTGCCGGGCCGCCTGCGATCCGAAGTTCGCCGACTACGCCATTTACGAGCACTGCCTGCCGTTCAATGTCGCGCGCGCCTATGACGAGGCGCTCGGCATCGACACGCCGCGCATCTGGACGGCCGAGCGCGACCGCGACATGTGGGAGAAGCTGCAGGGGTGAGGTCCCGCTACCGGCACGTCCTGGAAAAAATCTGAGGTGTACTGCCTTCGTTCGAAGTCTGGCGATCGCGGCCACCCGGTACGCAATGAAGGCGCGGCTACGCGATGGTGATATCGTATTTCTTGAACGCGGGATCGCTGGTGAGCACGGTCAAGCCCTCGTGGAACGCCTGGGCGATGAGCATCCTATCGAAAGGATCGCGATGATGATCGGGCAATTCATGCAGGCCTTCGATGTGGTCGAGCGCAATTGGCAGGATATCGAAACCGGATGCAAGCAGACTCTGGCCGACATTGTCGACGGTTTTCAGCTTGCCGCGCGCGACCTCGATCGCGATCTCCCAGATGCTCGCCCCCATTCCGGACCGAGTTCGTCCCAATCGTCTGACATCCAATATTCTGTGCCCTCGAAGGCGCCCACACGCGGCAATGTCGGCCTGTCGGCACGCTCCGGAGCGAACTTGGCATATGGCTTGCCGTGCTTGGTGACGTGGATCTCCTCGCCGGCCGCCGCACGTTCCAGAAGCTGCGAAAAACGTGCCTTGGCTTCGGCGACGGAGACCGTCGTCACTGCAGTGGAACGCGGATGCTCGTTCATGGCGTCTCTCGTTTCTGGCCAGAGTTTAGGCCATAATCCGGCTGCCCTCAAGGCCGGCTGAAGCGCCATGGTGGGGAGGAAATACGTGTCGCACATCTTCGAAACGCCGCTTTACCCCTATGCGCGTGTCCCCGACCAGGACGCGGCGACACCGGCGCGCCACAGGGTCGTCGTCGTGGGGGCCGGACCGGTGGGGCTGGCGCTCGCCATCGATCTGGCCCGCCAGGACGTGCCCGTTCTCGTGCTCGACGACAACGAGAAGGTTTCGTTCGGATCGCGCGCCATCTGCTTTGCCAAGCGCAGCCTGGAAATCCTCGACCGGCTGGGCGTCGACCCGGCGCTGGTCGAGAAAGGCGTGACCTGGAATACCGGCAAGGTCTTTTTCGGCGACCGCAAGGTCTACGAGTTCAACCTCCTGCCCGAGGCCGGCCACAAGCGGCCCGCCTTCATCAACCTGCAGCAATATTATCTGGAGAAATATCTCGTCGATCGTCTGCGCGAACTGGAGGCTGCGGGCAAGCCGGTCGAGATCCGCGGCGGCAGCCGTGTTGCGGCCGTCGAGCCGGGCGTCGACCGTGTTACGCTCGAAGTCGACACGCCCGATGGCCCCTATGCACTTCAGGCCGATTGGCTGATCGCCTGCGACGGGGCCGGCTCGCCGGTCCGCTCGATGATGGGGCTCGATTTCGTCGGCCGCGTCTTCGAAGACAATTTTCTCATCGCCGACGTGCGCATGGAGGCGGATTTCCCGACAGAGCGCTGGTTCTGGTTCGATCCGCCCTTCAATCGCGGCCAGTCGGCGCTGTTGCACAAGCAGCCGGACGGGGTGTGGCGCATCGACCTGCAGCTTGGCTGGAACATCGACCGGGAGAAGGAAAAGAAGCCGGAAAACGTCATTCCGCGGCTGAAGGCGATGCTGGGCGAGGACATAGATTTCGAGCTCGAATGGGTCTCGATCTACACGTTTCAATGCCGGCGCATGGAAAGATTCCGCCATGGGCGCGTGGTCTTCGCCGGCGATTCGGCGCATCAGGTCTCGCCTTTCGGCGCGCGCGGCGCCAATTCCGGGCTGCAGGACGCGGAAAATCTCGCCTGGAAGCTCAAGCTGGTACTCGAGGATGCCGCGTCCGAAACCCTGATCGACAGCTACGATCTCGAACGCGTCCAGGCAGCCGACGAAAACATTGAGCACTCGACCCGCTCGACCGATTTCATCACGCCGAAATCGGAGGTCAGCCGCCTGTTTCGCGATGCCGTGCTCGATCTGTCCGAGCATCACGCTTTCGCCCGGCCGCTGGTCAATTCCGGCCGCCTCTCCGTGCCCTGCATTCACGATGCCTCGGCCCTTGCCGGCCCGGATTGCGACGGCCCGCCGGCGCGCACGCGGCCAGGGGCGCCGGCGGTGGATGCGCCGCTGGCCGAGGGCTGGCTGATCGACCGGCTCGGCGATGGTTTCCAGCTTCTCGCCATCAATGCCGAAGCGCCCGAGCGCTTGGAGGTCGACGGTCTTAGCATCCACCGCATCGCCCTGAAGGCGGACGATCCGCAGGACGTGCTGGCCGAGCGCTATCTGGGCGCGGCGCAAAGCGCTGTCTATCTGGTTCGGCCCGACCAGCACATTGTCGCCCGCTGGCGCGAATTCGACCGACACGCGGTCGCCGCCGCCCTGCGCACCGCAATCGGCAAATCCTGAGGAGACTGCGCATGGGCAGGCTGATCACCGAACCCAACATTCCGGGCCCCGATCAATTCTATGCCAATCTCCTGGCGCTGCACGAAGGGCTGGAGAAAGCGGAAAGCGAGGCGGTCAATGCGCGCCTCATCCTGATCCTGGCCAACCACATCGGCGATCCCGAGGTGCTGAAGGAAGCGCTTGCTGCCGCGCGTGCACCAAGCGCCGACAGGGATTGAGCGTGCCTTTACAACGCGCGTTCAGGCGGCCGGGATGACGTTGGAGAGGTGTGGGCTCTCTGATAGCTTGCCTGCCAATGCAGCCATAAACGGGAGAGCGGCCTTGCCGGAAACCGGTCCTGAAACCTTCGACATTGCCATCATAGGAGCGGGCATTGCCGGCGCCTCGCTCGCCGGCGAATTGGGCGATGCGGCCCGCATGGTCCTGCTGGAGCGCGAATCGCAGCCCGGCTACCACACGACCGGACGCTCCGCGGCGCTGTTTTCCGAGACCTACGGACCGCCGGCCATCCGCGCATTGTCCAGGGCCTCGGCGGCCTTCTTCGACGCTCCGCCGACAGGTTTCGCCGCCGCACCGCTGCTTTCCCCGCGCGGCGTGTTGATGGTGGCGCGCGGCGATCAGCTCGGCCTCATCGAGGAGACGCTTGCCGATCCGACGACGAAGGGCCGTTTCCGGCGCCTCGACGCACGGGCGGCCGGCGAGATGGTGCCGATCCTGCGAACCGATTATGCGGCGGCGGCCCTCTACGAGGAAAACGCCCGCGACATCGACGTCCATGCCCTGCATCACGGGTATTTGCGCCGCTTCAAATCCGCCGGCGGACGCATCGAGACCGATTGCGAGGTGCGCGCCGTCGAGCGTGTCGGCGAGCGTTGGCATATTTCCACCAGCAAGGGCGATGTCGCGGCCGACATCGTCGTCAATGCGGCCGGCGCCTGGGCCGACGAGCTCGGGCAGATGGCCGGTGCACGCACGATCGGCCTGGCGCCCAAGCGCCGCACGGCAATGATGATTTCGCCGCCCGACGGCGTCGACCCGTCGGCCTGGCCGATGTTGGTCGACATCGCCGAGGCGTTCTACATGAAACCCGATGCCGGCAAGCTGCTCGCCTCGCCGGCCGACGAGACGCCTTCCCCGCCCTGCGACGCCCAGCCGGAGGAACTCGACGTGGCGATCTGCATCGACCGCATCATGACGGCCTGCGACATCGATGTGCGGCATATCGACAACAGATGGGCCGGTTTGCGCAGCTTCGTCGCCGACAAGACACCGGTCGTCGGCTTTGACGACGGCGTGCCCGGCTTTTTCTGGCTTGCCGGACAGGGCGGCTACGGCATCCAGACCGCGCCGGCGCTCGCCCGGCTGGCCGCGGCCTTGGTCCGGGAACAGCCGGTGCCGCGCGACATTGCCGATGAGGGGGTGGATGCGGTCGACCTGTCGCCGGCACGCCTGACGGCGGTGTGAGGACATGCGCGTGGCGGGGGCGTCGATTCGGCGCTGCATGCCCTTTGCCTTTGTCCGGAAAGGCGATTAATAAGCGACAATAACGGCCCGCCTTGCATGCGGAGCGAGGGACAAGACGGAGACTGCAATCTGATGGCTGAAGTCGTAGCGATACCAAAACTCGTGACGGTTTTCGGTGGCTCGGGCTTCCTCGGACGCCACGTGGTTCAGACGCTGGCGCGGCGCGGCTACCGTGTGCGCGTGGGCTGCCGGCGGCCCGATCTTGCCGGCCATCTGCAGCCGCTCGGCAATGTCGGCCAGATCCAGCCGGTGCAGGCCAATCTGCGCTATCGCTGGTCGGTCGACCAGGCAGTCGAAGGGGCCGACCATGTCATCAATCTGGTCGGGATCCTCTATGAGTCCGGCCGCCAGACCTTTTCCTCGGTGCAGGATTTCGGCGCCCGCGCGGTGGCCGAGGCGGCGCGCGCGGAAGGTGCGGGCCTCACCCAGATCTCGGCGCTCGGCGCCGATCCTGACTCGTCCTCCCTCTACGCCACGACCAAGGCGCGCGGCGAGCAGGCGGTGATGGAGACGCTGCCCGACGCCGTGATCTACCGGCCATCGATCCTCTTCGGGCCCGAGGACGATTTCTTCAACAAGTTTGCGGCCATGACGCGGTTCTCGCCGGCGCTGCCGCTGATCGGCGGCGGCACGACGAAGTTCCAGCCGGTCTATGTGGCCGACGTCGCCGAGGCGATCGCGCGTTCCGTCGACGGCAAGGTCGAGGGCGGCAGGATCTACGAGCTCGGCGGACCGGAAGTGCTGACCTTCCGCCAATGCCTCGAAAAGATGCTCGAGGTGATCGAGCGCAAGCGCATGCTGGTGAACGTCCCCTGGCCGATCGCCCGTCTGCAGGGCGCGATCCTGGGCCTGCTGCCCAAGCCGCTTCTGACCAAGGATCAGGTGACGCTCCTGCGCAGCGACAATGTCGTTTCGCAAAAGGCCGCCGAGGAGGGCCGCACCCTGCCCGGGCTCGGCATTCGCCCGCAAACGGTCGATGCCATCCTGCCGACCTATCTGTGGCAGTATCGCGTTTCCGGTCAGTTCACCCGCGGAAAGCTGGTGTAGCAGGGCTTGGGCGGCCTGGAGAGCCTCGCCGGATTCCTGCCCGACGGAATTGGTGTCGCGGCGGCCGCTTTCCTCGTTCTTGCGAGCTTTTTCACCTCGGCGTTGACGGCGGCCTTTGGCGTCGGCGGCGGCGTGGCGATGCTCGGCCTGCTCGGGCTTTTCATCCCCGTCGCCGCGCTTATTCCCGTGCACGGCGCGGTGCAGTTCGGCTCGAACACCGGACGCGCCTGGCATCAGCGCGCCAATATCCGCTACGCCATCGCGCTGCCGTTTCTCGTCGGAAGTCTTGTCGGCGCGGTCGTGGGGGCTTTTGTCGTGGTGCAACTGCCCGACGCGGTCATGAAGCTGGTGCTCGGCACGTTCCTGATCGTCGTTGTCTGGTCGAAGATGCCGGGGGCCGAACGGCTGGGCCGGGCCGGCCTGGCGATCGGCAGCGCGGTGCTGGCGCTCGCCACCATGTTCGTCGGCGCGACCGGCCCGTTGCTGTCGGCGTTCTTCGCCCAGATCCTGCCCGATGACCGCAAGGCGCTGGTCGCCACCCATGCCGCCGGCATGACGGTGCAGCATGCGCTGAAGGTCGTCGTCTTCGCCCTGGCCGGCTTCGCCTTCTGGCAATGGCTGCCGCTGATTGCCGTCATGATCGGCTCGGGCTATGCCGGCACGGTCCACGGCACGAAACTGCTTCACCGCATGCCGCAAAAGACCTTTCGCACCTGGTTCCGCATCGGCGTCACGCTCCTGGCGCTCGACATGATCCGCCGCGGCATCGCCGGCCTGATGTAGATCTAACCTTTTGATTTAACGCAATTCCGGACGGAGAACCGGCTTCCAGTTCTCCTGGAATTGCTCTATCCCCAGATAAGCAGCGCGGCCATACCGAGAAAGCCGACGATCAGGCGCCACCAGCCGAACAGGCGGTAACCGTGGCGCGAGACATAGCCGAGCAGCGAACGCACGACGATGACGGCGGCGATGAAGGCGGCGATGAAGCCGGCGGCGATGATCGGCAGGTCCGCCGCCGTCAGGACATCGCGATTCTTGTAGAGGTCGTAGGCAAAGGCGCCGGCCATGGTCGGCATGGCGAGAAAGAACGAGAATTCGGCTGCCGAGCGCTTGTCGGCGCCCATGAGCAGTGCCCCGACAATGGTCGAGCCCGAGCGCGACGTGCCCGGGATCATCGCCAGGCACTGGAACAGGCCGATCTTGAAGCAGAGCGACAGCGGATAATCCATGATGTCCTTGTAGCGCGGCACCTGGGGCCGGCGGTCGACCCACAAGAGCACGATGCCGCCGAAGATCAGCATGACGCAGATGAGCATCGGCGTTTCGAACAGAACGGTCTTGATGAAACCGTGGGCGAGTGCCCCGATGACGGCCGCGGGCAGGAAGGCGAGCAGAATGCCGAAGACGAAGCGCCGGGCGCGCGCGTCGTGCGGCAAGGCCAGCGCCAGCGACCACAGGCGCGACAAATAGACCGACAGGATCGCCAGGATGGCGCCGAGCTGGATCAGGACCTCGAAGGCCTTGCCGGTCGACTGGAAGCCCAGAAAATGCCCGGCAAGCAGGATATGACCGGTCGAGGAGACGGGGATGAATTCGGTCAGGCCCTCCAGCAGTCCAAGCAGTATGGCTTCGACAATCGACTGTTCCTGCATGAAAACCTCGGATTGGTTGAGCCGGACACGGCTCGCTTGTCAGGAGAAGGGCGGGCCCGTATAGCTCGGAGTTGCGGGCAACCGGCCTCCGGCGGACGAAGGCTTAGAGCAATTCCAGGAGAAGTGGAAGCCGGTTCTCCGCCCGGAACAAGGAGCTGGATCGGAACATCGATTCTGCGAGCGACGAACCGATCTGGCGGCTTGACCGCAAAAACGCCATAGCCAACACTATTTTGCTGAAGATCATGCTGACGCTTTTTCATCATCCACTTCTCGCCTCCTGCCGCTTCATCCGCCTTTCCTTTGGCGAATTCGGGGAGGAGATCGCGCTGATCGAGGAAAAGCCGTGGATAAGGCGCAAGGAGTTCCTGTCGCTCAATCCGGCGGGAAGCCTGCCCGTGCTTCTGGCCGAAGGCGATCAGGCCATCGTCGGCGCCGACGTGATTGCCGAATATCTCGACGAGACGCGCGGCGCGATCAAGCGCGATAAGCGGCTGTTGGCCGACGATCCCTTCACCCGCGCAGAGACCCGCCGGCTCGTCGACTGGTATCTCGGCAAGACCGAGACCGATGTCACGCGGCATCTGGTGCGCGAGCGGGCCTTCAAGCCGGTCATGGGAAGCGCCTATGGCGGCGGCTCACCGGATTCGGCGGCGCTCAGGGCGGCGCGCGCCAATGTCAAGCAGCATCTCAAATACACCAACTGGCTGGCGGCCACGCGCGACTGGCTTGCCGGAGACCGCCTGTCCTATGCCGATCTGGCCGGCGCGGCGGCGCTGTCGGTTCTCGACTATCTCGGCGAGGTCGAGTGGGCCGAATATCCGGCGGCGCGCGAATGGTATGTGCGCATGAAATCGCGCCCTTCCTTCCGCCCGATCCTGTCCGACCGCGCGACCGGTCTTCCTCCGGTCTCGCATTACGCGGACCTCGACTTCTGATGTGCGCGGCCCCGGTCCATAAAGATCAGGGGCGTCTGCGCGCGTTTCTCGAAGCCGAAGCCCGCGCCGCCGGCTTCGACGGGCTGCGGATCACGCGCCCCGACCAGGTGCGCGAAGCGGGGAGCCGGCTTGCCGAATTCGTCGCTCGCGGCCGGCACGGCACCATGCAATGGATGGCCGACAGGTTGGAGCAGCGCGCCGACCCGGCGCGGCTGTGGCCGCAGGCACGCTCGATCGTCATGCTGGCGATGAATTACGCTCCCGGGCACGACCCGCTGGAAATCCTGGAATGCAAATCCCGGGCGGCGATCTCCGTCTACGCGCAAAATCGCGACTATCACGACGTCATGAAGGGCCGGCTGAAGACGATTGCAGCCAAGCTCGCCGCGCGCACGGGCGCGGACGTCAAGGTCTTCGTCGACACCGCGCCGGTGATGGAAAAGCCGCTGGCCGAGGCGGCCGGCATCGGCTGGCAGGGCAAGCACACCAACCTGGTCAGCCGCGAATTCGGCTCCTGGCTGTTCCTCGGCTCGATCTTCACCACCGCGGAGCTGCCGACCGACGAAGCCGAGGCCGATCATTGCGGCTCGTGCCGGGCCTGTCTCGACGTATGCCCCACCGACGCCTTTCCCGCGCCCTATCAGCTCGATGCGCGCCGCTGCATCTCCTACCTGACCATCGAGCACAAGGGCGTCATTCCGGCCGAGTTCCGCGCCGCCATGGGCAACCGCATCTATGGCTGCGACGACTGTCTGGCAGTCTGCCCGTGGAACAAGTTCGCCCGCCGGGCCAGCGAGGCCAAGCTGCAGGCGCGCGAAGACCTGCGTGCGCCCGAACTCGCCGAACTGCTCGCGCTCGACGACCCGGCTTTCCGCGCCTTCTTCTCGGGCTCTCCGATCAAGCGCATCGGGCGGGAGCGTTTTGTCCGCAACGCGCTGATCGCCGCCGGCAATTCGGGCGACCGGCGTCTCGTGCCGCCGGTCGAACGATTGCTTGCCGACGATTCGCCTCTCGTGCGCGGCATGGCCGTGTGGGCGCTGTCGCAACTGGGCGGCAGCGAACGGATCGCAACGTTGCGGGCGAGCCATGGACCGGATAGCCAGGCCGAGGTCGAGGAGGAATGGCGGTGCGCGCTGACCGGCACAGGCACAACCGCGTGGAGGAAGAAGGCGTCATGAGACTGTTCCTGTTTGGCGCGGGCTATTCCGCGCGGGCCTTTGCGCGCGCGGCGGCCGGCGAGGCGGCATGGATCGGCGGCACGACACGCTCGCTCGATGCGTTCGATACGCTGAAGGAGAGCGGCATACAGCCCTTCCTTTTCGGCGGCGTCTCGCTCGATGCCGAAATCGCCGCGGTGCTCGATTCAGCCACCCATCTGGTGGTCTCGGCCGGACCGGGCGAGGCCGGCGATCCCGTGCTCAATGCTGCAAGGGACGCGATCGCCGGCGCCATGCCGGCGCTTTCCTGGATCGGCTATCTCTCGACCGTCGGGGTCTATGGCGACCATCAGGGCGCGTGGGTCGACGAGGAGACACCCTGCAGCCCGGTGTCGCGCCGTTCACGCGAACGGCTCGAGGCGGAACGGGCCTGGCAGGCGCTCGGCGCCGAGACCGGACTGCCTGTCGCCATCTTGCGCCTGTCGGGCATTTACGGTCCAGGCCGCAATCCCTTCGTCAATCTTGCCGCCGGCACGGCCAGGCGCATCATCAAGCCGGGCCAGGTCTTCAACCGCATTCATGTCGACGACATTGCCGGCGCGCTTTCTCATCTCGCGCGCAACACCTTGGGCGGCATCTACAATGTGACCGACGATCTGCCGGCGCCGCCGCAGGACGTGGTGGAATATGCCGCTTCGCTGATGGCGGTCGAGCCGCCGCCCGCGATTGCCTTCGACGAGGCCGAGATGACGCCGATGGCGCGCTCCTTCTATGGCGAGACCAAGCGCGTTTCGAACGCAAAGCTGAAGCAAAGCGGCTATGCGTTCACCTATCCCGACTACAAGGCGGCGCTCGACGCCATGTGGCGCGCAGACAATTGGCGCGCCGAATGATTGTGGTTGCCTTGGCCCTTCGCCTCTGTAGGCGGATCCTGTGTTAGGGTTCGTTCGGGCGGCCAGCCGATTCACCATTCGCTAACCACGGCGAGGCGAGGCTTGGGATACAGATTCGATCCTGGAGAAGGTTATCCCATGATCCCGCGCACATTTCCCCGGTCCGCCCGTCTCGTCTGCCCGGTCTTGGCTGCAATGGCGACCCTGGCGCTGCCGGCAAAAGCCGAGCCGCTGGCCAAGAACCTGTTCGGGGCCAAGAACCTGCCGGCCTACACGCAGCCGCAGTCCTATGGTTTCTACTCCAAGGGCTGCTTCACCGGCGGAGTGGCCATCGCCGCCGACGGGCCGCACTGGCAGGCCATGCGCCTGTCGCGCAACCGGCGCTGGGGCCATCCCGACATGATCAAGCTGATCGAGCGCTTGTCGCGCGAGGCGGCCGCCGATGGCTGGCCGGGATTGCTGGTCGGCGACATATCGCAGCCGCGTGGCGGCCCCATGTTGACGGGACACGCCTCGCATCAGATGGGCCTCGACGCCGATGTCTGGCTGACCCCGATGCCCGGCAAGCGGCTTACCCAGGCGCAGCGCGAGAAAGTGAGCGCCGTTTCCGTCTTGAAGAAGGGCTCGCTCTACGTCGACGACACCATTTGGACGCCGCAGCACGCCGCCCTGCTCAAGCGCGCGGCGAGCTACCCAGAGGTCGAGCGGATTCTCGTTCATCCGGGCATCAAGAAGAAGCTGTGCGACACGGCGACCGGCGACCGCCGCTGGCTGCAGAAGATCCGTCCCTTCTGGGGCCACCACTACCATTTCCACATTCGCATCGGATGCCCGCCGGGCTCGAGCGGATGCAGGTCGCAACGACCGACGACACCCGGCGAGGGCTGCGGCAAGTCGCTGGCATGGTGGTTTACCGAGGAACCGTGGCGCCCGGCAAAGGGCCCGGAAAAGCCGAAGGCGCGCGACATCATGACCATGAAAAGCCTGCCTGCTGCCTGCCAGGCGGTGCTTCGCGCGCCGGCACCGGCCAATGAGCAGATGGTGACGATCGGCGGCAGCGGCGGACGAACGGTCGCCGCCACCGGACAGCCGACCGCGGCAAGCGCGTTTGTACCGACGCCGCGTGCGTCGATTCCGTTGCCCGAGCCGCGGCCGCGAAACTGAATCGGCATCGCCGGCACGTTGGGGCTTTCCAGCACGGTCGACCTTCTCTATACGACTTAAAACGGTTTAGGTGGAGATGGAATCGGCATCGTGAGCAGACTCCGCGTCGCACTCATTGCGCATGACAAGAAGAAGGACGACCTGGTCGCCTTTGCCCAGGCGCATTCGGTGCTCCTGTCGCAATGTTCGGTCGTGGCCACGGGAACGACGGGCAGCCGTATTGCCGAGGCCTGCCCGTCGCTCGACGTGACGGCGCTCAAGAGCGGACCGCTGGGCGGCGACCAGCAGATCGGCGCAATGATCGCGAATGGCGAGGTCGATGTGCTGATCTTCTTCGTCGATCCCTTGACGTCCATGCCGCACGACGTCGACGTCAAGGCGCTGATGCGTCTGGCGACGGTCTATGATATCCCGATGGCGCTCAATCGATCGACGGCGGAAATCGTGCTTGGCGCGGGCGCCCGCGGCCTGATCCCAACTGACCAAGATTGATGACGACAATTTCCGAGACCATGTCCAACCCAGCCGATCCCGAGGCCATTCTCAATTTCCCGATCCTGATCGGCGACATTGGCGGCACGAATGCGCGCTTCGCCATTCTCGTCGACGCCTATGCGGAACCGAAGCAGTTCCCGACCGTTCAGACGGCCGATTTCGCAACGATCGACGAGGCGATCCAGACGTCGATTCTCGACAAGACATCGATCATGCCGCGTTCGGCCGTGCTCGCTGTTGCCGGTCCCGTCGACGGCGACGAGGTCAAGTTGACCAATTGCGACTGGGTCGTGCGTCCGCGGGCAATGTTCGACAATCTCGGCCTGGAGGATATCGTCGTCCTCAACGATTTCGAGGCCCAGGCCCTGGCGGTCGTCGCACTCGGCGAGGAGCACATGGTGCGGATCGGCGGCGGCGAGGTGGAGCCCGAGGCAAGCCGCATCGTGCTCGGTCCGGGAACCGGTCTCGGCGTTGCCGGGCTGATCCATGCCTGCCACACATGGATACCGGTGCCGGGCGAGGGCGGGCACATGGATCTGGGACCGCGCAGCCCGCGCGATTTCGAGGTCTTCCCGCATCTGGAACGTATCGAAGGACGCATTTCGGGCGAACAGATCCTGTGCGGACGCGGCCTGGTCAATCTCTACCGCGCCGTCGCCAGGGCGGAAGGGGTGGAGGCGCGGTTGTCCACGCCGGCCGAGATCACCGCGGCCGCGCTCGATCAATCCGATGCCATGGCCACGGAGGCGGTTTCGCTGTTCGTCGTCTATATGGGTCGCGTCGCCGGCGACTTGGCACTCGTCTTCATGAGCCGCGGGGGCGTCTATCTGACCGGCGGGATCGCGCAGAAGATCATTCCGGCCCTGAAATCGCCGGCCTTCCGGCAGGCCTTCGAGGACAAGGCGCCGCACAGCGCGATGCTGCGCGACATTCCCGTCTTCGTCATCACCCATCCGCTGGCGGCACTGACCGGGCTGGCCGCCTATGCCCGCACGCCGGCGCGATTCGGCGTCGTGACGACGGATCGGCGCTGGCGCGTCGACGGATCGGCCATGCAGTAGGGAACCGGCCGCCCGCGGCAAGTCCGCGGCATGGGGTCGCCGCGATGTCTTGTCATTCGCCATTGCATGTGGCGACGGCACGATGCATAGGCTTGCCGGACAGCTGTTTTGCCGCAAGGAAGAGACAGGCGCATTGGCCAAAGCCGACCACATGAAGCCGCACCGGCCGGAGCCCGGCGAAGTCATCGCCGTTCTGAAACGGATCATGGCGGAAAACGGGCGCGAATATCTGCCCCACTATCTCTTCGCCGGGTTCTGCCTTTTGACGATGGCCGGCGCCACGGCCTTCATCCCCTGGGTGATGCGGCCGCTGATCGACGACGTCTTCTATGGCGAGCGTTTCGATCTCGTACCCTGGATTTGCATCGCGATCGCCGTCGTCTTCGTCATCCGGGGGTTCGCGACCTATGGCCAGGCGGTGACGCTGGCCAAGATCGGCAACAATCTCGTCGCGCGCTACCAGAAACGCCTGTTCGACCACCTCATGCGTCTCGGTCTCGATTTCTACACAGATACGCGTTCGGGGCGGCTGGCGGCGCAGATCAACGAGAACGTCCTGGGCGTACGCAACCTGTTGAACATGACGCTGAAGTCGCTCGCCGGCGATGCGGTGCTCCTGGTTGCCCTCGTCATCGCCATGATCGCGCTCGATCCGCTGCTGTCGGTTATCGCGCTCCTCATCGGGCCGCCGCTGATTTTTGCGGTCAACAAGATCATGCGCCGCCTGCGCAGCGTTGCGCGCCAATCGGTGGAGGTCAACGCGCGCCTGGTCGGCGCCATGCAGGAGGCCACCCAGGGCGTCGCCGTGGTCAAGGCCTTCACCATGGAGGAGCAGCTTTCGCGGAAGCTCGCCAACCTGATCGCCGAATCGGAACAGCGTGCCAACAAGATTGCCCGCGTCTCGGAACGCGTGACGCCGATCTCCGAAATCCTCGCCGGGCTCGCCATTGCCGGCGTGATCGGCTATGCGGCGGTTCGTGCATTCGGCAGCGGGGAGCCGCCCGGCTCGGTGTTTGGTTTCATCACCGCGCTCCTGCTGGCCTACGATCCGGCGCGCAAGCTGGCGCGCATCCAGGTCAATCTGGAACGCTCGCTGGTCAATGCGCGCATGATCTACGAGATTCTCGACACCAAGCCGCGTCAGCGGGACCGGGCGGACGCGACCGACCTGATCGTGGATCGCGGCGAGATCCGCTTCGAGGACGTCTCCTTTTCCTATTCCAACTCGCTGCCCGTGCTGAGCCGTGTCAGCTTCACGGCCGCGGCCGGAAAGAGCACCGCGATCGTCGGCGAATCGGGTGCCGGCAAGTCGACGCTGATCGCCCTGCTGGAGCGCTTCTACGACCTGACGGGCGGCGTCATCACGATCGACGGCCACGACATCGCCGGCGTCACGCGCCATTCGCTGCGCAAGGCGATGGCCTATGTGTCGCAGCAGCCCTATCTCTTCGAAGGCACCATCCGCGACAACATTCGCTACGGCCGGCCGGACGCCACGGACGATGAGATCGAGGCGGCGGCGAGGCAGGCCCAGGCGCATGATTTCATCATGGCGATGCCCCAAGGCTACGAAACTGTCGTGGCCGAAAACGGCATGGCCTTTTCGGGCGGCCAGCGCCAGCGCCTGTCGATCGCCCGTGCCATCGTGCGCAATGCGCCCATCCTGCTGCTCGACGAGGCGACGTCGGCGCTCGACAACGAATCGGAAAAGCGCGTGCAGCAGGCGCTCGAGACCGTGATGAAGGATCGCACCACGATCGTCATCGCGCACCGGCTGTCCACCGTCGTGCACGCCGACAATATCGTCGTTATGGAGGCCGGGCGGATCGTCGAGCAGGGCACGCATGCCGAACTGCTGCGCGACCGCAACGGCATCTATTATCGCTTCAGCCAGATGCAGAGCCGCGCCACGCCCGACCTGCTGGACGAGGCAGGCGCGGCCACCGACGAAGCCGCCGACATGGAAGAGCTGCGAGACAAGGCATGAGCGACATGAACCTCGTCGTGGTCGGCGCGGCCGGCCGCATGGGCCAGACCCTGATCCGCGCCATCCATGCAAGCCGCGGCGCGCGCCTCGCCGGCGCCGTCGAACGGGCCGGTTCGCCGTGGCTCGGCCATGACGCTGGCGAGCTTGCCGGCGTCGGCATCCTCAACGTGCCGATCAGCGACGATCCGCTGGCCGTCTTTGCCAAGGCTGACGGCGTCGTCGATTTCACCGCACCGGCCGCCAGCGTCGAGTTCGCCGGCTACGCCGCACAGGCGCGCATCGTCCACGTCATCGGCACCACCGGCTGCTCGGCGGAAGACGATGCCGCGATCAAGGCCGCGGCCCGCCACGCGACCATCGTGAAGTCAGGCAATATGAGCCTTGGGGTCAATCTCTTGAGCGTACTGGTGCGCCAGGCGGCGGTGGCTCTGGAGGCGGCCGATTTCGATATCGAGGTCCTGGAGATGCACCACCGCCACAAGGTCGACGCCCCCTCCGGCACAGCCCTGCTCCTCGGCGAGGCCGCCGCAAAGGGGCGCGGCGTCAGCCTGCACGAAGAGAGCGTGCGTGTGCGCGACGGTCATACCGGGCCGCGCCCCGAAGGCGCCATCGGCTTTGCCACGCTGCGCGGCGGTTCAGTGGTCGGTGAGCATTCGGTGATCTTGGCCGGCGAGGGCGAACGCATCGTCCTGTCGCACCATGCCGAAGACCGCTCGCTGTTCGCGCGCGGCGCCGTCAAGGCCGCGCTATGGGCGCGCGGGCGCAAGCCCGGTCTTTACTCGATGCTTGACGTGCTCGGCATTCCGGGCTGAAAGACACGCTCGTCTCGAAGAACAACCACCGCACAGGGAAGATCGATGTCCGGAACACTGGTCCTTGTCCGCCACGGGCAAAGCGAATGGAACCTGAAGAACCTCTTCACCGGCTGGCACGATGTCGATCTGACCGATAAGGGACGTGCGGAGGCCAAGGCGGCCGGCGAAGCGCTGAAGAAGCGCGGACTGCGCTATGACGTCGCCTTTACCTCCGTCCTTATCCGCGCCCAGAAGACGTGCCGCTTCATCCTCGAGGCGACGGGCCAGGGCGACATGGAGATGATCGAGGACCAGGCGCTCAACGAACGCGATTATGGTGACCTTACCGGCCTCAACAAGGACGACGCGCGGGCCAAGTGGGGCGACGAGCAGGTTCATGTCTGGCGCCGGTCCTACGCCGTGGCGCCGCCAGGAGGCGAGAGCCTGCGCGACACCGGCGCCCGCGTCTGGCCCTATTATCTGCGCGCCATCCAGCCGCATGTCTTGCGCGGCGAGACGGTGCTGGTCGCCGCGCACGGCAACTCGCTGCGCGCGCTCATCATGGCGCTCGATGGGCTGACGCCGGACGAGGTGGTCAAGATGGAACTGGCGACCGGCGTTCCGGTCGTCTACCGGCTGAATGCCGATTCCACCGTCGCCTCGAAGGAGATTCTCGACTGAGAAGCGGGTTCATCGGTGGCCGGGGAAGGCTCTGCAGATCGGCCGACGAGACATGCGGCCCGGCCGGTCGGGGCCGTGAGAACGGGATCGGCGACAATTTTTTCAAACCGCATTGACACGGCCATGCCGCCCGCCTAAACGAAGCGGCGCACCTGCCCAGGTGGCGGAATTGGTAGACGCGCACGGTTCAGGTCCGTGTGCCGCAAGGCGTGGAGGTTCGAGTCCTCTCCTGGGCACCATCGGCCGCTCAAGGCCGATCCCGCTGCCAATCAACATATGCAAATTGCAGGCCGGATCCGACGCAATCGGGCCGGGCACCGTGGCCTTTCTCAGTAATCGCGTTCGAAGAACAGGCCGACGCCGGTGTCGCCGTCGGAGGCGACCGAGCCGCGGGCCTTCAGGTCCTTGGTGATGTCGAGATTGATCGTGCCGCGCGTGGTGCCGCTGGTGCCGGCTTCCACGCCAAGATAGATATTGTCCTGGATATAGCGCCCCGCGCGCACCCCGGCCCCGCCTTCCTCGTCGGTGACGACGTCGAGCTCGTCGAGCCCCGTCGCGCCGCGCAGGTTCTGCAGGAGCGAGGTATTCGAGCCGCCCGCCAGCTCGGCGGCGGCGGCGGCGAGCTGCGCGATCTGGACGGCCGACAATTCATCGAGCCCGCGGTTGAAGATGAGCCGCGCCAGCACCTCGTCCTCGGGCAGTTCGGGCTGTGAGGAAAAGCCGATATTGAGATCCGACACGCGCCCGCGCACCGTGATGAAGACGTCGATGCCGCTGCGCTCGGCCCGCGCGATGAAGTTGAGGAACGGGTCGAGATCGCCCACCAGCGTCACTGTGCCCTCGTCGAAGGTGATGCGCTGGCCGATGATCGCCAGGCGGCCGCGGATGAGCTCGAAACCGCCGACCGGCTGAATATCGCTCACCGGCCCGGTGAGGCGGACCTGGCCGCCCAGCTCGGCGTCGAGGCCGCGGCCGCGCACGAAGATGCGGCCCGGCGCGTCGATCGTCATGTCGAGCCGGGCGATGCTCGGGCGCGCCGAGGGCATGGGCGTGCCGTCCTCGGCCTGGGCGCGGCGCAGGGTGGCCTTCACGCCGGGCGATGGATTGATGTGGCGGACATCGAGGGCGGCGGCTCCGCCGCCGAAGTTCGAGGGCACGGAAATCTCGGCCCGTTCGACGGTCAGCGCGCCGCCGATCAGGGGATCGCGGGCGAGCGCGCCGGTGATGGTGATCTCGCCGCTGACGGTGGCCACCACCATGTGGCCGTCGGCGTAGCGCGCCTGGTTGAGGCCGATCCTGATATTGGCCGGAAAGCCGGCCTGGCTGTTTGTCGAGATCGTGCCGGAGGCGTTGATGGTGCCGCCGCTGGCCGACGCCGCCGTAAGCGAGGCGATCGTCACGGTTTCGCGTTCCAGGCGCGCCGAAAGCGCGATGTCGTTCAGCCGGAGATTGCTTTGCGGGTCGACGATCTGCGCGCCGCTGGCGGAAATGCTGCCGGCCAGTTGCGGCCGGTTGAGGCTGCCGGTGGCCGTCAGGTCGAACGTGACCGTGCCCGACGCCTGTGCGCCGCGCTCGGCAAGCAGACGGTTGGCGAGCGCCAGCGGCACATTGCCCCTGGCCGACATTCGCAGACCGGCGCCCGACAGAGGCGCCGTGCCGCTGGCCGTGATCTCCAGGCCCGCCGGCCCGTCGACGCGCCCGGTCTCCAGCGTCAGCGCATTGCCGGCAAATCGCCCGCGCGCCTCGGCGCTGAGCGGCGCGGCGCCGAATTCTTGCAGCGTTGCCGCCGACAGGCCCGTGCCGGAAAGCTGGAACGTCGCTTCGGGGTCGGCCAGCGTTCCGCCAATGCGGGCCGAGCCGGTGACATTGCCGGCGAGGTTCTGGCCCGGCACGGCCCTGTTGAGCAATGCGAGGGGGAAGCTTTCCAGCCGCGCGTCGAGGTCGAGGCGCCCGTCGCCCAGGGGAACCGCGCCGTTGGCGCTGGCACGAAAGCCCCTGGGGCCGGTCAGCGAGGCGTCGACATTCATCATCCCGCCGCTGGTGGTTCCGCGCGCATCGATGGAGACCTGGTCGAGGCCCGCCGCGCGCAGTGCAGCGGCGGTGAGCGACCGCCCGGAGAGGTCGAACGTGATTTCCGGCGCGTCGCGCGTTCCGGCAATGCGCGCCGAGCCATTCAGCGTGCCGCCCAGCTCCAGATCCGGCCGGATGGCGTTGGCGAGCGCCAGCGGCAGGTCGCGGATGGTGACATTCATGTCGAGCGCCTCGGCGATCGTACCGGCCGCCGCGACATGGCCGCTGCCGACCGCCAGAGCGAGATCCTCGATGGTGACGGTCTGGCCTTCGACGAGCAGCGATGCGGGCCGGCTGAGCCGCGCGGCGAGTTCACCCTGGGCGAGATCGGTCCGGCTCAGCGACAAGCGGAAACCCTCGCCTTCCGGCGCCAGGGCGCCGGTCGCCCCGACGGTCGCTCCATTGGCGAGGCCGGCGTCGAGCGTAAAATCAGTTTGCGTGCCGCTGCGCCTGGCTTCGGCCTCCATCCGGTCTATCGTCACGCCGCCCGCCACGACGCCGCTGGCGCGCGCGGTGCCTTGCGCGGCAGGCACGCCCAGAAGGTCGTCGATCGCCACTGCAAGATCGGCCGCGTCGATCCTGGTGTCGCCCAGCTCGAACCGTTCGATATCTGCACTGATGTCGGCGTGCTGGCGGTTGTCCTGTGCGGCCAGCTCGATCTGCGCCTGGATAGCGCCCCGAGCATCGGCAAGAAAGAGAGCCGCGGCGGTCGAGATGTCCGCCGCATCGACAGCGAGGGACCCTGAAAAGAGCCCCGACGCATCCTGCGTGACATTGCCCGTCAGCCGCGCGCCGCCGGCCGCAAAGCGCAGGTCGCCGACCCGTTTCTCGTCCTCGGCAAGCGCGACTGCCGCCGAAAGCTCGGCCAGCACGCCGTCGAGGAACGCGCTGCCGGCCAACTGACCGTCGAGCACATTGTCCTGCAGCGTGCCGTCGAAGCCGAAATGCGCCTCGCCGAGCCGCTTGCCGGCCAGGTTGCCCCCAGGCACGCTCGCCTGAAAGGTGAGATTGATCAGGCCGTCGCCACCCTTGGCTGTGCCAGACGCCGTCAGCCGCCCCTCGGCCTGGGGCGACAAAAGGGCAAGATCGGAAAGCGTGAAATCGAGATCGAAATCTGCGGCACCCGTGGCAAATGTGCCGTCGGCTGCAAGGGTCACCTGGTCGTTCCCGATCCTGAGCCCGTCGGCCGTCAGGCCCTCTTCGCCGCGCGCCGCCCGGCCGACGATGGTCGTGGCGCCGGCGAGCAGATTGTCGGCCGCTTCGTTGTCGATGCGCAATTCGTCGGCCGTGCCGTCGAGCGTCAGGTCGAAGGCGCCGGTCAATGGACGCAACTCGCCATTGGCGCTCAGATCGAGCGCACCGGACAGGTCGCGCCCGGCAAGTGCCGAAAACGGCGCAAGGCTGGCCGTCTCCAGCCCGATGCGGCCGCGATAGGCGAGATCGGCAAAATTGCCTTGCGTCGAAAGGCGAAGCGCCTTGCCCGACAGAACCGCGCGGGCGATCTCGACCGGCGATCCGGCGCGCCAGGATCCTTCGACATCGAGTTCGACCGCTTCTCCCAGGGCTTGCGCCACGTCGGCCCGTTCGGCAGTGATGCCGGAGATATCGCCGTCCGCGGCAAAGGTGATTTCGCGCACCGTCGGGCGGTCGAGATTGCGGGCCAGGCCGCCAAGCTCCAGCACCGTTTGTTCGGCTGCCAGGCCACCCGTTTGGAGACCGGCAAGGTCGACGGTCGCACTCCAGGTCTCGTCCGTCGCATCGCCATAGGCGATTTCCATGCGACCTTGGTCCAGCGTCGTCGTGGCGCCCGGTACCGGGAGCAGCACGCGCGAGCCGTCCGCATTGGCAATGCGCGCGTCGAGGGCGAGGCGGCGCAGGAAGCCGTCGCTGCCGGTTTCGGCCGAAGCGTTGAGCGCGAGGGCGGCGCTGGTGAGATCGAGATTGTCGAGGCGGATACCGCCGGCGTCCTTGACGAGGCCGGCCGCTTCGATACCCGTCTCGGCGCCGAAGAAATCGCGATAGACCGGCGCCACCAGCCGCGCCACCGACCCTTCGAGCCGTGAAGTGAAGGCGAGCCCCTCATTCTGGCGGCGCAGGCCGGTCTGGCCCGAAAGGACGCGTTCTCCGGCGGCATCGAGCGTCGTCGTCAGGTCAAATGCGGATAATGGCCCGCTGCCCGATGCGGCAAGGTCGATCGGCGGCCTGCCCTCGATGTTCAACAGATTGGCCACCACGCCGTCTTCGGGTTCCGACAATGCCAGGTCGATGTCGAGCTGTTCCGTTTCGTTGGCGAAGCTCGCCGCCAGGTGCAACCGGCCGCCGGGCCCGTCGAGGCGCGTCAGGTCGAGCTCGGAGTCGAGCTCGGAGTCGAGCGAGCCGCTTTCCAGCCGAATGCGCCCGGTAACCGCGAGGACGGATTCCAGGCCGAACACAGTTTCCCCGAAGCTGACGCGCTCGACCTCGAGCGCATCGAGCACGACCGCCACCGGCAGCTCCGGCAGGCTGAAGGATCGCGATTCCGGGCTTGGCAGGCTTTCGTCCGGCAGCGGTTTGCGGGCGACCTCGATCGCCTCGGCCGACAGCGTATCGATGGCCAGGCGCCCGCGCAGCAGGGCAAGGCGGCTCCACACGATCGAGGCATTCTCGATGCGCAGCCAGACGCCGTCGCGGTCGGCCACGGTGATCTCGCCGATGCGCGCGTTCGACGACAGCGCGCCCTGGATGCCGTTGATGCGGATTTGCCGATTGGGCGTGGAGAGCTGGTTTTCCACGAAGCGCAGGAAATAGGAACGCTCCTCGTCGGCCGTGTCCTGGGCGAATACAGGGCTCGCGGCAAACAGCAGCAGCATTATGAATAGAAGCCGGGTCAAAACGCCTGTCCTATTCCAACGTAGAAGGCGAAGTCGGGATCGTCCGGGTTGGGATCGATCGGTACGGCGAAATCCAGTCTGATCGGGCCGAGGGGCGTCAGATAGCGCAGGCCCGCACCGACGCCCAGCTTAAGGTCCTGGTCGAAATCGGGAAAGGTCTCTTCGCCCACATATCCCGCATCGACGAATCCGACGACGCCGATCGTCTCGGTGACGCGGGTGCGCAGTTCGACCGAGCCCTCGATCAGCGAGCGGCCGCCGATCACATTGCCGGCCGGCGTTTCAACGCCGATATTGCGGTAGGCATAGCCGCGCACGGAAGCGCCGCCGCCGGCGAAGAACAGGCGGTCGGGGGCGGCTTCCGCGATTTCCGGGCCGATCAGCGTGCCGAGCTTGACGCGGCCGGCCAGCACGAAGCGGGCATCCTCGCCGAAGCCGTAATAGGTGCGGCCCTCGGCGGTGAAGCGCACGCCCGGATTGTTGTAATTGAATTCGTAGAAGGGCTCGGCAACGAAATCGGCGTAGTAGCCGCGCGTGGCGTCGGCCGGATTGTCGCGCGTGTCGTAGGTCAGGCCGCCCAGTAGGCCGGCGCTGGTGAATTCGCGCGTTCCGAACGTGTCGTCCTCGAAGCGCGCATGCCGGGCGTTGACGAACAGGCGGCCGGACAGTTCGTCCGTGAAGACATGGGTGAAGCCCGTCTCGGCCGACACGCCGGTCTTTGTATAGGGATCGAGCACCTCGCGCTCGCCGATCAGCGAGGCGCTGAAATCGGTGTCGGGCGTGTAGACGCCCGGCTTGGTGAAGATGATGCCGGTGCGGTAGGTGAAGTCGTCCGGGTCGAGGCTGTCGATGCCTGCCACACGCCCCTCGATGCGCAGCCTCTCTGCGCGGCCGAACAGGTTGCGGTGCATCCAGTAGGCTTCGAGCCCAATGCCGTCGAGCGTGGAATAGCTGCCGCCAAGCCCGATGCGTCTCAGCGCACGCTCCTGCACGATGACGCTGAGCGGCAGGAGACCCTCGCGGGTGATGGCGTCGGCCTCCTCGATGCGCATGGAGCGGAAGACGTCGAGCCGGGAAAGCCGGGTGCTGGCTTTTTTCAGATCGTCGGGGTCGTATTCCTCGCCCGGTTTCAAGCCGGTCATATAGGCCACGAAAGCCGGATCCATACGTTGTGTCCCGGATACCGAGACGGGACCGTAGACCGCACGCCGGCCAGGGTCCATTTCGATTGCCGCGTCGACCTGATCGCCATCATGGGCGGCTGTCACGCGGCGTTCGATGACGCTCGCCTTGGCATGGCCCTGCTGGCGCCAGGCGTCGATCGACAGCCGCTCGGCCTGCAGGATCACCCCCGAACGAGCAACCTGGCCGGGCGCAAAGCCGGCTTTGGCCGGTGGCTCGACCTGATCGCGCCTGTCCGTCGTCGGCGGGGCCGGGTTGACCACCGTGGCGTCGCGGAAATGAAACAACGGCCCCGGATCGACGATCACCCGGACGGCCGCGGAGTTGGCGAGACGGGCGTCCGGCGGCAGGTCGAACGCCTCCTTGCCGTCAATCGTGATGCTGATCGTTCCGCCGTAACGCCCGGTCGAATAGAGCGTGGCGAGCAGCTTTTGATAATCCCCGCGCGCCTTGGCGATCAGGCCGGCCGCGCCCGAGGCGGGTTCGGCGCGGTCCTGCCACAGGCTGGAGGCGCCCTTCAGGGTCTTTTCCATGCCGTCGACATCCGCCGCCACGGCGAAGTCGATCGAATAGGGCTGCGGCTGGCCGATGATATCCGCAGTTTCGGCCTCGCGGTCGCGCTCGAAGAAGCGCATGCCGAACAATTCGAAGGCTTGCCCCGGCGGCACGGTGGCAAGCTGCAGCGCGATCGCGCCCATGGCAAGAAGGGTCGGCGTCTTGTACCGGCGGCCGCTCAACTGCCTTCCCCTCCCTCGACTCGCACGAACTTGCACTCACGTCACATTTCGACCGCCCGCCGCAGCCTACTTCCCACAAAGCAGGGTGAGTCTTCAAGCGCGGAGCGAAATACGTCTGGCCGCAGGGTAAATGTTTGGCGGCGATTGAAACATCATCGCCACACAGGGGGTGCGGGAGGCTGCCCTATTCGAGCAGCCAGGCGTGCTCGGCGGCGTTATGGAACTTCCAAGTGCGCTTCGGTCCGGCCATGACATTGAGATAATAGAGGTCGTAGCCATGGCAGGCGGCGCAAGGGTGGTAGCCTTTCGGCACGAGGACCACATCGCCGTTTTCCACCGCCATCGCCTCGTCGAGCGCGCGGTCGTCGGTGTAGACGCGCTGGAAGGCAAAGCCCTGCGGCGGGTTCATGCGGTGGTAATAGGTCTCTTCCAGATAGGATTCGGCCGGAAGATCGTCCTCGTCGTGCTTGTGCGGCGGATAGCTCGACGTATGGCCGCCGGGCGTGATGACTTCCACGACGAGCAGCGAATCGGCCGGTTCGTTCTCCGGCAGGATGTTGGTGACGTAGCGGGTGTTGGTGCCCTTGCCACGCACCTCCTGGCCGAGGTCGTCGGGCGATATCGCGCGCGCCGGCAGATTGCCGCCGAGCCCCGGCGCCGAGCAGATTGCCAGCTCCAGCGCGTCTTCGGCCGTGACGCTCCAGTTTGAACCTTGCGGGACATAGAGCGACCACGGCTTGCCGTCGAAAGGCGTCTTGCGCCCGCCGAGAATGCCGAAGTCCCGGCCGCCGGCGGCGGCTTTGCCCGACCCGGTAACGAAGACGAGACAGACCTCACGGTCTTCGGTCTGCGCCGAGACGATCTCGCCCGGCTTCAGCCGGTGGAGATCGAACCCGACATAGGTCCAGCCGGCGCTTTGCGGCGTCACCGAGATGACCCGGCCGTGCGCACCGTCGGGTTTCACCAGCAACCTGGACATGATTTTACTCCTTGTCGTGCGGATTGGCGGCCGTTTCATCGTCGGGGCGCCAGGCGATGAAGAAGCTCCAGACGCCATAGGCCGTGACCGCCGCGGCCAGAAGCGCCCAGCCGGTCTGGCCGTTCGCCCATTCGACGAGCGCCCAGGCGGCACAGGCGACAACGATCATGGCGCGCACCCAGAGCGGCCGGAATATGCGGTCTGCGCCCTTGCTCATCGAAGCCCCGCCTGTTTGAGGAAGGATGCGAGATTTTCATGGCCCATTGCGGCGTAAGTCGCGGGAGTGGCCTTTTTCGGGTCCTGCTCCGCCTCCACGACCACCCAGCCGCTATAGCCGGGCAGGGCCTTCAGCACGGTCACGAAATCGATCATGCCGTCGCCGGGCACCGTGTAGACGCCCGCCAGAACCGCGTCGAGGAAGGACCAATCGTGACGGTTGGCAGACCACATCACGTCTTCGCGAACGTCCTTGCAATGGACATGACCGATGCGGCCGTTGTAATGGCGGGCAAGCCGCGCCGGATCGGCGCCGCCCCAGACCGCATGGCCGGTGTCGAGCAGCAGGTGCACGGCGTCGCCCGTCACCTCCATGAACCGGTCGATCTCCGCCTCGGCCTGGATACAGGTCCCCATATGGTGATGATAGACGAGCTGCAGTCCGAATTCGTCCATCAGGGCAGTTGCGAATTCCGTATAGCGCGCGCCGAATTCGCTCCAGGCCCCGTGCGCCAGAACCGCCCGGGCCGAAAGCGGCACGGACCGGTCGCCATGGATGGCGTTGGAGGTCTCGGCGGCGATGAAGACCGAACAGCCCATCGCCTTCAGGAGCGCGGCATGATCGCGGGCGGCTTCGAACTCGTCGGCTGCGGCCCGCGTCAGGAGACTGGTCGAATACCAGCCGCCGACCAGCGCCAGGCCGTGCGCGTCGAGCACCGGCCGCAATGCCTCCGCCCGTCGCGGGAACTTGTTGCCGAGTTCCATGCCTTCGAAGCCGGCAGCGCGCGCCTCGCCGAGGCATTGCTCGAGCGGAATGTCGCCGCCCACTTCCGGCATGTCGTCGTTCGACCAGCCGATAGGGTTCACCCCGATGCGGATCATTCTCTTGCTTCTCCAAATTCGTTCGCTGGCGGCAGAGGTCAGTCTCCCATCCGCTGCCGCTTCGTCTCTTCTTCATAGTCCCGCCGCTTCGCGGCCACCTCGGAGCGTTCGCTCACCTCAGGCACGGCGACATCCCACCAATGACCGCCGGCCTCGGTCGAGATCAGCGGGTCGGTGTCGATGACGATCACGGTGGTGCGCTCGTTGCCGCGCGCCCTTTTCAAGGCCTCTTCGAGTTCCGCGATCGAGGCGGCCTTTTGCGCAATCGCGCCGAGGCTCGCCGCGTGGGACACGAAGTCGACCTCGGGCAGGCTCTCGTGCCGCGCGTCCTTGAACAGATTGTTGAAGCTCTCGCCGCCGGTCGCCACCTGCAGCCGGTTGATACAGCCAAAACCGCGATTGTCGAGCAGGACGATGGTCAGTTTCAGGCCGAGCATGACCGAGGTGGCGATCTCGGAATTGAGCATCAGATAGGAGCCGTCGCCGACCATGACGACGATCTCCTCGTCGGGCCTGGCCATCTTGGCGCCGAGCCCGCCGGCGATCTCGTAACCCATGCAGGAATAGCCGTATTCGCCGTGATAGGAGCCGGGCTTTCCGGCCCGCCAGAGCTTGTGCAGCTCGCCCGGCAATCCGCCGGCGGCATGCAGCACGGTAATATCGGACCCGAGCGCGCGCTGCACCGCGCCGATCACCTGTGCGTCGGAGGGCAGGGCCGCATTGGTGGCGGCTGTCGCGGCATCGGCTTCGCTTTGCCACTCCGCCTTGCCGGACTTGGCGTTTTGCGTCCATTCGGACGGAGCGTTCCAGTCGCCCATCGCCTCGCGCAGTTCGCGCAGGCATTCGCGCGCATCGCCGACGACCGGCACCGCGCGGTGCTTGCCCGCATCGAAGGGCTGCACATTGATCCCGACGATGCGCTTTGCGCCGTTTCGGAAGAGCGCCCACGAGCCGGTGGTGAAATCCTGCAGGCGGGTGCCGACGGCGATCACAAGGTCGGCCTCCTCGGCGAGACGATTGGCGGCCGCGGTGCCGGTGACGCCGACCGCTCCCATGTTCAAGGGGTGATCGTCCGGCAGCGAGGACTTGCCGCCCTGCGTCTCGCAGACCGGGAGGCCGGTCGCCATGGCGAATTTGGCGAGTTCTTCGCTGGCACCGGAATAGAGGACGCCGCCGCCGGCAATGATGAGCGGCTTTTGCGCCGCCCCGATCGCGTCCGCCGCCTCGCGCAGCTCGCGGACGTCGGCGCGCGGCCGGCGCGGCAGCCAGACCCGCTCGGCAAAGAAGCTTTCGGGATAGTCGAAGGCTTCGGCCTGCACGTCCTGACACAGCGCCAGCGTCACCGGGCCGCATTCGGCCGGATCCGTCAACACCTGCATGGCGCGGCCGAGCGCCGGAACGATCTGCTCGGGCCGCGTGATGCGGTCGAAATAGCGCGAGACCGGGCGGAAGCAGTCATTGGCCGAGACGGTTGCGTCGCCGAAATCCTCCACCTGCTGCAGCACGGGGTCGGGAATGCGGTTGGCGAAGACATCGCCCGGCAGAAGCAGCACCGGCAGCCGGTTGACATGGGCAAGTGCGGCCGCCGTCACCATGTTCGTCGCGCCGGGGCCGATCGACGTGGTCGCGGCCATCATGCGGCGGCGGAATGTGGCCTTGGCGAAGGCGATCGCGGCATGCGTCATCGCCTGCTCATTGTGGGCGCGAAAGGTCGGCAATTGCTCGCGCACCCCGTACAGCGCCTCGCCGAGGCCGGCCACATTGCCGTGGCCGAAGATCGCCCACACGCCGGCGAAAAGCGGCAGCCTCTCGCCGTCGATCTCGGTCATCTGGGCCGCGAGATGGCGCGTCAGGGCCTGCGCCATTGTGAGCCGCACCGTCTTCGCCATTGTCGAACTCCTCCAGGGACCTATGCGGCCTGTTGGCCGCGCGCGGCAAGCCAGCTCTGCGTCAGTTGCTTGAACCGGGCTGCCATGTCGCCGATCGCCTCTGCGTCGCTCATGCGCCCGGCCAGCCATTCCTCGGCGGCGTGGGCAAACAGCGTGCGCCCGACGGCGAAACCCTTGACGATCGGGGCGGTGGCGCATGCGCGAAAGGCCGCTTCCAGATCCTTCGCCGGCGCCTCCAGTCCCAATAGCACGACGCCGCGGCACCAGGGGTCGTGCGCGCCGATGACGGCCTCGATGGCCGCCCAGGCCTCGGGCGAGCGCTGCGGCTCGAGCTTCCACCAGTCCGGCTTGATGCCGAGCCCATAGAGCTCTTCGAGCGCCCGCGCCACCGTCGTGTCGTCGAGCGGCCCGTGCCGGCCGGCGATGATCTCGATCAGCAATTCGCGGCCGACCTTGCGCGACGCCTCGAACAGCCTTCTCAGCGTCTGCTGCTGCTCGTGCTTGAGCGCGTCCTCGTCGTCCGGATGATAAAAGCACAGGCATTTGATGCAATGGTCGACCGGCCATTCGACGAGCTGCGCGCCTATATCCTGCGAAAATTCGAACCTGAGCGGCCGCGACCCCGGCTCCTCCACCGGCCGTCCGAGCCAGGACATGTCGTGGCGGGCAAATTCGAACATCGCCTCGCGGCCGTGTTTCTCGTCGATCAGCATGCCGTAGCCGGCGCGACCGCCGGCGACCTCCGCCGCCGCCTTCACCGCCAGCACCTTGAAGGCGGCAATGCGCCCCACATCGCCGCCGCAGCGCGCCGCGATCTCCTCGAGCTGCACGCGGTGGTCGATGGCAAAGGCCATCAGCGACGGGATCGCCTTGCGCCGCGTCGTCGCCCAGTGGACATGGTTGAGTGCCTCGTCCTTTCGCAGTGCCGTCTCGCGGCTGCCGTGCTCGAGAAAATACTGCAGTTCCGCGAAGGTGGGGATTTCCGGCGAGCACAGGAGCCGCGAGACGGCGAAGGCGCCGCAGGCATTGGCCCAGGTGGCCGCCGTTTCCAGGCTTTCGCCGGCCAGCCAGCCGCGCAGGAAGCCCGACATGAAGGCATCGCCGGCGCCCAGCACGTTGTAGACCTCGATCGGGAATCCCCGGCCGACAATGCCGGCTTCGAGATCGTCGGAGATCGCGCCTTCATAGACGATGCAGCCCATCGGCCCGCGCTTCAGCACGATGGTCGCCCGCGAATGGGCCCGGATCGTTTTCAGGGCCGCCAGGAGATCGCTTTCGCCCGACGCGATCAGCACCTCCTCTTCCGTGCCGACGATGAGGTCACATCCGGCGAGCACCGTCTTCATCTTGGCCGATACTTTTTCCGAGGCGACATAGCGGTTGTCGCCCTCGGCATGGCCGGCGAGCCCCCAGAGGTTCGGCCGGTAGTCGATGTCGAGGACGACATTGCCGCCGGCCTCCTTCATCAGCCGCATCGCCTTGCGCTGTGCGGCATCGGTGTTGGGTTGCGAGAAATGCGTGCCGGTGACGACGAGCGCGCGCGCCGAGGCGACGAAGGCGGGATCGACATCGTCCTCGCACAACGCCATGTCGGCGCAGTTTTCCCGGTAAAAAAGCAGCGGAAAATTCTTGTCGTTTTCCACCGACAGGATGGCGAGCGCCGTCAGCCGTTGGCTGTCACTGACGATCGCTTTGTCCGAGACACCCTCGCGGCGCATCTGCTCGCGGATGAAACGTCCGAACTGCTCGTCGCCGACACGCGTTAAAAGCGCCGACTTCAGGCCGAGCCGTGCCGTGCCGATGGCGATGTTGGCCGGGCAGCCGCCGACGGATTTGGCGAAGGAAGACACATCCTCGAGCCGCGAGCCGATCTGCTGGCCGTAGAGATCGACCGAGGCGCGGCCGACGGTGATGACGTCCAATACCCTCCCGTCTTCATCGGCCATGCCGTCCTCCCTGCGGCGTTTCCGCGCTCCGTGCGGGCGCGCGCCGTTGCGATATGGTAGTGATCGTGCGAATGAAACATAAATTCCATTGCAGCGTCAATATGGAATGAATATTCTGAATATGGCAATGCCATTCCAGTTCGAAAAGGACCTTTGACGATGATCTCAATCGCGCTGCTCGGTGCCGGCCGGATCGGTCAGATCCATGGGCGCAACATCGCCGCCTCGCCGCGCGCAAGGCTGGCCGCCATTTCCGATCCCGTGCCGGACGGCGCCGAGGCGTTGGCTGCCGTCACCGGCGCATCCGTCATGGACGCCGATGCGGTGTTTGCCTCCAGCGGGATCGACGCCGTCTTGATTGCCACGCCGACCGACACCCATGCCGACTTTATCGAGCGCGCGGCGGCGGCCGGCAAGGCGGTCTTGTGCGAAAAGCCGATCGACATGAGCGCCGAGCGCATCCGTCAAACGCTGTCCAAGGTCGAGGCGGCCGGCGTGACGCTGATGATCGGCTTCAACCGCCGCTTCGATCCCAATTTCGCCGCCCTGCAACGCCGCCTGGCCGAGGGCGAGGTGGGCGATGTCGAGCTGGTGACGATCCTGTCGCGCGATCCCGCGCCGCCGCCGGTCTCCTATGTCGAGCGCTCGGGCGGTCTGTTCCGCGACATGATGATCCACGATTTCGACATGGCCCGCTTCCTGCTGGGCGAGGAGATCGTCGAGGTGCAGGCGGTCGGCTCGGCGCTCATTGATCCGGCCATTGGCAAGGCCGGCGACGTCGACACCGCTGCCGTCGTGATGAAGACGGCCTCGGGCCGCATCTGCCAGATCTCCAATTCGCGCCGCGCCACCTACGGCTACGACCAGCGCATCGAGGTCCATGGCTCCAAGGGATTGCTGTCGGCAGGCAATGTGCACGAGACGACCGTTCGCTTCGCCGGCGCGTCCGGCGTCACGGCCGACCCGGTGCAGAACTTTTTCCTCGAGCGCTACGCCGCGGCCTACCGCGACGAACTCGAAGCCTTTGTCGATGCGCTGGAGAGCGGGACGAAGCCGCCGCCCGACGGTCTTGACGGGCTGAAGGCACAGCAACTGGCCGACGCGGCGACGCAGGCCTGCTTTTCCGGCAAGCCCGTACGGCTGGATTGAGCGGGACGTGTTCTAAGGGGGAGGGCAATCGTATTTCCCCCCTCCACCATGCTTCGCATGGTCCCCTCCCCCGTAAACGGGGGAGGATCAAGCGACGCCGCAGGATCCACCCCTGCGAAGCGGGGGAGGGGGACCGCCGAAGGCGGTGGAGGGGGTAGAGAGAGCCAGTTGCGATTGTCTTCCCTCAAGGGGAAAGAACCGCGTCACCCCTTCCTTCTGCGCTCGGCCACCGCCACCGTCAGCGCCATGCTGAGCGCCATGGTCGCCGACAGGGAGCGGAAGCCGGAGAAATCGGCTTCGGCGATCTCCAGCCACTCCGTGGCGCATTCGGCAAGCGGAGAGAAGGCGCTGTCGGTGATTGAGACGACCGGCAGGCCCTTGACGCTCAACTGCCGCGCCTGCTCGACGGTTGCCGGCGCGTAGGGCGAGAAGCTGACCGCGACGACGGCATCGCGCGGCCCCGCCAGGTCGAGGACCTCGGGATCGAGCCCGGCCGCAGATCCGGTCAGGAAATAGCGCACCTTGAGCTTGCCGAAAGCGTAGGCAAGGTAGCTCGCCACCGGAAAGGCCCGCCGCCGCCCGACGATGTAGATCGTCTCCGCGCCCGCCAGAATGGAGGCGGCCTGCTCGAAGCGCGCCGGATCGACGCTCTCCGACAGCCGGTCGATCGACTGGCCGGCGGCGGCCAGGAAGCCGTGCAGCACCGCCTGGTCCTCCGAGCCGCCTTCCGCACCGGCGCGGATGACGGCGAGCCGTTCGTCATAGTTCGACGTGCGTTCCTTGAGCCGGGCCCGGAAGATCCCCTGGAGATCGGAAAATCCGTCATAGCCGAGATGCTGGGCGAAGCGGACCAGCGTCGAGGGCTGCACCTCGGCCGAGGCGGCGACGCTGGCGGCGGTGCCGAAGGCGATCTCGTCGGGATTGTCGAGCGCGTAGATGGCGACCTGCGCCAGCCGCTTCGGCAGGTCGCTGCGCCGGTCCAGAATGAGCTGGCGCAGCGCGTCGTAATCGCGCGGTGTCGTCGTCTCCCGGTCGCCTGCTTCCATATGCCTGCCGTCCCTGCCGCCGCCGGCTCAGTCGCGCATTGCCGGCCAAGATTCAACTCTTGACGCATCGTGCCACAGATGGAATAAATATTCCAGCAGTGAAATTTTCGGTACGTATGTTCCGTTGTCGCTGCACGTGCGGCGCCAGCCGGGTGGAGAATGCGGCGCTGTCGAACCATCGTTTCGATCTGGGAGGATGCATCATGAAGAAACTCGTAAAGTCCCTGCTGGTGGCAACGGTCCTTGCCGGCACGGCCGTGGCGGCCGAGGCGACCGACATCATCGTGGTCAGTCACGGCCAGGCCTCCGACCCGTTCTGGTCCGTGGTCAAGAATGGCGTCAGCCAGGCGGCCGCCGACATGGGCGTCAATGTCGACTACCGCGCGCCGGAAACCTTCGACATGGTGGCGATGAGCCAGTTGATCGACGCCGCCGTCAACCAGGCGCCGGACGGCCTGGTCGTCTCCATCCCCGATGCCGACGCGCTCGGGCCCTCGATCCAGAAGGCCGTGGCCGCCGGCATCTCCGTCATCTCGATGAATTCGGGCTCGGACGTCTCCAAGGAGCTCGGCGCGGCGCTGCATGTCGGGCAGGACGAATTTGACGCCGGCAAGGCCGGCGGCGAAAAGCTCAAGGAAATGGGCGGCGAGAAGGGCATCTGCGTCAATCACGAGGTCGGCAATGTGGCGCTCGACCTGCGCTGCGAGGGATTTGCCGAAGGGTTCGGCGGCGAGGTGACGGTTCTGCCGACCACCAACGATCCGGCCGAGATCCTGGCCAAGGTCAAGGCGGCGTTGTCGACGGACCCCGAGATCGACACGATCATGACGCTCGGCGCGCCGCTGGCCGGTGAGCCGACGGTCGCCGCCGTTGCCGAATCCGGCATGGAAGGCAAGGTCAATGTCGCCTCCTTCGACCTGTCGGCCAATTTCCTGCAGGCCGTGGCCGACGGCAAGGCGGCCTTCGCCATCGATCAGCAGCAATATCTGCAGGGCTATCTGCCGGTGACCTTCCTGGCGCTCAACGCCGAATACGGGCTGATGCCCGGCGGCAACGTGCCCTCGGGCCCGAACCTGGTGACGCAGGACAAGGCGGCCCAGGTGGTCGACCTGTCGGCAAAGGGCATTCGCTAGAACATGTCCCGCTCAAATGGAATCGTTTGAGCGAAAGGTCCGTGTTCCAGCATATTGATCTGGCGCGCATATCTTTGCTTCAAACGTTTCCTTTCGAAGCAATAGCGCGCTAGGCCATTGTATCCGGCGACGTCCGCACAGCATGTCGTCGTGCGAAGTTGCCCCGTCCACCACGCTTCGCGTGGTCTCCCTCTCCCGTGAACGGGGGAGGATCAGGCGAACCCGCCGGTCCCTCCCCTGCGAAGCGGGGAAGGGGAACCGCCGAAGGCGGTGGAGGGGACGCCCCGGCCCCTGGACCGCAAAGAGGAAACGGCCATGACGGACCAGAATACGGCAGTCATCGAAGAGGCGCGTGACGAGCGGCTGAAACAGGCCTCCTTCCTCACCCGCCTGATGCGGCGCCCCGAACTGGGCGCCGTCATGGGCCTCGTCATCGTTGCCGGCTTCTTCATGATGGTTGCCAACCCCGTCATGTTCGAACTGTCGGGCGTGATGAACTTCCTGGCCCCGGCCGCCCAGCTCGGCCTTTTGGCCATCGGCGCATCGCTGCTCATGGTCGGCGGCGAGTTCGACCTGTCCGTCGGCTCCATGGTCGCCTTTGCCGGCCTCATCTTCGGCGCCTGCGTCGTCACCATCGGCCTGCCGCTGCCGGCGGCCATCGTGCTCACCCTCGCTTTCGCCGCGGCGATGGGGTTCGTCAACGGACAGATCGTCATCCACACCGGCCTGCCGAGCTTCATCGTCACGCTGGCCTTCCTGTTCATCCTGCGCGGCCTGTCGCTGGTCGGGCTCAAATGGGCGACCGGCGGCGCCACGCAATTGCGCGGCGTCCGCGAGGCGGCGACCGACACGCCGCTCGACGCCTTCTTCTACGAACTGTTCGCCGGCGAGGCGTTCGAGGGCCTGTTCGCCTGGCTCGCCGCCAATGACTGGACGGCGAAGTTTCCCAATGGTCAGCCGAAAGTCACCGGCATGCCCGTCGAGATCCTCTGGTTCGCGGCAATCGCCTGCCTGGCCGCCTTCCTGCTGACGCGCACGCGCTACGGCAACTGGATCTTCGCCTCCGGCGGCGATGCCAATGCGGCGCGCAATTCCGGCGTGCCGGTGCGCCGCGTCAAGACCTCGCTGTTCATGGTGACGGCGGCCTGCGCCGCCCTGGTCGCCATCCTGACCGTGCTCGATTCGGGCTCGACCGACGCGCGCCGCGGCTTCCAGAAGGAATTCGAGGCGATCATCGCGGCGGTCATCGGCGGCTGCCTGCTGACCGGCGGCTACGGTTCTGCAATCGGTGCGGCGCTCGGCGCCGTCATCTTCGGCATGGTGCTGATCGGGCTGACCTACACAGCCATCGACCAGGACTGGTATCTCGTCTTCCTCGGAACCATGCTCCTGATGGCGGTGTTCTTCAACAACATCATCCGCAAGCGCGTGACGGGAGAACGCTGATGTCTGCCCCAATCGTCGAAATGCGCGACATCGAGAAGCACTTCGGTTCGGTGATCGCGCTGGCGGGAGTTTCGGTCACGGTCAATGCGGGCGAGGTGCATTGCCTGCTGGGCGACAATGGCGCCGGCAAGTCGACCTTCATCAAGGTGATGGCCGGCGTGCATCAGGCGACGAAGGGCGAAATGCTGGTCGACGGCAAGACGGTCCGGTTCTCCAGCCCGCGCGGGGCGCTCGATGCCGGCATTGCAACCGTCTACCAGGACCTGGCGATGATCCCGCTTATGTCGGTGACGCGCAACTTCTTCATGGGCCGCGAGCCGGTCAGGGGCATCTGGCCGTTCCGCCATGTCGATTTCGACTTCTGCGATCGCGTCACGCGCGAGGAGATGCATCGCATCGGCATCGACGTGCGCGACCCCGGCCAGGCCGTCGGCACGCTTTCGGGCGGCGAGCGCCAATGCGTGGCGATCTCGCGTGCCGTCTATTTCGGTGCCAAGGCGCTGATCCTCGACGAGCCGACATCGGCGCTCGGCGTGCGCCAGACCTCGATGGTGCTGAAATATATCGACATGGTGCGCAAGAAGGGGCTGGCGGTCGTCTTCATCACCCACAATGTGCGCCATGCCATCGCCGTCGGCGACCGCTTCACCGTGCTCAACCGGGGCAGGACACTGGGCACCGCGCTGCGCGGCGAGATCAGCGCCGAGGAACTTCAGGACATGATGGCGGGGGGCAAGGAACTGGCCGAATTGTCGGACGAGCTGGGCGGCACGGTCTGACGAGGATTCCTCCCGCGACGGCCCGATCATCTTGACGGCCGTCCAACTCGGGGCGGCGCTGCCGCCCCATTTTTTGGAGACAGCGGCAATGCAGGACATCGGCGTCGGTCTGATCGGAACAGGCTATATGGGCAAGTGCCACGCGCTTGCCTGGAACGCGGTGAAGCCTGTCTTCGGTGACGTGCCGACAATCCGGCTCGCCCATCTGGCAGAGACGGATGACGAACTGGCCCGCACCCGCGCCGACGAATTCGGCTTCGAGCGGGCGAGCGGCGACTGGCGGGCGCTGATCGCCGATCCGGCGGTCGATGTCGTCTCGATCACCACGCCCAACCGGTTCCACGCCGAAATGGCGATCGCCGCGCTTCAAGCCGGCAAGCATGTGTGGTGCGAAAAGCCGATGGCGCCGAAGCCGGAGGACGCCGAAGCCATGCTGGCCGCGGTGCGCGCATCAGGCAAGGTGGCGATCCTCGGCTACAACTACATCCAGAACCCGGCGATCCGCCATATCCGCGCCCTGCTCGATGAGGGCGCGCTCGGCACGGTCAATCATCTGCGCCTCGAAATGGACGAGGATTTCATGGCCGATCCCGACATGCCCTTCATGTATCGCCACGAGGCGTCGTCCGGCTGGGGCGCGCTCGACGATTTCGGCGTCCACACCCTGTCGCTCGTCTCGACGCTGCTCGGCCCCGTGGCGCGCGTCATGTGCGACATGGCGAAACCCTATGAAACGCGTATCACGGCGGACGATGGCCGGCGTGCCGTCGAGGTCCACGATATCGCCACCGTACTCGTGCGGCTGGAGGGCGGCGCGTCGGGCGTGATCGCCCTCAACCGTTCCGCCTGGGGCCGCAAGGGGCGTCTTGCCATCCAGATCTTCGGCTCGAAGGGCTCGATCGTCTACGACCAGGAACGCATGAACGAGTTCCAGCTCTATTCGACGGCGGACCGGGCGAGCGAGCAGGGTTTTCGCACCGTGCTGACCGCCCCACATCACGCGCCCTATGATCGTTTCGTTCCCGCGCCCGGTCATGGGCTCGGCTTCAACGACCTGAAGATCATCGAATGCCGGCAACTGATCGGCCGCATGCGCGGCGAGCCGGCTGCCGCGATCGGCTTCGAGGAGGGTATCGGCATCGAACGCACGGTCGACGCCATGGCCCGGTCATTTCGCGAAGGACGCTGGGTCGACGTCTGACGCCGTCTCGGCAAGCAGCGCCTCGAAGGCGCTGGCGGCATTGGTGCGGTGATGCTCCTTGTGCCGGATCAGGCTGAACCGGCGCACAGGCAGCGTCACGCGCGGGCTGGCGAGTGCACCCGCCAGAATCGCGCCGCCCGTGACATGGCTCGACAGGATCGCCGCGCCTGCGCCGGCCTCGACCGCCGCGCGCACGGCCTCGTTGGTCGGCAGTTCGACCGCGATCTCGATATCCGCCACTGAAAGCCCCGCCTTCTCCAACGCCCCTTCGAGGGCTGCGCGGGTGCCCGAGCCGGGCTCGCGCACGACCCAGGCCGTGTGCGCGAAATCGGCAACCGAAACAGCGGCACGGCCCGCCCAGGGATGGGCCGGCGAAACGACCAGCACCAGCCGGTCCGTGGCGACCGGGCGCACGGCGAGAAGCGGGTCGTCGACTTCGCCTTCGACGAGGCCGATATCGGCCAGGCCGTCGCGCACCATTTCGGCCACGGTCTGCGTGTTGGTGACGGTCGCCGTCAGCGCGATGCCGGGATAGCGGGCCCGATAGGCGGCAAGCCGTGCCGGCATCCAGTAATTGCCGACCGTCTGGCTGGCGGCGATCTTCAGCGTTCCGCGCTTCAGTCCGGCCAGTTCCGCTAGCACCGTTTCGGCGGCGCCGGCGCGTGCAAGCACGGCGCGGGCTTCGCCGAGAAAGGCGCGGCCGGCCTCCGTCAGCACGATGCCGCGGCCCACCCGGTCGAACAGTTTCGTGTCGTAGCGTGCCTCGAGCGCAGCGATCGCCGCACTGGTCGCCGACTGCGTCAGGTTGAGCGCGCGCGCCGCCTGCGTCACGTGCTCGCGCTCGGCCACGGCGATGAAGATGCGAAGCTGTTCCAGTGTCACGGGACCTAATTAGACGCAGAGCACGACAAAGAACAGGCTGAATGCGCTGATGAAGAGCGTGGCGGCAAGGGCGAGCATCAGCGGCCGCAGGCCCTTGGCCTTCAGCCGTCCGATATCGGTGCCGAGCCCCATGGCGGCGAGCGACAGCGACAGGAGGAAGGCCGTCGCCTGAACGATCATGTCATGCAGCCAGGGCGCCGGCGGTGCGAAGCTGTTGAGTCCGACCACGCCGGCAAAGCCGAGGATGAACCAGGGAAAGGGCGCTTTCGCGCCGGAGGCGTCGCCGTTTGCCGCGGCGCGCCGCGCGGCGAAGCTGCCGAGCAGCATGACGACCGGCGCCAGCAGCATGACCCGCGCCAGCTTGGCGATGACGCCGAACTCGCCCGCTGCCTCGCTGTGCTGGAAGGACGCCGCGACGACCTGGGCGATCTCGTGGATGGAGGCGCCCGTCCACAGGCCATAGGCATGCGGGCCGAGTTCGAGCAGACCCGCCAGGAGCGGATAGATCAGCATGGCGAGCGAGCCGCAAATGGTGACGCAGGCAACGGCATAGGAAACATCCTCGTCCGGCGCCCTGGTTGCCGTGTTCGCTGCAATGACGGCCGAGGCGCCGCAGATCGACGTTCCCGCGGCAATGAGTTCGGCGAGCTTGCGGTCGACGCCGAGCGCGCGGCCGAGCCGGACGGTGAAGACGAATGCGGCTGCCAGCGTCGCGGCGATCACCGCCATGCCGGAAAGCCCCACTTCGGCCAGTTGCCAGCCGGTAAGCTGGAAGCCCAGCAGGATGATGGCGAAACGCAGCACGCGCCTGAGCGCAAAGGCGAGGCCCGGGGCAGCGCGCGCCGGCACGCCGACGACGGCGTTGAAGCCGATGCCGACGAGAACCGCCAGGATCATCGGGCTGAACATCGCCAGGCCGGGCGTCGCCGCGAGGCCGGTCGCGCCGGCCGCTATCGCGCCCGCCAGCACAATGCCGGCAAGAGGGCCGTCTTGGGGGGCTGCGGCCGGGGCATCCGGATCCTGCGCACCGTCCGCGCCGGTCCAACCGTGGCCGATGGCGCTTTGCTTCATCATTGCTGTCTCGTGGCGATCATGCATGTCGGCCACGAGCCTGTTCGATGAAGGTCAATCGATCAAACGAATAATAAATGTCGAAATGATCGGTAAAAGCGAACGTTTTGGCTGCAGTCCCGCTATCGGGCGGCATAACCCGGTATTGCCGGGCGAATCAGAAAGTGATGCGGACCGTCCTTGGCGCCTGCTGCCGGCCCCGTTAGGCCGTTAACCATTGTTGATGGAGCGACAGGAGAGGGTCGAAAAGACCAATGAACAAGCGAAATCGCGCGATCCGCGCAGCGCTCGGACTCGGCGCACTCATGGTCGTCGCGTCGGCGGGCGACGCCGCGGCCCAATGCGGCCGCGCATCCTGGTACGCGCTGACCTCGAAGACAGCGTCGGGCGAGCGGATGAACCCGGCCGCGATGACGGCGGCTCATCGCACGCTGCCCTTCGGCAGCCAGGTAAAGGTAACGAACAAGGGCAACGGTCGTTCCGTCGTCGTCAGGATCAATGACCGCGGGCCGTTCATTCGCGGCCGCGTGATCGATCTGTCGAAGGCGGCGGCGCGCAAGCTGGGCTTCATCCGGGCTGGCCATACCTCGATCTGCATGACGCGGATCAAGTAGGCCCGGACGGTTACAGCGCCACGCGCGACTCGAAACGGCCGCGCACCTTTCTGTCCACGACGAACGTCTTGCCGGCATGCGGATCGCGCTCGCGCGCCGCGGCGTCCTTGCCCTTCCAGGCCGAGGTGACGACTATTTGCGAGGCGTCGGGGCCGGCGAAGGCGGGGCAGCTCGATTGCCCGGCCGGTATGGCGATCGTTTCGATGAGCTGTCCCCCGGGCGACCACTTGTCGAGCGCGCCCGCGCCCCAGCGCGCGTTCCAGATATTGCCCTCGGCGTCGCACACCGAACCGTCGGGCCAGCCGTCCTTGCCGCGCCGATCGATGAAGGGTTCCGGATCGCCTGTCGGCAGACCCGTCGCCGGATCGCACGCGACCCGGTAGACGATGGCACGCGGCGTGTCGGTATAATAGGCGATCGCGCCATCGGGCGAAAAGCAGATCGAGTTCGGAATGGAAATGCCGGGATAGAGTTGCCGGATCTCGCCGTTGCGGTACCAGTAGATGGCGCCCGCATCGCGCCCCTCGTCCTTGGCCATGGTGCCGATCCAGAAGGCGCCGGAGGGATGGACTCTGGCATCGTTCGACCGCGTATTCGGGTTGTCGGCCTCAAGCGGCCGGTGCAGCGTCAGCGCGCCGCTCGTCCGCTCGCGCAGGTAAAGCCCGTCCTCTGCCGCGATGAGCTGGCGCTCATCGTCCACCACGGCAAGCGCGCTCGCCATGAATGGCAGGTCGTGGACGCGGGTCGGCCCGTCCGGAAAATCGCGCTCCAAGAGCTTTCGTCCGACAATGTCGAACCAGTAGAGCGTGCCGGTATCGGGATCGTAGGTCGGACCCTCGCCGAGCTCGCAGGCATTGTGGCACAGGATGCCGGCGCCGTGGCCCGGCATGTTGTTGTCGTTCATTCCTTCCCTCCCGGATTTCACAGATACCCGCCGTCGACGATCAGTGTCTGCGCCGTCATCATGCGCGAGGCCGACGAGGCGAGGAACAGGCATGGCCCGACCATGTCGCCGGGCTGGATCTCTTCCTTCAGGCATTGCCGGTCGATGAAGGCGGACAGGGCCTCCTCCGTCACCCACAGCGCACGCTGGCGCTCGGTGATCACCCAGCCGGGCGCGATCGCGTTGACGCGGATACCGTAGGGGCCAAGCGCGCCGGCCAGCCCCTTGGTCAGCCCGACCACCCCGGCCTTGGCCGCCGTATAGGAGGGATATGCGCCGCTGTTGATCATGAAGGAGATGGAACTGAAATTGACGATCGTGCCGGCGCGCGCCGCCTTCATGCCCTCGGCGACAGCCTGCGCAGCAAAGAATTGCGGCCGCAGATTGATCGCCTGGTTGTCGTCCCAAAAGTCCGGCGTGATTTCCTCGATGCGGTGCCGGTCGTCGAGCGCGGCATTGTTGACCAGCACGCTCACCGTGCCGTGCGCTTCTGCCGCGTTGCCGGCGGCCGTGCGCAGGGCTTCCACATCGCGCAAATCGGCCTTCAGGAAGAGCGGCCGGTTTCCGATTTCGGCCGCCAGCCGGTCGCACAGCGCCTGGCTCTCCTCTTCGGCAATGTCGATGAAGGCGACCTTCGCGCCCTGGCGCGCGAACCCCTCGGTCAGGCTGGCACCGATGCCGGAGCCGCCGCCGGTGATCAGCACCGAGGCGTTTTCGAGATCGGGAAAGATGGCGCTGGGCATCATGCGGCTTGTCTCCTCCGGTCGGACCGACCGCAGGTATCGGAGAAATGGGCCGCCGCCGCAACCCCGTCCGTGCGGCACGCTACTGCGCGGCCACGGCCGCCGCGGCATAATCCCGGCGCAGGGCGTCGAGTGTTGTTGCCGCATCGGCCGGACGGCCGAAATGGTAGCCCTGGCCGCCGGCGCAGCCGAGGCCGAGCAGCATCTGCGCCTGCTCGTCGTTTTCGATGCCCTCGGCCACGGTCGTCATGCCGAGCCCTTCGCTCATCGCCAGGATGGCGCGCACGATGTGTTCGGACGGCCGGTCGTCGAGCATCGATGCGACGAAGGCGCGGTCGATCTTCAGCTTGTCGAACCTGAACTCGCGCAGCCGGCCGAGGCTGGACTGGCCGGTGCCGAAATCGTCGAGCGCTATTCTGATCCCCTCATTGCGGAAATCGTGGATGATCGCCTCGGCCGAGGCGGGGTCGCCCATGACGCCGGTCTCGGTGATCTCGATTTCCAGCCGCCGCGGGTCGAAGCCGGTGCGCTCCAGCAGCGACAGGACGGCGCGTCCGGTGTTCTGATCGACCAGTTGGGACGGCGAAAGGTTGAACGACAGAAACAGCTCGTCCGGCCATTTCTGCGCCGCGGCGATCGCCTTGCGCAACAGGAGTTGGGCGAGCGGTCCGATGATGCCGCGTTCTTCCGCGATCGGAATGAACGAACCCGGCGAGACGACGCCGAGATCCTTGTCGGTCCAGCGGGCGAGTGCCTCGAAGCCGATGATGCGGCGCGTCTCCAGGTCGACGATCGGCTGGAAATGCGGCTCGACCTCGCCGGCCGACACGGCCCGCCGCAGCGCCTGCTCGATGCGCGTGGCACGCTTTTGCGCCTCCTCCATCTCCTGCGTATAGACCACGACACGGCCGCGCCCCGAGCGCTTGGCGTGATAGAGCGCGGTTTCGGCCCGGGTGATGAGCTCGGCCGGTTCTTCGGAGTAGAGGAAATAGAGCGAGCAGCCGACCGACGCCGAAAGGCGTGCCGTGCGCTCGCCAATGTCGTAGGGTGCCGACAGGACCTCGATCAGCATGCGCGCCCGTTCTCCCGCGGCCGCCTCGGAGAAGGTCATCGGCAGCAGGAAGGCAAATTCGTCGGCGCCGATGCGCGTCACGGTCGAATGCTGGTCCATGGCGGCATGCAGGCGCATGGCCGCCTGCTGCAGGATGTCGTCGCCCGCCTTGCGGCCGAACAGGTCGTTGATCGGCTTGAAACCGTCGAGATCGATGATCCCGATGGCGAACGGCGCGGGATCGTCGGCGCGCTCGGCGATCAGCCGCGCGATCTTGCCGTGGAACCGGCGACTGTTGCCGAGCCCTGTGAGGGGGTCCGTCAATGCGAGATCCGCATTGTCGGCGGTCGGGTTCACTGCGCCGGTCATTTGGCCCTTCGATGGCGTTGGAACTTGCTGTCTGTCGGCTGTCGAGCAGACCGGTCCGGCATGCTCGCAGCAAACCCTTTATGAAGCGTATCGATCGGCGTACCCAGACCGTCATTGGAAAATCGGCCGCGAGGCTATACATGCATCGGGCCTGACACAGATGCGCATCGCCGGAGAACGCTCATGCCGCTGAAAGTTGCCGTCCAGATGGATCACGTCGCGACGCTGTCGATCGCCGGCGATACCACCTTCGCCCTGTCGCTCGAGGCCCAAAAGCGCGGCCATGAACTTTTTCATTACACGCCCGACCGGCTGTCGCTGCGCGACGGCCGCGCGACCGCCCGCGTCGAGCCGATGACGCTCAAGGATGTGGAGGGCGATCACTATGCGCTCGGCGAGGCGCGCAAGGTCGATCTGGCGGAGATGGACGTGGTGCTGCTGCGCCAGGATCCGCCCTTCGACATGAACTACATCACCACGACCCATATTCTCGAACGCATCCATCCCGCGACCCTGGTCGTCAACGATCCCGCCTGGGTGCGCAACAGTCCGGAAAAGATCTTCGTCACCGAATTTCCCGACCTGATGCCGGACACGCTGATCACCAAGGATCCCCAGGAGGTCGCAGCGTTCCGGCGCGAATTCGGCGACATCATCGTCAAGCCGCTCTACGGCAATGGCGGCGCCGGCATCTTCCACCTCCTCGAGGCAGACCGCAATCTCGCCGCGCTGCTGGAAATGTTCGGCCAGATGTTCCGCGAGCCCTATATTGTCCAGCGCTATCTCAAGGAGGTGCGCGGCGGCGACAAGCGCATCATCCTGATCGACGGCGAGCCGGTCGGCGCCATCAACCGCGTGCCGGCCGAGCATGACTCACGGTCCAACATGCATGTCGGCGGGCGCGCCGAGAAGACCGAATTGACCGAGCGCGAGCGCGAGATCTGCGCGCGCATCGGCCCGGCCCTGCGCGAGCGCGGCTTCATCCTCGTCGGCATCGACGTCATCGGCGACTATCTCACCGAGATCAACGTCACCTCGCCGACCGGCGTGCGCGAGGTGAAGAAATTCGGCGGCGCCGATATCGCCGCGCTGTTCTGGGATGCGGTGGAGGCCAAACGCGCCGGCTGAGCGTTCCCCGGCTGTTCGCGTTCTGCAACCGCTTTCAACCGGGCTGCGCGCAATGCGATAGTATGTTCCTGTATTGTTCTTTACAGCGGCGGGGGATATTATACTTGACAAACCCAACGGCGACTCCTAAATAAGGATCAAGGAGTTATCGCCATGTCAGTTCTGTCCCGCCCCTATTTCCACGATGAAGCCGCCGCCTTCCAGCATGTGGAAGAAATCCTGTGGCCCCAGGGCCCGGTTTGCCATCACTGCGGTGCGATGGATCGTATCTACAAGCTCAAGGGCGTTCGCACGAAGCCTTCCAAGAAGAGCCCGGAAGGCATCGAGCGCCACGGCCTCTACAAGTGCGGTGAGTGCCGCAAGCAGTTCACTGTCCGCATGGGCACGATCTTCGAGGAAAGCCATCTGCCCTTGCACAAGTGGTTGCAGGCGATCCACCTGATTTGCTCGTCAAAGAAGGGCATTTCAGCAAACCAGCTTCACCGCGTTCTGGAAGTCACGCTCAAGACGGCATGGTTCCTAGGCCACCGCATTCGTGAAGCCATGCGCTCGGATGACTTCTCCCCGATGGGCGGTAATGGCGGCACTGTGGAATCCGATGAAACGTACTTCGGCAAACTGGCGGGCACGACCGGCAGGGGCATGGGCAACAAGAACGTGGTGCTTACCCTTGTGGAGCGCGGCGGCAAGGCCCGCTCATTCCATATCGCCAGCACCACCATGAAGGCCGTCCTTCCCATCGTGAACAAGTACATCGCCAAGGAAGCGTGGCTCATGACCGACGAGGGCATGCACTATCGCCATATCGGCAAGCACTTCCCGAAGCACCGTGCCGTCAACCACAGCGCCGACGAATATGGCCGTTGGGAATATTCCCGCGATGGCGAAAAGTTCACCGCCATCAACGTCAGCACCAACACGGTCGAAGGCTACTATTCGATCTTCAAGCGCGGCATGAAAGGCGTCTATCAGCATTGCGCGGAGCATCACCTGCACCGCTATCTGGCAGAGTTTGATTTCCGCTATTCGAACCGCGTTGCGCTTGGCGTTGACGATGGCGTTCGTGCTTTCCTCGCGCTCAAAGGTGCTAAGGGCAAGCGGCTCACCTATAGGCAACCTTGTTGAGGCGAAGGCCGAATATCGGAAAAGTCGACCTGTCCAGCTCGAACTACCTCTTAGAAGTTCGAGCAATTACAAAAAGTGAGTCGTTATCAATGGGTTAGCGATGCCGTAATTAAATCATTGATTCTGTGTTGGTTTTGGCCCATATTTTTGTTGCCGGGGATACGTCGAAACGTATCAGGGCGAAAGCCCGCCCGGCGGCTATTTCCACCCTTTGGTCGGAAATTTCACTAATCCAAATCCCTCATATTTTCCGGCTGCGTTCGTCCGAAAGGATGGGCGAATAACGTCGAAGAATGTCCGATCCCCGATATTGAAGGCCCGGCCGATAGCCCCCGCCACCATATCAGCCATCTGAACGCCAATGCTCATGTGGGATGGCGTTAAGAAAATGCACTCGACGAAATTGTCATAGTTGCTAACAAATGCGGTTTCGTTTTCAACCATATCAGAGTGGTGAACTCTAAACTCATCATCCTGCTTCCGGCCACGATGATCCCCGACGATTAGGCCAAGTTGTTTGTCGCCCACAAAGCGGCTAAGATCCTGCAAGTGGTATTGAAAGCGCTCTGATACTGGCTTGTATGTGTAATGGTAAAGGCTCTCGGCGTCTTTGACGTAGGCCGTGTTGTAGGCAGCTTCTACGCTCGCGACGCACGCTATGATTTTGACGCTTTTTCGCTTGGTGAGGATGGAAAAATACTCTGACCGGAATGCATCGCGAGTTGCTTGGTCCAGATGCGATACGGAGTTATCCGGTTCCGAATTATGCATCCCGAAGTAACGCCATTTAATTTCACCACCGACACGGTATTTTGGCTTGGCACATAGGTGTCTCACTTCGCCAGCGATGCCATGCCACTGGGATTCGTGCATTACGATCCCGGCGATGATAAAATAGGGGTTCGATTTCTTCGAGCCAGGCTTTGGTGGCGTCCCGCTCTCGTCAATGAAAAAGAAGTGCATTTGCAGATGACGACAGAAAAAGCGAAAAAGAGTCAAGCCGACAAGTTCCGCGAGGCCGCTCGCGAGCTTGAAGCGGATGACTCCGAAGAACGCTTTGACCGGCTGTTGAAGAAAATCGCGAAATCACCTGCGCCAAAGCAGGACAAGACGAGCGACAAGGAATGAGTGACTACAATCCGCCACCTTGGAATTGGCGACCGGTCATTGCCGGGGCTGTTTGTGCGGTGGTTGTGTGTGCGGTAATTTTCTACGTTGTCTAAAAGAAAATGTCGTGGCGGTTCAATTTCCGCGCCTCTTCAAGCATCCCTTGCCTAAGAAGCTTGCCTATTGCACCGTAGTAGCGCGCTTGACCGTCGCTCCAATGAACCGAGCGAAAATCCGAATCCCCGCCTATCTCCAACGTCGAAAACATGGCCATCAAAGCGGCGACATCACTGCCAAGGCGCGCTTTCATCTTCCGCATTAGGTTGGTTTCAAGCTGACGAGCGTGCTCCCATCCGTTGATACTCCCCGAATCGTCCGTACCCCAACGCCGGGCTTCTGCATCTGCAATTTCCTTTAGTTCGGCACGGTGAGCCTCTAGGAAATTCCAGTATCTTTCTTCAAACCGCTCACACGCGTCAGCGACAGCATCCAATGATATCTTACGGATACCCTGAACAGATCGCGCCTTCGCAATACCAGCATAAAGATGAAACACACTTCCGAAGACGAGCAGCGCAATAGGTAAGTACACATACCACGGAACCATCTCGCGGATCATGGCCCACACCATTCCGCCATACAGGATGGTAGCCGCCACGATGGATGAAGGCGTGATGCCCCATGGTGCGCCGATCTCCCGCAAGTTTCGGAAGAATTCCACCCACGTATTAAAACGACCTGCAACCTTCTCAAAGCCCATTCCTGCGTCATATCACCGGCTCCTGGGTTTGTGAAGTATAATATCCCCCAGCGGCGGAACCGTGTGCTTTAGTGCCGGTCGCAGGCCTCGGTCGGGTTCGATTTGAGGTTGCAGCGCGGGCGCATTGGCCAGGAGGGGCGGCGCAATGGTGGCAAGGGTTTGCACTGTCGCATTTCAGGGGATCGAGGCGGTTCCCGTCGATGTTCAGGTGATGGTTGCGCCCGGCAAGATGGGCATGCAGATCGTCGGCCTGCCGGACAAGGCGGTCGCCGAGAGCCGCGAGCGGGTGCAGGCCGCGCTCCATGCGTCAGGCCTGTCGATGCCGCCCAGGAAGGTCACGGTCAATCTGGCGCCGGCGGATCTGCCCAAGGAAGGCAGCCATTACGACCTGCCGATCGCGCTCGGCCTGATGGCGGCGCTCGGCGCGGTTCCCGCCGACGCGCTGGCCGGTTTCGTGGTGCTGGGGGAACTGTCGCTCGACGGGACGATCGCCCCGGTGGCGGGCGCCTTGCCGGCGGCGATCGGCGCCAATGCGGTCGGCAAGGGCATTATCTGCCCCAAGGCCTGCGGTCCGGAGGCGGCATGGGCCGGCGAGGAGATGGAGATCCTGGCGCCGTTCAGCCTGATCGCCATCGCCAATCATTTCCGCGGCACGCAGGTGCTCGCCCGCCCGCAGGCCGGGGTTCGCCAGCCGGCCGGATCCCTGCCGGACCTGGCCGACATCAAGGGACAGGAAAGCGCCAAGCGGGCGCTCGAGGTGGCGGCGGCCGGCGGCCACAACCTCCTGATGTGCGGCCCGCCCGGTTCGGGCAAGTCGATGCTGGCCCAGCGGTTGCCTTCGATCCTGCCGGCGCTGGCGCCGCGCGAACTTCTGGAAGTCTCGATGATCGCCTCGGTGGCCGGGGAACTGGCCGACGGCAAGCTCTCCGACCGGCGGCCGTTTCGCGCCCCGCATCACTCCGCCTCGATGGCGGCGCTGGTCGGCGGCGGATTGCGGGTGCGGCCGGGCGAGGCCTCGCTCGCCCATCACGGCGTGCTGTTTCTGGACGAATTGCCGGAATTCACGCCGGCCGTGCTCGATTCACTGCGCCAGCCGGTCGAGACCGGCGAATGCGTCATCGCCCGGGCCAATCATCGCGTCTCCTATCCGGCGCGCTTTCAGCTCGTGGCGGCGATGAACCCGTGCCGCTGCGGCAAGGCCGGAGAACCGGGCCATCAATGCGCGCGCGGTCCGCGCTGCCAGACGGACTATCAGGCGCGCATTTCCGGGCCGCTGCTCGACCGCATCGACCTCAGGATCGAGGTGCCGGCGGTCACGGCGAGCGACCTGATTGCGCCGTCGCGCGCCGAGGCGAGCGCCGACGTGGCGAAAAGGGTGGCCCAGGCGCGCGAGATCCAGGCCGCCCGCTTCGCCGCCCTCGGCCAGGCGGGGATCGGCATCAATGCCCGCTGCACGCCGGCCCTCGTCGAGACGATCGCGGCGCCGGACGAGGCGGGGATGGCGCTGTTGCGCGATGCGAGCGAGAAATTGGGCTTCACGGCGCGCGCCTTTCACCGGGTGCTCAAGGTGGCGCGCACGCTGGCCGATCTCGATGGCCAGGAAACGGTCGCCAGGATTCACCTCGCCGAGGCAATTTCCTACCGCATGGCATCCGAGAAGATGGTCCTGGCGGCGTGATCTGCGAAAGCTATTTCTTGACCGAGCCGACGAGCGTGTTGGGCTCGTCGCGCAGCGACACCCAGCGTCCCGTATGTGCGCTCGACTGGCGCTTCAGGAAGCGGTAGCCGGTATGGTCCCACGTGCGGATCTCGTCGGTCAGATTGTCGAGGATGAAGTCGCCGTCACTGGTCCGCAAGGTCAGGACGGCGTGGCCCTCGCCGTCGCGCTTGCGAACGACCGTGATCAGGATATTGGAATAGTCGATGCCGCGTCGGTGCAAGAGGCGGCGCTTCTCCAGCACGTAGTCCTCGCAGTCGCCGACGCCGTTCGGGTAGCTCCACACCTCGTCCTTGCCGAAGACGTCGATATCGTTCATCGGCGTCACGGCCTGGTTGACGTCGACATTGATCGCCTGGATCGCCTGCCACAGAGCCGCGCTGATACGCTGTGGTCCCCGGTCGACGCTGCGTATGGCGCATTCGCCCGGGTTGGCCCGGCAGAATTCGAAATGGCCGATCGGCTGCGAGGTCAGGCCGCCGGTGATCATCGAGCCCGCCAGCGCCGCACCGCTCCACGAGGCGGCCACGCCGATCAGCGCTGCCCGCAGCACCATCGCATAAACGGAGAGTCTGCCCGATCCCATCTGGCCGCCCGATCACCCTGCTTCGCGTTGCCTGTTATAATCGTTAATGAAATGTTAAGAGGTGATCGGCGCACCTGTCAATGTGCACGGGGGCAGCCTTCGCGCGTATGGTTAAGAGCGGCCGCAAGGCACCGCGGCTTGCATGGCAGGCGGGAAAACCTTCTTTCTTTCAGCATTTTGGCTGGTCCGCTAATATTGAAACGGGCGCGGCGGGCGCCCGGATCCCGCGTCGCACCAGCCAAATTGGGTAGCCGGCGTTGCCGATGCGCAACAGGCCGATTGCGAGGGCCTCCGGCGGCGCCGGACGGGCGCGCCTGTGATCGGGGAAAGCCGGTGCGCCGGGAACGGCTAGCGCGCGTTCGCTTCAAACGGCAACGTCTGAAGCAAAGATATGCGCGCCAGCTCAATGTGCTGGAACATGTACCTTTCGCTCAAACGTCACCGTTTGAGCGGGACATGTTCTAGTCGCGATCGACGCGGCCACGCAGTTTCTTGACCGTGGCGCGGCCGGCCTTGGCTTTCAGGCGGCGTTCGACCGCCGAGCGCGATGGCCGCGTCTTCTTGCGCGGCGGCGGTGGGGGCTCGGCGGCCTTGGCAAGCAATTCGACCAGCCGGTCGCGCGCGTCCTGGCGGTTGCGTTCCTGGGTGCGAAAGCGTGCCGCCTCAATGACGATCGCGCCGGATTTGGTGGCGCGCTGGCCGGCGAGCCGCAGGGCGCGCAGGCGCACCGGCTCCGGCAGCTCGGCCGCGGCCAGGTCGAAGCGCAACTGCACGGCCGTCGCCACCTTGTTGACGTTCTGTCCGCCCGGGCCCGAGGCGCGGATGAAGCTTTCCTCGATCAACTCCTCCGAGATCGCCAGTCCCGGCGCGACCGGTATCATGCCTGTCCTGTCCATGAGGCCTGAATAGCGCAATTCGCCAGGACGTGGAAACCGGTCGCCAGAAGACGGCGAAGAGTTTCCGTGCCATTACTCCCGCCGCAGGCGAATCAGATAGGTTCTGCGCATGGCGCGCGGCTTTTTCAGACGGACAGGGCAGGAAGCGGCATCATCTCCGGCCGCGCAGCAGCACACGCACGACGTGGCGGGCCGGTCCCTGCCGCTCAGGATCGTGGAGAACGCGCGCGCCAAGCGCCTGACATTGCGGATCGACGCCGGCGGGCGCGGCCTGCGTATCACCGTGCCGCCGGGGCTGGCGCGCGGCGAGGTGGAACGGTTTCTAGGCCGGCATCAGGGCTGGCTGGAAGCACGGCTCGCCCGCCTGCCCGACCAGCCGCAGGTGCGCCCCGGCATCAAGATCCCGCTGCGCGGCGTGCCGCATCTCATCGTCCACGAGTCCGGTCGTCGCGGCAGCGTGTCGGTCGAGACCGTCGGCGGTGCGCCGGCGCTCGTCGTGCACGGGGAAAGGGCGCATCTGTCGCGGCGGCTGGCCGATTTCCTCAAGCGCCAGGCCAAGGCCGACATCGAACCGCTGGTCGCGCGCCATACGGTGACGGCCGGCCGGCGGGCCTGCTCGGTCCGCTTCAAGGACACTTCGAGCCGCTGGGGATCGTGCTCCTCGGACGGCAACCTGTCCTTTTCCTGGCGCATCATGATGGCCCCGCCCGTCGTCATCGACTATCTCGTGGCGCACGAAGTGGCGCATCTGAAGGAGATGAACCACGGGCCGAAATTCTGGGCCCTGTGCAGGGAACTCTGTCCGCGCACGGACGAAGCCAAGGCCTGGCTGAAGCGCAATGGCGGGGCGCTGCAGGCGATCCAATTCGGTGAATAGTAAATAGAACCGTGGCGGCGCAGAAGCTGAGGGTTGCTGGGCGGCAAGATCTTCCGCACCATTCACCATTCACCATTCACCGGCCCGCTTGCCTCGACTCCGCCGCCATTTCATGGCACTTCCTCTCCATGTCGCTCGAGATAAAGATATGCGGATTGAAATCGCCGGATGCCGTCGCCGCCGCGCTTGACGGCGGGGCGAGCCATGTCGGCTTCATCTTCTTCCAAAAGAGCCCGCGCAACGTGACGCCCGGGGAGGCCGGCCGGCTGCGCGAGGCCGCGCGCGGCAGGGGAAGGGCCGTGGCGGTGACGGTCAATGCCGATGACGCCTTTCTCGACGCGGTCGTGGACGCCATGGCGCCCGACATCTTGCAACTGCACGGCAAGGAAAGCCCCGAGCGGGTGGGCGAGGTCAAGGCGCGTTACGGCCTGCCGGTGATGAAGGCGTTTGCGGTCAGCGAGCCGGGCGATCTGGCGGCGATCGAGCCCTATCTGGGCGCCGCCGACCGTTTCCTGTTCGACGCCAAGCCGCCGAAGGGGTCTCAATTGCCCGGTGGAAACGGCGTGGCCTTCGACTGGCGCATGCTGGCGGGCCTTGACCCGGACGTTGATTACATGCTTTCGGGAGGTCTCAACGCCGCGAATATCGGCGATGCGCTGCGCCTTGCCGCCCCGAACGGAATAGACGTCTCCTCCGGTGTCGAAAGCGCGCCGGGCGTCAAGGATGCGGCGCTGATCGAAGAACTTTTCCGGGCCGTCAGGGACGCCGACAAAAGTCGCGCTGCCTGACCGCTCCAGAGCAATTCCGGGAGAAGTGGGTTTCTGCGTCCGGACATTGCGAAAATCAAAAAGCCGGCCGGCTGCGGTCGGTGCAACAGGTCAGGAGATCGGCATGAACAGGCCGGCGGCACCCAATACGTTTCGTTCCGGGCCCGATGAACAGGGCATGTTCGGCATTTTTGGCGGGCGTTTCGTTGCCGAAACGCTGATGCCGCTGATCCTCGATCTCGAAGACCATTGGAACAAGGCCAAGGATGATCCCGAATTCCGGGCCGAGCTTGGCGCCTTGTCGACCCATTATGCCGGCCGCCCGTCGAAGCTCTATTTCGCCGAGGGCCTGACGCGGCATTTGGGCGGGGCGAAGATCTATTTCAAGCGCGAGGACTTGAACCATACCGGTTCGCACAAGATCAACAACTGCCTCGGCCAGATCCTGCTTGCCAGGCGCATGGGCAAGACGCGCATCATCGCCGAGACCGGTGCCGGTCAGCATGGCGTCGCCTCGGCCACGGTGGCGGCGCGGTTCGGCCTGCCCTGCGTCGTCTATATGGGAGCGACTGACGTGGAGCGGCAGGCGCCCAACGTTTTCCGCATGCGGCTGCTCGGCGCCGAGGTCAAGCCCGTCGCCTCGGGTCACGGCACGCTCAAGGACGCCATGAACGAGGCGCTGCGTGACTGGGTGACCAATGTCGAGGACACCTATTACCTGATCGGCACGGCGGCCGGTCCGCATCCCTATCCCGAACTGGTGCGCGACTTCCAGTCGGTCATCGGCATCGAGGCGCGCGAGCAGATCGTCGAACAGGAAGGACGCCTGCCCGACGCGATCGTGGCGGCGGTCGGCGGCGGCTCCAACGCCATCGGGCTGTTCCACTCCTTCCTCGACGATGCGCAGGTGCGCATCATCGGCGTGGAAGCGGGCGGACACGGGCTCCAGGGCGAAGAGCATTGCGCCTCGATGAACGCCGGCCGGCCCGGCGTCCTGCACGGCAACCGCACCTACCTGCTGCAGAACGAGGACGGACAGATCCTCGACGGTCATTCGATCTCGGCCGGCCTTGATTATCCCGGCGTCGGGCCGGAGCATTCGTGGCTGCGCGACACGGGGCGCGTCGAATATGTGCCGATCCTTGACAACGAGGCGCTCGAGGCGTTTCAGGTGACGACGCAACTCGAGGGCATCATCCCGGCCCTTGAATCGGCCCATGCCATCGCGCATACCATGAAGCTGGCCCCGACGATGGACAAGGACCAGGTCATCATCGTCAACCTTTCGGGCCGCGGCGACAAGGACGTTCACACCGTCGCAAAGATGATGGGCATGGAGATTTGAACGATGTTCGAAATCTACCGTTCCAAGCACAATCCTCACCACTATGTGGCGGTTGCCGCCGGTGACGGCCAGGAGAATGCGCAGGGCATTCGCGAAAGCCAGAACCTGGCATTTCTGACGCATGTGGCTGTGGACGGTGACCCGCGCATCGCCTTCGACGCCGCCCTGGCCAAGAGCAGGATTGCGCGCGACGGCTTCTACGCCTTCGAGGTGACGACCAGGATACGCGAGCACGCCGAGTGATCGAATTGCACGTCACTTTCGCCAATGCCGTCGACGCGGCCCGGATGGCGCGCGCCGCGTTGAAGGCTTGCGCCAATATTGTCGACGGCGTGCGCTCGCTCTATTGGTGGCAGGGAGCAATCGAAGAGGAAGACGAGACGCTCGCCATCTTCAAGACGAGCGAGGCGAAGGCCGACGCGCTGGAAGCGCTCATCGCCGAGCACCACCCCTACGACACGCCGGCGATCATCCGGCACACGGCCGTGACGGCCAATCAGGATTACGCCCGTTGGGTGGAGAAGGAAACGGCATGACCACACGCATCGACCGCCGCTTTGCCAGGCTCAAGGAGGAAGGCCGTCCGGCGCTCGTCACCTATATCATGGGCGGCGATCCGGATTTCGAGACGTCGCTTGCGATCATGAAGACGCTGCCCGGCGCCGGCAGCGACGTGATCGAGCTCGGCATGCCCTTTTCCGACCCGATGGCCGACGGTCCGGCCATCCAGGCGGCGGGCCTCAGGGCGCTGAAAGGCGGCCAGACCCTGAAGAAGACGCTCGAACTCGCCCGCGCCTTCCGCCAGGACGACAACGAAACGCCCATCGTGATGATGGGGTATTACAATCCCATCTATATCTACGGTGTCGAACGCTTCCTGGCCGACGCGATCGAGGCGGGAATCGACGGGCTGATCGTCGTTGACCTGCCACCGGAAATGGACGAGGAATTGTGCATTCCGGCGTTGAAGGCCGGCGTCAACTTCATTCGCCTGGCCACCCCGACGACGGATGACAAGCGCTTGCCCACCGTGCTCACGAATACGTCCGGCTTCGTCTACTACGTGTCGATGACCGGCATCACCGGTTCTGCCCTGCCCGACACCGCGAAGGTGGCCGGTGCCGTGGCGCGCATCAAGGCGCATACCGAGCTGCCGGTCTGTGTCGGTTTCGGCGTCAAGACGGCCGAGCAGGCCAGGGCGATCGGCGCTTCGGCCGACGGTGTCGTCGTCGGCACGGCGATCGTCAACGCGGTGGCGAATGTGCTGGGACCGGATGGCGAGCAGACCGCCGACCCGGCCGAGGCCGTCGCCACGCTGGTCAGCGGCCTGGCACAGGGCGTGCGCGGCGCACGCCTTGCTGCGGCCCGATAGCCGCCTACATTCGACGCTAGTGTCCCAAACCCGAACTTCGCCGAATATACCAAGAGCTCCTGCCTCGCGAAGGAGCGAAGGAAAAGAGCAATGAACTGGATCACGAGTTACGTCCGCCCCAAGATCAACTCCATGCTCGGGCGGCGCGATATTCCCGAGAACCTCTGGATCAAGTGCCCGGAGACGGGCGAGATGGTCTTTCACAAGGACCTGGAGGACAATCAGTGGGTGATCCCGTCATCGGGCCATCACATGAAGATCAAGGCCGCGGAACGGCTCAAATTCTTCTTCGACGATGGTGCGTATGAGACGCTGGAAAACCCGAAGGCCGCGGTCGATCCGCTGAAGTTCCGCGACGAGAAGCGGTATACGGACCGGCTGAAGGACGCCAAGGCCAAGACCGGCATGGACGATGCGATCGTCAATGCGCTGGGCACGATCGACGGGCTGCCGGTGGTCGCCACGGTGCAGGATTTCGCCTTCATGGGCGGTTCGCTTGGCATGGCCGCAGGCGAGGCGATCATCCGCGGCTTCCAGGCCGCCATCGACAAGAAGCGGCCGCTCATCCTGTTCGCCGCCTCCGGCGGTGCGCGCATGCAGGAGGGCATCCTGTCGCTGATGCAGCTTCCGCGCACCACCGTCATGGTCGACCGGCTGAAAGAGGCGGGCCTGCCGTATATCGTGGTGCTGACCAACCCGACCACCGGCGGCGTGACGGCGTCCTATGCGATGCTGGGCGATGTCCATATCGCCGAGCCGGGCGCGCTGATCGGCTTTGCCGGCCCGCGCGTCATCGAGCAGACGATCCGCGAGAAGCTTCCCGAAGGGTTCCAGCGCTCCGAATATCTGATGGAACACGGCATGGTCGACATGGTCGTTTCCAGGCTGGAGCTGAAGGAGACGATCGCGCGGCTGTTGAAGATGCTGTTGAATACGCCGCTCGAGGAGGCCGAGGCCGAGCCCGAAGAGGTCGAAGTCATCGTCGCCGAGCCGGTCGAGGAGACGGCACCGGCACAGGGCTGACGCGCCGGCGGGCACTTCGAACGCCACCTTCCCTCTGCGCGGCGACGACGCCAGGACATGCACGTGATGACCTCAAACGCGGACCGCGAGATCGAGCGGCTGATGTCGCTGCATCCGAAAGGTTTCGACCTTTCTCTCGACCGTATCGCGCGGCTGCTCGACAGGCTGGGCAATCCGCATCGCCGCCTGCCGCCCGTCATCCACATCGCCGGCACCAACGGCAAGGGCTCCGCCGCCGCCTTCGCGCGCGCCCTGCTGGAAGCCGCAGGGCACAGTGTCCATGTTCACACCTCGCCGCATCTGGTGCGCTGGCACGAACGCTACCGCATCGGCGCGCCGGATGGCGGTCATTTCGTCGATGACGAAGCGCTCGCAGGCGCCATTGCACGTGTCGCGGAGGCAAATGCCGGCGAGACGATCACCGTCTTCGAGATCCTGACGGCGGTTACCTTCGTCCTGTTTTCGGAGCATCCGGCCGACGCCGCGATCATCGAGGTCGGGCTGGGCGGGCGCTTCGACGCGACCAACGTCATCGAGCGCCCGGCGGTGTCGCTGATCATGCCGGTCTCCCTCGACCACGAGGCCTATCTCGGCGACCGGGTCGAACTGATCGCGGCCGAAAAGGCCGGCATCATGAAGCACGGCGCGCCGGTCGTCATCGGAGCCCAGGAAACGGAGGTCGCACAGTCCGTTCTCATCGAGACGGCGGAGCGGCTCGACTGCCCGCTGTCGGTCTACGGTCAGGATTTTCTGGCCTTTTTCGAGCATGGCCGGCTCGTCTATCAGGACGAGGACGGGCTGATGGACCTGCCGCGGCCGCGGCTGCCCGGCCGACATCAATACGCCAATGCCGCCGCCGCGATCGCCGCGGTCAAGGCGGCCGGCTTCGAGATCACCCACAGTGCGGCGGAAGCGGCCATGCGGCGCGTCGACTGGCCCGGCCGGATGCAGCGCCTGGCCGAGGGCAGGCTTGTCGCGCTCGCGCCTCCGGGCGCGGAAATCTGGGTCGATGGCGGGCACAATCCCGGCGCCGGCGCGGTCGTTGCCGAGGCGCTCGCCGAACGCGAGGACCGGCAGGAACGGCCGTTGTTCCTGATTGCCGGCATGCTCGACACCAAGGATCAAAGGGGCTTCTTCCGGGCCTTCGAGGGCATGGCGCGGCATGTGTTCGCCGTGCCGGTGTCGTCGAGCGATGCCGGTGTCCCAAACGACGAACTGGCCCAGTGCGCGCTGGAGGCCGGTCTGTCGGCCGAGCCGGTCCACTCGGTCGCCAATGCGCTCAAGCTCCTGCGCGACACCTGGGACGAGAGCGAGCCGCCGCCGCGCATCCTCATCTGCGGATCGCTCTACCTGGTCGGCGAGGTATTGGCCGAGAACGGCACCCCGCCGGTGTGACAGCATTGCCCCCTCCACCATGCTTCGCATGGTCCCCCTCCCCCGCTTCGCAGGGGAGGATCCTGCGGTGCCACTTGATCCTCCCCCGTTTACGGGGGAGGGGACCGCCGAAGGCGGTGGAGGGGGAAAATTGGGCAATCGTCTCTTCAAAAAAAAAGCCCGGCGCGATGGCCGGGCTTACAGATATGTCCTTGAGAGGCAGGATCAGGCGATGGCGCCGTCGATCCAGGCGGAAAGGGCCGTCTTCGGTGCCGCGCCGACCTTGATGTCGGCGACTTCGCCGCCCTTGAAGATCATCAGCGTCGGGATCGAGCGCACGCCGAATTGGGCGGCGAGCTCCGGGTTCTCATCGATATTGACCTTGGCCACTTTGACCTGGCCGCCGCGCTCCTGCGAGATCTCGTCGAGCGACGGCGCGATCATCTTGCACGGACCGCACCATTCCGCCCAGAAATCGACGACCACCGGCTCGGCGGATTCGAGCACGTCGGCCTGGAAGCTGTTCTTGTCGGTCTTGACGGTGGACATTGATGTCTCCTTGGAAACGAACGGGTCTAACGAGATGTAGTGATGGCAATGAGTCTATTCAAGCATATCTAGTGTCATGCCTGGTCGAGTTGCGCAAGGGCATCATCCAACACCTTATCAGGCATGGTGAACAGGGATGGCGCTTCGGTAAACAGCAGCGCGGTGCGAATATTTTTCTCCGGATAGAGCGGTGCGAGCAATGCACGGTAGAGCGCAAGCTGCGTGACATAGGATAGGGGCACCTCCACCAGCGTGCGGGGCGGCGGCCTGTTGGTCTTGTAGTCGACGATGGTGACGCTGTCCGCGTCCACCGCGAGCCGGTCGATCTTGCCCGAGACGGCGCGTTCGCGCCCGCCGACGACAAGCTTGCCCATCACCGCGACCTCGGCCCGCGAGCCCTTGCCGAAGACCGCGCCGAAGGCTTCGTCCATGAGGATGCGCTCGACCTGGCGCCATGCTTCGAGCCTGTCGTCGTGCGGCCAGTCCTGCATCGTCCGGTCGAGATAGCGCATCGCCGCCGCCTCGCGGTCTACTGCCGGCAGGTCGGGCAGGCTCTGGAGCAGGCGGTGGATGGTGATGCCGCGCGCGATCGCCGGGGCCGGGCCGCCCGCGGCATCGAGAACGGGCGAACGGGTCGCAATGACGGGCTCGCGATGGTCGTCCAGGAGCGCCGCGGCGCCCGACGGCGAGAGCGGACGCGGCAGATGCGCTTCCGCCGGCAACGGGCGGCGAAGATGTTGCGGAAAGACCGGTGCAGGCGGCGCTTCGTGCCCGGTAGGTTCGGCGGGGGCGGCTGTGCGCCGGTCCGGCAACCGGAAACGGTGGACGGCGAGCTCGGTCAGTGGATGCCTCGTCTCCTCTGCCCCGCCGCCGGCCATCGCCTGATGCACGAGCGCATGCCAGATGCCGGGATCGGGCGTGGTCTTGCCGCGATAGCCGCACACGACGAGCCGGTCCTCGGCCCGTGTCATGCCGACGTAAAGCAGTCGGCGATATTCCTCGCGCGCCTTTTCGCCGATCGTCGCCGTGGCCTTTTGCAGCCAGGCATTCGACGGCGCGCCCGGCATGCGCCAGACGAAGCCTTCGCCGGGCCACCGGGTGTTGCGGGAGCGGAAGGGCACGAGCCGCGGCAGGTGCGATTCCGAAAACGGGCGGCTGCCATTGTCGACCAGAAGCACCACCGGCGCCTCCAGCCCCTTCGAGGCATGGACCGTCATGATGCGCACCTCGTCGCGCGTCTGGTCCATCTCGCGCTTGATCTCCGGCCCGGCGCTCTCGATCGTGGCGAGGAAGGATTCCAGGCCCGGCAGGCCGGTCTTCTCGACCGCCAGGGCGAAATTGAGGAATTCGTCGAGGATCTCGCCGGCCTCGTGGCCGAGCCTTTGCACCATGCGCCGCCTGAGCCCGTCGCGGCCCAGAAGCGCGCCGTAGAACTCGAAGACGGAAAGCGCTTCGGCCTCGCGGCGCCAGCGGACGAGATCCTCGGCCGGCAGGCGGAAACGCGCGTCTTCCTCCGCTTTCGCCATCAGCCGCTCATGGAGCGAGGCCGTGCGCGGACGGTCATGGGCGAGGGCGTAGAGATCGTCCTCGGTCAGGCCGAAGACCGGGCTCTTCAAAACGGCGGCGAGCGACAGGTCGTCATGCGGCTGCATGAGGACATGACCCAGCGCGATCATGTCCTTCACCGCGATGTGGCTGCGCAGGTTGAGCCGGTCGGCGCCGGCGACCGCGATCTGCATGTTCTTGAGGCTGCGCGACAGGGCATGGATGAAGCTGTCGCGCTTGCGCACCAGAACCAGAATGTCGCCCGGACGCATGGCGCGTCCCCTGGCCTCGATCGCCTCGCCGCTCGCCAGCCAGTGCCGGATGGTCCGGGCGACAAGTTCGGCCAGCCGGGCGGCGGGCGCCGAGGCGTGGTCGATCGGCACCGTCCAGTCGTCCGGCTCGTCGACCTGTTCCGGCGCGATCTGCTGCCACACCTCCACAAGGCCGGGCTCGCCGATGCGCACCGCCTTGTGCTCCAGCACGTCGGCATTGCGCGTCAGGCCCTGGCGCGCCGGCTCGGCGGCAAAGACCGTGTCGACGGCCTGCAGGACGTCCTCCGTCGAGCGGAAGGAATGGGTGAGCTGCACGCGCTCGAAGCGGCGGCCCGCGCCCGCGAGCTTTTCGGCAAACATGCGGCCGTTGATGTCGAAGGCCTCGGGCTCGGCCCCCTGGAAGGAGTAGATCGACTGCTTCTCGTCGCCGACGGCAAAGACCGTCCGGTTGACATTGCCGCGCGATCCGGCGCCGGAAAAGAACTCCTCGGCAAGCTTGGCCACGACGCGCCACTGCTCGGGGCTCGTGTCCTGCGCCTCGTCGACCAGGATATGGTCGATGCCCTGGTCCATCTTGTAGTGCACCCAGGCGCCGACATCGCCGCGCGACAGCAGCGCGGCCGTGCGGCTGATGAGGTCGTTGAAGTCGAGGAAGCCGCGCGCGCTCTTCAGCCGCTCGTAGCGCGCGATCAGCCAGTCGGCGATGGTCAGCGCGGCGGCAGTGCCCTCGATCATGCGATAAAGCGCCATGCGGTCGCCGGCCGCCTGAAGCCTCCCGACGGCCGCGTCATAGCGCTCGTTGATGTCGGGCAGCACCTTGCGCAGTCCGTTTGTGAAGAGCCAGGACGGCTTGTAGGGCTCGCCCTTATCCTTGAGGAATGCCCGGCCGAGAAGGCGGAGACGGCGCTGCGGATCGGCCTCCGCGAAGGCGAGGCGGGCATTGGGAAGCAGCCTGTCGCAGACCCGGCCCGCACCGGTGCTTTCGGCCAGGGCCGCCAGTTCGTCGAATTGGGCGGGCGAAAAGCCGGGCAGCGGCCAGGCCTCGCCGGTGATCGTGTCGGCCGTTTCGTCGTCGCCGAAGCCGAATTCCTCGCGCAGCACCGCCAGCGGCTCGCGCCCCATGCCGTCGATGAACGCGCGCACCGGATCGCGCTTGGCGACGATTTCATCCAGCAGGTCGTTCAGCCCCCATTCGCCGCCGGCCTCGAGCACGGTCGCGAAGGCCGCGCCGAGTTCGGCGTCCATGCCCCCGACGACGCCTGCCAGAAGATCGCGGCGCGCCTCGGCGACCAGCGCCTGCTCCATCTGCTGGTCGAGCATCTCGAAATGGCCGGCGATATTGGCTTCGAGCGGAAAGCGGTGCAGCACCGCCTCGCAGAAGGCGTGGATCGTCTGGATTTTCAGCCCGCCCGGCGTTTCCAGCGCGCGGGCGAAGAGCTGGCGGGCGAGCCGCAATCGTGCGCCATCCGGTTTCCGCCCTTCAAGCAGCGCAATCTCATTAGCCAACTCATCATTGCCGAGCCGCGCCCAGCGCGACAATTCGCGAAACACGCGCGTCGCCATGTTGGCCGCGGCAGCCTTGGTGTAGGTCAGGCACAGGATGCGCGCCGGGTCGGTGCCTTCCAGAAGCAGGCGGATGACGCGCTGCGAAAGAACATGCGTCTTGCCCGAACCGGCATTGGCCGACACCCAGGCGGAGCTGGCAGGGTCGGCGGCGCGCGCCTGGCGTTCGAGCGTTTCTGCAGGGATGAAGCGGGGCGCGCTCATTCGCCGTTCTCCTCGCCGGTATCGCCGCCGGCCGACCATTCGAGCACGCGGGCGAGATGATCGTAGTCGCCGTCGACGTCGCCCTCCTTGAAGGGCAGGGCGCGCGACAGGTAGCCGATATTCGCGTCGCCGTAGTGCGCCATCAGCTTTTCAAGCCTCGTCCAGGCCTCCTCCGACAGCGCGTCAGCCGTCTTTATCGAGCCCCTGATGTCCAGGATCGATTCGTGCTCCACCAGCCCCTTGGGTCTGAGCCGCACATAGGCGAGGTCGGCCGGCCTCTGCGCGCCGAGCTCGGCAAAGGCGCCGCGTTTCAAGAGCGCGCCTTCGAGCGCCAACTGTGGCGCGACCAGCGTATGGGCCTGCCGTTTGGAGGGGCTGCTGCCCGTCTTGAAGTCGAGAATATCGGCAAGGCCCCCGGGACGCACGTCGATGCGGTCGGCCCGCCCCGACAGGGTCACGCCGCTCGATGCGATCTCGGTCGCGCGTGCCGCCGCCTCGCTGGCCGTCTCCAGCACGCCGCCGCGCCCATTCTCCCAGTCGACGATCTCGTCGGCCATGGCGACGAAGCGCGGCCACCAGATCGCCTCCACGTCGTCCGGCAGTGCGGCTTCGTCGAAGGTCTGGCGGGCGATCGCCAAAAGCCTTTGCCGCGGATCGTCCGTTCCGGCCACCCCGCCGGCGACGGTGAAGCGATGCAGGATCTCGTGAAACAGCGTCCCCCGCTCCGCGGCGCCGGGATCGCGCACCAGCGGATCGAGCGGGTGGAGGCCGAGCACCTTTCTTGCATAGACGGCATAGGGATCGCGGCGCAAGGTCTCGATTTCGGTGACGGAGAAGCGTCGGGGTCGGGCGGCAAGCAGCGGCGCCGGATTGGGCCGCGGCACGAATTCGACGTCCGGCGCAATGTCTATCGCCCGCGCCCAGGAGACGTAGACCGCGCCAAGCCGGCGCATGACGGTGCAGGCGGGATCGCCGGCAAGCGTCGTCAGGCGCTGCAGCCAGCGCGACATGACGGCCGGTGCGTCGCCGGCGCGGTCGGCGCGCGACAGGATGAGGCGCGGAGCGCCCATCGCCATTGCGAAATCATGCGCCGCAAGGCCGATACGCCGCTCCGGCGGTTCCAGCTCCATCCCCGTCTTCATCATGCGGGACATGAAGCGGTCGGCCTCGGCCTTGCGCGGCCAGCTTCCTTCGTTGAGGCCGCCGACGATCAGCGTGTCGACATGTTGCAGCCGCGCTTCCAGCGCGCCCCAGATCGACACGCGCATATCGGCGCCCGCCTTCGGCTTGACAGTCTCGCCGGCCATGAGCGCGGTCGCGATATCGGGCCATTCCTCCGCCTCGAATTCGAGGCCGGCGCTCGCCGTGACGAGATCGGCCATGATCGCGGCGAATTTTTCTCCCGCGTCGCCTTCGTAGAGCTCGACCGGGCTCGCGTTCTCGTCGCGCGCCAGTGCTTCCAGAGCTTCAATGCTCGCCGTGGCGATGGCGGCAATGCCGGTCTGACTGGTGCCGCGCAGGCAGACAAGCGGCGCGATCGCCGTGTCGAGCCGGTCGAGGAATGCGGCAAGCTCGTCCCTGTCTCGCGGCTGCAGCCGCTCTATCCAGAAGGGCGGCCGCTCCTCGGCCAGCCGTTCCAGTCGGCGTTCGAGATCCGCCTTGAGGCTTGCGATATCCGGCCGGCCGGTGCCGCCGCGCAACAGGACGAGCTCGAGCTTTTCGACGATTGGCTGGAGCCGTTTTCGCTCCGTACCCAGCCGCAGCAGCGGATGCTTGACAAGCGCAAGCAGCGCCACGGGATCGCCGGGACGGAAGATACATTCGAGGGCCAGGGTCAGGAGAGCGCCGGGCGGCGTGCGCGACAGCGGCGCACCGCCGGAATCGTCGGCGCGTATGCCGAAACGCAACAGTTCCGTCGAGACGCGCCGCGCCAGTTCGCGGTCGCCGGTGACAAGCGCGGCGTGGCTCGCCCTGTCCTCGACCGCGTCGCGCAGCGCGATGGCGATCGCCAGCGCCTCTTCGCGTTCGTTCGCCGCCTCGATGAGGCTGACGCCGTCCAGCGCGCCATCGGCGATCGCTGCTTCGATTTCCGGCCCGATCTCGGCCCATTTGTCGGTTGTTTCGGCCGGGCGCAGGGCCTGTGAAACGAGATTGCGGCGGGCGGCGAGACCGGCGTCGAGCGATCCGATCTCGATGACCTCTTGCCGGTCGACGCCGATGATGCCGAGAAGCTTCTTCAATCCGTATTGCGGATGGCCGAAGGCCGATGGAGCGGAATCGGCTTCGCCGATCAGCGACCAGGCGTCCTCGTCGAGCGTCTTGTCGAGACCGGGCAGCACGACCGCGCCCATCGGCAGCCGCGCGATCGCCGCCAGCAGCCGCGCGGTTGCCGGAACCGAGCCGGTCGAGCCGGCAGCGATCACCGGTCCTTGCCGATTGCGGGCAAGGCGCGCCGCCTCCGCCTCGATCATCGCGTTGCGGTGGGCGGCGGGATTGGATCGGTCCATCTCCTCAAGCGCCTGCGGCCAGACCGACGTGACGATCTGCAAAAAGTCGAGGGTGACCTGCCACCAGGCGCTCAAATCGCCGCCGACCAGCGAGGAAAGGGCGTTCCAGTCGGCGTCCTCCGTCTCGATCTCGTCCATCAGCGCGGCGAGGTCGCGCGCCAGCCAGATCGCATCGGCCGTCGAAGCCGGCACGACGATGTCTTCTTCGAACATGGCCGCGACATGGGCCGGCAGGCGCGACTTCCAGCGCCGCAGCAGCGGCGCGAGGAAGAGCAGCCGGTCGAGCGCGCCGACGGGCGGGGCGAGGTCGAGCGCCGTGCCGCCGTCGGCCTCGAACAGGCCCGCCTCCTCATCGAAATCGCCGAGCGGGCGTATGGCCGGCAGGATCGCCGAGGCGCCGCCCATCTTCTCCACGAAGACGCTGCGCAAGGCGCGTGCCGCGCGGCGTGTCGGGACGTAGATCGTGACGTCGGCGAGCCGCATGGGGTCGCCGTCAAAGACGAAGCCTTCGACGAGATCGCCGCGCATGAGCGCGTCGGCCAGGGTCGGCAGGAAGGCAACGCCGGGCGGGATCGACCAGAGGCGCGGCGCCGGCCGCCGGGTCATGACGCCGTCGCTTCCATCCGGGCGATGGCCGCTTCGGCCGCGGCAAGGCCGTCCGGCGTGCCGACCGTGATCCAGGCGCCCTGCATCGGCAGGCCGAAAAGGCGCCCGGCGGCGATGGCCCGGTCGAAATAGAGGTTGAGCGAATGCGGTTGTGCAGTTGCGCCGGCAAAGATGCGCGGGTGGACGATCGCCGCACCGGCATAGATGGAGCCACTGCCGGCGCCTGCCGCGCGGACGAGCCGGCCCGTTTCGTCGCGCAGGAAATCGGTCTTGCCGGTGTGGCCGGTCGCCTGACCGGGCTCGGCCAGCATGAGAAGGATGTCCATGCGGCCCTCGTCCCAGGCGTCGGCCAGGGCGGGCAGGTTGGCGCCGTTGTCGGCGACCCAGAACGTGTCGGCATTGAGGACGAAGAACGGCTCGGACCCAAGAAGCGGCAGTGCCTTGACGATGCCGCCGGCAGAATCCAGCAATTCGTCGCGTTCGTCGGAAACGGTCACTTCGGGGCGTTTGCGGCTCCCGACATGGGCTGCGACCTGTTCGCCCAGATGGTGGACGTTGACGACGGCCCTTGCCACGCCGGCGGCCGCCAGGCTGTCGAGCCCCCAGTCGATCAACGGCCTGCCGGCGACCGGCACCAGGGGCTTGGGCAGAGTTTCGGTGATCGGACGCATGCGCAGGCCGCGCCCGGCGGCGAGCACCATCGCGGTCGAGGGGAGCCGCGCGGTCATGCCCGAGCCTGCTTCAAGAGATCGTGGGCGGCGCAGAACCGGGCCACCGGCTCGAGTGCCGGGTGCTCGAGGCAGCGGGCCAGATACTCGCGCACGCGTGGCAGGTGATCGCGATAGGCGGGCTTGCCGTCGCGGCGGTGAAGGCGCACGAACAGCCCCATGATCTTCGCATTGCGCTGAGCGCCCATGATTGCATACGCCTCCTCGAACGAAGCCTTGTCGAAGCCGCTCGCAGCGGCCCGTGCCCGTGTATAGGCGCTGACGATGGCGGCTTCCAGAGCCGGCGATATCGTGACGCGTGCGTCGAGCGCGAGCGAGGCGACGTCATAGGCGGCCGGACCGAGCATGGCATCCTGGAAATCGATGATGCCGAGACGGTCGAGGCCCTGTCTCTCCGCGCGCCAGATGATGTTGGGCGAATGGAAATCGCGCAGAACCACGCTCGTTTGCGCACCGGCGAGGCGGTCGAGCACCGTGTTCCAGGCGGCCACATAGTCACGCCTCAATCTGTCGTCGACAGGCTTGCCCGTGATGTCCGGCAGGTACCAGTCGAGAAGCAGTTCCACCTCGATCAGCATGGCCTGGCGGTCGAAATCCGGAATGCGGTGGACGTGGCCGCCGTCCAGCGCGATCTCCCGTGGCCAGGATCGGGCATGGACGGCTGCCAGCAGTTCGGCCGCCGCTTCGTAGCGCTCGGTGATCGGCTTGCCTGCCGGATCCGGAAACGCGCCGCCGCCCAGATGCTCGATCAGCAGGAGGCCGACGTCGAGATCGGCGGCGTGGATCGCGGGCACGGCAAAGCCCGCCTCGCCCAGCATGCGGTCTATGGCCACGAAAGGCGTCACCGATTCGGCGATGTGCGCGATCTGGGCGTAGGGCTTGCCGTCGCGGACCGGCGGGCCGCTCGAATGGGCCGGCGCGTCCATCAGAATGCGCGGCGCCTGGCCCGCGAGCGTGACGGTCTCGTAGGTGCGGGTGGAGGCATCGCCCTGCAGGTAGCGCCGATGCGCTGCCCCCCAGCCGGCATCGTGCAGAAAGCGCCGGATATCGAGCGAGCGGGACACGCGTTCCATGGCGGGCGGCGCACCCTCGATGGCGGCCCGGCGTGCGCCGTCCTCCTGGGTCAGTTCGACGACCAGCGTCGCTCTTGGCAGGGCGTCGCCGCCATGTTCGGGCCATTCGACGAGTGCAACCCCGTCCTCGGCCAGTTCCTCCACGCCAAGCTCGTCGAGTTCGTCGGGCGTGCCGAGGCGGTAGAGGTCGAGATGATGGACCGGAAGCCGCAGCTCATAGCTCTGCACGAGCGTGAAGGTCGGGCTCGGCACCTCCAGCCCTTCGTCGTCGGCGACGGCCCGGATGACGGCGCGCGCCAGCGTCGTCTTGCCGGCGCCGAGATCGCCGCGCAGATGCACCATGTCGCCCGGCCGCAGGGCGCGTGCCAGGTCTTCGCCGAGGCGCTGCGTGGCGGCCTCGTCGGGCAAGGCGATGTCGATGGGCGAACCGGCCATAGATGGCTACTCCGCCGCCGCCCTCGCACCCACCGGAGCGAGCGGAAAGCGGCAGGTGACGCGGGTACCGCGCATATGGGCGCCGCTTTCGATCTTCACCGTGCCGCCATGCAGCTCGACGAAGCTCTTGACGATGGCAAGGCCGAGGCCGGCGCCGCGATGGCGCCCGCCATTGGCGCGCGGCTCGAAGCGCTTGAAGGCGATGTCGAGGATTTCGGGCGGCATGCCGGGACCGGCATCGTGCACCATGAAGGTCACGCCGTCCGCTTCCTGGCGGCAGACGAACTCGATCGTCGAATGCTCGGGCGCGTAATTGGCCGCATTGCTCAAGAGATTGAACAGGACCTGGCGCAGACGGTTTTCATCGGCCTGCATGGAGGCGGGCGCCTCGCGCGTGTCGATGGCGAGCCTGATGGAATGTTCGCGCAGCTTTTCGGCGATAAGATCGGCGGCGGCGTCGACCGTCCCGGCGACCGGCACCTCGCCATAGTCGAGCTCCATGATGCCGGCATCGACGGTTGCCAGGTCCAGAATGTCGTTGACGATGGTCAAGAGCACCGAGGAGGACGAGCCGATATGGTCGACATATTCGCGCTGCCGGTCGTTCAGCTGCCCCGTTTCCCGCATGGTCAAAAGCTCGGTGAAACCGATGATGTTGGTCAGCGGCGAGCGCAACTCGTAGGAGACGTGCTGGACGAATTCGTTCTTCAACCGGTCGGCCTTCTGCAAGGCCTCGTTCTTGTCCTGCAGGGCGCGCTCGAAATTGACGCTGTCGGTCACGTCGACGAAGGTCAGCATGACCTGGCCATTGGGCAGCGGGATGAGCGCATGGCTGAGGATCGTGCCGTCGACCAGCTCGACCTGACCGTGCTGCTCGTGGCGCTCGTCGTCGAAACCGGTCACCTGGGCGACGAAGACCGGCCACGGATTGTCCACCGCGATGCGCTCGCAGGCCCGGCTGATGGCGGCGATATGGGTCTCGGGGTCGAAATCGTCGGTCCCCAGGCGCCAGAGCGAGATGAAGGCGGGATTGTAAAGCCGGATTTTTCCGTCCGAGCCGAACACGGCGACGCCTTCGGCCAGATTGTCGAGCGTTTCGTCCTGCACGCGCATGGCGGCGTTGTAGCGGCTTTCCAGATCGAAGCGCTCGGTCAGGTTCTCGAACACCCATGCGACGCCGCCTTGCGGATGCGGATTGGCGATGACGCGCAGCGTGCGCCCGTCGGGCAGATGCCACAGATGCTCCACGCGCTCGGCGGAGCGGTAGGCGGCCAGCACGTTTTCCTTCCAGCGGCGCCATTCGGGCTGCTCGGCGAGCATGCCGGCACTTCTCAGCCGGTCGAGCAGCAGCGTGTTGTCGGGCTTGCTTGCCAGGAAGCCCGGATCGAGTTCCCACAGTTCCTGGAAGGCATGATTGAAGAACAGCAGCTTCTGCTCGGCGTCGAATATCGCGACCGCTGTCGTCAGCTGATCGAGCGTGTCGGCGTGGCTCCTCTGCATCCGTTCGAGTTCGCTGCGCAGCGCCTCGACCTCGCTGCGGTCGATGGCGAGACCGGCCGAGGCCTGGCTGCCCTTGACGTCGGTGACGGCGAACAAGCGGCGGTCGCCACCGACCACCGTGGAAACGGTCTCGTCGAAGATCGCATCGACGGCATGGCTGTGGGTAATCGCCGTGCGGGCGCGCGCATCGAGGAATTCCCGCTGCATCTCGGTCGCCTTTTGCGGCGTCCCGCTCTCCACCGCGATGGCATAGGCCTGGTTGACGTGCTCGAGGCGGCCCTCCTGATCGCGCAGCCAGAACGGCGTTTCGAGCGTATCGAGCAGGGCAAGCATGGTTTCGTGATGCGCCATGAGCCGGGCATGGTCGAGCTTGAGGCGGGCATGCTCCTTGCGCCGCTCGGTCAGGCCGAGAAAGCGCACTACGGCGCTCGCGCCGGCGCGCCGGCCCTGCACCTCGACCAGCCCGCCGGCGATCGTTTCGGCGACAAGATCGAACGGGGCACCGCGTTCGCGCAGCGCTGTCACGGCATTTTCGAGCGAGGCGGCGGATTGCGGCTGCAGCCAGCGGCCGAAGGCGAGAAAGGTCGCCCGCTCCTCGGGAACGCCCGGCACGTCGCCCAGCGAGCCGGCGACGGTGGGCTTGCGATGGTCGTTCGACCACACCACGTGGCGGCTGTCCTTGAGGTTGAACAGGGCTTCGGAGCGCTGCACCGAGGCATTGAGTTCGGCGATGCGCGCCCGCAGGTCGAGATTTTCGGCCGCCACGCGGCCACGCTCGCGAATGAGCCAGATGGCCGACAGGATGGCGGCGCTCATGACACCGGCGAAGGTCGCCACCTGGATGACCTCGGAGGCGCCGAAGCCGCCGGCGATTGCGCCGACTGCCGTTTCGGCCGCGCGGGCGGGCGAGGCTGTCAGCATGGCTGCTGCGGCAAACGGCGAAAAGGCAGCCGCGAACCGCCTGTCAGGCGCGCATCGCAGCTTCTCCCCCAGGCGTCTTGCCGAACACCCGCCGATCCCCGAATCCCGCGGGTTTCTTCCTCGCATGCCCTCTTCCTCTCCGCCGGACGTCGTGTCGCCGCCCGGCTGCGTCGCGCTTCTGGGGCGCCATGCGTCCATTCGGACGCACAATGGACGCCCTGTCACTTGGCGCCGACGCATCATGCTTTCCGAAAACCGATTCCGATTTTCGGGCCGATGCGCCGGGCGATCCCGCCGCAGGACGCCCGTCAAAGCGAATCACCCTACTGTACCGGGCCGGCGAATCGGCGTGAAGAAGGCAGCGTCACAAAATAATGCCGGGCGATATGTCAATCGCCCGGCATCTATATATTGTAGTCTGCTGACAGCAAATCAGTAGCGGTAGTGTTCCGGCTTGAACGGACCTTTCGGTGTCACTCCGATATAGGAGGCCTGTTCTTCCGACAGCGTCGTCAGATTGACGCCGAGCTTGTCCAGATGCAGCCGCGCCACCTTCTCGTCGAGGTGCTTCGGCAGCACATAAACCTCGTTCTTGTACTGCTCGCCCTTGGCCCACAGCTCGATCTGCGCCAGCACCTGGTTGGTGAATGACGCCGACATGACGAAGCTCGGATGACCCGTCGCGTTGCCCAGGTTGAGCAGGCGGCCTTCCGACAGCAGAAGAATCCGCTTGTCGTCGGGGAAGGTGATCATGTCGACCTGCGGCTTGATGTTGGTCCATTTGAGATTGCGCAGGGCGGCCACCTGAATCTCGTTGTCGAAATGGCCGATGTTCCCGACGATCGCCATGTCCTTCATCTTGCGCATGTGATCGATGGTGATGACGTCCTTGTTGCCGGTCGTGGTGATCACGATGTCGGCGGTCGGAGCAGCGTCGTCGAGGGTGACGACCTCGAACCCGTCCATCGACGCCTGCAGGGCGCAGATCGGATCGACCTCGGTGACCTTGATGCGCGCGCCGGCGCCGGCGAGCGAGGCGGCCGAGCCCTTGCCGACATCGCCATAGCCGCAGACCACGGCGACCTTGCCGGCCATCATGACGTCGGTGGCGCGGCGGATACCGTCGACCAGCGATTCCTTGCAGCCATACTTGTTGTCGAATTTCGACTTGGTGACCGAGTCGTTGACATTGATGGCCGGGAAGGGAAGCAGGCCCTTTTTCTGCAGCTGGTAGAGCCGGTTGACGCCGGTGGTCGTCTCTTCGGTCACGCCCTTGATCGCTTCGCGCTGGCGGGTGAAGAAGCCGGGCGTCTCAGCCATGCGCTTCTTGATCTGCGCGAACAGCACTTCCTCTTCCTCCGACTCGGGCTTGGACAGCACGTCCTCGCCGGCCTCGGCGCGCGCGCCGACCAGGATGTACATGGTCGCGTCGCCGCCGTCGTCGAGGATCATGTTCGAAGGTTCGCCGCCCGGCCACTGGAAGATCTGGTCGGTGTAGCTCCAGTAATCCTCGAGCGACTCGCCCTTGACCGCGAAGACCGGCGTGCCGGTCGCGGCGATGGCCGCGGCGGCATGATCCTGGGTGGAGAAGATGTTGCACGAGGCCCAGCGCACATCCGCGCCGAGCGCCTTCAGCGTTTCGATGAGAACGGCCGTCTGAATGGTCATGTGCAGCGAGCCGGTGATGCGTGCGCCCTTGAGCGGCTGCGCCTCGCCGAACTCCTCGCGGCAGGCCATCAGGCCCGGCATCTCGGTTTCGGCGATGTCGATCTCCTTGCGGCCCCAGTCCGCGAGACCGATATCGGCCACAACATAATCCAACTTCTCAGACATGGAATTCGCCTCCAGACGTATTTTTGTTCGAGTTCAAGTGAACACAGCCCGCACCGCCGTGCGGGACAATCGGGGGCTTCCCTAACAGATCGGGCGCGCTCCGGCAACAAGACATAAGGAAATCTTTATTCGTGCATATGGGCGTGGCGATCGGCCGACCGGTCAGCACTCCTCGCCAAAACGGTTGGCCACCAGCACCGCCAGCGCCTCCAGGGCGGTGGCCGCCTCCGGCCCCCTGGCGGTCACCGTGACGGCGGTTCCGGGGCTCGCGGCCAGCATCATCAGTCCCATGATGGATGTCGCACCGACTTCGACGCCATCCTTCTCGACCGTTATGTCGGCATCGAAACCGCCGGCCGTCTGGACGAATTTCGCCGAGGCCCGCGCATGAAGCCCGCGCCGGTTGACGATCTCGATGCGGCGGCGCAGCGCGCCGTCGTCCGACGTTGCAGGCTCGACGCTCATTTGCCGCTCAGGAGCTTGCTGGCGACGTTGATGTATTTGCGCCCCGCCGTCTGCGCGCTTTCCAGCGCCGCACCCATGTCTCCGGTGGTGCGCACGCTGGTCAGCTTGATCAGCATCGGCAGGTTCATGCCGGCAATGACCTCGACGCGCTCGGGATCCATGACCGAAATCGCCAGGTTGGAGGGCGTGCCGCCGAACATGTCGGTCAGGATGATGACGCCGGCCCCCGTGTCGGCCCGGCGCACGGCTTCCACGATATCGTGACGGCGCTGCCCGATATCGTCCTCGGCACCAATGGCGACCGTTTCGAAATGTTCCTGCGGACCCACGACATGTTCGACGGCCTGGCGGAATTCCTCCGCCAGCCTTCCATGCGTGACGAGCACGAGTCCGATCATGCGTGCGTGGCTCCCGTCGTCGCTCATTCGCGACTGTACACAATCTGGCATCTTCGCCGGCTGGCTCCGGCCCCTTGCAACAGGAGCGCTATCTTGTCGACGCAAAATCCGTTGACAAGCCCAATTTTCGTGGAATGTGCGTCATTCGTGCGGTTCACGCAACGTGAGCCGCGTTTCGCGGCCGCGGCGCGTGCTTGCGCAATTGCCCGAGGATCAGCCGCCCGGCGACCTCGGCGCTTCGCGCCGGCAGTTCCAGGTGCGGCAGTTCGACGCCGCAGCATGGGGCGGTGCGGGCGGGCGGCATGCGTTCGGCCCGACCGTCCGTCAGGGTCACGACCAGGTCGATGACGGCATGCCCGGCATGGTCGACGCCGACGATGCCCAGCCCGTGCAGTTCTGCCATTCCGGCTATGTTCGGCGGGGCGGCGGCGACCAGCCGGCCGTTGACGGCGCAGACCAGCACCTGGTCGTCGGCGACGAAGGCCGCGCCGTGCCCGAAGGCCAGGCAGCGCTCGATCAGCGCGAAGGCCAGGGTGGTCTTGCCCGAGCCTGGCGCACCTTCGATCATGACGCCGCGATCGCCCAGGACGACGCATGTCGCATGGCGGTTGTTCATGTGTGCGGTTCGCATGCTGCTCTAGCTTTCCGCCGGCAGTTTGACGATGAAGCGTGCCCCGCGGATGTCGCCCGGCTTGGAGCCGGCGATGTTCTCGGCCGTCAGCGTGCCGCCATGAGCCTCGACGATCTGGCGGCTGATCGACAGGCCGAGGCCCGAATTCTGTCCGAAAGCTTCCGATGACGGGCGGTCGGTGTAGAAGCGCTCGAAGATGCGGTCGATGTTCTCGGCCCGGATTCCGGGGCCGTTGTCCTCGACGGCGACGGTGACAAAGCCGGCCGTGCGGGCCAGCGAAACATCGATGCGGCCACCCTGGTCGGGAACAAAGGAGCGGGCGTTCTCGATCAGATTGGTGATCACCTGGCCCAGCCGCAGGTCGTGGCCAGTGACGGTGAAGCCCTTGGCGGTTTGGACCGGCTTGTCGATATTGAGGGATATCTGCACCGGCTTTTTGTGATGTCCGGCCTCGCGCGAGATCGCCACCAGGTCCTCGACGAATTTCCGCATCTCGACGCGCCCGGCGTCCTCGCGGGCGAGTTCGGCATCGAGACGCGAGGCGTCGGAGATGTCGGTGATCAGCCTGTCGAGGCGTCGCACGTCGTGCTGGATGATCTCCAGGAGGCGTTCGCGCGAGGATTCGGTCTTGGCGAGCGGCAAGGTCTCCACGGCGCTGCGCAGCGAGGTCAGCGGGTTCTTCAATTCGTGGGCCACGTCGGCGGCAAAGCTCTCGATGGCCTCGATGCGCGCATAGAGCGCGTTTGTCATGCCGCGCAGTGCCGTCGACAGATTGCCGATCTCGTCCTGGCGGTGCGAGAAATCGGGGATCTCCTCGCGGTTCTTGATGCCGCGGCGAACCCGCACGGCGGCGGCCGACAGCCGGCGCAGCGGGTTGGCGATCGTCGAGGCGACGATCATCGACAGGATGCCGAAGACCAGTGCGGCGACGCCGAAGACGCGCAGGATCGACAATTTCTCCGCCATGTCGATCTTGTCGATGTCGCCGCCCTGGGTGGACAGGAGCAGGACGCCGAGGACGGCGCGAAACCGCTGCACGGGCACGGCGACCGAAACGATCATCTCGCCATGCTCGCTGATGCGCACGACGAAGCCGGGGCTGCCCATGAGCGCGTTCATGACCTCCGGATAGGCGGCCCCATTGCCGCCGGGCTGTTCCTTGTAGACGGGAAGGTCCGTGCGTCTGAACAGCCCGATGACGTATTTCTTCGCCTGATCGAACAGTCCCGGTTCGGCCCCCTCCAGCGGCGGCAGGTCGTAGCGCAGGATCTGACCGCGCGAATAGAGATGGCGCGAATCCAGAAGCAGATTGGCGTCGCGGTCATAGATGCGCGCGCGGGTGCGCGTCGGCGAGATCAGGCGTCTGAGAACCGGGGCCACGCGCTCGGGGTTGATCGGAAAGTCGAGGCTTTCGAGCTGTTCGGTGCCGGGCGCGATACTCTGGCCGGCCTGCAGCTCAAGGAGCTTTTCGGGATCGACGGTGATCGTGTCGGTCTCGACCGTCGCCGAGGCGGCGATGGCCGCGGCGATGATCTCGCCCTGTGTCATCAGGCTTTCCACCCGCGCCTCGATCAGGCCGTCGCGATACTGGTTGAGATAGAGAATGCCCAGGACCAGCATGCCGAGCGCCGCCAGATTCAGGATCAGGATGCGGCGCGTAAGGCTGGAAAAGACGTGATGGCCGAAGAACCGGCGCAGCGGCACCGTGAAGGGGCGCATGATGGAGCGCGCCCGCGACGACGCCGCGCCGCCGTTCATCGACGGTTTTCTGGTCTCCGCTACCATCTCTCACCCGGGCCAACCGGCCGCGCGGTCACACCTCGCGGAACCGGTACCCCACCCCGTACAGCGTTTCGATCATGTCGAACTCGTCGTCGACAGCCTTGAACTTCTTGCGAAGTCGCTTGATATGGCTATCGATCGTCCGGTCATCAACATAAACCTGCTCGTCATACGCCGAATCCATCAGCGCGTCACGACTTTTGACCACGCCGGGGCGCTGGGCGAGCGAATGCAGGATGAGGAATTCGGTCACGGTAAGCGTGACGGGCTGGCCCTTCCAGGTGCAGGTGTGGCGCTCCTGGTCCATGACCAACTGGCCGCGTTCCAGCGAGCGTGCCTGCTGATTGGGCGACTTGGCCGCCGTTTCGCGCGCATTGGCGCGGCGCAGCACCGCCTTGACCCGCTCGACCAGCAGGCGCTGGGAGAACGGTTTGCGGATGAAATCGTCGGCACCCATCTTGAGGCCGAACAGTTCGTCGATCTCGTCATCCTTCGAGGTCAGGAAGATGACCGGCATATCCGACTTCTGGCGCAGCCGGCGAAGCAGTTCCATCCCGTCCATGCGCGGCATCTTGATATCGAGGATGGCGAGCGTGGGCGGACGCGCCGCAAACCCCTCGAGCGCCGATGCGCCATCTGTGTAGGTCTCCACGCGGTAGCCTTCGGATTCGAGCGCGATCGAGACCGAGGTGAGGATGTTGCGGTCGTCGTCCACCAGAGCGATTGTAGCCATGTCGAGCGTTTCCCTCATGAGCGCGCGTCCCTTCGTGGTTCAGGCAGACGCGGTATTGGCGGACAAATTGGGTACAAAATGTGGCATATGCCATGGCCCGTGTCACATCGTCTCGCCTCCGGCCTCGCGCAACCCGCGCGCCGGGTCGTCGCGCCGCCCCGCCAAAGGTACGTCCAGCGGACGCATCTTTAAACGATTTAAAAGTTTTTCAAAATTTTTAATCGATTAAATATTTGATAATGAAAGGTTTTTCTGTTTCTCCCCTAGATGTCGACTGTCATCGGACCTCGGTCCACAGCGCCGGTTTGTCCGGCATCCATAAGGAACAAGACTGGAGTTTGGGAGAATGGAAGAAATCGGCAAGCGCAATCCCGCATGCGGGATTGAAAGTGCGGGCCTCGAGCAACTGGGCACCGTGCACTACAATTTCGGCGCTGCCGATCTCTATGAGGAGGCGATCCGGCGCGGCGAGGCGCGCCTGTCGGCGCATGGCACTCTCGTCGCACTGACCGGCCAGCATACGGGCCGCTCGCCGAAGGACAAATTCGTCGTGCGCGACGACAACACGGCCGACGAGATCTGGTGGGACAACAACGCCCCCTTCACGCGCGAGCAGTTCGACGCGCTGTTCGCCGATTTCCGCGAGCACGCGCGCGGTCGCGACCTGTTCGTCCAGGACCTGATCGGCGGAGCAGATGAGCAAAACAGCCTGCCGGCGCGCGTCGTCTGCGAATACGCCTGGCACGCCCTGTTCATCCGCAACCTCCTGATCCGGCCCGAGACGGCGGCACTCGAGAGCTTTCTGCCGAAGCTCACCATCATAGACCTGCCCACCTTCAAGGCCGATCCGGCGCGCCACGGCACCCGCAGCGAGACGGTGATCGCCGTCGACCTGTCGCGCATGGTGGTGCTGATCGGCGGCACGTCCTATGCCGGCGAGATGAAGAAATCCGTCTTCACGGTGCTCAACTACCTGCTTCCCGGGCGCGGCGTCATGCCGATGCACTGTTCGGCCAATGTCGGGCCATCGGGTGATGCGGCCGTGTTCTTCGGCCTTTCGGGCACCGGCAAGACGACGCTTTCGGCCGATCCTGCGCGCACGCTTCTGGGCGACGACGAGCATGGTTGGGGCAAGGACGGCATCTTCAACTTCGAAGGGGGGTGCTACGCCAAGACGATCAAGCTGTCGGCCGAGGCCGAGCCTGAGATCCACGCAACCACGCGCCGTTTCGGCACGGTGCTGGAAAATGTCGTGCTCGACGAGGCCCGCGTGCCCGATTTCGACGACGGATCGCTGACCGAAAACGCGCGCTGCGCCTATCCGCTTCATTTCATCCCCAATGCCTCCGATACGGGCCGGGCCGGGCATCCCAGGAACATCATCATGCTGACGGCGGACGCCTTCGGCGTTCTGCCGCCGATCGCCAAGCTGACGCCGGCGCAGGCGATGTACCACTTCCTGTCCGGCTACACGGCCAAGGTGGCGGGCACGGAGAAGGGGCTTACCGAGCCGGAAGCGACGTTCTCGACCTGCTTCGGCGCCCCCTTCATGCCGCGCCATCCGTCCGAATACGGCAATCTGCTGCGCGAACTGATCGCCGAGCACAAAGTCGATTGCTGGCTGGTCAATACCGGCTGGACCGGCGGGGCCTACGGCACCGGCTCGCGCATGCCAATCCGGGTGACACGCGCCCTCCTGTCGGCGGCTCTCGACGGTTCGCTGAAACAGGCCGGGATCCGTACCGACCCGAATTTCGGTTTCGCCGTGCCGGCCACGGTCCACGGCGTCGACGCGGCCATTCTCGACCCGCGCTCGACCTGGACCGACAAGGCCGCCTACGACGTGCAGGCGAAGAAGCTGGTCGGCATGTTCATCGACAATTTCGAGAAATTCGAAAGCCATGTCGACGCCGACATCCTGGGCGCCGCGCCGCGGCCGAGCGAGGCGGCCGAATAGCGCCCGAATGGGATCATATAAAAGCAAACGGCGCCGGGGGAACGGCGCCGTTTAATATTCTCACCGATGTGAGAAGGGTCACTCCTCGACGAGGTCGGTCGAGGAATCGCCGTTCGGCTTGTCGTCCTTGCGGCGCTCGTGCTCCTTCATGAAGCGGTCGAACTCCTGCTGGTCCTTGGCCCGGCGCAACTCGCGCATATAGGAGTCGAACTCCTCGCGCATCTCGTCGAGCTTGCGGCGCTCTTCGGACAGGCGTTCCAGTTCCTTCTCGCGCCATTCGTCGAAGGCAACGTTGCCGGTATGGCTGTAACCCCGGTGGCGGCGATGATGGCGCCCGCGGTGGCGGCAGGAAGCAAAGAAGCCGTCCGTCGCCTGGTTGACGTCGCGCTTGAACATCTCAAGCCGATCGCCCCACAGGATGTAGGCTAGCATGGCCAGACCAAGAGGCCAGAACACCATGAAGCCGAGCACCATCAGCGCAATGGTCGCCGGCGTCCATGCCGGTCTGATCAATGCATGTGTGTTCATTTTCTCCCGTTCCTCTGTTCAGGGGGCATTCCGGCCGGTCTGCACCATTTCGAAATGGGAATGGCATTTTGAGGATTCAAGGCGGAGCCGGCGAAAACCGGTCAGATGATTGAAATAGCAGGAGAAAATGCGCCAGAGCGCCAGAACATGTCCCGCTCAAACGGAACTGTTTGAGCGAAAGGTACATGTTCCAGCATATTGATCTGGCGCGCATATCTTTGCTTCAAACGTCCCCGTTTGAAGCGAACGCGCGCTATCCGTTTCGGTACAGGTAGCTGTAGCCGTTGATCGCCGGCACGCCGCCGAGATGGGCATAAAGCACCTTCGAGCCGGCGGGAAAGAACCCCTTTCCGACGAGATCGATCAGGCCCTGCATCGATTTGCCCTCATAGACCGGGTCGGTCATCATGCCTTCCAGGCGCGCGGCAAGCCGGATCGCCGCGTTGGTGTCGTCCGACGGCACGCCATAGGCCGGATAGGCGTAATCCTCGTTCAGCACGACGTCGTCCGGCGCGATTTCCTGCCCGAGTTCGACCAGCTCCGCCGTGTTGCGGGCGATCTCCAGCACCTGCGCCTTGGTCTGGGCCGGCGTTGCGGAGGCGTCGATGCCGATGACGTTGCGCTGCCGACCGTCCATGGCGAAGCCGACCAGCATTCCGGCATGGGTCGACCCGGTGACGGTGCACACGACCACATAGTCGAAGGTGAAGCCGAGCTCGGCCTCCTGCGCCCGCACCTCTTCGGCAAAGCCGACAAAGCCCAGGCCGCCCAGCGGATGGACCGAGGCGCCGGCCGGGATCGCATAGGGTGTGCCGCCCTTCGCCTTGACGTCCTCGATGGCGTTCTCCCAGCTTTCGCGGATGCCAATGTCGAAGCCTTCGTCGACGAGTTCGACATCGGCGCCCATCACCCGGCTCATCAGGATGTTGCCGACGCGGTCGTAGACGGCATCGGGAAACGGCACCCAGCTTTCCTGCACCAGCCGGCATTTCATGCCGATCTTGGCGGCGGTGGCGGCGACCTGCCGCGTGTGGTTCGACTGAACGCCGCCGATCGTCACCAGCGTGTCGGCGCCAGAGGCGATCGCGTCGGGCACGATATATTCGAGCTTGCGCAGCTTGTTGCCGCCGAAGGCGAGACCGGAATTGCAGTCCTCGCGCTTGGAATAGATCTCGACTCCGCCGCCGAGATGGGCCGAAAGGCGGTCCAGCTTCTCGATCGGCGTCGGACCGAAGGTGAGTGGATAACGGGGAAATTTCTCGAGCATGGGTCGTGGGCTCCGGTTGGCGATTTGCGCGGATACTACCGTGGAGCCTGCGAAAAGTGCTCTCGAAGTTCGAGCTTTTGTAATACAATGATATGCGGCGATGGCGGCAAGATGATGATAATCGATCAATCATTGCAGCAAATAGAAAGATTCTTCCATGCCCGCTGACCTCGACCGGATCGACATGAAGCTCCTGCGTCTGCTCGGCCGTGACGGGCGGATGGCCAATGCCGAGCTTGCCAGGCGTGCCAACATCAGCCCGGCGACCTGCCATCGTCGAACGCAGAGGCTCTTTGCCGAGGGTTATGTGCGCGCCGTGCGTGCCGAGATCGATCCGCAACGCGTCGACCGCGGCGCACTGGTGATGGTCGGCGTCGTGCTCGACCGGTCGACGAAGGAAAGCTTCGCTGCCTTCGAGGCGGCCGCACGACGCCTGCCCTTCCTGCTCGATTGCCATCTGGTGGCCGGCGATTTCGACTATTTTCTCAAGATCAGGGTGCGCGACATGGCCGAGTTCAACCGGCTGCATGGCGACCAGCTGATCGGCTTGCCGGGTGTGCGCCAGACCCGCACCTTCTTCGTCATGAAGGAGGTGGTGGATAACGCGCCGCTGGATTTCTGAGGCTCCATGGGTGCCCCAGATTCAGTTGCACGGCATTGCGCGGGGTCCGGCTTCGTTGTGCCGGCCTCGCCGTCTCGCTCAACCCTGTTCTTGTGCTTTCGACAAGGCGCGCTCCAGCACGGCGAACACCCGGTCGTCGCCCATTTGGGCGACGTTGAAGCGCATGAAGCTTGAGGCCGATTGCGAGATGCTGAAGACGTCGCCGGGTGCCAGCACGACATTCTCGCGAAGCGCGGCACGGGCGAGCGACGCCGCATCCCGGCCGTCGGGCAGGCTGCACCAGAGATAGAACCCGCCGCGCGGCATCAGCCAGGGCACAATACCGAGCCTCATAAGCTTTGCCGCCGTGTCGCGCCGGGCGCGCGCCAGCCGCTGGCGCAGCGCCTCCATGTGCTTGCGGTAGCTGCCGTCGCCGAGGGCCGTCAGGATGAGTTCGGCCGCCAGAGGACTGACACCGCCGAAGCTGGTCGCGACCTGGAAGTCGATCAGCGCGTCGATCCAGTCGGCCCGGGCGGCGATGTAGCCGCAGCGGATCGAGGCCGACAGGGTCTTGGAGAAGCTGCCGATGCGGATCACGCGCGACAGGCCGTCGAGCGCGGCGAGGCGCGGCGACGGTTCGGGCTCGAAGTCGGCGAATATGTCGTCCTCGACGATCGTCACGTCATGCGCGGCCGCGATGTTCGCCAACCGGTGGGCGACCTGCGGCGAGAGGGTCGCGCCGGTTGGATTATGAAGCGCGGAGTTGGTGATGTAGAGGCGCGGACGATGCGTTGCCACGGCTTCGGCAAAGCGTTCCACATCCGCCCCGGCGGGCGTGTAGGGAACGCCGACGATCACCGCCTGATGGGCGCGCAGAAGGGCCTGGAAATTGAAGTAGCAGGGATCGTCGACGAGCACAGCGTCGCCGGGCCTGATAAGAAAGCGGCAAATGAGATCGATCGCCTGCGTGCCCGATGTGGTCAGCAGGATCTGGTCCGGACTCGCCTCCAGGCCTTCGCCGGCAAACTGGCGCGCCAGCAGGCGGCGCAGCGCCAACGGCCCGCGCGTCGCGCCATAGTCGGCAAGCAGCGCATCGTCGGCTCTGGCCGCGCGCCGGATGGCGCGGCGGATCGCGGCGTTAGGCATCCAGTCGGCCGGCAGCCAGCCGCAGCCGGGCTTGGCCACCCCAGCGTCGGCATCGAGCGACTGCCTCGAGACCCAGAAGGGATCGAGCGCCCGGTCGAGCTTCGGGCCGATCTCGGCCAGCGCCAGCGGCGGTGCGGCGTTCGCGACATAGAAGCCGGAGCCCTGCCGGGCCCTGATCAGCCCCTCGGCGGCAAGGCGGTCATAGGCCTCGACCACGGTCGAAGGCGAAACACCCATCGTCGCGGCGAAGGCGCGGATCGAGGGCAGCCGGTCGCCGCTGGCCAGCGCGCGGCCGGCGATCCTGGTGCGCACCGCGTTCATCACCGCACCCGTGCGTGTTGCCGTTTCCGCCTGCGCCATCGTCGTTCTCCGATAACTGTATGGTAATCGTGGCCAATACAGTTTGGTGCAATTGTACTGAAGTGTATCTGTCCGCGCCAGCCTCGCCCGGCTACCAAACCGACGAGGACTGGAGGTGTCATGAAGGCGACGACGGCAGGGTGGGGCAGCGGGCTCCTGGGTGTGATGATCTTCAGCGGGTCGCTGCCGGCGACGCGCGTGGCCGTCGGCGGCTTCACGCCGCTGTTCTTGACGTCGGCGCGGGCGGTCGTTGCCGCACTGCTCGGACTGGCCCTGCTCTGGGGGCTGCGACAGAAGCGCCCGGCACGGGGCGACATCGTGTCTCTCGGCGTCGTCGCGCTGGGCGTCGTCATCGGCTTCCCGCTGCTGACGGCGCTGGCACTGCAGCACATCACCTCGGCGCATTCGATCGTTTTCATCGGGCTTTTGCCGCTTTGCACGGCGATTTTCGGCGTGTTGCGCGGCGGGGAGCGGCCGAAGCCGGTGTTCTGGCTGTTTTCGATCGCCGGCAGCCTGCTGGTTGCCGGTTTTGCGCTGGCCGAGAGCGGTCCCGGCTCGCTGACGGGTGATCTTCTGATGATCGCGGCTGTCCTTCTGTGCGGTCTCGGCTATGCCGAGGGCGCTGCGCTGTCGCGGCGGCTCGGCGGCTGGCAGGTCATTTCCTGGGCGCTGCTGCTTGCGCTCCCGGTGATGGTGGTCTTGGCGCTGGCGACGCTTCCGGTGGACTGGAGCGTGGTCGAGGCGCCGGCCTGGATCGGGCTCGCCTATGTCTCCGTCTTCAGCATGCTGGTCGGCTTCGTCTTCTGGTATCGCGGGCTGGCGCTCGGCGGCATTGCCGGCGTCGGGCAGTTGCAGCTTCTGCAGCCCTTCTTCGGACTTGCGCTGGCCGGGATGCTCCTCGGCGAGCCGGTCGCCTGGACGATGATCGCCGTCACCGTGCTCATCGTGCTTTGCGTTGCAGGCGCCAGGCGCTTTGCGTGAGTGGGATCAGCGTTCCTGCAGCGCCAGACGGGCGGCCAGGGCGCAATAGACCGATCCGATCACCGGGCCCTGCCATCGCAGCACGACCGGGTGGCGGCGCAGGAGAGTGCCGAGACGGCCCGCGCACACGGCAAATATCACCGTGCTGACGAGGCCCAGCAGGACGAAGACGACGCCCAGGACCGTCAGTTGAAGCACGACCGATCCGTTTTCCGGCCGAACGAATTGCGGCAGGAAGGCGAGGAAGAAGAGCGCCGTTTTCGGATTGAGGACCTCGGTCAGGATCGCTTGCCGGAATGCCTTGCCCGCCGAGATGGGAAGCGCGCCACCGGCTGCCGGATTTACCGGGGTTCTGTCGAGAATGGCACGAATGCCGAGATAAACGAGATAGGCTGCGCCGATATATTTGATGATGCTGAACAGCAGCGCCGAGGCGGCGATGACCGCGGAAATGCCGACGATCGCCATGAAGGTGTGCACGACGTCACCCGCCGCAATGCCGGCGCCGGTCGCGATGCCGACCCTCGTGCCTGAACTCGTCGCCCGCGCGACGGTGAGCAGCGTGGCCGGACCCGGAATGAAGACAAAGCCAAGCACGATGGCGACATATGCTATCAGTGTGGTCGGATCGATCATGGGCCGGCCCTTCGATGCTGTTCGGTTCACACAAGCCACTTCTGCGGCCAAAAGACAATGACCGGTTTTCGCCGGGCATTCGAACTGGCTTGCCGCGTGAGCGGAGTTGCGTCAGGCGACGGCTATGTCGAAACAGGCCGGACATGTTCGACGGCTTTGTGGTAGGGGCGGGGTGTCATGGACATTCTGATCGTTCTCTTTCTCGTCTTTGTCGCGCTGCCGTTTCTGCTCTTGATATGGCTGCCGGGCTGGAAGTCCTTTGCCGTGGCGGCGGTCCTTCTTCTGGGCCTGTCGGTGTGGTTCTGGGTCGGCGTGGCGACGATGCCGCCGCGAACGGGCACCGGCGCTGCGGTCGTCGGCTTGCTGCGCTACGCCTTCGCGGCGTCGGTCCTGGCGGGCATCGCGATCAAGGCCGTGTGGCTCCACAATCGGCGTAGCGGGGCAAGAAATGCCCGATGACGGGCAGGCCACCTATCCGCCGCTCAACACCCTGAAGGGCGTGGCCGACAATCTGTGGATCGTCGACGGGCCGATCATCCGCTTCGGCATGCCGTGGCCCAAAATGTCGTTCCCGACCCGAATGACGGTGATCCGCCTTTCCGACGGCACACTCTTCGTCCATTCGCCCACGTCTCTGGTGCCGCAACTCAAGGCGGAAGTCGAGAATGTGGGATCTCCGCGCTGGCTCATCGGCCCGAACCGCATTCATTACTGGTGGATCCCCGAATGGCGCGCCGCGTTTGCGCAGGCCGACGTCTATCTCGCTCCGCGCATCGAGGAGCAGGCCGGCGATCGCATCGATTTCGATTATCGCGCGCTTGGCAGCGACGGCGGATATCCGTGGGATGCGGAAATCGCCACGCTTGCCGTGGCGGGCAGCTACATGACCGAGTTCGTCTTCTTTCATCGCGCAAGCCGTACGCTGATCCTCACCGACCTGATCGAGAATTTCGAGCCGCGCAAGGTGGGCTCGATCCTCATGCGCTGGCTCACCCGGCTGGGCGGCGTTCAGGATCCGGACGGGCAGATGCCGCGCGACATGCGGCTGACATTTGCCAAGCACAGGCCGCAATTGAAAGCAGCCATCGAAACGATGATTGCGTGGGACCCCGAGCGCATCGTCATCGCCCATGGCCGCTGGTACGAAGAAAATGGCGCGGACGAATTGCGCCGCGCCTTTCGCTGGCTTCTCGACTAGGTCTCGGTCCGGCTTGCTCAGCCGGTCTGTTCGACCATCGCCGCGACGCTGCGCGTCAGAAGCTCCAGGTCTTGCGGTCGCGACAGGCGGTGATCGCCGTCTTTCACCAGCGTCATTGTCACGTCGTCGGCCGGCAGGTGCTCGACCAGTTTGAGCGCGTGCGCGTATGGCACGTCCGGGTCCGCCATGCCCTGCAGGATATGCACCGGGCAATGCGTCTCGATGATGCCGTCCAGCACCCGGTTTGCCCGCCCGTCCTCGAAGAGCGCCCGCGTATAGATATTCGGGTCGGGCGAATAGTCCGAATATTCCTCGAAATAGCCCATTTCCGCCAGGTCGCGGCGATGCGCCTCACTCAGTTGCGGCTCCATCAGCTCGATCGTGAAATCGGGCGCCGGAGCAAGCAGGATCAGGCCGGCGACGCGCTCGCCCAGGCCCTGCCGGTTGAGCTCCTGGACCATGCGCAGCGCGATCCATCCGCCCATCGACGAACCGACGAGGATCTGCGGTCCTTCCGTGAATTTATCGAAGACCGCGAGGCTTTCGCCGAGCCAGCGCGAGATCGTTCCCTCTTCGAAGGCGCCGCCGGATTCACCGTGGCCGGAATAGTCGTGCCGGACAGAACCATGGCCGGTCTCGCGCGCCCAGGCATCGAGCGTCTCGGCCTTCGTGCCAAGCATGTCCGAGCGGTAGCCGCCGAGCCAGACGAGGCCGGGTGCACGCCCGTTGCGCCGCCGCACGGCGATCCGGTCGCCGTCGACATCGAGGAATTCGGCTGCGGTTTCAGACATGGTCGATACCTCCGGCGGGCTTTCTGGCACAGAGGGTGCTGTTGCGATAGCCCCATGCAATGCCGGGCGCTTTGCCACAGCCAAGGCAACGCGTTTCGCTATCCGCCAATCGTCATTGGATCTGGATTCACAGCCCTGAGGCAGCGGGGAGAGCGATGGGGAACCGGAAGGAGCGACAGTCGATGCCGAGGAGGAGGCGCCTTGAGCGGAAAGTTCATTGTGAGAATTCCAAAACGGACGCGATGGCCTCCATGGCGTTTCCAGAAATGAAGGCAGGGCGAGCCTGCCTGTGGAGGGGGCAGTTCCACCTCAAGGCCAACTTGGCGCGTAGTGGAAGAGGACTGTTTCAATTCAGCCGCGAAAGGTTCTAAGCTCCGGCGCAATCACCTTGTGAATACGAGCGCCAGTCGTTGCTTCCCACCTTCGCACCGTTCGAGAACAGGAATTTTCGCTACCTCTGGGGTGCAACCCTGGTGTCGAATCTCGGCGGGCTGATCCAGGCGGTCGCGGCCGGCTGGGTGATGACGACGATCACCGATTCGCCGGGCATGGTCGCTCTCGTCCAAGGCGCGACGACCTTTCCGATCATGCTTTTCTCGCTCGCTTCGGGCGCGCTCGCCGATAATTTCGACCGGCGTGGCGTCATGCTTGCGGCCCAGATAACCATGATGGTGACGTCCGCTGCCCTTGCGTTGACAGTGTATATCGGATCAATCACGCCGTGGCTGTTGCTCGCCTTCACCTTCCTCATCGGCTGCGGAACGGCACTCCACAATCCCTCATGGCAAGCGTCGATGGGTGACATCGTCAAGCGCGACGATATTCCCGCTGCGGTGATCCTGAACAGCATGGGGTTCAACCTCATGCGAAGCATCGGTCCCGCAATCGGCGGTCTGATCGTGGCCGTGGCGGGCGCGGCCATCGCATTTGCAATCAATGCATTCAGTTATCTGCCGCTCATCTACTTTCTCGGTCGTTGGCGCCCGAACTACCCGGCGCGCAATCTGCCGCGCGAAAACTTTCTGAGCGCAATCTCTGTGGGCCTGCGTTACGTTTCGATGTCGCCCAACTTGCTGATCGTGCTGTTTCGCGCCTTTCTGTTCGGGCTATCGGCTGTGGCGGTTCTGGCGCTGCTTCCAATCGTGGCAAGCGACATCCTCGCTGCTGGCGCGCTGACCTATGGTGGACTGCTTGGCGCCTTCGGCGCCGGAGCGATTATCGGCGCATTTGCCAACGCGCAGATCCGCGCCCGCCTTGGCAATGAAACCATCGTCCGAATTGCCTGCCTTGTATTTGCCCTGAGCATCGGCGCGCTGGGGGTCAGCCGCAATGTGGTGCTTAGCCATCTTCTTCTTCTGCCCGCCGGCGCCTGCTGGGTGCTGTCACTGTCGCTGTTCAATGTGACGGTCCAACTGTCGACGCCGCGCTGGGTGGCCGGGCGCGCTCTTTCAATCTACCAGACCGCAACCTTCGGCGGCATGGCCATAGGAAGCTGGCTGTGGGGCGCGGTCGCCGACGGACAAGGGCCGTCCGTGGCCCTGATCGGCGCGGCCGCGGGTTTGATGCTCTGCTCGGCAGTCGGACTGCTCTTCGCCGTTCCAGCCTTCAGCTCGCTCGACCTCGACCCCCTCAACAAGTTCAAGGAACCGGCGCTAAAGCTGGACCTGAAGGCGCGCAGCGGACCGATCATGGTCATGGTCGATTATGTTGTCGATCAGGACGACGTGCCCGACTTCCTGGCCGCCATGGCCCGTCGGCGCCGCATCCGTATCCGCGATGGAGCGAGGCAATGGGCCCTGTTGCGCGACCTCGAGCATCCTGAGCAATGGACGGAGAGCTATCATGTTCCGACCTGGGTCGAGTATGTCCGCCATAATCAGCGGCGCACGCGCGCCGACGCCGAGGTGACGGAAATCCTGCGCAAGCTCCACAAGGGCCCGGAATCGCCGCGCGTCCACCGGATGATCGAGCGGCAAACAGTGTCGCCCCGCGACGACGACATACCGCTCAAGCACTACCCCGAAATTCACTGAGCATTGGCATTGGTGAAGGAGGTATTGCTCAAGGAGCGAGGGGCAGTCGGGGTCAGGCTGCCCGCCGCCGGCGTTGCCGGTTTCTCGGCTTTCACGCGCGAAACAGGTTCCTTTCTATGCCGGCCTTTTCGAAGAGATAGTCGCGGCTGGCCTCCAACTCGCGGCGCAGCTTCTCGATATCGAAGCCGAGAAGCTGGCCTTGCCACTTCTTCACCTTGCCGGCGACCATAACCGTGTTGACATTGGTGCGGTCCATGAGCGTGACGACCGCGCCCGGCACATTGTTGAGCGGGGCGACATTAATCGCCTCGGCATCGAGCAGGATCACGTCCGCGGCCTTGCCCGGCGTCAGGCTTCCCGTGACGCCGTCGAGCTTCAGGCCCCTGGCGCCTTCGATCGTGGCATGGCGGATCGCGTCGAGGCATTGCATGAGCTCGGGATAATCCTCCTTGCCCGCCAGCGCGGCCTCGTTGACGAACATGCGCTGCAAGGTCATCAGCGAGCGCATCTGGGTGAACATGTCCGCCGTCATCGTGCATTCGACATCGGAGGAGAGCGAAATCCCCATGCCGCGGTCGATCGCCTTCTGGATCGGCGGTGTCCCGTGACGCATATGCATTTCAATCGGCACGGCGAGCGACACGTGCGCGCCGGCGTCGGACGCGTATTTCCAGCCGTCCTCCGACATGCCGGTCATGTGAATAAAAATGTTGTCCTCGCCGAACCAGCCCTTGGCGCCGATTTCATCGAAGGTCGGCTGCATGCCGAAGGTGCCGACCACGTGAAGCGCGATCGGAAGCCCCAGCTCGCGGCCCACCTCCCATGCCTTCTCATAACCCGGCAGATAGATCTCGCCGCCCATCACCATGGTCAGCATCTGATCGTCCGAGGAGAACCATTGTTTCCTGATGCGGCGTGCATCTTCAGGATAGCGGGCGCGCTCGCCCCAGCCCTCGAAATAGCCGAACACGCCGCGTCGACCGGCATCGCGCAACCCTTCTATCGCGGCGTCGGAGTGCTCGGGGCTGTGATGGATCTGCGAAACGTCCATCACCGTGGTGACACCGGCATCGAGCTGTGCGATCCCGCCGAAGAGCTCGTTGATATAGACGTCCTCGGGGCGGTAGACCATCGAGAAGGTCTGAAGGACCGTTTCATAGTAGTTCGACGCATTCACCGGGCGTCCGTCATTGACGAGAATGCCGTGCGCCAACTGGCTGCGCAGCGCCGTCTCGAACTGGTGGTGGTGCGTGTCGATAAAACCCGGCATAACGATCTTGCCGGCAGCGTCGATCACCGCCGCATCGGGCGCATCGATATGGGCGGCGACCTGCGTTATCAGGCCGTTCTCGATCAGGACGTCGCCGCACGCGAAATTGCCGACGGCATCGTCCATGGAAAGCACCGCGCCGCCCTTGATGAGGATTTGCCTGCTGCCGTCGGCGAGGCCTTCGGGAATGGTCGCCGCGGCTGCCGCCTGTGCGGAGACGCTGCCGATGCCGGCAGCGCCTCCGCCTCCACCCCCGCCCGTGGCCACCATCTGGGGAACATGACGCCGTGTCGGATGCGGCCATCCCGCCATTTCTGGGTCACATAGCCTGCACATGTTCATTCCTCCCTTTTTCTTCTTTGGTTCACGCAGTCGCCGCGCGTCAGTTGCGCAGCACGTTCGCCAGGACCGGGTAGCGGCCGAGCTGGCTTGCGATGTGAGATGCCGTGGCGCGCAGTTCCGGCAATCGCTCCGCGACCAGCTTTTCCGGAGTCACCAGCCCGGTGTAGCCGGAGCTGTTGATCGCCGCGATCGTCCGGCCCTCGAAATCCCGCACGGGAACGGCGAGCGCCGTGATGCCGTAATCGAGCTGGTCGACCGTGGTCGCATAGCCGTTTTCGCGCACCTGCATCAGTTCCTCGCGCAGGTGGGCCTTGTCGAGACAGGTCTTGGAGGTGAGCGCTACCGGCTCCAGCGTCTCCAGCCAATCGTCGAGTTCGTCGTCCGGCTTGGCCGCGACCAGGACACGGCCCATGGAGGTGGCGAATGCCGGATAGGCGGCGCCGGCCACCGCCGCTGCGCGGCGCGCACGCTGGCGCGAGTGGTGCGCGACATAGATGACCGAATGGCCGTCCAGCGTCGCCACCGACGAGGCATCGCCAAAGCGCTCGACCAGCGAACGCAGATCCGGCTGCAGCACTTCGTCGATGCGCGCCGAGAAATAGAAGGCCGATCCCAGCGCCATGACTTTCGGACGCAGATGAAATCGCTTGCCTTCCTGACCGACATAGCCGAGCGCCTTGAGCGTCAGCAGGCTGCGGCGGGCCGCTGCCGGCGACAGGTTCACCCGCTTTGCGACCTCGCTCAGCGTCATGTCGGGGTGGCTCTCGTCAAAGGATTCGAGGATGGCCAGGCCTTTGGCAAGCGCCTCCACGAATTCGGCGGGGCGGTCGTCCTTCGTCTCCTTGGGCGGCGTCAGCATCGTCATCAGCCTTGCGGGGCAAGCACGAAGTCGTATTCGATCAACGCATCCGGCTTGCCATCGAGTTCGAAGCCCAGCCCCTCGATGTCTTTGGCCGGCTTGACTTTCGCAACCAGCGAATTGCGGACCCCGAAGACCGCGTCGGCGTCGATATATTCGGCGTTTTCAAAGAAGACTTCCGTGGTGATGGAACGCATACCGGGCGCGCGCACGATGTAGTGAAGATGGGCGGCGCGCCATGCGTGCCTGTCGCCGGCGCGAAGGAGCTTGCCGACCGGCCCGTCATAGGGAACGGTATAAGGCTTCGGCAACACGGTCGTATAGTAGTAGCGGCCCTCGTCGTCCGTCGTGAAGATGCCGCGCAGGTCGTATTTGTCCTGCCCGTGCTCCTGTTCCTGGATCGGGTAGGTTCCCGACGAATCGGCCTGCCAGGTGTCGACCACCGCCCCCGGCAGCGGCTTGTGCAGAATGTCCGTCACCTTGCCGTGGACCAGCACCTTGGCTCCTTCGCGACCGTCGCCCAGATCGGCGCCGAGCTTCATGCGGGGCGCGTTGTCCAGATAGAATGGGCCCAGGTTGGAGCCTTCGGTCGCACCGCCGCGCGTGTTGATCATGTCGACCAGCGCCGAAAAGCCGAGAACGTCGGAGAGCAGAATATATTCGTGCCGCTCCGGCGTGGAGATCTGCCCGCAGTCATAGAGGAAGTTCAGCACACCCATCCATTCCTCGTGGGTGAGGTTCATTTCACGCGTGTAGTCATGCAGATGGTCGATCAGGCCGTGCAGCAGCTTTTCGAAGCGGCTGCCCGGCTCCGTTCGAAAAGAATCCTTCACGGCCTGCGTGATCGTGAACTGATTGATGTCGGGCATTTTTCTCCTCCGCTCGGACGTGCTGGCCTTCCCGGAGAACGGGATGGGCGGGTTTTTATCTTGACGCGAGCGTAGTCGCTCCATAATCTTTCGACAAGTGAAAAGTTTTTCGGATAGCGAAAAGTTGTAACATGCGCATTGGCAAACAAGACAACGCCCTCACCGCAATCGCCACCTCGGACGCGGACACCATCACGGTCCGCGGCGAGGACCTATGCGAGGACCTGATCGGAAAGATCGATTTCACCGACTATTTCTGGCTTCTCGTCATGGGCTCCCGTCCGACGGACATGCAGCGCAAGATGATGGATGCCTGTCTGGTCGCCATCGCGGAGCACGGGCTGGTGCCTTCCGTGCAGGCGGCGCGGATGACGCTCGCGGCCGGGCCGGATGCCTGGCAGGGCGCGATGGCCGCCGGCCTGCTCGGCATGGGCAGCGTGGTGGCGGGCAGCTCCGAATCGGCGGGGCGCTACCTTGCCGAAATCATCGCCAGTGCAGAGGCGGAAGGAAGCGATATCGAGACGGCGGCGATCGCCAGCCTCGAGGAACTGAAGGCGCGACGGCAAAAGGTGCCCGGTCTCGGCCATCCCCAGCACAATTCGGGCGATCCACGCGCAAACCGTCTTCTTGCCGTTGCCGGCGAACTCGCCATCTCGGGAAAACACATCGAGACGCTGCACATCCTTGCCCGCCACGCGCCCACGATTATCGAGCGTCCGCTGCCGATCAACGTTTCGGGGGCGATCCCGGCGACAATCCTCGATGCCGGCTGGCCGCTCGAGGCCCTCAAGGCCGTGCCGCTGCTGGCGCGTGCGGCGGGGCTTTCGGCGCATCTCTACGAGGAACAGCAGCGGCCGATCGGTTTCATCATGTCGCACAAGGCTGATCTGGCCATCGGCTATGACGGCGCTCTTTCGGGCCGCGAGAGCAAGAAGGACTGACGATACCCATGGTGAAAATTCTCAAGGACGTGCGCGTCGTCGAGCTTGGAACATACATCACGGGTCCGGCCGCCGGCATGCATCTGGCCGATCTCGGTGCCGATGTGATCAAGGTGGAACGCCCGGGAACGGGCGATCCGTTCCGCGCCTTCAAGGGCGGTCTCTACTCGCCGCATTTCCAGACCTATAACCGCAACAAGCGCTCCATCGCCCTCGACACCAAGGATCCCGGCGATCGCGGCACGCTGTATGACCTTATTTCCACCGCCGATGTGTTCATCCAGAATTTCCGACCGGGCGTCGCCGAGAAACTCGGTGTCGGAGAGGAGGATCTGCGCAAGATCAACCCTTCGCTCGTCTATTGCGCGATCTCCGGCTTTGGAACGTCCGGCCCGGCGCGCGACCGGCCGGTCTATGACAGCGTGGCGCAGGCGGCGAGCGGCTATTTGCGGCTGCTGACGCCGCCGGTGAAGCCGCGTGTCATCGGGCCGGCGATTGCCGACGCCGTCACCGGCCAGTATGCGGCGATGGCCGTCCTCGCCGCCCTTCTGGAGCGCACCAAAAGCGGCAAGGGCAGGCGCGTCGACATCTCCATGCTGGAGGCCATGGCGCATTTCAACCTGGACAGCTTTACGCATTATTTCTCGGTCGGCGAGGTCATGGGGCCTTTGTCGCGTCCGGTCGTGTCGCAGTCCTACACCTTCGAATGCAGCGACGGTAAGTGGATAGCCTTCCACCTCTCCTCGCCCGCCAAGTTCTGGGACGGCCTTCTGCAAGCGACCGGCCAGGAACAGCTCAACGAGGATCCGCGCTTTTCCGAACGCCTTGCCCGCATCGATCATCAGGACGAATTGATCGAACACTTCACGCCCGTCTTCAGGACGAAGCCTCGCGACGAATGGTGCCGGCTGCTCGAAGAGGCGGAGGTGCCTTATTCGCCGGCCTATGATTCCAACGAGGCGCTGGAAGATCCCCAGGCGGCGCATCTCGGCATCAAGGTTTCCGCCGAACATCCTGAGATAGGTACCTTCACCACCGTGCGCGCGCCTTACAATTTCGACAACAGCCCGCAGCGCGAAGTCGTGCCGCCGCCGATGCTCGATGAGCACGGCGAGGAAATCCGCGCGGAAATTGCCCGCAGGAAAGCCGGCTAACGCAAATGAGCTGAGAATGGGAGGTGCGACATGAGCGACGCCGACGACCTCAAATCGGTGCCTGCCGCAGGGGTGAAGGAAGCAAGCAAGGCGATGCTGCAAATGCAGCTCTACGCCATTTTCACCACCCCCACCGACGGGCTGGGCGCAGTCTTCGCGAACCTGGAGGAACATCTCAAATTCCAGGTCGAGCTCGAGCGCAAAGGCATCATGTTCGCTGCCGGCCCGATGTGGACCGATGACGAACAGAGCTGGGAAGGCGAAGGTCTCGTCGTCATTCGGGCCGCTTCGCGCGAAGCGGCGATCGAGATTGCTAGAGCCGATCCGATGCACAGGTCCGGGGCCCGCAACTTCAAGGTCCGGCCGTGGATGATCAATGAAGGGTCGTTGACGCTGCGCTTCGACTTTTCAACCCAGGCGTTCGGGATGTCCTAATCACTTCAAGGGAGGAAACAATGAAAAACAAACTGCTCGGACTGCTTATGAGCGCGTGCATCGCCTTCCCGGCGGCGGCTGTGGCTCAGGAAACCATCAATCTGACCATCGCGTCGAGCCACCCCACCGTTGTTCCCTGGGTGGGCATGATCAAGACGCATTTCATGGCCAGGACCGACGAGATTCTCGCCGAAAGCGGCAACTACAAGATCGAGTGGAACGAGGCCTTTGGCGGCCAGCTCTACAAGGCGAATGCGACGCTTTCTTCCGTGGAAGACGGTATCACCGATATCGGCTGGGTGTTCTCCTTCCTCGAGCCGGCCCAGTTGCCGCTGAGCCAGGTGTCGACCAACACGCCGTTCACCGTCACCGACGTGCCGGTGCTGCTGGAGGTGATGGAATCGCTTCTCGAAACGAACGAAACCTTCAGGAGCGAATGGGAAGACCATAATCTGAAAGTGCTCGGCTTGAGCGCGACCGATCTCTACGACATCTACACAAAGGAACCGATCACCGGCATCGCCGACATCGACGGCATGAAACTGTCGGCGCCGGGTGTGCTCGGCAACTGGCTGCGCGGCACGGGCGCGAACGCGGTGGACGGTGCCCTGACCACCTTCTACACCGATATTCAGACCGGCGTGTCCGATGGCGTGTTGACGCTGGCGCTTGGCGCCCTGCCGACCAAGCTCTATGAGGTCGCTCCCTACATCAACCGTTTTGATGCCGCCGCCGCCTTCTCGGGTGCCGTTGCCGTCAACCGGGACAGTTGGGACGGCCTGCCCGAGGAAGTGCAGAACGCCATGATCGAGGCTGGAAAATACTACACTGCCAGCCACGGCCAGGACATGGTGGAGCGCCACGAATTCGCCCTGAACAAGATGGTGGAACTCGGCGCCGAGCAGTCGCCTCCGGTGACCATCGTTCCCATGCCGACGGAGGAACGCCAGAAATGGGTGGACATGCTGCCGAACCTCGCCGGCGACTGGGCCGCGCAGCTCGAGGAGCAGGGCGTTCCGGCCAAGGCTTTCGTAAAGGAATATATGAACGCCTTGCGTGAAAAAGGTGTCGAGCCGTCCCGTGCATGGGACGAGGAACTCTAGGCGCATCGTGAACACGCCAGGTCGTCATCATAATCCGCTGCAGCGCGGCTGGGCCTTCGTCGTCGACGGCCTGGCCGCCCTGGCGACCGTGTTCATCGGCATCCTGATGGTCATCATCTGCGCCGACATCGTGTTCCGAAACGGTTTCGGCTCGTCGCTTCCGCTGGTCTCCGAAATCGGCGCGTTGCTCGTTGTCCTGATCGTTGCGCTACAGCTTGCCTCGGCGATCCGGGCCGACCGGCTTGCGCATGTGGAAATGGTCATAGAGGCACTGTCGTTGCGGGCTCCGCGCCTTGCGGACATCCTCAAGGCGCTCTTCGCGCTTGTCGGCTCGGCCATGGTCGGCATCGCCGCCTGGGCCTCCGTCGGCATTCTGGAGAATGACTACGCATCCGGCGAGTTCATCGGAACGCGGGGTCTCGGCACGCTGCCCACATGGCCGTTCCGCACGCTCATCATGGTCGGCATGGCCGTCGCGGCCGTCGAATTCGCCGCCGTCGCTGTCACTCATCTGAGAAATGCCGTCAAAGGGAAGAAGGCCGCCCATGATCCCCGTTGAAATCGGCTGGTTGGCCATCGGCGCGCTGATCTTTCTGATCCTTCTAGGCATGCCGATCGGCGTTGGCATGCTTCTCGTCTCCTTTGTCGGCGTCGCCTTCATCCGCAACGACGTTGTGGCGGTGCGCATGCTTGGCCAGGTGGCCAACGATTCGCTGGAGGAATATCTCTTCGCCGTCGTGCCGCTGTTTGTCCTTATGGGGCTGCTCGTGACGGTTTCCGGCGTCGGCCGGGACACGTTCGACGTCTTCCAGCGGCTTCTGCGCCGCCTGACGGCCGGTTTGGGCGTTGCCACCGTCTTTGCCAATGCGGTGTTCGCCGCCATCACGGGCATTTCAATTGCCTCGGCAACCGTGTTCTCGCGCGTCGCGGTTCCCGAAATGACCCGCCACGGCTATACGCGCAAATTCGCCACCGGCGTGGTCGCGGGCTCCTCGGTGCTCGGCATGCTGATCCCGCCCTCGCTGCTGCTCATCGTCTATGCGGTGCTCGCAGAAGAATCGGTCGGCCGCATGTTCCTGGCCGGAATCGGTCCCGGCATCGTTCTGGCGCTCGCTTTCACGGCGACGATCCTGCTCCTGGCCCATGTCCGAAGGGACTTCGTCTTTTCGCTCGAGAACGACAAGGCCGAGTATGATGATCTGAGCGTGAGGGCGCTCTTGATGAAGATCGTTCCCATCGTCGCTCTCATCACCGTGGTGCTTGGCGGGTTGTATGGCGGCTTCTTCAATCCCACCGAGGCGGGCGCGGCGGGCGCCTTCGGCGCACTCGTGATCGCCTTGCTGCGCAAGTCGCTCGATCGCCGGTCCTTCTGGAACCTGCTCGTGGAAACCGGGCAGATCACAGTCTCCGTGCTGTTCCTCATTCTCGCCGCGAGTTTCTTCTCGCGCATGCTGGCTCTGTCCGGCATGCCCCAGGCGCTCGCCAGCTTCTTTCTGGAAAGCCCGCTCGGTCCCTACGGCTTCCTCTTCGCCTATCTGGTCCTTATCCTGCTGCTCGGCTGCCTGATCGACTCGATCTCGATCATGCTGATCCTCCTGCCGATCGCGCTTCCCGTCGCCGAGGCATCGGGCCTGGATCTCATCTGGTTCGGCATCCTGACGGTGGTGGCAATCGAGATGGGGCTTTTGACCCCGCCCTTCGGGCTTTCCGTCTACACCATCAAGTCGGCCATGGACGATCCTGGCTTGAAGGTCGGCGAAGTCTTCCGCGGTGCACTGCCCTTCATCGGCGCCATGCTGGTCTCGCTGCTCCTGATCATCCTGTTTCCGCCGCTGGCCACCTGGCTCGCCCGGCTATGAAGACCTTTGGGAACATGAGGCTGTTATGACGACGATCCTTTGCCTGTCCGGCAGTTTGCGAAAAGACTCTTCGACGAGCGCATTCCTGAAGACGCTGGTCGATCAAATGCAGGACGCGGCCGCGTTCCGTTTTGCGGAAATCGGCCATTTGCCGCATTACAACGCCGATCTCGGGATCCCGGGGGACGTGGGCGCCTTCAAGGACGCGATAGAGCGCGCCGACGGCCTGCTGATCGTGACGCCGGAATACAATTACAGCGTTCCGGGTGTCCTGAAGAACGCCATCGACTGGGCATCACGCCCCGCCTACCTGTCGGTCTTCAAGGAAAAGCCGGTGTTCATCGTCACCGTCTCCGGCGGTGCGCTCGGCGGAGTGAGGGCGCAGGCACACCTCAAATACATCATGAACGGCATGCTGGCCGATGTCTTCGTCAATCAGGAAGTCGTCGTGCCCCATGCGCCGAAGAAGGTCGAAAACGGACGCTTCACCGACATGGACGTGCTCGATTTCGCCCGGTCGGCCGTCTCGGAGTTCATTGCGGCCATCAAGGTGAAAGATGCAGCCTGAGCTGTGCTTGCGACGGCTCAAACGGAATCAATCGTTTGAGCGAAAGGCACATCGTCCAGCATATTGATCCGGCGCGCATATCTTTGCTTCAAGCATTTCCGCTTGAAGCAAACGCGCGCGACGCTCGCACCGGTCATGCGCTTTCGCTCCGGTGTGTCAGTGCCGCGATGATACCGCGCAGTTCGGCCAGCCCTTTCAATCGCCCGATTGCGGGATAGCCGGGCTGGGCGCCGCGCCGGTGATCATCGAGTATCTCCTGGCCATGATCGGGGCGGAACGGGACGGAGGCATCCCGGCGTCCCGCCTCGCGGCGCCGCGCCTCCTCGCGCAGAACGGCGGCCAGAACGGCCACCATATCGGTTCCACCGCCCAGATGTTCGGCCTCGTAGAAACTGCCGCGGATGTCGCCGCTTTCGCGGCGGACATTGCGCAAATGCAGAAAATGGATGCGATCGCCCAACCGTTCGACCATGCCGGGCAGGTCGTTGTCGGGGCGTGCGCCAAGCGATCCCGTGCACAGCGTCACCCCGTTCGACGGCGTATCCACCGCATCCAGGATCGTCCGGTACTGTTTTTCCGTCGACATGATCCGCGGCAGGCCGAGCAGCGGAAAGGGCGGATCGTCGGGATGGCAGCAAAGCCGCATGTCCAGTTTTTCGGCAAGCGGCGCCACCTCCGACAGGAAGTCGATCATGTGGGCGCGAAGCCGATCCTCGTCGATCGCTTCGTAGCGCGCCAGATGCTCACGCACATCGTCCAGTGAAAACCTCTCCGCCGCGCCCGGCAGACCGCAGACGATATTCTCGGCAAGTGCCTTGCGCTGATCCTCCGTCATGGCTGCATGACGGCGTGCCGCCTCTTCCTTCACGGTCTCGCCGTAGTCTTCGTTCGCCCCGCGACGCGCGAGCACATGGATGTCGAAAGCGGCAAAATCGATGAAGTCGAAGCGCATGCAGGTCGCGCCGTTCGGCAGGCGATGGGCAAGTGCGGTCCGCGTCCAGTCCAGAACCGGCATGAAATTGTAGCAGACCACCTCGATGCCGGCGTCCTTCAAGTGACGCAGCGACTGCTTCCAGGCATCGAGATGGATGCGCCAGTCGCCAGTCTGGCGCTTGATGTCTTCCGAGACGGGCAGGCTTTCGACGACCTCCCATGCAAGGCCGGATGCCCGGCCGTCACGCATGGTCGCGACCTCGCGCTTACGCCTGGCAATCTCCTCCGGCTGCCAGACGGACCCTGTCGGGACGTGATGAAGGGCGGAAACGACAGCTTCGACGCCCGCCTGCCGGACATCGTCGATCGAGACCTGATCCTTCGGTCCGAACCAGCGCCATGTCTGCCGCATTCTCACTCTCCTCCCAAGGGGCCATCGAACGTCTCAAGGGCATAGCACTCGAAAATCGTGTTGACTAGTATGGTAGTATGCTTCAAATTCGGGAAAGGGAGGAATGACGTTGGCAGGCAACGAACACCCTGTTTCGATCAGCGCCGGAGACCGGCTGCAGGCCGTGGGCCCGCGGCTCTACCGGCTTTTGCGCGAGCGGATCGTGCGCGGTGAGCTGGTGCCCGGCACGCGGCTATCCGAGGTCGACGTGGCCGCCGCCTATCAGGTAAGCCGCCAGCCCGTGCGCGAAGCCTTCATCAAGCTTTCCGAGGAAGCACTGGTCGAGATTCGTCCGCAGCGCGGCACCTATGTGTCGCAGATCAATGTTTCGGCGGTGATGGCGGCGCGTTTCGTTCGCGAGGCGGTGGAAGCCGATATCGTGCGGCTGCATGCCTCGCAGAAGGACGGTGAACTCGTATCGCAGCTGCGCGAGCTCATCGCATTGCAGACGAAGACGGTCGAGGACGACGATCCGCACGCCTTCATCCGTCTCGATGAAGACTTCCATCGCGCCATGGCGAGCGCCGCCGGACACGGGCCGAGCTGGGATATTCTCCAGCCGCTCAAGACACAGATGGACCGGGTCCGTCACCTGAGCGCCAAGCGGTTTCCGCTGCGCAAGCTTCTCGCGCAGCACGTGACGGTCGTCGAAGCGATCGCCAATGGCAACGTCGCCGGCGCCGACCGGGCGATGCGGGCTCATCTGCGCCAGTTGCTCGACGATCTGCCGGCAGTGATCGCCGCGGTCCCGACCTATTTTGACCAGAGTGAAGCGATCGAGGACGTGCACAAGGGGCAAGACGCATGAGCGAACTGTCGCCCAATGCACGCCTGGCGGCATCGCGTTTCGCCACGCAGTTCGTGCCGCGCTGGTACGATCATATGCGCGATCCGTTGGGCGGGGGCGTCTTCGAGCGCATGGACGCCGCCGGCCGCGCGGTGAAAGGCGACACCAAGACGTCGCTGGTGCAGGCCCGCACGGTCTTCACCCTTGCTCATCTCTACAACGAGACCGGCAATTCCCGGCTGCTCGATGCGGCACGAGACGTTCACGCCTTCCTGGACGACCGCCTTCGCGATGCGGATGGCGGCTATCGTTTCGCCGACGGCGGCGCGCAAAGCGACGCGATGCGGCGCACCTACGATCAATCCTTCGCTCTGCTGGCGCTTGTCACGCTGCGCCGCGCGGATCCCGCGGCGGTGCCGCAATCGCGGATCGACCGGACCTGGGCCTTCATCGCGAATGTGCTGACCGACGCGTCGGACAATTCCCTCTGGGAAGACGACGAAATGGCCCGTGAAGGCGCCGGGATCGGCGCATTGCGCGGCCAAAATCCGCACATGCACATGCTGGAAGCACTCCTGCAGGCGTTCGCGATGACACGCGAGGCCGTCTGGCTGGAGCGCGCGCGCCCGTTGCTCGAGGTGGCGCGCGAGAGGTTCGTCGATCCCTCGACCGGGGCCGTGCGGGAATTCGTGGGACCTGATCTCGCACCGCTCGACAACGCGGCCTGCCGGCGCCGCGAACCGGGCCACCAGTACGAATGGGCGTGGCTCATTCATCGCCATGCCGCGCTTTCCGGGGAGAGCCAATGGCTGCCGCTCGCCGCGCCGATGGTCGATTTTGCCGAGCGCCATGGCCTGCGCGATGAAGGGCCGCTTGCCGGGGCTCCATACGATGCGGTGGACGCTGACGGCCACGCAGTCGAGACTACGCATCTGCTGTGGCCGCTGACGGAAGCCGGAAAGCTTTATGCGGCCCTTTTCGCCAAGGAGCAGAAACCCGATCACGCCGCCAAGGCGTCGCGCGCCGCGACGCTTGTTTTCGACCGCTTTTTCCCGGCGGCGAACGAAACCGGGCTGTCTTGGGTGAACCAATTGAGCGGGACAGGTGATGTCGTGTGGGCGGAGGGCTTGACCCGGCTGCTCTATCACGTCGCGCTCCTGGTCACCGAAGGCGCACGCGCCGGTCTTTGGCCTGTCGAACCGGTTGGACTCGACCGGCCCACTTCCACAAAACAGGAGAGGAAACCATGAATAGGATCATAAAAGGTACGCTGCTCGGTGCATCGCTCGCGCTTGCGGCAAGTGCTGCATCAGCCCAGGAATATACGCTCAACCTGTCGACGTCGCAGGTTGCGCAGGATCCGCTCGTCATCGCCATGCAGGGCGCCAAGGAGCGCATCGAGGAGCGATCGAATGGTGCCGTTGAAGTAACGATCTATCCGAGCTCGCAGCTCGGCGAGGACAATGACGTGCTTGAGCAGATCCGTAACGGCGCTCCGATCGCCGTTCTGGTCGATGCCGGCCGGCTCGCTCCGTTCTATCCCGAACTCGGAATTCTTGCCGCGCCTTATCTCGTCGACGACTACACGCAATATTCGGCAATCACCGAATCGCCCGTCTACCAGGAATGGGTGGATGAGCTTGCCAAGGAGTCCGGCATTCGCCTGTTGAACTACAATTGGTTCCAGGGAACGCGGCAGATGATCACCAAAAAGGAGATCAAGGCGCCGGCCGACCTGGACGGCGTGCGGGTGCGCACGATCGACGCGCCGAGTTGGATCGCGACCATCAACGCGATGGGCGCCACCGCGGTGCCGATGGCGTGGTCGGAGGTCTATTCCGCCATGCAGCTTGGCGCGATCGACGGCGCGGAAGCGCAGCTGACCGGCGCCTATGGCATCAAGCTCCAGGAAGTCGCGACCAACATCGCCTTCACCAATCACGTCCAGCTTTTCACCGGCCTGGCGACGTCCGAAGCCTGGTGGAACTCGCTGCCCGAGGACATCCGCGCGATTATCGAGGAGGAATTGAAGGCAGCCGGCGAGGAAGCGACCCGCATGACGGCCGAGCGTCTTTCGGAGGTCCAGGCCGAGATGGAAGAAGCTGGCGTCACCTTCAACGAGGTCGACCTGGCTCCGTTCCGCGAGGCGACCAACAAGGTCTATGAAGAGGTGGGGCTCGTCGAAGCGCGCGAGGCGCTCGCCCCTTATCTGCCAAAAAACTGAGCGATGCCTCAGCGGGCACGGACGCAGACCGCGTCTGTGCCCGTGACATCTGGTTCCCGAGTGACGATGCGTGAGTGGAAGCCTTTCATGACGGTGTTCTGGAAAGTCTATGACCGTATAGAAGTGACCCTGGCCGTCATCGTTCTGGTGGCGATGGTCGCAACCGTCCTTGTCGCGGCAATCGGGCGGACCGTGGGGTTGCCGGTCGGCTCTGCACCGACATTCGCGCAGCTCTTTCTCATCTGGACCTGCATGCTGGGCGCCGACGTGACGCTGAAGCACGGCCAGCACATCCGTGTGTCGGCACTGCCGGACGCCGTCGGACCGTTACTGCGCCGCGTCATCGCCGGCTTCAATCTCGTTCTCATCCTCGCCTTTCTCGTCTTCATCGCCTGGCACGGCTGGGAACTGGTGGTCAGCAACTGGGCACGCACGCTCGGCGCATCGGGACTTTCCTACGGGTTCGTGACGCTGGCGCTTCCGGTGGGCGCGTTTCTGTTTGCGATCACGCTCATGCGGCGTCTTTTCGGGCTCGGTCTCGTCGCCGTCTACAAGGCACCCGAGGAAACGCCGGAGACGCTCCTGTGATCTCGACGCTCATCCTCGTTTGTGCCTTCGTGCTGATCGTGCTTGGCATGCCGGTGGCGTTCGCCATCGGCATTGCCGGCGCCAGCTACTTTCTCATCCCGTCGGTCTTCCTGCCGGACAACACCGCCGTGCAGCGGGTGGTCGCCGCCAGTCAGTCCTTCCCGCTTCTCGCCGTGCCGCTTTTCATTCTGCTGGGCAATTTGATGAACACGGCCGGCATCACGCGGCGGCTGGTTGGGCTGGCCACGGTGGTCACGGGTTGGATGCGCGGCGGGCTCGCCCAATCGACCCTGATCCTCAGTGCCCTGATGGGCGGCATTTCGGGATCCGCCGTGGCGGACGCGGCCATGCAGTCGAACATCCTCGGCAGGCCGATGATGCAGCGCGGCTACAGCAGCGGGTTTACCGCCGCGCTTCTGTCCATCGGCGGCTTGATCACGGCGACGCTGCCGCCGAGCCTCGGCCTCATCCTCTACGGCTATCTTGGCGAAGTTTCGATCGGCCGGCTCTTCATCGCCGGCGTCGTGCCCGGCGTGCTCCTCACCATCTTATTGATGTTCACCACCTGGGCGCTCGCCGTCAAACGCGGATATCAGCCGGTAAACGACCGCGCACCGACTTTGCGCGAGGTGGGCCGGGAGGTGAAGCACAGTTTCTGGGCGATACTCTTTCCGGTCTGGCTGCTGGTCGGCATCCGGTTCGGCGTCTTCACGCCGTCGGAGGCCGGCGCCTTCGCCGTGGCCTATGCACTCATCGTCGGCTTTCTGCTCTACAGGGAAATGAACCTTTCCAGCCTGATCGACGCGCTGACGAAAAGTGTGCACGACATCGGGATGATCATGGTGATCATCCTCTTTTCCGGCACGTTCGGTTACGTCATCACCTTCGAGCGCGTGCCGCAGTCGATCGCCGAGGTCGCTCTCGTCGCCTTCTCCGATCCAACGGTGCTGCTTTTCGTGATCGCCGGCTTCCTGCTCTCCCTCGGCATGCTCGTCGAGGCGACGGTGCTCGTCATGCTGCTTACGCCGATACTGGTGCCCGTGGTCACGGCTGCCGGCGTGGACACGGTGCAATTCGGCCTGATCATGATGACGCTCGTCACCTTTGGCGGCATGACCCCTCCCTTCGGCGTCTCCATGTTCACCGTGTGCGGCATTCTCAACACCTCCTACAAGGATTATTCGTTCGAACTGATCCCCTACGCAGTCGCGGTGCTCGTCCTGGTTTCGATCATGATCCTCTTTCCGCAAGTCGTCCTGTTTCTGCCCGACTGGCTGATGTAATGCCTCTTCATCCTGACCGCCTGTTTCCCGCCGATCCCGCAACACGCAATATCGCACGGCGCCTGTTCGAGGCCGTGTCGAGTCTGCCGATCGTATCGCCGCACGGCCACACCGATCCGCGGTGGTGGGGCGCCAACGAGCGCTTCACCGATCCCGCCAGCCTCATCGTCACGCCTGACCATTACGTGACGCGGATGCTCGTCAGCCAGGGTGTATCTTTCGAAGCGCTCGGCATCGGCGAAGCGGCCGAGCGCGATCCGCGCCGGATCTGGCGCAGTTTTGCCGAAAACTTCGATCATTTCCGGGCCACGCCGTCGCGGCTGTGGATCGAGCACTCGCTGGAAACCGTCTTCGGTGTGACCCAGCGGCTGAGCGCCGACACGGCCGACGAGATCTATGATGCGGTTGCCGCGCAACTGGCCACCGATGCGTGCCGGCCGCGCTCGCTTTATGAGCGCTTCAACATTGCCGTCATCGCAACCACCGACAGTCCGCTCGACGATCTTCGATGGCATCGCGAACTGTGCCGGTCGGACTGGACGGGGCGCGTCGTGCCGACCTATCGTCCCGATGCCGTCACCGATCCCGATCTTCCGGACTTTCAGGACAATCTCGAGCGGCTGGCCGCAATTTCGGGGATCGCCACGACCACCTGGGACGGCTATCTGGACGCGCACCGGGCCCGGCGCGCGGCCTTTCGCGAACTCGGCGCGACGGCAACGGACCACGGCCATGCGACACCGCGCACGGCCGACCTTCCCCGCAGCGAAGCGGCAAGTCTCTACGGGCGCGCGTGTGCAGGGCGGCTTGGCGAAGGCGAAGCCGAGCTCTTCCGCGCCCAGATGCTGACCGAGATGGCGCGAATGTCGGCCGAGGACGGCATGGTGATGCAGCTTCACCCGGGCTCGCACCGCAACCATTCAAACGATGTTTTCAACGCTTATGGGCGCGATCGCGGCTTCGACATTCCTGTTCCCGTCAGCTTTACCGAAGCGCTCGGGCCCTTGCTGAATGCAGTCGGCATGGAACCGAAGTTCCGGCTGATCCTCTTCACGCTCGACGAAAGCACCTATGCTCGAGAGCTGGCTCCGCTCGCCGGCGCATGGCCGTCCCTCCTGCTCGGACCGCCCTGGTGGTTCCACGACAGTTTCGAAGGCATCACCCGCTATCGCCAGAGCGTGACGGAGACGGCAGGCTTCTACAATACCGCCGGCTTCAACGACGATACGCGGGCCATCACCTCCATCGGTGCCCGCCACGATGTCGCGCGCCGGACCGACTGCGCCTTCCTGGCCGGGCTGGTGGCAACGCACCGGCTGCAGGAGGACGAAGCGTTCGAGGTGGCGAAAATGCTGGCCGGAGAGCTGGCGCTCAGGGCCTACCGACTGGATTAGCGCCGGTGATGAGGATGATATTCTTCGACATGATGAATTTCTTTATGTGAGGAGAGGCGGGGTCAGATGATCCCGCCATTGGCACGCAGCACCTGGCCATTGATCCAGGCACCGTCGGGTCCGGCGAGGAAGGCGACGGCGCTGGCAATGTCGTCGGGCTGACCCAGGCGCTCCAGAGGCGCGAGCTTGGTGAGCTGGTCGATGACCGCTTGCGGTTTGCCGTCGAGGAACAGCGCCGTGGCCGTGGGGCCCGGGGCGATGGCGTTGACGGTGATGTTGCGGCCGCGCAATTCCTTGGAAAACACATGGGTCATCGCCTCGACGCCCGCCTTGGTGGCGGCGTAGACGGCGTAGGTCGGCTGGTAGAGCCCGACCACGCTCGACGAGAGATTGATGATCCGCCCGCCCTCGCGCAGCCGCTTTGCCGCCTCGCGCAGCGTGTTGAACACGCCCTTGAGGTTGATCGCCACCTGGCTGTCGAACAGCGCGTCATCGCTTTCGGCAAGGCTCGCCAGCTTCATGATGCCGGCATTGTTGACCAGCACGTCGACGCCCCCGAAAGCCGCCTGGGCGGCGTCAAACATCCGCGCGACCGCAGCCGGATCGCTGATATCGGCCTGCGCGGGAATTGCCCGGCCGCCTCGATCTTCGCGACCAGTGCCTCGGCCACCGCCGAACTGCCGGCATAGTTGACGACGACAGTGAAGCCGTCCGACGCCAGCCGCTCCGCGATCGCTGCGCCGATGCCTCGCGAGGCGCCGGTGACGATTGCGACCTTGCTCGTGTCTGCGTTCATGATGCCATCTCCTTTGTGCTGCCCAATGGCGGCGTTTTCGATCCGACGACCAACATCGTCACCTGGAATCTCGGCACCGTGGCGCCGGGTCAAGCAACGATCACGCTGGGCCTGACGCTGGAAATCCTGTTCCCCTCGCAGGCCGACATCGACCAGGCCGTCAATGTCATCGAGGTCGACGGCGACGGAACGACCGGCCTCGACAGCGATCCGACCAACAACATCGACACCGAGGTCGACATCCTGAATGTCTTGCCCGACCCCGCCGAGATCGCGCGCGTGCTCGGCGACGATGGAGACAGTCCGAACGACGACTACAGGGGTCGCTGAACGGCGACTTGTCGAGGGTACCACAACCGGGCAGGCACTTCCCGGCCCGTTTCGGTCAGACGGCAATGCGCTCATTGCGGTTGTTCAGCAGGCCGCAGCGAAATCCTCCAACCCGATCGATCAAGACCGGCGACGGCATTGTCGATCGAACGGTCAGGTCCGACCGAATTGACAGGACATCCCTTTTGGTCATATGACTTGGTCAATTGACCTAGTGCGCATTCGCTTCAAACGGAAGCGTTTGAAGCAATGATATGCGCGCCGGATCAAAATGCTGGAGCATGTGCCTTTCGCTCAACGATTCCGTTTGAGCGGGACATGCCTGGTCCGGTTTGGCGATTGAGGGCGCGCGGGGGACGTGGTGACAACGGCGGCTGAGAGCAAGGCAGTGCGACGAGATGTGCGTGGCGACATCATGGATGCCGCCGAGCGTGTATTTGCCGATCTTGGCTTCGACGGCGCTACGACGCGGGCCATCGCGGTCGAAGCGGGCGTCAATCTCGGGCTCATCCACTATCATTTCCAGTCGAAGGAAGCGCTTTTCGAACAGGTCGTTGCGCGCCATGCGAGCCAAGTAAACGACCGCCGGCGCGGCCTGCTGCATGCCGTCCTCGGCAGCGGAACGGTGACGCTCGAAGCGATCCTCGACGCGCTGATGCGCCCGACCATCGAGCTCAGCGCAGGCGACGGCCAACATTATTCCCGCATCATCGTCCAGATCGCGTCGGGCACCGACGAACGCTCGGTGGATCTGACCTCGCGCAATTTCGACGCCATCGCGCAGGAGTTCATCGCCGCACTTCAGGAGCATGTCGAGGGTCTGGATCGCGAGAACGCCGTCTGGGCCTACATGAACGCGATCTCCGTCGGCATGCTGATGATCGCCCGCACCGGGCGCGTCGGCGTCCTGTCGGACGGACTGTGCGACGAGGAGAGCACGGAGGCTTCGATCCAGCGGGTCGTGCGCTACCTGGCGGCGGGCACGCGCGCGCTGGCGGGAGTCGATTAGGAATTCCGGTCAGCTCGACGTGGAGGTCGGGAGGGCCGGCAGGGTGGAAACGCACATCATCTTGGGGAGGTTATCATGAGGAACTCAATTCGTCTGGCCGCAATGGCCGCAGTCCTGGCAGGTTCGGCTGTAATGCCGGCCAAGGCCGACGACATTTCCGTTACCGTCGTCAATGGGCACCCGCCAGTGTTCCTGTGGGTCAAGCACATCACCGAGACGTTCATTCCGACCGTCAACAAGGCGCTGGAAGGCACCGGCAACACCATCACCTGGAGCGAGGCCTATGGCGGCACGCTTGCTGCGGTGGGCGGCGAACTCGAAGCCATCGAGGACGGTCTTGCCGAAGTCGGCGTCGTGCCGACGGTGTTCGAACCGACGGCGCTGCCGCTGCAGAACGTGACCTATTACACGCCGTTCGGTTCGTCCGACCCGCAGATCGTCATGGATGCCGTTGACAAGCTGCATCAGGACATCCCGGGCATGATCGAATCCTGGGAGAACTACAATGCCGAATATCTCGGCGGCGGCTTCGCGCTCGACAACTATCTCCTGATGACCAACTTTCCGGTCGATTCCATGGATGATCTGGAAGGTCACAAGATCGGCGCACCGGGACCGGCCGTGAACTGGCTGGAGGGCACGGGTGCGGTTGGCGTGGCGGGCAACCTGACCACCTACTACAACGACATCCAGACGGGCGTCTTCGACGGCACCATCGTCTTCCCGACGGCGGCGGCACCGGCCAAGCTGCAGGAGGTCGCGCCTCATGTGCTGATCACCGATTTCGGTGCGCAGTATGCCGGTTCGCTCGTTGCCAACAAGGACTGGTACGACAGTCAGCCGGCCGAGGTGCAGGAGGCCCTGCGCGCCGGCGCGGCCGCCTACACCGAAGCCTATATCGCCGAGCAGAACGCGCGCGTCGAGGCGGCGCTGAAGCAGCTCGAAGAGGGCGGCGCCACGATCAGCGAACTCAACGACGAAGAGCGCGCCAAGTGGGCGGCGGCCCTGCCGCAGATCGCCGACACCTGGGCGCAGAACGCCGACGGTCAGGGCCTCGCCGGCTCCGAGGTGCTGGATGCCTACATCTCGCAGCTCAAGGACGCCGGCGTGAACCTGGCGCGTGACTGGTCGCAGCGCTGAGCGCCGTTGGGGTTGCGGGGCGCTTGCTCCGCAACCTCCCACACGAGCCCCGGAAAGAAACCCGTGTCCCAAACACCGGAAGATCAAGCCACCGGACTGCGCAGCTTTGATGCCCTGTTCCGCTTTTTCGATCGCATCACCGCGACGATGAGCGTGATCGGGACGGCCGCGATCCTGTTCATCATGGTGCTTATTACGGCGGATGTGGTTGGCCGGTTCTTCTTCGGGCGGCCGATCGCCGGCGTACCGGAGATAGTCTCGATGCTGATCCTCAGCATTGTGTTCCTGCAGATCGCCAACACGCTTTTGCGCGGCAAGCTGACGCGCGCAGACGGCCTCCTGACGCTGCTGCGTTCAAGGGCGCCGAAACTCGGGGGTGTGCTGGACGCGGTGATGCACTTCATTGGCGCCGGCCTTGTCGGCGTGCTTGTCTACGCCTTCTATCCGCTCTTTGTGCGCAGCTACGGTCGCAACGAGATGATCGGCACGGTCGGCCAGTTCCTGGCGCCGATCTGGCCGACCTATCTCGTCGTCCTCATCGGCGCGAGCGCGCTCATGCTTGCCTTCGTGTTGCGTGGACTGGCCATCCTGCTCGCGGCGCTGCGCACCCACGCCCCGGAGACGCCCCGATGAGCGGCATCGAGATCGGCCTGTGGTCGCTCGGCGCGATCCTCGTCCTCATCTATACCGGCATGCATGTGGCGATCGCGCTGGCGCTTGTTTCCTTCTTTGGCATCTGGATCCTGCGCGACAATGCCGACCAGGCTGCGCGCATCCTGTCGCTGGCTACCCGCGAGAGCATCTCCAGCTACCTCTTCGGCGTCGTGCCGCTTTTCGTGCTGATGGGCCTCGTGGTCAGCCGTGCCAATATCGGCCGCGATACGTTCGACGTCGCGACGCGCTTTCTCGGGGGCCTTCGCGGCGGGCTCGGCATGTCGACAGTCGGCGCCAACGCCATCTTCGCCTCGATTACCGGCATCTCGATCGCCTCGGCGGCGGTCTTCACCAAGATCGCCGTGCCGGAGATGATACGCGCCGGCCATAGCGCCCGCTTTGCGACCGGCGTCGTCGTCGGCTCGTCCATTCTCGGCATGCTCATCCCGCCGAGCCTTTTGATGATCCTCTACGGCATCCTCGCCGAGCAGTCGGTCGGCGCGCTCTTCATTGCAGGCATCGGACCGGGCATTCTCGTCACCGTCATCTTCTGCGTCGGCATCTGGCTGATGGTGCGCTTCTGGAGCGGCTTCACCGGCACGGCTGCGGCACCGCCGAGCTACGATATGTCGGGCTGGCGCGCGCTGCAGGACATCGTCAGCAAGCTGTTGCCGATCGTCCTCCTCGTCGGCCTCGTGCTGGGCGGGCTCTACGGCGGCGTCTTCACGCCCACGGAAGCCGGCGCGATCGGGGCGCTCGGCGCCATCCTCATCGCGTTCACCAAGCGCCGCTTGTCGCCGAAGATGTTGTGGCAGGTGACGCTGGAGACCGGCCACATCACCGCTGCGATCTGCTTCCTCATCATCGCGGCGACGATGTACAGCCGCATGCTGGCGCTCACCGGTCTGCCGGTCTTCCTGACCGAATGGATCGTGGCGCTCGATGTCGGGATCTACGGATTCCTGTTCTTCTACATTGCGGTGCTGGTGCTGCTCGGCACGCTTCTCGATTCCTCCTCGATCATGCTGATCACCGTGCCGCTGGCGCTGCCCGTCGCCCAATCGCTCGGCCTTGATCTTATCTGGCTCGGCATCATCACGGTGCTGGCCGTAGAGATCGGCCTTCTGACGCCACCGATGGGCCTGTCGGTCTTCGTCGTGAAGGGCGCGCTGGACGACCCTGCCATCTCGCTCAAGGACGTCTTCATGGGCGCGGCGCCGTTCGCCGGACTGATGCTCTTCGCCCTTATCCTGATCGTGCTCTTCCCGACCATCTCCCTCGGCCTGTTGTAAGGAAGGTTCAAGCCATGGCACGCCGCATCGTCGATATCTCCACCGCGCTCAAGGCGGGCATCGCCTCCGATCCCAAGGGCACCGAGCCGCAGATCACCTATGTCGACCACCAGCAGTCGGTCAGCCAGCTCACCGGCTTCTTTCCCGGCCTGACCAAGGACCAGCTTCCGGCCGGCGAGGGGTGGGCGGTCGAGCAGCTGGTCGTCTCGACCCACAACGGCACCCACCTCGACGCGCCCTACCACTTCCATTCGACCATGGATGGAGGCAAGCGCGCGCTGACCATCGACGAGGTGCCGCTCGAATGGTGCTTCGGTCCCGGCGTCAAGCTCGATTTCCGTCATCTGCCGGACGGGCATGTCGTCACCGCCGCCGAGGTCGAAGCTGAGCTGCAGCGTATCGGCCACGAGATCCAGCTGGGCGACATCGTCGTGGTCAACACCTCGGCTGCCGCGAAGTACGGGCAGGACGACTACCTCGCTTCCGGCTGCGGCATGGGCAGGGAGGCGACGCTGTATCTGACCAGCCGCGGCGTGCGCGTCACCGGCACGGATGCCTGGAGCTGGGATGCGCCGTTCATCCACACGGCGCGGCGTTACGCCGAGACCGGAGATGCCTCGCTGATCTGGGAGGGCCACCGGGCCGGCATGGAGATCGGCTACTGCCATATTGAAAAGCTGGCGAACCTCGATCAGCTGCCGCCGACCGGCTACATGATCGCCTGCTTCCCCTTCAAGATCGAAAAGGCTTCGGCCGGCTTCACCCGCGCCGTCGCGATCTTCGAAGGCTAGTCGCCGGGGAGGGAGGGGACCATGAGCGCATCATCGAAGAGCCCGAACCCGCTGAAGGGCTGGCAGGTCGACCGGTCGCAGATCCGCACCATTGGCACGGATCTGCAGCGGCCCGAATGCATCCTTGCCGAGCGTGACGGGACCCTGTGGGCCGCCGATGCGCGCGGCGGCGTGATGCGCATTGCTTCCGACGGCGAACAACGGCTCGTGACGCAGACGCAAAGCCAGCATTTCGACCTTGCTGGCGACCAGGCAAAAAGCCTCCTGACCGGCACCTTGCCGAACGGTCTCGCCTTTGCGCGCAACGGCGACATCCTCATTTCAAACTTCGGCACCGACCGGCTGGAGATCATGACCCGCAAGGGCGAAACGCGTGTCCTCTTCGACACGATCGACGGCAAGCCGATGGGCAAGGTCAATTTCGTCCTGCGCGATACGAAGGACCGCATCTGGATCACGGTCTCGACCATGGTGAACCCGTGGAGCGACGCGATCCGCAACGATCTGGCAGATGGTTACATCGCGCTCATTGATGAGAAGGGGGTCCGCGTCGTCGCTGATGGCTTCGCCTTCACCAACGAAATCCGCCTCGATGCGGCCGAAGAGTGGATCTACGTCGCCGAGACGTGCGGCAAGCGCGTCACTCGCCTCAAGGTCCAACCAGACGGCTCGCTGACAAACCGTGAGGTGTACGGCCCCTCCAGCCTCGGCGACGGACTGATCGACGGCTTCGCCTTCGACGCCTATGGCAATCTGTGGTGCACCATGATCTTCGCCGACCGGCTCGTCGCGATCACACCCGATGGCGAAGCGCTGACGCTGCTCGAGGATGGCGATCCACAGCAGACGGCTGCCTTCGAAGCCGAGTTTGCCTCCGGCAAGCCGATGCGGTTCGACACGCTCGCCGCATCCGGCGGCACGATCGCGCCATGGCTCGCAAGCGTCACCTTCGGCGGCCCGGACCTTCGCACGGTCTATCTCGGCAGCCTCAAGGGCAACACCATTCCATATTTCCGCGCTCCGGTGGCGGGCCTTCCCATGGTCCACTGGTAGGCACGGCGATCCGCATCACGATTTCAAAGGGAGAGATATCCATGGCTGCCAAACGCAAGGTCATCATCACCTGCGCCATTACCGGCTCGATCCACACGCCGACCATGTCGCCGCATCTGCCGATCACGCCTGAACAGATTGCCGACAACGCGATCGCGGCCTCCGAGGCGGGCGCGGCCGTCGTCCACCTGCACGCCCGCGATCCCAAAGATGGAAGGCCGGTGCAGACGCCGGAGGCCTACGAGCCGTTCTTGAAGGTGATCAAGCAGCGCTCCGCCGCGGTCGTCAACATCACCACCGGGGGCGCGCCGACCATGCCAATCGAGGAGCGCGTCGGGCCCGCTGCCCACTTCAAGCCGGAAATCGCTTCGCTCAACATGGGCACGATGAACTTCGGCCTCTACCCGATGCTCGATCGCTACAAGGAGTTCAAGTACGACTGGGAGAAGCCCTATCTCGAGGCGTCCCGCGCCGGCATGTTCAAGAACACCTTCGCCGACATCGAGTACATCCTGACCAAGTGCGCCGAGAACGGCACGCGCTTCGAGATCGAGTGCTACGACATCGGCCATCTCTATACGCTCGCACATTTTGCCGATCGCGGCATCGTCAAGCCGCCCTTCTTCGTGCAGTCGGTGTTCGGCCTCCTCGGCGGCATCGGTGCGCATCCCGAAGACGTCGCGCATATGCGCCGCACGGCCGATCGGCTTTTTGGCGATCAGTATCGCTGGTCGGTGCTGGGGGCAGGGCGCAACCAGATGCCGGTTGCGGCGATCGCGGCCGCCATGGGCGGAAACGTGCGCGTCGGCATGGAGGATTCGCTGTGGCTTGCCCCGGGCCAACTTGCCAAGTCGAATGCCGAGCAGGTGACCAATGTGCGCCAGATCATCGAAGGCCTCGGCCTCGAGATCGCGACCCCGGACGACGCCCGCAATATCCTCGAACTCAAGGGCGGCGACCGCGTCAACTTCTGACGGGAACAACCGAATAATTCACAATTTGCGTGAGCTGATGCTGCGATTTTGGATTTTACGATTGCACTCCAGCGCCTCAGCGATCTGGTGACGGCCGGATGGTTTGAGGGCGGCTGCTGCCATAGGTTCTATCGCGGCAATGGCATGCATGGCTGTATCTGGGTCGGCATTCCGCTCCATGAGGATGTCGACCCAGATATTGAGCACGGCAGCGGTTTCCAAACCACCGCCACCGACAGAATCAGGACCCGCGCAAGACCGAAACTGCCGTCAACCCGAGTTCAGGGCCGTGGGCGCTTTGCCTTCAACGTGGTTTTTTCCCGCGCTCCGTGCTATTGACATTCGGCGGGCCCGACCGACATAGACCGCGTCTTGAGGTCGGGGCTGGAGAGGACATCGCCCCGAATCCGAATTGATTGAAGGAGACAACGACCATTCGCAGACCTTTTAAAGCCGCAGCGCCCGTCAAGGAAGGGCCGCGCGCCAATCGCGACATCCGGGCTCCCCGGGTCCAACTCATCGATCCCGAAGGCAACAATCTTGGGGTCCAATCCATTCAGGACGCCTTGAATACGGCGGAAGAGTACGGCCTCGATCTGGTCGAGATCGCGCCGAATTCCGAGCCTCCTGTCTGCAAGATTACCGATCTCGGCAAGCTGAAGTACCAAAGCCAGAAAAAGGCTGCCGAAGCGCGCAAGAACCAGAAGGTCATCGAGATCAAGGAGATCAAGATGCGCCCGAACATCGACACCCATGACTACGAGGTGAAGATGAAGGCCGTGCGCCGCTTCTTCGAGGAGGGCGACAAGGTCAAGCTGACGCTGCGCTTCCGCGGTCGCGAGATGGCGCATATGGAGCTCGGCATGCAGTTGCTCAACAAGGTGCGCGAGGAAGTTGCCGAGATCGCCAAGGTCGAAGCCGAGCCGAAGCTCGAGGGCCGGCAGATGATGATGGTGCTCTCACCCAGGTGAGCGTCCGTCACCGGCGCGCAACGGGGCTCGCGCGGCGACGATGACAAAGTGAAACGAGAAAGCGCGACGGCAGTTGCGCTTTTTCTCTGGCGCCGTTATACAGCGCGCGTTCAAGAGCCGCCCGGCAGGGCATGCCGTGGCGGTTCTCAATGCTAAACAGCTCACAAACAATAGCGCGGACCGAGCAAAGCGAGGCAAGCGCGACCGCGCGTCGGCCATCATTGGCCGCCCCGGCGGAGGCGGCGAGCGAAAGCGAGCCTGCCGTGAGCCAAGAGAACGGAGAAAGCAAAATGCCCAAGATGAAGACGAAGTCTTCTGCCAAGAAGCGGTTCAAGATCACGGCGACCGGCAAGGTCAAGTCGGCGGCGGCCGGCAAGCGTCATGGCATGATCAAGCGCACGAACAAGTTCATCCGCGATGCCCGCGGCACGATGGTTCTGGCCGAGCCAGACGCCAAGAAGGTGGTGAAGAACTACCTGCCCAATGGCGGCGGCCTCTAAGCCCCGGTTCGAACAGCTTCTAAGGAGATCATGACATGGCACGCGTGAAGAGGGGCGTTACCGCCCACGCCAAGCACAAGAAGGTCCTCAAGTCCGCCAAGGGCTTCTACGGCCGTCGCAAGAACACCATCCGCACCGCCAAGCAGGCGGTCGAGCGGTCGCTGCAATACGCCTATCGCGACCGCAAGAACCGCAAGCGCAATTTCCGCGCTCTGTGGATTCAGCGCATCAATGCCGCCGCACGCGAGCACGGCCTGACATATGGCCGTTTCATCGACGGGCTGAACAAGGCCGGCATCGAGATCGACCGCAAGGTGCTCGCTGACATGGCGATCCACGAGCCGCAGGCTTTCGCCGCGCTCGCCGCCAAGTCGAAGACGGCGCTCGAATATCTGAAAGACACCACGCCGAATGCTTTTGAGAGCGCTGTAGCCTAACCAGCGCCCTTCCCAAGCATTCGAAAACTGGTATTGGGGAACCCGCGCTGGCAGGGCTGGCGCGGGTTTTTCCATTTTTGAAGCGATCAACCGATCTGGAGCCAGGTGAGCAAGGCCGTGACCGAACAGATGACAGACCTCAAGACATTGGAGACGACGCTGCTGGCCGAGATCGCGGCGGCCGGCGACGAGGCGTCGCTCGAGGCCGTGCGCGTGGCCGCGCTCGGCAAGAAGGGCTCGGTGTCCGAGCGCCTGAAAATGCTCGGCTCCATGTCGCCGGACGAACGCCAGGTGATGGGTCCGGCGATCAACGGGCTGAAGAACCGCGTTGGCGAGGCATTGGCCGCGCGCAAGGCCGAACTGCGCGATGCGGCGATCGCCGCGCGCCTGGCGGCGGAAGCCGTGGACGTGACCTTGCCGGTGCGCCAGAGTCCGGCCGAGCGCGGCCGCATCCATCCGATCAGCCAGGTGATCGACGAGATCGCGGCGATCTTCGGCGATCTCGGCTTCGCCATCGCCGAAGGGCCGGATATCGAGACCGATCACTACAATTTCACGGCGCTGAATTTCCCCGAAGGCCACCCGGCGCGCGAGATGCACGACACATTCTTCTTCCCGCCGGACGCAAACGGCGAGCGCAAGGTGCTGCGCACGCACACCTCGCCCGTGCAGATCCGCACCATGGAGGCGCAAAAGCCGCCGATCCGCATCGTCATCCCCGGCAAGACCTACCGGCAGGATTCGGACGCCACCCATTCGCCGATGTTCCACCAGCTCGAAGGGCTGGTCATCGACAGGACGGCCAATGTCGCCAACATGAAGTGGGTGCTGGAGGAGTTCTGCAAGGCCTTCTTCGAGGTGCCGTCGGTCAATATGCGCTTCCGCCCGTCATACTTCCCCTTCACCGAGCCGAGCCTCGAAGTCGACATCCAGTGCGACCGTTCCAGGCCGGGCGAGGTGCGTTTCGGCGAGGGCAACGACTGGATGGAGATCCTCGGCTGCGGCATGGTGCACCCCAATGTGCTGCGCTATGGCGGGCTCGATCCCGACGAGTATCAGGGTTTTGCCTGGGGCATGGGCATCGACCGCATCGCGACGCTGAAATACGGCATGCCGGACCTGCGCGACTACTTCAATGCCGACATACGCTGGTTGCAGCATTACGGCTTTCGCCCGCTCGACATGCCGACGCTGTTCGGCGGGTTGAGCACGTAGCCCATGCCGACCTTGCTGATCTGGCATGGCTACAAGTTTCGCTTCTACGCCCTTGATCGCGATGAGCCGCCGCATGTCCACGTCGCCAAGGACGGGAAGTCGCTCAAGGTGTGGCTTCACAGTTTGGAGGTTGCCCGAAACAGCGGCTATGATGAGCGGGAAGTCTCCCGGTTGCTGGCAGTGATCGCCGAGCGACGGGACGAATGGATAGGTGCCTGGAATGACTTCTTTGGCCTTTGAAACCGACGACATGCGGCCGGTCAAGGCGTGGTGCACGCATGACAAGGTGCATGTCGGCTTGGCTGACGGGAGACGCATTGCGACCCCTCTGTGGTGGTATCCTTTCCTGGACGGCCTTGATGAGCTGCAACTCAACGACATCGAACTGATGTATGAGGGCATCTGGTGGCCGGCGGTGGATGAAGGGATATCCATCAAGAGCATGTTTCTTGGCAAGAAGGCGCCTGGCGCCAGGCAACCGCAGACTGCTGCCTGATTCACCAAGTTCTCATTTCAACCTGAAATGCCGCGAGATGAAGCGTGGTCATTTCACATCCGCCGAAATGCCGGCGGCAAGGTGCAAACGATGAAATTCACCCTCTCCTGGCTCAAGGATCACCTGGAAACCGACGCCACGCTCGACGAGATCGTGGACAAGCTGACGATGATCGGCCTCGAGGTCGAGGAGGTCGACGACAAGGCCGCCCTGAAACCGTTCGTCATCGCCAGGGTCTTGAGCGCCGAAAAGCACCCGGACGCCGACAAGCTCAAGGTGTTGTCCGTCGACACGGGCGACGGCAAGCCGATCCAGGTGGTCTGCGGCGCGCCCAATGCGCGGGCCGGGCTCGTCGGCGCCTTCGCAGCGCCCGGAACCTATGTGCCGGGCATCGACGTGACACTGTCGGTTGGCAGGATACGCGGCGTGGAAAGCCACGGCATGATGTGCTCGGAACGCGAGCTTCAGCTTTCCGACGAACATGACGGTATCATCGATCTGCCCGAGGATGCGCCGGTCGGCACGGCCTTTGCGGCTTATGCGACGCTCGACGACCCGGTCATCGAGATCGGACTGACGCCGAACCGGCCCGACGCCACCGGGGTCCATGGCATCGCGCGCGATCTCGCCGCCGCCGGTCTCGGCACGCTGAAGAGCGGCGCGGTGGAGCCGGTCGCCGGCGAGGGCGAATGCCCAGCCCGGCTGACCATCGAGGCGCCGGACCTTTGCCCGGGCTTCGCGCTCAGGCTCGTGCGCGGGGTCAAGAACGGCCTCAGCCCGAAATGGATGCAGCAGCGCCTCATCGCCATCGGCTTGCGGCCGATCAACGCGCTGGTCGACATCACCAACTACATCACCTTCGACCGTGGCCGTCCGCTGCACGTCTTCGACGCGGCGAAGGTGAAGGGCAATCTGACCGTGCGCCGCGCCGGGGCCGGCGAAAAGGTGCTGGCGCTCGACGAGAATGAATACGAGTTGACCGACGAGATGTGCGTCATTGCCGACGACAACGGCGTGGAATCGATTGCCGGCATCATGGGCGGCGAGCATTCGGGCTGCGACGAGGCGACGACCGACGTGCTGGTCGAATCGGCGCTGTGGGACCCGTCCAACGTGGCCAGCACCGGCCGCGAACTCGGCATCATCACCGATGCACGCTACCGATTCGAGCGCGGCGCCGATCCCGAATTCATGGTGCCGGGGCTGGAGCTCGCCACGCGCATGGTGCTCGACCTGTGCGGCGGCGCGCCGAGCGAGACGCAAATCGTTCTCGGCACGCCGACATCGACCGAGGGCGAGATCGTCGGAAAAACCGGCCATCACTACAAGGAGGTCGATTTCCCGATTTCCGAAACCAGGCGCCTGACCGGGCTCGATGTGGGTCGCGATGAGAGCATTGCGATCCTGACGCGCCTCGGTTTTGAACCCAAGGGTGACGCCAAGGGGGACACGGTCCGTTTCGTCGTTCCCTCCTGGCGGCCCGACATCGACGGCAAGGCCGATCTGGTCGAGGAAGTCATGCGCATCCACGGCGTGGAGAAGATCGCGTCCGCGCCGCTCGTCAGCCATGATGCGGTCGGCGAAACGATTCTCACCACGCTTCAAAAGCGCACGCGGGCTGCGCGCCGGGCGCTCGCCGTGCGCGGCATGATGGAGGCCGTCACATGGTCCTTCATCCCGGCGAAACATGCCGAGCTCTTCGGCGGCGGCAAGCCGGAGCTGAAGCTCTCCAACCCCATCGCCGCCGACATGTCCGACATGCGGCCCTCGCTGCTGCCGGGCCTTCTGGCGGCGGCGCAGCGCAATGCCGACCGCGGCTTCGCCGACACGGCTCTGTTCGAGGTGTCGGGCACCTATGAGGGCGACCGGCCGGAAGACCAGCGCCGCGTGGCGGCCGGCGTGCGCCGCGGCACGGCCGGACTTGCCGGTTCGGGGCGCGACTGGGCCGGCAACGCCGGGCCCGTCGGGGTCTTCGACGCCAAGGCCGACGCGCTCGCCGCGCTCGAGGCCTGTGGCGCACCGGTCGACAAGCTGATGATCGAGGCCGGCGGGCCGGACTGGTATCATCCCGACCGCTCGGGCACCATCAAGCTTGGCCCCAAGGTGGTGCTGGCGACCTTCGGCGAATTTCATCCAAGAACGCTCGAGGCGCTCGACGTCACCGGCCAGCTTGCCGGGTTCGAAGTCTTCATCGACGCCGTTCCCGAACCCAAGGCGAAGGCGACGCGCACCAAGCCGCGGCTCGACCTGTCGCCCTTCCAGGCGGTGCGCCGCGACTTCGCTTTCGTCGTCGATCGCACCGTCGAGGCCGGTAGGCTGATGCGCGCGGCGGCCGGCGCCGACAAGAAGCTGATTGCCGGCGTTTCCGTGTTCGACGTCTTCGAGGGTGCGGCGCTCGGCGAGGACAAGAAGTCGATCGCCATCGAGGTGCAGATCCAGCCGCTCGAAAAGACGCTGACAGACGACGATTTCGAGGCGCTGGCCGCGAAGATCGTCGAGAACGTGAAGAAGCAGACCGGCGGCATGTTGCGGGGCTGATCGATTGCGGGGCGTGGCGAATCGTGTTCGCATGCCCCCATGCACCACTTGCGATATGCCGATCTTACTGCCGATGACCAGCGCGCGGCCTTTTTTCGGATCGTGCGGGCGGATCCGATTGTGGCCGCCGCGCTCGAACGCGCGCGTGAGCTTGAGCTGCCGGGCTGGCGGATCGTCGCCGGTGTTCTCTACAATACCGTCTGGAACGCGCTGACCGGGCGTCCGTCCGGCTACGGCATCAAGGATATCGACCTGTTCTATTTCGACGCGGGCGACATCTCATACGAGGCCGAGGATGCGGTGATTGCGAGAGGTGCGAAGGTCTTTGCCGATCTGCCCGTACCGGTCGAGATCCGCAACCAGGCGCGGGTCCATCTCTGGTTCGAGAGGCATTTCGGCCAGCCCTATCCGCCATTGGCCTCGAGCGAGGAGGCGATCGACCGCTTCGCCTGCAAGACCCACGCGGTGGGCTTGCGGCTCGAAAAGGATGGACGCCTGAACCATTATGCGCCCTTTGGGCTCGACGATATCTTTTCCTTTCGCCTGGCGCCTAACCGGCTCATCGACAACCGTGCCACGCACGAAACCAAGGGCCGGCGGGCGAAAGAGTGCTGGCCGGAGGTGACGGTCGTGCCTTGGTAGGCACATAGTGCAGCCGCTCAATCCGCAAGACTGAGCCGCTTCCAGACGTCTTCATCGAGGATGGTCTTGAATGCGGTCAATGTCCGCTCTCTCACCACGTAGAAATCTTCCAGTTCCTCCAGTTTCTCGACGATCGCTTGCCGCATCAATTGGCTGCTGTTCAAGCCATGAGCGGCGGCAAGGTCGTCCCAGCGCTGCTTGATGTCGTTGTCGATTCGTAGGCTTATGGTTCTCATGCCGCACACTCGTCCAACAATTGCATCTCATGCATGTAGTCCAAATCAGGCGCTGCGGCCATCATAGCCTTGCTTCGACGCATGCCGGTTTAAACCGTAGGCCGATTGATGCATGGTCCCCTTCTCGGACCAGGATAGCCTCGCATCACGAGGTGCGTCATGCTGCGCAATACGAAGGACGGCTACGGGCTCGTCGCGATCGTCCTGCACTGGACGCTCGCCGTGCTCGTCATCGGACAGATCGGCCTCGGTCTCGCCATGTTGAGGGTGGCCGACAAACGGCTCTCCTTCGATCTCATCCAATGGCACAAATCGATCGGGCTTTTGATCCTGGCCCTTTTCGTGCTGCGCCTTGCCTGGCGGCTCGCCAATCCGCAACCCGCGCCCGAGGCCTCCTTGAAGCGCTGGGAGAAGACGGCTTCGGCCGCCGTGCATCGGCTGCTCTATGCGCTCCTTCTCGCTCTGCCCTTGTCGGGTTGGGCTCTGGTTTCGGCGTCCGTTCTCGGCATTCCCACGCTCGTCTTCGGCCTGTTCCTTCTGCCGCATCTGCCGGTGGAGGTCTCGGAGGCGGGCGAGGCCTTCTGGCGTTCGACCCATCATCTGCTGGCGTTCGCTGCGATCCTGCTGATCGCCGGCCACATCCTGGCCGCCCTGCGCCATCGCATCCTCCTGCGCGACCATGTGCTTCAGCGCATGCTGCGCCCAGTCGGTGCGCGAAAGCGTGAACGGACGTGACTGGCAGCCGACGGCCGCTTGCCGCAACAGTACGCCCGACGCACTGCCGGAGGAAATCGACAATGCTGCAACGCATGGCCATCATAGCGGCATTTCTGCTGCTTGCCCTGCCGCTGCGCGCCCAGGCGCCGTCTCTGGCCGATGCGGCGGGACGCTATGTGCTGACGCCACAGGGCTCGCGGCTGTCCTTCAGCGTTCCGGCGGCCGGCGGCCGGGCGATCCGGGGCAGGTTCGTCCGTTTCGCGGGCCGCATCGACATTCCGGCCGACAATATCGAACGGGCCCGCGTGATCATCACCATCTTTCCCGAAAGCGTGGCGACGGGCGAGAGGCGGGTCGACAACTTCCTGAAATCGAATGCCGTCTTCGATGTGGCCCACGAGCACGAAATCACCTTCCGCTCGACCGCCGTGCACCGCACTGGCGCCGCCACCGCCACGGTCGAGGGCAGTTTGACGGCACGCGGGCACACCTTCCGTGAGACCTTCCGCGTCCGGCTTGCCGAGTTCGGCCGCGGCCGCGCGCGCTTTCATGTCGAAGGCCGGGTCCTGCGCTCGCGCTACGGCATGGATGTCGGCACGCCGCTCTATTCCAACGTGGTCGATTTCGACATGGACCTTGCAGCCCGGCGCGGTTAGGTTCGCCCGCGCATTTCAAGGGAGTCCATATCATGTTCCGCTGGGGTATCCTCTCCACCGCCAAGATCGGCCGCGACCACGTCATTCCGCAACTCCAGGACGCCGAAAACGGCGTCGTCACGGCCATCGCCAGCCGCGATGCCGAACGCGCGAAGGGTGTCGCCGCCCGCTTCGGCATCCCGCACGTATTCGGCTCCTACGAGGAACTGCTCGCCTCGTCCGACGTCGACGGTGTCTATATTCCGCTGCCCACATCGCAGCATGTCGAATGGGCGGTGAAGGCGGCCGACGCCGCCAAGCATGTGCTGGTGGAAAAGCCGCTGGCACTCAAGGCCGAGGATATCGAGCCGGTGATCGCGGCGCGCGAGCGCAATGGCGTGCTGATCTCCGAAGCCTTCATGGTCTTCTATCATCCGCAATGGAAAAAGGTGCGCGAACTGATCGCCGAGGGCGCGATCGGCCGGCTGCGCCATGTCCAGGGCGCCTTTTCCTATCACAATGTCGATCCCGCCAATATGCGCAACAAGCCCGAGCTGGGCGGCGGCGGGCTGCCCGACATCGGCGTCTATCCGACCGTGACGACGCGGCTTGCCACCGGCAGCGAGCCGGTCAAGGTGCAGGCGCGCGTCGACCGCGACCCGGCCTTCGGCACCGACTCTTATGCCAGCGTGAAGGCCGATTTCGGCGATTTCGAGCTGAGCTTCTACGTCTCCACCCAGATGGCGGCGCGCCAGGTGATGGTCTTCCATGGCGAGGCGGGATACATCGAGGTCGAAACGCCATTCAACGCCCGCATCTATGGCGACGACAAGGTCACGCTCTACAATCAGGGGCATAACGAGGCGCGCGTCTTCCGCTTTCCCGACACGCGGCAGTACCGGCTGGAGGCCGAGGCTTTTGCGCGCGCTGCGCGGGGCCAGGACGAGGCCGTCTTCACGCTCGAGGATTCGGTGAAGAACCAGAAGCTGATCGACGCCATCTTCCGCGCCGGCGGGCATGACGGCTGGGAGATGGTGTAGGCGACCTTCGAAATAGCCCGGGTCAGCCGTCCACCACGGCGATGTCGAGGCGGGCGAGACGGTCGGGATCGGCGGTCGCGCGGATGCCGGCAATCCTTCCGTTCTCGACTGTGACGTCGAGCACCAGCATGAGCCGCCCGGCCGGCGCCACGACAAGGCCGAGCGTGCCGTCGATGAGTGCAGTGCGCGCGGCCTGCGCCCGGCCCGAGAAGAAGCGCGCGACGGCCTCTGCTCCGCGCTGTTCGGCTGGTCCGCCCAAGGCGGCTGCCGTGGCGTCGGCGTTCAGCGCGACCTCGGGGTCGAGCAGGGCGATGAGCCCTTTCATGTCGCCGCCGCGTGCCGCCGTCAGGAATGCGGCGAGCACCTGCTGCTTGCGCTCGCGGTCCGGCGTGAGCGCGGCCTCCGGCTCACCGCGCACACGGCGCCGCGCCCTGCTGGCAAGCTGTCGTGCCGCGTCCGCGGACCGGCCGACGATGCGCGCAATGTCGTCGAACGGGCAACTGAACATGTCGTGCAGCACAAAGGCGACCCGCTCGGCCGGGGTGAGCCTCTCCAGCACGATCATCAGCGCCAGGCCAACCGAATCGGCCAGCATCGCCTCTTCCTCCGGGTCGCTCTCGTGGTGCGGCTGGTTCTGCGGCGCATCCGCCTCGGCCTGCAGCGGCTCTTCGCGCCGCGTCTTGCGGGCCCGCAGCATATCGAGGCAGATGCGGGCGACGACCGTCGTCAGCCATCCGCTCAGGTTCTCCACCGCTTCGGCATCGGCACGCGCAAGTCTGATCCAGGCTTCCTGAACGGCGTCCTCGGCCTCGTTCAACGAGCCCAGCATGCGGTAGGCAACGCCGCGCAGCCGGGCCCTGTCGGCCTCGAAACGCTGCAGCAGAAAATTTTCTTCGCTCATCGGTCACATTCCCTTCTCATCACGCGTCAGGGCCATGACGAACGAAATCCGGCCGATGTGACCATCGCTTCGGAAGCGGCGCGTCGCAATCCCGGTCCGATGTTTGAAGCAAGGCCGAGACACAGAGAGAAACCCTACGGAGAAATGACATGCAAGCTCGAATGAAGAACCCGGTATTCATCCTGCCCGAGGCCATGCAGGCGCTTTTCGCGCTCAACAAGGCGACCGAAAAGGAGAGCCTGCCCGCAGTGACGCGCAAGCTGGTCCATTTGCGCGCCAGCCAGATCAATGGCTGCAGCGTCTGCGTGCACATGCATGCAAACGAATTGAAGCAGGCGGGTGAGAGCGACGACCGCATCTTTGCCGTCGCGGCCTGGCGCGACACGCCGTTTTTCTCCGACGCCGAGCGGGCGGCACTGGCCTTGACCGAAGCCGTCACGCGGCTTGCCGACAAGGCCGATCCCGTCTCCGACGAGATGTGGGACGAGGTTGGGCGTCACTATGACGAGGAGGCACTGTCGGCGCTGATCCTGCAGATTGCGCTGATCAATGTGTGGAACCGCCTCAACGCGACGATCAGGCAGGAGGCGGGCGCGACCTGGACCTGAGCGGGGGAATGGACCGGCCGGCCGGCGTCTCGTCACGGGTTGCAATCATCGCCTCTTGACCTTCCAGCTGCTGGAAGGCCCATTTGACGCGCATGATCCGAAATGACCCATAGGAGAAGCCGGTCATGGCCCATTCGCATAAGCACCACGATCACGCCGCGCCGGGGGGCGATGCCTGCTGCTCCGGTCATGGCGCAAAGACCACGACGGGCGCGGTGACGCGTGATCCGGTCTGCGGCATGACGGTCGATCCGGCGGCAAACAAGCCGTCGGCGACGTTCGACGGTCATCGCTATCATTTCTGCAGCGAGCACTGCCGCGAGAAATTCCTCGCCGATCCCGAAACCCATCTGACGGCGAAGGATCCCGTCTGCGGCATGAATGTCGACCGCTCGACGGCGGCCCATTTCCTGCGCCACGAGGGCCAGGGCTTCTATTTCTGCTCGGCCGGCTGCAAGGAGAAGTTCGAGGCCGATCCCGAGCGCTACCTGGGCGACCGCCCGGCGCCCGAGCCGATGCCGGCGGGAACGCAGTACACCTGCCCCATGCATCCCGAGATCGTGCGCGATGCGCCGGGCGACTGCCCGATCTGCGGCATGGCGCTGGAGCCGATGGGTGTGCCGGCGGGCGACGAGGGCCCGAACCCCGAACTGGTCGATTTCACGCGCCGTCTCTGGGTGAGCGCGGTGCTGGCGCTGCCGCTTCTCGTCATCGCCATGGGACCGATGGTCGGCCTGCCGGTGCGCGATTGGCTGGGCGAGCGCCTGGCGTCGTGGCTGGAGTTGGCCTTGGCGACACCGGTCGTCCTGTGGGCGGCATTCCCCTTCTTCAAGCGCGGCTGGGCCTCGATCCTCAACCGCAGCCCGAACATGTGGACCCTGATCTCCATCGGCGTCGGTGCGGCCTATGGCTACAGCGTCGTGGCGACGCTCTTTCCCAACATCTTCCCGCACCAGTTCCGCGGCCACGAAGGCTCGGTCCCGGTCTACTTCGAGGCGGCCGCCGTCATTGTGGCGCTGGTCTTCGTCGGCCAGGTGCTCGAATTGAAGGCGCGCGAGCGCACCGGTTCGGCCATTCGCGCCCTGCTCGACCTGGCGCCCAGGACGGCGCGGCGCATCGGCGAGGACGGCCAGGAGGAAGACGTGCCGCTCGACGAGATCGTGGTCGGCGACAGGCTGCGCGTGCGGCCCGGCGACAGCGTGCCGGTCGACGGCGCGGTGCGCGAGGGCCGCTCCTCGGTGGATGAATCCATGATCACCGGCGAGCCGCTGCCGGTGGAAAAGAACGAGGGCGATGCCGTCACCGGCGGTACCTTCAACAAGAACGGCACGCTCGTCATCGAAGCCGAGCGGGTCGGCGCCGAGACGATGCTTTCGCAGATCGTCGAGATGGTCGCCAAGGCGCAGCGCTCGCGCGCGCCGATCCAGGGGCTGGCCGATCGGGTGGCCTATTTCTTCGTGCCGGCGGTGGTTCTGGCCGCAATTATCGCCTTCGTCACCTGGGCGCTCGTCGGCCCGCAGCCGAGCATGGTCTATGCCATCGTCTCGGCAGTCTCCGTGCTGATCATCGCCTGCCCCTGCGCGCTCGGTCTGGCAACGCCGATGTCGATCATGGTGGCGACGGGCCGCGGCGCCCATGCCGGTGTCCTCATCCGTGACGCCGAGGCGCTGGAGCGCTTCGCCCGGGTCGATACGCTGATCGTCGACAAGACCGGGACGCTCACCGAAGGGCAGCCGAAACTGACCGACGTCGTGACGACCGACGGGATGAGCGAAGACGCGCTTCTCGGGCTCGCCGCCAGCCTCGAAAAGGGCTCCGAACATCCGCTTGCCGAGGCGATCGTCGGGGCGGCGAGGGAAAACGATGTCGCGATCGCCGAGGTGACGGATTTCGACGCCGTCACCGGCAAGGGCGTTCAAGGCAAGGTGGATGGACGCGCCGTTGCCCTGGGCAATAGTGCCATGATGGAGACGCTCGGCGTCGACATCGCGCCTCTCGCCGATCAGGCCGATACGCTGGCGTCGCAGGGCAAGACGGCCATGTTCGTCGCTGTCGACGGCCAGCCGGCCGGCATCGTCGCCGTGTCGGATCCGGTCAAGGAGACGACGCCCGGCGCCATCCGCGCACTGCATGAGAGCGGTCTGCGGATCATCATGGCGACCGGCGACAATGAGCGCACCGCGCAAGCGGTCGCGGCGACGCTCGGCATCGACGAGGTGCGCGCCGGCATGCTGCCGGAACACAAGCAGGCGCTGGTCGAGGAACTGCATTCGCGCGGTGCCAAGGTCGCTATGGCCGGCGACGGCGTCAACGACGCGCCGGCCCTTGCCGCGGCCGATGTCGGCATCGCCATGGGCACGGGCGCCGACGTGGCCGTCGAGAGCGCCGGCATCACGCTCGTCAAGGGCGACCTGACGGGGATCGTGCGGGCGCGCAATCTTGCCCGCGCGACCATCCGCAACATCAAGCAGAACCTCTTCTTCGCCTTCGTCTACAACACGGTCGGCGTGCCGGTGGCCGCCGGCGTGCTCTACCCGCTCCTGGGCGTGCTTTTGTCGCCCATGCTGGCGGCGGCGGCGATGAGCCTGTCCTCCGTCTCGGTGATCGCCAATGCGTTGCGCCTGAGGGCGCTTTCGCTGCGGTGAGGCGGAGGACGCGGCAGGGCTTGAACGCGGACGGCCAAATCTCCAGTTACTGGAAGGTTTGAATGCGATCGGAGACATTTTGCGATGAATATCGGCACGGCGGCGGAGAAGTCGGGCCTCCCGGCCAAGACGATCCGCTATTACGAGGATATCGGTCTCGTCAGGCCGGATCGGGCCGGCAACGGTTATCGGCATTATTCGACCGGCGACGTCCACCGGCTGCGTTTCGTCCAGCGTGCGCGCAGCCTGGGCTTCTCGGTTGGCGAGTGCCGGCAGCTTCTGTCGCTTTATGATGATCGCGCGCGAGAGAGCATGGAGGTCAAGACGATCGCCAAGGCCAAGCTCGCCGAGATCGACTGCAAGATCGCCGAACTTGCCGGGCTGCGCGACGTGCTCGCCCATCTTGTCGCCAACTGCCATGGCGACCACAGGCCGGACTGTCCGATCATCGACGAGTTGTCGGGCGAGGCCGCGACCGGCTGAGGGGAGGAGGGGAGGTGGCTCACCCCTCAGCGTTCAGCAGCCGGCGCAGCGGCTCGACCGGGCCAGCGCGCAGACGGCCCTCCGCATCGCGCATGAAGACGCCGCGCAGCTCGAAACCCTCGACGACCAGGCGCTCGCCGATCACGCCCCGATAGGCGAGGCGGAAGGTCTTTTCGCGCCATTCGGCAATGCTCAGTCGAATCCTCAGCCTGTCGCCGTTGGTGGCGGGCGAGCGGAAGGTCGCGCCGACATCGAGAAGTCCCGTCCCGGCCGTGCCGATCGCCTCGGCGAGGCTTGCATGGGTCAGCCCGCGGCTTTTCAGCCAGGCGTGGTAGGTTGCGTCGAACCAGGCGAAATAGTTGGGATAAAAGACGATCCCCGCGGGATCGCAATCGCCGAAGCTGATCTGGATATCGTGTTCGAAGCACCGTTCGCTCATGGTCGTCTCCCGCACTTTCGCGGCCTGACTACACGATGCGGACGATCTGTCCAGCCGTCGGGGAAATGTGTTCGGGGAAATTCGGGCGGGCGCCGGCCTACCACCAGACGCCGCCATTGCGGATGCGGATGCGCGGCCGCCCGTCTGGATCGGCCAGCCCGCTTTCGCAGGCCGGGTGATCCGCGTCTCCCTTAGCGTGGTGCGGCGTCATCAGCGAAGCGATGCGCCGATAGTCGGTCGGCCCGCGCCCGCCGACGCGCGGAATGAAGCTTCTGCGCCTGTGCCGCGGCAGGCCGGCCGCCTCGACGGCGACGGGCGGTTCCGGCAGGTCGCGCGCCGCGTGCAATTGCATCAGCCGTTCGATGCGGTCCGAGGTCAGCGGATGGGTGCGCAGGATCGACGGATCGGGAATGCGCCCGCCCGGCAGGACCACCGATTCCCAAAGCCGCCCCTGCGCCCGTTCGAGCTTGCGCAGCGCCATGGCCAGCCCCTCGGGGTCGCCGGTCAGCATGGCCGCGCCCAGATCGGCGTCGAATTCGCGCGTGCGCGACAACGCCATTTGAAGCAATCCGCCGATGGTCGGCGAGGCGATCAGCACAACAACCGCCAGCCACGGTATTTGTGCCGCGTAGCCGCCGGCCAGGCCGAGCACGTTGAGGGTCAGCGAGAACAAGCCCACAGTCGACATGAAGGAGGTGAAGCGCGAGACCATGTCGGCGAAGGCCATGACGTTCACGTCGCCATGGGCGATGTGGCTGATCTCGTGGGCGACGACCCCGGCAAACTCGCGCGCGGTGAGTTGGCGCACCAGCGCGTCGGTGACGGCAACGGCCGAGTCGTTTCCATGACCGACGGCAAACGCGTTCATCATGCGCGAGGGTATGACGTGAAGAACGGGCGTGGCCGGCAGGCCGGCGCGCTCTGCGAGGTCCTCCATCAGGTCGACGCCGAAGGGAAACCGGGCCCGTGTCACCGGCCGCGCCTTGTACATTCTCAGCACGATGTTCGGACTGGCGCGGCGCGCGAACCACATGGACGCTGTACCGATGGCGATGGCGTAGAAGATGCCGACGCCGCCGGCGAAGGCATAGGCGCAGGCGGCCAGCAGGACGAGGCACCCTCCGGCGAGCATCCAGGTGTGAAGGGTGTTGAGCGCCCGGTTGCGCCGTTGCTGGAGAAGGTCGATCGATCCGGTCTGGTTCATGACCCGAATATGGGAGGACCGGACGGCTTTGCCGAGTCCCTTCTGCGGGAGGGATGCGCAGTGCCGCATTGCTTCACATTGGAGTGATCGTCCGGCTTGCGCGCGCCGAGAGCTGTTCTTATATACCCGGCAACGCTGCCGGCCAGGCGAACAGCCGGGTCATGCAGCGAATTCTTATGAACAGGGGTTGTCATTGGAATGCCTCAGGGGTCCTGACAGCCTGCTAAGCGGAGAGACAAAATGGCGAAAGTAATCGGTATCGACCTCGGAACGACGAATTCCTGCGTCGCCGTCATGGACGGCACGGACGCGAAAGTGATCGAGAATGCGGAAGGCGCGCGCACCACGCCGTCCATCGTCGCATTCGCCGAAGGCGGCGAGCGGCTTGTCGGACAGCCGGCGAAGCGCCAGGCGGTGACCAATCCCGAAGGCACGATCTTTGCGGTCAAGCGCCTTATCGGCCGGCGCTATGACGATCCGGTCACCGAGAAGGATAAGAAGCTCGTTCCCTACAAGATCACCAAGGCCGACAATGGCGATGCCTGGGTCGAGGTCGACGGCCAGAAATATTCGCCCTCGCAGATCTCGGCGATGACGCTGCAGAAGATGAAGGAAACCGCCGAATCCTATCTTGGCGAGAAGGTCGAGAAGGCGGTCATCACCGTTCCGGCCTACTTTAACGATGCCCAGCGCCAGGCGACCAAGGATGCCGGCAAGATCGCCGGCATGGAGGTCCTGCGCATCATCAACGAGCCGACCGCGGCCGCACTTGCCTACGGCCTCGATAAAAAGAAGGCCGGCACGATCGCCGTGTTCGATCTGGGCGGCGGCACGTTCGATATTTCCATTCTCGAGATCGGCGACGGCGTCTTCGAGGTGAAGTCGACCAATGGCGACACTTTCCTCGGCGGCGAAGATTTCGACATGCGCCTGGTCGGCTATCTCGCCGATGAGTTCAAGAAGGAACAGGGCATCGACCTGAAGAACGACAAGCTTGCTCTGCAGCGCCTCAAGGAGGCCGCGGAAAAGGCCAAGATCGAGCTGTCCTCGGCTTCGCAGACCGAGATCAACCTGCCTTTCATCACCGCCGACCAGACCGGTCCGAAGCACCTGACCATGAAATTGACGCGGGCCAAGTTCGAGAGCCTCGTCGAAGAGCTGGTCCAGCGCACGATCAACCCCTGTAAGGCGGCGCTCAAGGATGCTGGCGTCAAGGCCGGCGAGATTGATGAGGTCGTTCTTGTCGGCGGCATGACGCGCATGCCGAAGATCCAGGAGACGGTGAAGCAGTTCTTCGGCAAGGACCCGCACAAGGGCGTCAACCCCGATGAGGTGGTCGCCATGGGTGCGGCCATCCAGGCCGGCGTCCTGCAGGGCGACGTCAAGGACGTGCTGCTGCTTGACGTGACCCCGCTTTCGCTCGGCATCGAGACGCTGGGCGGCGTGTTCACCCGCCTGATTGACCGCAACACGACGATCCCGACCAAGAAGGGCCAGACCTTCTCGACGGCCGAGGACAACCAGTCGGCGGTGACCATCCGGGTGTTCCAGGGCGAGCGCGAAATGGCGGCCGACAACAAGCTGCTCGGGCAGTTCGACCTTGTCGGCATTCCGCCCGCGCCGCGCGGCGTGCCGCAGATCGAGGTGACGTTCGACATCGACGCCAACGGCATCGTCAACGTCTCGGCCAAGGACAAGGGCACCGGCAAGGAGCATCAGATCCGCATCCAGGCATCGGGCGGTCTGTCCGACGACGAGATCGAGAAGATGGTCCAGGACGCCGAGGTCAACGCCGAGACCGACAAGAAGCGCCGTGGCCTCGTCGAGGCGAAGAACCAGGCCGAAGCGCTCCTCCATTCCACCGAGAAGTCGCTCGGCGAGCATGGCGACAAGGTCTCCGAGGACGATCGCAAGGCGATCGAGGACGCGGTCGCGGCACTCAGGACGGCGACGGAAGGCGAGGATGCCCAGGAGATTACCTCCAAGAGCAACGCTCTCGCCGAGGCGTCGATGAAGCTTGGCCAGGCCATCTACGAAGCCAGCCAGGCGGAGGCCGCCGAGGCCGACGCCAAGGCTGACGCGGAAAAGTCGGGCGAGGACGTCGTTGACGCCGATTTCGAAGAGATCGACGACGACGACAAGAAAAAGTCGGCCTGATCAGGACGAAACCGACGAAAAAGCCCGGCCGCAGCGCCGGGCTTTTTCTGATTGGCGCCGGGCTGTGCCGTCTTGGGGAGCGAGAATCACCCGAAATGCGCCGGATTGGGCGCAATTTGTGCCACCTTATCCGATCAGCCTATGGCATTGCCGGCGCGACTTTACTAAATCGGGAGCAGTTTCGGGCAAACGGACGTGTCAATCCGTTCGACCGGCATAGAGACTATTGCGGAGCACCATGAAGGCCGATTTCTACGAGACACTGGGCGTTGCGAAGGCCGCGGACGATAAGGAGCTCAAAAGCGCCTACCGCAAGCTGGCCATGCAGTTCCATCCCGATCGCAATCCCGGCGACGAGGCTGCCGAGCAGCGCTTCAAGGAGATCAACGAGGCCTATGAAACGCTGAAGGACCCGCAAAAGCGGGCCGCCTACGACCGTTTCGGTCACGCCGCGTTCGAAAACGGCGGCATGGGCGGCGGCGCCGGATTTGGCGGTGCGGGCGGATTTGCCGATATTTTCGAGGACATTTTCGGCGAGATGATGGGCGGCGCCCGCCGCCGCGGCCCCGGCGGGCGCGATCGTGGCGCCGACCTTCGCTACAATATGGAGATCAGCCTCGAAGAGGCCTATGCGGGCAAGACCGCGCAGATCCACGTGCCGACCTCGGTCACGTGTGACGAATGCGCCGGTTCGGGCGCCAAGCCCGGCACGTCGCCGGTCACATGCACCACCTGTCATGGCGCGGGCCGCGTGCGCGCCGCCCAGGGCTTCTTTTCCATCGAGCGCGCCTGCCCGACCTGCCATGGCCGCGGCCAGACGATCCAGGATCCGTGCGCCAAATGTTCCGGCCAGGGACGGGTGACCGAGGAGCGCTCGCTGTCGGTCAACATCCCCGCCGGCATCGATGACGGCACCCGCATTCGCCTGACCGGCGAGGGTGAAGCCGGCATGCGCGGCGGCCCGTCGGGCGACCTCTACATCTTCCTGTCGGTCGCCCCGCACGAATTGTTCCAGCGCGACGGCGCCGATCTTTATTGCCGGGCGCCGATCTCGATGACCGCGGCCGCCCTCGGCAGCGACTTCGAGGTGGCGACGCTCGACGGCACGCAGACCCGTGTCAAGATTCCCGAAGGAACGCAGAACGGGCGGCAGTTCCGCCTCAAGGGCAAGGGCATGCCGGTGCTGCGCCAACCGGCCGTCGGCGATCTCTACATCCAGGTGGCCGTCGAGACGCCGCAAAATCTCACCCGGCGGCAGCGCGAACTGCTCGAGGAGTTCGACACACTGTCATCGAAGGAAAACAGCCCGCAATCGAGCGGCTTCTTCAGCCGCATGAAGGAGTTTTTCGATTCCTCCGGAAAGTAGCCTCGCCGCTCTTTCCTGTGTAAAGGAGGCTCGGCGCTGCTTGTTGCAGATGCGGTGATGATTGGACTTCCGGCAATTGGCCGCCGCCTGCGGCCGCAGGAATGGAGAGTGAAGGATGAGCACAACCGGGATGCGCAAGGCGCTGGCGGAAAGGTTCGACGAGGAAATCCGCTTCTTCAAGGGCTGGATCGACAAGCCGAAGGCCGTTGGCGCGGTCATGCCGACCAGCTCCGTGACGGCGCGCCGCATGGCTTCGGTCGTCGATGCCTCCTCCGGCCTGCCGGTGCTTGAGCTTGGCGCGGGCACGGGCGTCATTACGAAGGCGATCCTGCAGCGCGGCGTAAGGCCGGAAAACCTCTTCTCGATCGAGTACGCGGAAGATTTCGTCGCCCATCTGCGCCAGCGCTTCCCCGAGGTTCGTGTCATCAAGGGCGACGCGTTCGATCTCGAGCATACCTTGGAAGCCTATCCCGGCATACGTTTCGACAGCGTCGTCTCGGGCGTTCCGCTCTTGAATTTTCCGACCGCCAAGCGTGTCCAGTTCGTCGAGCAGCTGCTCGACCTCATTCCGCGCGGCCGGCCGATCATGCAGATCACCTACGGACCGCTTTCGCCCGTTCCGCCCAAGCGCGGCAACTATACGGTCGAGCATTACGATTTCATCGTGCGCAACCTGCCTCCGGCGCAGCTCTGGGTCTATCGCCGTCCCTTGCAGGCCTAGCGCGCGTTCGCTTCAAACGGGAACGTTTGAAGCAAAGATATGCGTGCCAGATCAATATGCTGGAACATGTACCTTTCGCTCAAACGATTCCGTTTGAGCGGGACATGTTCCAGTTGCGGGGATTTCGTTCACGACGTGGCAACCCCTAATACGGCCTCGCGACGCTCGGCCACCTTCTCCCCAATGGGAGAAGAGAAGGCGGGATAGGGGTGCTTGACCTCCTCTCCCCGCCGGGGAGAGGGTGGCGAGGGTGCAAACCCGAGCCGGGTGCGGGAGACGGCTCATCGATCCGACGGATTTGATTTGCCCGGTTTATCGCCTATACCGATCTGGACGAACCGAATGACGGGCAGCGCATGATTCCCAAGATACTCGTATTTGCAGGGTCGATCCGCACCGGGGCCTACAGCATCCAGACGGCCGACGCGGCGATGAAGGAACTGGCCGTGCAGGGTGCCGAGGTGACGCGCATCTCGCTGGCCGACTATCCGCTGCCGATCATGGACGAGGATCTGGAGAAAGAGCATGGCATTCCGGAAAATGCCATGAAGCTCGGGCGCATCTTCGCTGCGCATGACGGCATCCTGATCGCCAGCCCGGAATACAACTCTTCGATCCCGCCGCTTTTGAAGAACACGCTCGACTGGGTGAGCCGCATTCGCAAGGATGGCGGGCGAACCTTCAAGCCTTATGAAGGCAAGGTGGCCGCGCTTTGCTCCTCTTCCGACGGCAATTTCGCCGGCGCGCGGGGGCTTTATCATCTGCGTTCGGTGCTCATGAACTGCCGCGTCGAGGTCATTACGCCGCAATGTTCGGTCGCGCGCGCCTCGCAGGCCTTCGACATCGACGGCAATCTGAAAGAGGAGCGCTTGCAATCCATGATGCGCAATGTCTGCGCGACGCTGATCGAGCGATCGCGCATGCTCTCGGTGCGGGTGGAGCCATGACGATGGACGATCGTCTTATCGTCGGTCTCGACCTGCCGAATGTGCAGGAGGCGGCAAAGGCCGTGCGCGAGCTCGACGGCGTCGTCGGCTTCTACAAGATCGGCTACAGGCTCGCCTTTGCCGGCGGGCTCGACTTCGCGCGCGAGCTGGTCGAGGACGGCAAGCAGGTCTTCCTCGACATGAAACTGCTCGACATCGACAATACCGTGGCCCAAGGCGTCGAAAGCGTCGCGGCCATGGGCGTGACGATGCTCACCGTCCATGCCTATCCCAAGGCGATGCGGGCGGCTGTCGAGGGCGCCAAGGGCAGCGACCTTTGCCTCCTCGGCGTGAGTGTCCTGACCTCGATGGACGAAGCCGATCTTCATGAGGCCGGTTATGCCTGCGATCCGGCCACGCTTGTTGCGCGCCGGGCCGAACAGGCCCGTGCGGCCGGCATGGGCGGCGTGGTGTGCGCGGCGAGCGAGGCACAGGCGGTGCGCGCGATCGTGGGCCCCGACATGGCGGTCGTCACCCCAGGCATCCGGCCCGCGGGCGCCGCGCATGGCGACCAGAAACGCGTCGTCACGCCGGCCGATGCGATCCGCATGGGCGCAAGCCATCTTGTCGTCGCCCGGCCCATCGTTGCCGCGCCCGACCGGCGGCAGGCGGCGCAGTCCATCCTGGCCGAGATGGCCTCGGCCTGAAGTATGACAGGGAGGGAATAATGCCGAAAGCCTATTGGATCGCCCATGTCGATGTGCGTGATCCGGAGCGCTACAAGGATTACGTGGCGACCGCCAAGCCCGCATTTGAAAGGTTTGGGGCGAAGTTCCTCGCCCGCGGCGGGCCCTATGAGGCGATGGAAGGGACGGGACGCGGCCGCAACGTGGTCATCGAGTTCCCGTCTTTTGAGGCGGCTAAGAATTGCTACGCTTCACCGGAATACCAGGCCGCCAAGGCGATCCGGCTCACCGTCGCCGACGCCGAAATGACCATCGTGGAAGGTTTTGACTGCTGACCGCTTGTCGGCGCGATGTCGCCGTGCCGGGCACAATGCCGCGATCGAGCCGGTTCGCGTCAAGCCGGTGGACACGACAGGGGCGGGCGACGCGTTCATCGGTTCCTTTGCGCATTTTCTTGCCGCGACCGGCGATACCGAAGAGGCGCTGAACCGTGCCGCCCGCTATGCCGCGCATTCAGTCGGCCGGCGAGGCATCCAGAAATCCTATGCGTCGGCGGAAGAATTCGACATCTTCTGCGAGACGATATCCGCTTCTGCCTGAAGGGCCAGACCATGACAGACCCTCACGAACGCAATCCTCACGGCACGCTGCAGCGTGACTGGTTCGAGGATGTGCAGATCAATCGAACGGCAGCCGAACGCCGTGCCGCAATGATTGCGACCGGACGGACGGTCAAGAAGGAGCATCAGGCGGCGTGGCTCCTGCGCGCAATCCAGTGCATTGATCTGACCACGCTGGCCGGCGACGATACGCCGGGCCGCGTGCGTCGACTGTGCGCCAAGGCGCGCCAACCGGTCCGGCAGGATCTTGTCGAGACGATGGGTCTGGGCGATGCCGGCATTGCGACCGGCGCGGTCTGTGTCTATCCGACAATGGTTCCCCATGCCGTCAAGGCGCTGGAGGGCTCCGGCATTCCCGTCGCTTCGGTCGCAACCGGTTTTCCCGCCGGGCTTACGCCTCTTCCGCAGCGGCTCGCCGAAATTCGCTACGCCGTCGAGCAGGGGGCGGACGAGATCGACATCGTCATCACGCGCGAGCATGTGCTGCTGGGAAACTGGCAGGCCCTGCATGACGAAATCGGCGCCATGCGCGAGGCCTGCGGCGAGGCACACATGAAGGCCATTCTGGCGACCGGTGAACTGGGAACGCTGACAAATGTCTACCGCGCCTCGATGGTCGCCATGCAGGCCGGGGCGGACTTCATCAAGACCTCGACCGGAAAGGAGACCGAAAACGCCACCCTGCCCGTCTCGCTGACCATGATCCGCGCCTTGCGCGACTTTGGCGAACGGACGGGCCATCGTATCGGGTTCAAGCCGGCCGGCGGGCTGCGCACGGCCAAGGACGCGCTCGCCTGGCTCGCGCTGATGAAGGAGGAGCTTGGCGCCCCCTGGCTGAAGCCGAACCTGTTCCGCATCGGCGCTTCGTCGATGCTCGCCGATATCGAGCGCCAGCTCGAACACCACGTTACCGACCGCTATGCCAGCGCCGACCACCACGCCATGAGCTGAGGCCCCATCAGATGAGCATCAAGGACATCATGGAAACCATGGATTACGGTCCGGCACCCGAGGCCGCGACAAATGCACTGGCCTGGCTGGACGAGCATGATCGTGTCTTCGGCCATTTCGTCGACGGCAGCTTCACCGGCATGGATGCCGCGTCGATCGCGGTCGAGAACCCGGCCAATGGCGAGATTCTGGCGCGCATCCCGGCCGCCGGAAAAGCCGAGATCGATGCAGCGGTTACCGCGGCCGGCAAGGCGTTCCCGCGCTGGTCGAAGCTGTCGGGCTTCGAGCGAAGCCGCTATCTCTACGCAATTGCCCGCCAGTTGCAAAAGCGCGAACGCCTCTTCTCGGTCCTGGAGAGCCTGGACAACGGCAAGCCGATCCGTGAAAGCCGCAATGCCGACATCCCCCTGGCGATCCGGCACTTCTATCATCATGCGGGTTGGGCCGCGGCCAGCGAAACGGAATTCGCTGGTCAAGAACCGCTCGGGGTGTGCGGACAGATCATACCCTGGAACTTTCCCCTGCTGATGCTCGCCTGGAAGATCGCCCCGGCCCTGGCCGCGGGCAACACCGTCGTGCTCAAGCCGGCCGATCTCACGCCCCTGACCGCGATCGCCTTTGCCGAACTGCTCGTCGAGATCGGCCTGCCCAAGGGAGTCGTCAACATCGTTCACGGCGGAGGCGAAACCGGCGCGACGATCGTGCGCCATCCCGATATCGCCAAGATCGCCTTCACCGGATCGACGGCGGTTGGCCGCGAGATCCGCCGCGCAACGGCCGGATCGGGAAAGAAGCTTTCCCTTGAGCTGGGCGGCAAGTCACCCTTCATCGTCTGTGCCGATGCCGATCTGGATGCGGCCGTCGAAGGCGTCGTCGATGGTGTGTGGTTCAACCAGGGCGAAGTCTGCTGTGCCGGATCGCGGCTCCTGATCCAGGAAGGGATCGCGGAGCGGTTCCTCGACAAGCTCAGGACGCGGATGAATCGTCTGCGCATCGGCGATCCCCTGGACAAGACCACCGACATCGGGGCCATCGTTTCGGCCGGCCAGAAGGCACGGATCGAAGGTCTGCTGCAAGGCGCCGAGGCCGAAGGCTACAAGCTGGAGAAGTCCTCTTGCCCGCTGCCTGCCAGGGGACACTATATTGCGCCGGGGCTTTTTGCCGATGCCGAGCCTTCGGCAACGGTTTCCCAGGTCGAAATATTCGGTCCGATCGCCGTCACCACCACTTTCCGTACCGTCGACGAGGCCGTGCAGTTGGCCAACAACACCGGTTACGGGCTTTCGGCATCGATCTGGTCGGAAAACATCAACGCCGCCACGGAACTCGCCGCCAGGGTCGAGGCGGGCGTGGTGTGGATCAACGCCACCAACATGTTTGACGCCAATGCCCCCTTCGGCGGGATGAAGGAAAGCGGCTATGGCCGCGAAGGCGCGCGCGAGGGCATGGCTGGCTATCTGCGTCGGACAACAAACAAGCGCCGCACTACTTACAAGCCTGTCGAGGTCGATTTCTCGCCGGCCCCTCATAGGAGCGGGACGGAACCGACGTCGATCGACCGGACCATGAAGAACTACATCGGCGGCAAGCAGGCACGGCCGGATGGCGGGTCAAGCTACGCGATCAGCGATCCGAAGGGGGCCGTGCTTGGCCTTGCACCCGTTTCGGGGCGCAAGGATATTCGCAATGCCGTCGAGGCCGCGGTCAAGACCAAGGCGTGGGCCGCCAACGCCCACGGCAGGGCGCAGGTCCTGTTCTATCTGGCGGAGAACCTCTCGAGCCGGTCGGAAGAGCTGGCGACGGTCGTGCAGCAGATGACCGGCGCCTCCAAATCGCAGGCCGCGGCCGAAGTGCGGCAATCGCTGGAGCGCTGCTTCTACTATGCCGGTCTTGCCGACAAGGATGACGGCGCCATTCATGCGACGAAGCCGCGCCACCTGACGCTTTCGCTGAAGGAGCCGCTTGGCGTGGTCGGCGTGCTGGCGCCCGACGAGGCGCCGTTGCTGGGATTGATTTCGCTCGTCCTGCCGTTGATCGCGACGGGAAATCGTGTGGTTGCCGTTCCCTCGCCCGCACGTGCCCTGATCGCCCAGCCGCTCTACCAGCTCTTCGACACGTCCGACCTGCCGGCCGGCGTGGTCAATCTGGTAACCGGCGACCGCGATGTTCTGGCGCAGACCCTGGCCGAACACGATGAGGTTGACGGCTTGTGGTATCACGGCCCGGCGGACGGCGCGGCAAAGGTCGAGGCTCTCTCGGCCGGCAATCTGAAGCAGGTCTGGACCAACGATGGGCTGGCGATCGACTGGTCGGACGATGCCGCGGCCCGCGGACGTGACTGGATGGATCACGCCACGCAGATCAAGACGATCTGGGTTCCCTACGGCGCCTGAATCACCGGCCCTCGCAAGAGGCGCCGGCCGCGATTCTCGCGCCAAGGGGAGAGTTCTGTCGCGACCGATGCTACCGTTCGCGTTCTCATGACGCGTGCGTTGTGACGAATCCGCCGCCTATTGCATTGCAGCAAAACGGTGCTACCGTCATTTCCCATAACAATTTAAACGCGTGAGTCCGTGGCTTTTGGATGCGGTTGCGGACGGAAAGCAGACCGAATGTTCTACCAGTTCTACGAATGGGGACATGCCGCCGTGCAGCCGTGGCGCACCTATGCCGATGCGACGCGGTTGTTCTGCGGCAATCCGCTCAATCCGCTTTCGCACACGCCGTTGGGCCGTTCCACGGCGGCGGCGGCCGAGCTGTTCGAGCGCGTGACGCGGCGCTACGGCAAGCCGGAATTCGGTCTTGGCACGACGACCGTCGACTGGAAGGAAGTCGAGGTTAGCGAGCACGTGGAGTGGTCGCGTCCCTTCTGCAGGCTCATCCATTTCGAGCGGGATTTGCCGGCCACACGCAAGCCCGACCCGAAACTGCTCATCGTTGCGCCGTTGTCCGGCCACTATGCGACGCTGCTGCGCGGCACGGTGGAAGCCATGCTGCCGCATGCCGACGTCTATATCACCGACTGGGCCGATGCCCGCATGGTGCCGCTCTCCGATGGCCATTTCGATCTCGACGATTATGTCGACTATGTCATCGACATGTTCCACGCCCTGGGACCGGACACGCATGTCATGGGCGTGTGCCAGCCCGCGGTGCCGGTGCTCGCGGCGATCGCCGTCATGGAGCAGCGCGGCGACCGCCACGCGCCTTCGACGATGACCCTGATGGGCGGCCCGATCGATACGCGCATCAATCCGACGGCCGTCAACAAGCTGGCAGAGGAAAGGGACCTCGACTGGTTCCGCGACAATGCCGTCATGCAGGTGCCGTGGCCCAATCCCGGTTTCATGCGCGATGTCTATCCGGGATTCCTCCAGCTTTCGGGCTTCATGAGCATGAATCTCGATCGGCACATCATCGCCCACAAGGACTTCTTCATGCATCTGGTGAAGAACGACGGCGATTCGGCCGAGAAGCATCGCGACTTCTATGACGAGTATCTGGCCGTGATGGATCTGACGGCGGAGTTCTATCTGCAGACGGTCGACACGGTCTTCATCCGTCACGCGCTGCCCAAGGGCGAGATGCAGCACCGGGGCGAGCCGGTCGACCTGACGGCGATCCGCAATGTCGCGCTGATGACGGTGGAGGGCGAGAACGACGACATTTCCGGCCTCGGGCAGACCCGGGCCGCGCATGATCTGTGCGTCAACATCCCCGCCGACAGCCGCGTCCACTACATGCAGCCCGCCGTCGGCCACTACGGCGTCTTCAACGGCTCGCGCTTCCGGGCCGAGATCGTCCCGCGCATCGTCGATTTCATGACAAGCTATGGGCGCCAGGCCGGCGAGGGAAAGCCGCGTCTCGTGCGCTCGGCCAAGAAGGCTTCGTAAGCGTCTCGAACAAGGGCGCCAACGCTCCAAAGATTTCGCGACTGCGCCGCCCGCGGACGCTCGCCACAGGGGCGAGCGGCGCGAAATAGTGATGCTGATTCGCGGGCGCGGGCTGCTACGTCGCCTGCTGGGTCTGTGCCTGGGCGGGGGCGGGCCTGCGTGCCGTTGCCGGGCGCGGCTTCTTGCGGGGACCGGCGATCAGCCCTTCGCGCTGTGCCAGCTTGCGCTGCGCCTTGCGCGAGCGACGGACAGCCTCGGCCTTCTCGCGGGCGCGCTTCTGCGAGGGCTTTTCGTAGGCTTTGCGGGATTTCATTTCACGGAAGATGCCTTCGCGCTGCATCTTCTTCTTCAGCACCTTGAGTGCCTGATCGACATTGTTGTCACGAACAAGTACCTGCAATGGTCTTCCTTCTTTCTGTGCAAGGCGACCCGCATGATGCGCCGCCATTCGCGCCCATACGGCGCGCGCGGAATGCGCTGACATCGAGAAACGGCGCAAAGCTCGTGCAATGACGGGCGTGAATTGCGCAAAAGGGGCCGCACGCGGTTTTCCCGGACGGCCCGACCGACCGTCCCTGCTTCGCTTTACCTAGTGCATGTGAGCGGCAATTGACACCCCCTTGCGGCGCCAAATGTGCAATCGCGGCAACAAATTCGGGGATTTGTCGCCTTTGCGCGGCTGCTCATATGCCCCGTCGGGCGATCTCGACGAGCGGTGCGGCGGTTTGCGAGGTCTTTTCGGGCCATTTGCAGATATCGGCGATGATGCAGCGCGCGCAATCGGGCTTGCGCGCCTTGCAGACATAGCGCCCATGCAGGATCAGCCAGTGATGGGCATGGCGCATATAGTCCGGCGGTATCACCTTCAAAAGATGCGCTTCCACGGCCTCCGGCGTCTTTCCCGGCGCCAGGCCGATCCGGTTCGCGATGCGGAAAATATGCGTGTCTACGGCCATGGTCGGCCGGCCGAAGGCCATGTTGAGCACGACATTGGCCGTCTTGCGTCCGACTCCGGGCAGTTTCGTCAGGGCGTCCCGATCATCGGGCACCACCCCGCCATGGTCGCGGATCAGCGCTTCGGACAGGGCGATGACGTTCTTGCCCTTGTTGCGCCACAAACCGATGGTGCGGATATGGGTGGCGACCTTTTCCTCGCCCAGCGCCAGCATCGTCTCCGGCGTGTCGGCGACGGCAAAGAGCGGCCGCGTCGCCTTGTTGACGCCGGCGTCGGTCGCCTGCGCCGAAAGGACCACGGCGACCAGCAGGGTGAACGCGTTGACGTGCTCCAGCTCGCCCTTCGGTTCGGGGCGCTGGATCGCGAAGCGGCGGAAGATCTCGCGCACCTCGTCGGGCGTGTAGAGCGAGCGGGCCGTTCGTCTGGCGCGCGGCATGCGCGGCTTCGGCGTTGCGGCAATTTTGATCTTGGGCTTTTCCATGTGCCCTCTATAATCGTTCGCATGAGCGAAACAAACGCGACAGACGAGCCGATCTTCCGGGCCTTGCTGACCCCGCATCGCTCGCTGGGCCGCCGCGGCTTCGCCGTGCTTATGGCGATTCTGCTGTTTGGCTGGCTGGCGATCGGTGCCTATTTCCTGTCGATCGGCGCCTGGCCGGTCTTCGGCTTCTTCGGTCTCGATGTGCTGGCGATCTATGTCGCCTTCCGCCTCAATTACCGCGCCGCGCGTCAATGCGAGGAGGTGTCGGTATCGCGCACCCGGCTCGACATCCGCAAGACGGCGCCCTCGGGCAAGGTCGAAGAGCATCGCTTCAACCCGTTCTGGACCCGCTTCAATGTCGCCCGCCACGTCGAGATCGGCATTACGGCCATGCAGGTGGAAGGCCAGGGCCGCAGCGTCGGCATCGGCGCCTTTCTCAATCCGGACGACCGCGAGAGCTTCGCCTCCGCCTTTGGCAACGCCCTGGCAACGGCCAAGGGGCGATAATTCTCAGGGCTCCGACAGTTCGGCCTCGAAATCGCGCCCGGCGTAGAATATCCGAATGATGCGCAGCGTGTGTCCCTCGATGCGATAGGCGATGAGTGTGCGCCCTTCTACATTGGTTGTCCTTATTCCGGGCGCCAGATCGTCCCGCGCGACACCACGCATGGGAAATTCCGCCAGTGCTGCGCAGGCCGATTCGATGCGGTCGATGAACGCCGCCGCTATGCGTGGCGCACTGTTGCCGGCGATGTAATCGTGGATCTGGCTGAGATCGTATTCGGCCAGCGGCGTGAATACGACATGCTGGATCTTGTAGTCGCTCAACGGGCGCCGCCGCGCTGGCGCAGTCTTGCAAAGACGTCGTCGGACGGAACGTCCGGCCGCGAATCCGCGAGCGCTTCGGCGATCTTCGCCCGCATCAGCATATCAAGCGCCTGTTCCTCGCGCTCAAGCGAGCGCAGGGCTGCTCGAAGCACCTCGCTGGCCGAAGCGTAGCGGCCGGAGGAGAGGCGCTCATCAACGGCTTTCTGCTGATGTCCGAGTGTAACCGTAATGGGCTTGCTGGCGCGCATTGATCGAACCTTTGCCGAATGTCCTGAAGCCTTATATGACACTGTCATATAAGCAATCAAGGCGACGTGCAATCAAGGCGGCGCCTTTGTGCAAGTTTCGGGTGGAGAGTGCGATGCGCGTGTACGATATTCGCGGTCAAGCGCATCGGCCCGAAAAATCGGGATCGATGTTCGGAAAGCACGATGCGCCAATTCAAAGTGGTAGAGCGTCCTTTGTGCGTCCGAAGGGACGCACGGCGGTCCAGGAGACACGACCATGAACGCACAGACAGCAATCCTTCAAAACGACATCACGCCGGTCGGCGAGGACTACGAGATCGTGCGCCGGGTGATCGAGAAGATCAGCCTGGACTATCGCGACCAGCCCACGCTGGAGGAGATAGCCGCCGATGTCGGTGAGACGCCGACGGGGCTGCAGAAGCTCTTCACCCGCTGGGCCGGCCTGTCGCCAAAGGCGTTCCTGCAGGCCGTCACGCTCGACCATGCGCGTCGGCTGCTCGACGGCGGAATGCCGCTTCTGGAGACCGCCCTGGAACTCGGCATGTCGGGGCCGGGCCGGCTGCACGATCTTTTCGTCACCCACGAGGCGATGTCGCCGGGCGACTACAAGACGCGCGGCGCGGGCCTCACGATCCGCTACGGGTTTCATATCTCTCCCTTCGGTATCGCCCTGGTGATGGTCACCGATCGCGGGCTGGCCGGTCTCGCCTTTGCCGATGCGGGCGGAGAACGAGCGGCACTCGACGACATGGCGAGCCGCTGGCCGAATGCCGCCTATGTCGAGGACATGGCGGCCACCGCGCCCTATGCCGCGCGCATTTTCGACCCGGCACGCTGGCGCCAGGACGAGCCGCTGCGCGTCGTCATGATCGGCACCGACTTCCAGCTGCGTGTCTGGGACGCGCTGCTGAAGATCCCGATGGGCCGGGCGCGCACCTATTCCGAGATCGCCTCGCAGATCGGCCAACCGAAGGCCAGCCGCGCCGTCGGTGCGGCGGTGGGCGCCAATCCTCTGTCCTTCGTCGTGCCGTGCCACCGCGCCCTCGGCAAGTCCGGCGCGCTCACCGGCTATCATTGGGGCCTGACGCGCAAGCGCGCCATTCTCGGCTGGGAAGCGGGCCACACCGGCGCCTGACCGAGCCACACGAAAACCGTTCCGGTTTCGCCGCTGAACAACTAGCAAGCCTATGATACTAGTGGAACATTTGAATTTGACATTCGCTCTCTGGAGCGACATCGAGTGGGTATCGAATGTCAAATTCGTTCCACAAGATCGGTTCACCGCTTCGCGGAATCGGTTCGTCAATCTACCCTTTGATTCGACGCAATTCCGGACGGAGAACCGACTTCCACTTCTCCTGGAATTGCTCTAGCCTGCCTCCCCAATTCCTGGGGAGGCACGCCTTGATCACCGTCATCGGCTCCATCAATCTCGACCTGATTGCGTCCGTCGACCGCCTGCCCGGCGCGGGCGAGACGGTGCCCGGAACCAGCTTCGAGACTGCACCCGGCGGCAAGGGCGCCAACCAGGCGCTGGCGGCTGTGCGCGCCGGCGCGAAGGTTCGCATGGTCGGCGCGGTGGGCCGCGATCCCTTCGCCGATCAGGCGCTGGCCCTGCTCAAGCAGGACGGCGTCGAGGTATCGGCGGTGCGCGCGGTCGACGTGCCCACCGGTACGGCGCTGATCCTCGTCGGGCCGGGTGGCGAGAACATGATCGCCGTGGTGCCGGGCGCCAATGCGGCGGTCTCTCCCGCATCGCTCGACGATCAGCAACTCGGCGCCGGCGACCATCTCCTGCTGCAGCACGAGGTTCCGCTCGAAACCGTCGCCGCCGCCCTGGAGGCCGCGCGCGAGGCCCATGCCGTCTCCCTGCTCAACACCGCGCCGTTCCGCGAGGAGGCGGCGCCGTTTCTCGAACGCGCCGACTATGTGATCGCCAACGAGACCGAGTTCGACCTCTATGCGCAGGTTCTGGCGCTCGACGGGCAGAACCGGCAGGAGCGGGTGCGCGCCTTTGCTTCGGCGACCGGACGCGCCATCGTCGTCACGCTGGGCGCCGAGGGCGTCATGGCCGCCACGCCGTCCCGGTTCCATGAAATCCCGGCAATGAAGATCACCGCCATCGACACGGTCGGCGCCGGCGACACGTTTTGCGGCTATCTGGGCGCTGCCCTTGCCGAGGGCATGGGGCTCGAGGCGGCGCTGCAGCGTGCGGCCACCGCCGGCGCGCTTGCCTGTCTGAAGCCGGGGGCGCAGCCGTCGATCCCGCGCCGCCGGGAGGTGGATGCCGTCTTCGCCTGACACCATGCGCCTTGACGCGGCGGCGGCAATGTGCGGCTCTGAGACCTGTCAAATTTGGAACATGTCCCGCTCAAACGGAATCGTTTGAGCGAAAGGTACATGTTCCAGCATATTGACCTGGCGCGCATATCTTTGCTTCAAACTTTTCGTTTGAAGCAAACGCGCGCAAAGGAGCCGCTCATGTCGCCCGACATCTTCCTTGCCTATCTGCTTGCCTGCACGATCGTCGTCCTCGTTCCCGGCCCGACCGTTACCCTCATCATCGCGTCGAGCATGCGCCACGGCACACGGGCCGGTCTGCTCAATGTCGCCGGAACGCAGGCGGGCATGGCCTTGATGATCGCCATCGTCGGCATCGGGCTCAACCAGGCAATTGCATTGATGGGTCACTGGTTCGAGGTGCTGCGATGGCTGGGGGCGGCCTATCTCATCTATCTGGGCTGGCAGATGATCCGCTCGGGCGGCATGACGGCCCCCGGCGCGCCGCCGCGCACACCTCACGGGGGCTTCGTGCTGCAAGGCTTCCTGGTCGCGATGAGCAACCCCAAGACCCTGGTGTTCTTCGGCGCCTTTATTCCGCAGTTCATCGATCCGGGACGCGATTATGCGCCGCAGATCCTCATTATGGGCGCCACGGCGCTGGCCGTCGCGGCAATGTCGGATTCGGTCTATGCCGTCGCCGCCGGGCGCGCCGGCCGCGCACTGTCGACACGGCGAATCCGGCTTCTTGCGCGCATCAGCGGATCCTTCCTGATCGGCGGCGGCCTTTGGCTCGCCTTTTCGCGCGCCAGATGACGGCGCCGGGCCATGCCCGCAGGAGAGACCGCTACAGGCGTGCCAGCCGTTCGCTCAGGAGGTCGAAGAAGCCTTCGTGATCGATATCGCGCATGACCAGGGCGTTCTTCGGCCGGTCGCTCACCCCCCACCAGTCGATGACCGTCATGCCCATGGTGAGTTCCGACATCGTCTCCACGCTGACATTGCATTGGCGGCCTGAAAACAGTTCCGGCCGGATCAGGTAGGCGATGACGCAGGGATCGTGCAGCGGACCCCCGTCGGTGCCGTATTTCTGCTCGTCGAAGCGCTCGAAGAAATCGAGCAGTTCGGCCGTCGCCGTTCCGACGGCCGTTCCCATGGACCGGAAGCGCTCGACGCGCCTGGCCGTCGTCAGCGCCTTGTGGGTGACGTCGAGCGGCATCATGACGACCGGAATGCCGGCCCTCAGGACGACATCGGCGGCATGCGGATCGACAAAGATGTTGAATTCGGCCGCCGGCGTCACGTTGCCCCCTTCGAAGAAGCCGCCGCCCATCAGCACGATCTCCTTGATGCGCGGCGCAATGCGCGGTTCGCGAATGAGGGCCAGGGCGACATTGGTCAGCGGTCCGAGCGGGCACAGCGTCACCGTGTCCGGTTCCTCACCCATCAGCGTGTCGACGATGAAGTCGACCGCATGCTGCGCTTCCAGCTTCATCGTCGGTTCGGGCAGGTCCGGTCCGTCGAGCCCCGTCTTGCCGTGCACTTCCTCCGCCGTCACCAGCGTGCGCATGAGCGGGCGGCTGGCGCCGGCAAAGACCCGCGTGTCGCGCTTGCCGGCCAGTTCGCAGATCTTCAGCGCGTTTTTCGACGTCAGCGTCAGCGGCACATTGCCGGCAACGGCGGTGATTCCGAGGATGTCGAACTCGGGACTTGCGAGTGCGAGAAGGATCGCCACGGCGTCGTCCTGCCCCGGATCCGTGTCGATGATGATCTTGCGGACAGCCGCCATGCGATGCTCCAGTAATGACTTGAATTTGCTCCGGTCCCCGACCATATCAGAGCCATGCGGAGAAATGCCATTCGGGTTTTTCCGCAATCCACGTCGCTCTTTGAGGACAACGACATGACGCGCATGACCCCTTTCTCGAGTCCGCTTCTATTGGGATTCGAGACGATGGAAAAGACGCTCGAACGCGTCGCCAAATCCGGCGACGGCTACCCGCCCTACAATATCGAGCGTTTGCGCAGCGAAGAAGGCGGCCACCGCCTGCGCATCACACTGGCCGTGGCCGGATTCGGCGAAAGCGACCTCGAGGTCGCCATCGAGGAAAACCAGCTCGTCGTCCGCGGCAGGCAGACCGACGATACGGAGCGCGAATATCTGCACCGCGGTATCGCGGCGCGACAATTCCAACGCGCCTTCGTGCTGGCCGACGGAATGCGGGTGACAGGCGCCGCGCTGCGCAATGGATTGCTGGCCATCGATCTCGATCGGCCGGAACCGGATCGCGTGGTGCGGAAAATTGACATTGCGGTCAACGACTGAACCGAACCGCGAAAGCTCTCAAGAAGGGTTGGCCAGAGCATTTGCAGTCAGGCGGAAACACCTGGCGTCGCACGAATGCGGCAAGACAGGCTGACGGCGGCCCTCGAGATGGAGGCTGAAGATGACTGAGAACGAAGCCAAGAATATCATGACGGAAGCGCAGTTCGCCCATCTGGGCGAGGGCGCGGTGGCCTATCTGAAGAAGGTGTCGAGCGACGACCTGCGCGGGCGCTACCCCAATCTGCCCGAGATGGCGCCGGGGCTTGAGCTGTGGGCCGTGTTCGGCGCCAACGGCCAGCCGATCCTGCTCACCGACGCGCATGACAGCGCACTGGCCGGGGCCATGCAGAACGATCTGACGCCCGTCAGCATCCACTAGAAAATGTACCGCTCAAACGGAATCGTTTAAGCGGTACATGCTCCAGCATAGTGATCTGGCGCACATATCTTTGCTTCAAACGTTTCCGTTTGAAGCAAATGCGCGCCAAGGCCACGGAACGGATTCTGATCTTCTTTCCGCTTCGCTCCATTTGCCCGGAATGACGCATGCCATGAACGACAGATGCGGCAATGCGTCCGCCCAAGGCGGGCGTCAGCGGATCACGCCGCGTGAGACGCCTGTGTGGAGGAGAGAAACTGGTGGATCGCGGCCGCATCCTTGGTGCCGCGGATCTTGTCGACCGTGTCGGCGTCGCGCAGCACCCGTGCGATGCGGGACAGTGCCTTGAGGTGATCGGCCCCCGCTCCCTCCGGCGCAATCAGCAGAAAGACGAGATCGACCGGCTGGTCGTCCAGGGCTTCGAATTCGACCGGCGTCTCGAGCCGTGCGAACACGCCGGTAATGTTCTTCACGCCGGGCAGCTTGCCATGCGGAATAGCAATGCCGTTGCCGACGCCGGTGGAGCCCAGCCGTTCGCGCTGCAGGATCGTGTCGAAGATCTCGCGCTCGGGGATGCCCGTGATGCCGGCCGCTTTTTCAGCCAGCAACTGCAACAGCTGCTTCTTGGAATTCGCCTTCAAGGCCGGCATGATAGCCGAGACCTCGATGAGATCGCTCAGATCCATTTCCTCGCGTTCCTTCTTCCGCCTCGCCGCCTGCAGCCGTATTGGCCGCACCGTCGCGGGGCAAATCGCTTGCGGCTAGTGGTTCGTTTCCAACATTTGCATCCCATTTATATCGGCCTTGAGGGCAAATGTTGGAAACAAAAGAACCACCAGCAACTTTATGATTCTAGCGGAACTTTTGAATTCGACATTCGATCTCGGGGTCGACATCGAGAATGTCAAATTCGTTCCACTAGGCCTGACCGTAGGCGGCGACCGTCGACGGATCGATCCATCCGATATTGCCGTCGGACCTGCGGTAGACGATGTTGACCGAGTCGTTGCCCGCATTGCGGAACACGTAGACCGGACTGTCCTTGGTGTCGAGTTCGATCACCGCCGAAGCCACCGACATTGTCTTCAGCGTCATCGAGGATTCGGCCACGACGGCGGGCGCGAAGTCGTCCGGCACTTCGTCCTCGTCGGCGACCGGTGCCATGACCCGATACGAGATGTCGGCCCAGGCGCCATTGTCAGGCGCGGCCGGATGCGCCTTCAATCGCCTCTTGTAGCGACGCAGGCGCTTTTCGATCCGCTCGGCCGCGCCGTCGAACGCAAGCTGCGGATCCTGGGCGCGCCCCTCCGCCTGCAGGGTCATGCCGGTATCGAGATGGATTGTGCAGTCCGCGCTGAAGCGCGACCCTTCCTTCTCGACAGTCACACGCCCCGAAAAACCACCATCGAAATATTTCCCGACGGCCTCTCCGATTCTCGAATCGATGCGATCCCTGAAAGCATCGCCAACTTCCATCTGTTTTCCGGAAATACGCAGGCCCATGTGAAAACGACCTTTCTTGTCCAGACTTCCAAAGCTTGTCGAGTTTATACCCGTGGCAGCCGCACACAAGCTCTCGGCCAATTTCTGCGCGCCATTTTCGGTCAAGGCCGCGTGACGCGCCGCTTGATCTGCATGGCCGCGCCAAATCCTGGACCCCTGAGCCGGGTGGCGGGCTTCTAGTCAGTCCGTTCCGCTTTGTCAATCAAAGCCGCGATCTTGCGTGCAAACGCCGCATCTGCGCCGATGCGGCCCATCCCTGGGGCTGATCAGCGACCGGCAGTGGCCAAGGCGCGCTTCTCGCGGCGCCGTTGCACGGAGGACGGGATACTCATGCCTTCGCGGTATTTTGCCACCGTGCGGCGGGCGATGTCGATCCCGGTTTTCCTCAGGATATCCACAATCGCGTCGTCCGACAGGATTTCGGCGGCGGTCTCCTCCTCGATCATCTGGCGGATGCGATGACGCACGGCTTCCGCCGAATGCGCCTCGCCGCCCATGGCCGAACCGAGCGAGGCGGTGAAGAAATAGCGCAGCTCGAACAGCCCGCGCGGCGTCTGCACGTATTTGTTGGCCGTCACCCGGCTGACGGTGGATTCGTGCATCTGGATGGCGTCGGCGACCATGCGCAGATTGAGCGGGCGCAAATGCTCCACACCGCTGGTCAGGAAAGCGTCCTGCTGGCGTACGATCTCCGATGTCACCTTCAATATGGTGCGCGCGCGCTGGTCGAGGCTGCGGGTAAGCCAGTTGGCGCTCTGCAGGCAGTCGCTCAGGAACTGCCGTTCCCCGGCATCCCTGGCATGTCCCGACACATGGGCAAAATAGGTCTGGTTGACGAGAACGCGCGGCAGTGATGCCGGGTTGAGTTCGACCGTCCAAGTGCCGTCGGGGGCCGGCTGAACGACCACGTCGGGGACGATCGTTTCCATGCCGGAGGTGACAAACGCCGCACCCGGTTTGGGGTCCAGGGCCTTGATCTCGGCCAGCATGTCGAGAAGATCGTCCTCGGCCACGCCGCAAATCTTCTTCAGCGCCTGGAAGTCGCGCCGTGCCAGGAGGTCGAGATTGGCGATCAGGGCCGCCATGGCCGGGTCGAACCTGTCCTTGCGCGCCAGTTGCAGGGCCAGACATTCCGACAGGTCGCGCGCGAAGATCCCCGGCGGATCGAAGGTCCGGCAGGTCTTGAGCACCGCGGTGATCCGCGCGCGTTCGACGGACAGCCGATTCGTCAACTCGTCGAACTCGATCTGCAGATAGCCCGATTCGTCGAGCGCATCGGCCAGTTCGACGGCGATCATGCGGTCGCCCGGCTGATGCAGGCAAAAGGATATCTGCTCGGCGACGTGATCGCGCAACGTCGCCGCGGCTGCCGTCACGTCTTCCAGGTCGAAGCCTTCGCCGCCCTCGACAACCGGGTTGCCCGATTTCCAATTGGCGGCGAGCTGCGGAGCGATGGCTTCGCGGATGCCGGGATCGTCGGGAAAGACATTTTCCAGCGATGAATCGAACTGGCTGGCGACTTTCGCGGCGCCGTCGAGATCGTCACGGAACCATTCGCCCTCCTCGCCCGTCTCGCTCTTCGCGCCGTCCGGTGGCGCGGCTTCCTCGCCGTGGAAGGCATCGTCCTGTCCGCCGTCGCGTTCCAGGAGCGGATTGCGCTCGATTTCCTCGTCGATGAAGCGCTCGAGCTCCGCATGCGTGAACTGCAGCAGCCGGATCGACTGCATCAGTTGCGGCGTCATAACCAGAGACTGCGCCTGGCGCAGTTGGAGTTTGGCAGCAAGCGCCATCTCTTGAACCTGTTTCCCCACCAAAACGCACGCTTGGACCCACCCGTCGCGCGCTGTTCGTCGCCGGCATTAGAAACTGGCCCGGCTTTTGCTTGTCAAGCAAAAGGTGCCGATTTTGCGTTGTCGAGACCTTAATCCGCCGGCGAAATCGCCCGGCTGGCATGCGGTCAGAGCGAAAACTGCTCGCCCAGATACAGTCGGCGCACGTCGGGATTGGAGATGATGTCGGCGGGACGGCCATGGGTGAGAACCTGGCCGGCATGCAGGATATAGGCCCGGTCGATGAGGCCGAGCGTTTCACGCACATTGTGATCGGTGATCAGGACGCCGATGCCGCGCGCCGTCAGGTGGCGCACCAGTTGCTGGATGTCGGAAACGGCAATCGGGTCGATGCCGGCGAAGGGCTCGTCGAGCAGCATGAAGCTTGGATTGGACGCCAGCGCGCGGGCGATCTCGAGCCTCCGGCGTTCGCCGCCCGACAGCGCTATGGCCGGCGTCTTGCGCAGATGCGGGATGTGAAACTCTTCGAGCAGTTCGTCGAGCTTGGCCTCGCGCTTGGCGCGGTTGCCCTCGACCACCTCCAGTACGGCGCGAATGTTGGCCTCCACGGTCAGGCCGCGGAAAATCGAGGCCTCCTGGGGCAGGTAGCCGATGCCGAGCCGTGCCCGCCGATACATCGGCATCGTCGTCACGTTGAAGCCGTCGATCTCGATCGTGCCTTCATCGACGGGCACGAGACCCGTCACCATGTAGAAGCAGGTGGTCTTGCCCGCGCCGTTGGGGCCGAGCAGGCCCACCGCCTCGCCGGCCCGCACGCCGATTGACACGCCGCTGACGACGGCGCGCCCGCGATAGCTCTTCGACAGCCCGCGGGCGATCAGCGTGCCCTTGAGCCGTGCCCGGTCCTTTTTGGAGCGTAACGAATTGTCTGGAGTCTTGTTTCGACCCAGGAGGCCCGCCAGGAATGTCAAAACTGGCCTCTACTGGTCTTGAGTGCCGGGCTGCAGAAGCATCTTGACCCGCCCGCTTGCCTTGCCGGGTGTCGGGCATCCGTCGAGCTTGGCTTCGCCCGTCGTCATCTGCACGGTGAGTTTGCAGCCCACGATGACGTTGCCGCCATCCGTCAGCACCACCTCCTTGCCGGTCATCACGAGGACTTCCGATTTCATGTCGAAGGTGGCCTTGTCCGCCGTGGCGACCTGAGATTCCGATTTCACATAAACGTCGTCGACGACCTCGATCCGTTCGATGTTCGACGCGCCGGTCGGGCCGGCCGTGGTTTCCGCCTCGTCGGATTCACGCGAATAGTGAACGACCATCCGTCCCGATTTCATCAGGGTCGGGCCCTGCACGACATTGACGTTGCCGGTGAAGATGGCCTTGCTCTCGGCATCCTGCACTTCGAGCTTGTCGCTTTCGATCTGGATCGGCTCGTCGCCGTCGAGCTTGAGGCCGGTCTGCCGGGTCGAACTGGCGTCCTGGGCCAATGCGGGCACGGCGATGACGCAAAAGGCCAGCGCGAGCAGCCCCCACGCCGGACCGCTCCGTTCAATTACCGCCATCGGCCCCTCCGCTTTGCCCATCCGGTGCCCTCAGCTTCTTCGGGTCGATCTGCATCCTCACCCGGTCTTCGAAAATGAAGACCTTTCCGCGGTCACGAACACGGAATGTGTCCGCCTCGATTTGCGACCCATCCAATCTTATGTCGATAGGTTCGTTGGATTTCAACTCCCCATTGGCAATATCGATGAAGGCCGATTGCATGGTGATGCTCATCCCATCGTCGGTCTCGACCGTCAAAGGGGTGGTAATCTCGAGCGTATTCTTCTCGTTGTCGTAGATGCCCGCCTTGGCGCCGATGGTGGCGAAATTCTCCGCGCTGAGCGGCAGCCTGGCGCTGATGTCCTCGAGCTGGATGGCGCTGGTGTCGCTCAGATCCTGGAGCGCGCGTGCCGCGGTCATCGAATAGGGAAGATCATCCTTGCCGAAACCGTCGAGCGTCGGATTGGCCATGACCAGCTTGCCGTCCTGCAACGCCGTGCCGTCGACTTCGATGTCGAGCGTGGGCGGCGATTTGAGCCAGGAATAGCCGGCGAAGAACGCCGCCAGCGCGATAGCCAGAACCGGCAATGCGAACTTCACCATCCGCACCTGGATCGAATGGCGCTGCGCGCGCACGAAGGCGTCCTCGCCGCGCCGGGCATCGGGCGAACGCTCTTGCGGTGCCGCGCGCCGCGCGGGTTCGGGTCGGGGCAGGCCGGTTGTGGTACTGGTCGTCATCGTATCCATCTGACAGCGACAGGCCAGTCCGACAACCGGAATGGCACTTGGGGCCACGGCGGTATTGATCGAGCCTCACTGTCCGCCAATTCCACCCCAATATGGTTATTATGGGATGAATTTCCATGGCACTGCCGCATCTGCGGGCTTCAAGCTTGATATGGCGCTCGATCAATACAGCGCTTCAATCGTGTCGCGAAAGGTTCTAGTGGTTCGTTTCCAACATTTGCATCCCATTTGTATCGGCCCTGAGGGCAAATGTTGGAAACAAGAGAACCACTAGCAAGTCTATGATACTAGCGGAACATTTGAATTTGACATTCGATCTCGGGGGCGACATCGAGTGGGTATCGAATGTCAAATTCGTTCCACTAGGAGCGAGCGAACAATCATTACGGGAACGACGAGGTGCGTCATGACGTCGAAAGCCGATGACCTTATCGACCGCCGCAGGCTGCGGCGCAAGCTTACCTTCTGGCGTGCCGCCGCCTTTCTTGTCGCGGCGGCTGCGATCATCGCTATGGCATTGTGGGGCCTGGACCGGCCGGGGCTCGGCGCCAGCCCGCATGTCGCCAAGGTCAAGATCGAAGGCACCATCACCGAGGACGAGGAATTGCTCGATCGGCTGAAGCGGATCGGCGAGGCCGATGCCGTCAAGGGCGTCATCGTGTCGATCGATTCGCCGGGCGGAACCACCGCCGGTGGCGAGGCGATCTACGAGGCGGTGCGCTCGCTTGCGCAGAAGAAGCCGGTGACCGCGCAGGTCGGAACGCTGGCCGCTTCGGCGGGCTACATGATTGCCAGCGCCGCCGACCACATCGTGGCGCGCCAATCCTCGATCGTCGGTTCGATCGGCGTGCTGGTGCAGTATCCCGACGTCACCGGATTGATGGACAAGCTCGGCATCAAGCTCGAGGAGATCAAGACCTCGCCGCTGAAGGCCGAGCCGTCGCCCTTCAACCCGACGACCGAGGAGGAGCGCGCCATGGTCCGCGCCATGATTCTCGATTCCTACGACTGGTTCGTCGGCCTCGTGACCGAACGCCGCCCCCTGTCGCGCCAGGAGGTGCTGCAACTGGCCGACGGAACCGTCTTCACCGGCCGCCAGGCGCTTCAGCGCAAGCTGGTCGATGCGCTGGGCGGCGAGGACCAGGCGCTCGAATGGCTGCACGGCAAGGGTGTCGACGCCGATCTGGACGTGGTGGAGTGGAAGCGGCAGCGCGAGGGCGCCGTCGCCTGGCTGCCTGGAATTGCGAGCATCGCCAGGGCCATCGGCCTGTCCGCGGGCGGTTCGGAATTTCTTCGTGAGCTTGGCGCCGAGCGCATCTTCCTTGACGGTCTCGTGTCGGTCTGGCAACCTGATTTGAGTGCCTTGGGCGGGACAGAACGCTAGAGGAAACAATGATTTCCGGGCACGAGAGGGAAAAGCGTCAATGATCAAGTCAGAGCTGGTGCAAACCATCGCGAACCGCAATCCGCACCTTTTTCAGCGGGACGTCGAAAATATCGTCAACGCGATATTCGACGAGATCGGCGACGCGCTGGCGGAAGGAAACAGGGTCGAATTGCGTGGCTTCGGCGCATTCTCGGTCAAGAATCGTCCTGCGCGCCTGGGCCGCAATCCGCGCACGGGAGAGTCGGTCGAGGTGGAGGAAAAATGGATTCCCTTCTTCAAGACCGGCAAGGAATTGCGCGAGCGGCTGAACACCGACAAGAGCTAGGTTTGGTCTCTGCGGGCTTGAATGTCGGACCCGGGCCGTTCATTCTTCCAGCCTGGCGGGGCAGCCGGCGCCGCATGTTGATAATCTGACGGACACCGAATGCTGAGACGTATCCTTCTGGTCGTGGTCATCGTGCCGCTGGCGGTCGTGCTGGTGGCGCTGGCGGTTGCCAATCGCGTGCCCGTGCCGTTCACCTTCGACCCGTTCAATCCGGGCAATCCGGCCTTGACCCTGACGCTGCCGCTGTTCGTCTATCTGTTCGCAGCCTGCGCGCTTGGCCTTCTCATTGGCAGCCTCGCCACCTGGCTGAGGCAGGGGCGCTACCGCAAGGAGGCGCGCACGCAGCGCCGCGAAGTGCAGAGCCTTCTTCAGCAGAATCCGGCCGGTCCGGCCGAGGGCCGGTCGTCATTGCCTGCCTCGCGCGGCTGAGCGGCGCCTTTCGCCACCCATAGATGGAGTATCGCGCATGCGCATGATCGACGCCCGGCAAGTCGACGAGAGCCTTTCCTTTTCCGGTCTGGTCGAAACCCTGCGCGAGGCATTTGCCGAAGGCGCCATGCAGCCCGTCCGTCATCATCACGCGATCGAGCGTCCCGACGGCGCGGCCTCGACGCTGCTTCTGATGCCCGCCTGGAGCGATTTCCAGCGCGCCGGAACCTCCGACGGCGGCCATATCGGCATCAAGATCGTCACCGTCTCGCCGGACAACAACCAGATCGGCAAGCCGGCCGTGATGGGCCTTTATCTTCTGCTCGACGGCAAGACAGGCGAACCGCTGGCGCTTATCGACGGCCAGCGCCTGACCCAATGGCGCACGGCCTGTGCCTCGGCGCTCGCCGCGACCTATCTGGCGCGTGCCGACGCCGAGCGGCTGCTGATCGTCGGTGCCGGGGCACTGGCGCCTTTCCTGGCCCGGGCCCATTCGGCGGTGCGGCCGATCCGCCACGTCACGATATGGAACCGCACGCCTGAAAACGCCGAGAAGGTCGCCGCCGACCTGTGCGCCGGCGGTGTCGACGCCAGCGTCGCCAAGGGCGGCCTCGACGCGGCGGTGGGCGCGGCGGACATCATCTCGGCGGCGACGATCTCCGCCGAACCTCTGATCAAGGGCGCGCTGCTCCAGCCCGGCCAGCATGTCGACCTCGTCGGCGCTTTCACGCCGCAATTGCGCGAGGCCGATGACGAGGCGGTCCGCCGGGCGCGCGTCTATGTCGACACCATGGCCGGCGCGACCAAGGAGGCCGGCGACATCGTTCAGCCGATCGCCTCGGGCGCATTGAGCGAAGAGGCGATTGTCGCCGATCTTTATGCGCTCACGCGCGGCGAGGCGAAGGGGCGCACGGAGGCCGGCGAGATCACGCTGTTCAAGTCGGTCGGCGCGGCGCTGGAGGATCTCGCCGCCGGCATGGCCGTCTATCGCGCCATGTCGGCCTGAGCGCGGCTAGCGCGCGTTCGCTTCAAACGGAACGTTTGAAGCAATGATATGCGCGCCAGACCAATATGCTGGAACATGTGCCTTTGGCTCAAACGTCACCGTTTGAGCGGGACATGTTCTAGTCCCGCAGTTGCGCGGTTTGCCGGCCTGTGCCAGAAGCGCAGTTCACGAGACGCGGGAACCGGCTCTCCGTCCGGAATTGCGAAAAAACGAGGAGTTGGATCGGCGCTTCGACTCCATGAAGCGATGACCCCGATCCAATCGGCGGAGAAGGCATGAAACCTACGCGTGACAAGCGTCGCGACAGGCGAGCCAAACCGGCTTCGCGGCCGCCTCGCGCCGTGCGCCGCAAATCCGCGCCGCCGCAACAGTCGGAAAGAAATCGGCGCGGCGAACAAGAGACGCGCCCGCAAACACAGCATCGCGTGCATCTGCCCCGCCGGCCGGGCATCCTGCCGGCCGAGAAGCTTCCTTTGATCCTTGAAGTTGCGCCCGACGCCGACTATGCGCTCATCGATTCCGGCGACGGCGAAAAGCTCGAGCAATACGGACCGTATCGAATCGTGCGGCCCGAGGGCCAGGCGATCTGGCGGCGCGCGCTTCCCGAGACCGAATGGGCCGGCGCCGACGCCGTCTTCACCGGCGACACCGACGAGGAAGGCATGGGCCGCTGGCGCTTCCCCGGGGAGCCGCTCGGCGAAACCTGGCCGATGAAGCATGACGGCATCGACTATCTCGGCCGCTTCACCTCCTTCCGCCATGTCGGGGTGTTCCCCGAGCAGGCCTCGCACTGGAGCCACATGGAAGGCCTGATCCGCGCGGCCGGCCGGCCGGTCAAGGTCCTCAACCTGTTCGGCTATACCGGCCTCGCCTCGCTGGTCGCGGCGCGCGCCGGCGCGGAAGTGACGCATGTCGACGCATCGAAGAAGGCCATCGGCTGGGCGCGCGAGAACCAGGAGATGGCCGGGCTTTCCGACAAGCCGGTGCGCTGGATCTGCGAGGATGCCATGAAGTTCGTCGAGCGCGAGGCGCGGCGCGGCAACGCCTACGACATCATCCTGCTCGATCCGCCCGCCTATGGTCGCGGCCCCAAGGGCGAGGTCTGGCAACTCTTCGACAGCCTGCCGGCCATGGTCGAGACCAGCCGCGAGATCCTCACGCCGAAGCCTCTCGCAGTGGTGCTGACGGCCTATTCGATCCGCGCCTCCTTCTTCGCCATCCACGCGCTGATGCGCGACGCTTTCGCCGGCATGGGCGGAAAAGTGGAATCGGGCGAACTGGTGATCCGCGAGCAGTCCGCCGGACGGGCGCTCTCGACGTCGCTCTTTGCGCGCTGGGTGGCGCCATGACCTCGCACCGTCCCGCCTCAAACCGTGTCGGCCAGGTCAAGGAAGTGACCAGCCTTGCCAATCCGCTCGTCAAGGACATCAGGGCGCTGGCGCAGAAGAAGTTTCGCGACCAGCAGCACGCCTTTCTGGCGGAGGGTCTGAAGCTCGTCATCGACGCGCTCGATCTCGGCTGGACGATCAGGACCCTCGTCTATTCCAAGGCCGGGCGCGGCAACGCGGCGGTGGAAAGGGCGGCCGCGCGCACCGTCGCCGCCGGCGGGCTGGTGCTCGAGGTCAGCGAGAAGGTTCTGACAGCCATAACACGGCGCGACAATCCCCAGATGGTGGTCGGCGTCTTCGAGCAGAAGCTCATGCCGTTGAAGGCCGTCGCGCCTGAAAAAGGCGACGTCTGGGTGGCGCTCGACCGGGTGCGCGACCCCGGCAATCTGGGAACCGTTATCCGCACGGTCGATGCCGTCGGCGCCAAGGGCGTCATCCTCATCGGCGAAACGACCGATCCTTTCGCCATCGAAACGGTCCGCGCCACGATGGGCTCCGTTTTCGCCGTGCCGATTGCGCGGGCCTCGCAGGACGCGTTCCTCGCCTGGCGCCGGGATCATCTGAAGGCGATGCTGGTCGGAACGCATCTCAAGGGCGCGGTCGACTACCGCAGTGTCGACTATGCGCATGGGCCGGTCGTGCTGCTGATGGGCAACGAGCAGCAGGGACTGCCCGAAGCGCTGGCGCAAGCCTGCGATCGGCTGGTGCGCATTCCCCAGGCGGGCCGTGCCGATTCGCTCAACCTGGCCGTCTCGACCGGCGTCATGCTCTATGAAATCCGGCGCGCGGCGCTGAGCCTGGAGGCGCGCGCGTGATGCGGCTTTATATCTATCTCCTCATCGTTCTCGCGGGCATCGGCCTCGACCAGTGGATCAAGCACCTGGTCGAAGCGGGCATGGCGATGCATCAACAGATCGATCTCCTGCCCTTCCTGGCGCTCTACCGGGTGCACAATTACGGCATCGCCTTTTCGATGTTCTCCGGTTCCGGCGACTTTACCCTCATCGTGGTGACGACCGCCGTCATCCTGCTCGTCTTGTGGCTGGCGTGGCGCTCGGGCGCCGAGCAACTCCTGGCCCGCATCGGGTTCGCCCTGGTCGTGGCCGGCGCGCTCGGCAATCTCATCGACAGGGTGCGGCTCGGCTATGTGGTGGATTACGTTCTCTTCCATACCCCGGTCTGGTCCTTTGCCGTCTTCAACCTGGCCGACGCGCTGATCAGCATCGGCGCCGCTCTCGTGATCATTCAGGAATTCCTGGGCTGGCGGGCCGAGCGGTCGTCACGATCCGACGGTTGACCGGCGCCGGGCGGCGCAGCACAGTGCCAGCAGCAATGACACGGTATCGGGGAGAGAGATGTCCGACGGCTTCAAGGCGATCCTGATTTCGCGCGACGACGACAAGAACCAGTCGGTTGAAATCACCGAACTGACGGATGACGATCTGATGGAAGGCGACGTCACGGTCGCCGTCGAGGCGACGACCGTCAATTACAAGGATGGCCTTGCGATCACCGGCAAGGCGCCGGTGGTGCGCCGCTTCCCGCTTGTTCCGGGCATCGATTTCGCCGGCACGGTCATCGCCTCGTCCGATCCCGACTGGAAGGAGGGCGACAAGGTCGTCCTCAACGGCTGGGGTGTGGGCGAAACCCATCACGGCGCCTATGCCGCCCGCGCCCGGGTCAAGGGCGACTGGCTGGTTCGCCTGCCGGATGGCATGACCCCGCACCAGGCCATGGCGATCGGGACGGCCGGCTATACCGCCATGCTGTGCGTGATGGCGCTGGAGCGCCACGGCATTACGCCCGAGCGCGGTCCGGTCGTCGTGACCGGGGCGGCCGGCGGCGTCGGCACCGTGGCGATCTCCGTTCTCTCCAGGCTCGGCTACCCTGTCATCGCCTCGACCGGCCGCACCGCCGAGGAAGATTTCCTGAAGGATCTCGGCGCCGCAGAGGTCATCGACCGCGAGGAGCTTTCGGGACCGGGACGGCCGCTCGGCAAGGAGCGTTGGGCGGGCGGCATCGACGCCGTCGGCAGCCACACGCTGGCCAATGTGCTATCCATGACCTCATATGGCGGCGCCGTCGCGGCCTGCGGGCTGGCCCAGGGCATGGATCTGCCGGCCAGCGTCGCGCCGTTCATCCTGCGTGCCGTCTCGCTGCTCGGCATCGATTCGGTGATGGCCCCGCGCGCCCTGCGCAATGAGGCATGGCAACGCCTGGCAAGTGATCTCGACCGGGACAAGCTCGCCGCCCTTTCCTCGACGATCCGTTTCGAGGCGATACCGGAGGCGGCCCGTTCCATCATGGCCGGCGAGATACGCGGCCGGGTTGTTGTCGACATGGCGTGATTCGGCGCAATCGCTAAAATTTTAGCGTTGTGCCGAAATCTTCCCTAAGCAGTGCCGTTTAGGGTTCGGCCATGCAGTCGAACCGGGCGGCACCGATGAAGAAGCAGGCACAACCGGAAATTCCGGACCCGGCCGGGGTCCCTTACAATCGCCTGTCGAAGGTCGCGCTGGCGTTTCAGGCGCCACGCCAACGTTTTGTGCTGGCTGATCTGGCCCTGCTCGCCTTCATCCTGGCGCTGTCGCCGCTGTCCCACATATTGGGCGCCTCGCCGGTCGTCAGCTTCAGCCTTGCGATGATTGCCTTTATCGGCCTGGCGCTTCTGGTCGGTCTGGTCTCCGGCGATCGCCGGGCGGTGGAAATGTCGAAGCAAGATGCCGAGCGTGCGCGCGAGGAGATGGAATCGCTCGCCGACCGCATGTGGGAATTGCAGGAAAGCGAGGAACGCTTTCGCGGCCTGATCGATGCGCTGGGCGATCTCGTGGTGCATCGCGACCGCGCCGGGCGCATTGTCTACTGCAACCAGGTCTTCGCCACGATGTTCGGCCGCGAGCCACGCGATCTTTCGGGACGAACCTTGCAGGAACTGGGCGTCGACGTCGCGGTGGTTCCCGACGCCGCTTTTGCCGAGGGCGAGCATCTGAGTTCGGCCGATGTGGCCATCCAGACCGCAGAAGGCACGCGCTGGTTTTCCTGGATCGAATTGTCGGTGCGCGACGAGGCGACGGGCGCGGTCTCGCACCGCACGATCGCCCGCGACATCACCGGTCGCAAACGCGCCGAGGCGGCCCTGATCGCCGCGCGCGAGCGCGCCGAATTCGCCAATCAGTCCAAGACACGCTTCCTGGCCACCGTCAGCCACGAGATCCGCACGCCGATGAACGGCATCATCGGCATGGCCAAGCTCCTGGCCGACACCGAATTGTCGCCCGAGCAGAAGACCTATGTGCGCGCCGTTTCGACCTCCGGCAACGCGCTCCTCGCGCTCATCGAAGACCTTCTCGACTATTCCAAGATCGAGGCCGGGCGGTTCGAACTCGAGCCTCAGCCCATGTCGCCGCGCGAACTGACCGAAAACGTCGTCGAACTGCTCGCCTCGCGCGCCTATGCCAAGAATATCGGGCTTGGCTGCCATGTCGGGCCGGAAGTGCCGGCGGTCATCGAAGCCGATCCCGGCCGCCTGCGCCAGGTCATGCTCAACCTTGTCGGCAATGCCCTCAAATTCACCGAGGAGGGCGGCGTTCTGGTCAGCGTCTCGACCAGCCGCCCCGGCGAGCCGGCGGCGATCCGCTTCAGTGTGAGCGACAGCGGCCCCGGCCTGACGAAGGCCGAGATCGGACGCATCTTCCGCGAGTTCGAGCAGGCCGACACGACATCGACACGTCTTCATGGCGGCGCGGGGCTTGGGCTGACCATCTCCAAACGCATCGTCGACGCCATGAAGGGCGTCATCAAGGTGGAAAGCGAGGTCGGCAAGGGCTCGGAATTCTCCTTCGAGATACCGACCGCCGAGGAGCCTTTGATCGCGCCCGAGCGGGCCGTGATGCTGCGCGACAAGGCCGTGATGATCGTCTCGGCCAATGTCGTCGAGGCCGAAGCGAAGGCGCGGACGATTCGTGCCCATGGCGGCAATGCGACGGTGGCGCGGTCGATGGCCGATGCGGAGATGCTGGCCGGCGACGAGACGAGATCCTGGTCGGCGGTCCTGATCGATGCCACGCTCGAATGCCCCGACGGCCAGGCGCTCATGGCCCTGCGCCAGGCGTCGCGGCATGATTTCCAGGCCGTCATCCTGATTGCGCCAACCGACCGCGGACGGCTGTTCCAGTTCCGCTCCTGCGGCTATTCGACCTTCCTTGTCCGCCCGGTCCGCGGCGAATCGCTGTTGCGCGTCCTCAGCCAGGGCAGCGCCGATCCTCTGATGCCGCGAACGATGCGCCGTCTGTCCGCCAATCGTCCGCAGCAGCAATCCGCCGCCAACGGCATGACGGTCCTCCTGGCCGAGGACAATGAGATCAGCGCCCTGATGGCGCGCACCGTGCTGGAAAAATCGGGCTGCGCCGTCACCCATGTGACCAATGGCGAGGCCGCCCTCCACGCCGCCAGGCACGGCGTCGACGGCCGGCGCTTCGACATCGTGCTGATGGACCTGCACATGCCCGTCATGGACGGGCTCGACGCCATTGCGCAGATCCGCAAGCACGAGGAGGACAAGGGGCTGGCGGCGCTGCCGATCCTCGTCCTGTCGGCCGACAGCCAGGAATCGACTCGCCATCACGTGCTGGCCCGCGGCGCGACCGGCTTCGTCACCAAGCCGCTCGATCCGCAGCATCTCGTCGAGGTGGTGTCGCATCAGTCGGCGGCGTGACTTGTCGAAGCCGGCAACCGGATATATCTGCGCATGTGTCCGACATCGTGCAGCCGAGGCGATCCGCCCCGGTTGCCAATCCTGCAACCGCATGCTGTCATCGTGCTGTAGTACAGGCTTCGTATGTGCGCCGAAGGAGCGCCATCCGCTTCTTGTCTGGCTACGAGGAGAATTACGATGCCGGCTACATTCGTCGAGCAGGAGCAGAGGGCGGGAGCGCATCGCGCTATGGTTGTAGGGTCCCACGGATTTTCCCAAACCCAGACGGTGCTCGGCCGGATCGGGCAGCTGGAGGTTCGGCTGGCGCGCAACTCGTCCGAGATCGCCGCCGCGCAGGAGGTGCGCTTCCGCGTCTTTTATGACGAACTGGGAGCCAAGCGGCAATTTGTGCATGAGCTGGAAAGCCGCGATTCGGACCGCTTCGACGCCGTTTGCGATCATCTGCTGGTCGTCGACACAGCCATTGGCGGGCCCGACCGGCAACAGATCGTCGGCACCTACCGCCTGCTTCGACAGGAGCAGGCGATGGCCGCCGGCGGCTTCTATTCCGACGAGGAATTCGAGCTCGAAGCCTTGATGGCACGCCATCCGCACCGGCGTTTTCTCGAGCTCGGTCGATCCTGCGTACTGCCCGAATACCGCTCCAAGCGCACCGTCGAGCTGCTGTGGCAGGGCATATGGGCCTATTGCCGCCGCCACGCGATCGACGTCATGACGGGCTGCGCGTCCTTTCCCGGCGTGACCCCGGCCGCCCATGCCGAGGCGCTTTCCTTCCTCGCCCAGAACTGCCGGGCCGAGGCGGATTGGGACGTGCGTGCGGTCGCCTCGCGCTATAACGATATGGATCTGGTGCCGGCGGAGGCCGTCGACACGCGGGCCGCTCTGGCCGCAATGCCGCCGCTGATCAAGGGCTATCTGCGGCTTGGTGCGAAGGTCGGCGACGGTTGCGTCGTCGACCGCGATTTCCGCACCACCGACATCTTCATCGTGCTGCCGGTGGAGCACATCGCCGACCGCTACATCAACTATTACGGCGCCGACGCCCAGCGCTTCGCCGCTTGATTCGCGTCCACGGCCGGGTGCTCCCCGGATCATGTCCGGGGCCATCGCATTTGGGTCTTTATGCCCCCTCCACCGCCTTCGGCGGTCCCCCTCCCCCATAAATGGAGGAGGATCCGCGGCGGCGGCGCCGGCCCCTCCCCTGCGAAGCGGGGGAGGGGGACCATGCGACGCATGGTGGAGGGGGTAGCTACGATAGCCCTGACCCTTGAGGGGGTGGGAGCTGAAAAGACCCGCGAGGCCTATGCGTCGCCCCAGTGGTTCGACAGGCTCACCATGAGGGCGACGGCGGCGAAGCTGCAATCTCTCCCATTGCGGGGAGATCGGCCTTCATCAGCGCCCTGCCGGCGACAAGGATGCAGCTCATGCCCGGTGCGCGACAAGGATCGCGCCGGCGCTGATCATCAGGACGCCGAGCCAGTTGATGCCCGAGAGCTTCTCGCGCAGGAAGAGTGCGGCAAAGACCGCCACGAAGACGACCGACAGCTTGTCGATCGGCGCCACGCGCGCCGCGTCGCCGAGCTTCAGGGCGCGGAAATAGCAAAGTCACGACAGGCCGGTGGCGATGCCCGACAGAACCAGAAACACCCATGTCCGGGGCGAAATCGTGCCCGGCGGCTGCCACTGGCCGGTGAGCGACACGATGGCGCCGACCACGGCCAGGATGACGACGGTGCGGATGAGCGTCGCGAGGTCGGAGCCGATCTGCTCGACGCCGACCTTGGCAAAGATCGCGGTGAGCGCGGCGAAGACGGCCGCCAGCACGGCCCAGACCTGCCAGGATGCGAGTAGTTCCTTCATCGCGCCGTCATCGCCTCAGGCGCCGGCATTGTAGGCGGCGATCGCCGCCATGTTGACGATGTCGGAATCCTTGGCGTTCATCGACACGATCTGCACCGGCTTGTTGAGCCCCACCAGGAGCGGCCCGATCACCGTCGAGCCGCCCAGTTCCTGCAGCATCTTGGTCGAGATGGAGGCGGAGTGGAAGGCCGGCATGACAAGCACGTTGGCAGGGCCCGATAGCCGGCAAAACGGATATTGCCGCATCAGCTTCGGATTGAGCGCGACGTCGGCCGCCATTTCGCCGTCATATTCGAAATCGACGCGCCGCTTGTCCAGGATCTTCACCGCCTCCTGTACTCGCTCGGAGCGTTCGCCGGGCGGGTGGCCGAAGGTCGAATAGGCCAGCAGCGCGACGCGCGGCTCGTAGCCCATGCGCCGCGCCATGCCGGCCGCTTCCTCGGCGATGTCGGCCAGTTCCGGTGCATCGGGCATGTCGTGCACCGCCGTGTCGGCGACCAGCACCGTGTGACCGCGGCTCAGCGCCAGCGAAACGCCGATCACCTGGTGGCCCGGCTTGGCGTCGATCACCCGGCGCACGTCCTGCAGCGCGGTCGAATAGTTGCGCGTCACGCCCGTCACCACGGCGTCGGCATCGCCGAGCGCCACCATGCAGGCGGCGAAATGGTTGCGGTCGTTGTTGATCAGCCGCTGGCAGTCGCGCAGCAGGAAGCCCTTGCGCTGCATGCGCTCGTAGAGATGGTCGGCATAGGCCTCGTTGCGCCTGGAAAGGCGCGCATTGATGATCTCGATGCCGGGCTTGTCGAGGTCGACTCCGGCATTTTTCGCCGTTTCGCGGATCTGGTCGTCGCGGCCGAGCAGGATCGCCGTGCCGAGCTGCTGATTGACGTAGGAGACGGCGGCGCGCATGACCTGCTCCTCCTCCCCCTCGGCGAAGACGACGCGCTTGGGCTGGCGGCGCACCCGGTCGTAGATGCGCTGCAGCGTGGAGGCGATCGGATCGCGCCTTGCCGACAGTTCGTTGGCGTATTTGTCGAGGTCGAGGATCGGCCGCCGCGCCACGCCCGAATCCATCGCCGCCCTGGCGACAGCGACCGGCACGGCCGAGATCAGCCGCGGGTCGAAGGGGACGGGAATGATGTAGTTGGGACCGAACTTCGGGCGGTTGCCCTGGTAGGCGGCGGCCACGTCGTCGGGCACGTCCCGGCGCGCCAGTTCGGCCAGCGCGCGGGCGGCGGCAAGCTTCATCTCGTCATTGATCGTGGTCGCACGTACGTCGAGCGCACCGCGGAAGATGTAGGGAAAGCCCAGCACATTGTTGATCTGGTTGGGATAGTCGGAGCGGCCGGTCGCCATGATCGCGTCGCTGCGGATTTCGGCTACTTCCTCGGGCGTGATCTCCGGGTCGGGATTGGCCATGGCGAAGATGATCGGATTGTCGGCCATCGAGCGCACCATGTCGGCCGTCAGCGCGCCCTTTACCGAAAGGCCGAAGACGATGTCGGCACCGTCGAGCGCCTCGGCCAGGGTGCGCTTGTCTGTCTCGACAGCATGGGCCGATTTCCACTGGTTCATACCCTCCTTGCGGCCCTTGAAGACGACACCCTTGGTGTCGCACAGGAGGACGTTTTCCGGCTTGAAGCCCATCGACTTGATGAGTTCGAGGCAGGCGATGCCGGCCGAACCGGCGCCGTTGCACACCAGCTTCGCCGTTGCCATGTCGCGTCCGGTGATGGCCAGAGCATTGATGAGACCGGCCACGGCGATGATCGCCGTTCCGTGCTGGTCGTCGTGGAAGACCGGAATGTCCATCAGCTCGCGCAGCCGCTGCTCGATGATGAAGCAGTCCGGCGCCTTGATGTCTTCCAGATTGATGCCGCCGAAGGAGGGTCCCAGATAGCGCACGGAGTTGATGAACTCGTCGACATCGGCCGTGTCGACCTCCAGGTCGATCGAATCGACGTCGGCGAAACGCTTGAACAGAACCGCCTTGCCTTCCATCACCGGCTTGGAGGCGAGCGCGCCGAGATTGCCGAGGCCGAGGATCGCCGTGCCGTTGGAGATGACGGCCACCAGGTTGCCGCGGGTGGTGTAGTCGAAGGCGCGGCTGGGATCTTCGGCAATCGCCTGCACCGGCACGGCGACGCCGGGCGAATAGGCCAGCGACAGGTCGCGCTGGGTCGCCATCGGCTTGGTCGGGGTAACTTCCAGCTTGCCCGGCCGGCCCATGGCGTGGAATTCCAGCGCCTCGTGCGGACTCACCGACGGACCGGGCTCTTCATATTTGTTCTTCGCGGCCATGACGTTGACGTTTCCTCCTGCCCGGTGTGCCGTGGAACCATAGCTGCTTCTTTTGTGGAGCAGTTCGATTAAGGCTACACTTTGCCGCTGTAAATCGCCAATCAGGAACAGGCTGAATTTTCGGATAGAACCCTTGAACCGACAGACCCCGATCAGGCCCCAGGCCGCCGCTGCCGCCACGCCGATGATGGAGCAGTATATCGAGATCAAGTCGGCCAATGCGGATTCGCTGCTGTTTTACCGGATGGGCGACTTCTACGAGATGTTCTTCGACGATGCGCTCGTCGCCTCGCGGGCGCTCGGCATCACGCTGACCAAGCGCGGCAAGCATCTGGGCGAGGACATCCCGATGTGCGGCGTGCCGGTGCATGCCGCCGACGATTACCTGCAAAAGCTCATCGGGCTCGGCCACCGGGTCGCCGTGTGCGAGCAGACCGAGGACCCGGCCGAGGCCAGGAAGCGCGGTTCCAAGTCTGTCGTTCAGCGCGACGTGGTGCGCCTCGTCACGCCCGGCACGATCACCGAGGACAAGCTTTTGGCGCCGGCCGAAGCCAACTATCTCATGGCGCTCGGCCGGGTGAAGGGTTCGGGCGCGATGGCGCTTGCCTGGATCGACATTTCGACCGGCGCCTTTTTCGTCGCCCAGACCGCGCCGGACCGGCTGTTGGCCGACATCAGCCGCATCGACCCGAAGGAGCTGATCGTCGCCGATGCGGTCTTCCACGACGCCGACCTCAAGCCCGTATTCGACGCGCTGGGACGGCTCGCCGCGCCGCTGCCGGCGAGCCTGTTCGACACCGTCACCGCGCCCGAGCGCATTGCCCGCTTCTTCGGCCTGGCGACACTCGACGGCCATGGCGACTATTCGCGCGCCGAACTCTCGGCAATCTCCGCGGCGATTGCCTATGTCGAACGCACGCAGAAGGCCGAGCGCCCGCCGCTGACCATGCCGGCGCGCCAGGATGCCGGCACGACGCTGTTCATCGACGCGGCTACGCGCGCCCATCTGGAGCTTCTGCGTACGCTTTCGGGCGGGCGCGACGGCAGCCTGATCAAGGCGATCGACCGGACCGTCACCGGCGCCGGCGGGCGGCTGATGGCCGAGCGGCTGACATCGCCGCTGACCGACCCGGCCGCAATCAACGCGCGGCTCGATTCGGTGACGTTCCTGCGCCAGGAAACGCCCCTGCGCGAAGGGCTGCGCGCATTGCTGAAAGGCGTGCCCGACATGCCGCGGGCGCTGTCGCGGCTAGCGCTCAACCGCGGCGGCCCGCGCGATCTCGGCGCGATCGCCGCCGGCATGCAGGCGGCCGGCGAGGTCGCCGATCTTGTCGCGGCCCAAGGCCTGCCAGACGAGATCGCAGGGGCCGTCGCTGCAATCCGGGGGCTGCCGGCCGGCTTCGGCGAGACGCTGCAGCGCGCGCTCGACGACGAGCTGCCGCTCCTGAAACGCGACGGCGGCTTCGTACGCAAAGGCTATCACGGCGAGCTCGACGAGATGCGGGCGCTGCGCGACGAGGCGCGCAAGGTGATCGCCGGCATGGAGGCGGGCCTGATCGAGGAGACGGGCATCCGCTCGCTCAAGATCCGCCACAACAATGTGCTCGGCTACTATATCGAGGTGACCTCCAATCACCAGGCGGTGATGACCGGCAGCGACGCGGCGCGCGCCCGCTTCATCCACCGCCAGACCATGGCCAACGCCATGCGCTTCACGACGACGGAACTGGCCGATCTGGAGACCAGGATCGCCAATGCGGCCGAGCGGGCGCTGGCGATCGAATTGAATATCTTCGAGGCGCTGACGGCGGAGGCCGTCGCCCATGCCGAGGCGATCCGCGCCGGGGCGCAGGCCTTGGCCGTGCTCGACGTGTCGGCCGCGCTCGCCGAACTGTCGCTCACCGAGAATTACTGCCGGCCGACGGTCGACGACAGTCTCGCCTTTGCCGTCGCCGGCGGGCGCCATCCGGTCGTCGAGCAGGCGCTGCGGCGCCAGGCCGCCGATCCGTTCGTTGCCAATGATTGCGATCTGTCGCCCGCCGGCGATAAGGAAAACGGTGCCATCTGGCTTCTGACCGGCCCGAACATGGGCGGCAAGTCGACCTTCCTGCGCCAGAACGCGCTGATCGCCATTCTCGCCCAGATGGGCTCCTACGTGCCGGCCGAAAGCGCCCATATCGGCGTCGTCGACCGGCTCTTTTCGCGCGTCGGCGCCTCCGACGATCTGGCCCGCGGGCGCTCCACCTTCATGGTCGAGATGGTCGAGACGGCGGCGATCCTCAACCAGGCCGGCCCGCGCGCGCTGGTCATCCTGGACGAGATCGGCCGCGGCACGGCGACCTTCGACGGGTTGTCGATCGCCTGGGCGACGGTCGAATACCTGCACGAGAAGAACGGCTGCCGGGCGATTTTCGCCACCCATTTCCACGAGATGACGGCGCTTGCCGAAAAGCTTCTGCGGCTGCACAACGTGACCATGCGGGTCAAGGAATGGGAAGGCGAGGTCGTCTTCCTGCACGAGGTCGCCAAGGGGGCCGCAGACCGCTCCTACGGCGTGCAGGTGGCCAGGCTCGCCGGCCTGCCCGAGCCGGTGGTGGCGCGCGCCCGCGAAGTGCTCACGCAACTGGAAGAAGGCGAGACGTCGGGCCAGGCGCGCCGGCTGGTCGACGACCTGCCGCTGTTCAGCGTCGCCGCCAAACGCGAGATCGCCGCGCCCGCGGCCAATGACCCGCTTGGCGAGGCCATGGCCGCGATCAATCCCGACGACCTGACCCCGCGCGACGCCCTCGAAGCGCTCTACCGGCTGAAGGCGCTGACCGGAGGGTCGTGAGGCGCGGGTGGGCGAGCCGATCTGGAGGTGGCCGCCACAATGGCATGGTCTTGCCGGATGAGGATGCGCAGATTATGTAATTACAAAATCAGCGCACCCAATGGGAGAAGACCATGCCCCGCACCACGGGCCATCCCAAGGAAGAAAACTTCAATTTTCGCGTGCCGGCAGACCTGAAGGCGGCGTTCAAGGCCGCCACCGAAGCCGCCGATCGTCCCGCTGCTCAGGTGATTCGGGACTTCATGCGCGCCTATGTCGAGCAGAACCGACCCGTTGAGCCGGGCTATGACAAATGGTTCCGGGCGCAGGTGCAAGCGGCAATCGATGATCCACGCCCGAGCGTTCCCCATGATCTCGTAATGGAGCGCACCCGCGCCATCATCGATGAGATCGCCGGAGCCAAGGTCCGTCGTGAGGGTTGAGTGGCGACCGCTCGCCGAACAGGACCTTGCAGAAATCGTCCGTTACATCGCGACGGACAATCCTCAGGCAGCCTATGGCGTCCTTGAGGTGATCCGCGAGCAGTCGGCGAAGCTTGCCGATTATCCGGAGATCGGTCGGGCAGGCCGCGTCAGGGGAACGCGCGAACTGGTCATTGCCGGCACGCCGTTCGTCGTTCCGTATAGGGTCGCGAACGACATTGTCACCATTCTCCGGGTGATGCATGGCGCGCGCAAATGGCCGCGCGCCTTTTAGAGCAAGCAATTCCAGGGGGAACGGTTCTTCGTCCGGAACTGCCTCAAATCAAATGTTCAGAGTGGGGGCACGGCCTTGCGCGGGTTGTCGGATGCCAGTGCGCAGGGCTTCCCCACACCTTACCTGCCCCATACCATTTGCGCCCGATTCACGGTATAGAGCGCTCGCTGGCGCGCATTCGCTTCAAACGGAAACGTATGGAACAAGGATGCGCGCCGGATCAGATTTGTTGGAGCATGTGCCTTTCGCTCAAACGTCTCCGTTCGAGCGGGACATGCTTTGAGGCGGAGTGCGGCCCCGAATGGCGAGAATACCTCTCAGGCTCGACAGGATCGTTGACGGCGAAGCACTGAACCGTGCCATGGAGGCGCTGGCCGCCGAGTATGGCGGCGAGGCAACCGGCGCCGCAGCGCGGTCCGCACTGCTCGAATTGCTGCGCCGCACGCTGCATGACGGGCGCAGGACGGCCGAGACGATGCTGATGGCAGACGGCGGCGGCACGGCCTGCGCGGTGCGCCTGTCGCATCTCATGGACGAGATCATCCGCGCGCTCTACGGCTTTGCCACGCGCCACGTCTACCGCACGCAAAACCCCTCCGCCGCCGAGCGCATGGCGATCGTCGCCGTCGGCGGCTATGGCCGCGGCACGCTGGCGCCGGGCTCCGACATCGATCTTCTGTTCGTGCTGCCCTACAAGCAGACGCCCTGGGGCGAGCAGATCATCGAATTCATTCTCTACATGCTGTGGGATCTCGGCCTGAAGGTCGGCCATGCCACGCGCAATATCGAGGAATGCATCCGCCTTTCACGCACCGACATAACGATCCGCACGGCGGTGCTGGAGGCACGTTACCTGTGGGGCGACAAGGCGCTCTACGCCGAACTGATCGAGCGCTTCGACCGCGAGGTGGTCAGCAGCACCGGCCCGGAATTCGTCCAGGCCAAGCTCGCCGAGCGCGACGAGCGCCACCGCAAGGCCGGCGAAAGCCGCTACCTGGTCGAACCCAACGTCAAGGACGGCAAGGGCGGCCTGCGCGACCTGCATACGCTGTTCTGGATCGGCAAATATTACTACCGCGTGCGCAAGGCCGAGGAGCTTGTCGACAAGGGTGTCTTCACGCGCCGCGAATATCTGGAGTTCCGCAAGGCCGAGGATTTCCTCTGGGCGGTGCGCTGCCACATGCATTTCCTGACCGGCAAAGCCGAGGAAAGGCTGCATTTCGACATCCAGCGCGACATCGCCGAGCGACTCGGCTACACGAGCCATCCCGGGCTTTCAGCCGTCGAGCGCTTCATGAAGCACTACTTCCTGCGCGCCAAGCAGGTGGGCGACCTGACGCGCATCTTCTGCGCCGCGCTGGAGGAGGAGCAGGCCAAGCAGGTGCCGGGCTTCAACCGCATCTTCCTGACCTTCTCGCGCCGCCGCCGCAAGCTGGCCGGCACGTCGGACTTCATCATCGACAACCACCGCCTCAACGTCGCCGACGACGAGGTCTTCGCGCGCGATCCGGTCAATCTGTTGCGGCTGTTCTGGTTTGCCGACCGGCACGGCCTCGGATACCACCCCAACGCGTTCAAGCTCCTGACCCGATCGCTCAAGCTGGTCGACCGCAATCTGCGCAAGAACGCCGAGGCCAACCGGCTGTTCATGGACGTCCTGACGTCGGACCGCAATCCAGAGCTCAATCTCAGGCGCATGAACGAGGCCGGGCTGCTCGGCAAGCTGATCCCCGAATTCGGCAAGATCGTCGCCATGATGCAGTTCTCCATGTACCACCACTACACGGTGGACGAGCACCTGTTGCGCTGCATCGGCGTGTTGTCGGAGATCGAGCACGGAGACGACGAGAAGGTCCATCCGCTTTCCCATGTCCTCATGCCGGGCCTGCACCCGCAGCGCGAGATCCTCTATACGGCGGTGTTCCTGCACGACATCGCCAAAGGCCGGCCGGAGGATCACTCGATAGCCGGCGCGCGCATTGCCCGGCGCATCTGCCCGCATATGGGCTTTTCGCCATCGGAGACCGAAACGATCGCCTGGCTGGTCGAAAACCACCTCGTCATGTCGATGACGGCCCAGACGCGGGACCTGAACGACCGCAAGACGATCGAGGATTTCGCCGCGGTCGTGCAATCGGTGGAGCGGCTGAAGCTGCTTCTGGTTCTCACGGTTTGCGATATTCGCGGCGTGGGGCCGGGGGTGTGGAACGGCTGGAAGGGCCAACTCCTGCGCACGCTCTATTACGAGACCGAGCTGCTTCTGACCGGCGGCTTTTCCGAACTCCCGCGCTCAAAGCGTGCCGAACAGGCGCGCGAGGAACTGGCCGCCGGGCTCTCCGACTGGTCCGAGACCGACCGCAGTCGCGTCCTCGACCTGCATTACGACAACTATCTCTTGACCGTCGACCTGCCCGACCAGATCCGCCATGCCGGCTTCATCCGCGACACCGATGCCGCGCGCAAGCCGCTCGCCATCGCCGTGACGACGCACAAGTTCGAGGCGGTGACGGAGATCACCGTGCTGACGCCCGACCATCCGCGCCTGCTCTCGGTCATTGCCGGAGCCTGCGCTGGGGCCGGCGGCAACATCGTCGACGCGCAGGTCTTCACGACCACCGACGGGCGCGCGCTCGACACGATCCTGATCGCCCGCGAATTCGAGCGCGACGAGGACGAGCGTCGCCGCGCCGAGCGGGTCGGCAAGCTGATCGAGGATGTGCTTTCGGGCAAGAGCTGGCTGCCGGAGATGATCGAGAAGCGCACCAAGCCCAGGCGCGGCCAGAAGGTCTTCCGCATCGAGCCGCAGGCCCATATCCGCAACACGCTGTCGAACCGCTTTTCGGTCATCGAGGTGGAGGGGCTCGACCGGCCGGGCCTGCTTTCGGAGATTACCGGGGCGCTTTCGGACCTGTCGCTCGACATCGCCTCGGCCCATATCACGACCTTCGGCGAGAAGGTCATCGATACGTTCTACGTTACCGACCTGACCGGACAGAAGATCGAGAACCCGACCCGCCAGGCGGCGATCCGCGAGACCTTGCTGTCGATCCTGACCCATAGCGGCCAGCGCCAGCAGAAGATGAAGACGGCGGCCGCGTGAACCCCCCGACGCCAAACGCCGCGCCGCGGGCGCCGGAGCCCGCCGCATGAGCCTGGTCAAGAAATTCGCCAGCGTGGCGAGCGGAACCATGGCGAGCCGCATCTTCGGCTTTGCCCGCGAGGCGCTGATCGGTGCGGCACTTGGCGCCGGGCCGGTGGCCGATGCGTTCTATGCCGCGTTTCGTTTTCCCAACCTGTTCCGCCGGCTGTTTGCCGAAGGCGCGTTCAACACCGCCTTCATCCCGCTTTTTGCCAAGGAGCTCGAAGGCGACGGGATGGCCGGCGCGCGCCGGTTCGCAGAGGAAGTGCTGTCCGTTCTCGTAACGAGCCTGCTGGTCCTGACGGCGCTGGCTCTCATCGTCATGCCGTTTCTCGTCGGCACGGTGATCGCGCCGAAATTCGCCGACACGCCGGAAAAATTCGATCTTACCGTACTGCTGACGCGGATCATGTTTCCTTACCTGTTCTGCATGTCGCTGGTCGCCATGCTGTCGGGGATCCTCAATTCCATGCGGCGCTATTTCCTCGCCGCCGCCGTGCCGGTGCTGCTCAACATCATCCTGATCCTTGTCCTCGTGGCCGCACTCGGGGCCGGGGTGGAGCAGCGCACGACCGGCGTCTGGATGGCCTGGGGCGTGCTCGTCTCTGGCGTGGCGCAACTGGCCTTCCTGGTCTGGGGCGTTCGGCGCGAGGGCTTTTCCATGCGGCCCGCCCGGCCGCGCCTGACGCCGGCCGTCAAACGTCTGCTCGTCTTGATGGGGCCGGCCCTGCTGACCGGCGGCGTCACTCAGATCAACCTGCTCGTCGGCCAGATCATCGCTTCGGCGCAGGACGGCGCGATCGCGCTCTTGAACTATGCCGACCGCATCAACCAGCTACCGCTCGGCGTCATCGGCATCGCCATCGGCGTCGTTTTATTGCCGGAGCTCGCCCGCTCGCTCAAGGCGGGTGACGAGGCCGACGCCCAGCATCTGCAAAACCGGTCGCTCGAATTCGCGCTGGGTCTTGCCCTGCCGGCGGCCGTCGGTCTGATGGTCATGCCGGCGCCGATCGTGGCGCTGCTTTATCAGCGCGGCGCCTTTTCCGCCGAAACCACCGCGCTGACGGCCGCCGCCCTTGCCGCCTTCGCCAGCGGCCTGCCTGCCTATGTGCTCATCAAGGTCTTCCAGCCCGGCTTTTTCGCCCGCGAGGACATGAAGACGCCGATGTGGTTTTCCATCGTCGCGGTTGTCGTCAACATCGTCGGCAGCCTGGCGCTCTTCCCGTTCTATGGTCATGTCGGGCTGGCCGCGGCAACCTCCGCCTCGGCCTGGATCAACTTCGCCCTTTTATCCGCCACGTTGTGGCGGCGTGACGCTTTCCGTCCGTCCGCCGCCACCTTGCGCCGCGTGGCGCTCATCGTCCTGGCGAGCGCGGTGATGGGGGTGCTCGTCTGGTGGCTGCAGGACGCCTTTTCGGCTATCCTCGCTGAAGGGTCGCTGCTGGCGCGTCTCGCCGCCGTGGCGGGGGTCATCGGCGTTGCCGCGGCAGCCTATTTCGCCATCGTGATCACGACCGGCGCACTCGACCGGCGGCAATTGGCCGGGCTGGTCAGGCGGCGCGGGGCTTGATCCTGTCCAGCGTATCGCCAAGGGCGCGCTTCCTTTCCATCAGCTCATAGTCCATTTGGAGCCCGAGGAAGAAGCCTTCGGACATGCCGAAATAGCGTGTAAGCCGCAGATCGGTGTCGGCGGTGATCGCACGCTTGCCATGAACGATCTCATTGATCCGCCTTGGCGGCACCTCGATTGCGCGGGCGAGAGCGTTCTGGCTCAGACCCAGGGGGGCAAGGAACTCCTCCAGCAGAATCTCGCCCGCATGCGGATTGTGCAGGAGCGCCTCGTCAGTGGTAGTCGACGATTTCGACGTCATGGGCCGCTCCTTCCTTCCATCGGAAACATATGCGCCATTGACCGTTGATCCTGATAGAGAACTGCCCGGCCCGGTCGCCTTTCAGCATCTCAAGGCGATTTCCGGGCAGTTTCCTGCTGCTCCGCCCGTTCCAGATCTTTTCGGTTTCCCGGTCGGCAAAGCCTCGTATCATTCGAATTCATAACGCATAACGTTATATGGCGCAATCCTGCCTCTTGCGCCGGTCCGCACCATCCGCCATAAGCACGGCGCGTTTCTTCCTCGCCCGCAACGAGGCCCTCCACTAGTGTCCCGGTTCGGAAATTCGTTTCACCTCGATATCAGCGCCGGACGAATTTCCGAATCGAAAGGACACTAGCAACCATATGATTCTAGTGTGGTTTTGGTTTTGTAGTTCGCCTCGGTGCCCGGTATATGGAATGTCGCGAACTTCAAAACCACCACACTAGGCCCGGAGTTTTATCGCATGCCCTCGTTCCAGCCGCTCGTCTTTTCCGGCGTCCAGCCGACCGGCAATCTGCATCTCGGCAATTATCTCGGCGCCATCCGCCGCTTCGTCGCCCTGCAGGACAGCCACGACTGCATCTATTGCGTCGTCGACCTGCACTCGATCACGGCGCAACTCGTGCATGACGACCTGGCCGGCCAGACGCGGGCCATCACTGCCGCCTTCCTCGCCGCCGGCATCGATCCCGAAAAGCACATCGTCTTCAACCAGTCGCGCGTCATGCAGCACGCCGAGCTTGCCTGGATCTTCAACTGCGTCGCCCGTATCGGCTGGATGAACCGCATGACGCAGTTCAAGGACAAGGCCGGCAAGGACCGCGAGAACGCCTCGCTCGGTCTGCTCGCCTATCCGAGCCTGATGGCGGCCGACATCCTGGTCTACCGCGCCACTCATGTGCCGGTGGGCGAGGACCAGAAGCAGCATCTGGAACTGACGCGCGACATTGCCACCAAGTTCAACAACGACTTTTCCGATCGCATCGGCCAACTGGGCGCCGGCGTCGACATGACGGTCGGCGACGAACGGGTCAACGGCTTCTTTCCGCTCACCGAGCCGCTGATCGAGGGAACCGCGACCCGCGTCATGAGCCTGCGCGACGGCATGAAGAAGATGTCGAAATCGGACCCGTCCGATCTTTCGCGCATCAATCTGACCGACGACGCGGACACGATCGCCAAGAAGATCAAGAAGGCCAAGACCGATCCCGAGCCCTTGCCGAGCGAATTGGAGGGACTGGAGGCGAGGCCGGAGGCGGACAATCTCGTCGGCATCTATGCGGGCTTGTCCGACAGGAGCCGCGAGAGCGTGATCGCCGAGTTCGGCGGTCAGCAGTTTTCCGTCTTCAAGCCCGCACTTGCCGAGCTGGCGGTGGAGAAACTGGCCCCGATTGCTTCCGAAATGCGCCGCATCATGGCCGATCCGGCCTATGTCGACGCCGTCCTGCGCAACGGCGGCGAGCGTGCCGCCGTGCGGGCCGAGGCGACGATGAAGACGGTGCGCGAGATCATCGGCTTCGTCGGCGATTGAAACCTGGACAATTCACCAGCTTGCCCGCAAGCCGCGGCAATGGCAGATTGCGCGGCGAGCGTGGTGGAGCAGGATGACTGAATGGTCACGAAACGACTGAGCCGGGAAGCCGGCCACCGGCGGAAATTTCTCGCCGTCGTGGATGACACGCCCGAATGCGAGCGCGCCGTGGCTTACGCCGCCGAGCGCGCCCAGAGCACCAATGGCGGCATCGTGCTGCTCTTCATCATCGAGCCGACCGATTTCCAGCAATGGTTCGGCGTCGAGAAGATCATGCGCGAGGAAGCCAATGCCACCGCGTCGGCCGCCCTCGACACGATGGCGGCGAAGATCCGCGACAAGGTCGGCATCGAGCCGGAACTGGTGGTGCGCGAGGGATCGCCGGCCGAGGAAATCCACGCCCTGATCGACGACGATCAGGACATTGCCATCCTTGTGCTTGCTGCCGGCCAGGGCAAGGAAGGGCCGGGGCCGCTCGTCTCGGCGGTTGCCGGCAAGGGGCAGGGCTTTTCCATTCCGGTCACCGTCGTGCCGCACAGCCTTACCGACGAGGAGATCGAGGCGCTGGCCTGAAACCGTTTTCTCCCGATGGGCCGTTCGCGGGAGCGGATTGCCTTGATTGTGCGACGCGAAGTGACTATTTAGAACTGTTCCAAACAAATGAGGCAGGAGCAAACCCGCCATGTTCATCCAGACCGAAGCGACCCCCAATCCAGCGACATTGAAGTTCCTGCCGGGCGTCGTGGTGCTCAATTCCGGCACGGCCGATTTCCGCAATGCCGAGGCGGCCAGCGAAGCTTCGCCGCTGGCGGCGCGACTGTTCGAGGTGCCCGGCGTGACGGGTGTCTTCTTCGGTTACGACTTCGTCACCGTGACCAAGACGGGCGAACCCGACTGGCAGCATCTCAAACCGGCCATTCTCGGCACCATCATGGAGCATTTCATGTCGGGCGCTCCGGTCCTGGCGCCGCAGGACGAAAATTCGAGCGCCACGGCCGACGCCGACGGCGAGTTCTACGACAAGGAGGACGAGGAGATCGTCATCACCATCAAGGAATTGCTGGACACGCGCGTGCGCCCGGCGGTTGCCCAGGATGGCGGCGACATCACCTTCCGCGGCTACGAGAACGGCACCGTCTTTCTCAACATGAAGGGCGCCTGCGCCGGCTGCCCGTCATCCACCGCGACCCTCAAGCACGGCATCCAGAACCTGCTCAGGCATTTCGTGCCCGAGGTGCAGCATGTCGAGCAGATCGGCTGACATTTTCCGCCGCTGCGGCATAAAAAAACCGGGCTGTCGAGCCCGGTTTTTTTGTAGCGAAAGTCCTGTTGCCTGGACGGTTCGCCGCTGAATTACGTCACGATGACCTTGGCGCCGACTTCGGCGCGATTGTAGAGGTCGATAATGTCCTGGTTCATCAGCCGGATGCAGCCGGACGACATGGCCTTGCCGATCGAGTTCCATTCGGGCGTTCCGTGCAGCCGGTAGCCGGTGTCGCCGTTGCGGTTGAAGAGATAGAGCGCCCGCGCGCCGAGCGGGTTGGTCAGGCCGGGCGGCATGCCGCCGCGCCACTTGGCGAGTTCCGGCTGACGGCCGATCATCGCGGAAGGCGGGGTCCAGGTCGGCCATTCGCGCTTCATCGCCACGCGCGCCGTGCCTTTCCACTCGAAACCTTCACGGCCGATGCCGATACCGTAGCGCACAGCCTTGCCGTCCGGCTGCACCAAATAGAGGAACTTGTCCTTCGTATCGACGATGATCGTGCCGGGCTTCTCGGCCGTCTCGTAGCGCACGATCTGGCGGTGATACTTGCGCGGCACCTTGTGGATCGGCACCGACGGCAATTGATATCCGGCATCGCGCGTGACGCCGTAATCGGTCGAGAACGTGCGCAGCGTGCTTCCGCTGGTGCATCCGGCGAGTACCGCCGACAGTGCCAGGGTGGCCGCAATGACGAATGGCTTCAAGTTCATGCTGTGTGTGTGCAAGGGTCCCCGCCCGATCGATCCTGCCCGATTCGGGCCATATAAAAGTCAAGATGCTTAATAGGTATTCGGGCGCATTTGCCAAGTGTCTATTCGAAAAGGCGGCGACCTTTCATGCAATCAAAAAAGATATATTGCAATTGCGCAACAGCACTCGCATCGGCCTTTGATTGCGGCGCCGGCCGATCCGATATGGCAGCAGGGCAGGGCCTGGCACTTTTCGCGGCCGCGCCGCGATGGCATGGTTGAGCCATGCCGATCGTCTCGCCCCTGCCCGATAACCCGCTGATCGACGGCCGCCAGTCGGAACGCGCCCTGATGGTGCGCCGCGGGGTCCAGCGCCTGCTTCAGCAGATGAATGCGCATGTGCTGCCGGAATTGTCGCTGGCGACCGGCCGCCGCGCCGATCTGGTCGCGCTGGCGCACAGCGGCGAGATCTGGATCATCGAGATCAAGTCGTCGGTCGAGGATTTCCGCTCCGACCACAAATGGCCGGACTACCGGCTGCATTGCGACCGCTTCTTCTTCGCCACCCATCCCGATGTGCCCGAAGCGATCTTTCCGCGCGAATGCGGCTTCATCCTGTCGGACGGCTATGGCGCCGAAATCATGCGCGAGGCGCCCGAGCACAAGCTTGCGGCCGCCACGCGCAAGGCGATGATGCTGCGCTTCGCGCGCGCCGGAGCGGCCCGCCTCCTGGCGGCCGAACTGGCCGGCGTGGCGGTGCCGGTCCTCGACGGAGAGAGTGAGTAGGAGTTACCGCCGGCAGATCCGGATCAGCGCGGCGCGCGCTTGGCCAGAATGCGCTGCAGCGTGCGGCGGTGCATGTTGAGCCGGCGCGCCGTTTCCGAGACATTGCGGTCGCACATCTCGTAGACGCGCTGGATGTGTTCCCAGCGCACGCGGTCGGCCGACATCGGATTTTCCGGCGGCGCGACCCTGTCGCCCCCCAGGCGTGTCAGCGCGGCGAAGACGTCGTCGGCATCGGCCGGTTTCGACAGATAGTCGACCGCGCCGAGCTTCACCGCCGTGACCGCGGTGGCGATATTGCCGTATCCCGTCAGGATGACCGTGCGCGTGTCGGCGCGCGTTTCGCGGATCGCCGAGACCACATCGAGCCCGTTGCCGTCGCCGAGCCGCATGTCCACGACCGCATAGGCGGGCGCGGCGGCCCTTGCCTTGCCGATGGCCTCCTCGACGCTTTCGGCCGTATCCACGGCAAAACCGCGCGTTTCCATGGCGCGCGCCAACCGGGTCAGGAACGGCCGGTCGTCGTCGACAATCAGGAGGCTGCGGTCTTCACCGAGGAGATCTTCGTTTGTTTCTGTCATCATCCTGCCATTCGAACGTACATGTCAGGCCATATTTATGTCATTCTCCGCATCTTTCCAATTGACGCGGCGTCAATGTTTCGCGTCAGCGTCAATGCGCCGCCTCCAGTGCCGCCGGGGCTTCCAGGAAGGCCTGGCGCGCCCAGGTGACTTCCACCGCCGCGCCCTTGCCGGGCTGCGGCGCATTTTGAAACTCGACCTTTGCGCCGGAGCGCTCCAGCAGCGTCTTGGCGATGAACAATCCCAGGCCGAGCCCGCCGCCGCCGGCCTGAGCCGCCGAGCGCGTCGTCATGTAGGGCTCGCCGATGTGGTCGATGATCTCGGCGGGAAACCCCGGCCCGTCGTCGACGACGCCGATCGTCACCTCGTCCTCGGTCCACTGCCAGCGTACGACGACGGTCGAGCGGGCGAAGTCGACCGCGTTTTCCACCAGGTTGCCGAGCCCGTAGATGACGCCCGGATTGCGCCGGCCAATGGGTTCGGGGCCGCTCGATTCGGCCGGGTCGAGCTTGATCGTGATGCCGAAATCGCGATGCGGCGCGATCACGTCCTCGATCAGCGAGGTCAGCGGCATGCGCGCCATATGCTCCTCGCCCTGCGAGGAGAGGCTGGTCAGCCGCTTCAGGATCTCGCGGCAGCGCTCGCTCTGCGAGCGCAGCAGCGCCATGTCTTCACCGAAATTCGGGTCGGCGCCGAGCGCCCTTTCCAGTTCCTTGGCGACCAGTGCGATCGTCGCCAGCGGCGTGCCGAGCTCATGGGCCGCGGCTGCCGCCAGCCCGTCCAGCGCCGAAAGGTGCTGTTCGCGCTGCAGAACCAGTTCGGTCGCCGTCAGCGCGTCGGCCAGTTGGCGCGCCTCCTCGGCCACCCGCCAGGCATAGATGGCGGTGAATGCTGTCGTCGAAATCACCGCCATCCACATGCCGGCGATATAGAGGAACGGCATGGTCAGGACGTCGCCCTCGAACCAGGGCAGCGGCAGGTGGAAGAAGGCGAGACCGGTTGCCGCCGCCGCTGTCACCAGGCCCAGGATCGCGGTCAGATGCAATGGCAGCGAACTGGCGGAGACGACGACCGGCACGGTCATCAGCAATGCGAAGGGGTTGGTCAGCCCGCCGGTGAAATAGAGCAGGCCGGCAAGCTGCAGCGAATCGAAGAACAGCACGCCGAAGGCCGCTGCCGGCTGCAGCCGGTGGGTCGGCGGATAGCGGAAGGCCAGAAGCAGGTTGAGCCAGGCCGAGCAGGCGATGAGCGCGAAGCACAGGCTGACCGGCATCGGGAATTCGAGCCAGTAGGCGACGACCAGCACGGCGGCGCTCTGGCCGACGATGGCGAGCCATCTCAGGCGGATCAGCGTGTTGAGGCGCAGATGCCGGCTCGGCAGCCGACCGGCGCTGCGGATGTCGCTTGTCATGCCCCGTATATGCGCAATGCGGGGCGCTGCGCCAAGCGGATTCGCATCCGCTCACGTGCCGCGCGGCTTGGCGCGCGCCGTCGCCTGCGCTTGAAGCGGGTTTTCGGGCCAGTAATGCTTGGGATAGCGCCCACGCATGTCGGAACGCACATCGGCCCAGGATCCGCGCCAGAAACCGGGCAGGTCGGCCGTCGTCTGGATCGGCCGGTGCGCCGGCGACAGGAGCTCCAGGAGAAGCGGCACGCGCCCTTCGGCGATCGCCGGGTGGCGGTCGAGCCCGTAAAGCTCCTGAACGCGAATGGCGAGCACCGGCCGTTCACCCGCATAATCGATCGGCACGCGGCTGCCGGACGGGGCCTCGAAATGCGTCGGCGCCAATTGCTCGATGCGGTGCTGGAGCGCGTAGGGGACGAGCGTCATCAACCCATCGGCCAGAGCCGCGTCGGAGATTTCTGCAAGCTGGGACTTTCCTTTCAGGAAGGGCAGCAGCCATTCCTCCAGACGGGTCGTCAAGGCGGCGTCCGACATGTCCGGCCAGGGTTCGCCCAGCCCGGCATGCAGCCATTTGAGCCGATGCCTGAGCGTCGTGGCCACCTTGCCCCAGGGCAGGATTGCCGGCCCTTCGGCGCGCACGGCCTCCAGGATCGCCGTATCGGCGGCGCGGCCCTGCGGCGGCGGCAGCAGCCGTTCGGCCAGATGGATGGCGCCGAGGCGCGTGACCTCGCGGCTGCGCACGGCCTTGCGTTCGGCGTCGAACGATGTCTCGGTGCGCCGCTCGATCCGATCGGCCAGCCACTCGAGAATGTCGCTTTCGTCCACCGCCGCGGCGGCGGCAATGCGCGCGTTCTGCGCCTTTCCCTGCAGGTCGGCCACGACCAGGTATTTTTCCCTGGCCAGCGGATCGGCCGGATCAAGCACCCCGCCGCGGCCATTGGCGAGCACATAGCGGCCGTGCTCGCCGCGTGCCCTGGCGACACGGTCGGGCCAGGCATGAAGAAGCAGGCGACCCGCTTCACCCTCTGCCCTGAAGGACGTGTCGGTTCGCGGCGTGGAAGCGGTGCCCTTGTTGCCCTCACCCCGGACCTTTGGTCCGACCCTCCCCTCTCCTGAGCTTGTCGAAGGGAGGGTGGCTGCAGCCGTTTTCGCCAGGCGCCCTGCCATCTGCCGCGCGGCGTGCGCCCGCGAGCCGCGTTCGGTGCGAAAGCGCGAAAGCCTGTGATCGAGATCGCTGTCCGATCCGCCGAGCCCGCGCTCGGTCAGGAGCACGGCGAGTTCGGCCGCGGCCATCTCTTCGCCTGTCGCGGCGGCCTTGGCCACCATATGCGCCAGCCGGGCGGGAAGGGCGAGCCGCCGCATCGCCGCGCCTTCCGGCGTCAACCGGCCGGCGGCATCGATCGCGTGCAGATCGGCAAGCAAAGTGCGCGCGGCGGCAAGTGCTGCCGCCGGCGGCGGATCGAGAAAGCCGAGGATCGCCGGGTCGGTGACGCCGAAGGCGGCGCAGTCGAGCACCAGGCCGGAAAGGTCGGCCTCGAGAATTTCCGCCGGCGTGAAGGCGGGCAGCGCCGCCGTCTGCTCGGCGCGCCACAGCCGGATCGCGATTCCGGGTTCGGTTCGCCCGGCGCGTCCGGCGCGCTGCTCGACCGACGCATGCGAGGCGCGCACCGTTTCCAGCCGGGTCAGCCCCGTGCCGGGCTCGAATTTCGGCAGCCGCGCAAGGCCGGAATCGACGACGACGCGCACCCCGTCGATGGTGATCGACGTTTCCGCGATCGCGGTGGCGAGCACCACCTTGCGCCGTCCCGCCTCCGGCGGTCGGATCGCCGCGTCCTGCGCCTTGCCGTCCATCGCGCCGTAAAGCGGCATGATGTCGGTGTCGGACGGGACCTTGCCGTCGAGCCGCTCGGCCGTGCGCTCGATCTCGCGCTGGCCGGGCAGGAAGGCGAGAATGCTGCCTTCTTCCTCGCGCAGCGCCGTGCGGATCGCATTGGCGACGGCGTCTTCCACCCGCTGGTCGGGCCCGCGCGGTTGATGGCGGGGCATAACGGGGAAGCTGCGCCCGGCGCTCTCGATCACCGGCGCGCCGTCGAGGAGCGATGCGACGCGTGCGCCGTCGAGCGTCGCCGACATGACGAGGAGCCTCAGATCGGGCCTGAGCGCGGCCTGCACGTCGAGCGCCAGAGCGAGGCCGAAATCGCCGTCGAGCGAACGCTCGTGGAACTCGTCGAATATCACGGCGGCGATCCTCGGCAGTTCGGGATCGTCGAGGATCATGCGCGACAATACGCCTTCGGTGACGACGAGGATGCGCGTCCTGGCGGAGGTTCGGCCTTCCATGCGCATGGCGTAGCCGACCGTCGCGCCGACCTCCTCGCCGATGAGCGAGGCCATGCGCCGGGCGGCGGCGCGCGCCGCCAGGCGCCGGGGCTCCAGAAGCAGGATCGTGCCGTCGCCGCGCCAGTCCTGCTGCAACAGCGCCAGAGGCGCAAGCGTCGTCTTGCCGGCGCCCGGCGGGGCGACGAGGACCGCATTCGTGCCACGCGACAGGGCCGCGCACAGGTCGGGCAGGGCCTCAGTAACGGGAAGGTGCGGAAGGTCCCTCATTGGTCCTCGCCGATGCGGATGATCGGTCCGCCGGCGGCCACGGCGTCGGCCTCGTCATGGGTCACCAGGATCGTCGGCAGGCCCTTCTTCCGGGCGCTGGAAAAGACCAGCACGCGCATCTGCTGGCGCAGGCCGGCATCGAGCTTGGAAAAGGGCTCGTCGAGGAGAAGCGTGCGCGGCGCGGACAAGAGCACGCGGGCGAGCGCCACGCGCGCCTTCTGACCGCCCGACAGCGTGTCGGGATCGCGGCCGCCCAACCCCGCCATCCCGACCTCTTCGAGGGCTGCCTCGGCCATTGCGGCCCGCATGGCGCGCGGCCCCACCTGCGGCGGCATGGCGAAGAGAAGATTGCCGGCCACCGTCATGTGCGGGAAAAGAAGCGCGTCCTGAAACAGGATGCCGGCATGGCGCTCCTCGGGCTTCAGGCCCGTCAGTTCCACGCCGTCGGCGATGACACGGCCCGTGCCCTTGAAGGCCGGGTCGAGGAAGCCGCCAATATAGGCGAGCAGCGTCGACTTGCCGGATCCCGACGGTCCCATCAGCGTCAGCACCTCGCCGGGCGCGACGTGATGCGTCACCGCGACGAGCACCCGCCCGTCGAGCGTGATCGAGACCTTGTCGAGTATCAGACCCTTGCCGCTCATTCCTGCCGCCAATTCATATCCGCATGGCGCGGAACCGGCGGAATACCAGCGCCGGTATCGCCGTGGCAACGAGAAAGCCGGCCATCGGCAGGACCATCTGCAGAAAGGCATAGACGCCGATGACACGGCGGTTGCCGCCGGACGCGAGCGCCACGGCCTCGGTGGTGACGGTGGTGAGCCGACCGGCGCCGATCAGCACGGTCGGCAGATATTGTCCGACCGAAACGGCGAAGCCGACCGCGCCCGCCGTCACGATGGCGCGCGTCAGCATCGGCAGGCGCACCCGCAGCAAGGCCCGCCAGCGCGTCTTGCCGAGGCCCGAGGCGACGGCATCGAAGCGCCGGTCGAAGGCGCGCCAGGCATCGGACAATGACAGAAAGACATAGGGCATGACGAAGATCAGATGGGCCAAGATGAGCGCCGGCAGGTTGGCCTTCGCGCCGCCGCCGAGAAACAGAAGCTGCAGGCCGAAGAGGAAGGCCACCTGCGGCACGATGAGCGGCAGATAAAGAAGCCAGACGGCGCCGCGCCCGCCCCTTCGGCCTGTCTCGTCCTCGCGGATGAGGCACAGGATGGTGAGAAAAAGCGCGATCAGCGTGGCAATCAGCCCGACGATGAGCGTCGTGGCGAGCGGCGCGACGATGCGCGGCAGGGTGAAGGCCCAGCTCTTGAGCGAGACGCTGCGCGGCATGACGTCGGGAAACGGCCACAACCCGGCGACCGACCAGGCGGCAAGGGCACCCAGACCGGCGATCACGATACCCGCCGCCAGGCTCATCAGGCCGAGACCGAGCATCCGCGCAGGCGCGTCGCGGCGAAAGCGGTGCCCGGCTCTGGCGAAACGGTTGCGCCAGGCGGCACCGAGCCGTTCGAGCACGATCCATATGAGGATCGCAATACCGGTCACGGCAACCTGCAGCATCGCGCCGGCCGAGGCGAGGAAACGCATCGACAATTCGGGGTCGTTCATCCATTCGACCAGCCGCACGGCGAGCGTGGGCGGGGTCAGCGGGCCCAGGATGGTGGCGACGTCGACGACCGAGGAGGCGAAGGCGATGACCGCGAAGACGGCGAGCCGGATCTGGCGGTAGAGCGGCGGCCACAGGCAGAATATGAAGCCGGCGATGCGCCCATAGCCGAGCGAGGCGGCGATGGCGCGGGTGGGCGCGACGCGCAGTTGCGCAAGGGCGGCCAGGGTCATGAGAAACAGGAACGGAATCTCCTTCACCACCAGACCGGCGATCATGGTCAGCCCCATCGGGTCGTGCACGATCAGCAGGTCGGGCGGACGCGTCCAGCCGGTCAGCCCGGGCGAGACGAGCCGCGCCAGGAGCCCCGACGGCGCGATCATGAATGCAAGGCCGAAGGCGGCAGCCGCGTGGGGAACCGACAGAAGCGGCGAGACGAGGTGCTGGATGCGCGCGAAGCTGCGCGTGCCCGACCAGCCGGCGATGAAAAGCGCCACGACGGCAAGCGAGATGGCGGCCGAGGCGAGGCCGGCGGCAAGGCTGGTCATGGTGGAACGCATGATGCCGGGCTCATTGGCCAGCATGCGCGCCGGGGCAAGGCTGATTTCCGTTCCTCCCAGCGCCGGCAGATAGCCGAGCGCCGGCAGAAGCGTGCCGAAGAAGCCGAACAGGATCGGCCCGGCAAGCAGGACAATCGCCAGCGGCGGGCCGAGGCGGGCTAGCATGCGAGGATGCGAGAAATCGACGTGCGTGGCGTTCCCTCGCGCCCGCCTCGGGACGGCAGGGCAGAGGGGGGCAATCTAGGGCAAATGCCTGCCCGTTTGTCCGTCATCCCACTCAATTGCCCACGCCGTAGCGCCTCTTCCATTCGCCTTCCAGCCTTTCCATCCAGCTTGGATGCGGCTCGTCGAGCGCCGGGCCGAGTTCGTCCGGCGCCAGGGTCGCCACGCCGAGGTCGAGCGCCGTAAAACGCCGGCGGTCGGCCGGCTCGAGCTTGCCCGGCGCCAGCACCGTCGGGTCGCCCCAGACCTTCGGATCCTGCTTGCGCGCCTGGGCCTCGGGCGAGAGCAGGAAGTTGGCCGTGACCAGGGCGCCCGCCTTGGAGGCGGCGTTGTAGGGAATGGCGAGGAAATGCGTGTTGGCCAGGGTTCCGGCGGGAAAGGTGAAGGAGCGCACCGTGTCGGGCAGCTCGCCGTTTTCGATCGCGCTCGACGCCTCGGCCGGATTGAAGGCGAAGATGATGTCGACCTCGTTGTCGGCCAGCATCTGCTTCATCGCCGGATAGTTCTGCGGATAGGCGCGGCCACTGCGCCACATCGCGGGGTGCAACTCGTCGAGATAGGCAAAGAGCGGGGCGGTCACCGCATCGAATGTCGCCTCGTCGACCGGCTCCTGGAGCACCGAGCGGTCCTCGACCAGTTCGACCAGCACCTGCTTGAGGAAGGACGAGCCGATGAAATCGGGCGGCTGCGGATAGGAGAATCGGCCCGGATTGGCCCTGGCCCATTCAAGCAGCGATTGCGCATCGCTCGGCAGGTCCGCCGGATCGGTCCGTGCCTCGTCGTAGAAGAAGACGAGCTTGGCCATGCCCCAGGGGCTTTCCAGTCCTTCGACGGGCACGGTGAAGTCGGTCCTGACCGTCGGCTTGTTCTCGACGTCGACATACTGCCAGTTCGGCAGGTCTTCCGCCCAGCCGGGCGTCATCAGGAGGTCCTGCCGCTTCATGGCGGCGAAGTTCTCGCCATTGATCCAGATGAGATCGACCGAGCCGCCCTCGTCCTTGCCGGCGGCCTTTTCCGCCACGACCTTGGCCACCGCATTGGCGGTGTCGTCGAGCTTCACCTGGACGAGCTCGATCCCGAAGCGGCGCTCGATCTCGGCGCCGGCCCATTCGATATAGGCATTGATGTTCTGCGAGCCGCCCCAGGCGTTGAAATAGACCGTCTCGCCCCGGGCGTCCGCCAGCACGGCGTCCCAGTCCCGGGGATCCGGTTCACCTGCGCTCGTCGCATTCACCAGTGCGCCAAGCGCGAGGGCGGCCACAATCGTTCGGATCACGCGCAATCTCCCTTGTCGAACAATGCCGAAGTGCGATGGATTGAGCACGCGGCTACATGCGCGGTCAATTAAATGCCCGTCACGGCAGGGTCACTTCGGTGTGAACCATGGACGCGCGTCGCGCTGCGACTTCAGCGCTCGTTTCTTGCTTCCGTGGCCACCGACAGCTCCACCCGGTCGGCGGCAAAGCGCGTTTCGGCAAACTGCACCGGCGTTCCGGCGTCGTCGACATTGAGCGCCACGGCGACGAGCACGATCGCGCCGGGGGCGAGGTGCAGGTCGTCGAGATCGGCATTGTCGGCGTGGCGGGCAGAGACCAGGGTCGATTTTCGAAAGTAATCCCCGACGCCGAAGCGCTTGAAGGCCAGGGTTATCGAACCGGTCTCGGCATAGGCTTCGGCGAAACCCGGAAAGCGCGCCGCGTCGAACCAGCTCGTCGCCCGCGATACGGGCCGCCCGTCGGCCTCGCTCATCGTTTCCATGCGGATGACGGCCGCCCCTTCGGCAAGGCCCAGCGCTGCGGCCACACGGGGGTTCGCGCCTTCCACCGCATGATCGAGCAGATGGCCCCGGCGCGCGCTCGTCTGGTCGCGCAGACCATCCGAAAAGCGCGTGCGCGCGCCGATCGGGTAGGACAGGCGCTTGCGCCGCTCGATGAACGTGCCGCGGCCCTGCTCGCTGCGCAGCACGCCTTCGTGCACCAGCGCCGCAATGGCACTCCTGACCGTGTGCCGGTTGACCCCGAAGCGCTCCGCCAGCGCCGTTTCGGGCGGCAGGCGGCCGCCTTCGTCGAATGTGCCGCGGGCGATGCCGTGGCGGATATCGTCGGCGATCTGGCGCCATATGGCCACGCCGCTTCGACGCTCAAGCGTACTGGCGCCACCGTCGGCCATCTTCTTCATCCCTGTCATGCTCCCGTCATGGACACCCGGTAGGAAAGGGTATATGTTGTGTAGTTGTCTATATCAATAGACAAATTATAACAACCATCACGCCGACAGCAGATGCCGCGATCAGGGAAACCCCAATGAAGTCCGAACGGGCACGTGAAATGGAACTCCACGCACGCCGCAAGCAGGCCATGGCGGTGCTCGCCAGGGCGCCGGCGGAGCATGTGCACCGGCTGTGGAGCGAGGCGGGGTTTGAAGTCGAGGCGCGGCCGCTGCGCGGGCCGGAAACGGGGCTCGTGACGCTGCGCGGACGCATGGGTGGCGGCGGCGCGGCGTTCAATGTCGGCGAGGCGACGGTGACGCGGGCGAGCGTGCGGCTGGAAAGCGGCGAGATCGGTCACGCCTATGCGCTCGGACGCGACGCTGAAAAGGTACACATCGCGGCAATCGTCGACGCGCTCTGGCAATGCACAGAACGCCGCGATGCGGTGGAAGCGCGCATCGTCGCGCCGCTTGCCGCGGCGCTCGACGAAGCCGATGCCAAGCACGAGGCCGAGACGGCCGCCACGCGGGTCGATTTCTTCACCATGGTGCGGGGAGAGGACTGATGGAGACAGCAGCCAACGCCGTCGAGGGCGGTTTCGACGATGCCGTGCTGGCCGGGCAGGCGGCCTTCCGCGCCCAGATGGACGCCATGGCGCGTCCAGGAACGGTGCAGCCGGTGGCGCCGCTTACCGCGCCGCCGGGCCTGCTTTCCGCCGTGGCCGGCAGCGTGGCGCTGACCTTGTGCGATCAAGATACGCCGCTCTGGCTCGATCCGCGCATGCAGGCCGACGGCGACGTCAAGGCTTGGCTCGCCTTTCATTGTGGCGCGCCGCTCGCCCACACGCCGGCCGACGCGCATTTCGCCCTTGTCTCCAGCCCCGGCGAGCTGATCGCATTGGAGAATTTCGCCCAGGGCAGCCAGGACTATCCGGACCGCTCGACGACGCTCATCCTGCAGGTCGAAAGCCTGACCGGCGGCGAGGAACTGGCCCTTGAAGGGCCGGGCATCAAGGATCGTCACACGATCGCGCCAAAGCCCATGCCGCGGCATTTCCTCGCCCAATGGACGCAGAACAACGCCCGCTTTCCGCGCGGCGTCGATCTGGTGCTTGCCGGTGACGATGCGGTCGTCTGCCTGCCGCGTACCACCCGCATTTCGCGCCTGGAGAGCTGAGCCATGTATGTAGCCGTCAAGGGCGGCGAGACCGCCATCAAGAATGCCCACCGCCTGCTCGCTGATCGCCGCCGCGGCAACCGCTCGGTGCCGGCATTGGGCCTGGAGCAGATCGTCGAGCAGTTGGGGCTCGCCGTCGACCGCGTCATGGCGGAAGGCTCGCTTTACGACCGTGAACTGGCCGCGCTCGCCATCCGCCAGGCGCGCGGCGATATGATCGAGGCGATCTTCCTCGTGCGTGCCTATCGCACCACGATGCCGCGCTTCGGCTATTCCAGGCCGGTCGACACCGGCGCCATGCTGGTCGAGCGCCGGGTGTCGGCCACCTACAAGGATCTGCCGGGTGGCCAGGTGTTGGGTCCGACCTTCGACTACACCCACCGCCTGCTCGATCCCGCCCTCGCCGGGGATGTCTCGGTCGAAGAACCTGCTCTGCGCGAGGAGGAGAAACAGGCCATGCCGCGCGTCTCGTCGATTCTTGCGCAGGAAGGCCTGATCGAGGATGACGGCACGATGCCGCCCGGCCACGAGCCCGGCGACATCACCCGCACGCCGAACGAACACCCCATGGAGCGCGACCAGCGCCTGCAGGCGCTGTCACGCGGCGACGAGGGGTTTCTGCTGGCGCTCGCCTATTCGACGCAGCGCGGCTATGCCCGCTCGCATCCCTTCGTCGGCGAAATCAGGATCGGCGAGGTCGAGGTCGAGCTCGACGTGGCGGAACTGCCCTTTCCGGTCACGCTCGGGCGCGTGCGCCTCACCGAATGCCAGATGGTCAACCAGTTCAAGGGTTCGCTGAAGGCGCCGCCGCAATTCACCCGCGGCTACGGGCTGGTCTTCGGCCAATCGGAGCGAAAGGCGATGGCCATGTCGCTCGTCGACCGGGCTCTGAGGGCGAGCGAACTCGGCGAGGACGTTGTCGCCCCGGCGCAGGACGAGGAATTCGTCATTGCACATTCCGACAATGTCCAGGCGACCGGCTTCGTCGAGCATCTGAAGCTGCCGCACTATGTCGACTTCCAGGCCGAGCTCGACCTCGTGCGCCGCATGCGCTGCGAATATGACGAGCGCGAACAGGGCCAGGACACAACGGAAGAGAGCCGGGAGGCCGCCGAATGAATGCGCCCGCCTCAGTCTTCCTCATCGACCAGCACCTCGAGCGGCAAGCCGAGCGCGGCCGCCAGTTTCAGCCAGAGGCTGACAGGACCATCGCGCTTCCCGTTTTCGATGTCGGAAAGATAGTTTTGCGCAATGCCCACCTGTTCTGCCAACGCCGCCTGGGTGAAGCCGCGGTATTTGCGCCAGAAAGCGAGCGGAGACGCGGCATTGGCATACTCCAGCGCCTCTTCCGGCGACAGGCCAGGCAGTCGGCCGGCCTCATAGGCAGTCAAGTCGCGCGTGCTGGCAAGAGCCTCTTGCAGCGCATCCAACTCCGCGCGCGGCAGCACAGCCATTTCATCGCCGCTGGGCGTGGTGAAATAAGAACGCATAGTCATCGCTGTTCTTCCTCAATCATAAATCGAGCCGCGTGGACCGATCCGTTTGACAATGATCTCCTGCTCCCGGTCGACAAAGATGACGCGATAGTCGCCCACGCGCAGGCGAAATTCGTCCGATCCCCGCAGCGCCTTGACATTGTTCGCCTGTGCCGCCGGATCGGCGGCATAAGCATTGATCTTGGCGACAATGCGCGCCGCATCCGCGCGGTGCTTGCGCAAACCCTTGGCGGCGGTCGGCAGCAGAATGACCTTCTTCATTGCTCCAGTAGATATCACAAAATGCGATATGCTGGAAGCACTGTATCGCAATTCAAGATGAATGTAGCAGCAAAGACAGGATTGGAGGCGGCCGAATGAATGCGCCTGTCGAAAGCATCGCCACCTACAATTTCGCCTATCTGGACGAGCAGACCAAGCGGATGATCCGCCGCGCGATCCTGAAGGCCATCGCCATTCCCGGCTACCAGGTGCCCTTCGCCTCGCGCGAAATGCCCATGCCCTACGGCTGGGGCACGGGCGGCGTCCAGGTGACGGCCTCGATCATCGGGCCGGACGACGTCTTGAAGGTCATCGACCAGGGGGCCGACGATACGACCAACGCCGTCTCCATCCGCGCCTTCTTCCAGAAGGTCGCCAATGTGGCGGTCACCACCCAAACGCCCAAGGCGACGATCATCCAGACGCGACACCGTATTCCCGAACATCCGCTGGCCGAGGGCCAGACGCTGGTCTACCAGGTGCCGATCCCCGAACCGCTGCGTTTCCTCGAGCCGCGCGAGACCGAGACCAGGCTGATGCACGCGCTCGAGGAATACGGCCTCATGCATGTCAAGCTCTACGAGGACATCGCCACGAACGGACACATCGCCACCACCTATGCCTATCCGGTCAAGGTCAAGGGGCGCTATGTCATGGACCCCTCGCCGACGCCGAAATTCGACAATCCGAAAATGCACATGTCGCCGGCCCTGCAGCTCTTCGGCGCCGGGCGTGAAAAGCGCATCTATGCCGTCCCTCCCTATACGGACGTGATCAGCCTGGACTTCGAGGACCATCCTTTCGAGGTTCAGGCATTCGACAAGCCCTGCGCGCTGTGTGGTGCCGAAAACGTCTATCTCGACGAGGTGGTGCTCGACGATCGCGGCGGGCGCATGTTCGTCTGCTCCGACACCGATTTCTGCGAGCGCCGGCGCGAGGCGGGACATGGCGGAGAGATGGGCGCGCCAGTTGAAGGAGAAATCGGATGATGCGACGTCCGAACATGTCATACACCCCTCTGGCCTGCCGGCCATCTCCCCCACAAGGGGGGAGATTGGATGCCAGTTCCGCCTTCGCCAATCGCCGACCCTGCAGAACATGCCGTTGCATAGAAACGCCCGATCTCCCCCCTTGTGGGGGAGATGTCCGGCAGGACAGAGGGGGGCAACGTAGAGCGCGATTCTTGGAGACATTGCTGTGAGCATTACCGAAGACGACATCCCCCTCCTGCGCGTTTCGTCGCTGTCGAAATCCTACGGCGCCCGTGTCGGCTGCCAGGACGTCTCCTTCGAATTGTGGCCGGGCGAGGTGTTGGCCGTCGTCGGCGAATCGGGCTCGGGCAAGACGACGCTGCTCAACTGCCTGTCGACCCGCCTCATGCCGACATCGGGCACCGTCTCCTACCGCATGCGCGACGGCGATTGGCGCGACCTCTACCGCATGAGCGAGGCCGAGCGGCGCTTTCTCATGCGCACCGATTGGGGTTTCGTGCACCAGAACCCCGCCGACGGTCTCAGGATGACGGTCTCGGCCGGCGCCAATGTCGGCGAGCGGTTGATGGCGGTGGGCGACCGGCATTACGGGCGTATCCGCGAGACCGCGACCGACTGGCTGGGCCGCGTCGAGATCGCCGAGGACCGGGTCGACGACGAGCCGCGCGCCTTTTCCGGCGGCATGCGCCAGCGCCTGCAGATCGCCCGCAACCTCGTCACCGCGCCGCGGCTCGTCTTCATGGACGAGCCGACCGGAGGTCTCGACGTTTCCGTGCAGGCGCGTCTCCTCGACCTGTTGCGCGGCCTGGTGACCGATCTCGGCCTGGCGGCCATCGTGGTGACCCACGACCTCGCCGTGGCCCGGCTCCTGTCGCACCGCATCATGGTCATGAAGGAGGGGCACGTGGTGGAAGCGGGTCTCACCGACCGGGTGCTCGACGACCCGCACGCGCCCTACACCCAGCTTCTCGTTTCCTCGATCCTGCAGGTGTGATGATGGTTTCCTTCGCAGCAGCACCACACCCGTTCGCACCCCCCTCTGGCCTGCCGGCCATCTCCCCCGCAAGGGGGGAGATTGGATGTCAGTTCAGCCTTCGCCAATCGCCGGCGTCGCTGACGATTCGGCAGGCAAGCGGCCGTCTGATCTCCCCCCTTGCGGGGGAGATGTCCGGCAGGACAGAGGGGGGCAACACAGGGCGCACCAATTGGAGAACGAGGACCGGCCCTGTTGCGCATTGCGCGGAAGGACACCACTAATGCCCACCCCGCTCGTCGTCTCCGATGTCGCCAAGAGCTTCACCATGCATTTGCAGGGCGGCATTGCACTGCCGGTCGTTAAGGACGTGTCGTTTGCCCTGAAGGCCGGCGAATGCGCGGTCCTCGGCGGCCCCTCCGGCGCAGGCAAAAGCTCGGTCCTGAAGATGCTCTACGGCAACTACGCCGTCGACACCGGCCAGATCATCGTCGATCACAAGGGCGAGCTGATCGACATGGCGGGCGCCAGCCCGCGCACCATCCTCGCCATAAGGCGCGACACGATCGGCTATGTCAGCCAGTTCCTGCGCACCGTGCCGCGCGTGTCCGCCCTCGATGTGGTGGCCGAGCCGCTCGTCGCGCTTGGCCGCAATCGCGACGACGCGCGCGACAAGGCGCGCACCCTCCTGTCGCGGCTCAACCTGCCGGAACGGCTGTGGAGCCTGCCGCCGGCCACCTTCTCCGGCGGCGAGCAGCAGCGCGTCAACATCGCCCGCGGCTTCATCACCGGGCACCCCGTCCTGCTGCTCGACGAGCCGACGGCGTCGCTGGACGCGAAGAACCGCGCGGTCGTCGTCGACATGATCGCGCAGAAGAAGGCCGCGGGCGTGGCGCTGCTCGGCATCTTCCACGACCAGGATGTGCGCGACGTCGTCGCCGACCGGATGATCGACGTGACACGGTTCGCGCCGGAAAGGGCCGCGGCATGACAAGGTTGACCGAAGAGCCGCTCGTCGACCCGACGGCCGAGGTCGATGGTTCGACGCTCGGCCGCTTCACCGAGGTCGCCGCGCGCACGCGTTTCCATGATTCCGTGCTCGGCGACTATTCCTATCTGATGCAGGACTGCGGCGCCTGGTGCGCCGTCATCGGCAAGTTCGCCAATATCGCCGCCGCCGTGCGCATCAACGCCACCAACCACCCGACATGGCGGCCCACGCTTCACCACTTCACCTACCGCGCGTCGGATTACTGGCCGGATGCCGAGCACGAGGACGAGTTCTTCGACTGGCGGCGGGCAAACAAGGTCTCGATCGGTCACGACACCTGGCTCGGCCACGGCTCGACCGTCTTGCCGGGTGTCACCATCGGTGATGGCGCCGTGGTCGGCTCGGGCGCCGTGGTGACGCGCGACGTCGCGCCCTACACGATCGTCGCCGGCGTTCCGGCCCGGCCGATCCGCGAGCGCTTTTCCCGTCCGCTCGCCGAGCGCTTCCAGGCGCTGGCCTGGTGGGACTGGGATCACCAGCGCCTGCGCGCGGCGCTTGAGGACTTTCGCCAAATGGAGGCCGAGGCGTTCCTGGAGAAATACGAGGCCTGACACACCGCGCCGTTGCCGCCTCGCGCGGTTCTCACCGCGAGTTGATACGGCCTGCGCTTTCCCGATTGCCGGCGTGGGGATAGAATCGGGCGGCCGGAACGGGAGGTCGTCATGTTTCGCTTGCTCGCAGCCGCCGGCGCCCTGGCCCTGCTGACGGTGACGCCAAACCCAAGCCAGGCCGCGGGCGCCGTCGAGGTCGTTTTCGTTCATCCCGAGCGCTATCGCGACATCGACGACGATTACGGCGCGGCCGGCGGAGCGCGATCGCTGAAGGCGGTCGACGGCTATTTGCAGTATCTCGGCGAACGCTACCTGAAAAAGGGGCAGGCCCTGCGTGTCGAGATCCTCAACATCGACCTTGCCGGCGATCATGAACCCTGGCGCGGCGAATGGAGGGATGTGCGCATCATGCGCGACATCACCCCGCCTTCCTTCACATTGCGCTACACACTCAGGCAGAACGGCAGGCCGGTCATCGAGGCCGAGGAACGGGTCACCGACATGACCTATTTGTGGGGCGCGCGATCCGTCTATGCCGACCGTCCCTACGGCTACGAAAAGAAGATGCTTCGCCGCTGGTTCGAGCGGCGCTTCGTGCGCATGATCCCGCCGAGCGGCTGATCGCCTGCTCCGCTGCCGGAGCGTGATTTTCGCGCCGCCGCCGGCCCATTGTGGACCGTTACAGAACTGACATCATCCTGACATTGCAGCTTCATCCGGCTTCGTTAGCGAAGTCGTCAAGAACGGCCGAAAGCAAGGGCCAGACAGGGAAGCCGCAATGCTGGAAATCCGCAAGGTGACGCGCCGTTTCGGTAGCAACGTTGCCGTCGACAATGTCGATTTCGAAATCCCCAACGGCCAGATGGTCGGCGTCATCGGGCGCTCCGGCGCCGGCAAGTCGACATTGCTGCGCATGATCAACCGGCTGATCGATCCGAGCGGCGGGGCGATCCGCTACTGCGACACCGAGGTGTCGGCGCTCAAGGGCGCGGGCCTTCGCGCATGGCAGCGCGACTGCGCGATGATCTTTCAGCAGTTCAACCTGGTGCCGCGCCTCGACGTGCTGACCAACGTCCTTCTGGGGCGCCTTAACTATCGCTCGACGGCGCTCAATCTGCTCGGCATTTTTTCGCGCGAGGAGCGCGCCATGGCGATCGCCGCGCTGGAAAGGCTCGGCATCGCGCAGGCCGCGCTGCAGGGCGCCGGCACGCTTTCGGGCGGCCAGCAGCAACGCGTGGCCATCGCCCGGGCGCTGATGCAGCAGCCGCGGGTCATCCTGGCCGACGAGCCGATCGCCTCGCTCGATCCGCTGAATGCCAAGATCGTCATGGATTCGCTGGCCGACATCAATCGGCGCGACGGCATCACCGTCATCACCAACCTTCACACGCTGGATACGGCGCGCAGCTACTGCAGCCGCGTCATAGGCATGGCTGCCGGCAGGATCGTCTTCGACGGTCCGCCCGAGAACCTGACGGCGCAAGCCGTGCGCATGATCTACGGCGCCGAAGGGGATGATTCGGAGATTTCCGAGGACATCACCTCGACAGCCATCTCGGCCAAGCGTCCGAAGGTCAAAGCATCAGCCGCCTCCCTGGAGCCTGCATTCGCTGGCCCCTGAGAGGCGTGATCGTCTTGCCCGCGTAAGAGGCCATTGCGAAACAAATGGAAATTGCCGGTCCAGTGCCGGTCCATACGGGAGACATATCCATGTTCAGGAAAGCACTTCTCGGCGCCGTCGCCTTCGGCGCGCTCATGGTCGGTTCCGCGCAGGCGGAAGACTTGAAGGAGTTCCGCATCGGCATCCTCGGCGGCGAGAACGAAGCCGACCGTCTGCGCAACTTTCAATGCATGGTCGACACCTTGCCGGAGGTTCTCGGCGTCGAGAAGGTGTCGCTGTTCCCGGCGGCCGACTATGACGGCGTGGTGCAGGGGCTTCTCGGCGGCACGCTCGATTATGCCGAGCTCGGCGCTTCGGCCTATGCCAAGGTCTATCTGGAGAACCCGGACGCCGTCGAGCCGATCCTGACGACGGTCCAGACTGACGGGTCCACCGGCTATCATTCTGTCATGGTCGCCCGCAAGGATTCCGGCATGAGCAAGCTGGAGGACATGAAGGGCAAGAAGCTCGGCTTCGCCGACCCCGATTCCACCTCAGGCTTCCTCGTCCCCTCCGTCACCCTGCCGGGCGATGTCGGCGCCGACATCAAGGACTTCTTCTCCGAGACGGGCTTCGGCGGCGGCCATGAAAACCTGGTGCTCGAGGTCGTCAAGGGCACGTTCGACGCCGGCACGACCTGGGCCTCGGGCGTCGGCGACTTCTCCGACGGCTACACCTCGGGCAATCTCAGAAAGATGGTCGACAAGGGCATCCTCGACATGGACAACCTTGTCGAGCTGTGGAAGTCGCCGCTTATCCCGAACGGCCCGGTTGTCGTGCGCACCTCGATGGATACCGACATGAAGGCCAAGTTCAAGGATTTCATGATGACACTGCCGGAGAGCGATCCGGAATGCTTCTCGGCCATCCAGGGCGGCGACTACAAGAGCTACACCGAGGTCACGCCGGCCTTCTACAAGCCGATCATCGACGCGCGCAAGTCGAAGATCGGCTCGTAAGCGCAAACGCTTCGGCACAATCCTGACCAGGTCCTCTTCCCGCCCGTCCAGACCGGATCGGGGAGAGGCCCACTGCCGCGCAAGGGGGATCGACCGGCCGGGGGTGGCGTCGACAATGATTTCACCAATGCGGGCGCAAAAGTCCATTTCCATGACCACAACCACCCATTTCCCGGCATTGTCGGAAGCCGGCCGGACCGTCGAACGCCATTGGCGCGAACTGGCCGGACGCAGGCGCCTCCACACAATCCTCGGCTTGGTCCTGTTCACCGTCGCCATGGGCGGCTCGCTCTGGTTTGCCAATGCCACCAATGCCGGCAAGTTCTGGGACCGGCTGCCGCATTTCTTCGACTTCATTTCCATGCTCGTCCCGCGCGACGGCATGGAGGTCTGGCGGGCGCTGTTCGACCTGCCCTCGCCCTATGACGACGGCAGCCTCAAGTTCAATTATCCCGAGGGACGCGTCTATCTGACGGAGACGCTCTATCTGCCGGAATATTTCTACAAGATGATCGAGACGCTCAACATCGCGGCGGTCTCGACCCTGATCGGATTCGGCGCCGGCTTCTGCCTCTGCTTCCTGGCGGCGAAGAACCTGGCGGTCAATCGCTGGCTGCGTTTTTTCGTCCGCCGCTTCATGGAGGTGCTTCGCGCCTTTCCGGAAATCGTCATTGCCGGCTTCTTCCTCGCCGTCTTCTCGCTCGGCGCCGTGCCGGCCATGCTGGCCGTGACGATCCACACGATCGGCGCGCTCGGCAAGATGTTCTTCGAGGTCGTGGAGAACGCCGACATGCGGGCCGAGGAAGGGCTGCGCGCAGCCGGCGGCAACTGGATCGAGCGCGTCTGGTTCTCGATCGTGCCGCAGGTCATGCCGAACTTTCTGAGCTACGGGCTGCTGCGCTTCGAGATCAATGTGCGCGCCTCCACCATCATCGGTGCCGTCGGCGGCGGCGGCATCGGCGAGGCGCTGAGGCTGTCGATCAGCCGCGGCCACGAGGCCAAGACGCTGGCCATCGTGCTGTTGCTGTTCACCACCATCGTCGCCGTCGACCAGTTTTCGGCCTGGCTGCGCAAGCGCATTGTCGGGGCGCAGGCCTTCGATTTCGGCCGCGGAGGTTAATCTCATGAGCACATTGTCTACCGCCGAGGTCGACGAGATCGCTGCGCGCCATGTGGCCGCCTTCTCCGGCTCCTTGCGCCATCGCGTGACGGGCTGGCTCCTTGCGGCCGGCATCGTCGCCTATCTCGCCTTCGCCTGGTGGTTCTTTGCCATCGGGACCGTGTTTGCGGGCGGCAATTGGGACATTGCCGGCAACTATCTGGCCGACTGGGTGTCCTACGAGGTGCGCCCGGATGTCGCGTTCGGCGACAACCATCTGGAAATTTCCTATCCGCGCTTCTCGCCGTTGGGCGACGATCCACAACCAGGTTGGGTGACGACGGAGAGCGCCGAGGTCGAGGTCACGAAGGCAGGCGCCGGCGGTTCCGGCGGCGGCATGCAGTCGTCCTCGGGTAGCTTCCTCGGCACGGTTGGCGGCAAGCCTGCGCCGACCGGCGGCGCGGACGCGGCCGATGCGCCTGACGGGCCGGCCCTACCCGAACTCGTGCGCGAGGAGGCGGTCGTGCGCGCCATGGTCGAGATCGGCGCCGCCACGCTCGACATCCGCCCGGGACAGGTCGTCGCCACGCGCGGAGGCGACGAATTGGTCCTCGATATTCGGCGTAATGAAAGTGTCGACGCGGCAGGGCCGCTGCCGGCCTGGGCCAGCCAGCGTGCACCGGGCGAAAAGGTCATCCTGCGCTTCGGCTTTGCCGGCCGCGCCGAAATCGAGGACGACGAGGTCAAGATCCGTCACCGTTTCTGGGGCTGGGAGAACTTCCTGTTCGATACCCGGTCGCCTTTCTGGGGCAAGCCGATCGGTGAAGTGATGACCCTGGTCGCCTTTGGCGAACGCATCGATCCGCTAATGTCGAACGCGGCGCTCGCCTGGAACAACGTCGTCAACAATGCCGAATGGCAGCACGGCGATGTCTGGCTGAAACTGCTTCAGACCATCGTCATGGCCTTTGCCGGCACGGTGCTGGCGACCGCGCTCGCCTTTCCGCTGGCCTTTGCGGCGGCGCGCAACATCATGCCCAATCGCATTGCAAACCAATTGCTCAAGCGCCTCTTCGACTTCCTGCGCTCGGTCGACATGCTGATCTGGGCGCTGTTCTTCACGCGCGCTTTCGGCCCCGGGCCGCTGGCCGGCATTTCGGCGATCTTCTTCACCGACACCGGCACCTTCGGCAAGCTCTATTCCGAGACGCTGGAAAACATCGACGACAAGCAGCGCGAAGGCGTGCGTTCCGTGGGAGCGTCCCCGGCCCTGGTGCAGCGCTATGGCGTGGTGCCGCAGATCCTGCCGGTGTTTTTGAGCCAGTCGCTCTATTTCTGGGAATCCAATACGCGCTCGGCGACGATCATCGGCGCCGTCGGCGCCGGCGGCATCGGCCTGAAGCTGTGGGAAGCCATGCGCACCAATCAGGATTGGGAAAACGTCGCCTATATGGTGGTGCTGATCCTGATCGTCGTATTCGTGTTCGACGGCTTCTCCAGCGCCATACGCCATCGTCTGATGGGTGGAGGATTGCAGCGTGGATGACTTTTGCGGTTCGTTCTGATAGTCGGGATTTGCCCAGCCAGCTTCGTCACTTTGTCATGCAAATCGCGTAGATCATCCTGCTTGGCGAAGAACCAGGCAGGCTCAGGACACTCATGCGCTACGCAATCTATTTTACGCCCTCCCAGGATCATCCGCTGACCCGCGCAGCAACGCGCTGGCTGGGCCGCGACGCCTTTTCGGGTGAGACGATCGCGCAGGAAACGGTCGGGGCGATGAACGGGTCGGAACTGGCCTTTCATACCGCCTCGCCCCGCCGCTACGGCTTTCACGCGACGTTGAAGGCGCCTTTCGAACTGGCGCCGGGCAAAACCGAGGCCGAACTGATAGAGGCGCTCGATGCATTTTGTGCCGAAACGACGCCGTTCAGCATTCCGCAGATCGTCGCGCGCCAGCTTTCGGGCTTTTTCGCGCTGGTGCCGGAGGCGCCGGTCGAGTCCCTGCAGCGCTTCGCCGAAAATGTGGTGACGGCGTTCGACGGCTTCCGCGCGCCGATGCGGGAAGAGGATATTGCGCGCCGCGGCGCCGACGGCCTGAAACCGCAGGAGCTCAAATATCTCCATCAGTGGGGCTATCCCTACGTCTTCGACGCGTTCCGTTTCCATATGACGCTGAGCGGCCGCGCCTCGGGCGCGGAGGCCGATCGGTTGCGTGACGCGGTCGCCGAGCACTTTGCCGATTTTGTCGGGAAGCCCCTTGAAATCGCCTCCATTGCCCTGTTCGTGGAGCCGGAACCCGGCGCGCCCTTCACCGTGCGTGCATTCCGGCGTTTGGGGCAGGAACAGCAACGAAAGACAGCCTGACATGTCCGACGACATCACATTCGCCAACGCCCGTATCGTTCTCGCCGACGAAATCGTCGAAGGTGCGGTGCATGTTCGCGACGGCAGGATCGCCGATATTACGCGCAGCCCTGTCGCCGGTGAGGATTTCGAGGGCGACTACGTGATCCCCGGCCTTGTCGAATTGCATACCGATCATCTCGAGGGGCATTACGCGCCGCGTCCCAAGGTGCGCTGGAACCCGCTCGCCGCCGTTCTGGCGCACGATGCGCAGGTGGCGACCTCCGGTATCACCACCGTCTTCGATGCGTTGCGCGTCGGTCTTCGCATAGACGAGGATCCCGACATGACGGCGGCGGACATGCGCCGTCTCGCCGAGGCGATCGAGGACGGCGTTCGCCATGACCGCCTGCGCGCCGATCATTTCATCCACTTGCGCTGCGAGGTTTCGGCCGACGACTGCCTGGAGGGTTTCGAGCTTTTCGATGGCGACACGCGCGTCCGCCTGGCATCGCTGATGGATCACGCTCCGGGTCAGCGCCAGTTCGTCGATCTGGACACCTACGCGATGTATTACCAACGCAAGCTCAAGCTGACCGAGGAAGAGTTCAAACGCTTTTGCGAGACGCGGATGGCGCAATCGGCGCGCAATTCCGGTAAGCATCGCGTTGCCCTGTCGGAAGCCTGCCGGGCCCGCGGCATCGTGCTGGCGAGCCATGACGACGCGACCGAGGCGCATGTCGCCGAGGCCGTCGAGCAGGGTATTCGCGTGGCCGAATTTCCGACCACGCTGGAAGCCGCCGATGCATCCAAGAAGTCGGGGCTCGGCGTTCTCATGGGGGCGCCGAACGTCGTGCGCGGCGGCTCGCACTCCGGCAATGTCTCGGCGCGCGACCTGGCCGAGCGCGACTGCCTCGACATTCTGTCGTCGGACTATATCCCGTTCAGCCTGATCCAGTCGGCCTTCTTCCTCGGCGAGGTGGTCGACGCCATTTCGCTGCCGCAGGCCGTCGCCATGGTGTCGAAGAACCCGGCCGAGGCGACGGGGCTCACCGATCGCGGCGAGATCGCCATCGGCAAGCGCGCCGATCTGGTGCGGGTACGGGTCGACGAGCACATCCCGGTGGTCCGTTCGGTGTGGCGCGAAGGTCGCCGCGTCGCATGAGCGAACCGATGATCGCGACACCTTCGCCCGGATCCGGCCTGCGGCCGCGCCAGGGCGTGTTCGTTGCCGTCGTCGGACCGAGCGGCGCCGGCAAGGATACGCTGATCGACTATGCGCGGGACAACCTCGGCGCCCGTGCCGAGCGCGTTCATTTCGTCCGCAGGGTCGTCACGCGGCCGGCCGACGAGGCCAGCGAGGACCATGACACGATGACGCCGGAGGCGTTCGCCCGCGCCGCGGCCGAGGGTGCATTCGCGCTGTCATGGCAGGCCCACGGCCTGTCCTACGGCCTGCCGGCGAACGTCGATCGGCGCATCGAGGACGGCCATGTCGTCATCGCCAATCTGTCCCGCACCGCATTGGCGGCGCTCCGGGAACGCTATCGCAACGTTGTTGTGGTGCTGATCACCGCCTCGCCGGCAACGCTCGCCGAACGGCTGGCGGCGCGCGGCCGCGAAAGCGGCGACGAGATCTTGAAGCGGCTTTCGCGCGAGGCGGAATGCGACACAACCGGAATCACCGAGACGATCGTCAATGACGGCACGATGGAGGCGGCGGGCGAGGCGCTGCTCGGTGTCGTCGGCGCGGCGCTGGAACGGGCGACGCATTCACAACAATGACGACCGCAGGCGGAACGGCCCCGCTGCGCAGTGGTCTCACCCGATACGCAGCAGATGGTTGTCCCACACATAGCCGGGCAGTGATTCGGTTTTTCTTCCGGCAGGAGCGATCGCACCGGTCCCGGTCGTCGCCATGAAGCCGGCGTCCTCCGGCGCGAGACCGCAAACCTCGGTCATGGCCTGGTCGGACAGTACCTTGCCGCCTTTCGCCTCGATGACGACGAGGCGGTTGCCCTGCGGCGAGGAAACGGCGACGGTGCCGGCCTGCCGGTTGGCGGCGACCGAGCCGATATAGTTGCGGAAGCCGCCGACGATATCGGCCGGCAGTGCCACGAGTTTCCCTTCCTCGCCCGGGCGGGCCGTGCCGATCAGTTGCGGCCGATCGGTGGCGGGACCTTCATACTGGCATCCGAACCAGACCCGGCCGCTTCCGTCGATATCCATATGGCGGATCGAAAGCTGGTGCAGATCGGCAGCCAGGCTATGCTTTTCGACGAGATCGCCAGTCTCGCGGTCGACGAAGACCAGTGACGGCTCCATCGTTGCCAGGTTCAGCTTGGCGCGGCCGAAATCGGGATGCGTCTCGATGCCGCCATTGGCGATCGCCAGGGTTCGCCCGCCCGGCATCATGAGAACCTCGTGCGGGTCCATGCCGTGCGTCGGAAATTCGCCGACGCGCTTGAACCCTTCCGTCGCGTCATAGATGCCGATCAGGCCGGCCGCGGCCTCGAAATCGTTCTCGGTGGCGTAGAGCAGGCGTCCGTCAGGGGAAAACACGCCATGGCCGAAGAAATGCCGGCCCGGCGCGGCGGCAATGGTCTGCGGCGGGCTGCCGCCGCGGTGATCGAAGACGACGGCGAACTGGCCCGGCCGGCGGGCGAAGGCGACCGAGCGTCCCGAGACGGGATCGCTCGTAATGTCGTGGCCCCGGTCGGGCAGCGGCACGGTGTGCAGCAGGCGCGCGTCTTCGGAAAGAACGGCCACGCCGAATCCGCCCTGGCGGTCCTTGTAGGCAGTGGCGAAGACGGCATCGGCCGCGATCGTCGCAAGCGCCGCCCGCGGTGCCATTGCGGCGAAGAACCCGGCACCGGCCGCCTTCAGGAAGTCGCGGCGCTCGATCAGCGCCCGCATCAGTCGCCATCCAGCGACGAAAAGCCCGCCGTCAGGCCGTATTCGCCCGAAAGCCCCGTGCCGACGAGGTCGGACAGGCCCGACGTGACGATGCGGGCATAGACGATCCTGCCGCGTGCCGTCTCGTCGGCCAGCAGCTCGGCGATGGGCGCGTCGAGATCCGACAATGCCCGCTCGAGATTGGCGAATTCGAAGCGGATGGAGCCATCGATCCACTCCGCGTCGTCGCCGAGGTTGTCGCCCAGCCCGGCGCCGTCATAGACGGCAAGCATGCCGCCCAGGTTCTGCCTGATCGACGCAATGGTCTGGCCTGACCGCCAGTAGAGCGCCCGTTTGGGCCGGTCGTCCGCCGGTTCTTCGCCGAGGAACCCGTCGATACGCACGTCGCGCACCATCTCCAGGCCGTGCACGAGGATGTCGAACAGCTCGCTGACGGCTTCCGCGTCGTCGCGGTAGAGCGGATTGTCGGGCGAGGGAGCGGTCCACAGTCCGGCAATGCCGTCCTGGCTCGCCCATTCGTCTGAAACCGCGGACGAAATCTGCGCGATATTGTCTGCCACGGCCTGCCCGTAGGCGCAGCGAAACGATGCGCCATCCTGCCCGAGCGCCTCCGATCCGGTGCCGAACAGGATGAACTCCAGGGCGCCGAAGCCCTGCATGGCGACGCTCTTTTTCTGCAGTGAGGCAAGGCTGGCGGCCGTTTCGTCCTTGCCGGCAAGTATGCCCTGCACCTGCTTCAGGCCGCGGCTGCGCCGGTCCGGCCAGAACAGCAGGCGTTCCAGCCGGTTGTCCTCGGTGATCGGTCCGATGCGGACGGGCTCGATGAAGGACCATGCGCCGGCGGCTTGCATGAAGGCGTCTTGCGCCGCGGCCAGCCGGTCCGGCGAGGGGGCCTGGCACAGCGCTTCCATGGTCTTCGCGGCCGCGACCGAGCGTTGCGCGAAGGCGGCATAGGCCGGGCGCACATAATTGTCGATTGCAGCCTTCACAGCATTGATGGAGGGCTCGGCGGCGTGGGCCATCGGCGCGGCGCAGAACGTGGCGGCGGCAAGGCCGATGAGAAGCGGACGTAGCATTACAAGGACTCCAGGAAGCGGATCAGGGCCTCGCGATCCTGCTTGCCGAGGGCAGCGAAGGCGTCGCGCGAGGCTTCCGCCTCGCCGCCATGCCACAGGATGGCTTCGGTCAGGTTGCGTGCCCGCCCGTCATGCAGGAAGAATGTATGGTCGCTCACCGTCTCGGTGAGCCCGATGCCCCAAAGGGGCGGCGTGCGCCATTCGCCGGCGCGCGCATCGCCGACGATCTGCCAGTCGGTCAGGCCGAGACCCATGTCGTGGACCAGGAAGTCCGAATAGGGCCAGATGAGCTGGAAGGCATGCGCCGCATTCGGCGCGTCGCGCCGCGTGACGAATTTGGGCCGGTGGCAGGCCGTGCAGCCCGATGCATAGAAGATTTCCTTGCCGCGCAGGACCTGCGGTTCGTCGACGTTGCGGCGCGCCGGCACGGCGAGGTTCTGCGAGTAGAAGGTCACGAGATCGAGGATCGGGTCGGGCGCCTCGGTCTTGCCGAGGCGCGGCTGAACGCCGGTCGGCGCGGCCATGCATTTCTCCTGCACCGATGTGCAGTCGCCATGATGCTTTGCCGCGTCGGGGGTCGAAATGCCGATATCGCCGGCAAAGGCGTCCGCCGCCTGCTGCCGGATCGACGGCGTCTGCGCCTTCCAGCCGAAGCGTCCGAGCGCCAGCGCTCCGCTTGCCGCGTCGCGCGTGATGTTGACCCGGCCGGAGATGCCGTCGCCGTCGGCGTCGTCGGGATCGGCAAGCGCCAGAATGTCGGCTGGATGGATCTGCTCGACGAGGCCCAGCCCGATCATCTGCGGCGTGACGCGCGGCGACAGGGTGGTGGAGACGTCGAGCGGCCCGTAGGCAAGGTCGCTCACGGAATATTCGGGCTTGCGCATCGGCACCTCAGCGCCGTCGTCGAGCGTGACGGTGAATTCCTCGTAGGAAATCTCCATGCGCCCTTCCGCCTTCAGCCCGGGCACGGCGAAGTCCTGCAACTGCCCGCCATAGATGGGATCGGGCAGGTTGAGCAGTGTCTTGCTCTTCAGCAATTGCTGTTCTTGCGGCGTGCGCGGGGCGCGCGGCAAACGCAGGAACATCGAAGTGGCGTCGGCACTGCCTTCCGGCGGGTGGCCGCGGCCGTCCTTCAGGTGGCAGCTCTGGCAGGCACGCGCGTTGAACAGCGGTCCCAGCCCGTCGGAGGCCTGGGTCGAGGAAGGCGAGGAGACCCAGAGCTTGCGAAACAGCGCATTGCCGAGCTTGAACGTCTCTTCTTCGGCAAAGCTCAGATTGGCGGAAAAGTGCGAAAAGGCGTCCCGGTTGACCAGCTTGCGCGAGGTCGCCGCGCCGCCCTGCATCGTCTCGAAGCGCTCGGGCGCGGAAAAATCCTCCGTCGGCCGCGTCACCTTCTCGACGCGTGCCTTGTCCTTGTCGTTCAGGTCGTCGCGATTGGTGGGGATGCCGGCGAGGTCGCCGGCATGGGCATGCGTGGTGAGCAAGGCTGCGAGAATTGCTGCGCCAGCGCTCATGCAGCGCTGACGATTGCGTATCGCAATTTCACGGCGGTTGCGGACACCGAATCCGGCCAACGTCCAAATCCCGGCGGGCAGACGATCGCCTGCGGAAAAGCGCATGCGGCTTACGCCCTTCAGTGCCCGCCGCATGCGCCGTGATCCTTGTTAGTCCGAGTCGTCGGCCGATCCGGCGTTGAGCAGGCCGTAGCGTTCTTCGCCGATCGTCTTGAGCAGTTCGAGCTGCGTCTCGAGGAAGTCGATATGTCCTTCCTCGTCGGCGAGCAGTTCTTCGAACAGCTGCATGGTGACATAGTCGCCGAGCTGCTGGCAGATTTCGCGCGACTGCTTGTAGGAGGTGCGGGCGTCATATTCGCCGGCGAGGTCCGATTCGAGTACTTCCTTGACGTTCTCGCCGATGCGCAGGGGCGCCACCGACTGCAGGTTGGGATGGCCTTCCAGGAAAATGATGCGGGCGACGAGCTTGTCCGCATGGTGCATTTCCTCGATCGATTCCTCGCGCTCCTTCTTGGCGAGCTTCAGATATCCCCAATCCTCCAGGAGCCTGTAGTGGAGCCAATACTGGTTGACCGCACCCAGCTCAAGGAACAACGCCTCGTTAAGCCGCTCTATGACTTGTGGTTCGCCTTTCATGACGCCTGCTCCCGTATTGGCCGCGCAGTTCCCGTACGCGGTCCAGGTGTGAAACGATATCGTCGCCGGCCGCGTCCGACCGGCTATGATAGTTCTCGGTTACCCGAATGATCGTTTCCACCACATTTGGGAAGCAGCCGCAACAACGTCCTCGCCGCGAAAGCGCGTGATACACCTTCGCCGGCACGATGAGCTGCCAGGGATCGGCCTCAAGCAGGCCGATGATCGTGTCTTCGATTTCCTTCTCGGTAATCAGGTTGCAATGACAAGCAAGCATCTTGCTACGCGACTTTTCCTTGCGCTTGCGGCCGCGTCCGGCCGCTGGCTGGGTTCACATATGGTGTTCAGGCAGGCTCACTGAAACACCGCATCGGGATCATCGAGACTGTCGGAGCCTTCAAAGGCGATCTGATCGAGCTCGAGCGCGGCGACGGCACGCTCGATCGAGCGCGTCTGGTCGATCAGGGCGTCGATCGCGGCCTGCACCGCGGCATTGCCTTCGGCATTGCCCTCGCCGATCATCTGGTCATAGGCCTCGCCGGCCTCGGCACGCGCGACCATGGCCTTCATGGCCGCCACGGTCGCGTCGAGCTTGGCCGTCAGTTCGGCGTCGAGGTCGGGATCGGCTTGCTTCACCAGATCGGCGATCGCCGGACCGTCGACCATCGTCCCGTCGACACGCTCGTACTGGCCGGCATAGACGTTGCGAATGCCCAGGGCATCGTAGAAATGCGACATGTGGGTGTTGTCGGAGAAGCAGTCATGCTCCTCTTCCGGGTCGTGCAGGAGCAGGCCGAGCTTCATGCGCTCGCCGGCGAGCTCGCCATAGGACAGAGAGCCGAGACCGGTCAGGATCGTCGCAAGGCCGGTATTCGGATCACCTTCCAGAAGCCCTGCGCGCGCCGCGCCGTCCTCACCCCAGTTGGCGACCATCTCCTCGAGGTCGGCAATCAGCAGATCGGACGCCGCGGCCAGATACTGGGCGCGCCGGTCGCAATGGCCGCCGGTGCAGTTGTCGGGATCGAAATCGGTCGCGGGCCGCGCGCCGGCACCGGCCTCGGTGCCGTTCAGGTCCTGGCCCCACAACAGGAACTCGATGGCGTGATATCCGGTCGCCACATTGGCTTCCACGCCGCCGGCCTCCTGCAGCGTGCCGGACAGGAATTCCGGCGTGATCGTGCTCGCATCGACCGCTTCGCCGTTGATCTCGATCGACGGGTTGGCGATGACATTGGCGGTGTAGAGCGTGTTGTCGTCCGATTCCGTGCCGTAGGACGCATCGACATAGTCGATCAGCCCCTCGTCGAGCGGCCAGGCGTTGACGCGGCCCTCCCAGTCGTCAACGATCGCGTTGCCGAAGCGATAGGCTTCCGTCTGCTGATAGGGAACGCGCGCCGCCTTCCACGCCGTCTTGGCGGCCTTCAGATTGTCCTCGCTGGGCGCGGCGATGAATGCATCGATCGCCTCGTCGAGGGCGACTGCCGTCGCCAGAGAATCCTCGTACTTGGCCTGCGCGATATCGGCGTAGCTCGACAGCACCGCCTGCGGGTCGGTCTCGGCATATGCCTGTCCCGCCAACGCCAGGGTGACGGCGGCGGCGCTTGTCGTGATCGTCCAGGATTTCAGCAAAAGGACGCTCCTCCCAATCTCAATGAATTGTCTTGTGGGTTGCAGGTGTGGCGCGTGCCACGATATCGGCGATGGCTGCTTCGGGGATCGGCAGCAGGTAGTGCCGCATCGAGGCCAGCGTGTTCGCATAGCCTTCGGCGGCCGCGGCCACGTCGTCGGAGCGCATCGGACAGCTGATTGCATTCAGACAGACCCGCACCGCCGCCGGGTCGTCGTGCTGCAGGCCGGCAACCAGCCCGAGCGCCAGGCATTCCTCGCGGCATACATGGTGCGCACCGAAAGGGAAGGAGCGCAGCGGACAGTTGGCGCACTGCTTGAGCGTGCGCACGAAATGGCCCAGTTCGCCCCAGGCGCGGCGGCCGGCCTGCGGGCCGAGCATCGCGGCGTAAAGATCCCAGGCCAGTTCCCACGGCTTGACCGAGCCGGTGTCGTAGCCGGCGATCCAGCGGCGATAGCCTTCCAGCACCAGCTTCTCGGGCGGGCGATCGAAATAGCAGCCGTGATGATCTTCAAATTCAGTCATTTATGCCGACAGGCGCTCGCCCACACCCGGCACTCGTGCAGCCTTTCAAGGCGTTCCGAACGGGTGAAATCGAACATCCGGTCCTCCAATCGAACGGGTTCAAGGCCCATACATCAAAGGCGTTGTGGCGCATTCACGCTGCCTGCTTATGGACTCCGAACCGGGGCCGTGTCAATTCGCGGGCAATGGAAAGTGATTGAAAATCAATACTTTAGAATGGTTCTAAAGTGACTTGAGGTCGCCGGTCATGTTTTCCAGGCGACCGGTCAGCCGGCGGCCGGCTCCATGGCGATCAGGGTCAGCGTTTCGGCGATCAGCGCCGGCTTGTCCTCGCCGTCGATCTCGACCGTGTTCGACGATTTCATCAGGTACTGGTCCGGCGCCCTTTCCTCCACGGACAGGAGCGTGGAGCGCATGCGGATCTTCGAGCCGACGCGCACCGGGGCCAGAAAGCGGACCTTGTCCAGCCCGTAATTGAAAACGGCGCGGATGCCCTTCGGCAGGCCGCCGATCTCGTAGCTCAGGCCGGCGAGCAGCGACAGGGTCAGATAGCCGTGGGCGACCGGCGCGCCGTAAGGGCTTTCGCGTTTGGCGCGGTCGACGTCGACATGGATCCACTGGCGGTCCCGCGTGACGTCGGCGAACCGGTCGATCATCTCCTGGTCGACCGTGACCCAGGAGGACACGCCGCGTTCGTGCCCGACCATTGCCCGTAAAGCTGCAATTTCCGCTGCGCCGCCGTTCATCATCTGCTCCTGCTCGACGCGGCGGCTCGTTCAACATGCGCCCCATCGGTTCGATATGCCGATTGCCGGCCGGGCCGGTGGGCGACATTTGGCGCACGGGGCGTTCCGGTTCAAGCAAAAAGGGGTGGTGCAGCGTTGCCCGGCACGTCAATGAGGCAGGTTTGTTGCATCGCACAAAAAAATGTTGCATTGCACAATGAAATTGCCTATATAGGCCGCGAGCCCCGGGCCGCCAGCGGACGGGGCCGACCATGGCTTGATCGAAGAATGGAGAATTGAAATGCCTAGCAAGACGACCGGCCAGAAGGCCGCCAACGACTATTTCGAGCCCTTCCGCCGCACTCTGGAAGGCTTTCAGGACAAGTTCGAGGTTCCCGCAGCCGCTCGCGAGTTCGTGCAGCGCGGCGCTGTCTCCGCCAAGGAGCAGGTCGAAAAGGCGCGCACCCACGCCGAGGGCGCAACCGCGGAGGCGCAAACCTTCGCCGGCACGGCGATCGGCCGCTACGCCGATTTTTCGCGCGGCCTGGTCGAAGCCGGATTTGCCAATGTCGAGCAGGCATTCGACACGCTCGGCAAGATCGCCGGTGCGGCCTCGCTCGAGGATGCGGCAAAGCTGCAGTCCGACTATCTGCGTGACAGCGCAAAGGCCAATATGGAGCGCCTTCGCGCCAACGGCGAATCCGCCCAGACGGCGATGAACGAGACGGCCGAATTCTTCAAGGCCGGCTTTGCCCGGTTCAACGCCGAGGCGACCAAGGCTGCCAAGGCGGCCTGAACGGACCGTAACGGCTGATTGGAATTTGATTTCCGATTGCAGAAAGCCCGGATCGCTCCGGGCTTTTTGCCGTTGTGGAAGCGTCCGGCGCGTCCCGGTTACTTGCGCGCCGGGCGTCCGCGGCCGGGAAGCCGGAAATCCGCCACACGGCGCATCAGGTTTGCGAACACCGGCCCTGCTGCGTCGTGCACCGCGGCGGGTGCTGGCGGCCGGACCGGCGCCTGGACGTCTCCCAGATCGATCGTGCCCAGGGTTTCGTAGTCCTGAAAGCTCAGCCTGGCGCTGAACCTGCGCGCGAGCGCCTTCATCGCCTCGTTCTGCGGGTGGGTCGTCACCAGAAGCTGCTGATAGCCGAGCGTCCGCGCATACTCGATCAGGCGCTCGAAGAGCCAGCTGCCGATGCCCATGTTCTGGCGATGATCTTCGACGCTGAAGGCAATCTCCGCCTGACGCAGTTCGCCCCGGCCCGTCTCGTGCAGTTCGGCCGCGCCTTCAACGCGCCCGTCGCAGACATAGGCGACGACGATGGTCCTTTCGGTGTCCCCGGCAAAGCAACGCGCCGCATAGGCGCGGACGAATTCGTCGTCCGTGACGCCGTTGAAGCGGTCGCGCCGGCTTGTCGCGTCGAGCCGCAGCAGGTGATCGCAGAACAGGCCGCGGTCGTCGGCCGTCAGTAGCCTGATCCGCCCCTTTTCCTCTGCGTTGTCGTGATGTCGTGATTGCGCCATGTGTCAACCATCTCGCGGTTATTCCTCCCGTGAGTCGTCGACTCTCTGCGTCGCGCAATATTGTGCAATGCAGCAAGACATTCAAGCAAACCGTCGGCATGCCAGCCATTCGCTGCCTGCATGGGTGGCGGCGGGTTAAAACTCGAAGCCGAGGTTGTTCTTGGAATAGGATTCGCGAAACGGGTCGCGCGGGTGTTCCGAATGCAGACGCCCGTGAAAAGGGGATTTGCGCTTCTTCGTGCCGTCCTTGCGGTTGTCGCTGTTGCGCGTCTCGGCGTGGTCGGAACCGCTGATCGCTGGCTTCTTCTTGTTCTTCGTCATGCTGGCGTCTTCTATACTGTCTGGAAACATTGCACAGCCGGCAAATTGAATACGCGAAAATGACCCTTGGGCGGAGTCAAATTCGGTTACGCCCTGTTTCCTGAATTGCGTGTTATCTCAAGGATTTATTCACCAATCGCGGTGCGGATGAACGTCTTGGCGTCATCGCTTGCCCATTCGGCGGGGCCGTTCATGTGCGCAAGTAGGCATCCTTGCGCGTCAATCAAGAGGGTGACCGGCAGGCCGAGCGCCAGTCCGCGCTTTTTCACTTCGTTGAACAGGCCCAGCGTGTTGTCGCGATAATAGGCCAGCGTCTCGATGCCGATGTCGGACAGGAAGGCCTTGGGCTTGGTATCGTCGCCGGTGTCGACATTGACCGCCACCACCTCGAATTCCTCGCCGCCCATGTCGCGCTGCAGGGCATCCAGTGCCGGCATCTCGGCCCGGCAGGGCGCGCACCAGGTGGCCCACAGATTCATCAGCACCGTCTTGCCGGACAGATCGGCAACCGTCATCGGCGCGCCGTCCGGCCCGTTGAAGGCCAGGTCGGCGAGGTTGCGCGGCGGATCGGCCGGCAGCATGGCGGCCACCTCGCCCTGTGCGGCATCGGCGAGCGCCCTGGCACGCTCCGCGTTTGCCGCGCAGGTCTTGTCGGCCGCGCTCGGAGCCGCCGCCCCGGCCAGTTGGCCATCAGGGCGCGTGTTGCCAGATGGCGCGTTCGTCACGTATACGGCAATCCCGCCGGCAATCGCGCCCGCCACAGCGGCCAGAAGGACGAGGCGCATCGCCGGCAAATGCAGTTTCTTCATTGCGATCTCCAACTCGAACGCCGGTTAGCATGATGAGCGAGAAAAAGACCAGCAACCAGATGTGGGGCGGACGATTTGCCTCGGGTCCCGACGCCGTCATGGAGGCCATCAACGCCTCGATCGGCTTCGACCGCAAGCTCTACGCCCAGGACATCAAGGGCTCCCTCGCCCATAGCGCCATGCTGGCCGAGAAGGGCATCATTTCGGCCGAGGATCAATCAAAGATCGCTCACGGCCTGAACACGATCCTGGGAGAGATCGAGAGCGGTGATTTCGCCTTCTCGGCCCGCCTCGAGGACATTCACATGAATATCGAGGCGCGGCTTGCCGAACTGATCGGCCCGGCCGCAGGGCGCTTGCACACCGCGCGCTCGCGCAACGACCAGGTGGCCGTCGACTTCCGCCTCTGGGTCAAGGAAGAACTGACGAGGACGGCCGAGGCGCTCAAGGGGCTGATTGCCGCATTTCTCGCCCGGGCAGAAGAGCACGCGGCGACCGTCATGCCGGGCTTTACCCATCTGCAGACGGCCCAGCCGGTCACCTTCGGCCATCATTGCATGGCCTATGTCGAGATGTTCGGCCGCGACCTGTCGCGGGTGCGCGACGCCATAGAGCGGCTTGACGAAAGCCCGCTCGGCGCCGCCGCGCTGGCCGGCACCGGCTTTGCCATCGACCGGCAGATGACGGCGGCCGCGCTCGGCTTTCGCGAGCCCACCCGCAACTCCATCGACAGTGTGTCGGACCGCGATTTCGCATTGGAATTCCTGTCGCTCGCCGCGATCTGCGGCGCACATCTGTCGCGGCTGGCCGAAGAGATCGTCATCTGGTCGACGCCGCAATTCGGCTTCGTGCGCCTGTCGGATGCCTTTTCCACCGGCTCCTCCATCATGCCGCAGAAGAAGAACCCGGACGCAGCGGAACTGATCCGCGCCAAGACGGGCCGGGTCAACGGCAATCTCGTCGCCCTGCTGACGGTCATGAAGGGGCTGCCGCTCGCCTATTCCAAGGATATGCAGGAAGACAAGGAGGCCGTCTTCGACACTGCCGAGACGCTCGACCTGATGCTGGCTGCGATGACCGGCATGGTCTCCGACATGCATATCGACAAGGCGGCGCTGAAAAAGGCTGCCGGGGCCGGCTATTCCACCGCGACCGACCTGGCGGACTGGCTGGTGCGCGCACTCGGCATGCCGTTCCGCGAGGCCCATCACGTCACCGGGCGCGCCGTGGCGCTGGCGGAAGAAAAGAAATGCGGGCTGGAGAAGCTCGCGCTGGAAGATCTGCGCTCCATCCATCCCGAGATCACCGAGGATGTCTATTCGGTGCTGTCGGTGACGAACTCGGTCAAGAGCCGCACCTCCTTCGGCGGTACGGCGCCTGCCGAGGTGCGCCGGCAGATCCGCTACTGGAAGAAACGCTTGGCGAAGGCATGAATTTGTTCCGGGTGGTTCCATTTCGCCCGGCCTGGCATTAAAGCTTTCCGCATCAGATCAAGGGGGTGGCAATGGCGATCCGCAAAGAAGCAGCAGCAATGGTGGTTGTCGCCCTCGTGGCGCTCACGGTGTCGGCCTGCGGGCGCAAGGGCGATCTCCTGACGCCCAGCGAGGCGGCCGCCGAGGCACGCAAGGAAGCCGAAAGGGAAGGGCAGCCGCTGCCGCCGGCGGAAAAGCGGAACAATCGGTCCAAACGCTTTTTCCTCGACCCGCTGATCGAGTAACGAAAACAGCGCCGCCCGCGACACCCGCAGCGCAGCGCCCGAGGATACCCACGTGAACCATTTCGACTATCGCGACGGCGTCTTGTTTGCCGAGGACGTGGCCGCGCCGGAGATCGCGGCAGCGGTCGGCACGCCGTTTTATTGCTATTCCACGGCGACGCTTACCCGTCACTACAACGTCTTTGCCGAGGCCTTCGCCGAACTCGACGCGCTCGTCTGCTATGCGATGAAGGCCAATTCCAACCAGGCCGTCATCAAGACGCTCGCCGGTCTCGGCGCGGGTGCCGACGTCGTCTCCGGGGGTGAATTGCGCCGCGCGCTCGCCGCCGGCATTCCGGGATCGAAGATCATGTTCTCCGGCGTTGGCAAGACAGCCGAGGAAATGGACTTCGCCCTCGCCGCCGGCATCCATTGCTTCAACGTGGAATCCGAGCCCGAACTCGAGCTTCTGTCGGCGCGCGCCGTGGCGAACGGCAAGACGGCGCCGATATCCCTGCGCATCAATCCCGATGTCGACGCCAGGACGCACAAGAAGATCTCCACCGGCATGGCGGAAAACAAGTTCGGCATTGCCTGGCAGCACGCCCGCGACGCCTATCGCCGTGCCGCGGCATTGCCGGGCCTGCGGGTGACGGGCATCGACATGCATATCGGCAGCCAGATCACCGAACTGCAGCCCTTCGACGATGCCTTCGCGCTCCTGATTGAACTCACCGAGGTGCTGCGCGCCGACGGCCACGCGATCGAGCATGTCGATCTGGGCGGCGGGCTCGGCATTCCCTACCGGCTCGACAACACGCCGCCGCCGCTGCCCGAAGCCTATGCCGATGTGGTGCGCAAGCATGTCTCGAAGCTTGGGCTGAAGGTGATCTTCGAGCCCGGGCGGCTGCTTGTCGGCAATGCCGGCATTCTCGTCACCTCGGTCATCTATCTCAAGGAAGGCGACGCCAGGAACTTCGTCATCGTCGATGCCGCCATGAACGACCTCATCCGGCCGACGCTCTATGACGCCTACCACGAGATCCGGCCGGTCGCCTTTTCCGCCGAGAATGCGCCGCGCATCACGGCCGATGTCGTCGGCCCGGTCTGCGAGACGGGAGATTATCTCGGCCATGACCGCGACCTGCCGCGCCTGGGACCGGGTGACCTGCTCGCCGTCGGCACGGCGGGAGCCTATGGCGCGGTACAGGCCGGAACCTACAACACAAGGCTCCTGGTGCCGGAGGTGCTGGTCAATGGCGACCGGTACCATGTCGTGCGGCCGCGCCCGACCTATGAGGATCTGATCGGGCTCGATTCGCTGCCCGACTGGCTCGAGCCGGGAGCGTGACGGCAAGCCGGCGCGGCGCGTTCGCGCAGCACAATTTCGTGGTTCATCACATATTGGTGTAGGCGAATGCCTCGTCTTTGCCGTGTTTCCTGATATCCTGTGACACGATGAGCCGAGCGCGCCGAGCGCGGTCGTGTCTCGGAGAAACGGGATGAGCTCATGGCAGGGCAGGAGACCGGCAGCATAGCCCGGCTGAGCAGGACACGCTTCGTCACGCATCTGGTCATGACGCTGGAGCGCATCTGGCCGCTCGTCGTGCCGATCCTGGTCGTCATGGCACTGTTTGCCGCCATTTCCTGGTTCGGCCTGTTCCGCCTGATGCCGGACGCCATGCGTCTGGTGATGCTGGCCGTCTTCGCGCTCGCTGCCCTTGCCGCGCTCTATCCGCTGCGATTCTTCCGGCTGCCTGCGCGCCATGAGGTCGACCGGCGGATCGAACAGGCCAACAGGCTCGAACATACGCCCGTTTCGGCACAGGCCGATCGTCTCGCCGATTCGTCCGACGGCTTCGCTTCCGCGCTCTGGCGCGAGCATCAAAAGCGCATGGCCGCGCGCCTGAAAGAGCTGTCCTCGGACCTGCCTCGCACCGGCCTGCCGGAGCGTGACCCCTGGGCACTGCGCGCGCTCGCGGCCCTGCTCGTCGTTACCGCCTTCGCCTTTTCCTCCGGTCCGCTGGGCGGCAGGCTGGATGACGCGTTCCGCATGCATGGCGGCAGCGACGTCGTTCCGCCGCGCATCGACGCCTGGGTGACGCCCCCCGCCTATACCGGCAAGCCGCCCATCTATCTCTCCGCCGACGCCAATCGCCAGCGCAGCGAATTCGTCGTGCCGGAAGGCAGCATCGTGACGCTGCGGCTCACCGGCGGCTCGGGTGCGGAGACCTTGGCCTTTGAAACGCCCACCGGCGGCACCAGCGTGATCGAGGCCAGCGACACCCTGCCGATCACAGGGAGTGCCGGGCCCGGCAGCGGTGCGTCGAAAGCGCGCCAGTTCCAGCACAGGCTGATCGGAGACGGGGCGCTGCGCCTGGTGAACGGCTCCAGCGAGATCGACGGCTGGCGGTTCCGTGTGCTTTACGACCAGCCCCCGACGATCGAATTTGCCGGCACGCCGCAGCGCGCGGTCAATGGGACGCTGGAACTGGCCTACACCATCGAGGACGACTACGGCGTCGCCTCGGGCCGGGCCGAGATCGCCTTGGCCGAGAAGCTGGCGCCGGGCGCGCGCCCGCTCTACGAGGCGCCCGAAATGCCGCTTTCCATGCCGCGCCGCGGCGAGCGCGAGAAGGAGACCAAGACGGCGCGCAATTTGACCGAGCATCCATGGGCGGGCAGCCCGGTGCGGATCGGCCTGGCCGCCGTCGACGATGCGGGCCAGGAGGGGCGCAGCGAAACGCTCGATATGCGCCTGCCCGAGCGGCCGTTTTCCAACCCGCTTGCCCGCGCCATCGTCGAGCAGCGGCGCATCCTGGCGCTCGATGCCAACCGCAAGCAGCACGTGCTCGACCTGATGGACGCGGTCACGCTGCGTGCCGAAGACACCTTTGACAACATGTCGCACTATCTGGCGATCATGAGCGCGCGCTCGCGCCTGAACATGGCCGAGAGCAACGATCAGCTGCGCGGCGTGGTCGACTATCTCTGGGAGATCGCCACCGGCATCGAGGACGGCGACCTGTCGGCGGCCGAACGGCGCCTGCGCGCCGCCCAGGAAGCGCTGCGCCAGGCGCTTGAAGATGGCGCCTCGGACGAGGAGATCGAGCGGCTGATGGCGGAACTACGCGAGGCCATGCAGGAGTTCCTGCGCGAATTCGCCGAGCGCGCGGCGCGCGATCCCAATATGGCCCAGCAGATGCCGCCGGATACGCAGGAGCTGCGCCAGAACGACCTGGAGCGCATGCTCGACCAGATCGAGGACCTGGCGAAATCCGGCGCCCGCGACCAGGCGCAGGAACTGCTGTCGCAACTGCAGGAGATGATGAACAATCTGCAGACCGCCCAGCGCCAGCAGGGCCAGGGCGAGATGCGCCGCCAGATGGACAAGCTCGGCGAGATCATGCGTCGCCAGCAGGAGATGATGAACGAGACCCACAGGCTCGACCAGATGCAGCGCGGCCAGCGCCAGCGCGGGCAGAACCGGGGCGAGCAACGCGGTCAGCAGGGCGGCGAACAGGGTGAACAGCAGGGCGATCAGGGTCAGGGCGGCATGACGCCGGAGGAATTCGCCGAGGCGCTGCGCCAGATGCAGGAGGGCCAGAACCAGCTTCAGGGCGAGCTCGGCGAGCTGATGCAGGGCCTCGAGGGCATGGGCATCCAGCCCGGTGACGGGTTCGGCGAAGCCGGCGAGGCGATGGGCGAGGCCGGCGAGGCGCTGGGCCAGGCCGAGGGCGAACGGGCCGTCGGCGAGCAGGGCCGGGCGCTGGAGGCGCTGCGCCGTGGCGCGCAGGACATGATGCAGCAGATGCAGCAGGCCATGCAGGGCGACCAGGGTCCGGGACAGGAAGGCGGCCGCCAGCAGAGTTCCGATCGCGACCCGCTCGGCCGGCCGCGCGCCACCACCGGCCCGGATTTCGGCGATACGGTCGAGGTTCCCGACGAGATCGACGTGCAGCGCGCCCGGCGCATCCTCGACGCCATCCGCCAGCGCCTCGGCGACGCGCTCAGCCCCGAGCTCGAAAAGGACTATTTGGAGCGCCTGCTCGACATGCAGTGAGGCCGCAAATCCGGTCGTGCCCACCGGAGCCGTATCCGACAATTTTTGGCAGTTGGGGCTCGGAGGCAGCTCGCTGGCATGCGGGACAAAACAAAACCGCCGGGCGCGTGGCCCGGCGGTTCGTTGTCTGAGGCCGCCTGCTGATCAGTAGGGGCAGCTATTGTCCGACATATAGTCGTGCACTTCGATCTTGCCGGCGATGATGTCGGCCTTGGCCTGTTCCACCGCTTCCAGCATTTCCGGCGTGACGAGGTCCTTGTTGTTCTCGTCCATGGCGTAGGCGACGCCGTCCTCGGCCAGGCCGAGATTGTTGAAGCCGTAGGCGAACTCGCCGTTCTTGGCGTCCATGAAGGCCTCGTAGACGGCGAGGTCGACACGCTTGACCATCGAGGTCAGGATCTTGCCCGGTTGCAGGCCGTTCTGGTTGGAATCGACGCCGATGCCGAGCTTGCCGGCATCCGCCGCCGCCTGCAGGACGCCCACGCCGGTGCCGCCGGCCGCGGCGTAGATCACGTCGGCGCCCTGATCCATCTGCGACTTTGCGATCTCGCCGCCCTTGGTCGGGTCGTTCCAGGCGGCCGGCGTGTCGCCGGTCATGTTCTCGATGACTTCCGTCGCGCCCGCCGCCTTGGCGCCGCCGACATAGCCGCAGCCGAACTTGCGGATGAGCGGGATGTCCATGCCGCCGACGAAGCCGACCGTCTTGGATTCGGAGGCGATGGCGGCCATCACGCCGACGAGATAGGAGCCCTCATGCTCCTTGTAGACGACCGAGCGCACGTTCGGCGCGTCGACGACCATGTCGATGATGGCGAAATCCGTTTCCGGATAATCGGCCGCGACCTTTTCCAGCGCCGCCGACCAGGAAAAGCCCGCCATGACGATCGGGTTGCGGCCGTCCTCGGCAAAGCGCTGCAGCGCCTGCTCGCGCTGGGCGTCGTTGGAGATCTCGAAGTCGACATAGTCGATGCCGGTCTCTTCCTTGAACTTCTCAGCGCCGTTATAGGCGGCCTCGTTGAAGGATTTGTCGAACTTGCCTCCCAGATCGTAGATGATCGCCGGCGCAATTTCCTCGGCCAAGGCCGGGCCGGTAAGGAATGTTGCGGCCATCAGGCCCATCAAGATACGCTTCATGTGATCCACACCCTGTTGGTTTTTTCCATGCTCTTTTTTGCAGGTCCGCTACGCGCGTCAAGACGCATAGGCGGGACCGGACGGGAGTGTCAGCCCCCCGCTCACGCGGCAATGTTGCATGGCCAACGGCAAAATTCACGCGGAAATTTGACCTTCCGGAAAAATCCGCGCGGCGCGGTCAGGCGGCGGCGCCGGGCAGGGGGCAGGCCACGCCGGTGCCGCGCAAGCCGCAATAGCCGGCCGGATTCTTGGCCAGATATTGCTGGTGATAGTCCTCGGCGAAATAGAAAGGTCCGGCCGGCGCGATCTCGGTCGTGACAGGTCCCTGTCCGGCTTTCGCCAGTTCGGCCTCGTAGGCCTCGCGCGAGGCTTGTGCCGCGGTGCGCTGTTCCTCGCTCGTGGTGTAGATGGCCGAGCGGTAGGTGGTGCCGACATCGTTGCCCTGGCGCATGCCCTGGGTCGGGTCGTGGCTTTCCCAGAAGATCCTCAGGAGATCCTCGTAGCCGACCTTTTGCGGATCGAAGACCACGCGCACGACCTCGGCGTGGCCGGTCAGCCCGGTGCACGTCTCCTCATAGGTCGGGTTCGGCGTGTAGCCGCCGGCATAGCCCGCCGCCGTGACATAGACGCCGGGCGTCTGCCAGAACAGGCGCTCCGCACCCCAGAAGCAGCCCAAGCCGAAACAGGCCACCTCCATTCCGTCCGGATAGGGCTCCTTGAGCGGCGCGCCGGAGACGAAATGGCGCTCGGCCGTCGGGATCGGGTCGGCGCGGCCGGGCAGCGCGTCTTCGTGCCGCGGCATCTGCTGCTTCTTGCTCAACAGGCTGTTCAGAATGGACATGAAATCCGCTCCTTGTGACGATTGATCCGGGTTTATCCGGTGAGAAGGCCGTGCGCGCGCTCCGGCTTGCGGCCGGCGGCATAGAAGACAAAGGCGAGCGCGGCGAAAACCGCAAAGCCGGGCAGCGACAGGATCCAGGCGATGACCGGGTCCCAGAGCAGCGCCAGCCCGTAATGCCCGAACACCACCTGCGCCTGGTCGAGCGTTTCGGGCGAAACCGCCTGCCAGCTCTGGACAAGCGGCGTCATGACGATGTCGGACGCCGCCACCGAGCGCGTCGTGTCGATGACCGCCATGATGACCGCAACGGCAAGGGCGGCCATCGCCATCAGCCTGCACGCCAAACGAAGCAATATCGCGCCTCCACTTGCAGCGCCGTGCGTCCTTATGCACACACGGCGCGCCCAGACTCTTGCGCCGGCGCATCAGGCCTCCGAGGTTCGATTCCGATCGTCGGGCCGACACGCGGGGCCGGCAGTGCCATCTCATCACACACATATGGCCGATGCGCCGGGCGCGCAATCGCCGCACGCGAATTTGAGCGTCGTGACCGGCCTGTCGGACGCGCAGACGGCCGGTTCTTCAATCGGAATGCGTTCAACTGGCAAAGGGGCCTTGGCATTCGCCGGCAGATCGACTAGATGAGCCCGGTCGCGCCCCGCAAAGCCGGCGACAGCGACAAATGCGGTGAGGTGGCCGAGTGGTTGAAGGCGCACGCCTGGAACGCGTGTATACGGGAAACCGTATCGAGGGTTCGAATCCCTCTCTCACCGCCAGCCCTTTGCGGGTCCGTTCCGGACACATTGGTTACAGTTTATATCGGAGACATGGGTAACACTTTCGGCCCGAAGGGGTTTTGAAGTGGTTCCAGTCTGGTCCGTTCCGGACACATTGGTTACAGTTTATATCGGAGACATGGGTAACACTTTCGGCCCGAAGGGGTTTTGAAGTGGTTCCAGTCTGCATGTCTCATCGTCGAAATATCCCAGATCGTAGTCCATGAAGCTGACGAGCCAGATTCGGTCGTCGACCTGCCTGATGCCGACGGTCTGGCCGGCGAAGACCTGACTGAGGTTGATCTTCTTGCGATTGTAGCAGATGCGGCCGCAAGTGGTGACGGTGACGGCCTTGTCGTGGAAGGGGTACTCGAGATCGGGCAGCCCCTTGTAGGGACGCGGTGAGGCGCTGTAGCGCTCGGCCGGGCAGGCCATGTCGAGCGCCTGGTGTGGCCGCTCGGTGTTGAATTCCTCGACGAAGTCGTCGAAGCGGGCCTGCTGCTGCAGGAAGTTGGCGCCGGCCGGCTTTGTGGTCTCCAGCTTGAGGGTGAGGTGCATGCGCTCGTGGCGGCCGTTCTGCTGCGGATGGCCCGGCTTGATGCGTTCGATGTTTATGCCGAGCCTGAGCCACCACACCGACAGCTTCGACAGATTGAACAGCGCGTTCGGGCTGGCGAAGGGCACGCCGTTGTCGGTCCTGATGGCGCTTGGCAGGCCGAACTCCTTGAAAACGCGCTCGAACACGGTGAAGGCATAGGCTTCCTTGGTGGTATGGAGCGCCTCGCAGGCTAGGAGATAGCGGCTGGCGAAGTCGCTGATCGTCAGCGGATAGCAATAACGCCGGTCGGCAAGCATGAACTCACCCTTGTAGTCGGCGCACCACAGCTCGTTGGGCCGGTAGCCATGCGAGAGCGGCGTCCCTTGCGCCCTGTTGCGCCGCCGCTTGCGGCGCTTGACCAGGCCGTGGCGGTCGAGCACCGCATGCACGGTCGAGATCGCCGGCGTGTGCATATCCGGGTAGAGCTTGGCCAGCCGCTCCCTGATCTTGGGCGCCCCCCAGCTCGGCTTGTCTTGCTTGGCACGCACAATCAGCTTCTCGATTTGGAAAGGAAGCTGATTGGCGTGCCGGTAGGGCCGGCGCGAGCGGTCGGTCAGTCCTTCCAGCCCGCTATCGTTGTAGCGACTGATGAGCTTGTAGCCCGTCTTGCGCGAGATGCCGAACTCCCGGCACAGCACCGCCATCTTCTCGCCATCCAGAAGCCGGGCAACAAATTTGAGACGCTCGTCCATGCGGTTGCACTCCTGCCAAGGCACCTTTGCTCTCCTCGCAAAGGCCAAGAAGTGTTACCCATGTCTCCGGAATGAACTGTCACCCTTCTCTCGGGAAGGACA